>JAUSBJ010000042.1 GCA_030652035.1 Sulfurimicrobium sp.
TCGGCCCTGCGCGCCTTGACGGCCGGGCACTGCGGGCTACGGTCGCGGGAGAAAGCGATGGACTTGGGGAAAGACGAACAGCGGCCGATGGGCCAGGAGATGCGCTGAAACCAACGCCGCGCGGCGAGCGCCCCTGCGTGCCGAAGGCACGCCTAGCTATGCCGATCAGGCGCAGCCTGTTCGGCGACTGTCAGGGGCGACAAGCAAGGCGCGGCGGGGATAGGCGAAAGCCGATCCCCTGGAGGCAAGCGCAGCGCGCAGCGGTATACAGACGAAGCAAAAAAGGGGGCGATGCCCCCTCGGGCTACAGCAGCCCGCGTTCCGCGAAACTCATGACGTCGTTGCCTGCCACGATCAGGTGATCCAACACCCGCACGTCCACCAGCGACAGCGCGGTTTTCAGCGTCTGCGTCAACACTTCGTCGGCCCGCGATGGTTCGGCGACACCCGACGGATGGTTATGGCAAAAAATCGCCGCTGCGGCGTTGAACGCCAGTGATTCCTTGACCACCTCGCGCGGATACACCGATGCCTGACTCACCGTGCCCCGGAACAGTTCGACGTATTCGATCAGGCGGTTCTGCGCATCGAGCATCAGCACCGCGAACACCTCGTGCTCCAAACCACCCAGTTTCACGCGCAGGAAGTCGCGCACCGCCTGCGGCGAAGTCAGCACCTCACGCCCGCGCAGTTGCGCACCCAGTAGCCGCTGTGCGGCTTGCAGCACCTCGTCGGCATTGGCCGGACGGTAGTCGCCCGCGACATCGCGAACGAGAAGGGAAGAATCGAGGGAAAGAGAAAGTTGCGACATGGTCTGCTCCGGTCTATAGCGGGCGGAATTGCCCGAGACCGGCTCCAGCACGCTGCAGCGCAGTTGTCAGGGTTCGCAGACGGCCGCCAGGACGCAAGCGCACACCGTGTGCGCGCAGACCTTGACAGCGAGAACAGCGTGGTACGTTGAAGGGAACAGCAAGGCCACCCCACCACACTCCATTGCCCCTGGGCAAGCGAAGCGCGCAGGCTGGGAACGCAGAGACGGCCGGATGTGTCAGGGATCAAAGCCGCATGGCCGCGACTCGGCACGAGACGTGGGGCAACGCCCGCGAGCCCGACGGCGGCACGCCGGGACACCAAATCACTCGTTACAGAAAGTAAGTGACCCAATGGCATAAATGAGCCACAATGTAGCTACAAAAACTTAGAGCATATGAAATGGCCAGTACCGATGTTGTTCGTGCCCGAATTGATGGGCATATCAAAGAAGAGGCGACCAGCGTTCTGGCCGAAATGGGTCTATCCGTTTCGGATGCCATCCGGATGCTGCTGACCCGCATTGCGGCGGACAAAGCGCTGCCATTTGACGTCAATCGTGCGCTCCCCCATTCGGATCGGAAGACACCATGAGGTCGTGCCTGAAGACATTTAACCGTTCTTGGCCCTGAACCGCATGGATCGCGTACAACAGCTCAGCTACGAAAAAGATTTCCGCATCATCTTCCTTGAAGCCAAGGGAGACGGATTTCAGCGCCTATTCGAAAAACTGATGGCGAAAGCCCACCCGAATGATTTCATGGCCTGCCGGCCATGGGGCAACGTCGGCGACCGGAAAAACGACGGATACCTGCCTTCGGACCGAACCCTATTTCAGAGCTATGCGCCCAATGAGTTGAGTGCTGCCGAAGCCATCAAGAAGATCAATGAGGATTTCGAGGGCGCAAAAGAGCATTGGGAAAAATATTTTGATGAGTGGACCTTTGTCCATAACGCACCTGATGGGCGCCTTGGGCCCCACATCATCGAAGCGCTGGCCAAGCTCGCGCAAGAAAACCCGAAGATCAAGATCGGCCACTGCGGCTGGGAAGAAATGCTGGCGAAGTTTCGCCAGCTCAATCTGCAGGATCTCGAATCCTGGTTCGGCCCATCGCTGACCATGGAAGCAAACGTCAATCTGGGCTACAGCGATTTGATGGCCGTACTCACGCATATCAGCGTTGCCCCTGCGCCAGCAACGAGCGAAGTCAAGGACGTATCGCGAGGAAAGATCGAGGCAAACCTTCTGTCTCAGGTGGTCGCCGATTTTTTGAAGATCGGTATGCAGAAGTCGCCACTAGTCATGCAGTTCTTCGATAACTGGAAGAACCCTGTGTATGGCGAACAAATTGCCTCGGCCTTCAAGAGCCAATACGTGTCTCTGAGGGATGCGACACCCGCGTTTCATCCCGATGAAATCTTTGGACAACTTGAAACCTGGGCGGGAGGAGTCGTGAACACGACACCCACCCACAAGGCGGCGGTGCTGGCGGTCATGGCCTACCTGTTCGACAAGTGCGAAATATTCGAAGATGCCCAAGCGGTGAGGTCAGCATGATCCTGCCGTCCAAGCATCTCCCGCAAGATCGTGCGCTGCTCACTGTGGGCGGTCATGTTCTGACTTTTCTCGCACGTCCCAAGACGGTCTCCGCACTGTGGGAAGAATTGAACCTACAGGGCCAAGGGCTGGGTGCCACGCATCCTCGGCGAATCACCTACGACTGGTTCGTGCTGGCGCTGGATCTGCTGTACTCCCTTGGAACCATTGAACTTGAAAACGGCCTTGTTGCACGGAGGACAGCTTGATCCATAACCTATTCAGCACGCTGCCCACCTTCAAGAATCTCGGTGATCTGAAGCCGGGTCTGAACGTGCTGCTAGCCCAAAAAACCGAAGGATCAACCAGTAAGCAAACCCGCAATCGCGCAGGTAAAACCAGTTTCATTGAAGCTGTTCATTTCCTAACCGGCTCGGAAGCCGGTCCTGATTCCATCTTCCGCACGCCAGAATTGGCCGAATACACCTTCGGCATGGATTTCGATTTGAAGGATGCGCGTACCGTCGTCGAGCGTAGTGGTAGCGCCAAAGCCAAGATCTACGTGACGACACCACCAGCGGCCAAGCGCAAACTGTCGGCAACCGATTGGGTCACGTGCCTCGGTGAAGAAATGTTCGGCTTGAGCAGCCTCGAAGCGGCAGGCAGCAAACCCCCTTCCTTCCGGTCACTGTTCGCCTACTTTGTGCGTCGCCAGATGAGCGGAGCATTCACCACACCGGAGAAACAGGCCACCATGCAAGGAACAGGCGACATGCAAATGGCGCTGATGTTCCTCCTCGGGCTGGACTGGCAGATTGCGCGCGACTGGCAGGCCGTTCGTGATCGTGAAAAGACATTGGATGAGCTAAAAAAAGCAGCCGGTACGGGCGCATTCGGCTCGATCATCGGCAAGGCCGCTGACTTGCGCACGCAGTTGACCCTACAGGAGGCCCGTCTCAAGAAACTTTATGCGGAAACCGAGTCCTTCCAGGTATTGCCCGAATATCGGGAACTGGAAGTCGAAAGCGCCAAACTGACGCGCCAGCTCAATGAACTGGCCAATGCCAATACCATCGATTTCGCTGCCATCCGTGACCTGGAAGGTGCGCTGGCCTCCGAGATCCCTCCCGATCTGGAAGACCTGCAAGCGGTTTATCAGGAAGCAGGTGTTGCGCTTCCCGGTCTCGTGAAGCGCCGTTATGAGGATGTGAAGAGCTTCCATCAATCGGTGGTGCGCAACCGCAAGGACTACCTGTCCAGCGAACTCGAAGCGGCCAAGCTGCGCATCGAGCTTCGCGACAGCAAGAAGGCGCAACTCGACCAGCGCCGCGCGGAAATCATGGGCATTCTCAGGAGTCATGGCGCGCTGGACCAATTCCTCAAGTTGCAGGGAGAGCTAGGCCGCCTGGAATCAGAAGTGGAATCGCTGCGGCAGCGGTTCGAAGCAGCGGAGCAGCTCGAAGGCACAAAAAACGAACTGGAAATTGAGCGCAACCGGCTCACGATCCGGCTGCGACGCGATTTTTCCGAGCAGAAAGATCGGCTGGCCGAAGCCATCGTCGCCTTCGAGGAAACATCGCAGCGGCTCTACGAGTCGGCTGGCAGCATGACTGTCGACGAAACCTCCAACGGCCCGATGTTCAAGTTTCCAATGCAGGGCCAGCGCAGCAAGGGCATCAAGAACATGCAGATTTTCTGCTTTGACATGATGCTGATGCGCTTGTGCGCCAAGCGTCAGATCGGTCCGCGTTTCCTGATCCATGACAGCCACCTGTTCGACGGCGTAGACGGCCGGCAAGTGATCAGTGCTTTGCGCCTTGGCTCGGAAATTTCGCAGGAACTTGGTTTTCAGTACATCGTGACGATGAACGAAGACGACGCCTTTAAAGAAACCATTGAGGGCTTCGATCTCAATGACCATGTGCTTACAACGCGCTTGACCGATGCCACGGAAGATGGCGGGCTGTTTGGCATTCGGTTTGGATGAAGAGGAATTTCCACTTGAAGCCGCAGCTATTCACGCACCAAATTAGTGTCGCAATCAGCGAATTCCCAATTTCGATGTCACGTCAATCTACCTTTTTCAAGGGTAACGCCTACCTCCAGGAACAGGACGCGGATATCGAGAGCCCTGGCGATGCACGCAGTGAGCGTTATCAATGACAGAACCAACAATTATCTGCCCGAATTGTAAGACTGAGATTCGGTTGACCGAATCGCTCGCAGCTCCGCTGATTGCCGCAACGCGCCAACAGTATGAGCAGCAGCTCCTGCAAAAGGATGAAGAGGTTGCAAAACGCGAACAGAGCATTCGCGAGAAGGAAAAGCAAGTCATAGAGGCAAAACGCACTCTTGATGAACAAGTTGCGGATCAGGTAGCGGCGCAATTAAGAACTGAACGTACACGCGTCATAGCGGAAGAGGCTAAGAAGGCAAAACTCGCCAGCGCGGCGGAGCTTGACGCGAAGGCGCGTGAGCTGGTGGAACTGCAGGAAGTACTGAAGGTGCGTGACGAGAAGTTGGCTGAGGCTCAGAAGGCGCAGGCCGATTTGATCAAGAAGCAACGAGAGCTGGACGATGCCAGGCGCGAATTGGAACTCACGGTTGAAAAGCGGGTGCAGGACGGCCTAAGTGAAGTTCGCGCCGCGGCGAAACGAGAAGCTGAGGATGGTTTGAAGCTCAAGGTGATGGAGAAAGACCAGACCATCGCATCGATGCAGCAGAAGATCGAAGAACTGAAGCAGAAGGCGGAGCAAGGCTCCCAGCAGTTGCAAGGTGAAGTCCAGGAAATGGATCTTGAAAATCTGCTGCGCGCGAAGTTTCCGTTCGACTCCATTGAACCCGTCGCGAAAGGCGAATTTGGCGGCGATGTGCTGCAACGGGTGATCAGTCAGGCTGGGCAGCAAAGCGGAGCGATCCTCTGGGAGTCAAAGCGTACCAAAAACTGGAGCGACGGCTGGCTGACCAAGCTGCGTGATGATCAACGAACGGCCAAGGCTGAAATATCGGTTCTCGTGAGCCAGGTTCTTCCGAAGGGCGTCGAAGCCTTTGACGTGATTGACGGTGTCTGGGTGACCAATCCACGGGCGGCACTGCCAGTGGCAACCGTACTTCGCCATACGTTGCTGCAGGTGAGTATGGCCCGCCAAGTCAACGAAGGGCAGCAGACCAAGACGGAGATGGTGTACCAATATTTGACCGGCCCACGGTTTCGCCATCGCGTGGAAGCGATCGTGGAAGCCTTCTCGTCGATGCAGGAAGATTTGGACAAAGAACGCAAAGTCATCATGAAGCAATGGGCCAAACGCGAAGAGCAAATCGAGCGTGTCATGGGTGCCACGGTGGGAATGTATGGTGACCTGCAAGGCATAGCGGGGAAGACATTGCAGGAAATTGAGGGCTTGAGCTGGGAAGCATTGCCGGGGCCTAACGAAGAAACTTAAGGGATCTAAAAATCGTGACAAAAAACCAAAGCGCAAGCACTGCCCCGGTTGCGGCACCCGCCGCTGCCGCTGCACCGACATCGACATCGACAATCCCGTTACCTCCGCTCCACGACGCAGCGCAACAAGCAAGAAATCTGCGGCAAGTGCTTCAAGATGATAAGCAGCGTATCGGCTGTTTCCTTGGTGCAGGTTGCCCACTTGGGATTTACGATGCGGCCGGCAAAGACAGCGTCGTGCTGATCCCGGCCGTCGTGGAACTGACGAAGCGTGTCGCGGCCGGGCTGCAGGCAAACGACAGTACCCCTGGAGCCACATCGAAATTCAAGGAAAATTGGGATGCGTTGTGTGTCGAATGCAAACCAGCGGATGGCAAAGATCCAACCGTTGAAGACGTGCTGACCGAACTGCGTACTCTGGCCAATCGCCGTGGAAGTGCGGAAATTTTGGGAATGTCGAAGAAGGACTTGAGTGACCTCGATGACCAAGTCTGTGCACTGATCGCAACTGAGATGCGTAAGCCACTACCCGCGTACCGCAGTTCATACAACCGCTTTGCATCGTGGATCGGTGGCGTTCACCGTGACTCGCCAGCGGAAATATTTACGCCCAACTATGACTTGCTTTTTGAACAGGCGCTTGAACAGCATCCGTTGCCGCACTTCGATGGTTTTGTTGGTTCGCGCGAACCATGGTTCGATTTAGCATCGATCGAACACGATGTGATTCCTGCTAGGTGGACGAGACTGTGGAAGCTACACGGCTCCATAAATTGGGAGAAGAGCGAGGAGATCGTGAACGGGGCGAAGATCACGCGTGTTGTTCGCGTCACACGCGAGGCCGCAGCGGGCAAGGTAATGATCTTCCCATCGCATCTCAAGTACGACCAAAGCCGTCGCATGCCATACCTGGCAATGCTCGATCGACTAAGAGCATTTTTTCACGGAAAGGATGCTCCGAGGCTGGTTGTGTGCGGCTATTCCTTTCTCGACGACCACCTCAATGAGGTTTTGCTAGATGGATTGCGAGGCAACCGAAACGCTCAATGCTTCGCGCTGATGTACTCGGGTCTCGGACAACATTCGAGGGTTGTCGACTACGCAGTAAAACAGAGCAATCTCACGGTTCTTGCTTGGGACGGAGCAGTCGTAGGAACTCGCGTGGGGCGGTACCGGCCTGGAACCATTGGCGGCCACGAACACACGCCATGGCTGATGGAAGAAGCGGTAACCGGGGGCGATCCCAAAGAACTACAGCCGCGTAGCCGTCTCGGAGACTTCCACTATTTTGGTCTTTTCCTCGAACAACTTTGCGGTGGGAGCAATCATGATGCGCAGCCCGTCGTCTAATCCCGACCCTTCACGGCTCGGTACCGTCGAGGATGTAAACGGCTCAAGCGTGAGCGTGAAACTTGCAGAGAGCACACCGGGCGGACTTCTATTTGTTAATGGTGAGGCATATCGCGTCGGACAAGTCGGGGGATTTGTCCGTATTCCATCTGGATACGTAGATCTCTATGGGGTGATTTCACAGGTTGGGGCCGGAGCGGCCCCTGGGCCACCGGAACTTGCCCCTCAGTTCGGCAATCGATGGCTCAGGATTGAACTCGTCGGTCAAGGACGTCGCGGCACAAAATTTGAACGCGGCATTGCGCAGTACCCCTCCATCGGCGACTCTGTTCATGTCGTAACCGAATCGGACTTGAAAACTGTCTACGCGCCTGGAGATGAAGATGGCTTTGTCGCCGTTGGGCGCGTCGCCAGCGCCGAGTCGATCCGTGCGTATCTCGACATGAACCGCTTGGTCAGCCGTCATTCTGCAGTAGTGGGAAGCACGGGCTCTGGGAAATCGAATGCCGTGGCGAATCTGCTTGGTGCTGTTTCTGATCGAACGCGGTTCAAGTCCGCTCGCGTCGTATTGTTTGACCTTCACGGCGAGTATGCGAAGGCGTTTGGTGATCAGGCCCGAGTATTTAGGGTTGGAGCGGATACCGCCGCAGGAGAGCGGGAACTGCATGTTCCATTTTGGGCGCTCACAGCGGAGGAGTTTATTTCGTTAGCCATGGGTCCCGTATCGGGTACGCCTCTGACGTTGCTACAAGAAAGGCTGTTGTCCGGCAAAAGAGCGTCGAAAGCGGGCGGTGTCCCCCATGGTTTGCCTGATCTCACCGTCACGGTGGATACTCCGTTACCATTCTCGGTGTATCAGCTCTGGCACGATTTGTACTCACTGCATTCTTCGACGCACAGTGTCAGTAAAAACCAAAATCAGACCGAGGCGACGCGAGCATATATTCAAGATGGCGCTCCTCCAATAAATGCGGTTGGCGATTCAGACAAGCTTGAGCGTCCTCGATTTCGTCCGCTCAAGGACGTAAAGGAAGATCCTGACAAGGTGTACGCAGGTCTTTATGGTGACCTGCCCCGCGCGCACCTTGATATTTTGGAGAGCAAGCTACGTGACCCCCGCATGCAGTTTCTCTTTCGCCCTGGCGAATGGGCGGTCGCAAAGGATGGTACAACTCAAGCTGATCTTGATGCATTGCTTGCGGCGTGGATAGGTGCGGATGCACCCATTTCTGTCTTTGATTTGTCAGGCATTCCCACCGCAATCGTCGACGATCTTGTCGGGGCTGTCTTACGAATTCTGTATGACGCTGTGTTCTGGGGGCGGCTGAAGCAGGAAGGCGGTCGGGAGAGACCTTTACTCATCGTTATGGAAGAAGCGCATGTGTATCTCGGTGCTCAGTCAAAGAGCCGGGCAGCTACTGCGGCCCGGCGCATCGCGAAAGAGGGACGAAAATACGGGGTTGGGCTAATGCTAGTCAGTCAGCGTCCTTCTGAGGTTGACACAACCATCCTTTCACAGTGCGGCACGATCATTGCTTTGCGCCTCACCAATGATTCAGATCGTACTCAAGTCACCTCATGTGCGTCAGACAACCTCAAGGGCCTCTTCTCGATGCTCCCTGTTCTTCGTACTGGCGAAGCATTGATTGTCGGAGAAGCCGTCAACATGCCGATACGCGCAATCATTGACCGTCCCCCGGAAGGCCGGCGACCTGATAGTGACGATCCGCTGGTCGTTGTACCAAAAGGAGATGATGGGAAGCGTATAAAGAGTGGAGGCTGGACTGAGTCGGTACAGAATGAAGACTACAAGCCTTTAGTTGAAGCTTGGCGTAAACAAGATCCAAACGCTGGCGGTACAAAGCAGCCAGTGAAACCAAAAGTTTGATTTACAACCGACGGAGACAATACTATGGAACGTACACCAGTTTCTTCAAGCAATCTCAGCGCAGTTGGCTATGACGTAGATAGACAAGCCCTTGAAGTGGAATTTAAGAACGGAGCTGTGTATGAGTACGCAGGAGTACCTGATGGCGAACACGATGGGCTGATGAGTGCTGGCTCCAAGGGAACGTACTTTAATGCCAATATTAAAAATCGATACCCGTGTGTGAAGCTTTGATCCTGCGAGGGATTTCACTCGTTAAATTTTTTTACGCGGTCGGCGCCGCGGACGCGGGTAGCGGTTGGACCGCCAGCCGCAGTCCCATCACCTTGAGGATTGCCAGTAAGCTGTTGAGCGCCGGATTGCCCTTCGGCGAGAGCGTACGATAAAGCTGCGTCGGGTTCAGGTGCGCCTGCTCGGCCACCGCCTGTACGCCGCCGAAGGCTTGGGCCATCTGGCGCAGCACGATCAGCAGTTCGGCCTGGTCGCCGTCTTCCAGAATGCCGTTGACCACTTCCAGCGCGAACGCAGGATCGTTGCGGTACAACTCGGCCATCGCATCGTCGTGGGGTCTACTTCTCATCATCTGTTCTCCGTTGCCAGTCCTGCCAGTAATCCACCGCCCGAGCGATGTCCGCGTCCTGCGTGCGTTTGTCGCCGCCACACAGCAGCAACACCACACGCCGGCCCGACAAGGCGTAGTACACCCGGTAGCCCGGCCCCGCATCGATGCGCAGTTCCCACACGCCTTCGCGACAGAACTTGTGGTCACCGAAGTTGCCTTGCTCGATGCGGGTCACGCGCCGTGCCACCGCAACCTTGACTTGCATGTCGCGTAACCGCTTCAGCCAGTCGATGTACAAGTCCTTGTGCTCACCGGGAGTCAGGTAGTGCTCAATCTCGTAGGTTATCATTTTCGTCTATAAACGAATGACAGTCAAGATACAGAGATTGGTGTGGCAATCGTGCCCGCCACCACCGTCTTGCGCCGGTTTGCCACCAGTTCAGCCGCCTGACGCACCGGCGCATCCTCGGTGTGGATGTAGCGCATGAACATCGCCACCGTCTTGTGCGCGGTCAGCACCATGCCGACCTTGACCGGGATGCCCGAATTGGCGATGTCCGTGGCCGAACGGTGCCGGATGCCGTGCGTGCCGACGTGCTGCACGCCGGCAGCTTTCAGAATGCGGCTCCAGCCGTTGTAGTGCTCCCCGTTCGTCATGTGCTTGAGCGGATCGCGCAGCGACGGCAGCACATAGAGCGAGCCTTCGTGCCTGGGCACAGTCGAAAGCAGGCGGTGTGCTTCCTCGCTCATCGGTTTGGACATGCCGCCGGTCTTGCTGTCAGGCCAAGCCACGCGCCGGTTCTCCAGATCGACCCAGGTCCACTCCAGCAATAGGATTTCGGAACGGCGCGCCGCGAACTCGAACTGCAAGCGGATGGCCAGCGTGACGATGGGTGGTTCGCTGCCTTCTGCCTCCACCTTGTCCAGATGCCTGAACAACTTGCCCATTTCCTCGTCGGTGATGAGCCGGGTGGTCTTGCCTTGAGGGTATTGGGGGATGTGCCGGCACGGGTTCGTGCCATCCGTCCGCAAGCCCCAGATTTCGGCCATGTTGAACATTTTGCGCATGACGGCAAGTGTGTGGTTGGCCTCCATCGGCGTGCGCTCCAGCTTCTTCATCATCGCCGCTACGTCGGGGCGTGTCACGTCCTGAACCTTCATCCGCCCCAGGATCGGGATGATGTTGCGGTCGATGTTGCCTTGATAGCCTTTCTGGGTGCTGGGCTTGTTGCGTTGCTTGGAGTAGTCCGACATGAAGCGGTCGCACAGTTCCTTGACAGTAGGCGCCTTGCGCGCCGCGGCCTTGTCGCCGCCGGGATCGCCGCCTTTGCGAACCTCGGCCAGCCAGGTCTGCGCCAGTGCGCGGGCTTGCTCGACGGTCAGTTCGCCGTACAGGCCGATGGCGGGCTTGCGCCGCTGCCCGGCATTGGTCCGGTACTGGAGCATGAACACCTTGCGGCCTGCTGGTGTAACCTTACACATGAAGCCGGGCACCAGGGTATCGCGCAGTTCGACGGACTGCGCTTGGGGTTGCGCCGCGTCTATAGCGGACTTGGTGAGTTTGATTTTGGCCATGCTGACTCCTAGGAAGAATGAGCTAGTTTCCAGGTGTCGGCTGGGAGCCAAGCGGATGGAAACCGGATCGGGTTGTGGAAAGCACCGGGGTATGGTGAATCCACTTGATCCCTAGGGAAACTCGCTGTGGCGGGCCTCAGCGTAGATCAGCCAAATTCGGTGCTGATCACAGCATGAAATAAAAAAACCGGCAGCTCGTGCCCTGGATTTGGTTGTTTTGCACGATTGCTCTCACACGGGCAAATTTCGTATCATTCTTGTAGTCATGCATTATCTTTTTTCGTGACACAGTTTATGGTTTTTTGCTGGAATGACCAAGGAGTATTGTGGGGTTAATCAAACCGCATTTGCCCGGATGCGGAATAGGGTATTTCTGGTAGACTGCCGCCAACAGGAGGGATGTCATGCTCAACCATAAAGTACTCGACGAAATCAACGCTAAAATCAGCCAGGTGCTTGCGGCTTCACCGGCGGGCGATGTGGAGAAAAACCTGCGCGCTTCCTTGCAGGGACTCTTTTCCAAGCTGGATCTGGTCACGCGGGAAGAATTCGAAGTGCAGCAGGCCGTACTGGTGCGCACACGCGAAAAACTCGACAAGCTGGAAGCCCAGGTGGCGGCCATGGAGAAACAGTTCCAGCCAGAATCCACCAAGCCTCAGTAATCTTAAAAACGGCATTTCACCGCAAAGGACGCGAAGGCTCGCAAGGCAAACCAACGGGTTAACAAATTGTGATGGCCCACCCATTTAGGAGGGCAGCACAAAGCGCCCAAGCTCTTGGATTTCTTCGCATTCCCTTGCTTCCTTTGCGGTTCAACTGCTTTTAGGGGTATTCATCATGTCCCTCGCGGTCCTCTACAGCCGCGCCCTGAACGGCATGGACGCGCCGCTGGTGACAGTGGAAGTGCATCTGGCCAACGGCTTGCCGAGCTTTACCCTGGTCGGTCTGCCCGAAGCGGAAGTAAAGGAAGCACGCGACCGGGTGCGCGCCGCATTGCAGAATGCGCGTTTCGAATTCCCCGCGCGCCGCATCACGGTGAATCTGGCTCCGGCTGACCTGCCCAAGGAAAGCGGACGCTTCGACCTGCCGATTGCGCTGGGCATCCTCGCTGCTTCCGGCCAGCTACCCCAGCAACACCTCAAGGACTATGAATTTGCCGGTGAACTGGCGCTGACGGGCGAGCTGCGCCCGATTCGCGGCGCGCTGGCAATGACCTGCAAAGCCAGCAAGGATGGCCGCGCCTTCATCCTGCCGCGGGCCAACGCGGACGAAGCCGCGCTGGTGGACGCGGCGGAGATATTTCCGGCAGACTCGTTGCTTGAAGTCTGCGCGCACCTGGCGGGCCAGGAGACGCTCATCCGCCACGTTCCGCCCTTGGCTGCGGAAGCGGCGGCATTGGAGCCTGATTTCAGCGAGGTCAAAGGCCAGTCTCAGGCCAAGCGTGCTCTCGAAGTGGCGGCTGCGGGCGGCCACAGCATCCTCATGTCGGGTCCGCCCGGCACCGGAAAATCCATGCTGGCCAGCCGCCTGCCCGGCATCCTGCCTCCAATGACAGAAGCCGAAGCGCTTGAAGCGGCCGCGATCCAGTCCCTCAACGGCGGTTTCCGCCTCGAAAACTGGCGCCGCCGCATTTTGCGCGCGCCGCACCATTCTGCTTCCAGCGTGGCACTGGTGGGCGGCGGTAGCAATCCGCGGCCCGGCGAAATCAGCCTGGCGCACCACTCCGTGCTGTTTCTCGACGAACTCCCGGAGTTTGATAGAAAAGCGCTGGAAGCCCTGCGCGAGCCGCTGGAATCGGGCCGCATCACCATCTCCCGCGCTGCCCGGCAGGCGGAATTCCCGGCGCAATTCCAGCTGGTGGCGGCAATGAACCCCTGTCCCTGCGGCTATCTCGGCCATCCCAACGGCAAGTGCCGCTGCACGCCGGATCTGGTGTCGCGCTATCGGGGCAAGATCTCCGGCCCCCTGCTCGACCGTATCGACATGCAGATTGAAGTGCCCGCGCTGCCGGAGCACGAGCTGACGCAAGCTGCCGCAGGCGAGCCCAGCGCAGCCATCCGGGGACGGGTGGAGACGGCGCGCCTGTTGCAACTGGCGCGCCAGGGCAAGCCCAACGCACGGCTTTCCAGCAAGGAGATCGAGCTCCATTGCCAGCCGGACGCAGCGGGCATGACGCTGCTCAAGCAGGCCATCAGCCGCCTTGATCTCTCCGCGCGCGCCTATCACCGCATTCTCAAGATGGCGCGCAGCATCGCCGACCTGGCGGGGGTGCAGCAAATTTCCCCGGCGCATATCGCAGAAGCAGTGCAGTACCGGCGTTTCGGTTCCTGATCTCCTGATGGACGTGCTGGAATCCTGGCGCGAGGAAAAGCGCTCCGCCTACCTCTACCGCATCATTTCGGATGCCGAATCGGGCACGCCCTTGCAGATCCTTTTTCTCGAACTGGCTCAAGCGGCCGAGCGGCAGGCGGAGATATGGGCGGCGGAAGCTGCAAAAACGGGAGTGGCGGTGCCGCAGGCCTACCTGCCCGAGCTGCGCGTGCGCATTGCGGCGGGCCTGGTGCGGCGTTTTGGGGTGCGCGCAATGCGGCCGGTGCTGGCGGCCATGAAGGTACGCGGCATGTCGCTCTATGCTTCCGCGCCTGCCGGCCATCCCATGCCCACCGCGCTTGAACAGATTGGCCTGCGCCACAAAGGCATGGGTGGCGGCAATCTGCGGGCGGCAGTGTTTGGCGTCAACGACGGCCTGGTTTCCAATGCCAGTCTGATCATGGGGGTGGCGGGCGCGTCCGGGCAGAGCGGCGTGATCATGCTCTCCGGCATCGCAGGCCTCCTGGCGGGGGCCTTTTCCATGGCGGCAGGCGAGTATCTATCGGTGCGTTCGCAGCGCGAAATGTACGAATACCAGATCGGACTGGAGCGTGACGAGCTGGAGCAATACCCTTCAGAAGAAGCGGCTGAACTGGCGCTGATTTTCCAGGCCAAGGGGCTGGAGCGCGAAGAGGCTCGGCGCCTGTCGGAAAGAATGATCGCCGATCCTGACCAGGCGCTGGACACCCTGACGCGCGAGGAACTGGGCCTGAACCCGGATGAACTGGGCTCGCCCTGGGGTGCCGCGCTGTTTTCCTTTTTTGCCTTTGCCATCGGCGCCATGGTGCCGCTGCTGCCATTTCTTGTCGCCACAGGCATGCCAGCCTTGTTTTCTGCGATTGGAACGACGGCTGTGGCCCTGTTTGCGGTGGGCGCGGCGCTCAGCCTGTTCACCGGGCGGCATGCATGGCTGGGCGGGCTGCGCATGCTGGCGATCGGCGGGGCCGCAGGCGGGGCGACTTACCTGATTGGCCGTGCACTGGGCGTGGTGCTGGCCTGAATCTGGGCAAGATGATCAATCCATCCCAAATTGCGCGATTTCTGATAAATTGCGCTTCTGCCTATAACATTTGTGGTCGCATGGTTTTTTTGGAGCTGACTCGGGAATGAATGGACGTACCCGCCTGAAAACCGTCATTCTGCTGCCCCTCGCCCTGGTGCTGGCGGGCTTGCTGGGCATGTTCTATTCCAGTCTGTACCAACACGAGAAGGAGAGCGCCGACCAGGACTTTGTTTCGGCCATGCAGGCCGCGCTGCGCGCCAAGGACCGCGGCGCACTGCTCGACCGCGCCGGGCCGCTGTTTGAACGCTTGCGTGAGCGCTACGGTGTCACCCATTTCTATTTCGAAGACGCCAACCGGGTCAACGTGCTGCGCGTGCATCAGCCGGAGCGTCATGGCGACACCATCAATCGCTATACCACCCTGACAGCGGAAAAAAGCGGTGAAATTGCCTCCGGCGTCGAGCTGGGTCCGATCGGCACCTTCACCCTGCGCATGGTCGCGCCCATGCGCGATGAGCAGGGGCTGGTCGGCTATGTGGAGCTGGGCGAGGAGCTCGAGGAGGTGTTGCAAGGGGTCAGGATGATTATCGGCGTCGAACTCGTGCTCCTGATCGACAAGCAGTTCCTTAAGCGCAAGTCCTGGGAGGAAGGGATGCGGATGCTCAAGCGCCGCGCGGACTGGGAACACCTCCCCGATGCCGCGATCATCCACCAGACACTCGATCTGCCAGCTGCAAGCGTGGCAAGCGTATTGTCCCGCGCAGGCAAGGGTGGGAGAGACTTCAAGATCGACGACAAGCACTATTACGCCGGCGTCATTCCCGTCAGTGAAGCGGGTGGGCGCGCAGTGGGCAAGATGATTCTTCTGCGCGACAAGACGCGGAGCCAAGAGGGAATCCACGCCACCATGCGTTCTGTCAGCCTTTACTACCTGCCTGTCGGCGCGCTGCTGTTCGCCATGTTTTACCTGATTATCAGAGGAGTGCAGCAGCGCCTCGAGAGCTCCCACCAGCAGCTTGTCGAACAGGGCAGGGAGCGCGAGGCGCTCCAGGCGCAGCATATTGCCGAACTGAAGGACGAACGCGACAAGCTGCGGCTGGCCAAGGAAGAATTGCAGCATCGCGAGGAGGATCTGCGCCTGTCCGCCAAGGTGTTCGAAAACAGCATCGAGGGCATCATGATTACCGATGTCAAGTCCAACATCCTGCGCGTCAACCGGGCTTTCACCACGATTACCGGGTACAGCGAGGAGGAGGCCGTTGGCAACAACACTCGCTTGATGCGCTCGGACCGGCATGATGGCGCGTTTTACCAGGCCATGTGGAACGCCTTGGTCAAATACGGCTACTGGCAGGGTGAAATCTGGAATCGGCGCAAGAGCGGCGAGGTGTATCCGGAATGGCTGTCCATCGTCGCCGTCCGCAACGAACAAGGTGAAACGCTCAACTACCTGGGGATATTCGCCGACCTGTCCGAGAAAAAAACAGCCGAGGCGCGCGCCCATCATCTGGCCTATTACGATCCCCTGACGGAATTGCCCAACCGTGCCTTGCTGGATGAACGCCTGAAACAGGCCATGGCCGCGGTGCAAAACAGTGGCGGACTGGCGGCGCTGTTGCATATTGATCTGGACCGTTTTAAAGCGGTCAACGACACCCTCGGCCACGCCTTCGGAGACAGGCTGTTGCAGGCGCTCTCCGAGCGTCTTGCGGGGAGCGTGCGCGGCAGCGACACCGTTGCCCGCCTGGGCAGCGACGAATTTGCCGTTCTGCTGGCCGATGTTGGCGACAAGCAGTGCGTCGAACGAGTATGTGGCAAAATTTTTGCCGCCCTGGCCGAGCCGTTCGATCTGGGGGTGCAGGAGATTTTCGTTACCCTCAGTGTCGGTATTGCGCTTTGTCCGTTTGATGCCGACAGCGCAGAGGATTTGATCCGGAACGCGGATGTCGCCATGTCCTATGCCAAGACGCAGGGCGGCAACGACTACCATTTTTACACCCCTGGCATGAGCGGGGGCGAACCCCGGCGCCTGATTCTGGAAACCAGCCTGCGCCGCGCGCTGGAGCGTGACGAATTCCTGCTGCACTACCAGCCGCAGATTTGCCTGCAAAGCGGCCGGATCACCGGAGTGGAGGCATTGCTGCGCTGGCAGCATCCGGAACGGGGGCTGGTTTCGCCGGCGGAATTCATCCCCCTGCTGGAGGAAATCGGCTTGATCGTTCCTGTCGGGGAGTGGGTCTTGCGCACCGCCTGCATCCAGAATCGCGCCTGGGTAAGCGCCGGGCTGCCGCCGCTACGCATGGCGGTCAATCTATCCGCACGCCAGTTCCGCCAGGGCGGGTTGGCCGATATGGTCTCCCAGGCGCTGAATGACTCCGGCCTGGCGCCGGAGTGGCTGGAACTGGAAGTCACCGAAAGCATCCTGATCCAGGATTTGCAGGCCACGATCACGACCCTGCGCCAGCTGGACACCCTCGGCATCCTGATTTCGATCGACGATTTCGGCACTGGCTACTCTTCCCTGAGTTACCTTAAACACCTGCCGATTTCAAAAATAAAGATCGACCGATCCTTCGTACGCGATATCTGCTCAGATCCGGACGATGCCGCGATCACCAACGCGGTCATCAGCCTGGGGCACAGCCTGAAGCTGCGGGTCGTTGCCGAGGGGGTGGAAACCCTGGCGCAGCTGGAATATCTGCGCGCCCAGGGATGCGACGAAGTGCAGGGGTTTTATTTCAGCCGTCCGCTGCCTGCTGAAGAATTCGCAGTATTGGCGATGAAATCGGAGACCGGGATCTAGCCCGGTCTGTAACTCAGGTTTGCGTCCAGGGCAGGCCGTCGAAGCGCCAGCCATTAACCGTGTTGCGGTGATAGTGGTCATCCAGATCGCCTTCAAAACCATGCAGCACGTTGTACACCTCCGTGAGTCCAGCTTGTTCCAGCACATGTCCGGCTTCCACCGAGCGCCGGCCGGAGCGGCAGATCAGCACCACCGGACGGTTGATGCTGGCGGCGGTTTTGACATGGGAAACAAAGTGCGGATTCACCTCCCAATCCGGTGCGTCCACCCAGGGAATCAGGATCGAATTGTCGGGGTGGCCGACGAACAGGAATTCCATTTCACTGCGCACGTCGATGAATACCGCTTCGCGGCGAGTGTGCAAAAGCTCATGGGCTTGCTTGGGGGATAGATGTTCCATCCGGAACCTCCTTGTCGTTCAGAGAGTTGGCGTCTGATGATATTATTACACCCTTTCCCGCCCGAATAACACTGCCATAATCATGAACCGTTCCGAACGCACCGCCCTCCTTCACCAGCAACTGCAACAGCGCATCCTGATCCTCGACGGCGCCATGGGCACCATGATCCAGCGCTACAAGCTGGGGGAAGACGAATACCGCGGCACGCACAGTCACGGCGGCTGCGCCTGCCATCACCAGTTCGCAGACCACGAGGGCGATCTCAAGGGCAACAATGACCTCCTGGTGCTGACCCAGCCGCACATCATCCGCGAAATCCACGCCGATTATCTGGCCGCCGGGGCGGACATTCTCGAAACCAATACCTTCAACGCCACCTCGGTTGCCATGGCCGACTACCACATGGAACACCTGGTGTACGACATCAACGTGGCGGCGGCCAGGCTGGCGCGCGAGGTGGCGGACGAGTTCGAGGCGAAAAACCCGGCCAAGCCGCGCTTCGTGGCCGGCGTGCTCGGGCCCACCAGCCGCACCGCCACCATCTCGCCAGACGTCAACGATCCGGGTTTCCGCAACGTCACTTTCGATCAGTTGGTGACTGCTTACACTGAATCCATCCGGGGCCTGGTCGATGGCGGTTCGGACATCCTGCTGGTGGAAACGATTTTCGACACCCTCAACGCCAAGGCGGCACTGTTCGCCATCAAGAAGTTTTTTGACGATCACCAGATCGAGTTGCCGATCATGATTTCCGGCACGATTACAGATGAATCCGGGCGCACGCTCACGGGGCAGACCGCCGAGGCCTTCCTCAACTCCATGCGCCATGCCGACCCGATCTCCATCGGTTTCAACTGCGCGCTCGGCGCGGACAAGCTGCGCCAGTACGTGGAAGAGCTGTCCAGCAAGGCCGATACCTATGTGAGCGCCCACCCCAATGCCGGGCTGCCGAATCCATTGTCGGAAAGCGGCTACGACGAGACACCGGAACAACTGGCGGCGGAAATCCGCCGCTGGGGCGAGGACGGCCTGCTCAACATCGTGGGCGGCTGCTGCGGCACCTCGCCGGCGCACATCAAAGCCGTGGCCGAAGCCATGGAAGGCCTGCCGCCGCGCAAGATTCCGGCGATCGAGAAAGCCTGCCGCCTGTCCGGCCTGGAGCCGCTCAACATCGGCAAGGATTCGCTCTTCGTCAACGTCGGCGAACGCGCCAACGTCACCGGCTCGGCCAAGTTCAAGCGCCTGGTGCTGGAAGGCAAGTACGACGAGGCGCTGGAAATCGCCAAGCAGCAGGTGGAAACCGGCGCCCAGATCATCGACATCAACATGGACGAAGCCATGCTGGACGGCGAGGCGGCCATGGTGCGCTTCCTCAACCTGATCGCCTCGGAGCCGGACATCGCGCGCGTGCCGGTGATGATCGACTCCTCCAAGTGGAGCATCATCGAGGCCGGGCTGAAGTGCGTGCAGGGCAAGTCCGTGATCAACTCGATCTCAATGAAGGAAGGGGTGGCCGAGTTCATCGAGCGTGCCAAACTCGCACGCCGCTATGGCGCGGCGGTGGTGGTGATGGCTTTCGACGAGCAAGGCCAAGCCGATACCCAGGCGCGCAAGCAGGAAATCTGCGCCCGCTCCTATGAGATCCTCACCAAACAGGTCGGCTTCCCGCCCGAGGACATCATCTTCGACCCCAACATCTTCGCCGTCGCGACGGGCATCGAGGAGCACAACAACTACGCGGTCGACTTCATCGAGGCCACGCGCTGGATCAAGCAAAACCTGCCTTATGCCAAGATCAGCGGCGGCGTGTCCAACGTGTCGTTCTCGTTCCGCGGCAACGAGCCGGTGCGCGAGGCGATCCACACCGCCTTCCTCTACCACGCCATCCAGGCGGGCATGGACATGGGGATCGTCAACGCAGGGCAACTCGGCGTCTACGCGGAAATTCCCAAGGACCTGCTGGAGCGGGTCGAGGACGTGCTCCTCAACCGCCGCCCGGATGCGACCGAGCGCCTGGTGGAATTTGCCGAATCCTTCAAGGGCCAGACCAGGGAACAGATCGAGGACCTTTCCTGGCGCGAGGCCCCGGTGGGCGAACGCCTCACCCATGCGCTGGTGAAAGGCATCACCACTTATATTGTCGAGGATACCGAGGCCGCGCGTCTCGAAGCCGCGCGCCCGATCCACGTGATCGAGGGCCCGCTGATGGACGGCATGAACGTGGTCGGCGACCTGTTCGGCGCGGGCAAGATGTTCCTGCCCCAGGTGGTGAAGTCCGCCCGTGTCATGAAACAGGCGGTTGCGCACCTGATCCCCTACATCGAGGAGGAGAAACGCCTCAGCGGCGAAGCCGCGCAGGCCAAGGGCAAGATCATCATGGCCACGGTCAAGGGCGACGTGCACGACATCGGCAAGAACATCGTCGGCGTGGTGCTGCAATGCAACAACTACGACGTGGTGGACCTGGGCGTGATGGTCCCGGCGGCCAAGATCCTGCAGGCCGCCATCGACGAGAAGGCCGACATCATCGGCCTGTCCGGCCTGATCACGCCCTCGCTGGAAGAAATGGCGCATGTCGCCAAGGAAATGCAGCGCATGGGGATGAATATCCCCTTGCTGATCGGCGGCGCGACCACTTCGTTGGCGCATACCGCAGTCAAGATCGAGCCCAATTACAGCGGCCCGGTGGTGTACGTGAAGGATGCCTCGCGCGGCGTCGGCGTGTGCACCAGCCTGTTGAGTCCGGACTTGCGCGATGCCTACATCAGCACCATCAAGAATGAATATGTCGCGGTGCGTGAACGCCACCAGGAGCGCCAGAGCGCCGCCAAGCGTTCCCCGCTCGAAGCTGCCCGCGCCAATGGGTTCAAGACCGACTGGTCGGCCTACACGCCTCCCGTTCCCGCCATGCTCGGCCTGAAATCCTTCAAGGACTACCCGCTCGCCGAAATCGCCGCGCGCATCGACTGGACACCTTTCTTCCAAGCCTGGGAGTTGCATGGCCGCTATCCGCGCATCCTCGAAGATGAAGTGGTCGGTGTCGAAGCCAGGAAGCTCTTCGCCGACGCACAGGCCATGATGGAGAAAATCATCGCCGAGAAATGGCTGGGCGCCAGCGCGGTGATCGGGCTGTTCCCGGCCAACCGCGTGGGCGACGACATCGAGATCTACACCGACGAGTCGCGTAGCCAGATTGCCATGACTTATCACGCGCTGCGCCAGCAGACCGAGAAACCCGCCGGGAAACCCAATTTCTGCCTGGCCGACTTTATCGCGCCCAAGGATAGCGGCGTGAAAGACTATATCGGCGCCTTTGCCGTTACCGCCGGCATCGGTATCGACGCGCGCGTCCTGGAATATGAAAAGAAGCACGACGATTACAGCGCCATCATGCTCAAGGCGCTGGCGGACCGTTTGGCGGAAGCCTTTGCCGAACTGCTGCACGAGCGCGTGCGGCGCGAGTTCTGGGGCTATGCCAAGGACGAAACCCTGAGCAATGAAGACCTGATCGAGGAAAAATACCGCGGTATCCGCCCTGCGCCTGGCTACCCGGCATGTCCCGAGCACAGCGAGAAAGGGCCGCTGTTCGAGCTGCTGAAAGCGCCTGAAAACGCCGGCATCACCCTGACTGAAAGCTTTGCCATGCTGCCGACCGCTGCCGTGAGCGGCTTCTATTTCGCACACCCAGGCTCTACTTACTTTGCCGTAGCCAAGATCGACCGCGACCAGGTGGAAGACTACGCGCGGCGCAAGGGCTGGGACATGCAAACCGCCGAGAAATGGCTGGCACCGAACCTGGGGTATTCGAACTGAGTGAAACGGATATTGCGTTCGATTCTGGCTGGGTGTATCGTCTGATCTTACCAAATCTTACCGGCAGACTTGTATTATGGAAACGACCAAACTCTCGTCCAAAGGGCAAATCATCCTGCCCAAATCGGTGCGGGATTCACATCACTGGTCGGCGGGAATGGAGTTCGAGATCGAGGATACGCCGGACGGCGTCATGCTGCGCCCGGCCAAATCCTTCAGCCCGACCCGCCTGCAGGATGCGATTGGCTGCACGGGTTACACCGGCCCCGCCAAAACGCTCGAAGACATGGAGGCGGCAATCGCCGAAGGGGCAGGGAAGCATGCTGGCAGTTGATACCAACTTGCTGGTACGCATCGTCGCCAACGACGATCCCGAGCAGGCAAAACGCGCGGCCTCTTTGTTCGAGGCAGAACAGATTTTTGTTCCCAAGACGGTTTTGCTCGAAACCGAATGGGTGCTGCGCTACGCTTACAAGCTGGGCTCCGACGCCATTGCCCGCGCGCTTCGCGCGATTGCCGGCCTGCCGAATGTCACACTGGAAAATCCAGCGGAGCTTGCTCTGGCGCTCGGATGGTTTGAGAGCGGGCTGGATTTCGCCGATGCCTTGCATCTGGCCAGCAGCCAGAGGGCTGGCCGCTTTGCCACATTCGACACAAAGTTCGCCAAGCGAGCGCAGGCGCTGACCAAAACCGAAATCGTGCAGGCCTAGTCAATATTCAAGAAACAACAGGATACGAGCAATATGCTGCTAATGATCGACAACTACGATTCCTTCACCTACAACCTGGTGCAATACTTCGGCGAGCTGGGCGAGGACGTGCGGGTGTACCGCAACGACGAGATCACCGTAGACCAGGTGGCGGCACAGAAGCCGGACCATATCGTGATTTCGCCCGGCCCCTGCTCACCCACCGAGGCGGGAATTTCGGTGGCGGTGATCCAGGAATTCGCCGGCAAGGTGCCGCTCCTGGGCGTGTGCCTCGGCCACCAGAGCATTGGCCAGGCGTTCGGCGGCAGGATCGTCCACGCCAAGCAGCTCATGCACGGCAAGACTTCGCAGATACACCACAAAAATGTGGGCGTGTTCAGGAATCTGCCCAACCCCTTCACCGCCACGCGCTACCACTCGCTGGTGATCGAGCGCGAGACCATCCCGGATTGCCTCGAAATCACCGCCTGGACCGATGACGGCGAGATCATGGGGGTGCGCCACAAGACTCTGCAGGTGGAAGGCGTGCAGTTCCATCCCGAATCCATCCTGACCGAGCACGGCCACCAGATGCTGGCCAATTTCCTCAAGGAGAAACGCGCATGATGACGCCCAAGGAAGCGCTCACCCGCCTGATCGAGCAGCGCGAGATTTTTCACGACGAGATGCTGTCGCTGATGCGCCAGATCATGAGCGGGGAAGTGACCCAGGCGCAGATCGCCGCCATCCTGATGGGCTTGCGGGTGAAGAAGGAGACGGTGGGTGAGATTTCCGCCGCCGCCCAGGTGATGCGTGAATTCGCCACCAAGGTGCCGGTGACCAATACCGGACATCTGGTCGATACCTGCGGCACCGGGGGGGATGCGGCTCATACCTTCAACATCTCCACCACTGCCGCCTTTGTTGCTGCCGCCGCCGGGGCGCGCGTGGCCAAGCACGGCGGGCGTTCGGTATCCTCTACCTGCGGCTCGGCCGATGTGCTGGAAGCCCTGGGCGTCAACCTCAACCTCACGCCGGAACAGGTTGGCCAGAGCATAGACGAAATCGGTATCGGCTTCATGTTCGCGCCCAATTTCCACGGTGCCATGAAGTACGCCGCGCCGGTGCGGCGCGAACTCGGGGTGCGGACGATTTTCAACGTGCTGGGCCCGCTCACCAACCCGGCGGGCGCAAGCAACCAGGTCATGGGCGTGTTCCACCCCGACCTGGTCGGCATCCAGGCACGTGTGTTGCAGCGCCTCGGCAGCAGCCACGTGATGGTGGTGCACGGTGCTGATGGCCTGGACGAGATCACCCTGTCGGGCGATACCCTGGTGGCCGAGTTGAAGGACGGCGAAATCCGCGAATATGTGCTGCATCCGCGCGAGTTCGGCTTCGACACCTGCGATCTGGAAGTCCTGAAAGTGTGGGATGCGACCCAGGCCCGTGACATGCTGCTCGGCGTACTCGACAATCTGCCCGGCCCTGCCAGAAATATCGTGCTGCTCAACGCGGGTGCCGCGATCTATGTCGCAGGATGTGCAGAAACCCTTGCCGAGGGCATCGCCAAGGCGCACGCAGCCATCGAAAGCGGCGCAGCGCGCGAAAAGCTGCGCCAGCTGGTGGAAATATCAAACCGTAGCAAGGAAACCTGATCCATGTCCGATATCCTGAATAAAATCATCGAGGTAAAACGGCTCGAAGTAACCCGTGCAGTCGAAAAGAAATCCTATGCCACCATTCGATCCGAAGCCGAGGCGATGCCGCCGGCGCGCGATTTTACTGGCGCCATCCGCGGGAAGATTGCCGCAGGAAAATCAGCCGTAATTGCCGAAATCAAAAAAGCCAGCCCATCCAAGGGCGTGATCCGGGCACAGTTCGACCCCGCAGCGATCGCCAGAAGCTATGAGCAACACGGTGCAGCATGTCTGTCAGTGCTCACTGACAGCCAGTTCTTCAAGGGCAGCAAGAATGATCTGATCGAAGCGCGCGCCGCCTGTAAACTGCCGGTGCTGCGCAAAGACTTCATGATTGACCCCTACCAGATCTGCCGTGCCCGCACCATCGGTGCGGACTGCATCCTGCTCATTGTGGCAGCGCTGGATCTGTCGCGCATGAAGGAACTGGAAGTGGTGGCGCATGAACTCGGCATGTCGGTGCTGGTCGAGTCGCACAACGCGGCGGAGCTGGAACTGGCGCTGCAACTGAAGACGCCGCTGATCGGAATCAACAACCGTAACCTGCGCACCTTCGAAACCCGTCTGGAAACCACGCTCGAACTGCTGCCGCAGATCCCGCAGGAACGCATCGTGATCACCGAAAGCGGCATCCTCAAGCCGGATGATGTGCAGCGCATGCGCCAGCACCATGTCAACGCCTTCCTGGTCGGCGAAGCATTCATGCGCGCAGAGGATCCCGGTGTGGAGCTGGGGCGTTTGTTTGCCTGATTGGATGTTCATATTCGACGAGTAGCCAGAAACCTTACTGCTCTTTTTTTTTCGGCATCGTTGATGCCTGGCGCGCCAGGGCGCGCAGCTGCGCTTCGATGTCGTCGCGCAAGTTGTGCGATATTCTGCTCCCGGTTGCCGCGGTATTTGATTGCCGGACGGTCCCGGCGCACCCATACATCCATGCGCGAAGCGCATTTCTAATCCTGTCGTAACGTCAACGCCCATCACGATCGTGCGTTAACATACTAATATACCCAAGTCCCCAAGCCCATGCGCTTGACTATCCAAAGCAGGTGCCTCTCATGTTTCCATTAGCCCGAATCAGCGCTGTTCTATCCCTCTTACTGCTCATCGTCATGAGCAGCCTTGCCGTCAGCGCCCAGGATGACAACCCCACGGAGGCCAGTCCGCTGCGGCTCAGTTACGTCGAAGGGGATGTTTCCTTCTTTCGCGATGGCGCGGAAGACTGGGTGGAGGCGCGCCACAATACCCCGCTGGCGTCCGGTGATGCGCTCTATGTCGGCCGGGATGGCGACCTTGAATTGCAAATGGGTAGCCGCGCCTTCATCCGGGCCGATGACGACACGCAACTTACCCTGGTCAACCAGACGGCCGATTTCATCCAGTTCAAGATCACTTCCGGACGCGTATCCTTCGATTTGCGCACATTGCCCAGCGGTTACTCGGTGGAAGTGGACACGCCCAATGCAGTGTTCACCATCGATCGCAGCGGCTATTACAGGGTGGATGTGAACGGCGACGTACATTTCATCACTCGTCGCGGCGGGCGGGCCATGATGGTTCCGGCAGGTGGTCAGGCGATGAGCATTCAACCTTCCGAGGAAATCGTAGTGCGGAATGGTGCTGTGGCACGGGCAGAAACCTACGTGGCACCAGAGCCAGACCGCTGGGACAGATGGAACTACGCGCGCACGGATGATCTGGTCGACGCGGTCAGTGAGCGCTACCTTCCACCGGGCATCGCCGGGGCCAATGACCTGGACCACTATGGAAGATGGCGCGTGGTGGGCGATTACGGCCCGGTCTGGGTGCCGGATGCCGTGCCCTCGGGGTGGGCGCCCTACAGCACCGGGCGATGGGTGTGGGATCCTAACTACCAGTGGACCTGGATTGACGATGCGCCCTGGGGCTGGGCGCCATACCACTATGGGCGCTGGGTTTACCTGAACAGTTACTGGGCATGGGCGCCGGGCCCGGCGGTCAGGGTTGCAGTGTATGCGCCCGCGCTGGTGGCTTTTTTCGGGGTCGGGTCCAATGTGTCAGTTGGCATCGGGATCGGCACTGCGGGGCTGGGCTGGGTGGCGCTGAGCTGGGGCGAGCCCCTGGTACCGTGGTGGGGCCGCCCCGGTTTCGTCGGCCGGCCCTGGTGGGGCGGCTGGCACGGCCCGCGGGTGGTGAATAACGTGGTCATCAAACAGACCACGGTGGTCAACGTGACCAACATCACCTATCGCAATACCCGCGTGCACAATGCCGTAGTCGCCACGACACACGAGCGCTTCGGTCGGGGCCAGATGCACGATGCGCCTGTACGCGTGATGGAAACCCGCCAACTCCGGCATATGCACGGCGCGTTGCCGGTGAAACCTGGGCCGGCAAGCGTGATGACGGGCGCCCCCAGCCGTATTCGCCCACCTGAGCAAGTTCTGTCGCGAGCGGTGGTTTCCACCCGCCCGGCCCGCGAATCCACATTGCCCTGGCGCAACGAAGAACGCCGGCGCCAGGGTAGCGTCGAGCCCGAGCCACGTTATGTTCCTGCCCCTGTCCGCCAGAGCAGCGAACTGCCACGCCCGGCATTCGGCGCCCAGACCGGGGAGGAGCGCGCCCGTCCGCCTCTTCCGCCGCGTTTCGAGGAAAGGCGCCGCGAGGCGGAAGCACCAGGGGGCAGGGCCAGGGAACGTGCAGAACGAGGCCAGGTCGAGCAATCTTCCCCCCCTGCGGCGATCTCTGATAACCCTGAAGCGGCGACGCCGCGCAGATTTGAACCGCGCATGGTTCCCGAACCGGCACGGCGGCAGGAGCGGATTGAACGCGAGCGCACCGAATCGTCCGGGCAAGCTGAAGCGCCAGCCCCCTTCAACCGGGCACAGGAGCGCGCCGCGAGTGGCAGGGTAGAACCTGTCGCTCCTCGTATGGTCTCCCCGGAAGAAATGATGCCGCCGCGCGGCATGCGTGAACCCGCCCCCACGCGCCCAGGGCAGGAACGGGAAAGAGAACGGGAGCGCATGATGCCTGAGCCGCGCCGGCTTGATGCAGCACCGGCCCAGCCACGCGCAGCCCCCGAGCCTGTGCGGCGGCAGGAGCGGGTGGAACGCATCGAGCGTGAACGGGCAGACTTGCCCGGCCAGCCCGCCAACCGCACCTTCCGCGGCCAGGACCGGGGTGACGGCGAACGGCGGCGCTCCCAGCAATAACGCCGGCTTTGCGCATTTTCGCGACGGAAATGAAAAAAGCCGAGACAGGAGAAGATTGATCTCTCCTTACCCTGGCCAGGTTGCCCCGGAAGACTCTTAAAAATGGGTAATCGTGGTATTTTCGTCGCGCGAAAGCACTTCGGCCGCCGAGCCCACCAGCAAGGGGTCAGGTGCGACAGCAACGTGCAAATCCTTGCCGGGGTAGGGCAGGGAATGCAGGAAGTGGCGCATGCAGTTGAGCCGCGCCCGTTTCTTGTCATCGGATTTGATCACCACCCAGGGACAATCGGCGGTATCGGTATGGAAAAACATCAGGTTCTTGGCTTCGGTGTAATCATCCCACATGTCCAGCGACTTGATGTCGATGGGCGAAAGCTTCCAGTGCTTGAGCGGATCGTCGCGCCGCGACACGAAGCGCCGCAACTGCTCTTCACGGCTGACCGAAAACCAGTATTTGAATAGCCTGATGCCGCTTTTAACCAGCATGCGCTCGAACTCGGGTGTCTGGCGCATGAATTCGAGATGCTCCTGAGGGGAGCAAAATCCCATTACGCGCTCGACTCCGGCCCGGTTGTACCAGGAACGGTCAAAGAAAACCATTTCTCCCCTGGTCGGCAGATGCTGGACGTAACGCTGGAAATACCACTGCCCCAACTCCTGCTCGGTGGGCTTTTCCAGGGCAACCGTGCGTGCGGCGCGGGGGTTGAGATGTTCCATGAAACGCTTGATGGTGCCGCCCTTTCCGGCGGCATCGCGCCCCTCGAACAACACCACGATTTTCTGGCCGCTATCCCGCACCCAGTTCTGCACCTTCAGCAACTCGATCTGCAACTTGGCCTTTTGCTCCTCATAGTCTTTGGTGCGGATACGGGTGCGGTAGGGATAACTTGCGGGGAGCTTTGCATAATCGCTGTCTTCACCACTGCCATGCGGGGCATGGGCCACCGCCAGTGCCGCAGGCCCATGACTGATGGTTTCGATTTCCGCTGCAACGGCAGGATCAGGCTTGTGCGCCAGATGGGTTTTGGCATGGCCTGATTGGGGCTTGGCCGGGGAGTGGGGAGCGCTGGGCCCAGATGCCGGAATATTGCTTTTTTCCTGTGTTTTGGTCTTCTCTGCCATACGATGCTCCTTATGCTTAGTGTCAACACACCCCAACCAAAATCAAGAGACAAGCAGCATATCCGGCTTTGGTAGTTGCACAACGGTTATATTTCACTTTTGTGAATTATATGCCACTCCAAGCCAGGTGGCTCGGTCTGCTCATCAGCCGTGTAGTTGATCACTAATGGCCATGGCCCCTTCTTCCGGCTTTACAGGGTATGGCTGCGATCGCCACGGGCGAATCCCAGCAGGGGCGCCTCTAGCCCCCTGCCCAGGGCAATGGCCTTGAACAACTCACCCATTTCCGCCGGGCTCATCAGCTTCTGGACCTGGGCGACTACGGGCAGATAAGCGGCGGGGTCTTCCGGGGAGATCTGCCCCAGCAGATCGGTCAGCCCGCAATTGATAAGAAAATTGGCCTGGCTGGCGTAGCCCAGCAGGTCCATGCCTGCCTCCATGCCGGCCTGGGCCATGGCGCTGAAATCCACGTGGGCGGTGATGTCCTGCAGGCCCGGCAGGAAGAAGGGATCGCCGTGGGCATGGTGGCGATAGTGGCACATCAGGGTGCCCTGGCTGCGCTGTGGGTGGTAGTACTCACTCTGCCCGAAACCATAGTCCAGCATGAGAATCAGCCCCCGCTCCAGCATCTGTCCGAGGCTGTGCATGAAGCCCTGCGCAGCGAGGTTGATTTCGCTGGTGTAAGCCGCTTCGCCGCAGACAAATTGCGCTGGCGGCAAGGCTATGGCCTGTTCCAGCAGCCCCCCTTTGTTGAGCGCACGCTCGGCCCAGACAAAGCGTCCATCCTGCAGGGCGACGCCTCGCTCTGAGATGATCCCGGGGCGCCAGGTGATCAGCTCGACCGGCATGGCATCCAGCACTTCGTTGCCCAGCACCAGGCCGGTGAATTTTTCCGGCAGGCTGTCGAGCCATGCGAATCGCGAAGAGAGATGCGCCGCTTCACGCTCGATACGCTGCTGCTGGCGCTGACGCAGGTCCGCGGACAGTTCGAGAATGAAATACCGCTCCGGCAAAACTTCCAGGCACTCCAGTTCCAGCATCAGGTCGAGCGCCAGCTTGCCCGAACCGGCGCCGATCTCGAGGATGCTTCCGCCGGTTTGCCGCAGCACCTGTGCTGCCTGATGCGCGATCGTCTGGCCGAACAGGGGGGAGATTTCCGGGGCGGTGACGAAATCCCCGCCCGCGCCGAACTTGTCTAGCCCGGCGCTGTAGTAGCCCAGGCCGGGCGCGTACAGCGCCTGTTCCATGAAGCGGGAAAATGAAATCCACCCCTCCCTGTCATCGATTTCACGTGCGATCGCCGCACAGACGGCGCGACTGTGTTCAAGGGCTGGGGGACTCGGTTCAGGTAGTGAAGGCATGGCAAGCTGTGTTAAATTCGTCGGATTCTCAAGATTATCCGGATAAGCACATGGAAGGCAAAGTTATCTTGATCACCGGCGGCGCGGTGCGCGTCGGGGCAGCCACTGCCCGGCGCCTGCACGGCACGGGTGCACGCATCATGATCCACTACCGCTCATCAAAAGGCGCAGCGGAACAGCTGTGCGATGCGCTCAACAAGCAGCGCCCGGACTCCGCCGCCATCGTGCAGGGCGACCTGCTCGACCCCGCCTGCTATGCCCGCATGGTGGCGGAAACCGTCGCCAGCTTCGGCCGGCTGGATGTGCTGATCAACAACGCCTCCAGCTTCTACCCAACGGCGGTTGGCGAAATCACGGAAAAGGACTGGTTCGACCTGGTCGGCACCAACCTCAAGGCGCCGCTGTTCCTCTCCCAGGCCGCCGCCAATGCGCTGACCCACAGCCACGGCTGCATCGTCAACATCGCCGACATCCACGCCGAGCGGCCGATGAAAAGCTATCTGGTGTACAGCATCGCCAAGGCCGGCCTGGTGGCGCTGACCAAATCGCTGGCGCACGAACTCGGCCCCAATGTACGCGTCAACGCCGTGGCACCCGGCCCGATCCTATGGCCGGAAGACGATCCCACCTTCGACGATCTGGAACGCCGCCGCATCATCGCCCACACCCTGCTGAAACGCGAAGGCAGCCCGGAGGATATTGCCAGGGCGGTGACCTTTCTGGTCAACGACGCACCCTACATCACCGGCGTCATCCTGCCAGTGGATGGCGGCCGGAGCGCAAGTCTTTAACCATGAGGTTCTAAATTTACCGCAAAGGCCGCAAAGGTACGCGATGGCCATAATGGATTCCCATCGCGTACCTTTGCGGCCTTTGCGGTTTAATCGTTCTTTCCTGAGATAAACATGACTGACCTTATCAAACCACCCCGCACCCTGCTTTCCGCCACCGGCCGCGCCATCGGCGACTTTTCCATGATCCGCGAGGGCGACCGGGTACTGCTGGGGCTCTCCGGCGGCAAGGATTCACTGTCCTTGCTGCATGTGCTGCTGCATTTGCAGAAGAAAGCGCCGGTCAAATTCGAGATTGCAGCCTGCACCGTGGACCCTCAGTCGCCCGATTTCGACCCTTCGCCCCTCAAGGCCTATCTGGCCGAACTCGGGGTACCGTATTTCTACGAGAGCCAGCCCATCGTCGAGCAGGCCAAGACTGCCATGCAGGGGGATTCCTTCTGCGCCTTCTGCTCGCGCATGCGGCGCGGCATCCTCTACCGTACGGCGCGCGAGAACGGCTACAACGTGCTGGCGCTGGCGCAACACCTGGACGACGCGGCGGAAACCTTCCTCATGTCCACCTTCTTCGGCGGCAAGCTGCGCACCATGAAGGCGCATTACCTCAACGACGCGGGCGACATCCGCATCATCCGCCCCTTCATCTACCTGCGCGAGCGCCAGACAGCGGCCTTTGCCAAGAGCGCGGAACTGCCGGTCATTGCCGAGAACTGCCCGTCCTGCTTCGCCGTGCCCACGGAACGCTGGCACATGAAGCAGTTGCTGGCGGAACAGGAAAAGAAACATTCAAAAATGTTCGCCAGCCTGCTGACGGCGCTGAAACCCCTGCTCAGGGACGAACGCTTGTAACCTCTCCTTATTCAGGAAGGATCTGCTTTTACCCAGAGTTCAATCATTCCATTTCCGCTTCACTCAGACACTGGGCGAGGGACGCTTTGTTGCTTATTCCAAGCTTCTGGTAAACGCTATGAAGCTGGTTGCGAACAGTTGCGAGCGACACACCCAAATTGCGGGCCACTTCTTTGTATGGCCGCCCATGTGCAACGAGATTGGCGACAGTACGCTCAGCGGGCGTGAGCGCATCCATAGGCGTGCGTTGTCGCGCGCGAAAGAACAGCATGTCCCTGACAAGACTGGCACCAACTACGATCCGGGCCCCTGTGAAGCGTCGCTCTGAAGATGCCTGGAGTGAGGCCAGCAACTGATGGGGAAGCAACGGCGGCAGCCACTCTGGCCATTCCATCTGGACAATGTCCACAAACACCTCGTCGTAGGAGTGGAGCATTCCCTCCCCATCTCCTATGGCCCGCGCAAAACGCTGTGCCAGTACAGCTTTGGTCATCTGATTCAACCAGAGTAAACGGTTGATCCTCCCAGCTTCAATCAAATGAGGCATCAAAAATTCGGCAAGATGGTGCTCTTCTTCACTAAATCGGTCGCGAGCCTTTGCACGAAAAACCGCCATGAAGTCCTGACTCGATATCTCTCGAGCAAATGAGGTCGTTATGAGCGCGTTTTGCGTGGCGAACTTCTTGCAGTGCAGCCTGTTGGCAGCATTCAAACGTCCGGTATCGATGTCAGGAAAATGGAAATTGCATACCTCGCCGACTCGGCTGTTCGCCTCATACGCTGCACGATCGTGGCTCTTGAAATGATCATATGAGACAAGCCACTCTTCAGGCTGCTTGTGAAGGTGCAGGGTGTGAACAATGAGTCCGGCACCGGCAGTCACCTCACCGGCACCCCAAATACCAGAATCGAACAGTAGCAAGGACTTGAGAAGCATGAGCGCCAACTCCTGGAATTCTGGAACAGGCAATTCCCGCGCGCCTCGGTAGAGGTCGAGGAGGGTGCGGTTTATGGTGTCCATCAGGCTTCTCCCGACGCTTTTTCGTAGATCACCATCACTTTTCGACGGCAAGCTATTGCATCAAATTATACCAAAATTGAAGCATGTTTCAGTTGGAAGCTGATTTGAGTATAGAACATTTGTTTACTATCGATTAGATCGGCTACCTGTCAAAATAAACATACCTTCTTGCATAACACGCTGAGTTGTTTCGCGGCAAAACAATACTGAAATTATGGGAGGCATTACCATGTAACGACTGCTCAATTTTGTGGGCAACCCGGTTGGTTTCGCAATCGGCGACGTTATTAGGATTGCACCCACGTACATTCTTCCTCACACGGGTTCCAATTCAGTGCTGATCAATGTGGCCAGCGCTGGTGCGTATCCTTTGTTCCTTGTACACCTTGGTTGCCTTACTGGTCTGATCCTCCAAAGTATTTTGGAATTTCGGTCAAATACTAAAATGTATGGCGACATATCCATGAATTTCAACAATGCGCGCAAACAGGCGTTTCAAGCCATGCTGGTTATGGGGACCGCATTGATATGCCTTTTTACTAATTCTATTGTAATGGCGGGCGAGTCCCGGCCCATCATTGTGGCGGATCTGTTTGACGATCTTCAGCACAGGCTGGAAAAAAGCGCCCGCGATGTTATTAATAATTCCGCTGCATCTGACACCCGTCGTGTGGAGCAGCCCGTCGCTGACCAACCTCTAGCGCCGAAACAATCTCCCAGGCAGATAGAGGCAGCACCGCCACAAGCCATGCAATCGAAGGCGCCGGTCAAGGGGGCTGCTATTGGGCTAGATCTCCCTCCCTTGCCTTTCATTGAGCGCGACAAGGAAGGAGATTTCTATGCGGGCAAATGGCGCATTCTTAAACCCTTTCCCCTTTATGCCAAAGAGGGTGGCGGGACAATTATTAAAACGCTTCCAAAAGGCATGAAGATTGATGGTTTGTCGCTTGCTGTGCACACGCTTTCTTATGCGGTGGCCGAACTCAAGAAACCTCTTACCTGCCAGTTCGACAATTTTACGAATCAGGGACGCGAAACTCTCAGGATACCTTTGCAGCGTGGAGACAAGATCGTGTATCTGAGTGATTTCGGGGAGGGGGAGTGTCGGGTCTGGGTGAAGGGTCGCATCTACCTCTCAAACTGCTTTGGTGGTGGGATTGAACGCACACCTGCTGACGAAGAACTTGAACGACATTCCCGTTACAGCGGCATGACAAAAACTACACACTGGGCATGGGTGAGGGCGCCAGATGGCTCGAAAGGTTGGCTCTGGATAAAGGATGCTGACTTTCAGAGCATCCAGGGTATCGGCAGGCATGGGGAGGCCGTCGGCGAATAACCAAGCTACTTAAATCCGGTAATCACGGCAGGTTGCGATCATGGATGAAGTCGCTAGTGGTTGCGCTTTAGTCTGTTCAATTGATGCAACGGGTAACGTAAGTTAGTTCTTGTCTCAAATTAGTCTAATAAGGGGAGCGTCATGGGTAGCTTCAGTATTTTTCACTGGGCCATATTGATGGCTGTGGGATGGTTTCTATTCTCAGTTTTTGGCGCACGACGAAACGGCACCAAAACATACGAAACGTATGTGATAAAAGAATGGGTTGCCTGTCAATCAGCGTCCAATAGTTTCCAGGCAACAGCGTCCAAATCTTTCCAGTTGATCAGTCGGATTTAATGCTTTTCTTGCGCTGTTTGAAGCGGAAGGAGTCGTTGCCGGTTTCCAGGATGTCGCAGTGGTGTGTGAT
>JAUSBJ010000051.1 GCA_030652035.1 Sulfurimicrobium sp.
GTGTGGCGCATGGACGAAGATCCCGACGGAATAGTACTTGACCATGGCGACGACCTTGTCCATGGTTGGGATGTACTGCTTCCATTCCCCGGTGGTGAAGTGCCAGAAGATGGCGAACACCCAAAGTCCGACCAGGGTCCAGGCTGCGATGGTATGCAGGTCCACCGCCTTGGCGAAGCCGAGGAGATGGTAGGTGCCATGCACCTCGAAGCCGGTGATCAGCATGAAGATGACGAGTGAAGCCTGCGACCAGTGCCAGAAGCGCTCGAAGAGTTTAAATACATAGATTTTTTCTGACATGATCTTATCCTTTCCTGTTGCTCATGTAGATGCGGCCGGCACCGTGGATGATCACACCGAGCAGGGTCAGGAGGGCAAGCGCCCAGCCGCCCATGTCGAGCCATTTGTTTTGGCGCCCGGTGCTTGGCATGTAGAGTCCGTCAACGTTTTTCAGGCGGCCACCGGTCTTGGCGTCGTGGCACTGGGCGCAGGTCAATGCATCGCCCTTGGGTGCGACCATGTGGGTGATCGGCCAGGACATTTCGGTGCTGACGAAGGCGTATTTGCCGCTGTACTCAGCGCCAATTTCCTTCATGCCGTACTCCATGGCCTTGTCCCAATCAAAGTTCCCCCAGTAAGCGCTATCGTCCTTGCCGTAGGTATGGAATACCACCAGCTGGTTGTTGCCCGCATCAAAGGGCTGCTTGCCGCGGAACACCTTCATTGGCCAGATCATGGATTTGCCATCGGTCGGGCTGCCTTCGAACGAGTTGATCTTCACGGTTTTGGTCGGGTCCAGCTTGTTTTCACGCAGGGTGTAATTAACCTTGCCGTTGAACCAGATATATTCCGGGATCACGTCATGCTGCCAGGTGAAGTCGCCTTTCTTGCTGTCATAGGAATTCTTGCCGGCAGAGTCCTTCTCGGTATAAGGCTTGCCATCCTTCATTTTGCCGGCGGTTGACCAGTCCCAGCTCATCTTGGTGGCCTGTCCACGCGCAAATTCCGGAATGTGGCAGGTCTGGCAGGCAATCTTTGCAGTGTGCTCGTTCAGCTTGACCATTTTTGCCGGGTGGGGCTTGGTGCCGTGGCAGGACTGGCAGGTCGCCGGATTGCTGTTGTCGGTTTTGCCGCGCAGGTGGGCCTTTTCCCTGTCTTGGGCGGTCGGAGCGTAGCGACTGCCGGGTACCTGGTGGGCAGAGGTTGCGTGGCAAGTGCCGCAGGTAAAGTTCAACCCATCCTTGGCCATGTGCACGTCAAGATACTTGCCCGGATTTTTCAGTGTGCTGTCCAGGTCGCCGTGTTTCACTGCATCGCCGCCGCCGCCAAAGAAGTGACAGGCGCCGCAGGTGTCACGAGAAGTTTTGCCAACGTTTTGAGCTACATTTTTCAGGTCGACCGCCTTGACGATTTTGCCTGAATGGGGAGGGAACTCCGTGTCCTCGTAAGCAGGGTGTCCCGCAAGGCCCGGGAGCTTGCGGTATTTGCCGGTGGTGTCGTGGCAGACAACGCAGTCCACATTCTCCTCTTTACTGAAATCGAACTTGTCATCCTTCCATCCGTAGCCGACGTGGCAAGCGGTGCAGAACTGATAGTTTGATTGAACGGCGGTGCAGAAGTTGTTGATGACATTTTTCTTGCCCAGCTTCTGGCTGGTTTCCGGATTAAGGTATTCCCATGTCCAGTGCTTGGTGTGCTGCACCTGTTTGGCCGCTTCGGTATGGCAGGAAAGGCAGGCCTTGGTGACTTCTGGTCCTTCCTTGAAGTCTTTTTGGAGTTCCTTGAATTTGCTGTGATCAGCAGTTGAATTTGAAGCCTTCTTTACTTCAGCTGCTGGTGGAGCAACTGGGGCTGCAGCAGGTGCCGCGGCCGCTGTTGCTGGAGCCGGGGCGGGCTCCACGGTGGCCAAGGCGGCTACCGCTGCCAGCGTGGAACTGGCAGCCAGCGCCCAGGCCATGAGCATTTTTTTGTTTAACATAATTCCTCCTGAGTTCTGATTCGAGATGGTTGCGTGAGGCGCTTAGCAGCCACCACCACCGCCAGGTGCACCACCTGCGCCACCGCCACCCGGCGTACCCCTTTTCATCTCAGGTGCTGGCTTGCTGGGGTCGAATTTGAGGAAATTGGCCTGGTCAATTGCGACTTTGCCCATGATTTCACCCACCATTGGGCCGAACATCTTGCCCATCAGGCCGGAATTCATGTTGCCGATGTAGGTTTTGCCGTCATTTTTCTGGTAAATGGAAATCTTGCAGGGCATCAGAATGGAAAGGAAGCGAACTGAATCGTCTTTCAGGATCGGGCCTGAGTACTTGGTGCTGCAGGCTTCGATCATGATTACTGGCAGCGTGTTGCCGCCATCCTGCTGGACAGCCTTGGCCGGGTTGCGCAGGCCAGCGAGCGCCCATCCATTGCCGGTGTTTTCAATATTTTGCTGGATGCGTGCGACTGTTTCTTCCAGGCCGAAGGGACTGACACGTTCCTCAAACATCATGCTCGGGGCCATGTTATAGGCCATGAAGCCGGTAAATACCAGGCCAATTATAAAACCACCTAAAATTTTCAACATTTTGAGTCTCCCATTACAGTTGATTTGTTGCTTAAAACACTTACATTTTGTGGCGCGAAGGTTACAGGTTTAGCTTTCTTTTAGAAAGAGTATAAATCATATAACCTTTATGGATAAGCATATCCGAATATACTTATGGTACAAGCAAAAATTTTTTATGGATTCACTTCAGCCGAGCAAGCCATTAATGAATAGAATGTCCCTCTCCATGAGTTAAAGGTGCTGTCCCGCATGTATATAAAGCCCGAAATCGCCACGCTTGGCGGCGGATGTTTCTGGTGCCTGGAAGCAGCGTTCAACGAGCTTCTGGGCGTGAACAGCGTGACATCCGGATACAGCGGTGGTCAGTTGGACAACCCCGATTATAGGGCTATTTGTAACGGCGATACAGGCCATGCCGAAGTTGTGCGGGTGGATTCTGATCCTTCGGTCATCAGTTACCGGGACTTGCTCGCGGTATTTTTTGCCATCCATGACCCCACTACGCTGAACCGTCAGGGCAACGATGTCGGCACCCAGTATCGCTCTGTGATTTTTTACCATTCGGATGAGCAGAAGGCCCTGGCGCAGGAAATGATTGCCATGCTTTCCCGCGAAGGCATCTGGGACCAGCCCATTGTGACCGAGGTGCTGCCAGCACCGGTTTTTTACCCGGCCGAGGAATATCACCGCGATTATTTCAGTCGCCACTCAGAGCAGCCCTATTGCCGCGCGGTAGTGGCACCGAAGGTAGCCAAGTTGCGCGCCAAATTTTCCTCTAAATTAAAACAGCGCTAAGTCTGGGCCTGGCGGCAGAACGCGCCGAGCAAATCCTCTATCAGCCTCAGACTGCGCTGATTATGGTCACGATATGGATTGTATTCGACCAGTTCCAGGCAGGTGAGTCCGGGGTGGCGCAGGATGCCCCGCAACACCTTGTCCAGCACCAGGTGATGCAATCCATGCCTGACAGGCGTACCCACACCCGGGCTTTCCTCCGGGCTGAAGGCATCAAGGTCGATGCTGATGCCGAAGCCCGTTGTTCCCCGTTGCGCGATGGCAAGGGCATCCGCCATGACCGCAGCGATACCGCGTTGCCGTACTTCTGCCATGAAAAAAATCCTGACACCGAGACGCCTCAGCAAATCCGCTTCTCCCGATTCGAAGCTGCGTATCCCAATCAGGCAAACATGGGATGGCAATATTTTAGGGCTGAAAGCGGCGATGTTTACCAATTCCGGCGCGCCGTAACCCAGTAGCGCAGCCAGCGGCATGCCATGGATCGCGCCGCTCGGTGTTGTTTCTGGCGTATGGCTGTCCATATGGGCATCGATCCAGATCAGTCCGAGCTGGCCTTGTTCCTTTAGCGCCAGCGCCGCGCCGCTCCAGGTGCCGATGGCGCAGGAGTGGTCGCCGCCGATGACGAGCGGCCGTTTGCCGTTGATTATCGTTGCACACACTTTCTGCGCCAGGCTGGCGCACAGCGCCTGGATGCTGGCCAGCGGAGCAAGCGAAGCGGTGGTTCGGAGCGTGGTGCGCCAGGAAATATCGCAAGATTGTTGCTGCATTCTGGCTACGAGACCGGATTGTTCAATGCGGTCCGCCCCTGCAGCACAGCCCGGATCGCGCGCACCGATGCCGGAAGCAACCCCGATGATCTCGACGGGTTTCATTTTGATAACAATGGTTTCAATTTGGCCCAGACATTTTCCAGGATGGCCGGCTGAGCGGCGGCCGTGGGGTGAAGATTGTCTGCCTGGAACCATTCGCGCCTGTCGGCAATCCCATCCAGCAGGAAGGGCAGCAGTGCGGTGCGGTGTTTTTTCGCCAGCGCCGGGAAGAGCGCAGCAAAACCCTCGGCGTAGGCAGGTCCATAGTTGGGCGGCAGGCGCATGCCGATGAGCAGGATGCGCGCCTTGTGAGTACGGCAGGCATGCATGATGCTGTCCAGATTTTGCCGCGTGGCTTCCAGGGAAAGGCCGCGCAGCCCGTCGTTTGCACCCAGTTCGATGATCACGATATCCGGCTGGTGGGTGTCGAGCGCGGCGCGGATGCGGGATACGCCACCCGCGGTGGTTTCGCCGCTGATGCTGGCATTGATGATGCGGTGGCCATGTTGCTTACGGTCGAGACGCTGTTGCAGTAAACTCACCCAGCCCGCTTCCGCCGCGATGCCGTAATTGGCGGACAGGCTGTCGCCGAATACCAGGATGGTCTGTCCGGCCCAGGCCGACGGAGCGATTAACAGCAGTACACACAATAACCAGCGAATCAGCATGAATTCTCCTTCTTCCTCTTTCATTGTGCAGGCGAGCCGCCTGTCCAGGCAAGTGCCGGTCAACGATGGCGTGCTTACCATACTGCACCACCTCGATCTGGAAATCGCCAGTGGCGAGTCGGTCGCGATTATTGGCGCATCGGGCTCCGGCAAATCCACCCTGCTCGGCCTGCTGGCAGGCCTGGACCTGCCCACCAGCGGCGAGGTGCGCATCAACGGGGAAAATCTCTTCGCACTGGACGAGGATGGCCGGGCGGCCCTGCGCGGGCGCCTGGTCGGCTTCGTGTTCCAGTCATTCCAGTTGTTGCCCGCGCTGACGGCGCTGGAAAATGTCATGCTGCCCCTGGAACTGGCCGGCGCCGCATCGGCGCGCGAGATGGCGCTGTCGGTCCTGCAAAGGGTGGGTCTGGGCGAGCGCCTGAGTCATTATCCCAAACATCTCTCCGGCGGCGAGCAACAGCGCGTCGCCATTGCGCGCGCCTTCGCGACGCAGCCAAAATTGCTGCTCGCCGACGAGCCTACCGGCAATCTCGACAGCGCCACCGGCGCACGCATCATCGATCTCCTGTTCGAACTGAATCGCGAGCAGGGCACCACCCTGGTGCTGGTCACCCATGACGCCGAACTGGCTGCCCGCTGCGGACGCAGGCTGCGGCTGGTGGATGGGCATCTGGTGGAATCATGAACCTGCTGCGTTTGTCCTGGCGCATGTTGCTGCGCGAATGGCGGGCAGGGGAGTTGCATGCCCTGAGCTTCGCGCTGCTCATCGCGGTGGGCGGCGTGAGCGCCGTGGGCTTCTTTACCGACCGCGTCAATCAGGCCCTGACCACCGAAGCCAGCCAACTTCTTGCGGCGGATCTGGTGCTGGCGGCGGACCATGAGGTGAACCAGGAGTTGATCACTGAAGCGCGCCGGCGTGGCTTGACGCCGGTTCGCATCCTCACCTTTCCGAGCATGGTGGTGACTGCTGCGGGCAATCAGTTGGCTGAAATCAAGGCCGTGGCGCCAGGCTATCCGCTACGCGGCAAGCTGCGCATTCAGTCCGGTGAGGGCGAACAGGATGCGGAGGGCATTCCTGAGCCTGGCAAGGTATGGCTGGACCCGCGCTTGCTTGCACAATTGAACCTGGCGCCGGGGGATTCTCTTTCGCTTGGGAACGCGCGCTTGCAAGTGGCGGCGGTACTGAGCTTCGAACCGGATCGCGGCGGCGGCATGTTCAGCATCGCGCCGCGCCTGATGATGAACGCCCAGGATCTGCCTGCCACCGCATTGATACAGCCCGGCAGCCGCATCGGCTACCGTACCCTGCTGGCCGGGCAGCCCCGGGAGATTGCCGCTTATCGTGCCTGGGCGACGCCGCGCCTGTCGCGTGGCGAAAGGATCGAGGGGGTCAGCGATGGACGTCCCGAGATACGTTCTGCGCTCGAGCGTGGCGGCAAGTTTCTCAACCTGGCCGCGCTGACCAGCCTGATTCTGGCCGCGGTGGCGATCGTACTGTCGGCGCGGCGTTTCCTCGAGCGCCATCTCGATGGCTGTGCCGTGATGCGCTGCGTCGGGGCCAGTCAGGCTCAGGTTTTCCGGCTGTATCTTTACCAGTTCCTGTGGCTGGGTGTGCTGGCCAGCCTGGCTGGCTGCCTGCTCGGCTATGGCGCGCAATGGGTGCTGGCGCGGCAGCTGGGCGGGCTGGTTGCCGCCGACCTGCCAGCGCCTTCCTGGGTGCCGCTGGCGTATGGCCTGCTCACCGGGGTGGCCACGCTGCTGGGCTTCGCGCTGCCTTTCCTGCAACGCTTGAAGCGGGTCCCGCCCTTGTGGGTGTTGCGGCGCGAACTGGGCGGCCCGCAACGCCTCGGTCTGGCGGGTTTTGCCGCGGGTATCGCGGTATTGCTTGCCTTGCTGCTATGGCAGGCGGGCGAGATCAGGCTGGGGCTGTATATACTGGCTGGGCTGGTGTCCGTGGTGATGGTGGCGCTGCTGCTGACGCATGCCCTGATCCGGCTGTTGGCGCCGTTGCGGCGAGGCGTAGGGGTGACGTGGCGCTACGGCCTGGCAAACCTGGTGCGGCGGCGCCATGCCAGCGCCAGCCAGGTGATGGCGCTGGGGCTGGGATTGACCGCGCTGCTGATTCTGACCCTGGTGCGCGGCGACTTGCTGCACAGCTGGCAGAGCACCTTGCCCCAGCACGCACCCAACCGCTTCGTCATCAACATCCAGCCGGATCAGGTTCAGCCCTTGCAGGATTTTCTCGGGAATCACGGCATGGCTTCCGCGGCATTATTTCCCATGGTGCGCGGACGCTTGCTGGCCATCAATGACCGGACGGTATCCGCTGCGGATTTTGTGGATGATCGGGCGAAGCGTTTGGTGGAGCGGGAATTCAACCTGTCCTGGGCCGAGCAATTGCAGAATGACAACCAGATTGTCGCCGGGCGCTGGTGGGGAAAGAATCACGATGGTTCTGCCCAGTGGTCGGTGGAAGAGGGGATCGCCAAAAACCTGGGGATACGCCTCGGTGACAAGCTGACCTACCAGGTTGCGGGACAAAATTTCAGCGCCACCGTCACCAGCCTGCGCAAGGTCGACTGGGATTCATTCCACGTCAACTTCTTCGTCATCGCCACGCCGGCCCTGCTGCAAGACTCTCCTGCCAGCCATATCACGGCCTTCTACCTGCCAGCGGGCGAAGAGGCGCTGCTCAACGGGATGGTCAAGGCATTTCCCAATCTGACCGTGATCGATGTGGCCGCGTTGATGAATCAGGTACGCGCGATGATGGAGCGGATTGCCGCGACCGTTGAATTCGTTTTCCTGTTCACCCTCGCGGCGGGCCTGATGGCCCTGTATGCGGCGATTTCCGCCACGCGCGAGGAGCGCATGGTTGAGGCCGCGATCATGCGCACCCTGGGCGCGAGCGGCAGGCAATTGCTCCTGAGCCAGTTGGCGGAGTTCATCCTGATCGGCCTCCTGGCCGGAACCGTGGCAGCACTGGCCGCAACCGGCCTGGGGTATGTCCTGGCGACACAGGTATTTCATCTGCCCTACCAGTTCAATCCCTGGTTGTGGGTGATTTCCCTGGCTAGCGGCGTGCTGGGCGTGACCCTGGCGGGCTGGCTCGGCACCCGTGGCGTGCTGCGTCAGCCGCCACTGCAAACCCTGGGCAGGCTGTGCTGATGCGCCGGACGTGAGGGTCTTCTGTAGCCAGGTTGACAGGTGGATATGTTCCAATCAATACTTCTTTCGAGGCGTACAAATTAATCAATAATAACAATGATATTTTTTGAGGGGTTGATCATTTCCATGATCTTGCCGGGTTATGCAACACGAACCCTTTGCCGGAATGCATCGCGTTTCCTTCCGCTTCGGTCCTGGACGGCCCTCCGGCTTTCCGATGCTGCTGAGATATGGCATTGCAGCCACCATCCCTGAGGGCGGACAGGCATTCTTTGCACCAGACGGAATGGCTGCTTGTCGGCCTTTCCGCACTGCTGCTCCTGCTCTGGCAACTTCCCCATCTGCGCATATTGCAGGTGGCGGATGTCATGCCGCTGTGGCTGCACATTTTTGCCGAGGGATTCTCCATCGTGGTCTCGATGCTGATTTTCGGCGTCGGCTGGAATGCCTACAGCAATGGCAGGCCCGGCAATATCCTGATCCTTTCCTGCGCATTCCTCGCCGTGGGGCTGATTGGTTTCGCCTATATGCTGTCGTTAAAAGGCATGCCCGATTTCATTACCCCCGCCGGGACGGAAAAGGCGATTAATTTCTGGCTGTCGGAGCGGCTTGTCGTCGCACTGGCACTGCTTGTGGTGTCCATCAGGCCGTGGCATCCCTTGCCTAACCCCTCTTTGCGTTATTGGCTGTTGGTGGGCAGTCTTGGCTTGACGGCGGCGGTTTACTGGCTCGGGTTGTTTCAGCAAGCGCTTTGGCCGCGCACCTTTATCGAGGGGCAAGGACCGACATCCTTCAGTAGCGCGGCGGAATACGCCATCATTGCCATCCTGCTGGTGCCCGCCACCCTGTTTTATATCGGCGCAAAGCAATCTCGTCATTTCGACCGTCACAGTTTATTTGCGGCTACCGTCATTTGCATCCTGAGCGAGCTGTGTTTTACGCTTTATTCGCATGAAACCGATGGCCTGAGTTTGCTTGGTCACGTCTATGAAGTCGTGGCTTACCTGTATCTTTACCGGGCGATTTTTGTCTCCAGCGTGCGCGAGCCCTTCCGTAAAATGCATATTGAAATGGCCGAGCGCAAGCGGGTGGAAGTAGCCCTGAAGCAAAGCGAAAGTTATAACCGGATGCTGTTCGAGAATGCGCCCATCGGCCTTGCGCTCAGCCGCCTGGATGGCACGCTGACCGATGTCAACCAGGCCTATGCCGACATACTCGGCCGCAGTATCGAGGAAACGAAGGGGCTGAGTTACTGGCAGATCACGCCGGAAACTTATGCCGGGCAGGAATCGCAGCAGTTGGAAAACCTCAGGACAAGCGGTCGCTATGAGCCTTACGAAAAGGAATACCTTCGCCGCGACGGAAGCCTGGTGCCGGTACGCCTTACGGGAACCCAGGTCGAGCGCAATGGCGAGTTTTACATCTGGTCGAGTGCCGAGGATATCACCGAGCGCAAGGCCTCGGAAAAAACCCTGCAACGCCTTTCCAAGCTCTATAAGATGCTGAGTGAAACCAATGCGGAAATCATCCATGCCAGGGATCGTGATCAACTGCTCCAGGCACTCTGCCGAATTGCCATGGATTCCGGCTTGTTCCAGATGGTGTGGATCGGTTTGCTGGAGCGCGAGAGCGGAGCGGTACACCCTGTGGCGCAGGCGGGTTTTGCCGATAGCTATCTCGATAGCCTGAATGTCAATATTTATGACGGTGAGAATGAAAATGGTCCGGTTGAGACCGCAATCAAGGAAGCACGGCCGATCATCTGCAACGACATAGCGCATGATCCTGATTCACAGCAATGGCGCGAGGCTGCTTTAAAGCGCGGCTATCTGGCATTGGCCAGCTTTCCGATCTGGCAAGGTGACCAGGCGATCGGTGCTTTCAGCCTTTATTTCAACGAAACCGGTGTGGTGAGTGATGACATTGTCCAATTGATCGTAGGTTTGGTGGCGGAAGTTTCTTTTTCCCTGGATTTCATGGTTGAAAGCCAAAATCGTGAACGTGCGGAACAGGAAATCAGAAAACTGAACAGCGAGCTGGAGCGTCGCGTGATCGAGCGCACCCGGCAGCTTGAACTGGCCAATACAGAGCTGGAAGCATTTGGCTATTCGGTTTCTCACGATTTGCGCGCGCCGCTGCGCAGTATTGACGGCTTCAGCCAGGTATTGCTGAAAAACCATAGTGCGCAGCTTGACGCCAAGGGGAAGGATTACCTCGCGAGAGTGCGGCGTGCCAGCCAGCGCATGGGCGAATTGATCGACGATATGCTGTATTTATCGCGCGTGACACGCAGCGAGATGCATATGGAAGCGGTCGATTTGAGCAGGATGGCCGGGCAGGTTGCCGAGAGTTTGAGGGATGCGGCGCCGGAGCGCAGGGTGGAGTTTTCCATCGAAGATGGCATCATCGTGCAGGCCGACGCGAAATTATTGCGTATCGTATTGGAAAATCTTCTTGGCAATGCCTGGAAATTTACCGGCAAGCAGCCCCGGGCGCGTATCGAGTTTGGCGTTGCCGTGCAGTCCGGCATCAATGTGATATTCGTGCGCGACAATGGCGCAGGTTTTAACATGGAATACGCGCACAAGCTGTTCGCCCCTTTCCAGCGCCTGCACGGGGTGAGCGATTTCGAGGGAACGGGGATCGGCCTGGCGACGGTGCAGCGGATTATTCGCCGGCATGGCGGGCATATCTGGGCGGAAGCCAAAGAAGGCCAGGGCGCCACTTTCTTTTTCAGTTGCGTGCATGGCGTGGAGGAAGGGGCTCAATGAGCGGCACAAAGTTGATTTTACTGGTGGAAGATAACCCGGATGACGAGGAGTTGACCCGTATCGCCTTTCAGGAAAATGGCATGCTGGATCAATTGGTGGTTGCAAGAGATGGCGTCGAGGCGCTCGATTATTTGCTGAATCAGGGTAAGCCGTTACCCCAGTTGGTCTTGCTTGACCTGAAGCTGCCGAAGCTGGATGGTCTGGAAGTGTTGAAGCGGCTGCGCGAAAATGAGCGCACCCGGTTGCTTCCGGTGGTGGTCATGACCTCTTCGAAACAGGAGAGCGATCTGATCGCCAGTTACAGCCTGGGATGCAACAGCTATGTTCCAAAACCGGTGGATTTTAACCAGTTTACGGATGCCGTGCGACAATTGGGGATCTACTGGATGTCGCTGAACATCCCGGCACCGCAGGGGAAAAAGCCATGAAATCCGTGTTGCGCTTGCTGCATGTCGAGGATTCGCCGGATGACGCGGAACTGATCCATGCCGAACTGGAATCGGCGGGATACGTTCTCCATCACAAGCGCGTAGAGAACGCCGCCGACATGGAACTCGCCCTGGCTACGGAGAGCTGGGATGTGATTCTTTCCGACTTCACGCTTCCCTCTTTCGATGGTCATGGCGCCCTGCGTATTTTAAAAGCCAGCGGCCAGGATATCCCTTTTATCCTCGTGTCCGGTTGCGTCGGTGAGGAAACGGCTGTCGCCATGATGAAGGCGGGCATGCACGACTACGTCATGAAGGGCAACCTGGCGCGCCTGGCGCCGGCGATAGAGCGCGAACTGGTGGAAGCCACCGTCCGCCGCGAGCGGAAGCGCGCCGAGGAAGCGCGTAACGCCAGCGAAAAACAGTTGCGCGACATCACTTCTGCCCTGGGCGAGGGTTTGCTGGTTCAGGGACGCGACGGCCGTCTGCTTTTCATGAACCCGGAAGCGGAGCGGCTGCTTGGCTGGAAGGAAGAAGAGCTTGCTGAACGCGACATTCACGAAACCATTCATTATCTTCGGCCAAATGGAACCAAGCTCCCCAAAAAAGAATGCCCCACGCTGAATTTGACCGTGTCGGAGAGCCTCCGTCATAGCGAAGACAGCATCTTCATCAAAAAGGGAGGTGTTCCTTTCCCGGCGCATTATGTGTCCACCGTTATCGCCAAGGATGGCCAGGTGGATGCCATCGTAACGGCCTTTATGGATATCAGTGAACGCAAACGGGCGGAGCGCGAACTGGAAGAGTCGCGCCAGCAGTTGCGCGATCTGTCGGTGTTCCTGCAAACCGTGCGCGAGGAAGAACGCAAACGCATATCAAGAGAACTCCACGACGAACTGGGACAGGCCCTGACCGCATTGCGGATCGATGTGAACTGGCTGGAAATGCGCCTGCCCTATGCCGAGCCTGCGATTGCCGACAAGCTGATTTCCATGGAGCACCTGATGAATAAAACCGTCGATGCATTGCGCCGTATTTCAGAAGACCTGCGGCCAGGAATGCTCGACGATCTTGGCCTGGCGGCAGCGCTTGAACATCATGTGGACCAATTTGTCGTGCGCACCGGAACGCTCTGCGAACTGGATTTAAACCAGGAGGATTTCGAAGTCGGCGACCAGGTGGCGACAGCAGTATTCAGGATTATCCAGGAATCCCTCACCAATGTGGCCCGCCACTCGGGCGCGACCCGCGTATCGGTCCGCGTGGAAGAGCTGGGAAACGAGATTCGCCTGACGGTGCAGGATGATGGCCGTGGCTTACCGCCCATGGGGAGTGAAAAAAGGAAAACTTATGGCTTGCTGGGCATGCGGGAGCGGGTAAAGATGCTTGGCGGTCGTTTCGAAATATCCAGTGTCCCCGCTCGCGGCACGCGGGTTGAGGCGATTATTCCATACCATGGCGGGGGGGGCGGGCAATGATCAAGATCCTGATTGCGGATGACCACACCATTTTACGTGCCGGCTTGAGACAGATTATCTCGGATTGCGCCGATATGTCCGTGGCCGGCGAGGCGGACAACGGGTTCGACGTACTGGCCATGGTGCGCGAAAAGGATTGGGATCTGCTGGTATTGGATATGTCCATGCCCGGCAAGAGCGGCATCGAGCTGATCAAGCAGATCAAAAGCGAGAAGCCGAAATTGCCGATCCTGATTCTGAGCATGCACAAAGAGGAACAATACGCGGTGCGATCCCTGAAAGCCGGCGCATCGGGATATGTCTGCAAGGATAGCGCCTCTTCCCAACTGGTGCAGGCGATCCGCAAAATTGCCGCAGGCGGCATGTTCATCAGTGCCGCCGTCGCGGAACATTTGGCGATGGGATTGGCCTCGAATCAGGATCAAAAGCCACATACCCTGTTGTCAGACCGCGAATACCAGGTGTTTCAACGCATTGCCGCCGGGGAAGGAATTAGCGAGATCGCCCACAGCCTCAATCTCAGCGTAAAAACCGTCAGCACCCACAAAACGCGCATCATGCAAAAAATGAACTTTGCCAATACCGCCGACCTGATCCGCTACGCCATCAAACACGACCTCATTTCGGAAGCTGGCAATCCCGGCTGATAGCCGGTTTTTCGTAGCACGCCACCCTTCTTTATCTTTCCCTGTTAGGAATATTCCTACAGCCGCCGCAATTCGTCCTACAAACACATTCAGCAAACGCTGATATTTCTTTTGCGTGCCAAGCCTCATCATGAAATCCAAGATCCATTGGATAACGTGACATAGCCAAATGAAAATATTTCTTGTGGAAGATTCGCCCGAAATCACTGAGCGCCTGAGCGACATGATTTCCGAAATTCCAGGCGCGGAGGTGGTGGCAATAGCGGAAAACCAGGCGCTTGCACTGGCTGGAATCATGAATGCCGGGCCGGATCTCGTCATTCTCGACCTGCATCTTGCAAACGGCAGCGGCATGGATGCGTTGCGACAGATCAAGATTATGCGGCCAGAGATCAAGGTGATCGTATTCACGGCTTTCGCCTATTCGCAATATCGCAAGAAATGTTTTGAACTGGGCGCCGATTATTTTCTGGATAAAACCCAGGGCATCGGGAAATTGGCACTGTTGCTGGCGGACATTGTCGGCATGCCTGCCCGGACCAATGATGTGCACAGAATGAAAGGGGTGTAAATGAGCAATACCAAGCCAGAACTCAAATGGTTGGCCTATCCGCTGGTGCCTGCCCTGCTGGGGGCGGTGATGCTGCCGCTGGTCGGGGGGGTCGGGGTGCTCAGTCTGGCACTGGCTGCATTGCTGGTGATTGCCGGGGTGGCAGCGGGAGCGTTGCTTTCCAGACGCCATGAATCCGCGCTGGAGCGCGCACGGGAAGCGCAGGAAAATAGTTGCCGGGCACACTATTGCAGTGACGTGGAATCCTTCCTGGACGGGCTTGGCGGCCTGGAAAGTCAGATCACCTCGCTGTGGGTGCGCCAGATCGAGATCGGCAGAACCCAGAGCGAGCAAGCCATGATCGAACTGACCACGCGTTTTTCCGGCATTGTCGAACAGCTGGATCAGGCCGTGAGCGCTTCCAGTCTTTCCGCCGAGTCCGTGGACAACCCGCAAGGCCTGGTGGCGGTGTTCACCCAAAGCGAGACCCGCTTGATGTCGGTTATCGAGTCCTTGCGCGCGGCGCTTAAGCACAGCGACGAGTTGCAGGACAGCGTGGGCGGCCTGGTGCAATACATCGATCAATTGAAGGAAATGGCGGCTTCGGTCGCCGATATCGCCGACCGCACCAACCTGCTGGCGCTCAATGCGGCGATCGAGGCGGCGCGTGCCGGGGAAGCGGGACGCGGATTCGCGGTGGTGGCGGATGAGGTAAGGAAACTCTCCAACCTCTCCGGCGAGACCGGTCGGCGCATCAGCGAGAAAATCAAGGGCATCAGCCAGGCCATCAACGCCTCTTTCGCCACGGCCGAAAAATCCTCCGAGCAGGACGCGGCGTCTGTCGCCAGTTCCGAGGCGGTGATCCAGGGCGTGCTGGCCGAACTCAGAAACGTGACGGACGGACTGGCGGGAGCAGCGGGCATATTGCGGGATACCGGCGCGGGGATCAAGAACGAGGTGGCCGAATCTCTGGTGCAGCTCCAGTTTCAGGATCGTGTCAGCCAGATTCTGTGCCATGTGCGCGACAACATCGCCGCATTTCCTGCCTATTTGCAGCAAAGCGAGCAGCAGTACCGCGAGCAGGGCCGCCTGATGGCGATCGACTGGACGGGGCTGTTACACGAGCTGGAGCGCTCCTATGCGACCACGGAGGAACGCTCCAGCCACACCGGAAAGAGCTCCGTGGCGGCAGAAGAAGAGATCACATTTTTTTGAGAGGGAAGTAGATCATGGCCAAGACCATCATGATTGTTGACGATTCGGCGACCTTGCGGCAAGTGGTGTCGATTGCACTGAGAAATGCGGGATATGACGTAATCGAAGGGTGCGACGGCAAGGATGCGCTTGCCAAGCTGACCGGGCAGAAAGTGCACCTGGTCATCAGCGACGTGAACATGCCCAACATGGATGGCATCACTTTCGTGACTCAGCTGAAGAAGCTGCCCGCCTATAAATTCACCCCCGTCATCATGCTGACCACCGAGGCCGGTGAAGACAAGAAAGCTTCCGGTCAGGCCGCGGGTGCCAAGGCTTGGGTAGTCAAGCCCTTCAAGCCCGAGCAGATGCTGAACGCGGTGTCCAAGCTGATCTTGCCATAAAAACCCAGGCATACATGGACACCCGGCACCGACTGAAGGAGTACGAGATGGTAAACGAAAACGCCTCTTGTCACCTGCGCCTGGAAGGCGAGTTGACGATCTACACCGCAATGGACATGAAGCAACGCCTGCTGGAACCGTTGTCCACCTGCCGGCAGGTGGACGTGGATCTGTCGCAGGTGAGCGAGCTGGATAGCGCCGGGCTGCAACTGATGATACTGGCCAAGCGCGAGGCCACGCGCCTGGGCAAGGACATACGCTTCGTGGCGCATAGCCCGTCGGTGGTGGATGTTCTTGAGCTATGCGGGATGATGAGCTATTTCGGTGATCCTGTCGTCATGGCGAAAGGAGATAAACAATGAATCTGGACGACGCATTGCAGACTTTCGTGGTGGAGAGCCACGAATTGTTGCAGGCCATGGAAGAAGCGCTGCTCGATATCGAACACAGTGCTGATCCGGTGGAATCCATTAACGCCATTTTTCGTGCCGCGCACACCATCAAGGGCTCGGCAGGCCTGTTCGGGCTGGACGGCATCGTCGCCTTCACTCATGTCATGGAAAGCGTACTGGACAAGGTGCGCGACGGCAAAGTCAGTATCGACGACGACATGGTCGCGCTGCTGCTGTCCTGCGGCGACCATATCAAGGCGCTGCTGGGCGGTTTGTCGGGCGGACAGGAGCACATCGACCCGGATATGGCGAGCATTGGAGCGGCGCTGATTGAAAGACTCTCCGTATACCTTGGTGAAACAGCCGGAAAAACCGTCGTCACAGCCGGACATCACCCGAAAGTGGAATCCGCAGCCGAGCCCAAAGTGGAAAGCATGGGTGGCGGTTTCGTGGAAACCGACAATTGGCACATCTCCCTGCACTTCGGCATAGACGTACTGCGCAATGGCATGGACCCCCTGTCGTTCATTCGCTATCTGTGCACCTTGGGAGAAATCGTCGGTATTTCCACTTCATTCGAGGCCATTCCCCCGGCAGCGGAAATGGACCCGGAGTCGTGCTATCTCAAATTCGAAATCAATTTTTTCAGCGATGCAGACAAAGCCACCATCGAGGGCGCCTTCGAATTCGTGCAGGACGATTGCATCATACATATCCTGCCTCCCAGGAGCCGTATTGACGACTACCTCCATCTGATCCAGGAATTGCCGGTAGAGGATATGCGGCTGGGCGAAATGCTGGTGCGCTGCGGTACCCTCACCCAGCGGGAGCTGGAACAGATATTGGTAATCCAGGGAGCAAATGCATCGGGTCAGGTGCAACAACAATCTCCCATCGGCGAGATCGTGGTGGAGGCCGGCATCGTGCACGCCCCCGTGGTCGAAGCCGCACTGGAAAAGCAAAAGAGCGTCAAGGATGTCAAGGCGCAGGAAAGCCGCCTCATCCGGGTCGACTCGGAAAAGCTCGACAACCTCATCAACCTGGTGGGCGAACTGGTGATTGCCGGCGCCTCCGCGTCGCTGCTGTCGCACCGCAGTGCGGATGTCCAGTTGCAGGAAGCCACTTCCAATATTTCCCGATTGGTCGAGGAAATCCGCGACGGCGCCCTGCAACTGCGCATGGTGCAGATCGGCGAAACCTTCAAGCGATTCAACCGCGTGGTGCGCGATGTCAGCCGGGAACTGGGCAAGGACATCGAACTGCAAATCAGCGGTGCCGAAACCGAACTGGACAAGACCGTGGTGGACAAGATCGGCGACCCCCTGATGCATCTGGTCAGGAACGCCATGGATCACGGTATCGAATCCACCGAATTGCGCCAGAGCAGGGGCAAACCGGTCAAGGGGACTTTGCGCCTCAACGCCTACCACGACTCCGGCAGCATCGTGATCGAGGTGAGCGACGATGGTGGCGGCCTCAGCCGCGAGCGCATTCTCAAAAAGGCCATCGACAAGGGACTGGTCAGCCCCACCCAGAGCCTCTCCGATCAGGAAATCTACATGCTGATTTTCGAAGCCGGGTTTTCGACGGCGGACAAAGTCAGCAACCTGTCCGGGCGAGGTGTCGGCATGGACGTGGTGCGCCGCAACATCGAGGCGCTGCGCGGCACCTGCGAGCTGGAATCTCAGGAAGGGCAGGGCTCCACGGTGCGCATTCGCCTACCGCTCACGCTGGCGATCATCGACGGTTTCCAGATCGGCGTGGGCAGCGCGACTTATGTGGTGCCGCTGGACATGGTCAAGGAATGCCTGGAAATGAGTGGCGAGGACAGGCAGAAATCCAGGGAACACAACTATCTCAACCTGCGCGGCGAAGTGCTGCCCTTTGTCAGGCTGCGCGAGCACTTCCGAGAAAAAGGGCAGGCAGGGCCGCGCGAAAACGTGGTGGTGGTGCAATACGGCAGCCAGAAAGCCGGGCTGGTGGTGGACGAACTGATGGGCGAATTCCAGGCGGTGATCAAGCCGCTGGGGGCCTTGTTTGGAAATCTTAAAGGGATCAGCGGCTCGACCATACTCGGCACTGGCGAAGTGGCGCTGATTCTCGACGTGCCATCCCTGATCCAGCAGGCGGCCAGTTCCGAATCGAAGATGGCGCTGGTCCAGGCCTAGTTGTTTTAGTGAGCGGTATAAATCTGTTAGGAGACATGCAATGAAAAACTTGAAAATCGGCATGCGGCTTGCCCTGGGCTTCGGACTGTTGGCCTTGCTGCTGGTGGGAAGCTCTATGGTAAGCATCATGCAGATGGGTAAGATCAACAAGGATGTGGAGTTGATCACCCATGACCGTTGGCCCAAGACGGTTTGGGCCAATGATGTGATTGACAACGTCAATCTCGTTTCTCGCTCCTTCCGCAACATTCTGCTGCTCAAGGATGCGGAAGCCATTCAGAAGGAACGGGAACGTATCGTCGAAGCCCGCAAGGTGGTGGCGGATCGTTATGCCAAGCTGGAGGAAAGCACGCATTCCGACAAGGGCAAGGAATTCCTGAAAATGGCCCAGGATGCGCGCAACAAATTCAATACCTTAGTCGACAATATGTTGCAGATGGCGCAGACGGACAAGGAAAGAGCCATTGCGTTCATGTTCAGTGACGTGCGTCCGGCCAACGCGTCTTATCTGGATGCACTGAACAAGTTGATCGCCTATCAGAGCGAGATGGTTGATGAAGGTGCCAAGGAGGCGGCCGAGACCTATGCATCTGCCCGTTTGGAACTGATGGTGGTGGCCGGAATTACCTTGGCCCTGGCGGCGTTGCTGGGTTTCTGGATTACACGTGGCATCGTGCGTCCGCTCGAAGAAGCCGTTGATGTGGCCAAAAAACTTGCCGAAGGCGACCTGACGATGAAGATCGAGGTGAATTCCAGGGACGAGACCGGCCAGTTGCTGGCCGCGATGCAGGCCATGGTGAGCAAGCTGTCGGGCATAATCGGCGAAGTTCGGGGCTCGGCGGATTCCCTTTCCAGCGCGTCCGAGGAGGTTTCCGCGACAGCGCAGAGCATGAGCCAGGCCACCAGCGAGCAGGCGGCTTCGGTGGAAGAAACCTCTGCCTCGATCGAGCAGATGTCCGCTTCGATCAACCAGAATGCCGAGAATGCCAAGGTGACTGACGGCATGGCCTCGCAGGCGGCGAAACAGGCCACCGAAGGCGGCGAGGCGGTGAAATCCACGGTTGCAGCGATGAAACAGATCGCCGGCAAGATCGGCATCATTGACGACATCGCTTACCAGACCAACCTGCTGGCACTCAATGCGGCCATTGAAGCAGCCCGTGCCGGGGAACATGGCAAGGGTTTCGCGGTGGTGGCGGCGGAAGTGCGCAAACTGGCAGAACGCAGCCAGGTGGCGGCGCGCGAGATCAGCGAAGTGGCGGGAAGCAGTGTTGAACTGGCGGAGCGCGCCGGCAAGTTGCTGGACGAAATCGTCCCGGCGATCAGCAAGACCTCCGATCTGGTGCAGGAAATTACCGCAGCTTCTGAAGAACAGTCATCCGGCGCATCCCAGGTGAATTCGGCTGTCAGCCAACTCAACCAGATCACCCAGCAAAATGCCAGTTCGTCCGAAGAACTGGCTGCCACTGCGGAAGAAATGAGCGGTCAGGCCGAGCAGTTGCAGCAACTCATGTCTTTCTTCAAAGTCGAAGGCACGGCCATGGTCAGCGGCAGGAAAACCAAGTCTGCCCACAAACCGGCCCTTGCCATGGCCCGCAGCAAACCTGCCAGCCAGCCACAGTTCGATGACGAACACGAATTTGTGCGCTTCTAGGGGAGACCGTCATGAATGCATTGGTTCCCGCGGATAAAAAACTGCCGGCCGGCGAGGCAGGCGTGGGCGAGGCTCAGCAATACCTCACCTTTACGCTGGGTGGCGAAATGTTCGCCATCGCAATTCTCAACATCAAGGAGATCATTGAATACGGCAGCCTCACCACGGTGCCGATGATGCCGGAATTCGTGCGTGGGGTGATCAACCTGCGCGGCCGGGTGGTGCCGGTGATCGACTTGTCGGTGCGATTTGGACGGCAGGCGAGCGAGGCCACGAAACGGACCTGCAACGTGATTATTGAAGTGCAGGCCGAGGATGAAACCATCGACATCGGCATCGTGGTGGATGCGGTGTCCGAGGTGCTGGAAATTCCTGCGTCCGAGATCGAGCCGGCACCGGCGTTTGGCGCGAAAATCCGCGCTGATTTCATCAGCGGCATGGGCAAGGTGAATGGCAAGTTCGTGATCATCCTGGGGCTGGAAAAGGTGCTCTCGGTCGATGAAATGGCCATGCTGAGCGGAGTAGGCGCGGGAGTGGGGGGCGCCCAGTAAAGCGCTTGCCCTGCTGCAAGCACGCAACGGCATGCCATCGACGTTAAAACCGGCTTTCAGCGAGTGCTTGTTGTTGAGCGCCACACCGGCAAGGTGATTTCTCTAATCGAGCGTGTTTTAGTGGCAGTGATGAAGCATTCAAAAATGAAATTAAAGACAAAGCTGGTATTAATGCTGTTGCCGGCGCTACTTGGATTGTTGTTTTATTCCGCCCACGATCTGCTGGGCAAAGACGGCATCATGAAAAATATGGCCGAACTGGAGATGCTGGCGGAACTGGCCGAGAAAACCAGTGCGGTGATTCATGAGGCACAAGTCGAACGTGGCCTGTCGGCCGGTTTCCTGGCATCCAAGGGGGCGAAGTTTTCGTCCGAGCTGCAAACGCAAAGAAAGCTTACCGACGAAAAAATTGTCGAGTTCAAGGCCTATCTGGATCAGACTGCAGATGGCGTGGCTGCGGCAGGCATGAAAACCTCGATCGATGCCACAAAGAACCAGTTGGATAAGCTTGGTAGAACGCGGGAGTCCATCAGCGCATCTGGCTTTACCCCCAAGGACAGCAGTGTCGAATTGGCGGAAAGAGCCGGCAGGCTGCTGGCGGAAATTGTCCCGGCGATCAGCAAGACCTCCAGCCTGGTGCAGGAGATGACGGCCGCATCGGAAGAACACTCCACCGGCGTGGCTCAGGTCAACAGCGCGGTGAGCCAGATCAACCAGACCACCCAGCAGAATGCCGCAGCCGCTGAAGAACTGGCGGCTACCTCCGAGGAAAAGAGCGCGCAGGCCGAGCAGTTGCAACAGGTGATGGGATTCTTCAGGCTTGCATGATGAATACCGTAAGCGATGCCTGTCCTTTTGTTTTGCTCGGATCGAACAAGCCACTGGATGGCACGAAGGCGAGGCGTGGTGATTAAGTACAGATGGAGTGGAACATGAATATCGCTGCGATCAACGACAATGAATTCAAGCAATTCCAGGACCTGATCTATAAAACTGCCGGCATCAGTCTTTCAACCGCCAAGAAACCCCTGGTCAGCGGCAGGCTGGCGAAGCGGCTGAGAGATCGCGGCCTGGCCAGTTATGGCGATTATTTCAAACTGCTGACTAGCGGCCAGTATCCGGAAGAGTTTCAGATGGCAGTGGATTTGCTGACCACCAACGAGACCTATTTTTTCCGTGAATCCAAACATTTCGACTTCATGCGCCAGCAGATACTGGCAAACCACAGGAGGGGCAAGCCCTTCCGTGCGTGGAGCGCGGCCAGTTCCAGTGGCCAGGAAGCCTATACCATCGCCATGGTGCTGGCGGACTCCCTGGGAGATCATCCCTGGGAGGTGGTGGCTTCGGACATCAGCTCACGGGTGCTGGAGCGGGCGCGGACCGGAAATTACCCCCTGGAGCAGGCGCGCCATATTCCGAAAAATTACCTCAACAAGTATTGCCTGAAAGGGACGGGCTCCAAGGAAGGCACTTTTCTGATCGAGCGCAGTCTGCGTAGCCGGGTGAATTTCATGCAGGTGAATCTGAACACCAGTTTGCCGAAACTAGGCGAATTCGACCTGATTTTCCTGCGTAATGTAATGATTTATTTCGATGAGGACACCAAGCGTCAGGTGGTGCGGCGCATCATGGGGCAGCTCAAATCCGATGGACATTTGCTGATCGGACATTCGGAAAGCCTCAATGGCATCGTGGACGATTTGAAGCAATTGATGCCTTCTGTGTACAGGAAGCCCTGATATGAGAGGCCTATGGCTCATGGCCTTATATCGTGATGGGGCGGGAAAAGCATGCCCATGAGAAAACCGGCTCATATCGTCGAAATTATTCTGCATCCGGGCGATTTCTATTTCGGCGATCGTGACACCCGGATTCGAACCCTGCTCGGTTCCTGTGTTTCCATCACGATATGGCACCCGCAGTTGCTGATCGGCGGCATGTGCCATTATGTGTTGCCCAGCCGTGGCGGACGGGCGGATGATGCGCCGGATGGACGTTATGGCGACGAGGCGATGGAAATGTTCATGAAGGAAGTTCGGGGGGCAGGTACGCGGGCCGGTGAATACGAGGTTAAACTCTTTGGCGGCAGCAACATGTTTCCGCTTGTCAGACAGTATGTCCCATGTCTGGAACGTAATTGTATCGATCCGATCCACTGTGATTGCCGTGATGTGTCCCGACGCAATAAGCATGCGGCTCGAAAACTGGTTGAGCGGCATGGTTTTAGCGTCAAGGCGGAACACTTGGGGGGCACCTGTCCGCGTAACCTGTTTTTCGATATCTGGAGCGGCTATGCCTGGGTCAAACGCAATCAGGCAGGAAAAGACTGTGCTGCCACGAAAGGGGTGAATACATGAAAAAAATCAAGGTGTTGATCGTAGATGATTCGGCCGTTGTACGCCAGGTTCTGAGCGGCGTGCTGGCGGAAGACCCCGCCATCGAGGTGCTGGGGGCTGCCGCTGATCCGTTATTCGCCATGGAGAAGATGCGGATCACCTGGCCAGACGTGATCGTGCTGGATGTCGAGATGCCACGCATGGACGGCATCAGTTTCATGAAAAAGATCATGGCCGAGCGCCCGACGCCGGTGGTGATCTGCTCCACGCTGACGGAAAAGGGGGCAGAAACCACCATGCAGGCACTGGCCGCCGGCGCCGTCAGTATCGTCACCAAACCCAAGATGGGGCTTAAACGCTTCCTCGAGGATTCTTCCTCGGATATCGTGGGCGCGGTCAAGGCAGCGTCGCAGGCCAATGTCCGGCGCATGGCCGCATCCTTGCAGCCGCTCAAGGTGGCACCCAAGTTGACTGCCGATGCCATTTTGTCCCCCGGGGGCGGCCACGCCATGGCGCAAACCACCGAGCGCATCGTTGCTATCGGCACTTCCACCGGGGGAACCCAGGCGCTGGAAGCCGTATTGACGGCCTTGCCGCGCGTCTGCCCCGGTATCGTCATCGTGCAGCACATGCCGGAAAAATTTACCGAGGCTTTCGCCAACCGGCTGGACGGCCTGTGCCAGGTGGATGTCAAGGAAGCGGCCAACAACGATCGAGTCCTGCCGGGGCGCGCGCTGATTGCGCCAGGCGGAAAACACATGGTGCTGCGCCGCAGTGGCGCGCAATATTTCGTGGAAGTACTCGACGGACCACTGGTGAACCGCCACCGCCCGTCGGTGGATGTTTTGTTCCGCTCGGTGGCTAAATGCGCCGGCCGGAATGCGCTCGGCATCATCATGACCGGCATGGGTGACGACGGCGCGGCAGGCCTGCTGGAAATGCGCGAGGCCAACGCCCGCACCGTTGCCCAGGACGAAGCCTCGTGCGTGGTGTTCGGCATGCCCAAGGAGGCCATCAAACGCGGCGCTGCTGAGAAGGTCGTGCCCTTGTCGGCGATTCCCGGGGAAATCATTAAGGGCTAAGCCGCTTTGTGCTTCTGAATATATATTTGGGTATCTAATACCGTGCTTCTTTCCCGACACAATATGAAGATTCTCCTGGTCGATGCCTCCGATGAATGGCATTTCTCCAATCTCCAGAATGGAATGGAAAGTACGCTGAACATCGCCAATAACGAGATCAAGTACAAGGCCGAGGTGATCAAGGCAGTATGACGAACTGCCGGAGGGGGAATGCCTGTCCTCTCAGCTCAATCAGGTCATTATGAATCTGCTGGTGAATGCCGCGCATGCCATTGAAGAACGCGGGACGATCACGATCCGGACCGGTCACCAAGCCGATGAGGTGTGGGTAGAAGTAGCGGATACCGGCAAAGGTATCGTGCCTGAGAATCTGAAGAATATCTTCGACCCGTTTTCACCACCAAGCCCATCGGAAAAGGCACGGGGCAGGGCCTGTCCCTGTCCTACGGCATCATACAGAAACACCATGGGCGTATTGAGGTGCAGAGCGAAGTCGGCAAGGGTGCCGCCGCCTTCAGAGTCTGGGTGCCGGTCAGGCAGCCGCAGCCTGAACAGGCATGATTTTGAAGTGGGGAATGGCGATTTAAAGGTCTTGCCTGGGCCGATGCTTGAGTATTGGCCGCGATAAAATCCCGCCCTTAACCGGCTTGCACGCTGCTCGGTTCTGTCTCCGGCAGTACCAGGCTGAGCAGAACGTCTCCTGCCTGCGGCGATGGCTTCGCATCCGCAGCAAAAACACGCAAATGACCGCTTTCTCCGATCAGGAACAACGGCAGGACATTGCCGTGATAGTGGTTTTTCAATGACTCGAAGTTGAAATCCCTGGATAGCCGTGTTTTCTTGATGATCCAGTTGCTCAGGAAGCGTTGCGTTAGTTGGGCGTGGGTCATGCCTTCGCCGAACACGGTCCGTCCGCGCAGGTGAGGCGACAGTTCCGCCGGCAGTTTGCCTTCTTCCGGGGCCAGCTGGAAGATCTCGGAACGTTCGAAAACCCTGGAAAAATGGATTGCCGCAAGGGAATTGGCATCGTCGTTGCTGGTCAGGGCCAGCAGTTTTCCGATACCGCCGATTTCCACCTGGTCGAGCACGTTTTCGGCAAAGATGCTGGCGTAAAATACCGGCAGACCTTCCATCCGCGCTGCAAAGACATTGCGCAGATCATTGTCTACCAGCATCACGGAGAACCCTTCATCCTTCAGCGCCTTGGCGATGCGGCGCGCCCAGAAACGTGCGCCGAGAAGAATCACCCCTTCCGGGTTGGCTTGCGCCAGTCCCAGGCGCTTGGCAACCGTTTCTGCCGTGAGGCCATAAACGGCCACTGTCCCGATGACGACAAAGAATGTGGTGGACACCAGCACATCTGCGCCTGGCAGGCCAACCTCTTCAAGACGTAGCGCAAAAATGGAAGCCACTGCGGCGGCCACGATGCCGCGCGGCGCCATCCAGGAGATAAAGATCTTGTCCTTGCGGCTCAGGCGGGTGCCCACGGTCGACAAAAAGACCGACATCGGTCGGGCCACAAGAATCAATATGGCCAGGAATATGAAGCTTGAAAAGCCGATGTGATCGAGATCGGAAGGCTTTAGGTGGGCTGCCAGCAGGATGAAAATGAAGGCGATCAGCATCACCCCCAGGTTTTCCTTGAACTCGACGATGTGCTGGATCGATATCTTGCGCTGGTTGGCCATGGCGAAGCCCATGATCGTCACCGCCAGCAGTCCGGCTTCGGTCTGGAGCAGGTTGGCCCCGGTAAAGACTGCGACAACGAACATCAGTGCCACCGGGTTTTGCAGAAAATCGGGCACCCAGCCGCGCCGCATCAAGAGCACCATTCCCAGAGCACCGGCCAGGCCTGCGCCTGTGCCGACGGCGATGGTCCTGAGCAGGCTGAGCGCGACCGCAGCCACCGGTTCAAGTTCGGTTTCGTAGAGCACGATGGCCTGGAACACCAGCACCGCGAGCATGGCCCCGATGGGGTCGATGACGATGCCCTCCCACTTGAGGATAGCCCCGCTCTGACCCGTTGGGCGCACATGCCGGAGCATGGGGGCAATCACGGTCGGCCCGGTCACCACCAGCACTGCGCCCAGCAATGTTGCCAACTGCCACGTCAGTCCGAGCACCCCATAGGCCGCCAGCGAAATGATCAGCCATGCGGCGAGCATGCCCAGCGTCACCAGGCGCACCACGACGCCGCCGATGGCACGGAATTCCTTGAATGAAAGGCTCAGTCCGCCCTCGAACAGGATCACCGCTACCGCCAGGGATACGACAGGGTAAAGTAGCGGTCCCAGCAGTTCGTCGGGTTTGATCCACCCCAGCACCGGCCCGGCAAGAATGCCGAATATCAGCAACAGCAGGATTGATGGCATGCGTACGCGCCAGCCCAGCCATTGCGCGGTGATACCGAGCACGATTACTGCGCTCAGGCTGATCAGTGTTTCTTCCACCATTACTTTGTGCCTTGTTGACCTGGAAATGTCATTGAACCGCAAAGACGCAAAGTATGCAAAGCAGGAAAAATGGATTTGCTGCTTGCACAAGAACGCGCCAGGAGGCGCATCTTGCTGTTTTCTTCGCGCCTTTGCGGTTCAAAGGCTGTGTAGATTTTATGCCTGGGGCGGCAGGGCGATTTTATTATCCACGCTGAACTGGTAGTCGCGAAAGATGTGTTCCGCGCTCAGCACCTGATAGCTGCCGTCAGCGTTCTTCCGCGTGGTGTCCTTGAGGCGGTAGGTGTAATGGCCGCAAGTCCAGCAGTTGAAGTTGCGCATGTGGGTGCACAGGCAGGTCTTGTCCATCACCGAGACCTTCTTGGCGCCCGGGTGTGCTGCCACCTCGCGGTTGTAGGCCTCGATATAGGAACAGTTGCCGTTGCCGTCCAAGAGGTAGCCGTAGGACTCGCAGCCGGGGCTGATGCCGGCCCCGATCGACGGACTGTTCTTGAGCATGCGCATGGGGTAGCCGGTCGGCGAGGTGGTGTTGACCTCGATGTCGTCCTCGCTCGCCTTGAAGTATTCCTGCATGACCTTGTTCGGCAGGCCGCACTCGTCGGCCACGGTGAAGCGGGTCGCTACCTGCACGGCCGCAGAACCTTCCTCGAGGAAGGATACCGCATCACTGCCGGTGAAGATGCCGCCGGCGGGAATCACCGGAATGCTGAGGTTTTCGGTCTTCAGGTATTGCATCACTTCGAGCGTGATGGTGCGCAGGTCGTATTTCGCCCAGTCATCGATGGAGAAGCCCAGGTGGCCGCCGGCCAGCGGGCCTTCGACCACGATGAAGTCGGGCAGGCGGTTGAGCTTGGCGGTCTTGCGCAGGAACAGTTGCAGCGCGCGCAGCGAGGAAACGATGATGCCCAGCTTGGCGTCGCGGAAACGCGGATGGTCTTCCATCAGCGCGAACGAGCCGAGATGCAGGCCGGCGCTCAGGGTGATGCCGTCGATGCCTTCGTCCAGCGCGGTGCGCAGGCGCACGCTCAGGGTTTCGCGCGGCGCGTTCATGGTCAGCTTTTCCATGCAGTTGATGAAGATCATGCCTTCACCGCGCTTGGCTTCCATCGACTTGCTGACATGCAGGCGCGTGGCCTCGGCGATCTGGCCGAGATCGAATTTCACCGCGGACTTGTCGGAGTTGTCGAGGTTGTATTTGTATTGCTTGAGCTTCTGTTTGACGAAATGCGTGTCGTAACGCCGGTCGGTCACGGTTGGCAGCATGGCGTCGGAAATGTGACCGATGCCACCCAGGCGCGCAGCCTCCAGGGCGAGCTCGGCGGTCGAAATATCGACCCCCATTCCGCCGATCATGATCGGCACCAGTTCGTGTTTGCCAAACCGGAGGCGGAAATCATCCACACATTTCATTGCATTCCTTTAACTGCCTAAGCAGGTGTCAATAACGCCAACTTTCCGGCGTTCTAGTTTGTTCGTTGCTGTACCAGAATCCAGGGTTTCACGACCACCGACCACAATAAGGCGTCGCTTTCCAGCCATGTCTTTGCCTGCTCATCCGATACCCTGCCAATCTTGTTCACGGACAGCCATTGTTCGACCTGTTCCTTGCTGTCTTCCGAGATATGGGTGGCAACCTCGACCAGGTCCAGTTCGGGGCTCACTGCGATCACCGTACCACTTGCGAAAAAACGTAGCAATTCTTTCCAGGCAATCTGCGATGTTTCCAGATTGATTTTGGCGCGCAAGATTTCTTGCGGATGGCTGGCTGTGGTCACTTTAGAGAGTGCTTTAAACTTTACTGGTAAAAATTATCAGGGCGTAATTATATACCTGATCATCCGGTTAGCGGTTATTCATGTTGGGCGATGCTCAGGGCAACGGCTTCCGCGACCTTGATGCCATCCACCGCGGCGGAAAGAATCCCCCCCGCGTAGCCCGCGCCCTCGCCGGAAGGATAGAGCCCGGCCGTGTTCAGGCTCTGGCAATTTTCCCCGCGCGTGATGCGCACCGGTGATGATGTGCGCGTTTCAACGCCGGTCAGAACCGCATCGTGCATGGAAAACCCCTTGATGTCCTTCTCGAAGGCGGGGATGGCCTCGCGCAGAGCTTCGATCACATACTCCGGTAGTGCCGTGCTGAGGTCGCACAGATGCACGCCGGGTGTATAGGAAGGCTGCACCGAGCCGAACTGGGTAGAAGGCTTGCCTTTAAGGAAGTCGCCGACCAGTTGGCCGGGGGCTTCGTAATTGCGGCCGCCCAGTTCGAAGGCACGCTCTTCCCACTTGCGCTGGAACTCGATGCCAGCGAGAGGGTCGCCCGGATAATCCTCGGGCGTGATGCCCACCACGATGCCGCTGTTGGCATTGCGTTCGCCGCGCGAATACTGGCTCATGCCATTGGTCACCACCCGGCCCGGTTCGGATGCGGCAGCGACCACCTGGCCGCCCGGACACATGCAGAAACTGTATACCGAGCGCCCGTTCTTGCAATGATGGACCAGCTTGTAGTCGGCTGCGCCAAGCAGCGGGTTGCCGGCATTCTTGCCCAGGCGGCAGCGGTCGATGAGGGATTGCGGGTGTTCGATGCGAAAACCGATGGAAAAAGGCTTGGCTTCCATGTACACGCCGCGCTGATGCAGCATCTGGAAGGTGTCCCGTGCGCTGTGGCCGATGGCCATGACGAGGTGGTCGGTGGGGATGTGTTCGCCGCTGGCAAGCACCACGCCGCGCACCTTTCCGTTCTCGATTTCGATGTCGTCTACGCGGCTCTGGAAGCGGATTTCGCCGCCGAGTTCGATGATGGTGGCGCGCATTTTCTCGACCATGCTCACCAGGCGGAAAGTGCCGATGTGCGGCTTGCTGACGTAGAGAATCTCTTCAGGCGCGCCGGCCTTGACGAATTCGGTCAGCACTTTCCTGCCGTAATGCTTGGGGTCCTTGATCTGGCTGTGCAGCTTGCCATCGGAAAAGGTGCCCGCGCCGCCTTCGCCGAACTGCACGTTGGATTCCGGGTTGAGCACGCCCTTGCGCCACAGGCCGAAGGTATCCTTGGTGCGCTCGCGCACCGCCTTGCCGCGCTCCAGGATGATCGGGCGGAAACCTGTTTGCGCCAGGATCAGGGCGGCAAACAGTCCCGCTGGGCCCATCCCCACTACGACGGGCCGCGAGCGCAGTTTCTCGGGTGCCTGAGCCACGAACTGGTAATGCGTGTCCGGGGTGAGTGAGAGATGACGGTCGTTTTTCAGGCGTTTCAGAATGGCCGCCTCGTTCTTCACCTCGACATCGAGCGTGTAGGTGAACAGGATGGCATCCGGCTTGCGCGCATCCTGGCCACGGCGGGCGATGCTGTAGCTGATCAGTTCGTCAGCTGGAATGCCCAGTTTTTTGAGTATGGCTGCCTGGATCTCGCCTTCTGGATGGGCGATGGGGAGTCTTATTTCAGTTAATCGCAGCATGTTTTAAGAGTTCGCCTATTTGCCCGAGATTGCGCCAAAGACCTTCTGCAGCAAGGCGCTGCCTGCTTGTATGGGATTGGCCCGCAGCGCGCGCTCCTGTTCGCCGATCACTTTGTACAGCCGGTCCAGCGCCTGCTGGGTCACGTATTGTTCGACGGTGGCCTGGTTTTTGTCGAGCGCGCCGAACTGGGCGGCTGTCCCGGCATATTTGTTGTATTGCTGGGCGAGGCCGGCCCGGTCAGTGGTTTTTTTGACAATGGGGCCGAAGCGGCGGGTCAGCTCGGTTTCGGTTTTCCTGCGAAAGAAGTCCGTGGCCGCAGTGTCGCCCCCTGTGAGAATGCCCTTGGCGTCTTGCAGCGTCATTTCCTTGACCGACTTGACCAGCAGTGTCTTTGCCTCCGGCACGGCGGCTTCTGCCGCACGGTTCATCGACAATACCAGCTCATCCGCCTGATTGCCCATGCCCATCATGCGCATGGCTTTCTCGGCTTTTTGCAGGCCGGAGGGGAGGGGGATTCTGAGCGCCTCGTTGCCAAAGAAGCCATCCTGTTTGCCGAGTTGGGCCACGGCGGCTTCTGATCCTCGTGTCAGTGCTTCCTTGAGGCCGGAGTTGATTTCGGCAGGCTTGAGCTGGTCCACGCTGCTTCCGCTCGCAGCAGGCGTAGTGGCCGTCTGGTTGGCGGCATTCTTTTCCATTGCGCCTTTAAGCGCGCCTTCGAGGTCGAAGGCATGGGCGGGAAGGCTGAACGCCAACGCGGCGATTCCAGCTGTCAGTTTGTTCATCAGGGCTACTCCTTGATTGGGTTTTGGGCTGCTTTCCTGTTACAGGAAGCGGTCCAGCAATTTGCGGCTGTGCTTGTCCAGCGCCTGGATGTCACGCACCAGGAAGTGGATGCTGTGGCTGTCCGCAATCAGCAGGGTGGTGGGGCCGATCCGGCGTATGTCGTCTTCCCCCTTGAGGATGAAGGAAGTGTTGCCACGGTCGGTTTCCACCTGCCATGTGCTGGGCGTGGCGAAGCTGGAAACTTGTCGGATGCTGCGAATTTCGGGCATGAATTCCCGGCTGGCCAGTTCCTCTTCAATAAACATGCGCTCGGCTTCGGGCAGATTTGTCAGGCTGTCGATCCAGGCCAGTTCGTGTCCCTCGGCGCTCACCAGGGCGATGCCGGATTCTGGCGCCTGGATGGGGAAGGCGCGGACGGGTACGATCCCCTCATGCACTTCTCCATCATTGTGGCTGTAAACCAGCCGTCCGAATGCATTACGTGAGAGATGGAAGTCTGGCGTCAAATTTTTCATGCGGTCACCTTGGCTTCCTTGACGATGGTGTCTTCCATTTCGGTATCCACGTTGCGCGCTTGCGCTTGATAAAGGCGATAGTAGGCGCCCTGGCGTGCCATCAATTCATTGTGCGGGCCGATTTCGACGATTTTCCCGCGATCCATGACCACCAGGCGGTCAGCCTGGCGCAGGGTGGAGAGGCGGTGGGCAATGGCGATGGTGGTACGTCCACGCACCAGATTGTCGAGGGCTTTCTGGATTTCCTTTTCGGTTTCGGTATCGACGGATGAGGTCGCCTCGTCGAGGATGAGAATGCGCGGGTCGATGAGCAATGCACGGGCAATGGAAATACGCTGCCGCTCGCCACCGGACAGGCCCTGCCCACGTTCGCCCACCAGCGAATCGTAGCCGTGCGGCAGGCGCAGAATAAATTCGTGCGCATGCGCGGCGCGGGCGGCGGCAACGATTTCCTTACGGCTTGCATCCGGTTTCCCATAGGCGATATTCTCGGCAATGGTGCCGAAAAACAGGAAAGGTTCCTGCAATACCAGCCCGATGTGTTTCCGGTATTCGGCTACCTGCAAGGAGCGAATATCCACCCCATCCACACGGATTGCGCCTTCAGAGAGGTCATAAAAGCGGCAAATCAGGTTGACCAGGGAGCTCTTGCCCGATCCGCTGTGGCCCACCAGGCCGATCATCTCGCCGGGCGCGATGGTCAGGTCCACGCCGCGGATCACCGCACGGTTGCCGTAACGGAAACCGGCATCGCGGATCTCGATCTGTCCTGAAAGCCGGTCGAGGTGCACCGGATGGGTCGGCTCGGGCACACTGGAGACATGGTCCAGAATGTCGAATATGCGCTTCGCGCCGGCAGCGGCTTTCTGGGTCACGGAAACGATCCGGCTCATCGAGTCCAGGCGTCCATAGAAGCGACCGATATAGGCGAGGAATGCAGTCAGCGTGCCGACCGTGATGTCGTTATGGGAGACCTGCCAGATGCCGAAGGCCCACACCACCAGCAGCCCCATTTCTGTCAGCAGCGAAACCGTGGGAGAAAATAGCGACCAGGTCCTGTTGAGCTTGTCGTTGATCAGCAGGTTATGCCGGTTGGCTTCGCGGAAGCGCATGGCTTCGCGCTTTTCCTGGGCGAAAGCCTTGACAACGCGGATGCCGGGGATGGTGTCGGCCAGCACGCTGGTGACTTCGCCCCACACCCGGTCGATTTTTTCGAAGCCGGTACGCAGGCGGTCGCGTACAAAGTGAATCATCCAGGCGATCAAGGGCAAAGGCAGCAGGGTAACCAGCGCCAGCCAGGGATTGATTGAAAACAGGATGATGGCGGTCATGAGGATCATCAATACATCGGTGATGAAATCCAGCGCATGCAGCGAAAGGAATACACTGAGCCGGTCCGTTTCCGAACCGATACGCGCCATCAGATCGCCGGTGCGTTTGGCGCCGAAATACTCGAGCGACAATTGCAGCAGGTGTTCGTAGGTGGTGGTGCGCAAATCCGCGCTGATGCGCTCGGAAACCAGGGCGAGTATGTAGTTCTTGGCCCAGCCCAGCCCCCATGACACCAGCGCGGCGCCAAAGAGGCCGGAGAGGTACAGGGCAACCGTGCCGGGTTCGATCTGCTGGCCGTTCTGGAAGGGGATCAGCACCTCGTCCATCAAAGGCATGTAAAGATAGGGCGAGACCAGGGTCGCTGCTGTGGCGCCCAGCATGAGCAGGAAACCGAGCAGCAACTGCCCGCGATAAGGCCGGGCAAAGCGCCACAGGCGGAACAGCGTCCAGGTCGATGGCGGTACATGGATTTCACGGTGGCAAACAGGGCATTCATCTTCGTCAGGCGGAATGGGCGCCTTGCAGTTGGGGCAGATGCCCTCTACGGGACAGATGGCCTGCTGTCCGGTCGCATGGCTTTCGACTTGCTGTTCGAAGTGTTCGATCAACCGCTGCGCGGCGATATTATGCGTCAGGGTGTAGCGCCAGCGGGCCAGGCGGCCATGGTCGTCATGCAACTCCAGAGTGCCTACGCCGGCGTGATCGGCTTGCAGGAGAGCCAGCCCGGCTCGAAAAGGCCAGTCCTGCCAGGCCATTTCGTCAGGTAATCTGGCCAGAATACGGTGGTTGGTCACAAGCAGCAGGCCAGGCGAGAAATGCAGCCGGGCGTCGAGGTCCACTTCCATCCAGGCGAGAATTTCTTCGTTGCCGGAGAGTTGCGATTCGACTTCGGTGCGCCAGGCGCCAGGCAGGTGTTGAGCGCCTGAAACAGCAAGCAAGGGATCGGTATTCATGATGGTGAAGTTTACTGCTCTTGCCAGCAAGAGTACAGTAATGGGCGCTTTGGAACGTGGCGCCGGGATTAAATTCAAGCCGTCGGTAATCTGCCGTCCTGGGTGCTCGGAGAATCTTTTTTTTGCAGGTAAACCGAAAGCCCTTTACGGCGTTAATATGGCCTTGAGCCGTGTTTAATTTGACCGACCCGTCTCCCCAAAATCATTGTTTTGAAAATATGGAAAAGTTCGACATGGAATTTCTCAAACTCCTGTCTTTGCGCGGGCCGAATATTTGGACCTATCGCCCTGCTCTTGAAGCGTGGGTGGATATCGGCGCACTGGAGGATTCACCTTCCAACACCATTCCCGGTTTTTACGAGCGCCTGTTGGCCTGGCTGCCCTCGCTGATCGAACATCATTGCGGTGTCGGTGAGCGCGGCGGCTTCATGCAGCGGGTGCGCGAAGGGACCTGGGCGGGCCATATTCTCGAACATGTCACGCTGGAGCTGCAGAACTTGGCCGGCATGCAGAGCGGCTTCGGCAAGGCGCGCAGCACCTCGGTGCGCGGTGTTTACAAGGTCGTGGTGCGTTCGCGCGACGAGGAAGTGAGCCGCGCCTGCCTGAATGCCGCCCGCGACCTGATCATGGCGGCGATCGAAGACCGCCCCTTTGATGTGACCGGTACCATTGCACGCCTGCGCGATCTGGCTGATTCCTTGTGTATAGGCCCGAGCACGGCGTGTATCGTCGATGCGGCTACCGAGCGGGGCATTCCGTCGATCCGTCTGACCGATGGCAATCTGATGCAGTTGGGCTATGGTGTTCGCCAGCGCCGTATCTGGACAGCCGAAACCGACCAGACCAGCGCTATCGCCGAGGGCATCGCCAGCGACAAGGATCTGACCAAGAATTTGTTGCAGTCCTGCGGTGTGCCGGTTCCGGAGGGGCGGGTGGTGGATAGCCCGGAAGATGCTTGGGAGGCGGCTGAAGACATCGGGGTTCCGGTGGTGGTGAAGCCTTCCGATGGCAACCATGGCCGCGGCGTCTCTGCCGAACTGATGACGCGGGAAGAGGTTGAGGCAGCCTATGGCGTCGCGCTCAATGAGGGCAGCGAGGTGATGGTCGAGCGCTTCGTGCGTGGCAACGAACACCGCCTGCTGGTGGTGGCTGGCCGCCTGGTGGCAGCGGTGCGCGGCGAATCGGCTAGCGTCGTGGGCGATGGGCGTTCGAGCATCGCCGAACTGATCGATGCCCAGCTCAATACCGATCCGCGGCGCGGCGCGACCGAGGATTTTCCGCTCGATGTGATCATTCTGGATAAAGAACCGGCCATTGCACTCGAAATCCTGCGTCAGGGATTTACTCCCGATTCGATCCCGCCCCTCGGCAAGAGTGTAATGGTCCAGCGTAACGGCAATGTCGCATTTGACGTCACGGATCTGGTGCATCCCGATGTCGCTGCCACCGTCTCGCTCGCAGCCCGTATCGTGGGGCTGGATGTCGCCGGGATCGATCTGGTTGCCGAGGATATCTCGCGACCGCTCGAGGAGCAGCGCGGCGCCATTGTCGAGGTCAATGCCGGCCCCGGCCTGCTCATGCACCTCAAACCGGCAAGCGGCGAGCCGCGCCCGGTGGGCATGGCCATTCTCGAGAGCCTGTTCCCGCCTGGCGAGAGTGGACGGATTCCCGTTGTCGGCATCACCGGCAGTAGCGGGACAAACCTGGTTGCACGCATCGTGGCACGTTTGCTGCACCTGAGCGGAAAACGCGTGGGTCTGGCCTGTAGCGACGGCCTCTTCCACGATCAAAGGCTGGTTGAAACAGGAAACCGCGCCAACTGGACAGCTGCGCGCAAGTTACTGTTGAACCGCATAGGCGAGGCGGCTGTGATCGAGAATGGCAGCGATGTGATTCTGGGCGAGGGCCTGGCTTATGATCGCTGCCAGGTTGGCGTGGTCACGGGTATTGACCCGGCCCTGCACTTTGGAAAGTTTTATATCGAGACGCCAGAGCAGGTGTTCAATGTATTGCGTACCCAGGTCGACGTGGTGCTTCCGGAGGGCGTCGCGGTGCTGAACGGCAATGACTCCCTGGTGGTGGACATGGCGCCACTGTGCGACGGCGAGGTGATGTTCTTCAGCACCGAGCCGGAGGCTCCCGCAATTGTTGAACATTTGTCCCAGGGCAAGCGCGCGGTGATCCGGCGCGACAACTTTCTGGTGCTTGCGACGGGTGATCAGGAAATACGGCTTTTCGAGCTGGCCGGGAACGCGCAGATCGAGAATGTTCTGGCGGCGGCTGGTGTGGCATGGGCATTGGATTTATCTCCGGACCTGATTCGTGCCGGAATCGAGTCCTTCGAGGCTTAGGGGCCTGTTGGATTTCGCAGGAAATTATCTCCAGGATAGCAGGGAAACATAGGAAACCATTCATGGAAGTATCACGTATCCGGGCACTGCGTGGCCCCAATCTTTGGAGTAAACGGACTGCGATCGAAGCCATCGTCTCTTGCAATGAGTGTCTGATAGAGGATATGCCTGGCTTCGAGCTCCGTTTGCGCTCACGTTTTCCCGAAATCGGTTCATTGCAGCCTGCAGGCCACGATGAGGCCATTTCCATGGCACATGCACTGACACTCGCCACGCTTGGCCTGCAGGTACAGGCCGGATGCCCTGTTACCTTCAGTCGAACAGCGATGACGACCGAGGAGGGCGTTTTCCAGGTCGTGGTCGAATACAGCGAGGAGAAAGTGGGGCGCCTCGCCTTCGAACTGGCACAGGAACTTTGCCGAGCGGCAGCAACCGATACGCAGTTTGATCTTGCCGATGCCTTGGCGCGCCTGCACGATTTGGATGAAAGTGAACGTCTTGGCCCCAGTACTGGCTCCATTGTTCAGGCCGCGCATGTGCGCGGGATTCCCAGCCGGCGCCTGACTTCGGGAAGCATGGTGCAGTTTGGCTGGGGCAGCCGCCAGCGCCGCATCCAGGCAGCCGAAACGGACCGTACCAGCGCTATTTCGGAAGCCATCGCGCAGGACAAGGAACTGACCAAGATGCTACTCGATGCGGCCGGGGTGCCCGTGCCGCAGGGCCGCCCGGTGTCCGATGCCGAGGATGCCTGGGCCGCCGCCTGTGAAATCGGCGGGCCGGTGGTGGTCAAGCCGCGCGACGGTAACCAGGGGAAGGGGGTTGCAGTCAACGTCGAGACGCGCGAAAGGGTGTTGGCCGCCTATGCCGCCTCGTCAGAAATCAGCGACGATATCATGGTCGAACGTTACGTGCCGGGTTACGATTTCCGGCTCTTGGTGGTGGGGAACCAGCTCGTCGCCGCTGCGCGCCGCGACCCGCCCCATGTCATCGGAGATGCTATTCACACTGTTCGCGAATTGGTGGAACAGGTCAACAGCGACCCGCAACGTGGCGAGGGGCATGCAACTTCGCTTACCAAGATACGCTTTGACGATATCGCCCTGGCCACGCTGGCCACGCAGGGTTACGACGCGGATGCGGTGCCGCCCAAGGGCGCGCGCGTGCTGCTGCGCAACAATGCAAACCTGAGCACGGGCGGTTCGGCCACCGATGTAACGGATGATGTCCACCCCGATCTGGCTGCGCGTGCCGTGGCTGCGGCACAGATGATCGGCCTCGATATCGGTGGCATCGACATGGTGTGCGATGGTGTGCACCGTGCGCTCGAGGAGCAGGGCGGTGCCGTGATCGAGGTCAACGCGGCGCCCGGCCTGCGCATGCATATTGCGCCTTCGTTCGGCAAGGGCCGAGCTGTAGGGGAAGCGATCATTTCGAACATGTTCGGCGAGGGCGAAGACGGGCGCATCCCGGTGATCGCTGTTTCCGGCACCAATGGAAAAACCACCACCGTGCGCCTGATTTCGCATCTGTTGACCCAAAACGGACTGCGCGTCGGCATGACCAATTCCGACGGGGTCTACATCGAGGGGAAACGCATCGATACCGGCGATTGCAGCGGTCCCAAAAGCGCTCGCACCGTGCTGCTTCACCCCGATGTCGACGCCGCAGTGCTCGAAACCGCGCGCGGCGGCGTGCTGCGCGAGGGATTGGCCTTCGACCGCTGCAATGTGGCAGTGGTCACCAACATCGGCATGGGGGACCACCTCGGTCTGAGCTATATCAGCACGGTCGAGGATCTTGCCGTAGTCAAGCGGGTCATCGTCGAAAACGTGGCGCCCGGTGGTGTGGCGGTTCTTAATGCGTCTGATCCGGTGGTGGCCAAAATGGCCGATACCTGCCAAGGTTCGGTGACTTTCTTTACCAGCGACCCGCACTATCCGGTCATGGCCACGCATCGTGCGCGCGGCCTGCGCGTGGTGTTCGTGGAAGCCGGCGACATTGTGGCCGCCGAAGGCAGCTTCGAGCATCGCATTCCACTGGCACGGATTCCGCTTACCCGCAATGGTAGCATCGGCTTCCAGGTCGAAAACGCAATGGCCGCCACCGCTGCCGGCTGGGCGTTGGGACTGGACTGGGAAATTATCCGTGCCGGTTTGTTCAGCTTCGTCAGCGATGCGGCGACCGCGCCGGGGCGTTTCAATCTCTTCGACTATCGTGGCGCGACTCTGATTGCCGACTACGGGCACAACCCCGATGCGATTCAGGCGCTGGTCAAGGCGATCGATCATATGCCGTCCAAGCGTCGACTGGTCGTGATCAGCGGCGCGGGCGACCGGCGCGATGAAGATATCCGCGATCAGACCCGGATTCTGGGAGAGGCCTTCGACGATGTGATTCTCTATCAGGACCAGTGCCAGCGCGGCCGTGCCGACGGCGAAGTGCTGGCGCTCCTGCGCCAGGGCCTGGAAAAAGCCAGCCGAACCAAGGCGACCGAGGAGATCCGGGGCGAGTTTCTGGCTATCGATACCGCCTTGGCGCGTCTGAACGCCGGGGATCTGTGCCTGATCCTGATCGACGATGTGGATGCCGCGCTGGAGCACATAGCAAAGCGGGTTTCCGAAGCCTGAAAAGCCGGATTTACGCTAGACGCGCTGTAAAGGCGGCTCGGCTAGCACGCCTTTTTCCCCGCTCAGGCGGGCAATGATCACGGCACCGCAGGAATCGCTGAATACATTGACCGATGTGCGGCACATGTCCAGTACGCGGTCGACTGCCAGGATCAGGCCGATGGCCTCCACCGGCAGGCCGATGGCTGCCAGGATAATGGCGATGGCGACCAGACTGGCCGAGGGAATGGCGGCCACGCCGATGGAAGTCACCAGGGCCATCAGTACGATGGTGAATTGCTGCACAAAACCCAGCTCGATGCCGTAAGCCTGGGCAATGAACATCGCCGCCACGCATTCATACAGGGCCGTTCCATCCATGTTGACCGTGGCTCCGAGCGGCAACACAAAGCTGCTGGTGCGGTTGGAAACGCCGGCATTCTTCTCCACGCATTCCATGGTGAGCGGCAGCGTGGCTGCCGATGAACTGGTGGAAAAGGCCGTCAGCAGGGCCGGCGCCATGGCGCGGTAGTGGCGCAGCGGATTGACCCGTCCCACAAAAGCGAGCAGCAATGGCAGCACCACTAGAAAGTGCACCGCCAGCCCCCCTACCACGCTGAGGAAGAACCACGCCAGCGGGATAAAGGCGCCATAGCCGGTGCTGGCGATCACCTTGGCGACTAGCCCGAATACGCCAATGGGCGCGAATTTCATCACCCAGTCGGTGATTTTCATCATCACCTGGAACAGCCCCTGCCAGAAGTTGTACATGCTTTCCGCGTAGGCTTCCTCGATCTTGGTCATGAAGAAGCCAAACAGCAGGCTGAAGAAAATCAGCCCGAGCATCTGTCCATCCGCAGCCGCCGCAACCACGTTGGTGGGCACCATGCGCAGGAATATCTCGACCAGATCCCCAGTGCCTTTGCCTTCCACCTTGGCGACCACGTCGCCAGCGTTCTCGGATAAGCCGATCAGGTGTTTTGCGGGTTCGCCATTCACCATACCCGGCGCCACCAGATTGACGATGACCAAGCCCACCAGGATGGCAAGCAGGCTGGTGGTGATGTAATACAGCAGGGTCTTCAGGCCCAGCCTGCCGAATGCGCCGCCAGAACCGATGCCGGCGATGCCGACAATGATGGACGATACCACCAGCGGTACGATCAGCATTTTCAGGGCATTCAGGAATAAAGTGCCGATAAAATCGAACACGTCATAAAATTTCACGCCCAGCAGCGCGCCATCGGTTCCCGCCAGCGAACCGGCAATGGCCGCCAGCACAAGCGCAATGAGGATTTGCCAGTGCAGTTTCAGTTTGATCATGCCTGGTCGCCGCCTATGTTTCTACCCGGTTCGTACGATTCGTATTGGGGCAGATCTCCGCTTATCTCTTCCCATTCGGCCTTGGATGTGACGAATATGTGCGCCATGGGCCGCTCTTCGATATCCGATTCGATTGTCCCCAGCCGCACGCGCACTTCATCCGGTCGGGATGCCAATTTGCTCATGATCGGCGAGCCGCAGGTTTTGCAGAAATATTTTGTTTGTCCCGGCGTGGATTCATAAGCGGTGAGCTCATCTTGCCCGTGAAGGACAGTGAAATCGGAGTATTTGACGATGCCGTTGGTGGCAAAAGCGCTACCCTGGGCCTTGCGGCATTGGGAGCAGTGACAGCAGACAATGTTGCGAATCGCGCCCTCGATTTCGAAACGGACTGAACCGCAAAGACAACTCCCTGTGTACATGTCGATACATCCCCTCAAGTTATTGGCTGACTTGGTCTTGTTGCATCTGCCAAGGTCGAGGTTAGTATAGAAAACCGAGGTCTGTCACTGTTTTTATATTGTTGCAGTGCCAGATTCTGGTCGTGGCAATCGCATGTGAATAAGTGCGACCCGGTTTCCTTTCTTGTCTTGCCGTTCCTCGACGGCATAAGGCTGAAATCCCAGTTTGGGATAAAATAGCAGGCCTGCCAGGTTTTGATTGAAACACGACACTGTCACCTCAGCGGCCAAGTGCTTTGTGAAGGCAAGATCTGTCATGTATTCGATAAGATGACGCCCCACGCCACGACCACGGGCTGCCGGGGAAACAATCACATTGCCAATGGCGCATCGGCCACCCGTTTCCCAACGGTAGAAGTTGGCGAACCCGACCACCGTTCCATCAAGCTCCAGCACGGTTGAGTCTGATCTGGAATTAATTGTGCCTTGCAATTGATCTGGAGCCAGCGGGTAAGACGCTTCCGGAAACAGGAAAAACAACTCGTCTTCACTCTGTGGAAAGCCGCAGATCATCGGGATGTCCTGTTTTTCAACGGGGCGATGTGTCAATTGCATGTTCTGGATCAATCTTGACTGGCCGCCGGAGCCTGCGGCTTTTGGGCGGTTCGGGTGGATGCCGGATCAGGCCTTGCAGTACTGCTTGAACTCTGCATTGGGTTCACGATCGGAATAGATGTAAAGCATGATGCCGTTGGGGTCTTGCACTGCAAAGCCACGGTCACCCCAGGGATGGTCTTCAAGGGGCATGATGGCCTTGAGTCCCAACGAGATCAGCGAGTTGTATTCGGCATCAACGTCGGAAACACAAAAGTTGTAGGTCAGCCCCGCCGGGTTACATAAGGGCTGCCCAGCTTGCGGGGCCATGAATTGCAGGGTGGAGGACGCACTCCCAAGCTGGAGATTGACGTACCAGCCACAATCAAATGTGACCTTTGCGCCGAAATATTGGATATAAAAATCACGTGATTCCTCGATTTTGGCCGTTGTGATGCAGGGAGACAGTGCGGTTGCGAGCATGATTTGAAAATTCCTTCGGAAATTGTTTCTTCTCTCCATGATCCGTGCCACGCAAAGGGGCAAGGATCTGATCTATTGGATATCGTCGAAAGCCCAGCACTATTTTTTGATGTGTCCGGCGCCTCCCGGGTAAAAGTAAAGCCAACTCTCTGCAACTGATCCGTTGAAGGATTGGAACTGTCAAAGATCTTGTGGCAGGTAAAATTGGGTGTTTCGTATGGAGCCTTCAAGGAACTGGAGTTCAGCGACTGTCTTGGGCGACTCTTCCAGCGATGAGGGAAAGGTGAAGGAGAATGTCGCCATTCGTACGTGTTGCGGCGGAATCGGATGCGCAACGTACCACCTGTAATTCGTTGTAGGCAGGCCCTCCTCGGTCGTGCGCTCGATCAATCTTGCTAGAGCATTCCCATTGGGCAGGTTCTCGATTTCGGTGGGCTTCATGTCTTTCAAAATACACAGCGCCTTGGCTCCCGAATTTGCCGTAACCGGGATCGGTAAATTTACGGTGATGACATTGACACGCAGTTTCGTGGTGTTTTTGCCATTCTCGTAGTAAATCCCGTTGCCTTCGAGATCGTATTCCTCGCTCCAATGTTTAGGTATGGAGAAAATAACGGCGCCTTCTGGATGCTTGATTTCCTTTGCTTTCACAGTTTCAGCGCCCGCATTGGCGGCGAACGCATGTGACATGGAAAAAAATGCCACAACGATGAAAATGGAAAACCGTAACTGTCGAGCGGCAAATCTAATGATTGAATTAGGCATCACCGGCTTTTTTCTGGGAATTGTCTTCATCATCGCTAACGTCCCTATTGAGTTTAAGTTCATTCAAAAAATCCTCAACTGATCTTGTTTTCAATTCTTCGGCTTTCCTGTTCGTCAATTCAGCATGCTTTCTCAAGGCCGGCTTAATCACAACCTGTTCAAGTCCTTCAATGAGCATCTGCCTGGTCGCGTAAGTAATCACCGGTGTTAAAACCCAATCATACATAGTTAAATCTTTAAACATCGAGAACGGCTCTTCGCCGCTTTCAAGAATCGTGACGAAGGGGATTTTGTAATCGGGAACGCTAGCCTGAAGTTCTAAAGGTGCCGATTTCGGGTTGGTGATATCAGCGATTATGAATAAGGAAAGCCCCGCAAGAATTTGAATGGTTTCCGTAAAATCCCGGTTTTTTGACCCCTCGAAATCAAAAACAATGGGCAGGAACCCTAATTCCCGGAGTTTATCAGCAATCGAATCCAACACCTCTTTTCTCTGCGGGGGGGAGAATCTACCCAGAATGAGAACGGCCTTGTGTCCAATTGTGTTGATGACATCGCGTATTTTCTTGTTATCGATTAGGAGATAAATGAACTGTGCAACTTCGAGATTATCCACGGCAAGCGTGGGCGCGTTTTTCTTGCTGATGATAAGGTCTTTTTGTCGGGCACCCTTCAATCGCGTATTCCATGCGGAAATGCCATAGACCAAACAATTATCTAATACCGCCTTTTCCAGGTTGGTTTCGATCAGAATGGCCGAGGTTAAATCCGCCTTGCGAAGGACCGATCCGGAAAGATTTGCCCTGCGAAGATCTGCCCTGCGGAAACTGGCTTGACTTAAATCGGCCTGGCTTAAGTCAGCCCTGCGCAAGGTCGAGTCATTAAAGTTCGCATCCTGGAGCGCCATTCCATGAAGCTTTGCTTTGCGCAGGTTTGGACGAATATGAGGGTTTTTTTGCCGCCACTGATTCCACACGGCCACCCCTTCCTTGAGAATTTGCAGGTGCTCAGGATTGGCCATGCATAGGGCTCCTGGAGAGCGCCGGCACAGCCGCGCTGAGCGGCTTGGAGCGAGGCGCGCGCCCATCGAACATGCCGTGCCCTGAATAGGGCCACTTGACCGGCGCGATGTCGAAAGCGTCACTGAAAAGGGGGCGAGCCATGAACAAGTCCAGTACTTTGTGTGTCAAGCGACTTTCACAAGGATACCATTGACATAGTGGAGGCGAAAGGACGGCGTGATCACCCCACGCAGTTCAACTTTGACAGTGATTGTTATTCACATTCCCAGCCGCAAAAGTCAAATTGCCAGAGGGAATGCTCACAGCACCACCTTCAGCTTTCGCCCGCCCGTGATGGCGAATCCCTCGCGTTCGTAAAATGCCAATGTTTTGTCGAACGCCGGGAGCGGAGGGGTGGTCACTTCCAGGCGCTTCCAGCCACGAGCAAGGCCGAAAGTCTTTGCCTCTTCCACAAGACGCAGACCCACGCTTTGTGAACGAAAACCCGGCCGGACAAAAAACTCAGGGATCGTGCCAAAAGCCCCTTCGGCATATAGGGCATGGCTTTCAGTCAGGGCAATGAAGCCGATCGGCCCTGCAGTTCCGCTTTGGGCAACAAACACGAAATACTTCTCCCGCTTGATGAAATCCTTGAGCCTGGAAGTCGTTTCATCAAGGCTGAAGTTGAAAGCCTGCAAGCCAATCGTGCTCATGATTTCACTCAGCAACTCGCCGACCATGAGGGCGATTTCATGCGCGTCGTATGTGGCTGCTTTCTTTATGGTCAGGTTCATGTTCATATCTTAAAGCAACGAATATGCACATCCTACACGGGCTGATGAAATGTCCGTCAACCCGAAGCGGCATATGAAGAGAAGTGCGTGATTTCTCTTCGGCCTTTGATGAAGGCTACGGGCGGGTATTTCGAAGATCATGAAGGCAGTTTTTTAACTTTCCTGGATATTATCTGGATGATTTTTTCATAGGGTAACGGTGGGCCATGGGAAATCTCCTTTCCATCCACAAATAGTCCATCCGATATCCCCCATTGCAGGAAAGTCTCTCGATCGGACGTGTCTATGCTTTCAAAAATCACCTTGTCATCAAACGCCATGCACGCCCTTTTTGCCCTTTCATACACAATATTCTGAGCGGGGCACCAACCATTAATGAATGCAGTTACCGTAACTTTGCCCGGATATTTTGTAACCACCTTCTTTTGATGAATCCAGCGAGGTGGGCTTGCGTCACTTGAAAAGGGCTTCCAGACCAAAAGTTTTATGAAATCGCTGTCAGCCTTCAGGTATCCATGTTTCTTGAACCAGGATGCCTTCATCCAGATAGGCAGCCTTAATCCCCAGGCGGCCATGCCTTTCGCGCCTGAATCTTTCGCATCACTTTCAGCGGCAGCAAGCAATTCGGTTCCGATGCCCATATGCTGAAAATCGCCTATCCCTTTTTTGTATCCGTGCACCCAAATGCACAGAATGAAATAAAGGCCATTTCCTTCTACAGGGGATTCTTCGATAGGCAGGTATTGGATCATCCCTGCCACAACGCCTTCTTCATTAAGCGCCAGTTTGACTCTCAGGCCTTTTTCCTTGTATTTATGGTACCAGCATGCCTTGTGGTTTCCCGCCTCCTGCATTTCATCTGACCAGTCTTCAAGACAGTTGAAGTAGGTGTCGTAATACTCTGGCGCCAGATCGATCACTTTTATCATTTTGCTTCTTCTGCCAAATCACAACCCGCCATCACGCCCGCCAGAATGCCCGCCAGAGCCGGCGCAGGAAATAGGCGACCAGCAGCATGAACAGCAGCAGCAGCGCCAGAAAGATCAGCGGGTAATGCAGGACCAGCCATCCGCCCGAGACCAGCAATGCCTCTTCGCCCAGCGAGGCGGAAATGTTGCTCACGGGTTCGGGCGAGGTGTTGATGATGGCCCGGCTGCCGGCCTTGGCGAGATGGGTGCCTGCCGTGACGGTGCCGCCCAATAGCAGGGCAGCCGTTTGCATCGCCGCGCCGCCATCGGAGAAGAAGGCCGCCGCCAATGCCGCGCCGGCCGGGATGCGAATGAAAGTGTGAATGGTGTCGGAAAGGCTGTCGATCCACGGCACCTTGTCGCCAAGGAATTCTGCCAGGGCCAGTACGCCGGCAATCCCCATCACCAGAGGGTGGGCCAGCATCTCCAGCGACGCCGGCAAGGGCAAAACATCCAGCCGATGGAGCGCCCCCAGCGCGAACACCACCGCATAAAGGCGCAAGCCCGCGCCCCAGGCAACAGCCGCCGCGATGGCGGCAGTGGCGACAAGCTCCGGATTCATACCGGCATGGGCCGCCTGTCGAGCAGCCTGAGCAAGCCGCGCCCGATGCGGTAGAGCACCCACAGGCCTGCGATCCAGGCAATAACAAAGGCGATGGGGATACCGAAGAATGTCATGGCCAGCAAAATCGCCACAAGCACCCACAGCAAAGCAAACCAGAAGGTACGAATCTGCCAGCGGAAGTGAGTTTCGAGATAGCTGCCGCGCACATCCCCGCGTTTCACGTAATTGATGATCACGGCGATGATGGAAGGCCACCCGGTCAGAAACGCCGTCACCACGAATGCCGGGCTCAACAAGCCGCCGACCGCGCTCAGCGCATGCAGACCGTAGATCAGGAAGGTCAGCGTCACCATGCTTTCGGTCGCTGCGGATGGCGTTTCAGGCTGGTGTTCAATATCCATGATGTTGGGCTCCGTCCTTGCGAAGATTAAGTCATGCGGAAACGTGCTTGTCCGGTTGATGGCTTACGCTACATTCTACGCCACCCATTCTGCACTGGAAGTTATGCGTTATGGCTTCAGAGCTTGCATCAAGTGAGCAATGGCGCCGTTGGGGTCTGCCACCACACAAATACGGTCGACACCCGGCACATCGTGCGGGGGCACTACGATCCTTCCGCCGGGCGGGAAGAAGACTTGGCACGGGTGACTTCCCAGTCCGCGACCGGACCCGGGGCAATCTGAAACAGCGGATGCGGCTGGGGCAGAGGCAGCGAGATGAAATGTTCGAGCCTCGAAGGATCGCGCACGCGCAGCTTCGCAAAGAGATGCGCCCATTCGTACTCGAGTTGTCCGGAAGTGACCACAATGGGTGCTGCCTCCCGGGCAGAGTTGATTTTTGTTGCGTCGAAACGGTAGCCGCGCAGGGTGGCTTCTGCGTGAACGGCATGCAAATAGGATGCGATCGCTGCCAAAGGTGATTGAGAGTCGCGGAAGCGAACGAGTTGGGGGTGATGAATATATCCGCGTGTTTTCCCACTGAGCACCGCCTGGGCCAAAAGTGCCTCGCGCCAAAGCGCAACCAGGCCGCGCGAGTCCAGGTAACAGGGATGGAGTGTCCACAGGCGCAAGGTCTAATCCTTTACGAAATCCAATGTGCTAGCTCAATGGTCGGCAAAAACGCAATTTTCGACAAGTCCGATGTAATGCAGTGAAAGAGCGTTTTCTGCGATGGGGCGCAATTTCAGCCAGCCTTCACCAAGTGGAGGATGTGCATGGGATTTGGGTCTACCATTAAATTTGCAGATGTGTGGCAAAAGGCAAGACCTGAACCCCGCGACTTGCAGGTCGCCTCGAACGTAGGGTTGGACGAATCCGCTACGCGGAGGAATCGCCTTTCTGAGCCCCACGACAGAGCTCAGAAACCGGGATTCCATCCTCAGCTTGCTTGAGGACGGCGATGATCTGGCCGTCTGAAAAACGCGATTGCTTCATGTAAAACTTCCTCCATTGCTTAATGAGAAAATTCTACTTCTAACTCGCGCTAATTTTCGGGGGGATTACCTACCGACCCCCCTGCGTCAGAATAGTTGTCGCCTCAATAGAACACTAACCTGGGGCGGCGACAAAGGACGGAAATGGCAAGATACAGTCAGTAGTGTCCGGCAATTTCGCTTGGGCGTCCATGTAACGACTTGATCTAGAATAGGAAACGATGTGTCTAGGGGTGTCACCGACTTGAACATGTTTTTTTTGGGAAACTGGGGTTTTCTCCCTGTGGTTTTCCATCAT
>JAUSBJ010000004.1 GCA_030652035.1 Sulfurimicrobium sp.
CCGGTTGATTTTCCAGCAGCGCCAACATCCCCAGGCCATAGTTTGCTTCCGCATGCTTCGGCTGGGATTGCAGGATGGTACGGTAAAGTTCTCCTGCCTCTGACAGGCGGCCTGATTGATGGTGTACAGCAGCCTGGTGCAGCAGTCGCTCTGTTGCCTCTGGCACAGGCTGTTCTGGGGACGCGTAGGAAGTCATATGGGAGGGATATGGATGGGCTGTTTTCATTATGCCGACTGTTGATCATGCTGAGAATTTTAATATCGGCACGCCAGGATGAATATTGAATCCCGATTGTTTACGGCCTCTTCAGCCAGCCTTGTGGTTAAATCAAATTATTGAGAGACTAACAATTGAGCTAAAGTGGATTTCAGGTGCTAAAAATGGACGGTTTCTTGACGAGGATATGTCGCCCGAAGTAATAACTTACAGAATGGAGGAGTGGTGAAAACTTTTCCTGTGATGGCTGCCACTGACGATCCCATCGGTGGTCTGGATCATTCGCTTCCCATTCATCCCGATCAGGGGAGTTCCAGGCCCTTTGAATATTGGGAGGAACAACTGCGCAAACGTAAACCGGGCAAACGAAAGCCTCAAACTCCACCAGAAAAGCCTCACGATCCTGGCAGTCATCAGATCGACGATTTTGCCTGACCACTGGGATGGTCCGCATGGTCGTTGGGTTATACTCCCCGGCGGGAGAAAAACATGCTCGAAATTCTGATTGCCGTACTGATAATTTTCATTCTGCTGGCCTCGCTGTGGGTCGGAATCAAGCTCGGCGGGCTGACCCGCTCGCAGCATGAGCTGCCGGATTATCTTGCCCAGGTTCTTGAAGAGAAGCACCGTGCCATGCTGACCGATCTGCATGACGGACTGGCGAAACAGGGCGACCGCATGAATCATGCCTTGCTGGAAAGCTCCGAGCGCCTGCGCGAAATTGTTACCCAGGAACTGAAGCTGACCCGCGATGCCATGCAGTCCCTGCAACTGGCGCAGAACGACAGCCTGGCGCAGACGCGCGAGGCTTTGCTGAAGCAGCTGGCGGAACTGAGCGTGCAATTGCAGAGCAAGCAGGATGCCATGCGCGCAGAGGTGATCGCCAAGACCATGCAGACCCTGGCGGAACAGGGAAGGGCGGACCAGGAGCTGATCCAGACCACGATGAAGAACAGCACCGGGCAACTGGTGGCGACTATCGAGGGGCTGAGCAAGACCGTGGATGGCCGCCTGGAGCAGATCAGCGGCAAGGTGACAGAGCGCCTGGACGAGGGTTTCAAGAAGACCAACGAAACTTTCGCCAATGTGATGGCCCGGCTGGCAACCATCGACGAGGCGCAGAAGAAGATTGACGGCCTCACCACCAACGTCGTCAGCCTGCAGGAACTGCTGGGCGACAAGCGTTCACGCGGCGCTTTCGGCGAGGTGCAGCTGGAAAACCTGATCCGCAATATCCTGCCGCCCACCATGTATGCCATGCAATACACCCTGTCCACCGGCAGCCGGGTGGATTGCGCGCTGTTCCTGCCCGAGCCGACCGGCACGGTAGCGGTGGATTCGAAATTCCCGCTGGAAAACTACCACAAGATGTTTACGCCGGGTGTCGGTGATATCGACCGTGCCGTGGCACAGAAGCAATTCAAGGCGGACATAAAGAAACATGTGGACGATATCGCGAATAAATACATCATCGCCAACGAGACTTCTGACGGCGCGGTGATGTTCGTGCCCGCCGAGGCGGTGTTTGCCGAGATCCATGCCTACCATCCGGAAGTGGTGGATTACGCCATGAGCAAGCGCGTGTGGATCGTCTCGCCCACCACCATGATGGCGGTGCTGAATACCGCTCGCGCGGTGATGAAGGACGTCGAAACGCGCAAGCAGGTGCACATCATCAAGGATGCGCTCAACAAGCTGGGCAAGGAATTCGAGCGCTTCGACACGCGCATGAAGAAGCTCGCCGACCATATCCGCCTGGCGCACGATGATGCGGTGGAAGTCCATACCACCAGCAAGAAAATCAGCGACCGCTTCCGCAAGATCGAGGCGGTGGAACTGGATCATCCCCAGCAGGATGTGCTGGAAGTGCTGGAAGGGGAGTAAACCTAAGGCTGGTAAGGTTGGTAGGCGTAGCCCAGGTCGGCCGCCACGCTGGGATGGGTCACCTGACCCAGGTGCAGGTTGAGCCCGTTCAGCAATCCCGCATCCTGCTTCATGGCTTCGCGGTAACCGAGGCTGGCAAGCTTCAGCGCGTAGGGCAGGGTTGAGTGGGTAAGCGCCTGGGTTGAGGTGCGGGCGCAGGCGGCGGGCATGTTGGTGACGCAGTAATGCACCACGCCTTCTTCGATATAGGTGGGTGCCGAATGAGTGGTGGGACGCGAGGTTTCGGCACAGCCACCCTGGTCGATGCAGACATCCGCCAGTACCGATCCGGGGCGCATTCTGCGGACCAGATCGCGGCTGATCAACTTGGGCGCGCGCTTGCCGGGAATCAGCACCGAGCCCACCACCAGATCCGCATCAGAAACCAGCGCATCAATGGCGCCGGCTTGCGAATAACAGGTCTTGAGCCGGCTGCCGAAAACGTCGTCCAGATAGCGCAGGCGATTCAGGTTGATATCCACAATCGTGACGTCTGCGCCCAGTCCCATCGCCATTTTGGCTGCTTCGCTACCGACCGAACCGGCGCCGAGAATCACCACCTTGCCCGGCATGACGCCAGGAACTCCGCCCAGCAGCACGCCGCTGCCGCCATGATTCATCTGCAAACTGGTCGCGCCCGCCTGAATCGCGATCCGGCCTGCGACCTCGGACATCGGGGTAAGCAGGGGCAGGCGTCCTTGTAAGTCGCTGACGGTTTCGTAGGCGATGCCGACGATCTTGCTTTCCACCAGGGCGCGTGTCAGCTCGGCATCGGCGGCGAGGTGCAGGTAGGTGAAGAGGATCTGGCCTTCCTTCAGCAGCCCGATCTCGGCTGGCTGGGGTTCCTTGACCTTGATCACCATGGGACAGGCGAAGACGTCAGCTGCGCTTGCCACGACTTGCGCGCCGGCGGCGGCATAGCGTTCATCCCCATAGCCTATCGCAGCACCCGCGCGAGTTTCAACTCTTACCTCATGACCGGCATCAACCAGAGCGCGAACGCCTGTCGGGGTCAGCCCGACGCGGAATTCGTGATCCTTGATCTCTTTCGGAACGCCGATGATCATGTTCAAATTTCCTCGCACGCTTCCCGAATCAGTTCCGGGCCGCGATAGATGAAGCCGCTGTAGAACTGCACCAGGCTGGCGCCGGCAAGAATTTTTTCCTTCGCGTCCAGGCCGTTCATGATACCGCCCACGCCGATGATGGGAATTTTTCCGTCGAGCGCCAGGCTGAGCTGCTTGACCACGCTGGTGGATTTGAGCCGCACCGGCGCGCCGGAGAGGCCGCCCGCTTCATCGCCATGGGGCAGCCCGGCCACGCCTTCGCGCGACAGCGTGGTATTGGTGGCGATCACGCCTTCGATCTGATATTTCAGCAGCAGCTCGGCGATTTCGATCACCTGTTCCGTTTCCAGGTCGGGTGCGATTTTGAGCGCCAGGGGAACGTGCTTGCCGTGCGTCTGGGCGAGCTTTCCCTGTTCATTCTTGAGCGCGTCGAGCAGGGCTTCAAGCTCGCTCGATTGCTGCAGCTGGCGCAGGTTCTTGGTGTTGGGCGAGGAGATATTGACCGTGACGTAGCTGGCATGAGGATAGACCTTGCGCAGGCAGGCAAGGTAGTCGTCGGCAGCGTTCTCGATCGGTGTGTCGAAGTTCTTGCCGATATTGATGCCGAGGATGCCGCAATATTTGGCGTTCCTGACATTCTCGATCAGCTTGTCCACGCCGTCATTGTTGAAGCCCATGCGGTTGATGATGGCATTCGCCTCCGGGATGCGAAACAGGCGTGGCTTGGGGTTGCCGGGCTGGGGGCGGGGCGTGATGGTGCCGATTTCGATGAAGCCGAAGCCGAGTGCCGCCAGCGCGTCGATGTAATCGCCATTCTTGTCCAGCCCCGCCGCGAGGCCGACAGGGTTGGGGAAATCGATGCCCATCACGGTGCGCGGTTTTTCCGGGACCGGGTGAGCAAGCAGCTTGATCAGTCCCAGGCGCTGGGCGGTTTTCATGCCCTCCATGCCAAGATGATGGGCAGATTCGGCATCCATGCTGAAGAACACGGAGCGTAACAGGGAGTAAAGCATGCGGTATTTTCCTGGGGAAATCGGTTAACCACAGAGCTCACGGAGAGCATGGAGAAAAAAGATGGAACGGGCATCAACTTCAACCGCCCTTGGCGGCTAAGGGGAAGGGTTTCAGTTTTACTCCGTGCTCTCCGTGTTCTCCGTGGTTTCGAAATAAGTTTTTTATTGGAATTTAAGTTGGCCGAGCCACTCGGCCACGGCCTTGACCAAGTCGCCGTTGCGCTCATGGAAGTAATGGTCGGCGCCTGGGACCACGATTTGACGTGATTGCGGGTTGCCCGCCTTGCGCATTGCCGCGAGTCGCTCAGGCGCCATGTTCAGCACCTGCGGATATTCGGCGCCGCCATAAATATCCAGTACCGGCACGTGCATTTTGGCCAGTGGAAAAGCTTCCTTCATCGCTTGCCCATAGTCGGTCGCGCCCATGCCGATGCCAATATAGGCATCGATATTCTTGTCGCCCTGGCGCGCCACCCAGTGCATGGCCATGTGGGCGCCGCAACTGTGGGCAACGAGCACGATATGCTTGACCCCGGTGTCGCGCAGGTAAGCGATGGCTGCGTTGATGCGCGGTCCGGCTTCTGCAAATAGCGGAACATAGTCGTTGTATTTTGCATCCTTCTCCAGCACCGGCAATTGCAGTGACAGCGTGTGCCATCCGCTGGCCGGCAGTGCCGTGCGCAGGGGGGAAACCACATCGGCCCAGTCCGGGTGCATGCCACGGCCATGCAGGATGATGGCCGCGCCGCGAGCATGACGCTGGGTGGTTGGCGTGTAAATGGAAAGGAAGGAATGCCTGTTCGCCTCAAGCCAGACGGGCTCTCCCTCGACTATCATGTCCACGATTTCATCCGCAAGACGTTTTTCGCGCTCCAGGTCGGCAGCCGTGGCGGACAGGGCAAAAGAGGCGAGATAAAAGGTAAGAAGGAATTTGAGCATGTGTTAAGTATGGAGAAGGGGCGCAGAGTTGACAAGATATGCGATGACTCGTTGTGGTGCGTAATATTTTCAAATGCACATGGTTGGTGCGTCACGCGCTGATTATTTCGAAGTAAAGTTAAAAAAATCACATAAAATCAATTGCCATGAAATATGGAATGATTCGTGCTTGATTCGCGACGATAAAATTCTGGAGAAATTCTGATGGGAAATCTGAATACGGGTGGCGATGTGCTGTTCATTCTGCTTGGCGCAATCATGGTGCTGGCCATGCACGCCGGGTTTGCCTTTCTTGAACTGGGCACGGTGCGCAAGAAGAACCAGGTGAATGCGCTGGTGAAGATCCTGACCGATTTTTCCATTTCCACGATTGCTTATTTTTTCATCGGTTACAGCATTGCCTATGGCGTGAATTTCTTTTCCGGCGCGGAAACGCTGGTGCAAAAGAGCGGTTACGAACTGGTCAAGTTCTTTTTTCTGCTGACTTTCGCTGCCGCCATTCCGGCCATTGTTTCCGGCGGTATTGCCGAACGCGCCAGGTTTAATCCCCAGCTGGCGGCCACTTTTATTCTGGTGGGTTTCGTCTACCCCTTCTTTGAAGGGATAGTCTGGAATCATCACTTTGGCGTGCAGGACTGGCTGAAGAGTGCTTTTGGCGCGGAATTCCATGATTTTGCCGGTTCCGTGGTGGTACATGCAATGGGCGGCTGGATCGCGCTGCCGGCGGTGCTGCTGCTGGGCGCCCGGCGTGGCCGTTACAACAAGGATGGCATGATGGCGGCGCACCCGCCCTCGAATATTCCTTTCCTCGCCCTCGGTGCATGGATTCTGACCGTGGGCTGGTTCGGCTTCAATGTGATGTCGGCGCAAACCCTCTCTTCCATCAGCGGCCTGGTTGCGGTGAACTCGCTGATGGCCATGGTGGGTGGAACTCTTGCAGCACTGGTCGTGGGCAAGAACGACCCCGGCTTCGTGCACAACGGCCCCCTGGCGGGTCTGGTGGCGGTATGTGCCGGCTCCGACCTGATGCACCCGCTGGGTGCCCTGGCGACTGGTTTGGTGGCTGGCGCGCTGTTTGTATGGATGTTCATGCAAACGCAGAACAAATGGAAAATCGACGATGTGCTGGGCGTGTGGCCGCTGCATGGCTTGTGCGGCGCATGGGGCGGCATTGCCGCCGGAATATTCGGTCTCCAGGCGCTGGGTGGCATCGGCGGCGTGAGCTTCGCGTCCCAGTTGATCGGTACCTTGCTCGGCATCACGATTGCACTGGCAGGGGGCTTCGCTGTGTATGGGCTGCTCAAAAAGGCCGTCGGCATCCGCCTGGATGCAGAAGAGGAATTCAACGGCGCCGACTTGTCCATTCACAGGATTTCGGCAACGCCCGAGGGCGAGGTTTAATAGCGCTTCATAAACTGGCAGGAAATGTCAATAACGCTTGATCGAACGCCTGATCCGCAAGACGATCGAGCGTTAATTTGAAATTACATAATCTAGGTCCGGATGTTTCCGGGCCTTTTTTATGTGAGTCGCCCATATCCATATGTCGAGAATTTTTACATTCCAAGTGAAATGGTCAAGAATGAAGGCAAAAGAATCAATGCATTATGTGTGCGGTATGGGAATTGCTTGAGTCTGACTGACATCACTGAATTTCAGTGACCTTAGGTAAGGAGTCAGATAATGAAAACCTCAATTATGATTGCGTTACTCATTGCTTTACTGCCAATTCCTGCTCAAGCGGTTGTCAATGTGGCGTTAAACAAGACAGTTTCCCTGCATAGCTCAGGTAGCCCTTTTTTCAATTATTCAGATCCGTACAATAACCATGCCGATGCCTCATCGGTGACAGATGGTGTATATCTGCCCACTGGGACTGATTGGCGGGATGGCACGGTGTTCTGGGCAGATAATTATGAAGGTGAGCATTGGGTTGAAATTGATCTGGGTGGTAATTACGAAATCACGGGTTTCAAAGCCCAGTTGAACGAAAATGATTTCTACAAATTGTCCTATTTGGATGGTGGAGGACAATGGCAACCCATATGGACAGTCGAACAAATTCTTTGGTGCTGCATGCAGGTTCGCGAAACAACGCTGGGAACTTCAGTCATGACCTCTGCCTTGAAACTTGAGGGTTATTTCGAAACCTGGCCCCCTACGAATGAATTCGGATCACGTATCGGATACACTTCCGACAACCTGTTTTCCGTTTCAGAGATAGAGGCCTACGGCGTGTATGGCGTACCTGAGCCTGCTTCACTTGCTCTGCTGGGGCTGGCGGGTATGGGCTTGGCTCGTCGGCGTAGCTGATTCAGCACCATGATTGTTCATACCTCGGGGGGAAACCCCCGGGGTATGCCAGGTTACTAAAAGCTAACTTGCAAAAATTAAGATCTTCCCCCGCAGAGGCCCTTATTGCCTCACTTTCATTTGACTTGGCTGTTTATAAGCCCCCTGCATTTCAGGCAATAATGGGGGAGATATGGCGCCCCGCCTCCCAATCGCCATATTGACGCCACTGTCTCGTGTTCTTTAGTCAATGGCGTCATGATTTTGTACGGAAACTGGTGTCTATATTTATAGCGGTACCAGTAGTCCTGCTGATATCGCCAGGTGCTATACGATTTGCGATAAAAAGAGAGTAATATGTCATTTGACTGGCAACTGTTGCGGTTGCTGGTTTCTACTCTAGTCCAAACCATCCGTAACTGAATGGAATTGAATCACGGGGAGCAAGTTCGTGAAACTACATGCATTCGTCGCAATGCCCTTCGGCATCAAGCGCGATAGCGAGGGCAACACGATCGATTTCAACCGTGTCTATGCTGAACTGATCAAACCTTCGCTTGAAGCTACCGGTCTGGACGTTTTTCGCGCTGACGAAGAACACCGGGCGGGCGACATCTGGGCGCTACTGAAATGACCCGGGAACTCGACTTTCGCCCCGAAAACGTCGAGGTCGGCACCTCTTTTTTTGACCGCGTCTTCCACAATTTCATCCGGCTCGAAGACCGCTGGCAGCCGCGCCAGGTATTCCTGTTCAGCGGCCACATGATCGACACGCCGGATCGCCTCACGCCACGCCGCTTCCCGCCGGAGAAGGAATCCATCGCTGCGCAGAAGATCGCCGATACGCTAGACCAATTCGGGGCCGGCCCGGACGATCTCGCCCTCACCCAGGGCGCCTGTGGTGGCGACCTCCTGTTCACCGAGGCTTGCCATCAGCGCGGGGTAAAAATGCATTGGCTGCAGCCCTTTGCAGAGCCGGATTTTATCCGGAAATCCGTGGTGCCTGGCGGCGAGGCATGGCGCAAACGCTATCTCGCCGCCAAGTCCAGGCTCGCCGCACCCATCCGTTCAATACCGGATGAATTGGGCGGACAACTACCGCAAACCGACCCCTATGAGCGCTGCAATCTCTGGCTGCTCTACACCGCGCTCGCCCACGGTGCAGACAAGGTGAGATTTATCTGCCTGTGGAACGGTGAGGGCGGAGACGGGCCGGGTGGGACGGCGCATATGTACAAGGAAGTGAGGCGCAGGTCAGGGCGGGTAGCGTGGATCGATACTCGAACACTCTGGTGATCTCGTATTTCGAGACGAATGGGGGAGAGCCAGCAATCCTGGCCAGACAGGCCAACAGGAGTAAAAAATGCCAGGCATTTTCATCAGCTACCGCCGGGAAGACACGGCCGGCCATGCCGGCAGGATCTTTGACCGGCTGAGGGAAAAGTTCGGGCTGGACAAGGTTTTCATGGATGTGGCCGGCATCGAGCCGGGCGTCGATTTCGTGGAGGCCATCGACCGGGCGGTGGGATCGTGCGACGTGCTGCTGGTGATCATCGGCAAGAAATGGCTGACCTGCACCGATGCGTCAGGCAAAAAACGGCTGGACGACCCCAAGGACTTTATCCGCCTGGAGACTGCTACGGCGCTGCGGCGGGATATCCGGGTTATTCCGGTGCTGGTGCAGGATGCGGCCATGCCGGGGGAGGGCGACCTGCCCGATGACCTGAAGAAACTGGCGCGGCGGCAGGCGACCGAGATCAACGATACCCACTGGGATACGGATACCGGGCAGCTTGTTGAAACCCTGACAAAGCTTCTGCACGGAGAGCGGAAGCCAGCTCAGAGCGGGGCCGGAGGGCTGGTCCATGATCCGGCCACGCCCGTGAAAAAGCCGGAAACTCCCAGGCCCGCTCCTTCAGGGATAGGAAAGAACAAACTCACTTTGATCATCTCAGCCATCATGGCGCTGGCCGTGGCGCTGGGAGGGCTGCTTTACTTTATTCCATCGAACAAGGATGTGGCGGTGCCCGAGCTTATCGGCATTTCCCTCGATGAAGCCGTTGCGCGCCTGGAGCGGGAGCGCCTCAGGCCGGGCATGGTCAGGCACATGCCCTCCGAACGTCCCGCCGGCACCGTGATCGAGCAGGACCCAGGCCCGGGCAGCCGGCTTGCGCCGGAGTCGCCGGTGAACCTGGTGCTGGCAGAGAGCCAACCGGATCGTGACAGAACACAGCCATCAGGCGAGGAAGTCAGGCCGCCGGACCTTGTCCTGGCCACGGTGCCCAGGGTGGAGGGGCAGATGCTGGAGCAGGCGCATCGGCTGCTTGAAAGGGCCGGGCTGAAGGCAGCCAAGCCCGTGCGCAAGGAAACCCGCGATGCGCCCGAGGGCACGGTCATCGAGCAGTCACCCAGGGCAGGGGCGAAGCTGGCTCAAGGCGAAAGGGTGGAGCTCGTGGTGGCCGCAAGTCCAGCGGAACCGGAAGCCGAGATGGTAAGAATCCCCGACGTGACCAAACGCGAGGTGAGGGAGGCCATTGCCCTGCTGAAAGAAGCCGGCTTGAATGCCAAACCTCGAATGGAGAGGGAAGAAACCACAAGGACGGAAGACGGCACCGTGCTGAAACAGAGCCTGAGGCCGGGTTCGCGGGTGCGCCCGGATGAGGTCATCACACTGGTCATCGCAGTTCAGCCTCGCGACAGGGAGGCGGCTGGCGTAATCACCCTTCCTGATTTCACGGGTTCGCCTCTTCCCAAGGTGGAGGCCTTCATCAAGGAAAACGGGCTTGTCCTTGGCCCGGTGAAGGAAAAGGAAACCACCGAACAACGGGCAGGGACGGTGGTTGCCCAGCGCCCCCCGGCAGGGACGCGCATGGAAAAGGGTGGAAAAGTGACCCTGATGGTGGCGGTCAGCGGTGGTGAGCAGGCGGTCCTCCCGGCGCCGGAGCAGGCATGGCCCGAGGATGGACGCGCTTTCGACAATTACCCTCGCAACCTGGCCGTGCGCTGGAAGCCGGTCCAAGGTGCAGCGAGCTATGCCGTGGAACTGGACTGCCTGCACTGCTGTGAATCCGGCAAGTGGTGCTCGGACTTGGGAAGGCCGTGGAAAGTGGCCCGTGAAATTCCCGCTGCAAGTACGACCGGCTACAAGTTCGTGTTTGCAGGCGCCCAGCCGGGACGCTGGCGGGTCTGGGCAGTCGACAAGGGAGGACACGAGGGGGAGAAGAGTCCATGGCGAACATTCAGGTTCACAAAGTAAGGGACCGGACGGCGATGGGCTGAAGCCTGCTGAAACTGGATATTGATCTTAATTGGACTAACGGGCATGGCAAGTTGCCGCCCGGAATCATGAAATAAGTGAAATGTGAAACCGCTTGGGCTTCGCCCATGCTGTGAAGTGTGAAATGCAATATCTGGGCACGAGGAGTTGGCTCCTTGGATGTTTTTACATTTCACGCTTCACAAACAAAGCGTAGCGAGTGAATTCACGTTTCACAAAACCGTTTCACGTTAAAAAGGAACTTAATCATGGCAAAGAATGCACTGTGCATCGGTATCAATGATTACCCTGGCACCCAGAACGATTTGTCAGGCTGCGTCAACGACGCCAACGACTGGGCCGAGGAAATGAACAGCCGCGGCTTTACGGTAACACAACTCCTCGATAGCCAGGCCAAGCGCGCCGCCATGATCAAGGCCATTGGCGGCCTGATTGACGGCGCAGAGAAAGGCGACAGCCTGGTGATCACCTATTCCGGCCACGGCACCTGGGTGCCGGACAGCGATGGCGACGAGCCTGACGGCCGCGACGAGGCGCTCTGTCCCTGGGATCTGTCGAGCAAGGGCGCCTTGATCGACGACGATATCCATGACCTGTTCACGCGCCGTGCTGCCGGCGTGCGCATCATCCTGATTTCGGACAGTTGCCACTCCGGCTCGGTGACCCGGGGCGACGAGACGGACCTTGATCCCGGCATGCCGAGGGTGCGCTTCATGCCGCCCCAGGCCTGGATGAAGGGCCCCCTCCCGCCCGCAGCCCTGAGCGCCGTGAAACCCCGTGGAGGTTTTACCCGTGCCGGCGGCGATTTGCTCCTGGCCGGCTGCCAGGACCACGAGTACAGCTGGGACACCAGCTTCCACGGCAGGCCCAACGGCGCCTTCACCTACTATGCCCTGAAGGTGCTGCGCGATATCAAGCCGACCACCTATCAGAAATGGTTCGACGCCATCCGGGCTTACCTGCCATCCACGCGTTTGCCGCAGGCGCCGCAAATCCTCGGCAGCAGGAGCGCTCGCAGCTTCAAGGTTTTCAGATGATGCATCCATGAGCCTAGTGTAGTGTTGCACGCTAAACGGCACTTTCAGAGCCTTCGCAAGAGTGGCATAACAAGGCGCGACGCGCAGGCAATGGTCATTCCCTTGCCAAGCGTTGCAACGCAGTTAGGGCGCTCTTGCGAAGGCTCCCTGCGGGCGAGCGCCTGGGCGGCCATCTGCGGCGTTGCGGGCGCTTGGAATAGAATGACTATTCCGGCGTACCCGCGCCTTGCATAGGGCCGCCCAGGCGCTCGCTGAAAGTACCGTTTAGCGTGCAACACTACACTAGATCGGGATCACGGCTTCCGTCGTGCTTACATCGGCAGCCATGCGGGAATGAACCGTGCCAAGTAATGGATAATTAAAGGAGACGGAAAT
>JAUSBJ010000034.1 GCA_030652035.1 Sulfurimicrobium sp.
CGAAACCCGCTATCGCCAGGCACTTCAGATTCACCCGGATGACGGCGATACTTACGGCAATCTGGGGGCCACGCTGCAAGCGCTGGGCCGCCTGGACGAGGCCGAAACGTGCTGCCGGCGGGCACTTCAGATCCAGCCGGACGACGCAGAGGTGCATAACAACCTGGGTGCCATCCTCCAGGAACTGGGCCACCTGAACGAGGCCGAGGCCCACTGCCGGCGGGCGCTACAGATCAAACCGGATGACGCCAAAGCACACAACAATCTGGGTGCCATCCTCCATGAACTGGGCCGCCTGGACGAAGCCGAAGCCTGTTTCCGGCAGGCGCTTCAGATTAATCCGAATTACGCCAAAGCACACAATAACCTGGGTATCACCCTCCAGGATTTGGGCCGCCTGGATGAAGCCGAGCCCTGTTTCAAACAAGCGTTGCAGATCGAGCCGGATTACGCCAGCGCGCGCAGCAACCTTCTGTTCTCACTTAATTACGCGCCAAACTCAATCCCCTCGTATTGTTTTGCAGAAGCGCGTCAATATGGTCAAAGAATTACGCGCAAAGTCGCATCCAGATTTTCGGTATGGCCCTGCGCAAAAAACCCGGTACGCTTGCGCGTGGGTTTGGTATCGGGCGACTTCAATAATCACCCGGTAGGTTATTTCCTTGAAAGCCTGTTGCAACAACTTGATTCAACCGCCTTCGAGCTCATTGCTTACCCTACCAATCACAAGACAGACGAGCTCACGGCGCGTATCAAACCCCGCTTCTCCGCCTGGGAACCGCTGTCAGGATTGAATGATGAAGCCGCGGCACAGCGGATACACGGTGATGGTATCCATATTCTGATTGATCTTTCCGGCCACACCCGTCACAACCGGCTGCCGCTGTTTGCCTGGAAACCCGCCCCGGTGCAGGTTAGCTGGCTGGGATATTTCGCCACCACGGGCGTCGCTGAAATTGACTACCTGATTGCCGACCCCTGGACATTACCAGAAACGGAAGAACCTTATTTCACGGAAAAGATCTGGCGATTGCCTGAAACCAGGCTTTGTTTCTCTCATCCTGATATTGATCTGGCTGTCTCACCACTGCCAGCCCTCACAAAAGGGCATATCACCTTCGGTTGCTTCAACAATCTCACCAAGATGAATAAAGAAGTCGTTGCCTTATGGTCGAAAGTACTCTCAACCGTGCCGGGCAGCCGATTATTCCTCAAAGCCAAACAGCTCGGGGAAACCGCGGTACAACAACACACTATTGAACGCTTTGCTGAATATGGCATTGATGCCGAACGTCTTATTCTGGAAGGTGCCGAGTCTAGAGAGAAATACCTTACTGCCTACCAGCAGTTAGATATTGCCCTGGACCCCTTCCCTTTCCCCGGAGGCACGACAAGCGTTGAAGGACTATGGATGGGGGTGCCGGTATTGACCCTGGCCGGGGAGCGTTTCCTGTCCAGACAGGGTGTCGGGATCGTGATGAATGCAGGCCTGCCCGATTGGGTTGCTGCCGATGCTGACGACTATGTGGCGCGTGCGGCCGCTCATGCCGGAGATCTGCAAAGCTTGTCAAAACTCCGGAATGAATTGCGACAACAAACTCTGGCATCACCGCTCATGGATGCCAAACGTTTTGCCATTCATTTTGCAACTGCGCTGCAAGGCATGTACCAGGCCTGGAGCAATGGAGAACAACCGTAATAGCACCCTGGAATCGGCAGAGTCTAAAGACAAAATAAATTCTCCCTAAAGTTTTCAAATAGCCAACCGATAATGTTTACAACAGCGGTTAACATGCACCACCAGCCTTAAGGCGAACCGAGGTTGATGGCACTGAAAGCCATCCTTAAAACTAAACCGACGCAATAAAGGAGAATTACCATGGCACAAGTCATCAACACCAACGTCGCCGCACTTTTCGCAGGCGCCGCACTGAACAAGTCAGCACTTGCACTGCAAACCGCCCAGCAGCGCCTGTCCTCTGGCGTACGCATCAATAGCGCCAAGGACGATGCAAGCGGCCTGGCCACTGCCACGGGTTACGATACACAAATCCGTACCGCGAACGTGAACATTCGTAACTACAACGACGTGATTTCGACCGCACAGACCAAAGACGGCATGATGGGTCAAATCACAGAAAACCTGCAACGCATTTCAGAAATCCTGAGTGGTGCAGGCAATAGCGCGGGAACAGCGGAAACTGCCGCACTTCTCGCCGAAAATGGCGTCATTAATACCGCAGGCAACCTGGGTCTTAGCCTTACGACAACCGGAAGCGTTGGCGCTGTCACCACCGACCTCGCCACGGTAGGAACGGCACGCGCTGCCCAGGGTGCGACCATGGCGGCATACGCATCCAAAGTTGCGGTCGAGCAGATCACCTCAGTGAACTTGTCTGCTGCATATAGCCGTATCATGGATACCGACTACGCAGCTGAGTCCACCAACATGACCCGCGCGAATATTCTGCAACAAGCGGGTACCGCGGCTCTTGCGCAAGCCAACCAAACGCCCAACACAGTGCTGACTTTATTGCGTTAATTAGTTAAAATGCATTAATACCTGACCAGACTACCGGTCAGGTGTTCATGCATAAGGGGGTCAACATGATCATCCAAAGTTTAAACACACCGGCTCAAGCCGCGCAGCCCGATAGGCTCGTCAATAATGATGGGCCAAAAGTCGTTACTGATTCTGCCAAGCCGCCGGCTCCTCAACAACTTTCATCTCAAAATTTGAAAGGCGCGGTTGATACCGTCAATCAGGCATTACGCCAATCGAGCCATAACCTTCAAATCAGCATGGATTCTGAAACCAGGCAGCAGATCATCAAGCTTGTGGACACGCAAACAGGTGAGTTGATTCGTCAAATTCCATCGAAAGAAATGTTAGCCATTGCACATTCGATTGACCAATTTCTTAATAATGGCCAATTGTTAAGCGCAAAGGCTTAGCTCGGGAGGCACTGACATGGCTACAGTAGCATCGAGTGCAAATTCCATTGATGTACCTTCTCTCGTCTCGCAGTTAATGGCGCTAGAGCGGCAGCCAATTGACAAGCTGAATACCAAGGTAAGCAGTTACCAAACCAAGATTTCATCCCTCGGCACAATCAGCGGCCTGGTCTCAGGTTTTCAAAGCGCAATACAAACCTTGAATAAGAATTTACAGGGATATAGCGCCACCTCCTCTGATTCCAGTATTTTTACTGCTTCCGCCAACAGCACAACCGTGTCTGGCACTTATTCCCTGAATGTAACAAAATTAGCTCAGGCACAGAGCCTGGTTGCCGCAGGACAAACGTCCGATACAGTTGGCATCACCACTTCAACATCAGCGGTTACCTTCACGGTCGGCACCACCAGCACAAACGTATCAATAGCCGCAGGCGCTTCGCTGCAAGATATTCGTGCCGCGATCAATGCCTCCAATATTGGCGTGACGGCGACTATTGTCAATGATGGCAGCGCCACTAGCCCCTATCGCCTCGCCCTGTCCTCTGAAACAGGCCTAAGCAAAGCTGTCAGCAGCATTACCGTACAGACAGGTGGAGATAGCAATTTAAACGCCCTGTTGGCGTACAACCCAACATTGAACGCGCCTGTGCCTGCACCGGCAATCCCTATGACACAGACCATTGCCGGCCAGGATGCAGCCCTAACCGTCAATGGAATCGCGATTAGCAGTGCATCGAACACCATCACCGGTGCGATCCAGGGCGTGACCTTGACGCTGAACAAGCTCACGACCACGCCCGCCACCCTGACGGTAACGCGGGACACCGCCGCGATCAATACTGCTGCAGCGAGCTTTGTCGACACATACAATGCGCTGGCCAACCAACTCAAGAGCCGCTCCGCTTACGGCACGGCAACTTCAGCAGCAGCGTCTCTAGCGGGTGACGGATCTGTGCGCCTCATGATGGATCAGTTGCGTGGCATATTCAACTCGCCTGCTACCGCAGCGAGTGGCGGCACCTTGACCACGCTTTATCAAGTCGGCATTTCGTTCCAGGCTGATGGCACATTAAAGCTCGATAGCAGCAAACTCAATAGTGAGATGGATAAAAACTTCAGCGATGTGAACAATTTATTTACATCAGCAACGGGCTTCTCGACCAGGCTGAATACCTGGTCCACATCCGTACTGTCAATTGGAGGACTGATCTCCACTCGCACCGAAAGTATTAATAAATCCATTAAAAACTATAACGAACAGATTGACAGACTGGAAGCCCGGATGGAGTTTCTTAAAAAACAATACACTACTACCTATACCAATCTCAACGGCTTTCTGAACAGCATGAGCAATACAAGTTCTTACCTGACATCGCAGTTCTTTAAAGGAACATCAGCATGAACACAGCTGCCGCCATTAATGCCTATTCCAATGTCAGCCTAGAATCCCGCGTAATTGGAGCCGATCCGCACCAACTCATTTCACTCCTGTTTGAAGGTGCGTTACTTGAAATCAGCAATGCTAAAAACAGCATGTTGCGCAAGGAAATTGCGGCCAAAGGCAAGTCCATTTCCAAGACTATTTCCATCATTGGCGAAGGATTAAATGCCAGCCTGGACAAAAAGGTCGGGGGGAAGTTGGCTCAAGACCTGTCTGCGCTTTACGATTACATGGTTATGCGCCTGGTTGAAGCCAATCTAAACGATAACGTCGATAATTTAGATGAAGTGGCACGCCTGTTGGTTGAATTGAAGGGCGCCTGGGACGCCATACGCCCTCAGGTCGTGGGCACAGGCACTACTACTGCCCAACCATACACCCCGGGCAATCCATCCAGGACCTATGCAAGCGCATGAGCACGTGAATTCTGCACAAGTCATCGCGAATTACGAATTACTTTCCACCCTGACTGTGCAGATGCGCGAAGCGGCTGAACTTGAAAAATGGGATGAATTGATAAGCATAGAGCAGCAATGCAGCGAACTTGTCGAAACCATGAAACCGATTGATGCCGCGGTAGAACTTGATGAAGCTGCACGCAATTACAAAAACCAACTAATTCAAAAAATTCTGGCCGACGAAGCCATGATTCGCAATCACACTCAATCCTGGATGAAGCAACTGAAACACCTCATGGAGAGCAATCGCCAAGAGCAACGCTTGCAACAGACGTATGGGGCTGTAGATTAAGTTGAATTGGCATGAAACTGCGTAGGTGTGAAGATCCCGATTTCACTTGAACCGCTGCCGTTCAGGCTTGTGACGGAAGCCAGGCCTTGAGCCAGCTATCCAGATTATCCTCCAGCATCCATTTTTCACGGACGAAGTCGCGAAGCACGTCGCCTCGCCTGGCCAGTTCATCCAGATCGGAAACATGTTCACGAATCGCCTCTACCCAATCACGGGTCCGATTCTTGACACGGGTTACAGGGTAAGCACCGCGATAGGGCGTGATGTCCGTACAGATGACCGGATAACCCAGCATCCCATATTCCAATAGCCGCAAGTGGCTTTCTGCATGGTTTAACGGGATATCCTCCAATGGTGAAAGCGCCAGATCGAGATTCAAACTGGCAAGCTTGGAAGGATAAGCGCTGTTCACCACCCCTCCATGGTATTCAACCAACTGCCTGGCGCCTTCCGGGCAAAGACCAAAGAACACCCACTCCACTTCGTCTTGCAGCGCTTTCACAACATCCGCGATGATCGACAAATCACGTTCGTGGATGGCGCTTCCGGCCCAACCCACACGCGGCTTAAGCCCCTGCCTGCGTTTAGGCGTGAAAGCACTCCACTTGGCCCGTTCGATATAATCGGGGACGACATGAATTTCAGCGTTGAATTTTCGGTATTCATAAGCGAGATACTCCGTGGGCACTACAATCCGGTCACTCAGACCCAGGATATTTGCCAGGCCGTTGTCTTGATAAAGTTGCATGTCGCTTAAAAGAACATCCACCTCAAAGACTCGAAAGGCCTTGGAGTTGCGCGCATAACTTTCAATCAGCCCAGGTTGATATCCCTCCTGCCTATGTTGAAAAATCAGGACGTCAGGCGATACGCGAGCCAGTTCCGGAATGGACAGGTAATGCTTCGTATCCGCCCCCTGCACCTTGGCTGCATTCCCCAGGGCACGCAAGGGCGAAATGATTCGATGTTCCTCGCGGCTCTCCCCGCCGCCAGTAAAGGCAAGAATACGCGGCAGCAGATGAAATTCAGGATCCCAGGACAAGGCCGGCATGATTTCAATCTCGAAACCCTTAACATCGAACGCACTGGAAGCTGTGCTCAAACTCAGATTTCGGTTGTAAGCGGGATCAAAAGCAATACGGCCCAGCCAGCGGTCGAACATGGCCTGACCCGCGGGGCCGGGAATTACCCATGTCCGATTTTTCTCTTCATCATCATCCACCTCGACTGTCTTGGGTGGCTCAGTCACATGTTTCTGAAACATGAGTGCGTAGGGAGTCCAGACCACCCGTTGCTCAAGCTTGCCAACCTTCAGGCAATAATCCACATCGCTATAACCGCTGGCCAGCGCCTGTGCGTCAAATCCACCCAAAGCGTCGAACAGCCTCTTTTTTGTCAACATGCAAGTGAACGACACGGCAGAAGGGTTACCCGGCACCTGCAAACGGCCAAAATAACCCGCATCATCAAGTGGCGCATGAAGATCATGAAAGCCTGCCGGCCTTCCATGCAAACCAAGAATATAGCCCGCGTTTGAAACATTGCCGTCCGGCCCGACTCCCTTGGCACCGACCACGCCCACACCAGGTTGCACCGCATAACCTAACATTTCATCCAGCCAGTCATTCCGCAAAGGCTGGGTTGAATCGGATAAAAACAGCAGGTAATCCTGGCGAGCCGCATTCGCACCGGCATTGAATAGTGCGGGAAAACTGTCTGATCGTGGTTGAGAAATGACACGGATGGCATCGTTATTAAAATCCCGAAGGTAGTCCAGGAATGCCAGGGTATCTGCATCGTCGCTTTCCTGATCAACGACAATAAGTTCCCAGTTCTTGAATTCCGTGTTCTCAACGATCGCATTCACGCTGCTTTGCAGCATTGCTCCTCCATTCAGCGTGGGAATGATGATGGAGACTGAATCAGCATCACTATGTCTGTAGCGGATGTGAAAAGTACCAGGCATCACGCCATCATCGATGTCTGCTGCTGCACCGATTCTAGCAAGGTGTTCATGCAATACACGCCGTCTTGAGTCACTGAGCTCAACTTGTATCAAAGTGCCATGCCCACCCTCGACATGCTGATGGCAAAGAACATCAGAAATATGCCCTATTCCACTTTCACCATAATTCTCATAAATTCGCAGCATCAAATCAAATCGCTCAGCCCCATAGGACGTACCGCTCAAACCACCTAATTCAAGAAATGCAGACCGTCTAACCACCCACATGCCATCTGCGAGAAATGGCGCTGCTCGTAACATATCGGGCTCAAAGTCAGGTTTAAAAAAAGGCAAGTCAAGCTTTCCATCGGTCTGTAGAATATCCTGGTCGGTAAACGCCATGCACCAGATGGAATTCTTTTCAAATTTCTGAACAATCGATCTCAAGGCATGGGTCTCGAGGAAATCACCCGCTTGAAGAAAAATCAACAAATCCGAGCCATTATCCTCAGCTACAATTCGGTTCACTTCTTCAATACAATTCGCGTCCGGAACACACGACCACGCATCCCTTTCAGACAACTCGAAATCATGCGGAACGGGTTCCCGTGCCACATAAGTAAGCCGCGAATGGGGAAAAGTCTGTCTTGATATGGAAAACCGGGTTTCAGATGTGAGATCAGATATGCCATCCGAAACAAAGACGACTAAATGAAATGTGTTTCCTGGCCGAAGGGGATCAGGCAGCATATCTGCCAGACAAGTTAAATCAGCGCACTCAGATCTGGCAGTTCGCCATAGGCCATAGCGACCATTGCCTTCGAACTTGGGTTGGCGCAATGGCGTTATATCAGTGAGCTCGGCTTTAATCTGTACTGCCCGTTTTCTGGCCTCTCTCTGAGTCAACTCCACGAAACGATCAATCTGTTCCCAGGCTTTTTTCAGAACAACATCTTCACGAAAAGTACGATAGTTATGAACATTCGCTTTCGCGAGAGCGATTGATTCCGGGCTATCATCCATGACCAACCCCCAATCCGCCGGATATGAGTAATTAGCCGTATTGTTACGCCAATATTCCGTTTCGATAACCGAAACCGGACAACCGCAAAGTAACGCCTCCGCAATAAGCGCGGTAGGCTCATATACATAAAGAAGCTTGGAGCGCCGAAGCACTCCTGCAATTTCCGATGGAGTCAGACGCTGATCCCTGCACAGGCTGATCGCACTCTTTACATGCTCTGTTAGCTTCCCGCCATAGACCAGGTATTTATGGGCATAAAAACAAACCGACTCACGCGCATTGTCATCCGGATTGTTATCGTTGTTGAATATAGTGGAATCACTTGTCGGAATATGCAACATCTCGCCACGCATACCGGCAGGAAAGTAGTGTGGGTCGTAAGCAAAGATCAGGTCATCATCCTGAAAATATTTATCGCCGGCTATATGCCCAGGCTTATTCAACATCCATCTCACGACAATGCCACCGGCAAGAGGATTTCCGGAAATTATTTCCGGATAGACAACGATAGGCGTCCTGCCGGTTGCTTGATGCTGCTCCCTAGCCTTATTGCTTAAAATTGGTGTCCTGAGATGTGGGGCCGTCACTTTGCAGGTCACGTAAGCTTCCTGTCCACTCTCATTAAGCGCATGACAAAGGTAATGCAGCGCGCGGATACCTGCTGACTGCTGGAGAAAATCCAAGGCGAATATGTAATAGGGGCTGCTTGTAGCCTGAAACAGGTTGCGCTCTCGAGAGAAAATGGCGCCCTTATGCGTCGAAAAATGGACGTGGCGCAGGTTTCGCTGATAGTAAAGCCAAGCACCTGTTAATAAAGAATCTTCCAGAAAACGCCGCACTGTAGTTTCGTCACGAAACACCCCGCGCCAAGAATGTTCATTCTCAGGAGCATCCGTAATCACAAAGAAAATCACTTCGTCAAAATTTGTATCCTTATCCGAAACAAGCGATTGCTTCCCTCTTAATTCATACACGACACACGAGCCAACAACTTCATGCTTTACCTTTCTTTCATTAATCACGAAAGTAAAGGCATTTGCCATATACGCCATTACGTCACGAAATGTCAGTGCGCTACCGACAGGCAAGCCGGATTTTGCCAAGGCCAGCGGGAAAATATTTAAAAACTGATGGCGACTTACCTTTGGGAAGGTAGCGAACCACATGGGCAACATCATCACGCCATATGTCATATTTTCTATGCATTCGGTCTGGCTTGGTGTTATGCCGCGTTCCTTATCAGGGGGTTCGATATCTATATATTCAGGAGCCAGAACGGCCCCATCAAGGAAAGATTTTTCTATAATCCAGGAAATATCTTTCGTTACCAAGGTATGTGGGGGGCAGTAAATAATCACATCCTCGTCAAAATCATCCTCCAAAAAACTCAGAGGCCAGAAATTTTGGTATTTATGACTGGTTTCCCTGGATGTCCGCTTCAACTCGATTGGATAGCTCGAAGAAAGCTGTTCACAGACACGCAGACATTCGGCATCAACATTCTCCGGGAGCATGATCGTAAAACAGATTCTTTCGTAATATTTTCCTGAATTTATCCGCCAAGCCTCCATGCAGTATTTAAGAGAGGTATAGCAGGCCTGATGGTTGACAGCGAAGGTCACAACACGAGTCTTTATATCAAGCATGCTGGGACATCCATTTGACGAACATTGATTTGGCTGGTCGTTTATAGACTTGTTCAGCATGCTTTTTTTGAACAACTCGATATTTTCGGATCGCGTGCCGTTTCGATATGAATATAACGCTTGCTAACCCCCTGTTCGCCAGGCAACTGCAACATTTCACCGCCCTCTCCACAATGGTCGCAACTGCCGTAGGACGGCTGCGAGTCAACCTGCCTGATTTTGGCACGCAAATCTGCGGCAGACTGTGTTTCATCAATTGCCACCCAGTCAAGCGGGTATTCAGCAAGATGATGCGATCCGATACCGGCGGTGGTCGAGCAAGGATAGTAAACGCCATTTTGAATGGTTTTGCAGGTTATCGTTGAATTACACCCGGCTTTCATCGCAAACCTTGTTGACTCGGGAAGATTCAGCTTGCGCAATGACGCCGGGGTTGACCAGATGGGTTGGCCTACAGTGTAGCTAATGCCAGAATCAGAAACCTTCCTTACATTGTCATCAAATAACTTGCGCTGCTTTACTGAAAGTGCAGCCGTGTAATCGGAGAAAATCAGACGAGTACGCCCCTTGTCGAGCTTGCGGAGAAAATCGTCATCAATACTACAAATACCGTTGGTGGTGATGCCGATCACTCCGAAATTTGGCTTGGTGAGCACATGCTCGATAATGTCGTTCAGCTTGGGATGCAGGAAGGGCTCACCTCCGATGATCGAAACATAACCTATTGCGTCCACAGCATCAAAAACCCGGTCGATATCTTTCTTGATACGTTCAAGCGAAAAGTTAATACGATCTTCAGGCTGATAGTGATTGATATACTGACCACAATGAGAACATTTCAAAGTGCATTTCTGGTTGACCACGAATGTTGCGAGCGGGAAAACAAGTTCGTCCTTGAAATTGTTCAGTTGATCTTTCTTACACTGCTTCTGCAGAAGACTGGGCAGGCGTTTGCATGCGCACCAGTTACAGAAGGTTGTATCAATGCAGACCTTCGCATCAAAACCGGTTTCCGGTTTCATGGCACACATCAATGCCTCGAACAAAGCCATACCAGATAAGTAGTGGCGATATCCCTTTGCCAGGAACTCCTGCTCGCCAACACTGCCTGACAAGCTTCCGTTTGGAATACAGTTGATGATAAGCGTCTGTTCGCGATCAAGTTCCAGAGAGAATGGCTCGTAAACTCGCACGCTATTTACTTCCCTCAAGCTAGCGGCTCGGATGTCCCAGTAACAAAGAGGTTCTCCGGGAAGACCCTTTTCTAATAAAAAAGAGCCGAAGGCTGTCCCGAATTTTCCAGCACCGCGCAGAACAATATGCTTGAAGCCTTCGATGTACTCGATGATTGCGGCCGAATGATCAGCGCTCCCCCGCCTGTTTTCTTCCAAAATTTCTTTAATATTTGCCATATTTAATCGCAGTCAATCAATTTGCCCGTAATTAATGCCATTAATTCTTGTGTTGTGGATTTAAGAACCCTGCTGATGATTTTGCACTTCCAACAGGCTTCGCTCGATATTTTCCAGCCGAGAGGAAAGGCGTTCATTCTGCGATATCACATGAGCAAGCATGGATATAAGAAAACCATCCACATGCTCAGCCGTCTGGGCACCCACATTTTGTTTGATCAAATCACTTCCAAGATCCAGAGAATACCTATCCAAGATGTTTTGGGTCTCGTCCGCGACTGCCTGGTTAAGAAGTTGATATGAGCAATCCCTTCTTTTCCCTCCCGATGAGGCAACGCTGTTCGCCCTGATCAGGTATTTCGCCATGAGCTGATTGAGTGCGACATCTTCAATTCCGACCACATTAAATAATCGTTTAATGTATACATCCTCATCGGGGATGCTCATATTCTCATGTAATACTTTGTGATCTGGTTCTTCCACGAATGGATACTCTATCGCTTTCAGGAAATCACAAACGACATCATTCTTATAGAAGTTATCTCTTGAATACTTCCTAAGTGTCAAAGACCCTTTGCCAAACAGCCCCGTAAAGTAATCAAGATATTTTGTAGGATAAATATGCATACTCTTCTGCTTATGCAGCCAACACAGCACGTCTTCACCCGAGCGGATCTCTGGGCCATTCTTGATTAATTCCTTATACATACTGTTCGCGTGCTCAGCTAAGGGACGAACATAGACAAGCACCTTAATTTCAGATCCAGAAAGGTAGGATTTCAATTTAAAACCAAAGGGATCGCCACCATCGTCGTCATTAAAATCAGCCAACTCACAAAAATTCTCAGCCGAGATGATTATTTTCGAGCACCCCGTACGCTCTATTTGCTGGCGGACTTGCGACCACACTTCATCGCTATTGGATTCAGGGAGCGGCCAGAATGTCGGCCACATCAACCCTTTGCTTCTGTGGTGATCATGAAGTAAAGACAGCGGCAATTCAGCGTGCAATCCTTTGGGTACAAAATACCCATTCTGGGCCAACTGATCAGAATTGGAATGAATATATTTCTGAATTGAGGTGGTCCCGGTCTTGGGCGATCCGATATGTAAAATAATGGTTTTTTTCATGTCGCGCATTCCGTTGAGTCGCGTTTTATGTTTAATTGGCAAACTGCTTTACTTAGCATCCGGATCCCCCATCAAGCGAACAATGTTGTTCTTGAACCCTAAGGAACGGATGGAATTTTCAATACTGACAGCAGAGTTTTCTCCGCAGATAACAATATCGCCTTTAAAGGAGCGCAATGTTTCCGGAGATTCAATGGTCACTCCTAGTAGCCGCTCTCCCTGCCGTTGGAGATTGCGGTCCACCATGTGGCGAATGTTGCAATTTCTGAGCTGGGTGTGTGTTAGAAGACGATAGACAAATTTAGAAACTCCCCACAGTGCTATCTCGCGCGTGCCTAACCGGGCAATATTCTCGAGAACCACTTTTCCTTTTTTGCTCGGGAGTGAGAGGCTCTCTCTGACGCATTGGGCATCTTTGGCATTAAAAGAGAGCGGCTGCATAACATCGGATTTTTCAAACAAGGTACGCAGGCAGGGGTAGATTTCTGACGTCGATTCATAATGAGTCAGTGAAAATCCGCGCATCAGGTTCAACAGCGAGCACAGGCTAAAATGATTGATATGTTCATATTCAAAGAAAAACCCAGGAAACGGTCCAGATTCGAAGAAAAGAGCCAAATCCGGAAGCTCAATGTAGATTTTCCCCTTCGGCTTAAGCCACTTCGCCACATTATTGACTGCCTCCAGGGGCGAATAGAGATGCTCAAGTACATGACGCAGGAGGATCAAGTCGAATTTGTTTTCAAGCTCTGGAAATGGGTCGGTAGCCAGTCCCGTTCTACCAGCAATGCCTTGCTGCATTAGGTATCGGATGGCAGCCCGATCGGGATCGATTGCATACAAGTTATTAAAACCGCGTTGCCGCAACGACATCAGCGTGATCCCAAAAGAGCAGCCGACATCCGCGATGGCCAAGCCTTTTGATGCCAAACCCTGACGTTCCAGAAAGCCGACAGTCAAGTCATTCAATCGAGCCTGTTCAGCTGTGATCTGATAGTGAATTCTGTCTGAACCCGTATAGGATTCATAATAGCCGTTGCGATCAGCCTGTGGGTCCACGTCATGAAACGCAGCCCCGCAGCGAGTACATGTATTGACTGAGAATCGGCTCTGTAACGAGAACGCTTCAGGGACAACCAGTTCCAGATGCCATACCGCCTCAGATTCCGGGTAGCAACAAACAGGGCAGGAGCGTGAAGATCGCGGCGTGACATCTGCACTACTGGCTGCGGCAACTACGGGCGATTTTTGATCCAGCAGCATAAAATTTCCCTACGGTAGTTCAGTGAGCAGCGACAACGGGAATTTTAATTCTACGTTTTTGCAATGCATCGGGTAGTGCGTATCGTTTGTCGAAACCTTGCTCAGCTGCCGAACTGGTGAGCGCTGGCGAACCAAAAGCCTCACAATGCCCGCATGCACGGTAGTGTGGGCGTGCAATCAACGCACGAATGCTATCGCGGATTTCTTCTGGTGATTTATTTGGATCAAGGCAAACGTAATCATTTTCGTAATCTGCCACGCCAAGATCATGAATGGACAAAGTAAAGGAGCATGGAAAAAGCTTTCCGTCGAATACATACAGATAACGTACACCACATGTATTTTTTTTCTGGATCATCGTTTCAACAGAATCTCCTTTGTCTTCGAGCGTGGAGGAAATGTTCCATGTAGGTAAGGTATTCTGGTACTTCGCGTTGATACCAGCCAATTTTGCATTTTCGATGTTCTTGAAAAAAACCGTCTTTTTTTTCTCGTCAATCACTTCGAGGTAGTTGGAAAAGGCGAGACGCACCCTCCCATCCTTCATGCTGGCGAGCTGCTGCGGCTTGATACGGGCGACTCCGTTGGAGTTGACTATGACAGCGCCAAAATTGTCATGACTTAATACCTGGCCAATAAGACGGTCGATATCCGGGTGCATGAAGGGCTCACCACCAAACATATTAACAACGCCGAATGAGTGCACGGCACGCAATACCACATCGATATCTTGCAGCATCTGCGCCGTTTTAACATTCTGTTTGCGTTCTTTCCTGTAGCTATTGATGTAAAGAAAACAATGCGTGCATTTCAGGTTACACACGTTGTTGGTGATGAAATGCACGCGGTCGAATGATAGCGTCTCATCTTGGCGAATATTCTGTTTGCGGGCAGCGCTTGCCCGAACAATGTTATGCAGACGCTCACAGGAGCAGACGCTGCATATATCAAAACTGTTGCAGATTCTTGCATTTGCAGGGCGATCATTGGACAAGGGGCACAGCAAGCCCTGCAGCAGATCATTCCCATGTACCACGTGCATCCAGCCGTTCTCGGCAAGCTGTCGATAGATATTAGGCCCGACCGCCACGTTGCCAATGCAGAACAATATCAGGGTTGTTCTCTTGTCAAAACTCCCGCCAAAGGGAGTAGTAACAAGTATGTCATTGCATGTTTTTATCTTTCCAGCTTGTGTGTCCCAATAACAGGAAACCGTGGTGCCAACCTCAGCTAGTTTTTTCCCCAAAGCAGATCCGAGGTTACCGGCCCCCCAAATAATCACTGAATCAAATTGACGGGAAAAATCAACAAAAACCTGTGGATCCTGGAGGTCTCCATTACGAGCGCCATTCAAAAAATGTTGTATTTTGTCCAAAACAGGCATATTCATTTCCTTGACATAAACACTGCGCGAAATTGTCTCGTGCGAAATTCATTTACATTAAAACTGCTCTCTATCAGCATGGAATACTTCCCGGTGGAGGCGAGTAGGAAACGACACGCTTCACAACATTGTTTGCATTTTCCATCAACTGCTGCAACAAAAACTCACGCTCAGAAGAGTCCATCGACCAGTAACGGCTCAACTCGATATAGATCGCATCATCCTGAATATTGGGAAAAACTGCGACTGCAAGATGAAAATAGCGTTTCGCACATAACTCATCTCCACCGGCTAGGCAGCGCAAGCTGTAGCGCAGGCACAGGCGACCTATTTTCTCGATGGCCGACGGCAAGCGGTCGCGCGCTTTATCCATATCACGATAGTTTCCAGCAATATCTGAAAGCTGGTGCAACAGAACGAACTCCCCCATGCACTGCAGCAAATTTCCATCTAGGCGAGCACCATCACTGTGTGGGTGAACACGATTGAGTAATAGTGGCTCCTTGATGTACACGATGGGAGAATCGCAACAAATATGGAAATCCATGATACGGTCACCGAACCAGCGATCATTCAAATTCCCTGCCATCCGTTTCCCTTCGGTTTTCTCCAGTTTGTAGAGAATCTGCGAGATACTCGGATTAACCGATGACATCATGTATACAGCCGCCTGCTCGGTGCCCGGAATGATGCATGACTGGTCATAAAAAGGCGGCTCCGGAGTGCATTTGCCATTCTCGTCCATGACATCGCGATGAACCATCGCAAATGCCGTATCAGGGTGTTTTTCCAACATGTTCACGCATCGTTCGATGAATTCTGGCTGGATGGCATCATCTGAGCATAACTTCAACATGTATTTGCCGCGCATATTCAGAAGGCAATTCCAGAGATTGACATTGGGTCCATAGTTCATGCGGTTGCGCGTCAGACTGATTCGCTCCGGATATCTTTCGGCAAATTCCAGTGCGACTTCCCATGAGTCATCTGTCGAAGCGTTGTCTGAGAAACAAATTTCGATATTTTCGTAGGTTTGGGAAAACACACTTTCTAGGCACTGGCGTAGGTAACGTCCATAATTAAAATTGAATACGAGCACGCTGACCAGGGGAAGTCGCGTCCTTTCGTGAATGGCGATTTCTTTCTTAGGATTGTGTTTAGGGAGAAAAACGTTGGCTAGTTTTAATCTTGAAATATACGAATGATCGAGAAATATGTCGGCCTCCATGCTCCGAATGGCGCGCAGTACGTAAGCCGAGTCAAATTCATTCGTACCAGTAAGTTCGACACTGTATTCGCCTTTACACAGTAGGCGGCCCTTCGTGCTGTTGGCTTCATTGCCAAGACTCAGTTTGTTTCTTGAAATGGTAATTTTTCCATCGTGGATCAGGGCATAACGATTCGCAATCTTCCACGCGCCATCTTTCGAATCGTCGTCACAAATAATGACCTCAAAATTTCTGATATGTGGCTGGTTGAAAATCGAGTGCAGACAATGTTCTAATTTATGACCATCATAGTTGTGAAGCAAAATACTGACCAACGACTGACTGTTTGCCAGCAAGTCGTCCGTTTCTTCCTGCTCAACAAGCAGTTCGTTGGTGCTTCTATTCAAGTCTAATGCTCCCTTGCCTGGTTAAAATGAGCTGCTGTCAGTTCTATAGCTATTTTCAAATCAGTCCACACATCCAACCCCAGCTCTTGACGCGCCTTTTCAATACATGGCACATATCTGTTACGTACTGCATTCCCTATGCTATAGGTTGATTGTCCAAGTATATTCACCGGCTTTTGTGGACTCAGCGTATCGCGAACCAGGAAAGCCAATTCGCGGATGCTAATGGCCTGATCCGAGCCGACGTTATAGACCTCACCGCTCTTCCCGTTTTGCAACAACGTCAACAACCAGGCCACAAGGTCAGCCATATACAAATAGGAGCGTATAGGCGTGCCGTCCCCTTTGACGGCAATCTCATCCTCATATAGGGCTTGTCCAATGAAATTTCCGATTGCGTAATGAATACCCAGAGGGAGAAACGGCCCCACAAAGGAAAAGCATCGCGCAATGGAATAGTTCAAGGAATATTTCTGCGCATAGTAGGCGCATAGAAACTCAGCCGTGCGTTTTGCCTGACCTAAAGCGGAATTTATATCTGTTGTATCGGGCGCCCCAGAATACGCCTCCGGGATAAAGTCGACGCCGCTTGGAGGTACTCCATATACAGCACCAGAGCTTAAGAATAAAAATCGTTTAATTCCACATTGCACAGCAAAGTCCAATGTGTGCCGAGTACCATCCACTAGGGTATCAAACTTGCGCAGTGAGTCTTCCCCAAGAAATGTCTCTTCAGCGGAGGTAGTGGCTCCATGAATGAGAAAGGAATAGCTCCGACCAGGAAAATCAAAATTCCTGACATCACCATGGTGAAAATCGATGGCAGGATTATGGGCAAGGTGCGGTGCTTTCTCCATGAACGCCTGCTTATTTCGGGTCAGCACCGTCACCTTCAGATTCAGATTCAACTGCTGATTTGCCCGAGCCATGCTTTCCAGTAGCCAGCGCCCAAAGAGGCCGGTTCCACCCGTGATAAAGATGGACTCATTGCGAAAGCTCTCCCACATGTCACCCATGCGCAACATGATGTTATCCAGATCATGATGAAGTGAGTCAGAAGAAGCGAAGGTAATCATGACTTGCTCAGATCACCAGGGCAGTTCAACCAATTCCAGTTGACATCCATCTGCCCTTGCTGCAAGTCACCATATCCCCATGAGGCATAATAAAACGTCAACGCATTGGCCTCGGCAGCATGGCCATCCTCAAGCTTGTCGCCAACGTATATCGTTGTTGCCGTATTGATGCTTTGCTCGCCAATCTGTTTCGATAGAAGCTGGGCCTTTCCTGGCATGCGTGGCTCAACCATATCCAATGCATAAACCGACATAAACCGGTCCTTCCAGCCCAGGTTTTCAAGAATGGCATGGGTGGCTGAAAGCCGCTTGTTGGTGCAGATATGCAGGCTGGCTCCGGCGGCCATAAAATCATCCAGCATCGCCTCGATACCGGGATATGCCTTGGTTTTAACCACCCCGGTGCTATCGTAATGCTGCTTGAATTTTGCGGTTAATGACCGGATCAGTGCGGCATCCGTGCTGCCGCTGATCCGCATCAGCGTCTCCGTTAAAGGAGGACCGATCAGGCTCGAATCGAGGAACACTTGAGGTGTAATTCCCGCTTCGCACAATGCGTCAGCGAAAGCTTCCAGAATATTCGGGGCGGAATCAATAAGCGTACCGTCAAGATCGAAAACGATCGTCCCTGTTTTATAATGGCGGGTCAGCAATTAATAGCTCTGCTAACCAAGTACAACAAGGCCGGCACACCAGTATTCGGCGACCTGGTTAAAATGCGGTTTGCGATTGAAAGTCAGGTTGTAGCCGTAAGCCTCAAAGTGATATCCCACCTGTTCCTTTTCTCCCTGTAGAGCGCCCAGCCACAGGAGGGGGGGATAACCGTCCGTTCTGAGCAACAAGTCCGGTGTGGCAATCATTGCAGCACAAGTATCGAATCCACCTGCCAGCAAAAACTGGTCAGGCAGCGCTTCAGCTTGCTCAATAGCAGCTGGAACGGAATATTCCGTGAGACAGGGGAAGAAGTACCCCACGGCCTGATCTTTCTGCATGGCTTCCACCAGGCGTGCATGACGCGATTCTGGTGCGATGCTGAGCTTGCCCGCAAGTCCGTCCTTGTGATGATTCACGAAGTCATATTGTGGAAATTTGTTATTAAAAGAGTCTCTTACCGCTTTCAGGTAAATACGCTCAAGTGCATCACCATAATCAGCGTAGGTCGCCTTGGGCAAGATGAAAGGGATGCGAACCCCATCCGTGATTTTCTTTGTTCGTGGGTCATTCTGCAATTTTTGCAAAATAACCTCTGCGCGCCGCTCAAATTCTGAAGCAGTGATATCCCCCGAAACTCCAAGGTGCTTCTTAATCCGCTTATAAATATCACCATATTCAATTTCTGGCTGCACGATGGCAAAGTAACGCCGTGTATTGCTATGAACCGCTGCTGTTGGCTTTGATGGAATGCACCGGCCATGCTCATCAAATAATGGCAAAGGCTTTTCGGCCAAATCACATTCTTCTAAAACAAGCCCATTTGGGGTCATAAATATGCCATCTCACTTAAATCGGATAATCAGTCGTTGAAAAGCCAAATTTACATACAAGAAAAATATTGGCGGGCGAGCAGTCAATCAAACAAGGAATCGGCATCTGAAAACCCCTGGCCCCAGGGAACAGGAAGATGCGTAACCCCCTTGGTTTTTTCCATATGGATCTTGATGAACTTTTGATCTTCTCCAATAAGGCAGTCAGGCCGGTAGGGGCCAAGCCACGGGTTGCGCATTCCACGTGCCAGAACTTCCTTGAGTGAGGTCTCGCGCAAGTTTCCGAGCGAGAAATCAATATATGGGCACGGCGTGACTTCAAAGGTCGATGTCACGGTAATAATTCCCTTCACTGTAATGCACCCCTTGAATGAGCCATAGGTCGGGGTCATGTGCGTGAAAACGTTATAGTCTTTTTCAAGCTCGCGCAGGATATCGGCATCCTCCTTATCGATCACGAATTCTGGGTGGTCGGAGCAGGATCCCGTTGGCTTTGCGTAAGAGACATATAAACCAACGCACTTTTCAGTCGCAAATTTGCACAGATTCAGGAACTCCTCAGTCTTTGCGCGACCTTTGACGAGAACCGTAGAGAGCAAGAGATTCAATCCGGCATCCAAGGAGGCATCAATCGCCCGCATCACACGCTTGTATGACCCCGGTTTGTTCCTGAATGAATCGTGGTCCTGTTCAATGAAGCTATCCAGTGACAACTGCACTTTCTCAACTCCAATCGACTTGAGGTGTCTTGCGCGCTTGTCGTCGAGAAACCAGCCGTTCGTATCCGCAATGACATAGTGCTTCTCAGGGTCAATCGCCTCGACCACTTCGTCAAAATCCTTCATCACAAGAGGCTCCCCCCCTGTAATCACAAACCGGGCCAAACCCAACTCGTCCGCCTGGCGAGAAAGCTCGCGAATATCCGAGAGATCAATTTTTCGTCTCGCATCCGCTATCTTGAAAACCTTCTTCTTATGGCGATCCATGTAATACTCGGCCGAACAGTGAGTGCACTGGAAATTGCACAAATAACTTTTTTCAAGCCGGATAATAGGGCTGATTTCTCCGCGTTCTTCCATTGCCGAAATGGCAGCCAATTTGGCCGCTATATAGGGTTTTCTAGCCATCAGGCCCTCACGCCTCGCCTGTTCTGCCGGAGTGAGTTTGTTTTGCGTAGCTTCTGAAGTAGAAATCATCATGTCAATTTTTCCGTTTACAGGCTCTATCAGCCATGTCTGGCTTGGGAAGTATGATGCATCGCACGGTATGGAATTGAATTCTCATCCGTGATGGGGAGGCTATAGAGCTTCACGTATTTTTCCCAAATCTGGCTTGTTTTGTATGCTTTCTTTGCCTGTTCAAAAAGCTGGGCTGCCACTTTCTCATTGCCTAAATGATCGTGACAAATTGACGAGTAATACAAAGCCACAGCATGGTCAGGCTTTGCAACAATTGCATTCTCAAAACCTTTGAGGGCCACTTCGTAATTGCCGAACATCATATCTGCGTTGTATACAAAATTGAGTTCGATATTCATGTCGTAGGTGGTTTCTTGAATATATTGAGGGTCAAAGTTTTCGGTACCCACAATTGCTTTCTTGTAGTTACTCTCGATCACCACCCCTTTGAAGTAATTTTTTTCCTCGCAGATATCATGCATTTCACTCCCCAGTAGCGGTGTTGCCACGTTGATACGAAACCAATTTGCCCCCACGGTTTTAAGAAACTTTCGGGTATCATCAATATCCTGCTTGCGCTCACCTGGCAGACCGATGAGTATGTTGCAATCCGTGTAAATCCCGATTTCCCTGCAGTCCTTCGCCACTCGCCGGACGATATCCAGCTTCAATGGTTTCTTCATAACGTTCTTCAAGACATAGTCGCTGCCTGACTCAACAGCAAGAATCAACTGTTCGACACCGGCCTCCTTGAGCGCGACCAGCATCTCTCTGCTTAGGGCATATAAAGCCAGTGAATTGGGGAAAAATGCGGTAATCCCCTGCTCTCCAATGAATTTGACGATATCGTAGGCCCGCTTCTTGTCGCCCATGAAATGGTCATCCTCGATGGTGATGACCTTGATACCGAAGTCATTCTTTAAACTCAGAATGTCTTCCTTGACTCGTGCTAGCGAGTGGTAACGCATCTCACGGCCATGAGTCCTGTGTGATGCACAGAATATGCATTTAAAAGGGCACCCGCGCGAGGTCATGATGTTGAAGCTCTTGCCCTTGGACTTCACTGAAGAATAGTATCTGATCGTCGGATTCAACTCATAATCGTCTTGGCGGATGATTGAATAATCGAAAGGGATCTGGTCCAGTTCATTAATGAAGTTGTGTGCAAAATCCAGGTTTTTATCCAGTTTGTTTTTGGTTATCCAGGTCAGGCTTTCCTCAACATGCTCAGGCATGCTTTTCGACTCTAGCAACTCAAGCAAGGGCACCTCCCCCTCGCCATGACAGACGGCATCAAACACATCCGTCTCTGCAAAAATATCACGGTAAGAAACGGTGGGGACGTTGCCGCCTGCGATCACGAAGGCCGCAGGGCGTAATTCCCTGGAGACCTCTCCAAGATCGATGAGATTTCTAAAGGCAGTGGAAAACAGTGCCGATATGCCGATCACATCAGGCTGAAAAAACTCGATTTCATTCGTCAGCACTTCCTTGAAATATTCTTTGAATGAAGGCCATTCAAATTTATCCAGTTTATTGAGGGCGACATTGAAATCAATTCCGCGAGTTTCGACATCGATATTTTTCTTGAGATATGCAGACAGGGAAATAATCCCCAATGGCATATCCGTAATTACCGAGCCAACTGATTGGCCATTCAACATTCTTTGCACCTTCACATTGGAAGGGGGCGACACAAAATCAGTAAATCCAATGTTTGGAGGGACCACGAACAGAATTTTCAATCAGAGCACTCCAAAAGTAGGGCATGCTCCATCTAATCTGCACACCCAATAAACTGCTTATACACTTTATGAACCAGGATAATATTGTCCGGGCAACTCGCGTGCCATGCCCACTCGCCATTCCTTAGCTTCCCCGATTTGTATTCGAGAGCCGGATCGAGCGGACTGGTGAGATTGCACTCATATAGCAAGGAAACAAAATGCCCACGCGTATCTCTCGTGGCATTCATGATTTCATTCACCGCCAAGGGCTCTTTCCTGAATTCGACAGTAGCGCCCAGTTCGCTTTCAGCCACTGCATGAATTCGGGTCGCCATCGTCTCCTTGAATCTCACGATACCACCCGGCACATGCCAACCGGGGCCATAAAAAGCATCATCCCGCCATGTTAATAGCGTCTCGTTATGGATATTCTTTACAAGTAAATCAACATTTACCATGGGAGTAAGTCTGCTGACGAAGAGAAACACCTCTTCCGGCAGGCCCCGCGATGGGTTTTCAATCTGCAAATCCAGTGAAGCAATCAAGCTCTGGATATCCACGTCAAACACTCTCCAAACCAAAATCCCGCAAAATCGCAACGTGCATGGAAGCGCCCCATTCAAGACGAATAATTCTCGCCACTTCGTCCGAATAACTTGCCGCCATGACGATAATGGCGCCCACTGGATCGGTCTTCAAGCGATCGGGCGAAAAAATCGGGATATGGGTTGCAGGCGTGAATTTATTTTGCTTGAACAGCGCCGAATCCACTACGTACTTTATTTCGCCTGCCAAGCCCAACAAGGCGAGGGTGGCAAGAGCCTGATGACCAGCGCCCCAAATGGCTATACCACGCTCACGGTGATGGTAAATGAATTCGTCAATTTCAATTTTCAGGCGCTGACGGCCACTGTCGAAAGCCGAGATATCGGAGGGCGCTCTCTTGCGGACCACAGCAGAAAGAATATAGCCGTGCCACACCTCGGAACACTCGATCACCTCAAATCCGTTCAACCGCAATAAGGTTTCGAGTGTTTCCTGCGTGAAGTAAAAAACGTGGTCGCTAATGAACTCGGTGAATAGATTTTTCCTCAAAATCATGTCGAAGTTAGGCACTTCGACCAAGCCGATTGCGTTCTCGCCCAGATTGCGCGCGATACCACTCAAACCGGCATTCGGATCAGGCCAGTGCTCGAGGAAATTCAGAATGGCAAAGGCATCGAAGGGTGCCGAGCTCAATTCATAATCTGGACTATCGACAAATCCCCTTGTTACCCGAAGCCCAAGTTCGATGCAGCACCGCGCAGAATGGTCGGCATATTCCAGGCCATAAGCTTCAACACCGGCCCCTTGCAACAGGGTCAGATATTCGCCCTGACCACAACCAATCTCGATTAGTTTTTTCCCTTGTAATGCATATTTCCTCACGAATTCACCAAATTGTTCGCGACGAAACGCTTTCATCTCCTCGGAAAATGCTGCGGCACGCACCACTTCCTTGAAATAGGGAACGGGTTCATTGCTGGTCTGCACCAGGCCGCAACCAGCGCACTGATAAATTTCCAGATCGACGCCGGTATCCTGTTCAAGAGATTGCGCATCAGGGAGAAACTGTGCCGCCTTGGGCATGTTCCTGAAATGCAACAAATGCCTTTCCGGAAGTGGTTTTGCGCACATTCTGCATCGGTAGTTGAGCATACTCACTTCTCTTGTCGACCAATATTGACGTTCTAGCCCTTCCTGGCAACCAGCGATAAGGCCGATAGTTCCACATCCATCTCAGCCCGCAATGTTTCCAGCGGCAGCAACGGTGTCATATCTTCAAGAGGCATGGATTTGATCGAACCATCCGGCTGGGGAAGCGCTGACACTTTGGGTACAAGTGCTTCGTTGGATATCAGCCGCACGTCAACCAGCAAAGGCCAGGGCTGGGATAGCGCCTGATGCAGCATGCCCTTCAAATCGGAAGCATCTTCAATGCGCAAAAACGGCAGATCATAGGTGGCGGCCACCTTTTCCAGATCGGGCAACAACAAGCCTGCCTCAGGTCCAGTGCCAACGAAGCGCCCATTGAAATAATTGCGTTGCGTATTGCGGATCGAGGCATAGCCATTATTGTTCATAATGATCAAGCATATCGGCAGATTGAAGGCTCGCAACGTAGCCAATTCCTGGATATTGAGTTGCAGGCTGCCATCACTCTCAATCGCCACCATTGGCTGGCAGTCACCGGAAAAACAAGCGCCAATCGCCGCCGGCAAGCCATACCCCATGGCCCCGAGGCCAGAAGTCAGGAATACACGTTGTCCCGGTTTGTTGCGGAAGATCGTATAGAACGCCTCGACTGCGAGCCCGGAGCTACCGGTGCTGATCGTGGTATTTTCAGGAATGGCGTCTGACAGCGCGTCCATCAATTGGTAATGACTGATGGGGCCGCTTGGAGGGAAAGGCTCGCCATCATTAACCGGATAACGGTGTTTCCAGTCTGCACAGCGATTCTTCCAGGCGCTCCAGTCCTGACAAACAGGCGCTTTCGCATCCAGCCACGCCGCCAAAAACGATTTTGCGTCGGCTTCCAGCGAAAGGGCAATATCCATATCGAGCTTTTCGATCTCGTGCCGATCGACATCGACCACAACCTTCCTGGCCTCCCTGGCAAAGCCGCGAGGATTATACGCCGTGATAATATTGTCGAGCCGGCTGCCGATACTGATGAGCAGATCGCAATTCTGGACCGCGAAATTTGGCGCACGCAAGGCAACCACTCCCGGCCGACCCACCAGAAGAGGATGCTCATAAGGCAACAAATCGAGCGCATTCCACGTTGTCACCACCGGGATTTCAAGCTTCTCCACCAGTTCCCTGAAGAGGGACGCCCCCCCCGCAAGACGCACGCCATGGCCCGCCAGCAGCAGCGGACGTTTTGCCTCTGCCAGCAAAGATTGCAGCCGTTCGATTTCGCCGGAAAAGCCTTTGCTCGCCACATCCTGCGCCTCACCCAGCCAATGGGGCAAACTTGCTGGTTCCACAGGCGCGCCCTGCACATCAAGCGGGACATCGATCCAGACCGGCCCGGCCCGGCCTTTGCGCGCGTAGTGCGCTGCTCGTTCCATTTCGATCCTGATATCTTCGGGGCGCTCCACCGTCACTGCGTATTTTGTGATGCTTTTTACAATCTTGACGATATCGACTTCCTGCACGCCTTTCTGCCGCAAGGGAGAATCACGCAACATGTCCGCGCGCTTGACTTGGCCGGAAATCACCATCAGGGGTACGGATTCGATCCAGCCCCCTGCAACGGCAGTGACCGCATTGGTTGCCCCCGGGCCGGTTGTAACCATGGCCACGCCGAGGTTCTCATTGATGCGCGCATAAGCCTCGGCAGAAATCGCCGCAGCCTGTTCATGCAGGCAGGCTACCGCCTCGATGTCGGGATGCTTGCCCACAGCGTCCACCAGATACATGGCACCACCGCCGGGTAGAAGAAAGACATGCTTGACGCCGAGTCCAGCGACAAAGTCGGCAATAAAATCAGCAACTCGATAAGATTCGCTCACTCTGATCAATCCATCCAATAGGTCAACAGGCTCTTGCGCTGTTTGTTTTCCATAATTGCGCTATCCGTATAGTACGAATCGTTCTTGTCGTGCGTGGTCGAAATCTCCTCAATCACTGCACCGCCTTCACTCCTGAAGGCATGACGTACCCCGGGTTCAATGGTCACCACATCGCCGGGGCGGCATACTCTCGTCACACCGTCGAGTTCCAGCGTGATTTCGCCATAGAGAATATGGAAAGTTTCCTCCTTCTTTTTGTGATACTGCTCAGGATGTGACTGACCGGGCAAGCTGACCAGCAATTTCTTGCAGTAACAGCGATTGACCACGGTGATCAACACCAAGCCATACTCGTCAAAACGGTCCAGTCCATAGTGGTGCGAGACCTCCAAATCCGCGCTTCCGGGCACAACGATATTGGTGCGTGCGAGCAGCGCCTTGACGCGTTGGGCGACATCCCAAATACGCGCCCTGCGGTCTTCGCAACTCGCGTTATCCGGAGCGATGGACTGATCGTGCGCGATGGCCGCCGTAGCAGTAAATTCGGCATATTTCGACCACTCATTGGCCGTAAACTGGTTGGGCTCTGGAGGAAAAGCGAAATAAACGTCCTCGCTGCGAATCGTCTCACCTGCCGCAATTGGTCGCCGAGCAAAAACCCCACGCCGCAAGGAGCGCAAGCTGGCAGTTTCCTCTGGATTGGGTGGAAGGCGGGCACCCCCAACGCCACACAAGGTCCAGGCCTGCTGTGCGGCCTGAAGCCAGGCACGAACTTGCTCAGGACTCGCTGAATAGGCATTGAGCGGATAGCTCTCGGTTGGCAAGCCGACATGCTTTTCGAATAGGGTAACGCCCTTGGCAACAGCCAGTTTCACGATATCCGTGTGCTCCGGATGCTCATGCGTGGAAAAACCAACTCGCACACCCGGATAACGTGTGCGTAGAAAATCTATCTGCGACAGGTGCATACGCTCATCCGGCGTAGGGTATTCGCCTACGCAATGCAGAATGGCGAAATTTTTCTGGCGGTGCGCCAGGAAACTGACTACCCGGTCGATCTCCTCCAGGCTGGCACCGGCTGTCGAAGCGATGACCGGCTTATCAACAGACACAACCCTTTCCAGCAATGGCCAGTCAGTGAAAGAACAACTAGCGATCTTGATGATATCTAGATTCTGGTCTTCGATAACATCGACCGATGGTTCGTCGAACGGTGTCGACATGACAAGGAAACCATTGGCGCGCATCTCTGCCACCAATCGGTCGAAGTCCTGTCGGCTCAGGCGCGTTTCAGTGAAGCGCTTGACGTATTTGATGTCATCGCGCCCTTTAGCCGCAGGGTGCACAAAAGTATCCAGATCGCGGTACTGCAACTTGAATGCAAAATGAAATGGAAAGGTCCGGCACACCTCGCCAAAAGCACGGATCACAGCCAGACCGTGTTCGACATCACCCATGTGATTATTGGCCATTTCCAGTACGAAGAGCGGTGTCGGGATGCTCGCGGTCATTAATGATCTCCTTTATGATTCCAGCTACAAGCCGTGTCCAAAAAACTCGGCAATCTTCTGGCTGATGAATGTCAGCTGATCCTCGGAAAGCCCAGGATAGACGCCAACCCAGAACGTATCACGCATCACCTGATCGCTATTCGGCAAATTACCCACGCAACGGTATTGCTGCTGCGCGAAATAAGGCTGCCGTGTCAGATTGCCGGCAAACAGAAGGCGGGTGCCAATCCGGTTCTGGTCCAGATAACGCAGCAGATCGACGCGGTTCACGCCGGCCTCTTCCTTCAACGTCAATGGCAAACCGAACCAGGAAGGCCGGGAATCTGGTGTAGCTATCGGCAGAATCAGGAAATCCTCAAGCACCGACAATCGTTCGCGCAGGAAATCGAAATTTTTCTGCCTCGCCGCAACGAATCCTGGTAACCGATCCATCTGCGCCAGGCCGCAGGCTGCCTGCATGTCACTGATCTTCAGGTTGTAGCCCAAATGGGAATAGACATATTTGTGATCGTACCCATCAGGCAAATCGCCCAGTTTCCAGCAGAAACGCCGGCCGCAGGTATTATCGCGACCCGGCGGGCACCAGCAGTCCCGCCCCCAGTCGCGGATCGACTCGATGGCGCGGATAAGCGTATCGTCACTGGTGAATACCGCGCCCCCCTCCCCCATGGTGATATGGTGGGCCGGATAGAAGCTGAGTGTGCCGATGTGGCCGAAGTTGCCGACATGCTGGTTTCGATAGGTCGAGCCCAGTGCGTCGCAACAGTCCTCGATCACCCACAGGTCATGCTTGCGCGCCAACGCCATCACGGCATCCAGGTCAAACGGATTGCCCAGCGTATGGGCCAGCATGATGGCGCGGGTTTTGGGCGAGACAGCCGCTTCAAGTTGGCTGGCATCGATGTTGTAGGTGCCAAGCTGGACGTCCACGAATACCGGAATCATCCCATACAGCAGCATAGGATTGACTGTCGTCGGGAAACCCGCCGCCACGGTGATCACCTCGTCCCCTGCCTTGAGCGCCCGCTCGCCAAGCAGTGGCGAAGTCAGCGCGGCGAACGCCACCAGATTGGCGGAAGAGCCGGAATTAACTGTCCGGACATGACTGCAACCGATGAATTCCGCCAAGCGCTTTTCCAGCGCCTCGTTGAAACGCCCGGTGGTCAGCCAACCATCAAGGCAAGCATCCACCATGCTGACGAATTCTTCCGGCCCCAGCACTTTTCCGGAAACAGGCACCGGGTCTTCGCCAGGCCGGAAAGTGGATTCCGGGCCACGACCAGCGGCGAATTGGCGTACCTGATTTAAGATTGCCTGACGGTCAGCATCCTGATTCATTGAGAAAGCGCCATGTACTGTTCGATCTGATTAAGTGTAAAGGCGCGCATGTCCTCGCCGGCCATCCAGCCACGATGCCAGCGAATGACCTGCTCCAGAGCCTGGTCGATAGTGAGTTTTGTCCGCCAGCCTAGCAGGGTTCGCGCCTTGCTGCTATCCAGCCTGAGCAGCCCGGCCTCGTGGGGATGCTGCTGCGCACTGGCCTGCCATGCCGCCCCATCGCCCCACAACCCGGCCAAGCCATCAAGCAGCGCGCCCACCGGGCGCATATCCGCATCCGAAGGGCCAAAATTCCATGCCTCCGCACTTTTACCCCGGTATAAATTTTCAGCCAACAGCAAATACCCTGCCAGCGCTTCCAGCACATGTTGCCATGGTCGCACTGCCTGTGGGTTGCGCACCTCGAGCGGCAATCCACTCTCCCAGGCGCGCAAGGCATCCGGTATCAGGCGATCGGCGGCCCAATCGCCGCCGCCGATGACATTGCCCGCACGCGCGCTCGCCACCGATACGGCCTGTCTGGCCAGAAATGAGTCGCGCCAGCAGGCTGTCACAATCTCGGCGCACGCCTTGCTGGCTGAATAGGGATCTCTGCCGCCCAGCGCTTCATTTTCCCGGTACGGCCAGTGCCATTCGCGATTTTCATAACACTTGTCGCTGGTAATCATTACCACGGCCTTGACCGAAGGCGTGTTGCGGACGGCCTCCAGCACGTTCATGGCACCCACCACATTGCTGGTCATGGTTTCGATCGGATCGAGATAACTTTGCCTCACCAGCGCCTGAGCCGCCAGATGGAAGATAATTTCCGGCTGGGCTGAAATCATGCAGGCCCTCAAATGAGACAAGTCGCGGATATCGCCCTCAACATGCGTCAGACCCTCGCAAACCCGGGCCTCAACAAAGAGGGAGGGCTGCGTCGCTGCGGCCAGGGAATAGCCATGCACATGAGCGCCCAGCTGTTGCAGCCAGAGGCTAAGCCACCCGCCCTTGAAGCCGGTATGCCCAGTGACCAGTACCGATTTGCCGCGCCAGAATTCGGGCGTCATTCCCATTTGCACCAGGGCGCCCGTTTTGCCTGCCATAATTCCTCCAGCATGGCGCGATCACGTACCGTGTCCATGGCATGCCAGAAACCATAATGCGTAAAGGCGCTCAATTGCCCCTCGGAAGCCAGTTTCCTGAGCGGCTCATTCTCCCAGGTGGACGAATCTCCGGAAATGTAATCGAAAACACCCGGCTCCAGCACAAAGAATCCGCCATTGATCCATCCTCCGTCTCCCAGCGGCTTCTCCTGGAACGAGGCAACACGGCCTGTTTCTACTTCCAGTGCGCCATATCTGCCGGGCGGCTGGACTGCCGTGACCGTGGCCATGCGGCCTTGCAGCTTATGGAAAGCCAGCAATTCAGGAATATTGACATCGGCAACACCGTCACCATAGGTAAAACAGAATGACTCGCCATTGAGATAATCCCTGACACGCTTCAATCGTCCACCTGTCATGGTGTTCTCGCCGGTATCGACCAAGGTCACCGTCCACGGCTCTGCATGGCGATGATGCACTTGCATCTGATTGTTCTTCATGTCGAATGTCACATCGGACATATGCAGGAAATAGTTGGCGAAGTATTCCTTGATGACATAACCCTTGTAACCCAGACAGACCACGAAATCATTGATCCCCTGGGCCGAAAAAATCTTCATGATGTGCCAAATGATGGGACGCCCTCCCACCTCGATCATCGGCTTGGGTTTCAGGTGGGATTCCTCGCTGATTCGGGTTCCATATCCACCCGCAAGAATGACGCATTTCAATACACATCTCCATCCTGAGAAGGGCTAATCTTTTGGCACTGGCACGATATTATCAATAATTTTCCGCACCCGTTTTTCGCACTGGCAATACTACCACTGCTTGCGTTTTCTTGTTTTCAGCAAAGCGTTCAATATTGAACGCATCTATTTATTACAACATCGGCTGTCAGAACGAAAACATAAGCTCACAGTGTTAAAACATCTCTACCGCCAGGGGGTCTGAAATAGCGTGTATTCAAATAAAACAGCGCATCCACGTTTTCTGGCCACCACCCGGGCACACCCAGTAACGGCACAGGCGATAAATCCCGACTGGATATCTGCCCTTTCCCGGAAAAAAAGGCAGCCATCAATCCATCGGCAATTTCCAATTGTGTTTCTGGCGTTTGTGAAAAGAAAGCATCCTCCACCTTGATCAGCAAGCCTTTTCCGGTAATGCCAATATACGGTTTCAGCGCTTTTTCATACAAGGAATGTCCAAAAATGACAAACTTCATACATGCATTCACGGACTGACGACGAGCCCAGAATAGTTCTTGCCATTGATGATCCTGTAGCAAACTCGCAAGATCGCCATCCGAATACAGCACAACCACCCCGCTTTCGTCAAAAAGGGTCAGGGCATCCTGGGTTTTATCACGATTGCCCTCACCCCCGGATTGTGTAATGGATGCGAAGTGCCGTGCATTTATGGCCGCTTTGGTGCGCGGAAATGCCAGCCATACCAGCGCGTTGAATAAGTCATGCCAGTTTTCCGTGCGGGTCTGCACTTCACCAGCGAGATAAATGCGTGACTCGTATTTATCTTCCATGTGGGCCGGTTTGCCCGCCTGAGGTACGAAACCTATTTCAGCTCCGCTTGCGGTAGGGATAGGCGGATGAAGCAGCGCGTTGTAATCATCCAGCGTGGGCCAGCGCTCCAGTTCCGCCAGGGCCGACCCCACGCCGCGCAGCGGCTCGAACATGGGGGAAGCGTCCAGGAAGCGCTGCCGCCACTCATCCATGGCGATCCAGGCAGGAAAAATATACGGCAGGATCGGGCGAAGTACGATTGCGTTGCGCCTGCCAGATCATTTCCCCCAGGCATTCCATAAGCCGGTGCTGAGCACCATGGGATTCGCCGTACTGTTCCAGCAGCTTATGGTAACGGCCCTTGATTCCCGGAGGCTGGTCTATGGAAAGCTGTTCGGCGATGGCGAGGTGCAGGCTCAGATGCAGAAAGGGGTTTGTCTCACCCTGCTCGGGCAGATAGTCACGATCCTGGTAGCGCTCGGGGTTCGCCAGCAATGCATGATATTCGGGGTGCTGAAGCAGAATTTCCAGCACCATGCTTTCTAGCGCGCTCAGGGGCTGGTGCTGGTTGTATTTATGCCAGGTATCGAAGAAAAACTGGCGTGCCTGGTCGCGGCTGGGGTTAAACATGGCGAAACAGCCCGAGCACCGCTGCATATTGGAAAAGCTGGTTGCTGCCATTGAATGGCGCGATTTCGCCGTTGCCGTAAAACCCGATTAGGGGCATACCGGGGAATTGCCTCTGGATGAGCTGCAAATCGAGGTCCACGCCGCCATAAAAATAGGGCCCACGCCCCATGCAAGAAAAGCACAGGCCGAAATCGGGCGCCTCATGCAGTTTCTGTTGCAAGGTTTCAAGCGTGGCGCGCATGCCGCTTTCGGTGGCCAGGGGCTGGCGCATCGCCCAGAACAACTGATCGCCGGGCGCAGGGCGAACCGACAGGGTCACCGAGCCCTGCAGAGGATTGACGGCGATGATGGGGGCAGAACGGAACCGCCCCTGCGCGATCGCCGTTGCAGGGTCACCGTAAGTAATGCAGCCCATGACGAGGTGTAATGGAAGCGTGCCGGGTTCACGCAATTCAAGCGGCAGTTCGCGCATCAGCACGTTGAGCGCTGGCTGTTCCGCCAGAACCAGCACGTCAAATTCACTTGCCTGGGTAATCTCGAATGGCTGCTGACTCAGCGGACGAACCCCCTGCGACACGCCGGCCACGCCGCGCGCCCCCCGGATTAGCAGTTCGCAACGCCCGAGCGGCACTGTCCTGCCGCCCTGCCATACGCCGAAAGGCCCCTGCCCTGTGGCATCGCCGGAGACACCGCCGAAGCGTTGGCCGGGCTTGTCCAGCCACTCGGTATGAATGGCGTTGGGCGCCGCCAGGGTGAGCAGCAATTCATCGTCACGAATTTGATGCGCTGGCTCCAGGCTGAAGCCATCGCCAAACACCATGGCTACGGCGGCCGGCGCATCCAGCACCCAGTCGTCCTCGGTAAAAATGCCGGCGGCGCTGCAGCCGATGACCTGGGTGCAGCTTGCCGCGCGCACTGCCGCCCTCAGCGCGGATTGCGGTTCGCGGGCGAACTCTGGCGTCAGGAACAGCAACACGCTGCTGGCGATGGAGATACCGGCTTTTTCCATTGCGCGGGAGACGGCCTGGTATGCCAGGTCTTCGCTGGCAATGTGGCTGGTGGCAAGGCCTGTTGCAACTCTCATTGAATTAAAGCTTTCCCTTGAACTCGCACAAATCGCGGATCAGGCATTCGCCGCACAGGGGCTTGCGCGCCTTGCACACGTAGCGCCCATGCAGGATCAGCCAATGATGCGCATCGTGCTGAAATTGCGGCTCGATGGCCTTGAGCAGCTTCTTTTCCACTTCCAGCACCGTCTTTCCCGGTGCCAGGCCAATACGGTTGGCGACGCGGAAAATATGCGTATCCACCGCCATGGTCGGCTGGCCGAAAGCGGTATTGAGGATGACATTGGCGGTTTTGCGCCCCACGCCGGGCAGCTTCTCGAGCGACTCCCGGTCGGATGGAACCTCGCCGCCATGCTGCTCCACCAGAATCCGGCAGGTCTCGATCAGGTGCTTGCCCTTGCTGTTGTAGAGGCCGATGGTATTGATAAATTCCTTCAGTCCGTCCAGACCCAGGTCAAGAATGGCTTGTGGCGTATTGGCTACGGGAAACAGCCGGGCGGTGGCAAGATTCACGCCCTTGTCGGTCGCCTGGGCTGAAAGCAGCACCGCCACCAAAAGCTCAAACGGGGTGTGATAAACCAGTTCGGTGGCGGGATGGGGATTGCCAGCCTGAAAGCGGGTAAATATTTCTCGGCGCTTGGCTGCGTTCATAGGCAAACCAAATTACGCGGCAGCGGTTGCTGCTTGTGGCGCCTGAGCGGGTTCAGCCCTGGCTGCCTTGCGCTGGTCAAGCCAGTTCTTGCCGGCAATCAGCAGGCCCAGGCCGATAAAAGCGCCGGGCGGCAGTACGGCGAGCAGGAAACCATGATAATCGGGAATCACGGTAATGACCCAAGCCTTGGCAGATGCGCCAAAAGCCAAATCGATGCCTGACAGCAAGGTACCCTTGCCGAGAATCTCGCGCATCCCGCCCAGCACGGCCAGAATCAGGGTCAAGCCCATTCCGACCATGAAGCCGTCCACCATGGACGGGAGAACCGGATTTTTTGAGGCAAAGGCTTCAGCGCGTCCCAGCACGTTGCAATTCACCACAATCAGCGGCACAAAAATGCCCAGCACCAGGTACAGGGGCTGAACAAAAGCATTCATGGACAGGTCAATGATGGTGACCAGCACAGCGATGATCAGGATATACACCGGAATACGGATCTCGCGCGGTATCCAGTTGCGCGCCAGCGACACGATGCCGTTGCTGAAAGCCATCACCATGATGGTGGCGATACCCAGCCCAACGCCGTTGACCACGGAGGTGCTCACGGCAAGCAAGGGGCATAGGCCAAGCAGCGTCACGATACCCGCGTTGTTCTTCCACAGGCCGTTCCAGATGATTTCCTTGTAATTCACGTCGCTCATTTTGTTTGCTCCTGCGCCGGCAATGAGAAAATTTTCTCCTGATTATTGGAATACCATACCAGAGCCTTGTGCACGGCCTTGATTACCGCACGCGGCGTAATCGTCGCACCTGTCATGTAATCGAACTGGCCGCCATCCTTCTTCACCTTCCACTCCTTGGACGGGTGCTTGTCCAGCGAAGTGCCATCAAAAACCTTGATCCAGCTGTTCTTGGCGATCTCGATGTAATCGCCCAGGCCGGGGGTTTCCTTGTGCGCTACGACGCGCACGCCGGAAATCTCGCCGCTCGACTTGATGGCAACGAGTAATTTGATTTTTCCCGCGTAACCGTCGGGCGCAACGACTTCCAGTATCGCCGCCACAGCTTGGCCATCTTTCAGCGCACGATATACCAGGGTCGGCTCAGCCGTGCCGAGTTCGGCGGTCGGCTGCAATTCGGACGCATCCCGGATGATGTCGTTATCGTACAGGGCTGGCGGAAGAATCTGGGCGATCAGCGCCAGCTTGGCCTTTTTCTCGCTTGCCGCGATATTGTCCTTGGTCGCGCTATACGTCAGTGCCAGCAGGGTCGTGCCAACCAGGGCAAAAGCCGCAAGCACCAGCGCCAGCTTGGTGGAATGGCGGGTATAGACGCTCATTCCTTTCCTCCCCTGAACCATTTTCCCGCATGGCCGAAAACGCGCGGCTGAGTATAGGCATCAATCAGCGGCACGGCGGAATTGAGGAACAGCACGGCGAAGGCCACGCCGTCCGGGTAACCTCCGAATACGCGGATGATGTAGGCGCTGATCCCGATACCCGCGCCAAAAATAAGCTTGCCCAGCAGCGTGGTGGGGCTGGTGACATAGTCTGTGGCAATGAAAAAGGCGCCCAGCATGGTACCGCCGGCGAAAATGTGGAACAGTGGCGAAGCATATTGGCCGGGGTCGACAAGATGCAGCACGCCCGCTGTAGCGAACATGGCGCCAAGGAAAGACAGCGGAATGTGCCAACTGATGATGCGCTGCTGCCACAGGAACAAACCGCCGAGCAGATAGAACAGCGCGATGATTTCCGTCCCCTTGCCGCTGAGGATGCTGAAAATCGACCCTGACTGAATTTCTGTTACGGTGCGATCAAGATGGAGTTGCGTTTTCAGCGTATCCAGCGGCGTTGCCATGGTCACCGCATCGAGCTTGGCGCCCGCCGGCAACGCGCCGCCGAACATGAAATCCATCTGCTGGGCAAAGTTCCAGTGGCTTTGCGCCAGCACATCCGGCGCCGGCCAGTGCGTCATGTGCGCGGGAAAGGAAATCATCAGCGCCGCAAACCCCACCATGGCTGGGTTGAACAGATTATTGCCCAGGCCGCCATATAGGTGCTTGGCCACCAGAATGGCGAACGCTGTACCCACCACCACCAGCCACCACGGCGCCAGGGGAGGAATCGAGAGCGCAAGCAGCCATGCCGTCACCAGCGCACTGCCATCCAGCAGATAAACGCGCAGCGGGTAGCGGCGCAGATAAAGTACCGCCGCTTCGGTAGCCAGCGCAGTGGCACTGGCCAGCGTGATGCTCACCAGGATCGCCGGACCGAAAAAATACACGTAAACGGCTATGGCCGGCAGCAAGGCGGCCAGCACCTTGAGCATGATGATGTTGACGGTGGATTTTTCTGCCACCAGGGGTGAATTGATACTCATGCGCCCTGCCCTTTATCGGATTTCTGCACCGCCACACTCTGCTCGGCGGTTTCCTTGGCTTGAGCGCGCCGCTCATCTATTTCGTCAATTTTAGCTTGCGCCCCGGGCGGCAGATCATCCACGTTCTGTGGCTTCACTGCGGCCTTTTTGGCCTTGGCGCGCTCGATTGCCGCCTGGATGGCAGCCTTCTTGGCAGCTGCGGCATCGTCTCCGCCCTCGGCGGCTTCCCCTGCCTTGCCTGATGCTGCCGCAGCTTTGGCAGCCATTTCAGCAGCCTTGGCGGCGTGCTTGGCGGCTTTCTCCTGTTTCTCGCGCTCCTGGCGGAACTCGCGGAACTCATGACGCTCGCGCGCCAGGTCTGCGGCTTTCCTTTCCTTTTCGTGCTCCGCAATCTCGCTCTTGGCGAAACGGTAGAACTGCACCAGGGGAATATGACTGGGGCAAACGTAGCTGCAGCAACCGCACTCGATGCAATCGAACAGCTTGTATTCCTGCGCTTTCTCGAAATTCCTGGCCCGGGAGAACCAGAACAATTCCTGCGGCTGCAAGTCAGCCGGGCAGGCCTCGGCGCAGCGCGTGCAGCGAATGCACGGCATGGCGCGGGGCAAGGGCGGAAAAAGTGCTTTCGAAGTGGCGATGATGCAGTTGCTTGCCTTCACCACCGGCACGCTCAAATCCGCCAGCGGCACGCCCATCATCGGTCCACCCATGAGATAGCCGGTGGTATCCGCCTTCGGCCTGGCCAGCTTGACCAGTTCGCCAACCGGAGTGCCGACCAGCACCTCGTAATTACGCGGCTCATCCATATTGCCGGTCAGTGTCACCAGGCGCGAAATCACCGGTTCGCCGTGATTCACTACGCGGTGCATGGTGTAAACCGTGGCGACGTTGAAGCATTGCACCCCGATCTGGGTCGGCAGGCCACCGCTGGGCACTTCCTTGCCGGTCAGGAGCTTGATCAGCTGCTTGGCGCTGCCGCTGGGGTAGAGCGTCGGCACCGCCACCACTTCGAAGCCGGTGCCCTGGCACGCAATCTGCATCGCGGCAATGGCCTCTGGCTTGTTGTCCTCGATGCCGATCAGGACTTCCCTCGCCCCCATGGCGTATTGGGCGATGCGGATACCCTGCACTACTTCGGCCGCGCGCTCGCGCATCAGCATATCGTCGCAGGTAATATAGGGTTCGCACTCGGCGGCATTGATCACCAGCGTTTCCAGGTTGCCGGCATTCAGTTTGACATGGCTGGGAAAGACCGCTCCGCCCAGCCCCACCACGCCCATGTCCTGGAAATGCTGGCGCAGCCCGGCGGGATCGATGGCGCGGTAATCCACCGCCTGACGCTCGATCCAGCGCTCCTCACCATCCGTTTCCAGGATGATGGAAAGATCGGGCAGTCCGGATGGATGCGGGGCCGGGCGCATCTCGATGGCCACAACGCGGCCTGAACTGGGCGCATGGACTGACGAGGATATATAGCCTTCCGCAGTACCTATCCTCTGGCCTTTCAGCACCTGATCGCCTGCGCTCACCACCGGCTTGGCCGGATTGCCGCCGTGCTGGCGCAACGGAATGACCAGATGCAACGGCAAGGGTGCGATGGCGCTACCCAGTTGAGTCGATTCGCGCTTGTGCTCGACCGGATGGACGCCGCCATGAAAGGGGTAAAGCGTTCTCATGCTGCCACCTCGGCGTCATTCCTGACATCGCTGATCGGATACACCGGATATTGCCATTTCCAGCCATTCATTCCTACATCCACCGGCTCCATGGTGATGCAATCCACCGGACACGGCGGCAGGCACAACTCACAGCCGGTGCATTCCGAGGCAATGATGGTATGCATCTGCTTGGCCGCACCGACGATAGCATCCACCGGGCAGGCCTGCAGACAAAGCGTACAGCCGATGCAGGTCTGTTCATCAATCAGGGCAACCTGTTTGGGCTTCTGCACCGCCGCATCGGCAGCGAGCGGTTGCGGCTCAACGCCCAGCAGGTCGGCAAGGCGCAGCATGGTGGCCTCGCCCCCGGGGGCGCACAGATTGATCGCCGTATTGCCGGCGCCAATGGCCTCGGCATAAGGCTTGCAGCCGGGAAACCCGCACTGGCCGCACTGGATCTGGGGAAGGATGGCATCCACCTTTTCCACCAGCGGGTTGCCTTCCACCTTGAATTTCAGGGAAGCAAAGCCAAGCACCGCGCCCAATGCCACGGCCAGACCGATCATTACCAGGAGTGCGCTTAACATGTGGATTACTTGACCAGCCCGGAGAACCCCATCGAGGCGATGCTCATCAGCCCTGCCGTGACCATGGCAATGGCGGAGCCCTTGAACGGCAGGGGCACGTCCGCGCCCTCCAGGCGTTCGCGCATGGCGGCAAAGGTGATCAGCACCAGGGCAAAACCGACTGCGCCGCCAAAGCCGAAAAACAGCGACTCAATGAAATTGTGGTTTTCCTGCACATTGAGGAGCGGAATACCCAGCACGGCGCAGTTGGTGGTGATCAGCGGCAGGTAGATGCCCAGCACCTGATACAGCACCGGGCTGGTTTTGTGTATGAACATTTCAGTGAACTGCACAATACTGGCAATCACGATGATGAATGACAGGGTGCGCAGGTAAATCAGTTCGGGCCCAAGCAGGTACTGATTGATCAGGTAGCTGGCCCCGGAAGCCAGGGTCAGCACGAAGGCTGTGGCCATGCCCATCCCGATCGCCGCTTCCAGCTTCTTTGAAACGCCCATGAACGGGCACAGGCCAAGCACTTTGGCGAGCACGATGTTGTTCACGAACACCGTGCCGATCAGGATAAGAAAATAGTTTTCCATGGGAAGATATAAACAGGGCGAGGCAACAGGCGGGATTATCGTCTTCGCCACCAGATGTTGCAACCACTACACCAGCGCGGACATCGCCGCCAAGCACCCAAACGGGAGGAAACCGCCGAATTTAATCGAACAGGGATTGCCACCAGCGTTTGCGGCCGGCAGGAACGATGCCCTTGGGCTGGATTTCGGTCGGCGGCAAGATGCTCATCACCCAGCCCGGCAAGGGTGGCGGGTTCTTGCCCGAGCCGCAGGACGATCCGAGATTGTTGGGATCGTAGATCTTGATCAGCGTGGGATGTTCCAGGTTATCGGCATAGACGATGGCGCAGTAGTCTTCCCTGTGGTCGCGGCGCAGCAGGGCATCGATTTCCTGAATAAAGTGGCTCACCACTTCACTGGAAGCCGGCTCAGACGGCACCGGCTCGCCAATGGCGTAGAGATGCCAGCCCGCGCCAGGGTCTATCCGGCCCCAGAACTCGGTCAATTGCGTCCACGACATGAGACTGTAAAAAGTGCCTAAAAAAGCGGTCTTGAAATCCGGCATAAGAAACTGGCCCGTCTCGGAAAAACTGGAGGATATTGCAAATGATGCCGGTCGCGCTGGATACCGAAGTGAACGCAACCAGCCGTCAAATCACTTGGCCACCTGCTTTTAGCTCCGGCATAACATGCTGCGCATACGAGCCTTCACTGAAAACAAGTGATCACAATCATTTGGCCACTTGTTTTTCCCGAAGTTCATCTAGCGTCTTGCAATCGATGCACAGCGTTGCGGTAGGGCGGGCTTCAAGGCGCTTCAGGCCGATTTCCACGCCACAGCCTTCGCAGTAGCCATAGTCCTCAGCTTCGATCTTGCCGATGGTTTCATCAATTTTCTTGATCAGTTTGCGCTCACGGTCGCGGTTGCGCAGTTCCAGCGCCATATCGGATTCCTGGCTGGCACGATCATTGGGATCTGCAAACAGGGTCGCTTCATCCTGCATGGTATGCACTGTGCGGTCAATATCCTGGCTCAGTTCAGCTTTCCAGTCCTGGAGAATTTTGCGAAAATGCTCAAGTTGATCGGGATTCATATATTCTTCCCCCTTTTTTGGTTCGTAAGGGGTGAACTGCTTGTGTAATTCTGCGGACATGTGCGTTTTACTCTTTTCTTCGGTTTAGGCAAAACCGCTTTAATAGCAGATAATTTTACTTACCGCAAGTTTACCCAACACTCTACTGGAGGTATTAAATTGGCTTTACAGGCTTTGATTTTTGACGTGGACGGCACACTCGCGGACACCGAGCGCGATGGTCATCGCGTGGCATTCAACCTGGCTTTCCGGGAGTTCGGACTGGATTGGGACTGGGATGTGGATTTATATGGCAAATTGCTTGCCGTCACCGGCGGCAAGGAACGCATCCGCTACTATGTGGAAAGTTTCAACACCGACTATGCCAAGCCAGACAATTTTGATGAACTGGTTGCCAGTCTGCACAAGACCAAGACCCGGCATTACACCGAGATGCTCAGCGGCGGGCGCATCCCCGTCCGCCCAGGCGTCCGGCGCCTGCTTGATGAAGCACGCAAGGCCGGACTGCGTTTGGCCATTGCCACCACGACCACACCGGACAATGTGACCGCCCTGCTCAAGTACAGTCTGGCGGAAGACGCGGAAAGCTGGTTTGAAGTCATTGCTGCGGGCGACATCGTGCCGGCCAAGAAACCAGCGCCGGATATTTATTTCTGGACACTGGAAAAGATGAACCTCGGCCCTGCCGATTGCATTGCCTTCGAAGACTCCGAAAATGGCCTGAAATCCAGCCTCGCTGCAGGCATCCAGACCCTGATCACCACCAACGATTACACGGCTGACCACGATTTCCCTGGCGCCATCGCCATCCTCAGCGACCTGGGTGAACCTGGCAATGCCTGCCAGGTATTCAGCGGCGATATGCGCGGCCGTGGCTATGTGGATGTTGCGCTGCTGAAGCAGTGGCACGCTGCTGCCTAGTGTAGTGTTGCACGCCAAACGACACTAGAGCGTTTCCACAAACTCCAGCACGGCCTGGGCATGGCCGGGGACCTTCACCCCGCGCCACTCCCGGCGCAGCACGCCAGCGGCGTCGAGCACGAAGGTGCTGCGTTCGATGCCGCGTACCTGCTTGCCATACATGTTCTTCATCTTCATCACGCCGAAAAGCGCGCAGGCCTTTTCTTCGGCATCGCTCAACAACTCGAACGGCAAATCCTGCTTGGCCTTGAAATTCTGGTGGGATTTCAGGCTGTCGCGCGAAATGCCGTAAATCGTGCACCCTGCCGCCTGAAATTGCGGATACAAATCGCGGAATTGCTGGGCTTCAGTCGTGCAACCCGGCGTGGAATCCCTGGGGTAAAAATACAGCACCACTTTCTTGCCGCGCAAAGCGCCAAGGCGAAACGGTATTTCGCCGGTCACAGGCAACTCGAAGTCGGCCACAATCTGGTCCATCATATTTCACTCCTGACGGGTAAGAACTGCGGCCCCTGCAAGGCCAGATTGCCCGAGCGCCCAGGAATTTCTCCAAATACCACCTCATGGCGCGGCAATCGAGCCATGTCCAGGCCTGCGAAATACTGCGCCATCGATACCAGTTCATAGCCCTGGGCTCGCCAGCCTTCGAGCAGTTGTTCGAACACGCCGGCCAGTTTCATGCCTTCCATTTCTGCATGCAGGGTATAGACATGGCCAGTAGGAAGCGCGGTTTCAGTGAGCTTGAGCAGGTGCTGTGCGACATTCTCGATGCCGATACCATCGACACCGATCAGCTCGTCCAGCGTTGGCAAGGTGGTCGGCAACTGGGGGCAGTTGATAATTTCAGCACGGTAAACCGGTACGAAAGGCTCGCTGCCACGCGTGTCGGAGCAATAGGCGAATCCCAGCCTCTGTTCCAGACGCAGAGCATGCCGGTTCATTTGCCAACCTGCTGCGCCATGCGTTATTGCAGGCATGCCAAACACCTGCTCGAACCGGTCGCAGGCTCGCTGCATCTCGCGTGCCGTCCAGTCCGCATCCTGCTTGGCCACATTGTCTTGCCAATAAACATGGTCGTAACAATGAATACCTACCTCGAACCCCGCATCGCGCACCTCGCGCATGATGCCGGCACAGCGTTTGCCGATATGCGGACCCGGCAGCAGCGTGCCGTACATCAGGGTCTTGAGGCCGTAATGCTCGCGCACCGAGGTACGCGAAACCTTTTTCATGAAACCGGGGCGGAACACCCGCTTGATGGCCCGCCCGGTGTGGTCGGGGCCGAGACTAAAGAGGAAAGTGGCCTGGGCCTGATGTTTTTGCAGCAACTCAAGCAAGCGCGGCACCCCTTCACGGGTGCCACGATAGGTATCCACGTCGATCTTCAGGGCTAGTTTTTTCATTTAAAATATTGAATATCAGAAACATTCTACCGAAACGAATTGAGCGCAAATTCACGCACTGAAGGGCGATGGGTAGCTGCGCCGGGCTCCGGACGTCCGCTCTCGCCATGCCGCTCCAGTAACTCAAGGGCATGGTAGATTGCAGCAATTTTCCAAAGGGGATTGGGGAAGGCGTTTATTCAGTACAAAGCCATGCTCAAAACTCAGTGATGGCGATGAACCCCACCCCTGAGCTTGTACAGCGTGCCGCAATATGGGCACAGCGCCTCGCCCTTTTCCTCCAGTGGCAGATAGACGCGGGGATGGCTGCTCCACAAAGCCATTCCCGGTGTGGGGCAATGCAGCGGCAGGTCATCTTCGGTCACTTCAATATAGCGCTGGGTGCTGTCGGCCAGATTATGTTCCATGGAGCGCGTCCTTAAACGAGAGTGAGCCAGTTGGAATGCTGCGCCGATTTTCCGGTGACGCAGTCGAAATACATGCTTTGCAGGCGCGTGGTGATCGGGCCGCGGTCGCCGTTGCCGATGGCGCGGTTATCCAGTTCGCGGATCGGTGTCACTTCCGCCGCCGTGCCGGTGAAGAAAGCCTCGTCAGCGCTGTAGACTTCGTCGCGGGTGATGCGCTTCTCAATCACCTGCAGGCCGATTTCCGCTGCCAGCTGGATGATGGTGTCACGCGTGATGCCTTCCAGCGCACTGGTCAGATCCGGGGTGTAGAGTTTGCCGTTACGCACGATGAAAACATTCTCGCCGGAACCTTCTGCCACGAAACCGTCCACGTCCAGCAGCAACGCTTCCTGGTAGCCGTCATGTTCGGCCTCGCGGTGCGCCATGATGGAATTCATGTAGTTGCCGTTGGCCTTGGCCTTGCACATGGTGACGTTGACATGGTGGCGGCTGAAGGACGAGGTTTTGACCCGGATGCCATGTTCCAGCGCCTCGGCGCCAAGATAGGCGCCCCACGGCCAGGCGGCAACAATCACATGGGTGGAAAGCGTCTTGGCCGAAATGCCCATGGCTTCCGCGCCGTAGAAAGCCATCGGGCGCAGGTAGCCGGATTCGAGCTTGTTGTCGCGCACGGCGGCAAGCTGCGCCTGGGAAATGGTTTCCTTGTCGAATGGCATCTTCATGCCAAGGATGTGCGCCGAACGGAACAGCCGGTCGGTATGTTCCTTGAGGCGGAAAATTGCCGTGCCCTTGTCGGTCTTGTAAGCGCGCACGCCTTCAAATACGCCCATGCCATAGTGCAGGGTGTGGGTCAGGACATGAGTGGTGGCATCGCGCCAGTTCACCATCTTGCCGTCGTACCAGATCAGGCCGTCGCGGTCGGACATAGACATCGTAAATTCTCCGGAAAAAGCTTATCTAAAAGGGAAAATTGTAGCTTAAATTTACCCGCTTGAGATAAGCGCCGCGCTAAATCTGCGTTGAACCCGGATTATCCATTAGGCGGCGCTTTGCGCCTACGCGATTGCTGGCGGCCGGTTTGCGGCCATTATTGCCGCTTGTTCGTTGTCCATGGAGCCACCATGGACGCCTCGCCATCATCTCGCGTCCTAACGGATAATCCGGGTTGAATTTGCCGTTATTTCGCTTTTCAAACAGAATGCGCTTCATGCGCCGCTTATCCTTCCCGCCCATTGTGCTGCTTGCGCTCGCCATCGCCCTGATCGCAATCGCCGAGCTGTCATTCCTGCACTGGCTCTTGCCGCTGGAAAACCGGGTGTCCGATTATTTTGTCAGAACCCATGCCCTGACGCTGCAAGCCGACCCGGATATCGTGATCGTGGATATCGACGAAAAAAGCCTTGCCAGCATGGCCGACACCGCCGGCAGCTGGCCCTGGCCGCGCGCCGTCCATGGCGAACTGGTGGAGGCGATCGAACGTCAGCAACCGAAAGCGATTGTGTTCGACATCCTGTTTACCGATCCGGACATTTACCGCCCGGAAAGCGATGCCTATTTCAACGAAGCGGTGGCGCAGCACCACAATATTTACTTCCCCATGATCCGGCTCGATCCCGCCAACGACAATAATGGTGTACCCGTAGCACAATTCGCCGAGTTGATTGGCATGGAAGCAACGCCTGAAGCGAATCCAGCAGCCAGGGTGGCACTGGCCCCGCCTCGCGCCATTGACACTAAAAGCTGGCGGCTCGGCGCGATCAACTACAGCGAAGACCGCGATGGCATCGGTCGCCGCTACCATGTCTACCTGCCGGCCTCCGGCTGGCGCGTCCCTTCCTTGCCGGCCCGGCTGGCCAGGGATCTGGGCTTTGAGCTGCCGCAATCGGAGCAGATCATACTTGGCTGGCGCGGCGGCCCCCTCTCCCATCCGCACATTTCCTACGCCGACCTCTACCATGATGCCAGCCGCAAGGCCCCGCTGCGCCCGCAGCAGGAATTAAAGGGCAAGATCGTCATCATCGGCGCCAGCGCCGCCGGCCTGCATGACATCCGTTCAACCCCGATCAGCAGCCTGCACCCGGCGCTGGAAATCCTCGCCACCGCCATCGATAACCTGAAGAACCGCAATTATCTCCATGCCGCGCCAGACTATGCGGCACCTGTTCTGACTTTGGCATTACTGACGTTGCTGTTGCTGCTGTTTACGCGATACCATCAGACTCTCCCCATTGGCGCCGCCCTGCTGGCGATCACCGCGGCGCTGCTGGGCACCAGTTACTTCGCGGTCAGCCAGCGCTGGCTGGTGCCGGTCTTTCTGCCGCTGCTGTTTGCCTGGGCTTTCTACTTCGCGGCGGCGCTGCACGAGTACCTGCGCGAGCGCAAGGCGCGCGAACAGACGGTGCTGATGTTCAACCGCTTTCTCGACCCGCGCGTGGTGAACGAGTTGATGGATCAGGGCCAGACGGCGCAAAGCATGAGTGGAAAGACACAGACCCTGACCGTGCTGTTTTCGGATATCCGCAATTTCACCACTTACTCAGAGCAACACAGCGCGGAACAAGTGGTTACCATGCTGAACCGCTATTTCAGCCTGCAGGTTGAAGTGATTTTTCGCCATGGCGGCACCCTGGACAAATTCATCGGCGACGCCATCATGGCTTTCTGGGGCGCCCCCACCGCCGACCCCCAGCATGCCGCCCATGCCGTGGCGGCGGCACTGGAAATGGCCCAGCGCCTGGAGGAGTTCAAGCTCGAACTGGGCGAGGCCGGGGCCGCTTTCGATGTCGGCATCGGCATCCACAGCGGCCCGGCGGTGGTCGGCTTCATCGGCTCGGCGCGGCGCCAGGATTACACCGCCATCGGCGATACGGTCAATCTCTCCAGCCGCATCGAAGGCCAGACCAAGGGCGTGGCGCGTATCCTGGTGTCGGATGAGACCCGCGCCTTGTGCGCGGATAAGTTTGACTTTGTCGATCATGGATTTTATAAAGTCAAAGGGCGCACTCAGGAAACACACCTGTTCGAACCACGGAGAAAAGCGGCATGAAATCATTTGTAGCATGGGTTTTGCTGGGCCTCGCCTGTAGCCTTTCCGCAACGGCCGAAACGGCGGTCACGACCAAGACAACCGAACTCAAGCGCGAGCCGTTCAGCGACGCCGCCACGCTTTCCACTTTGCCGGCGCAAAGCACAGTGGAAATTCTCAAGCGCCAGGGCGGCTGGACTCAGGTCAAGCCTGCCACTGCCGCCACAGGATGGGTCAGGATGCTGAGCCTGCGCCTCGGCAGCGGCACCGCCACGAAGCAGGGAGATTCCGGCATCGGCACCCTGTTCAACGTTGCCCGTAGCGGCAGCAGCGGCAACACCGTCACCACTGGCGTGCGCGGCCTGTCCGAAGAAGACCTGCGCACCGCCCGGCCCAATCCGCAGGAACTCAAGCGGATGCAGCAATTTTCGGTTGCATCGGCTGAAGCGCAAAAATTTGCCGGCGCTGCAGGGCTTCAAAGGCAGCCAGTGGAATACCTCAAGGGCGGCTCAAGCTCGATCTCGTCCGGGAACAAACCGGCCTCATCCTGGGGAGAGACGCAATGAAACATTTTTCACGCACATTCGGCGCGCTGCTCCTGGGCCTGACCCTGGCCTCGCCTGCCTGGAGCTTCAATTTCAACCTTAACGACCTGGGAAAAATCGCCAACATCGCCAAAAAATCCACCGAACTCAAGGAAGTGGACGAGAACGGCGAAATCGCCATCGGCGAGGGCGTCGCCTCCAACCTGCTCGGCGCCGCCCCCCTGGTCAGGAACGATGGCCTGCAACGCTACGTCAACCAGGTCGGGCGCTGGCTTGCCCTTCAGACCGAACGGCCCGACCTTGCCTGGCATTTTGGCGTGATCGACAGCATGAACGTGAATGCCTTTGCCGCGCCTGGCGGCTACATTTTCCTCACTCACGGCCTGGTGATGAAGATGCGCAACGAGGCCGAACTGGCCGGCGTTCTGGCGCATGAGATTTCCCACGTGCTGCGCCGCCATCACCTCAACGCCATCCAGAAAAACGCGCAGATGGGCATCCTTGGCGATGTGCTCAATGTCGCCGCCGAGCGCAACAGGAATAGCGAGGCACTCAAGAAAGTGGTCAGCACCGGCACCGAGCTGTATGCGCGCGGACTGGACAAGGATGACGAATTCGAAGCCGACCGCATGGGCATCGTGATCGCCACGCGCGCCGGCTATGATCCCTACGGTCTGCCTGCCGTATTGCAGACACTGGATCACATGAACCCCCAGGATGGCAGCCTGGCGCTGATGTTCAAGACCCACCCCAGCCCCGCCAGCCGGCTCGAACTTCTGGACGGGATGATGCTGAGCAATTTTGATCAATATCGCGGCGAAACCATGCAGAGCCGCTTCCTGAAATTCATTCCGCAAGGAAACACCAAGTGAAATTGACCGTGCTCGGCTGCAGCGGCGGCATTGCCGCCGGCCTGCGCACCACGTCCATGCTGCTCGATGAAGACATCCTGATCGATGCCGGCACGGGGGTGGGCGACCTGACGCTGGAGGCAATGCGCCGCATTGACCATGTATTCCTCACCCATTCGCACCTCGACCATGTCACCAGCCTGCCCTTTCTGCTCGACTCCGTCGGCCCGCTACGCGACCGGCCGGTCATCGTTCACGCCCTGCCGGAAACCATCGCGGTCTTGCGGGAGCACCTGTTCAACTGGAAGCTGTGGCCGGATTTCACCCGCATACCCGAACCGGATCATCCGTTCCTGCGTTTCGAGGACATCCATACCGGGCAAACCGTGGCGCTGGAGGGGCGCAGAATCACCGCCCTGCCCGCCCTGCACGTGCTTCCGGCGGTCGGCTACCTGCTCGACAGCGGCCAGGCCAGCCTCGCCTTCAGTGGCGACACCATCGATTGCCAGGCCTTCTGGGATGCGCTGAATGAGGTGGATAACCTGCGCTACCTGCTGATTGAAGCTTCCTTCACCGATGCCGAGCGCAACGTCGCCCTGGCGGCCAAACACTACCATCCCAGCCTGCTGGTGGAAAATCTGTCCAAGCTGAAACGGACGGCTGAAATTTACATTACGCATCTGGGGCCCAGCGAACAGGAAGAAATCATGCAGGAAATCCTTGCCGCCACAAAAGGATTCGAGCCCAGGAAACTGGATCACGGGCACATTTTCAAGTTTTGATATCGGGATCCATCGTGAACACACCCGCAAGCAGTGCAGCCAACGTTTCCGAACTCAGCGGCCAACTCGTCTTCTCGCGCAAGCTGCAAGCCGTCACCAACAAGATCCACGCCACCCGGAACATCGACGAAATCATGCTGCAGCTGTCGAGCGACATCTGCGCCCTGTTCGAGGCTGACCGGCTGACGCTCTACAGCGTCGGCGCGAACAAGACATCGATCAACACCCGGATCAAAACCGGCCTGGGCGCGTTCAAAGATTTCAATCTTCCCATTTCATCGCAAAGCGTGGCGGGCTATGCGGCGCTCAACAAGAGCATCGTCAACATCAAGGATGTGTATGACGATGAAGAACTGAAAACCCATTACCCCGGCATCACCTTCCTCAAGGAAATCGACCGCAAGAGCGGCTACCGCACCAAACAGATGCTGGTGGCGCCGATCATTGACGCCGACAGCGGCGAACTGAGCGGCGTCATCCAGCTCATCAACGCCCTGTCTGGCCACGCTTTTTCTGCTGCCGCAGAAGAAGGCCTGCAGGAACTGGCCAAAACCCTGTCCATCGCGTTCCGGCAGCGCCAGCACATCCGCACCCGATATGACACGCTGATCGGCCAGGGCATTCTTTCCGCCGCCGAAGTCGAACTGGCCACGCGCTCCGCGCATCGCAAGAACAAGGATATCGAAGAAATTTTGCGGGAAGAATTCCAGGTCAGGACGGCCGATCTTGGCCAGTCGCTGGCGGATTTCTACCATGTCCCCTATGAGCCCTACAAATCCGACCGCATCAAGCCCGACGATCTACTCAAGAACCTCAAGCGCGATTACGTCGAAGGCAGCCTGTGGGTGCCCGTCGACGACACCCCGGAAGGCATGGTGATTGTGACCCCGGAACCGGACCGGGTGATGGGTTCGCACGTGGTCAGCAACATCTTTCCCAAGCACAAGCTGGTTTACAGGGTGTGTACACGGCACGATTTCGCCGCGACCCTGGATCAGTTTTTTGGCACCTCGGCCAATCTCGGGTCGATTGACGACCTGCTGTCGAATCTTGACGACGAGAGCGCCGACGAAAGCATCGCAAGCAGCGATGAACTGTCCGCCGCAGCCGACAACGAGCTGGTCAAGCTGGTCAACAAGATCATCGTGGACGCCTACAACCAGCGCGCCTCGGACATCCACATCGAGCCCTATCCCGGCAAGAACAAGACCATGATCCGCTTCCGCAAGGACGGCACGCTGTTCCCCTACATCGAGGTGCCGGCCAGTTACCGCTCCGCCCTGCTGGCGCGCATCAAAATCATGTGCGACCTGGACATTTCCGAAAAGCGGAAACCCCAGGACGGCAAGATCATGTTCAAGAAATTTGGCCCGCTGGACATCGAACTGCGCGTGGCGACCATCCCCACCTCGGGCGGGCTGGAAGACGTGGTGATGCGCATCCTGGCGGCAGGCGAGCCGATTCCCATCGACAAGCTGGGGGTCAGCCCGCACAACCTGGAGCGCCTGAAAAAGGTGGTCAGCAAGCCCTATGGCCTGTTCCTGGTTTGCGGCCCGACCGGCTCCGGCAAGACCACCACCCTGCATTCGGTGCTGGGCTACATCAACACGCCAGAAACCAAGATCTGGACTGCGGAAGACCCGGTGGAAATCACCCAGAAAGGCCTGCGCCAGGTCCAGGTCAATCCCAAGGCGGGAATCACCTTTGCCGTGGCGATGCGCGCCTTCCTGCGCGCCGATCCGGATGTGGTGATGGTGGGCGAGATGCGAGACAAGGAAACCGTCGCCACCGGCATCGAAGCCTCGCTCACCGGCCATCTGGTGTTTTCGACGCTGCACACCAACAGCGCGCCGGAAAGCATCGTGCGCCTGCTCGACATGGGCATGGACCCATTCAACTTCGCCGACGCCCTGCTCGGCATTCTGGCCCAGCGCCTGGGCAAGAGCCTGTGCTCCGCGTGCAAGAAGCCCTACACCCCCTCGGCGCAGGAAATCGAATCGCTGCTCACGGAGTACAGCGAGGAACTGCAAAGCACCCCTGAATGGCTGAAAGACCCCATTGCGGCGCGCAAGAGCCTGCATCAGTCGTGGATCAAAACCTACGGCAACGATAAAGGTGAACTGCAACTGCACCAGCCGACCGGTTGCGAAAAATGCAACCACACGGGCTACAAAGGGCGCTTTGGCCTGCACGAACTGCTGATCGGCTCGGATGCGGTCAAGAAGAATATCCAGGAACACGCCCGCGTCGCCGAACTGACCGTGACCGCCTTGTCCGAAGGCATGCGCACCCTGCGCCAGGATGGCATCGAGAAAGTCCTGCAGGGCATCACCGATATGAAACAGGTGCGATCGGTGTGCATCAAATAGCCATGCCGCAAGCCAACGCCAACCACCTGCTGCAACGCCTCGACGAGCTCAACGCCATCGGCGTGGCGCTGTCCGGGGAAAAGGACATCAGCCGCCTGCTGGAAGCCATCCTGCTGGCGGCGGTGCGCATCACGCACTGCGATGCCGGGACGCTTTACAGCGTGGGCGAGGACGACGCGCTGCACTTCGAAATCGTGCGCACCCAGTCGCTCGGCATTGCACTCGGCGGCACCACCGGCAAGCCGGTTTCGTTCCCGCCGGTACCGCTTTACGGCCCGGGCGGTCAACCCAACAACAGCAATGTGGTGGCCTACGCGGTGCTGCACGACAGCACGGTCAACATCGCCGATGCCTACTGCGAACAGGGCTTCGATTTCTCGGGCACGCGCAAGTTCGACAGCGCCAACCATTACCGATCCCAATCCTTCCTCACGGTGCCGATGAAAAACCATGAGGGCAGGATCATCGCGGTGCTGCAACTGATCAATGCCCTCGATCCGCAGAGCGGCGAAATCACGCCCTTTGCCAGATCGGATCAGCACCTGGCCGAATCGCTGGCCTCCCAGGCCGCCATCGCCCTCACCAACCGGGCGCTGATCAACCAGCTGGAAGACCTGTTCGAATCCTTCATCACCCTCATCAACATCGCCATCGACGAAAAATCGCCCTACACCGGCGGGCACTGCGAACGCGTGCCGGTGCTGACCATGCTGCTGGCCGAGGCCGCCAGCAAGGCCACCAGCGGACCACTGGCCGATTTCCGGATGAGCGACAAGGACCGCCACGAGCTCAAGATTGCCGGATTGCTGCATGATTGCGGCAAAATCACCACCCCGGTGCACGTGGTGGACAAGGCCAGCAAGCTGCAAACCCTGTTCGACCGCATCCACCTGATCGACACGCGCTTCGAGGTGCTGAAGCGCGATGCTGAAATCGCCATGCTGAAAGAGAAACTTGCCGCGCAGGAGAAAGGGGCGAACGACACGACACAGATCGAAACCACCTTCCGCGAACGCCTTACGCAGCTCGACAGCGACCGCGAGTTCCTGCGCATGGCCAATATCGGCAGCGAATTCATGGCCACGCCGCTGCAGCAGCGGGTGAGGGAAATCGGCGCCTACCGCTGGATCGATGGAAACGGGCAAGAAACCGGCTTCCTGTCCGAAGAGGAAATCCGTAACCTGAATATCGAGAAGGGCACGCTCACTGCGGAAGAACGTGAAATCATCAACCACCACATCGTTTCGACCATCCATATGCTCGAAGCGCTGCCTTGGCCCAGCCATCTGAAACGCGTGCCGGAATATGCCGGCAGCCACCATGAGCGCATGGACGGCGGTGGCTATCCCAATGGGTTGAAGGGATCGGATATGCCGGTGCAGGCGCGCATCATGGCGATTGCCGATATTTTCGAAGCACTCACCGCCAAGGACCGGCCCTACAAGGATGGCAAGAAACTGAGCGACGCCCTGAGCATCCTCGGCCGCATGAAACAGGAGCAGCATGTGGACCCCGACCTGTTCGACATCTTCATCCGCGACCAGGTCTATCTCCAGTATGCGCGTGACTTTCTTGATGACCAGCAGATCGACGAAGTGGATGTCAGCAAGATTCCCGGGTATTCGCCCTGAGCGATGGGGCATGGCTGAGAATACCCAATCTGCCCTGATCAGCGCGCTGCTCGAGCCAGCGCGCTACGATCATGCATACGAAAACATCGAACTGATTGAAACCCATATCTCCTGGGTTCTGCTCACCGGAACTTACGCCTACAAAATCAAGAAAGCCGTCAACTTCGGCTTTCTTGATTTCAGCACATTGGAGAAACGCCACTTCTATTGCGAGGAAGAGCTGCGCCTCAACCGCCGCTTTGCGCCCCAGCTTTACCTCGACGTCGTCTCCATCAGCGGCACGCAGCAACAGCCAGTCCTCAACGGCGCAGGCACGGCCATCGAATACGCCGTGAAAATGCGTCAATTTCAGCAGGAATCCTTGCTCGACCGCCTGCTGGAAAACGGACGACTCAGCCCTGCAGAAGTGGATGAAGCGGCACGCGAAGTCGCGCGCTTTCACGCCATGATCGCCGCCACCCCTGCTCCAGCCGAATTCGGCACGCCCGCAGCCGTCCAGCAACCGGTGCTGGAAAATTTTGCCCAAATCGCCGAACGGGTCAAAGGGCGTCCGGAAGAAAATATTCTGGCAACGCTTGAAGACTGGAGCAAAGCCGAATTCACGCGGCTGCGTGGAGACCTGGCCGCACGCAAGGCGCATGGTTTCATCCGCGAATGCCATGGCGACCTGCATCTCGGCAACATGGCCTGGATCGATGGCGCGGTAACGCTGTTCGACTGTATTGAATTCAACCCCAACCTGCGCTGGATCGATGTCATGAGCGATGCCGCCTTCGTGATCATGGACCTGCACGACCGTGGACGTTCCGACCTGGCACAGCGTTTTCTGGTCGGCTATCTGGAACACAGCGGCGATTTCGGCGGTCTCCGCGTTCTCAACTTTTACCTCGTCTATCGCGCCATGGTGCGCGCCAAGGTGGCCTGCATCCGGGGCTGCCAGGAAGGCCTGGACGAACAGCAGCAAGGGCACGCATGGGCGCAGGCAAGAACCTACCTGACCCTGGCCAAAAGCTTCACCCGCCCTTCCCGCCCCTGGTTGATGATTACCCACGGCTATTCCGGTTCGGGAAAAACCACAGCCGCCCAATATCTGCTGGAACACAGCCGCGCCATCCGCATACGCTCGGACGTGGAACGCAAGCGCCTGTTCGGGCTGGCGCCGCACCAGCGCAGCCAGTCCGGCTTGAATGCCGGAATTTATAGTGCAGACGCCCACCGCCAGACTTACCAGCATCTCGAACATGTGGCGCGGAAAATATTGCAGGCAGGCTACCCGGTGATCGTGGACGCGGCCTTTCTGAAACAGGCCGAGCGCGAGCCCTTCAAGGCCCTGGCGGAGGCCTTGCAGGCGCCCTTCGCCATTCTCCACCTGCAAGCGGAAGAAGCCACATTGCGCCAGCGCATCGCCAGCAGGCAAGATCAGGGAAAGGATGCCTCCGAAGCCACCCTGCAGGTGCTGGAACAGCAATTGCGGAGCAGCGAAACCTTGACTGCCGAGGAAGCAGCCTCGGCCTGGGTGCTGGATACGGAGCACCCCGATGCAGCCAGCGCCGCTCTGCAAAAGCTGGCCCTGCTGCTCATGGACAATCCCGACAAAATCTGTCAAGATTAAATTTTTTACTCAGCTTAAGTTTGAATCAGGACAACATTTATGAGCGCTGAACAATTTTCTCCCGAACAACGCATCCTGCGCGTCATGCGCAAGGTTCTATCCAGTGTCGTAAAGGACGTCACCCCTCAGGATGGCATGAGCAACCCGCTCACTGACCGCACCATCGAGGATATCCGCGATATTTTCGGCATGATTTCCACGCGTGAAAAGGAACTGCTCGAAGCTTTCGGCCAGGCCGCCTGTGACCGTCCCTTCTATCCCGGCGACAAGCCCTCCGCCAAAGTCATTCCGATCAGCATGGGAAATCTGAAAGCCTCGCGCAAGAAAATCGAATCCTCCAATCCGCTTTCCGAAACGCCTTTGTTCAAGGATGTGGATCTCGACGCCATGAATGACTTGCTGGATACCTGCCCGGTGTATGAATTGAAGGCAGGCGAAGTCCTGCTGGCCGCAGGAGAAAAGAACAACGAAACCTACCTGGTGCTGAGCGGCCGGCTGCAAGCCGACCTGGGGACAGCGGACACCCCCCGCATCATGGCTTTCGAACCCAGGCAAGCCATCGGAGAAATCTCGGCCCTGGGCGAAAGCACCATGTCCGCTCCGGTCGTGGCCACGGAAGAATCGGTGGTGCTGTCGATCGACCCAGACACCCTATGGGCAATGATGGAAATCGACCCCGTGCTGGCGCGCAACATCCTGGGGCTGCTCGCACACCGCTGATTCTTCGGGTTTTTGCTGGCGGGCTGGAAGCTTTCGAACAATTCTTCCGCGCGTCATCGACAGGCACGCTGATGCGCAACAGATTAACTGGCAATGGAGGGAATCGGGGTGTAATCTATTTTAATGGGCTATCGACCCATCATTTCATGTGGTTTTAAGGGGTACACATGAGCAAAAAATCAAGAACACAAGAACTGCGCGATAAGCAGGCGGGGATTCAGACTGAACCACAGATGCCGCTAAAAAATACCTTCAGCCGCCCTCCCGAAGAACTGCCGCACGAACTCCAGACTCATCAGGCCGAGCTTGAAAAGCAGAACACGGAACTGCGCAACGCCCAGACCGCCCTGGAGGAATCGCGCGACCACTTCGTTGACCTGTACGATTTCGCCCCCATTGGTTATATCACCCTCAACCCCACCGCCCTGATCATGGAGATCAATCTCACCGGCGCGGCGATGCTGGGAGAGGAACGCAAGAAACTGCTACGGCGCCGTTTCGCCCGCTTCGTTGCCGCCGAAGACAGCGACCGGTGGTACCGGAATTTCCTGGGTGTGGCGCTGCACGGAGACAACCAGAGTTGCGAGGTAACGCTCCAGCGCATGGATGGAACCCGTCTTCAAGTCCGGCTGGACTGCCTGCGGCAGGTAAAAGAGGGCAAAGAACCTCTGGTTCATATCGCGCTCTCGGACATCACCGCGCACAAACTGGCCGAAGAAGAGTTGCGCATCACCTCCATCGCCTTCGATTCGCAACAGGGAATCATGGTGACCGACCCCAATGGCGTCATCATTCGGGTCAATCAGGCCTTCACGGACCTGACGGGTTACAGCGCCGAGGAGGTGACGAACAAGACACCGGCGGTGCTCAAGTCCGGGCTGCAGAATCGGACTTTCTACCAGGACATGTGGAAAACCCTGATACAGAATCGCTACTGGCAGGGACAGATGTGGAACCGTCACAAAAACGGCAAGATCTACGCCGAATGGCTGACCATTTCCGCAGTTACTGCCCCCAATGGCCGTGTTACTCATTATGTCGGCATTTTTTCTGATATCACGCGGAACCAAGAGATCGAAGCCGAGATCCACCGCCTGGCCTACTATGATCCGCTCACCCTTCTGCCCAACCGCCGCCTGTTCCGGGACAGGCTGGGCCAATCGATCACCGCCACGACCCGCAACGGCCATTGTGGCGCACTTCTGTTCCTGGACATGGACAACTTCAAGATACTCAACGATACGCGCGGCCATGATATCGGCGACCTGCTGCTGGTCGAGGTAGCGCAGCGTTTGCTTGCGTGCGTGCGCGCGGGAGATACGGTAGCCCGGCTGGGCGGGGACGAATTTGTCATTTTGCTCGAAGATCTGAGCAAAGAACTGGAAGAGGCTGCCGCACAAACCAAGGCACTCTGCGAGAAGGTGCAAAATCTCCTCGCGGAACCTTACCATCTGAAAGATTACGAGTACCACTGCACCACCAGCATCGGCGTCTGCCTGTTCAACAGCAACAACAATAGCGTCGAGGAACTGCTCAAACATGCTGATTTTGCCATGTACCAGTCAAAGAATGCCGGGCGCAACACCCTGCGTTTCTTCGACCCCGCCATGCAGGCTGCGCTGGACGAGCGCAGCACACTGGTGAACGATCTACGCCAGGCACTGGAGCGCCAGGAGTTCCGGCTTTATTACCAGCCCCAGCTGGAAAGCACACCCAACCTCATCTTTGCCGAGGCGTTGCTGCGCTGGGCACATCCGGAACGCGGAGTACTCACGCCGGGAGAATTCATTCCCCTTGCCGAGGAAACCGGGCTTATCCTGCCGATTGGACTATGGGTGCTGGAAACCGCTTGTGCCCAGCTCAAGGCCTGGGAGAGCAACCTGCACAGCCGCGAACTGCGCCTGACGATCAATGTCAGCGCATACCAGTTCCGCCATCCGGATTTCGTTACACAGGTACAGGAGGTGCTGGCCCGATCCGGCGCCAATCCGACTCGCCTCAGGATCGAACTGACCGATAACCTGGCGCTAGACAAGGTGACGGATGCCCTCGAAAAGATGCATGCGCTGAAATCGCTGGGCATTGGTTTCTCACTGGATAATTTTGGCGCCGGTTATTCGTCCTTGTCCTATCTGACGCGCTTGCCGCTCGACCAGCTCAAGATCGACCAGGAGTTCATCCATGCCCTTGGCTCCACACCCAATGCCGCCGCGATTGTGCAGAGCATCGTCAACCTGGGGCAGAACCTGGGATTGAATGTCATTGCCGAGGGTGTGGAAACCGAAGCGCAGCGCGATTTTCTGGAAAAGAACGGCTGCCATGCCTTCCAGGGTTTCCTGTACAGTCAGCCGTTACCGCTGGAAGAGTTTGAGCGATTTCTGAATCCGGGATGAGTATCGGCGGGGTAAGAGTCAAGCCAGCCGGCGGCCCCACAGATCGTGTTCGTCTGCATCCTCGATTGAAACCTGGATAAAATCGCCCGGTTTCAATCCCTCGCTACCTTCCACATACACCAGCCCGTCGATCTCGGGCGCATCTGCCATGCTGCGGGCAACCAAGCCTTCCTCATCCACCTCGTCCACCAGCACGGTCAGCGTCTTGCCGATCTTGCTGGCCAGGCGCTCGGCGCTGATTTCCGCCTGCAGGGCCATCAGGCGCGCCTGGCGCTCCAGCTTGATTTCCTCCGGCACCGGGTTGGGCAAGGCATTGGCCGTGGCACCCTCCACCGGCGAATAGGTGAAGCAACCGACGCGATCGAGCCGCGCTTCGCTCAGAAAATCCAGCAGTTGCTGGAAATCGTCCTCGGTCTCGCCGGGGAAACCGGTGATGAAGGTGCTGCGCAGCGTGAGGTCGGGGCAGATTTCGCGCCATTTCTTGATGCGCGCCAGATTGCTGTCCTGGTTGCCGGGCCGCTTCATGGCACGGAGCACGCTCGGGCTGGCGTGCTGCAGCGGGATATCGAGATAGGGCAGAATCCTGCCTTCCGCCATGAGGGGGATCACTTCGTCCACATGCGGATAGGGATAGACGTAATGCAGCCGCACCCAGGCGCCGAGATCGCCGAGCGCCCCGGCCAGTTCGGTCATGCGGGTTTTCAGCAGTTTGCTCTGCCAGAATTCGGCGCGGTATTTCAGGTCCAGCCCGTAGGCGCTGGTGTCCTGCGAAATCACCAGTAGTTCCTTCACTCCCGCCTTGACCAGGTTTTCCGCCTCGCGCATTACCTCGCTCACCGGACGGCTCACCAGGTCGCCGCGGAAGGAAGGAATGATGCAGAAAGTGCAACGATGGTTGCAGCCCTCGGATATTTTCAGGTAGGCGTAATGCTTGGGCGTCAGCTTGATGCCCTGTTCCGGGATCAGGCTCATGAACGGATCGTGCGGCTGCGGCAGATGTTCATGCACCGCGCCCATCACTTCCTGCAAGGCATGCGGGCCGGTCACCGCCAGCACGCGCGGATGTTTCGCCATGATCACCTCGGGCCGCGCACCGAGGCAGCCGGTGACGATCACCTTGCCGTTCTCCGCCAGCGCCTCGCCGATGGCGTCGAGCGACTCTTCCACCGCCGCGTCGATGAAGCCGCAGGTATTGATCACCACCAGATCGGCAGATTCATAGCTGGGCGAAATCTCGTAGCCCTCGGCGCGCAGCTGGGTAAGGATTTGCTCCGAATCCACCAGCGCCTTGGGGCAGCCGAGCGAGACGAAACCGATTCTTGGGGATTTGGACATAAATTACCGTGAGAAATTAAGGATTGTGGTTCAAATCCGCTCGACTCGCGGCAAGCAGCACCGCCCAGTCGTCAGGCGGATTGCCTCGTACCAGCATTTTCTGGAATACCGCATAGGGATCGGATTTGCTGCCTGCAGAGCGTAGCGTGCTCTCATCGTTAACCCGGGCAAAAACAATCACCTTCGCCTTCGAATCATAACGAAAAAAAAGCCGGAATCGGCGCCCGATCTTGGCACGGCGCCAGTGGCGATAGACCGCCCCCATGGTATTGCCCTGCCGGTATTCCTCGCGGGCTGGATCGCTGGGCACCGTCTCGAAAATCAAATGACTTAAAGCACGATACAGCTTGACGTTGGCGTTGGCCTCGAAACCGGACGGATCGGTCGCTTCAGCCCTGTCCGCTGCCGCCTTCAACTTCTGCAACTGCTCGATCAAACAATCGTGAAAGAGCAGCGACCAACCATGACGCAGCATTACAGAGCGACTTCGCCGTCAATATCCTCATCAAGAGCAACAGCATGATGAAGATTGGCCAGCATGGCCTGCGCCAGATCGTCCGGCAAGGCGCAAAGATGCCTGCCTGATTTGATATCGTTTTCCAGCAAGGACAGGAAAGAGCCAATAGCGGGATCTTCATGCTCTTTACTGTCAGCCCGGCTCACAACGACTTCGGAGCCACGCAAATCGAAGGCTACCTTCCCTCCGACATCAATACCCAAAGCCTGACGTATCGGCTTGGGCAAGGTGATCTGGCCTTTTGAGGTTACGGTTGCAATTTCGTGGATGTGGGGCATGGAATATTCCTTCTGACAACACAGGCAAATGGTAAGGATATTTCCTTACCATGTCAAGAAGGCGATTCTTGGTGATTTCAGCTTATGCATTGATCGCATAAAAGGGGCAAAGAAGAAGGCCCGGCTGGCAAGCCAGTCGGGCCGGATTCGGTACGTTGCCCAAGGGCAACTACCTTATTGCAGCAACGGCTCTCACCCCGGTAAACTACAATGACAACATTCTATCTTGACAGGGTGGGCCATGCAAACAATAAAACTCCCATACACTCTGGGCCTGGATATAGGCATGGCTTCAGTCGGAGCCGCGCTTCTACTTCCCGATCAACAACGCATTCTGGCTCTGCACGTTCGCACTTTCGACAAGGCCGAAACAGCAAAAGATGGCGAATCGCTAAACAAGATACGCCGGGATTCACGCCTTACGCGACGCCGGGTACGGCGCCGCGCACATCGTCTGCTTCGCATCGCACGCCTGTTGAAACGCGACGGCCTGATTGAAATAGCCAACCCAAACGTTTTTGCACTCGCCAATATCACCCCATGGGATTTACGTGCGGCAGGGCTCGACCGGCTGCTGGAACCCAAGGAGTGGGCAGCAGTGCTGTATCACTTGGTCAAACATCGCGGCTTCCAGTCCAACCGCAAGTCAGAAGCCAAGGCCGACGAGAAAGCCGGGCAGATGCTCTCCGGCGTCAAGCGAAATCATGCGCTACTCAAGGAAGCGGGCTATCGCACCATCGGCGAATTCGCCGCCCGCCACCCCGACTTTGCAGAAGCCAAACGCAACAAGGGCGGCAGCTATAGCCACACTTTCGCCCGTGCCGACCTCGCGGCTGAACTGAGCCTTTTGTTCGAGCGCCAGCGCGTGCTTGGCAACCATTACGCCAGCACTGACTTCGAAGCCGCCATCCACGATCTGCTCATGGCGCGCCGCCCCACGCTTTCTGGCGAGAATCTGCTCAAAATGGTGGGGAAATGCACCTTCGAGAAAAACGAATATCGCGCACCAAAAGCCAGCTATCGCGCTGAACGCTTCGTCTGGCTGGGCAAGCTCAACAATCTCAAGATCGTTGGCGGGGGCGATGCCCGCCCCCTGACCGTCAGTGAGCGGCATATCATCATCGACCTGCCTTTTACCCAGGCCAAGCTGACGTTCAGGCAAGTACGCAAAGCCCTTGACCTCGAACCTCACCAGCGCTTCAACCTGCTTTCATATCGCCCCGACCCGAAAGGCAAGGACAAAGACCCGGAGGATGCCACCTTCTTCGAAGCCAAGGCATTTCACACGTTGCGCAAAGCCTATGATGGCGCAGGACTGAAATCCGAGTGGCAACGCGACGCCATCCACGCCGACCGCCTCGACGACCTGGCATATGCCCTGACCTGTTACAAGGACGACGCCGAAAGCCGACAATGGTTGGCCGACCAAGGTATTGAAGCGCCCATCATCGAGGCAGTGCTGGGAGAGTCCTTCGACCAGTTCATTCACCTGTCGCAGAAAGCACTAAAAGCCATTCTGCCGCTCATGGAACTAGGTCAACGCTATGACGAGGCCGCGAAATCGGCTGGGTACCACCACAGCCAGCCCGATGCCGCAGCCTCCAAGCAAACCTACCTGCCGCCTTTCGACAAGGACACCATCCGCAATCCGGTGGTCTACCGCGCACTCAACCAGGCGCGCAAACTCGTCAATGCCATCGTGCGCGAATACGGGCCACCCGCCGCCGTGCATATCGAACTGGCGCGGGATCTGTCCAAACCTTTCGACGAACGCCGACGCATTGAGCGTGACCAGAAGGAATACCAGGCAGAGAAAGAAAAGGCGGCAAAGCAATTTATCGGTGACGTGGGCCGTGAGCCGAAACGGGACGAACTGCTGAAAATGCGGCTGTATCACGAGCAGGGCAGCCAATGCCCCTATTGCCAAAGCGCGCTGGATATCAACCGCATGTTTGACCCATCCGATGTCTATGCGCAAGTCGATCACGCCCTGCCCTACTCGCGCAGCTTCGACGACGGCATGAACAATAAGGTCGTCGTCCACACCAAGTGCAATCAGGACAAGGGCAACCGCACGCCCTATGAATTCTTTGACGGCTCAAATGACAGCCCACGCTGGCAGCGCTATGTCGCCTGGGTGCAGGGCAACAAATCCATCCGCCAGGCCAAGCGCAACCGCCTGCTGCGAATGAATTTCGGCGCAGACGAGGCCAGCGAATTCCGCGAGCGCAATCTCAACGACACGCGCTACATCTGCCGTGAATTCAAGGGCATGGTGGAAACCCATCTGCAATGGCACCCGGACTCGGAAGGCGCAGAGCGCTGCGTGGTGCTCTCCGGCCAGCTCACCTCCTTGCTGCGTGCCCGATGGGGGCTGATCAAGGTGAGGGAAAACGGCGATCTGCATCACGCGCTCGATGCTGCCGTGATTGCAGCCACCAGCCGTGGCCTGGTCAAGCGCATATCCGATTACTCGCGGCGCAAAGAACTGGGCTACGTACGCGCCAACTGCCCCGACCCGGAAACCGGAGAAATCATCGACGTCGTGGCATTACGCAGACTTGAAGCCCATTTCCCCGAACCCTGGCCGCATTTCCGGCACGAGTTGCTGGCGCGGCTATCCAACGATCCGCCACTCAATCTGAGCATGCTGCCGGGCTATGATGACGCGTCCGACATTCTCCCAGTGCGCGTCTCGCGCGCGCCCACGCGGCGCGGACTGGGCGCGGCGCATCAGGAAACGATCCGCTCAACAGGCCAAGAGAACAGGCTGATAAAAAAATGCCTGGCTTCCACAAAAACCCCGCTTACATCCTTAAAGTTTTCGGATATCGAAAAGATTTCTGGACGTGGAGATCCTCGCAATGAACAGTGGATAAAGGAATTGAGCGCCCGGCTTGAGACATATAAGGACGAGGACAAAAAACAAAACAAATGTGCAGGCGCGAAGGCATTTGCCACGGGACAGCCGCCACTCATCAAACAGAGTGCGGCAGGTAAGTCATCTCCCCAGATCAAGAGCGTCAAGCTAATCGACACTCAAAAGAGTGGCATCCCGATACGTGGCGGCATCGCCAACAACGGTGCCATGCTGCGGGTGGATATTTTCACCAAGGGCGCTCGGTTTCATGCGGTGCCGGTATACGTATCTGATGCTGTAAAGGCAAAACTACCGAATCGTTCCGCTAAGGCGCACACCCCTGAGAATAAATGGCCAGAAATAGATGAAACTTATCAATTCCTCTTTAGCCTACATCCTAATGATTGGGTACGAATTAAGCTGACAAGCGGGATAAAGGATGGCTATTTCGTGGAAATGGATCGTGGTAGTGGCGCATCATTGTCGATTTACACTCATGATCGGAATCAATCTATCGGCGAGAAAGGAAAGATTAGGGGCATCGGAATATTTACCGCCCTCGCAGTCGAAAAATACCACGTCGATCTTCTCGGCAACCTGCACCGGGTTCACAAGGAAGAGCGGCAGCCCATCCACACCAAGCCAAGCAAGAGGTAGGCCGTGGGCTGGCGCAGCGTGGTTATTGCCAATCCTGCCACACTGACGCTGGTAGATCGCGCCCTGACCATTGAACAAGGCACCAACTCGGCTCGGGTCATGCTGGAGGACATCAGCGTACTGGTGCTCGACCACCCGCAAATCAGCCTCACCGCGCCCCTGCTCTCCGCCTGTGCCGAAGCGCAGATTGCCGTGCTCACCGTCAACGCCTCGCATCTGCCCAACGGCGTACTGCTGCCCTACCTGCCACATAGCCGCGCGCTCAAGGTGATGACCGCGCAACTGGCACAGACCCAGCCCGACAGGAAGCGGCTATGGCAGCGCATTGTGCGGTTCAAGATACGCAATCAGGCCTCTGTGCTCGCCCGTGCCGGCCAGCCTGACGATGCCCGCCGCTTGCAGCAGCTTGCGCGTGACGTGCGCTCGGGCGACCCGGACAATTGCGAAGCGCAGGCCGCACAGATTTATTTCCGCGGCCTGTTCAACCCGCACTTCCATCGCGGCCAGTCGCGATTTCACAATGCGGCGCTCAACTACGGTTACGCCGTGGTGCGCGCGGCGATTGCCCGCACGCTGACAGGCTACGGATTTCTCCCTGCCTTCGGGCTGTTTCATCACAGTGAGCAGAACGCCTTCAATCTCGCCGACGACCTGATCGAGCCCTATCGCCCCTTGGTCGATGCCGCCGTACTGGCACATTACCCCGAAGAACCCGCCCGCGACCTGGAGCCTGCCGACAAAGGGCGGCTCGTCTCTCTCCTGCACGAAGATGTAACGCTTTCCAGCCACAGCCCGGAAGATGGCAGCTGCACCCTGCTTGCCGCCATCGAAGCGACCATCTCCGGCCTGTCCGCCATCGTGCTGCAAAATGCACAGCACGAACGACTGGCGCTGCCCCTTCTGGGCGCAGGCGCAATTTCGCCAACCGGCGATTTTGACGAGCCATGAGCATCGCCACCCGCCGCTATATGCGCCTGCTCGTATTCTTCGATTTACCCGTCACCACCCGCGAGAAGCGGCGCGTCTACACCATCTTTCGCCGCTTCCTGATCCAGGACGGTTACGACATGATCCAGTGGTCGGTGTATGGGCGCATGGTGAACGGCATGGACGATGCCGAGAAACATTTGAAACGGCTTGCGGATAACTTGCCCAAGGAAGGTTCGATACGCTGCCTGCAAGTCAGCGAAAAGCAATTCGCGAACATGAAACTGCTGGTAGGCACCAAATCTTTTCAGGAAAAAAAGGTCAATACCGATCAGATGCTGCTTTTCTGAGCAGGAAAAAATTAACCCGAACTGCCCAACCGGCAAGCCAGCCGGGCAGTTCGGGTTAGGGTATTGTAGCTTACCGGGGTGAGAGAGGGAGCTACAACCAATCTGATTGACGGGATCGCTGCGATGTAATTGTAGCTTACCGGGGTGAGAGAGGGAGCTACAACGGTCAAGCAGTTCCAGGCTTCACGCTCGAAATTGTAGCTTACCGGGGTGAGAGAGGGAGCTACAACAGTCTATCGAATCGCTTGCTGCAATGTTGGATTGTAGCTTACCGGGGTGAGAGAGGGAGCTACAACAGGAGGATTGAGATTGAACAAGTAAAACCGATTGTAGCTTACCGGGGTGAGAGAGGGAGCTACAACCACCATTGCGCGACCTGTCCGGCGATGCTGATTGTAGCTTACCGGGGTGAGAGAGGGAGCTACAACTCGAGCTTCTCGTGCACCAGCGCCCAAGTCATTGTAGCTTACCGGGGTGAGAGAGGGAGCTACAACAGACATTACTGTGTTCGTTGAGAGCGGGAAATTGTAGCTTACCGGGGTGAGAGAGGGAGCTACAACCATCAGGGCCGCAGGGTATACAACAAATCAATTGTAGCTTACCGGGGTGAGAGAGGGAGCTACAACCGATGTAAGGGAACCACGTCGCGGCTGTTGATTGTAGCTTACCGGGGTGAGAGAGGGAGCTACAACACGCGATGCTGGCGTAGAGCCACCGCCGATATTGTAGCTTACCGGGGTGAGAGAGGGAGCTACAACCGTATCCGCCCCGGTAAGATCAATATCACAATTGTAGCTTACCGGGGTGAGAGAGGGAGCTACAACATCGAGCAACGCGAGACGTTTCGTTCGGGTATTGTAGCTTACCGGGGTGAGAGAGGGAGCTACAACATGATGCGGCCCGTTTCATCGTCTGCCACTATTGTAGCTTACCGGGGTGAGAGAGGGAGCTACAACCTGCGTGTCGCCCAGGCGCAAGCCATCATCATTGTAGCTTACCGGGGTGAGAGAGGGAGCTACAACCCGCGATGTGGAACCTGCAGAGCGTGGTGGATTGTAGCTTACCGGGGTGAGAGAGGGAGCTACAACGAGTGCCATGGTCAGGGAGATGATGAGGGTATTGTAGCTTACCGGGGTGAGAGAGGGAGCTACAACAGCCCTGTCTGCGGCCTCCTTCTCTGGAGTATTGTAGCTTACCGGGGTGAGAGAGGGAGCTGCGTATTCCACGCAAAGTGGACAAGCATTCCACGGGAAACTGGACGCACGATCCACGGCAAAGTGGACGGGGCCGGAGCGAAGCGACGCGGTTTTTTAGCTTTTTACTCTGAACCCTCTGGGTTCGTCAATTTTGCTCGTTTCTTTCGCATGGATTCTCCACTCAGTTTGAAGCTGTAAGCGTTATGCACAAGGCGATCCAGAATAGCGTCAGCAAGCGTTGGATCATTAATGGCCTCATGCCAGTGCTCGGCTGGCAGTTGGCTGGTGACCACGGTGGATTTCCGGCCATGACGGTCATCCAGAATTTCCAGTAAATCGTGCCGCGCCTCCGGCGTCATGGGCGCCAGGCCCCAATCGTCCAGAATCAGCACATCCGTTCTGGCCAGTTGTTCCAGCAGTTTCCGGAAACGCCCATCCACCTTGGCCACAGCCAGGTCAGGCAGCAGCCGCGGCAGCCGGTAGTAAAGCGCTGACGCACCATTGCGGCAAGCCTTATGTGCGATGGCACACGCCAGATAGGTCTTGCCCACCCCGGTAGGACCCGTGATCAGCACATTGCGGTGGTCGCGCAACCAGGCACTATCCAGCAGCCCGATGATGGCTGATCTATCCAGACCGCGTGCAGCCTTGAAGTCGATGTCTTCCGGCGTCGCCTCCTGCCTCAGACGGGCACGCTTCAACCGGGATGCCAGCGCCTTGGACTCTCTTTCTGTCGATTCCCGGTCCAGTAATAACCCAAGCCGCTCCTCGAAAGAAAGCGAGCCCATTTCTGATAACTGTTGTTGTTCTTCAAACGCGCGGGCCATGCCGGCCAGGCGAAGTTGTTTCAGCTTGTCGAAGGTCGGGTGAAGTAGCATTCATCATTCTCCTGTCAATGGTAATAAGAAGGCCCACGCACGTTCTCGTGCGAAGGCAAAGTACCCTGTTCCGGATTCGGTGCCGGCAAAGGTTTCTGATCCATGCCGGTCTTGAGCATGGATTCGATGGAACGGTAGGTCAGTGCGTTGATCTGAAGTGCGCGCTGGCAAGCCGCATCGAGGCGGGCATCGCCGTAGACTTTGGCCAGTCGCAATACGCCCAGGCAGGTGCGATAACCTTGTTGCGGATGCTTGCGCGAAACCAGAATGCGTTCG
>JAUSBJ010000031.1 GCA_030652035.1 Sulfurimicrobium sp.
ATTTCCGTCTCCTTTAATTATCCATTACTTGGCACGGTTCATTCCCGCATGGCTGCCGATGTAAGCACGACGGAAGCCGTGATCCCGATCTAGTGTAGTGTTGCACGCTAAACGGTACTTTCAGCGAGCGCCTGGGCGGCCATATGCAAGGCGCGGGTACGCCGGAATAGTCATTCTATTCCAAGCGCCCGCAACGCCGCATATGGCCGCCCAGGCGCTCGCCCGCAGGGAGCCTTCGCAAGAGCGCCCTAACGGCGTTGCAACGCTTGGCAAGGGAATGACCATTGCCTGCGCGTCGCGCCTTGTTATGCCACTCTTGCGAAGGCTCTGAAAGTGCCATTTAGCGTGCAACACTACACTAGGCCTTGGCCTTGCCGCTTACCCAGACGTAAAACATCGGCAGGTAGAACAGGCTCAGCACCGTGCCCACCAGGAGCCCGCCGATTGCGGCGTCGGCCAGCGGGGAGAGGCGCTCCAGGCCCACCGCGCGCTGCATGGCGATGGGGATCATGCCGGCGATGGTGCCGAAGGCCGTCATCAGGATCGGGCGGTAGCGCAGCCGGATCGAGCCCAGCGCGGCATCGAAGGGCCCGAGTCCCTCGCGGCGCCGCTCCTGGATGAAATCCACCATCAGGATCGAGTTCTTGATGATGATGGAAAACAGCAGCACGATGCCCAGGATGGCGGGCAGGGCCAGTGCCTTGTCGAAGGCCAGCAGGCCCCATACGGCGCCGATCGCGGAGAGCGGCAGGATCAGGATGGACAGCAGGGCCAGCTTGACGCTGCCATAAGCCGGCACCAGCACGCCGAACAGCAGCAGGATTCCCATCCCCAGTCCCATCAGCATGCGCTTGCTGGAATCCGCGCCGGCAGCGTTGTCGCCCTTGTCGGCGGCTTCCACGCCTGGCGGCAGGACTTTCTGCACCGCGGCCAATGCGCTTTCGCTCAGTTTGCTGATCGGCGCGGTGTTGCGGTAGGCCAGTACGTCCAGGCTGTAGCGCATGCCGTTGCCGGTCAGCAGCGACAGGCCGGGCTGCTGCCTGAAGCTGCCGATCTCTCCCAGCGCCACGCTCGATCCGTCCGGCAGCAGCACCGGCAGCAAGGCCAGGCTGGCGGGATCGGAGCGGTAGGGCTCGGAAAAATAGCTGCGCACCGGCAGCGCGCTGATCGTGGGCAGCTTGCTCAGGGAGGCCACCGGCAGGCCTTTCAGCGGCAACTGGGCGATCACCGCATCCGGGGTCAGAGCGAAGGCGCGCAGCTTGTTTTCGTCCAGCACCAGGTGGGTTTCCGTGGTGTTGGCATCCCAGTTGAGCGAAACCGAAGTCAGGCCCGGCACTTGCAACAGGGCGGCCTTGACCTTCTCGGCGGCGCCGGGAAGCAGGCGCCAGTCCTCGGCGGTGAGGCGGATATTCACCGGCGCCTTGATGGTGGAAAGCGCCGTGGCGCCGGAGTCGAAGGCGTCCGCAGTGCTTACGCCGGGCAGTTCGGCCAGTTGACGGCGCAGGTCGGCCTCGATCTGCCAACTGCTTTCCTTGCGCTCCAGCCGGTTGATGTAGGTGATGTTGAACGTGGCCTCTGCAGGCAACTGCCCGGAACCCAGCGAGATGACCCCGGCTTCGGAGCCGAAGGTGGCGCTCACGCGCTTGACGCGCGGGTCCTGCATCAGGCGCGCTTCAAATTCCTTGAGCCGCGCCTCGGCCACGGTAACCGGCTCATTGGCGCCGAACTTGACGTGGACGCGCACGATGCCGGTATCCATGGGTGGGAGAGCGTCCCTGCCGATCATGGGCATGATGGTCTTGAAGCTGAAGACCAGCAGCGCGAAGGCCGGGAGGACCAGCAGCAGGCGCCGCCAGAAACCGCCGTGGAAGGCGAATTGCAGACCGCCCGCGTAAAGGCCTGCGCCGGGCGCCAGCAGCTTCTGGTAGCCGCGCTCCATCCATCTTTCGAGGCGGTTCTTGGGCGGCAGGCCGTTGCGGTACCAGAAGGCCGACAGGCGCGGGATGAAGGTCACCGACACGAAATAGGAAGTGAACACCGCGATCACCACCGCCAGGATCAGGTGCTTGAAAATCTGCTGCGAGAAATCGCCCACGAACATCAGCGGTGTGATCACCGCGGCAGTCGCCAGCGTGCCGACGAAGACCGGGAACAGCACTTCCTCGGTGCCGCGCCGGATGGCGGTGTGAACGTCCTCGTGCAATTCGCCCAGGTGACGCTCGATGTTCTCCAGCACCACCACCGCGTCGTCCACCAGCATGCCGAGCGCCAGAATAATCCCGGTCATGACCAGGATGTTCATTTCCTTGCCAGTCAGCCAAAGGATGGCGATGGTGGAGAGGAAAACCAGTGGAATCGAGATCAGGGCAGTGGCTACGGCGCGCCAGTTGCCGAGGAAGAACAGGATCACCAGGCTGGTGAAAATGATGGCGTCGCGCAAGGCTTCCATCATGTTGTCGTTGGAAGTTGTGATCAACTCGCCCTGGGTGTCGGCAATGGCGAATTCGAGATTGGGGTAGCGCGCCTTGAGATTTGGCAGCACGGCTTCGATGTCGTCCACCACCTTCTGCACCGGGCCGCCCGGGGCACGCAGCATGGCGATGCCGATCGCTGCCTTGCCGTTGCCGTGATAGGCCGAATTGCGCTCGGCATGGCCCAGTTTCAGTTCGGCGACGTCGCCCAGCGTCAGCCCTCCGGTGAGCGGCAACAGGCGCAACGCTTCCGGGCTGGCGCGCTCGCCGTAAATGGTGACGGTCATGCTGCTGTCCTTGCCCTGCGCCGTGCCCACCGGCCAGTCGCGGTTGAGCTTGCTGATCAGCTCCTGTAACTGCGCCTGGGTGATGCGATAGCGGGCCAGCTTGATCGGGTCGAACTCGATCCTGAGTGCCGGTTCGTAGCCGCCGAAGACTTCCACGTTGGCGATATTGGGCTGGGTGACCAGCGCGGAACGGATGTCGTTCTCGGCCAGCAAGCGCACCTGTGCCAGTGACAGATTGCTGCCTGCGCGCGGCGACAAGGCCAGAACCATCACCGGCTGGGTGAATCCGCCCACGGCATAAACACTGGAAGGGGGAACCTCGGCGGGCAGCTTGCCGCGCACCCGGGAAAGCGCATTGTTGACGTCGAGCAGCGCCGCATCGAGGCCTTTTTCGTAATTGAACTCGGCGCGCACGATCGAGACTTCATTCTTGTTGGTGCTCTGCACATCGCGGATGTGCGACAGCGCATAGAGCTCCTGCTCGATCGGGCGCGAAAGTTTCTGCGCCACGGAAAGGGCAGCAGCACCGGGCAGTTGCGTGATGACCGTGACCTGTGGCCGCTCCACGTCGGGGTACATGTTGCGCGGCATCTTGGCGTAGCCGATCACCCCCAAGAGGGAGGTGATGGCCAGCACCATGACCAGCAGCAGCGGACGGCCGTGGAAGAATTTAAACAGCATGGCGGCTGGGTCCCGGTGGAAAATTGGCCGGGCTCATGGCTTCTGCCCTTGCAGCTTGAAGGCCGTGCCCGCCGCGAGGCGGGTGAGGATGTCCGGGCTGGCGCACAGCACGCGCTGGCCGGCCAGGCGCGGATCGAGCGTGGCGGCGCCTTCCTCGCCCTCGGCGGCGAGTTGTACGTTGAGGGACTCAAGCTTGTCCTGCTCGCCCAGGCGCAACACCGTTGCGCCATGGCCGTCGCTGTTGAACAGGCAGGCGCGCGGCAGCAGCACGGCCTGGGGTGCCTGGTAGATGACGGCCAGGGCGTCCACTCGGGTACCCGGCGCGAATCCGCTCGCGGCACGGGCTTCAAAGCGGCGCAGACCCTGAGGCGTGGCTTCCGGCCAGGCCTGCAGCGGCAGTGTCTGGTCACCTGCCTTGAGTGCGATGGGCTGCAAGCCTGTCGGCAAAGTGATCAGGAGGCGGTTGCCTGCCGCGGTGTCGGTGATCTTGAGCAGGGGTTTGCCGGGCGTGGCGAGATCGCCGGGCTGGACCAGGCGCTGGCTGACGACGCCATCGAAGGGCGCGCTCACACTGGCATTGCGCAGGTTTTCTCTTGCCACGGCGTGGCGCGCCTGGGCCGCAGCGCTTGCGGCCTCCGCTGCCTGCAACAGCTCCAGCGAAACCCCGCCGATCTGGTGCAATTGGCGGGTGCGCTGCAGGCGCGCCTGCTCGGCCTTGAGGGCGCTTTCGGCCGCGGCCAGGTCGGCGGCGAGGGAGCTGCCCTGGGGCTGCGAGCCGGAGAGGCTCATGTCGAGCTTCACCAGCAAGTCACCGCGCTTGAAGCGCGCGCCCTCAAACAGGGGCAGGGCGGTGACATAGGCGGTGAGGCGGCTGGAGACCACATTTTCATGCAGCGCGACCACATCCGCCGTGGTGCGCCGCGTCAGTTCGACCGGGCCGGCCTGTATCTGGCGTGCTTCCACGACCACGGCGAGCGTCTGGGGCGGGATTTCCTGCGCGAGCTGGCTGCGTTTTTTCTTGATAATGACCACGCCTGCGCCGATCAGGGCGACGATCAGCAGCAGCGGGATGATTTTCTTTTTCATGGATGTTCCCATCGGGCGATGTAAGTTTCCGGCGCGGTGCCGGCCAGTACCTGCGCAGAGGACCAGGCTGCCGCCGCGCGTGCGCTGGAAAGCGCCAGCCGGTAGCGGGCATCGAGCAGGTCGCGTTCATGGCGGAACAGGTTTTCCAGCGTCTGGCTGCCGAGGCGCTGCATTTCACGCTGTACCGCCACCACTTGGTCGCGGTATTCGATTTCCTTCTCCATTGCTGCCATGTCGGCGCGTGCCGCCTGGTAGGCGCTCTTCAGGCTGGACAACTGGCGCGCCGAGTCGCGCAGCGCAGCGTGCTTCTGCTCGGCTGCGGCCTGTGCGCTGAGATGCTGCGCCTGTGCCTGTTTGTGGGCAGAGACGCCGATTGGCAGGCTGACGACACCGCCGACGGTCCAGGTGTCGCGGTCATCGCCGCCGCCGTAGTTGCGGAAATAATTGGCATCGAGATTGAATGAGGGATACAGGGCACGCCGGTTTTCGCTCGCCTGGGCGTGCGCCGCGGCCTCGCGGGCGGTGGCGATTTGCACCGGCAAGGTGGCGTCAGGCGCTGCCTCGTCCCAGCCGGGGGGCGGGGGAACGGCTGCCCGGGGCAGGAAGTTTTCCCGGCCACTGGCTTCCTGCAGGTCGGCCTGGGTCTGGCTGATGGCGCTTTGCAGCGCGGTTTCATCCGCGGCGAGGCGCATCATCTCGCTTTCCGTGTAGCGCGCGTCCACGCTGGCGGCCTTGCCCAGCTCGACTTCCTTGAGGATGCGCGTATGCGCGGCTTCCACGCGCTGGCGATAGCGCACAAGGGCCTCTTTCTGCTGCAACAGCGCCTGCAGATTGAAATAGGCGCTGGCGGCCTGGTGCAGCTTGAGCAGGGTTTGCTGGCGCTCCAGCAACTGGCTGGCGGCCAGATCCTGCTGCGCCTTCTCGCGATTGGCGGCGATGACGCCGAATACATCCACCGGCAGGGTGTAATTCACGCCGGCCTGGGCGATGCGGCTGGAAGTGAGCGGCAGGCCGGGCTGGCCGGGGGTGTAGACGCCCACCACGCGTGGCCCTTCATAATGGTGCCAGCCTGCCAGCAGGGCGGCATTGCCGAAATAGCGGCCGCTGGCGGCGTCCTTCTGGGCCTCGGCTGCGCCGGTCTGCAATCCGGCCGCGCGCAATTGCGGGTGCTGCAGTGTGTCGTGCAATACATCGGTCAGTTCGCCGGCCTGAGCTGCAAAGCAGAAAATCAACCCCACTGTAGCGGCGGGAAGTGCGAGAGATTTCACAGGGAAGTCACAGAGCAGAAATTTGAGAATGAATGATTATGATAAATGATAAGGCGATACTCAAACCTTGATTTGAAATAACTCAGAAAGGTTTGTTGTTTGGGTGTACTCGGGGTTCTTAATATTTTTAATGTGCATGCGAGCGGGGGCGCAGTTTTTGTATTTTATCCAGTACAATGCCCATAATTATTTTTGATGGCTTGATGGCAAGCTATTCAGTTTAAAAAGTCAGGGCGTTTATCGATGCTGGAAGGGAAAGACCTCGCCTGTGTTCGAGGCGAGCGCACATTATTCAGTCACCTGAATTTCATTTTGCGTGAAGGCGAACTGCTGCTGGTGCAAGGTGCCAACGGCAGTGGCAAGACCAGCCTGTTGCGCATGGTATGCGGCTTGCTGGCACCAGAGTTCGGCGATATTCTATGGCGCGGTGAGAAAATTGCCTCGGTACGCGAAAGCTACCACGCCGAGATGGCCTATTTCGGGCATGCCCCGGCGATCAAGGAGGATCTTACTGCTTTCGAGAACCTCGACTTTTCTTGCCGGCTGGCTGGGATGGCTATGGGCCGGGATGAGGTCGAAGGTGCGCTCGGCCACCTTGGTTTGGGGCATTGCCTGAACCTGCCGGCAAAATCACTGTCACAAGGGCAGCGTCGTCGCGTGGCTCTGGCTCGCATGCTGTTGGTCAAAGCCAAGCTGTGGATTCTGGATGAGCCGCTCACGGCGCTGGATCAGGCCGCTCTGCAACTGGTGCAGTCCCTGATCGGCGAGCATTTGCAGCGCGGCGGCATGGCTTTGCTGACTACGCATCAACCGGTTATGATTCCGGGCATTGAACCCAGAATTTTGCAATTGGCGTCGTGAATATGCTGCAAACTGTCTTTGATTTGTTGCGGCGTGAGTTGACGCTGGCCATGAGACGGCGCGGGGATGTGCTAACCGTGCTGTTTTTTTTCGTGATCGTTGCCAGCCTGTTTCCGCTGGGTGTCGGACCAGATACCAAACTGCTGCGCCTGATGGGTGGCGGCGTTGTGTGGGTGTCGGCGCTGCTTGCGGCTATGCTTTCTCTGGGGCGCCTGTTCGCCAACGACTACGCCGACGGCACGCTGGAACAGCTGGTTTTGACGCCGACGCCGCCGGTGGTGTGGATCACCGGAAAAATTCTGGCGCACTGGCTGGTGAGCGGGGTGCCGCTGATTCTCGTGGCGCCGGTGCTGGGAATCCAGTTCGGTTTGTCGAACGAGGCGCTGGGCGTGCTGATATTTTCGCTGTTGCTCGGTACGCCAGTGCTGTCCCTGATTGGTGCAGTCGGCGCGGCCCTTACCCTGGGCTTGCGCGGAGGCGGCGTGCTGGTTTCGCTGCTGGTGCTGCCGCTCTACATTCCGGTGCTGATTTTTGGCGCCGGTGCGGTGGATGGCGCGATGTCGGGACTGGGTGCGGAAGCGCACCTGTCATTATTGGGCAGCATTTTGATTTTGGCCTTCTTGCTGACGCCGTGGGCGGTATCGGCAGCGTTGAGGATTTCGATTGAATGATGAACAGCGTTAACTGGTACAAATATTCTTCTCCTGCGACATTTTATGGTCTTGCAGGCAGGGCGATCCCGTGGTTTTATGCGGCGGCTGCCGCGCTCTCCGTGGTTGGGCTGTACATCGGTTTCGTTCTTGCGCCCACGGATTTCCAGCAGGGTGAATCCTACCGCATCATCTTCATCCATGTGCCCGCCTCCTGGATGTCGATGTTCATCTATGTGGTGATGGCCGTGTGGGCAGCGATCGGGCTGGCATTCAACACGCGCCTGTCGTTCATGATGATGAGCGCGCTGGCGCCTACCGGGGCCATGCTGACATTCGTTGCGTTGTGGACAGGCGCCCTGTGGGGCAAGCCGACCTGGGGTACGTGGTGGGTATGGGATGCGCGCCTGACTTCGGAGTTGATCCTGTTTTTCCTTTATATCGGCTTCATGGCGCTGCAGGCGGCGATCGATGACCCACGTCGCGCCGACCGCGCCGGTGCCCTGATTGCGCTGGTGGGCGTGGTTAACGTGCCGATCATTTATTTCTCCGTCCGATGGTGGAATACCCTGCATCAGGGTGCGTCGGTGAGCGTGACCAAAGCACCGAGCATGGCCACCATCATGCTGGCTGGCATGCTGGTGATGGCGTTCGCGGTATGGATGTACGCCATTGCGGCGGCGTTGTCGCGAGCGCGCAGTATTATTCTGGAGCGTGAACGAAATAGTCAGTGGGTGGCCCAATTGCTGGAGTCCAAAGCATGAACTGGAATAGCTGGTCCGATTTTTTTCACATGGGCGGGTATGGACTCTACGTGTGGGGATCCTATGCGGTGACTTTCATCTTGGTCGCCGGTGAGATACTGCTTTTGAGGGCGCGGCGGCAAAATGCATTGAAGCAAGCATTGCGCGCGGTGAGGTATGGCAAGGCCGAAAAGGATATAGATAACTAAATGAAATCACGACATAAAAAACTGATTCTGATTGGCGTTGTGGTGCTGGCGTTGGGTGCAGTGGCTGCGCTGGTGCTCAATGCTTTTCAGAGTAATCTGGTGTTTTTCTTCTCTCCGACGCAGATTGCAAATGGAGAGGCACCGCTCGAGCGGGCATTCCGAATTGGCGGGCTGGTCGAGGATGGCAGCCTGCGCCGCGAGCCGGATGGTGTGACGGCACATTTCCGCATCACAGATACAGCGAAAACCATTCCTGTTACCTACAAAGGTCTCCTGCCCGACTTGTTCAAGGAAGGCAAAGGCGTGGTGGCGGAAGGACGCATGAACGGCAACGGCGTGTTCGTGGCCGAGCAGGTGTTGGCCAAGCACGACGAGAATTACATGCCCCCCGAAGCAGCCAGCGCGCTGGAACAGGCGCAAAAAGCCCAGCAAACCTTAGTTGTTCCACCCGATTCAGCTTCACCGCAGGAAGGTAAATAATGATTCCAGAACTTGGCCATTTTGCATTAATCCTGGCGCTGCTGATAGCGCTTGTACAAGGTGTCCTGCCGCTGGTGGGCGCCGCGCGAAACAATCAGGCGTGGATGGCGGTCGCCAGGCCGGCAGCCCGCGCCCAGTTCCTGCTTGTCGCTATTGCCTTTTGCGCATTGGCTTATTCGTTTTTAACTCACGACTTTTCTGTCGTGAACGTGACGCGCAACTCCCATTCCCGCCTTCCTGAAATATATCGCTTCACCGCAACCTGGGGTTCGCATGAAGGTTCGATGCTGCTATGGACCTTAATTCTTGGACTCTGGACAGTGGCGGTCACCCTGTTCAGTCGCCATCTGCCGGATGACATGGTGGCGCGGGTGATCGGTGTGATGGGTTTGGTCAGCTTCGGCTTCCTGCTATTCATGCTGGCGACGTCCAATCCTTTCCTGCGCATGCCGATGGCCATGGACGGTTCCGACCTCAATCCATTGCTGCAAGATCCGGGCATGGTGGTTCACCCGCCAATCCTGTACATGGGCTATGTCGGATTTTCCGTGGCTTTCGCATTTGCCATCGCGGCCTTGCTATCCGGCAAGCTGGATGCCAGTTGGGCGCGCTGGTCGCGTCCATGGACGACATCGGCTTGGGCATTCCTGACCATTGGCATCATGATGGGCAGCTGGTGGGCCTATTACGAGTTGGGCTGGGGTGGCTGGTGGTTCTGGGACCCGGTGGAAAATGCTTCGCTGATGCCCTGGCTGGTGGGGACTGCACTGATCCATTCTCTGGCTGTGACCGAGAAACGCGGCAGCTTCAAGGCGTGGACGGTGTTTCTGGCCATTGGCGCGTTTTCCCTGAGTTTGCTTGGCACTTTCCTGGTACGCTCCGGCGTGCTGTCCTCGGTGCACTCTTTCGCCACTGATCCGACGCGCGGCCTGTTCATTCTTATGTTCCTCGCCGCGGTGATTGGCAGCTCGCTGTTGCTGTTCGCCATGCGTGCCTCCAAGGTCGGGTTGGGCGGACGCTTTGCGCTGGTTTCACGCGAATCGTTCCTGATGGTGAACAATATCCTGCTCCTGACGGCGACTGCCTCGGTGCTGCTGGGTACGCTCTACCCGTTGTTTCTGGATGCGCTGGGCTTGGGCAAAATTTCGGTCGGGCCGCCTTATTTCAACTCCGTATTCATTCCTCTGGTAACGCCGCTGATCTTCCTTGCCGGTGTCGGACCGCTGACACGCTGGAAACAGGTGAATGTGCCTGAATTGGCTCATCGCCTGAAGTGGGGTTTTGGTGCCAGCGTCGTGGTGGCCTTGCTGTTGCCATTTACTCAGGAAAAGTGGCTGCCGATGGTTTCCCTGGGTATTCTGCTGGCCCTGTGGATCGCTGTGACCGTTGCCATCAGCGTGCGTGCGCGGTTGCGCACGACCGCAGGCTGGTCGGCGAACTTTTACGGCATGCACCTGGCGCATCTTGGCGTAGCGGTGACGGTCATTGGCGTGACCATGGTGTCGTCCTACCAGACCGAGCGCAATATGCGCATGGCTGTGGGCGAGACGGTCACGGTACAGGGTTATACCTTCCGCTTCGACGGGGTGGTCGACGTGACGGGCCCGAATTATACGGGCTCGCGCGGCACGCTTGAAGTGAGCCAGAACGGCAAGCCGTTCACCACGCTGCACCCGGAAAAACGCATTTACGTAGCCTCGGGCATGCCTTTCACCGAATCGGCGATCGATTATGGCTTTACGCGCGACCTGTATACCGCACTTGGGGAACGTCTGGATGATGGCGCCTGGAGCGTGCGGTTGTTCCACAAACCGTTCGTGGTGTGGATCTGGATCGGCTCGGTGCTGATGGCCCTGGGCGGTTTTATGGCGATCACCGACCGGCGTTACCGTGCTGCGCGCAAGTTAAAGGGGGGTGAAGCATGAAGCGTTTCCTGATCCCCCTGGGTATTTTTATCGTACTGGTGATTTTTCTCGGTATCGGTCTCAAACTTAATCCGCGCGAAGTGCCATCGCCGCTGATCGGCAAACCGGCGCCCGATTTCAAGCTTGCCCTGTTGTCCGACCCGTCCAGGCAAATGAGTCCGGCGGATCTGCGCGGCAAGGTTTGGCTGTTCAATGTGTGGGCTTCATGGTGCGGTTCCTGCCGCCAGGAACACGATCTCCTGCTTGGTCTGGCGAGGCAGGGCATCGTGCCGATCTATGGCATGGATTACAAGGACCAGCCCGGCGATGCTCGTGCCGTGTTGACACGTTTTGGAAATCCTTATGTCGAGACTGTGATCGATCCAGATGGGCGGACGGGTATGAATTATGGCGTGTATGGGGTTCCGGAGACCTATCTGATCGATAAAACCGGCATTATCCGCTACAAGCATACCGGCCCCCTGACCCAGGAAATACTGGATAAAAAAATTCTTCCCTTGGCGAAGGAGTTGCAGCAATGAGGCTTAACATGAAACTCGCGCAGCGAGCCGGAATAATAGCCTTCGCACTTTGGCTCCCCTTGTCCGCCATTGCTGGCGAGGCCGTGCCGATTGCCGAAGACCCAGTTCTGGAGCAGCGAATGATCGCGCTTTCCGAGGATTTGCGCTGTCTGGTATGCCAGAACGAGTCTCTGGCCGGCTCCCGCTCGGAGTTGGCACAGGATCTGCGCCAGGAAATCCGTGACCAATTGAGGACCGGCAAGAGCAATGACCAGGTGATCGAATATCTCACAGATCGCTATGGCGATTTTGTACTTTATAAACCCCCGCTCAAGCCCTTGACCTGGTTATTGTGGTTTGGACCCTTCGTGCTGCTTGTCGGCGCTGGAGGCGGTTTCTTTTTGTACCTTAAACGGCGCGGGGAGCGCATTGCCGGCGAATCCCTGTCCGAGGAAGAAAAGAAACGCGTGGAAGCTCTCCTTGGCAATAACGGAAACAAATCATGAGTAATTTTTGGACTATTTCGCTGTTCTGGGCACTCTTTTTCCTGTTAATCGGGATTGCGCTGGCATTTATCTTGCCTCCATTGCTGCGCCGTAATGTCAGATCCGGACAGGTGGATCGCAAGGCTGCCAATATCGCCATCTATCATGACCAGTTGGCGGAGTTGAAAAACGATCTCGATAATGGCGAGTTGGACCCGCAGCAGTATCAGGATGCCCGGCTTGAAATCGAGAAACGCCTGAGTGAGGACGTGCCTGTGGAATCTTCCCCCGTAGCGGCGAGCCAGACTGGCCGTAGCCTGGGGTACATTCTTGCCGGGACAATTCCGCTTGTTGCGATCGGAATTTATGTGGGCCTGGGCAGCCCCGATGCGGCGATGATGCCGCGCAGCGCTCCCCCGCCAATGGCTGAGCCGGGCCAGCATGATGCCGCTCCCATGATTGCCGCACTGGAAGCAAAACTCAAGAATCAGCCGAATGATCCTTCCGGCTGGAATATGCTGGCACGCAGCTATGGCGCAACAGGGCAGTTTGGCGAATCTGCGCGGGCCTATGCAAAACTCAGTGAGCTGGTTCCCGATAATTCATCTGTCTTGGCGGATTATGCAGACGCGCTTGCCATGGCGCTGGGCGGGAGATTGCAGGGCAAGCCGCAGGAGTTGATCGATCGGGCCTTGAAGTTGAATCCACAGGACGGCAAGGCGTTGAATCTTGCAGGCAGTGCCGCCTACCAGGCCAAGGATTTTACCAAGGCTGGCGAGTACTGGCGCAGTTTGCTCAAACTCATCCCCCCGGATGATGAATATGCCAGTCAAGTCAGGGGAGCAATTCAGGATGCCGATAGGCAGGCTGGGTTGTCTGGCCTGGATAACCTGTCTGGGGGCGGAGCTAAAACCGGCGCAGTGAAGGAAGACGCTAAAGCCCAGGCGGGTTCTGCTTCATCCATTTCCGGCACGGTTAAGGTAAGTCAGGAACTGGCCGGCAAGATCGCACCCGGCGACATGGTGTTCATTTACGCACAGATGCCGCAAGGCCCGAAAATGCCGATTGCCAGTTTGAAGATTGATGCGAAGCAGCTTCCCTATCACTTTACGCTGGATGATTCCCTTGCAATGACGTCCAACGACAAGCTATCAAACCATGCGGAAGTCATGGTCAGCGCACGTGTGTCTAAATCGGGACAAGCCATATCGCAAAGCGGCGACCTGCTTGGCAGGGTGGATTCGGTCAAACTTGGCCAGCAAGGCGTTGCAATCGTCATTGACAAGGTCTTGCCTTAATTTTTTAGCGAGAGTTGCCGTCTAAAATCATGAACCAAAGGTAGGCGCCTCTAGGCGACTGGTGAAATGTGAAACTGCTCGGGCTTTGCCCTTGCTGTGAAGTGTGAAAGGTAAAGGCAGGCATCTGCGATGCACGGAGCTTGCCTGAGTGTGGGGGTTTTTACATTTCACGCTTCACAAACAAAGCGTAGCGAGTGACTTCACGTTTCACAAAACTGTTTCACGGTAACACCCCAGCAACAGCCTTTCCAAGACATCCGGGTCGCGCTCGGTGCGCAGGGTCTGGTGCAATGCATCTGCCTCCGGGTAGGCGCCGCGCAGCATGCCCAGCCACTGCTTGAGCCGCCCAGGCGCGTGCTTGGGCTCCACCCTGGCGCGCAGACGCTGGTAGTAATCCGCTATCCAGGGAAGCAATTCCGGCCAGCTCATGGCCGCACCTCCAGTCTTGATCCGTAGCGCCAGATCCGGACGCACGATGGCGCCGCGTCCGATCATCACGTCGCTGCAGCCGCTGACGGCGCGAATGGTTTCCCAGTCTTCCGGCGTCCACACCTCGCCGTTGGCCACCAGCGGCAAGTTCACCACCTCGCGGATGCGGGCCAGCCACTCCCAGTGCGCAGGCGGGCGATAACCGTCAACTTTGGTGCGGGCATGGACGGTGAGTTCGTCTGCTCCGCCCGCTTCAATGGCGCGGGCGACATCCAGGGTCAGCGCAGTATCCTTCAGGCCGAGGCGCATCTTGGCGGTGACGGGAATGTGCCGTGGTACGGCGCGACGGGTGGCGGCGATGATGGTGTGGATGATTTCCGGGTATTGCAGCAGAACTGCACCGCCGCCGTGGCGGTTGACCATGGGGGCAGGGCAGCCGAAATTGAGGTCGATGCCCGGTGCGCCCATGCCGGCGATGGAAGCGGCGTTTTCCGCCAGGCACACCGGGTCGCTGCCCAGCAACTGCACCCGCACCGGCACACCGGCACGTGTGCAGCCGCCGTTGGCCAATTCCGGCACGGTACGCAGCAGCACGCGCTCGGTGAGCAGATGGTGGGTGACGCGCACGAACTCGGCGACGCACAGGTCGATGCCGCCCAGGCGCGTCAAGACATCGCGCATGTCCTGGTCGGCAAGGCCCTCCATCGGGGCGAGAATCAGGCGCATCGTGTTTCCTGGGGATTGCGGGGCATTTATTCTAGAAGAAATGCACGCAGCTTGCCTGAATGATTCTTGCGGCGAAGCAAAAAAGGGTGTCTTTCCGGCCCTTTGAGTTTGGCAATTGCCGTGCTTTTGGAATACATTGTTACTAAGTTGGTTTTCAGCTGGCCCGTCCGAATCCAACAAAAACTCGCGATCGCCAAACAATGCGGTGTCGCCTTCGAGAGTTCATAGGCCCCACTTTCACCATGAACAACAGACGGCCATCTGTGCTCTCGCTTCGTTCCGCGCACTCTTTTTAAGGAGGTTCAACCATGCAGCAACAGTTTGATATTTTCATTTCCTCGTTCAACGCCATTATTGGGCAACTCGCAATTTTTCTGCCAAAGCTCCTTGCCGCGCTGGTGATGCTGTTTTTTGGCTGGTTGATTGCAAAAGTCGTGCGCACCGGCGTAAAGCGCCTGCTGGCGCTAGCCCATTTTGATACTCTGGCCCAGAAAACCGGTGTTGAGGAATTCCTCCAGCACGGGGATATGCAGATTACCTTTTCCGGCATTATCAGTGTGGTGAGCTACTGGCTGGTGCTGCTGATCGTGCTGGTGACTGTATCCAGCAGTCTCGGTCTGACCGCCGTCGCTGATCTATTTCATCGCGTGGCCCTGTTTCTGCCAAATATCATTGTGGCCGTTCTGATCATCATTTTTGGCACACTGCTGGCGCGCTTCATCAATCGCATGGTGTTCGCATGGCTACGCAATCTGGGTGTCGAAGGGGCGCTCACAATCAGCACCATCGCGGAATACGGCGTACAAATATTTTCGGTATTCGTGGCCCTCGAACAACTTGCCATCGGCACACAACTGTTGACCACCGCATTTGCGATTCTGTTTGGTTCGACCTGCCTGGCATTGGCTCTGGCATTCGGCCTTGGCGGGCGCGACTGGGCAGCGCGCGTCATCGATCGCTGGTCGAGTGGCAAGAAGGGAAATGCCAAATCTTGATCACACATCGCTCGCCATGCCCGAATAATTGCCGGTCTGATATTGCTGATGGTGGTCTCGGCGTCCATCATTAAAAATTCATGGGTTATCAAAACTGACCGGCCGGGATGCCTGGTGTGGATGAGTTTCGAAGGATGAGTGCCGGCAGGCTAGGTCTGGAATGAATGGACCATGTGGAGATGCGGAATCCCCGCATCCATGAACACTTCGCCTGTGGCGCGAAATCCCAGCTTTTCGTAAAACGGCGTGATGTGGGTCTGCGAATCCAGTGACACGGATTCCAGGCGCAGATCGCGGCAATATGCCAGTGCCCGGCGCACCATTTCGCTTCCGATGCCTTGCCGGCGTGCCTCGGCAGTTACTGCCACGCGGCCAATGTTTGCGGCCTTCCCCCTGGTCAGTATGCGCAGGGTGCCCAGTGCATTTCCGGCAGCATCCCGCACCAGCAAATGTAGGGCGTTGGCATCTTCGGCGTCGAGTTCCAGTTCTTCCGGCACCTGCTGCTCCTGCACGAAAACCGCGTAGCGCAAAGCGCTGGCAGCAGGCCAGAGGGGCGAAGGCAGCCGGAAAAACCGGAAATCCTGAGGTTGCATAAGGCGGTCTGGATGCATGAAAGAGCTTAAGTGGATTTTCCATCGTGGCCCTGCCAAGGCCAGCGCCCCTCGATGCTGTGTTCCAGGGTGAAACTCAGGAACGCGCGGATCATCACGATGACAGCCAGCACCGCTGCACTTTCCAGAGTCTGGGTGACCACCACGGTCTGAATGATGTCCCCAGCGATCAGAAATTCCAGGCCGAGGATGATCGATTGCCCCAACTGCCGGCGCAGGGTGTTATAGGCCGTCTCCGCACCGTTGTGCCGCCACTCGCGCAGAAATTGCGAGCCAGCGATGATGCAACCGGCGAGTATGGTGAGTACGCCGATTGCCTCTAGGCTGTAGCCAGCGATGTTGAAAACCTGCTTCAGGATTTCCATGGTTGCCTCCAATCAAAAGCGAACGCTGTCTTGTTATGCCTCGGAATTGCGGCCAGAGGGGCGGCATCGGAGCGGTCCATGTCGTGTTCGCTGGCATCGTTGGGCGCCCGGGTCGCATAACCCGAGCATCTCCTCGATGTGGGCTCGTCTGGCAGGCAACATACGAAAAAAGGGGGGCAATCTGCCCCCCTTCTCCATTTCCGGAACTAATTGATTTTGTCAGGTTTGGATTTCACACGGATATGTCCGTTTTGTTAACTGTATTCTGACGAATCAAAACGACTCAGGCCGCGAAGTTCTTCGCCACGAAGTCCCAGTTTACCAGGCTGGTCATGAAGGTCTCAACGAACTTCGGACGCATGTTGCGGTAGTCGATGTAGTAGGCGTGTTCCCACACGTCCACGCACAGCAGGGCCTTGTCGGCAGTGGTCAGCGGGGTGCCGGCGGCGCCCATGTTGACGATATCGACGGAACCGTCGGCCTTCTTTACCAGCCAGGTCCAGCCGGAGCCGAAGTTGCCCACAGCGGAGGTCTGGAATGCTTTCTTGAACTCTTCAACGGAGCCCCACTTGGCCTTGATGGCGTCAGCCAGCGCACCGGTCGGTTCGCCGCCGCCGTTGGGCTTCATGCAGTTCCAGAAGAAGGTGTGGTTCGATACCTGGGCTGCGTTGTTGTAGATGCCGCCGGCCGGAGCCTTCTTGATGATGGCTTCGAGATCGAGGTTCTCGTACTCGGTGCCCTTGATCAGGTTATTCAGGTTGGTGACATAGGCCTGGTGGTGCTTGGCGTAGTGGTACTCGAAGGTTTCCTTGGACATGTGCGGTTGCAGGGCGTCCATGGCATAGGGCAGTGCAGGCAGTTGGTGTTCCATTTGTACTCCTTGGAAAGGGTTTGAAATAAAGCAGGCAAGGGTTCAACCCCTTGCCTGCTTGAGGTAATGTGATTCGCCGCAAGTTTACCTAAAAACCCTGATGGCGGCAATAGTTGAGTAAATTTATCACCTATAGGTGGCGGGGTCACCCTTGGATATTTATGCGGCAGCGAGTCCGCCGGCTTCAACGGCTGCGATCGCCTTCGCCTGGTTCATATCCTGCGTGTAACCGCTGGCATAAAGGCAGCAGGCAAGCTGGTTGACCAGCGGAAGCGGAAGCGGGATTTCACCCTCAAGTACCTGCCGGGTCCACAGTGCCGTGGCGGCTGCGCTGGATGGGTTTGGCAGGTTGGGAATCATCCGTGCCGGGCCGCGTTCGGCATCGAACAGGATCTCGCTGCCCCCATTGCTGATGCGCTCAAGCTGTGGCCGTTGGGCGGGGTTGACGCAGGGGTCGCCAGCGCTGCTTTGCAGCAGCAGGGCGCTTGTTCCAGCGGCATGCAGGAATTCGCGCAGCCGCTTCATGCATTCCGGCTGGCTGGCGCTGACCAGGTGCAGACCCATTCCGGAAAAGGGCTCCAGCACTTTTGCCATGAGGTGGGCGCTGTTGCGCAGCCCCAGGCGGCTGCGCAGGCTGAGCAGATTGGCCAGTCCAGGACACAGTGCCGCGGTGGGAAGGAAAGCCAGGCCTTGCTGATCGAGTGCCTGTTGTGCCTGAAATATGCTGGTGCTGGGAAGCGTCCCCAATTCCCGCAGAACATAGGCTGCCGCCACGCCATCGTTGCTTTCCAGCGAGCCGTGCATCAGCACGGGAACGCCAAAGCGTTGCAGCAGGAGTGCCAGCAGAGGTAGCAGATTGGCGCTTTCCACCCTGCCGCCATAGGCAGGAATGATCACTGGCTGAATCTCTCCTGCAGGCGCCTGCAGGCGATAGAGCCGCTCCGCAATAGCACGTTTGAATCCAAGCAGTTCTTCCAAACCTTCGCCCTTGGTTCTCAGGGCATAGAGCAGCGCGCCTAGTTCCAGGTCTGCCAGTCCTTCATCGAGCATGGCGGAAAAGAGCGTGTAAGCTTCTATTTCAGACAGACTGGTTTGACCCCGCCCGAGCGCCCTGATGAGTGCCGCAGTGCTCATGCCGCTTTTCCTTGTGAGAAATGTATATTCATGAGTAAAGTATCAGCAAGCCTTATGCCAGCTGTATGGGATATATTAATCAATAAGATACGCCATTATTGCTGGTCTTGTTGCTAGTGTATGGTGCAAATCAATGCAGATATGCATTGTCATGGTGCAGGCAAAAAAACCCCGCGCGAGGCGGGGAAGAGGAGAAGAAATCGGTCCGGGGCAAATCGTGAGCGTGTGCCTACCTACCACCGCCACCGCCCATACCACCGCCCATGCCGCCACCAGGACCCATGCCACCACCAGGACCCATGCCTTTCCCGGCGCCAACCGCGGGGGGCATATCAGGCAGTGTCAGGCCTCTTTCCCGTGCACGCTCCTGCATGCGGGCATGATGTTCGGCGCGGACTCGTTCGCGCTCCTCAACTGTTTTGGCGGCGCGCAATTTGTTGCGGTGCTCGATACGCTCCTGCTGCGTCATCAACTGGCTGCCGTAGACCTGTTCACCGCTGGTGGTTTGTTGCTGAACCTGTTCCTTCTTTTGAACCTGCTGCTGGACCTGTTCGCCTTCTGCTGCCCAGGATGCGCCGGCAGCAGAATAAAGGGCCACAATGGTGGCTGAAATCAAGGTACGTTTAAACATGATAAACCTCCAACTCTATAGGGTTTATTATTGAAAGCATCCGTTGGAGAGCGGGTTTGAATACACCGAATCTCCTGTTTACTAAGACAGGCCTTTGTAGCGCCTAGTTCGAATAGTCAGGCTGAAATGGAGATTAAATTTATATGTGATGCCATGCTGGCGCGTTTGGCCCGATACCTCCGGGCAGCCGGCTACGATACGGCGCTTGCTGGCAATGCAGTCTCCGACCGGGAAGTGCTGTGTCAAGCGGTGGGCGAAGGCCGCTGGCTAATCACGGCTGACAGAAAAATTATCGAGCACAAATCCGCCAGAGGACGGGTAGTGCTGCTCCAGCATGGTTCGCTGGATGCTCAGGCAGAGGCGCTGGGCGAGTATTTCGCCATGGACTGGATGGGCCGGGCTTTCAGCCGCTGCCTGCTGGACAATGCATTGCTGGTGCCAGCGAGCGATGAAGTCATGCTGGGGGTGCCGCTGGATGTCCGGCAGTCAGGTGAAATTGTCATGCAGTGCCCATCCTGCCGTCGCGTTTATTGGCGTGGCAGCCACTACCGTCGCATGATGAAGCGTTTGCGGCAGTGGCAGGGCGATGAATCTACTACTTTCTAGGCGTTTCGGACGTTTCCCATGCGATCGGTTATTGCTTGTCCTGTTTTCTTGCCTGGTGTGTGACCGGATCGGGGGTGATGAGGCATCTTGCTCAAGCCTTTTCCAGTTGTAATACCAAGTTGTTTTTTTCCGATGTGGTCTGTTCGGTGAGTGCAAAACCATGAAGCCTGTCCGCGCCGTCAAGAAACAGGGCGCGCACACCCTGTGGCGTTGATTCCACTTTCCATGAGCCTTCAGATCCGATGGGCGGTGGGCAGACCGTGATCGGGTAGGCCGGTGTTTTGATCACCACTGGCATCGCCGGATAACTCAATTCTGCCTCGGTGCCCGCGAGCACTTTCGCCAATGTTCGCGCCTGCTGCATCAGCGGCATGACAAACAGCAGTACCTTGCCTTGCGCTTCGGCACAGTCGCCGATGGCGTAGATGTCCGGGGCGCTGGTTTTGAGTTGATTGTCGACCACGATGCCGCGGTTGATGGTGATGCCTGCCGCAGCAGCCAAGGCGGTGCGCGAACGCAGACCGATGGCTGAAAGAACAACGTCCGCATCCAGGGTTGAGCCATCGGATAGTTTGAGCTGCAGGGCGTTGCCGCTGTGTTCCACGGCATCCGCCTTGACGCCGAAGTGCCAGCTCACGCCCTGTTTGCCCAGGGCTTCCTGCAGTTTCAGGCTGGCTTCAGCCGGCAGCAGGGTACTCAGCGGCCGGGTGCCGGGGTCGATGACGTCAACGCTGAAGCCGCCTGCCAGCAGATCATTGGCAAATTCGCAGCCGATCAGCCCGCCGCCAAGGACAGCGACTCGTTTTTTGCCCTCCAGCGCGGCCCGGAAGTGTGTGTAATCATCGAGATTGTTGACCGATAACACGGCGTCCGCGCCGTTGCCCCGCAGCGGCAGGCGGATCGGATCGGCGCCCTGTGCCAGTACCAGCCGGGAATAGGCAATTTCCTGTCCGTTTACGCCGATGCTGTGGCGGTCGGGGTGAATGGCGCTGATTTCGGTGTGTGCGCTGATCTCGGCATTCAGTTCCTGCGCCATTTGAGTTGCTGTCTTTGTGGCCAGTTGTGCGGCTGATTTGCCGCCTGCAATGGCATTCGAGAGCATGGGCTTGGAGTAAAACTCACCATCGTCGCAGGTGAAAATATGCAGCGGCGTGGCGGGATCAAGCTTGCGCCATTCCCGTGCCAGCGTGAAGCCGGCCAGGCCGCTGCCGATAATGATGAGGGGTGACATGGCGTTCTCCTGTGGGGGAAAGGTGTGTTCTCCCCAAGTGTCATTCGACCTTTAAGAGTCATATTTCGCCGCAAGGGACGCTAAGGTTCGCTAGGGAAGCGGGGTAGGCAGGGATGGGCGGTTTATTGCCCAACTCGCAAAACAATGGGTTGACGGGCGATAATGGTTCGCCCCTCGGGTAGGGATCCCAAACCCACACGTTTCTGCCTTCCTTTGCGGCCTTTGCGGTTCAACTGTTATTTCTGGATTTACACAATCTGCACCATCTCGAAGTCAGCCTTGCCTACGCCGCAATCCGGGCATGCCCAGCTATCCGGCACATCTTCCCAGCGCGTGCCGGCGGCAATGCCTTCTTGCGGTGCGCCAAGTGCTTCGTCGTAAACCCAGCCGCATACAATACATTGAAACTTTTTCATTCTTATGCCCCTTGTGCACGTTCATTGGAATAAATCTGAACATTTTAAATTATGGTAGGCAGACCAAATTACAAGTTGATTCTTGATAAAAATCAATTTTCTTGAGGCGGCAGGTCCAGTTTGGTAATGCATGGCAGGTCTGCGTCCAATACGGCTTGGCGTATGGCGGCGACGGCATCTGGGCGGGGAAAACGTTTACGCCATGCCAAGGCCACACGGCGACTGGGGATGGGCTCACTGAACGGGCGGAAAGCCAGCAGGCTGTTTTCCGCAGGGGCCGTGCCAACGGCGCTGCAGGGCAGCACTGTAATACCGGCACCACTTGCCACCATGTGGCGGATGGTTTCGAGCGAGCTGCCTTCGAGCGTTTTCTGCAGGCTGCCGGGTGCGGCGCTTGAGCGGTTGAGCGCGGGGCAGGCCTGCAGCACCTGGTCGCGGAAGCAGTGCCCTTGCCCCAGCAGGAGCAGACTCTCCTGCTCCAGTTCGGCGCTGCTGATGGTCTTTCTTTCGCACCAGGAGTGGCTGGCCGGCAAGGCCACCTGGAAGGGTTCGTCATACAATGCCTGAGTGACAAAACCGGCCTCGTCAAAGGGGAGCGCAATAATAATGACGTCCAGGTCACCTTGCTTCAATCGCTCGTTGAGACGGGCAGTAAAGTTTTCATCAATGTGCAATGGCATGTCTGGAGCGCGTTGATGTAGCGCAGGAATCAGTTTTGGCAACAGGTAGGGGGCGATGGTGTAGATGGCGCCGAGCCGCAAGGGGCCGGCTAGCTGGTCCTGCCCCTGCTGGGCGATGATCTTGACGGTGCTGGCTTCTTCCAGCACCCGTTGTGCTTGCGCCACCACCTGTTCGCCGATGGGTGTCATGGCGATTTCGCTGGTTCCGCGCTCGAATAGCGCAACGCCCAGTTCTTCCTCCAGTTTGCGGATGGCTACGCTCAGCGTAGGCTGGCTGACAAAGCAGGCTTCTGCGGCGCGGCCAAAATGACGGGTGCGGGCGAGGGAAACGATGTAGCGCAGTTCTGTGAGAGTCATGTTGGAATTTTATCCTAAAGGTGGCGCCGATAAAATCAAACATGGGTTGCGCCGTGCTAAAAAGTGGGCGTATACTTAAGTTGCTTGTTTGAAAGTGGGGGTTGTTATGAATGTAAATACGAATATGAGCACGGTGCTGGCGTCCATGACGGGGCAGAGCACGGGCGATTCAGTTGGTGTGTCGCTTCTCAGGAAGGCGATGCAAAACGAGGCGCAAACTGCGCAGCAGCAGCAGGTTAACACTGTGTCCCAACCAGCAAAGACTACAAACAATCTGCCAGCCAATCTGGGTCAGAACATCAACACTACAGCATGATTTCAGGGCAGGGGGTTCACCCCTGTCCTATTCAACTTCCCGACTACCTTTTTTCCCCGCATTACCGTCTCGCTACGACATTAACTGTGTCGATTGGCGGTATCAAGCCTATTTTTCTCGTTTTTCCTAACATATTTGCTACTGAAAACGATGGCGCAGATAGCCGATGATGCCAGGCAGGATGGATACGAAAATGATCGCGAGCATCACCAGGGTCAGGTTCTGCTTGATGAAGGGAATGTTGCCGAAAAAGTAGCCGCCGAGCACGAAGGAACCCACCCAGGCGATGCTGCCGCTGAAGCTGAATGCGATGAAGCGGCGGTAATCCATGCGCCCCATGCCGGCCACGAAGGGCGCGAAGGTGCGGATGATGGGGAAGAATCGCGCCAGGATGATGGCCTTGCCGCCGTGCTTTTGATAGAACTGGTGGGTCTTGTCCAGGTAATCGCGGTTGAGCAGGCGCGAGGTGTTGCTTTTGAAGATTTTAGGCCCGGCCAGGCGGCCAACCCAGTAGTTTGTGTTGTCGCCCAGGAATGAGGCCGACACCAGCAATGCGACCAGAATTCCGGGCGCCATGGCGCCGGTGGCGGCGATTGCGCCGGCGATGAAGAGCAGCGAGTCGCCAGGCAGGAAGGGGGTCACCACCAGCCCGGTTTCGCAAAAAATGACCAGAAACAGCGCCAAGTAAATCCAGGTGCCATATTGCTGGATCAATAAGGGCAGATGCTTGTCCAGATGCAGGACAAGATCGACAAAGGAAAGAAGAAATTCCACTGTCTATACCATATAGGCAGTTATGGCAGTGCTTCGGTTTCTTCGCCTTCCTTTTTCTCGGGTTTGATGAACTGTTCGCGCGACACGCCCAGCCACAGCACGATCGGGCTGGCGACCAGCACCGAGGAGTAAATGCCGAACAGGATGCCGATGGTCAGCGCCAGGGCGAAGTAGTGTAGCGCCTCGCCGCCGAAGAACAGCATGGCCAGCACCATCAACTGGGTGCTGAAGTGGGTGATGATGGTGCGCGACATGGTGCGGGTGATGGCGTTGTCGATCACTTCGGGTACGCTGGCCTTGCGCATCTTGCGGAAGTTTTCGCGGATACGGTCGAACACCACCACCGATTCATTCACCGAGTAGCCCAGGATCGCCAGCACCGCGGCCAGCACGGTGAGGGAAAAGTCCCACTGGAAAAAGGCGAAAAAGCCGAGGATGATCACAATGTCGTGCATGTTGGCGATGATGGCAGCCACGGCGAAGCGCCACTCGAAACGTATGGCGAGGTAGGCCATGATGCCGAGGCATACCACTAGCAGGGCCAAGGCGCCGCTTTCATACAGTTCCTGACCCACCTGCGGGCCAACGAATTCGACGCGTTGCAGCTTGACGCTGGCGTCAGCCGCGACCAGTGCCTGTAATACCTGATCGGACAGCTTGGCGCTGCTGAGTTCGTGTTTGGCGGGCAGACGGATCAGGACGTCGTGCGAGGTGCCGAAGGTTTGTACCGCAGCGTCTTTCAGCCCCATTTTCTCCAGCGTGTCACGTATTTTTGGCACTTCCGCCGGTTGCGGGTAGGTGATTTCCATTACCGTGCCGCCGGTAAAATCCACGCCCAGGTTGAGGCCCTTGAAGCCGAGCGCGGCCACCGCCAGGATGAAGGTCACCAGCGAGATCAGCGTGGTGACCCGGGCATAGCTCATGAACGGGATGTCGCGCTTGATATTGAAAAATTCCAGCATGTTGAATCCTTGTTTTAAACCGTTTTAACCATGGAGGGCAGGGAGGTGATGCTTGCTATGATTTCTTCGTTCGCCCCGTGTTCTCCGTGGTTCAATAATCAAATCGAAACTTTGTCCAGCCTGACTTTGCGGCCATAGCTCAGGTTGACGAGGGCGCGCGACACCACTACCGCACTGAAAATCGAAGTCAGGATGCCGAGGCACAGCACCACCGCGAATCCCCTTACCGGGCCTGAACCGAGCCAGAACAGCGCCACGCCGGCAATGAAGGTGGTGATGTTGGAGTCCAGAATGGTGTCGAAGGCGCGCTCGTACCCGGCATGGATGGCAGCCTGCGGGGAGGTGCCGTTGCGCAGTTCCTCGCGGATGCGTTCGTTGATCAGCACGTTGGCGTCGATCGCCATGCCGATAGTGAGCGCGATTGCCGCCATGCCTGGCAGGGTCAGTGTGGCTTGCAGCAGCGACAGCAAGGCCACCAGGAACAGCAGGTTGGCGCTCAGGGCAATGGTGGAAATCGTGCCGAAGAAGCGGTAGTAAACAATCATGAACACGGCGATGGCGATGAAACCATAGATGTTCGAGTTGAAGCCCTTGGAGATATTCTCTGCACCCATGCTGGGTCCGACGGTGCGTTCCTCGATGATTTCCATCGGTGCCGCCAGTGCGCCGGCGCGCAGCAGCAAGGATACGTCGTTGGCTTCCTGAGTGGTCATGGCGCCACTGATCTGCACCCGGCCACCGCCGATTTCCTCGCGGATTACCGGGGCGGTGATGACTTCTGCCTGTCCTTTTTCGATCAGCAGGATGGCCATGCGCTTGCCCACGTTTTCGCGCGTAGTGTCGCGGAAGATGCGGGCGCCGCGTCCGTCGAGAGAGATATGCACGACGGGTTCGCTGGTCTGGTTATCGAAGCCGGGGGCGGCATCGCTGATGTATTCCCCGGTCAGTACCACCTGTTTCTTGACCAGCATGGGCGAACCCTTGCGCTCGGTATAAAGTTCGGTGCCAAAAGGAATCTGCCCTTGAAGCGCGGCGGTGACGTCATGTTCCTCATCCACCATGCGGATTTCCAGGGTGGCGGTACGGCCAAGAATTTCCTTGGCCTTGGCGGTATCCTGCACACCAGGCAATTGCACCACGATGCGGTCTGCGCCTTGCTGCTGGATGATGGGTTCAGCCACGCCGAGTTCGTTGACGCGATTCCTGAGGGTGGTGATGTTCTGTTGCAGGGCAAATTCCTGGCTGCGTTTTTGCGCCTGCGGGTTCAAACTGGCAATGATCCTGAATTCGCCTCCCTCTTCCGTCTCCTTCAAAATCAGATCAGGCATGTTTTTTAATAGTTCGTTGGCGCCCTTGCCACGCGTTTCTGCATCGCGGAACTTGATCTGGATGGTCTGGTCGGGCTGGCGGCTGAGGCCGGCGTAGGCAATCTTTTTCTCGCGTAGCGCACTGCGTATATCTCCGGTGTAGCGCTCCATGGTCTTGACCAGGGCTGCTTTCATGTCCACTTCAAGCAGGAAGTGAACGCCGCCGCGCAGATCCAGGCCCAGGTACATGGGCAGCGCGCCCAGGCTGGAAAGCCAGCGTGGCGAACTGGAAATGAGGTTGAGCGCGACCACGTAGTTGTTGCCCAGGCTGTTTTGCAGCACATCCTTGGCTTTCAACTGGGTATCGGTGTCCGCAAAGCGAACCTTGATGCTCGAAGCATCCAGCGAGGTTCCCTGAGAGGCCATCTTGTTCTGGCTCAATGCCTCTTCCACTTTTTGCAGCGTGGACGTATCCACTTTGACCGTGGAACGGGCTGAGGAGATCTGGACGGCCGGCATTTCGCCGAAAAAGTTGGGCAGGGTGTAGAGCAGACCCAGCAGCAGCGTGACTGCGACCAGGATGTTTTTCCACAGGGGATAGCGGTTCATGGATCAGATTCCGTGATGGGTGATGGGGAATGGGTGATGGGAGGTGGGGGGGTACCCTTCACCCATTACCCATTACCGCTTGCTAGATGTTCTTGATGGTACCCTTGGGCAGCAGAGTGGTGATGGCTGCTTTCTGCACATTAACTACCACATTCTCAGCGATTTCCACGCTGATGTAGTTTTCGTTGACCTTGACGACTTTGCCCAGTTGTCCGCCTGCGGTGATGATTTCATCGCCTTTTTGCAGTGCGCTAAGCATGTTTTTCTGTTCCTTGGCGCGCTTCATCTGGGGACGGATCAGCATGAAGTAGAACAGCACGAAAATCACAATAAGGGGTATGAATTGCATCATGCCGCCGGTCGGGTCCTGTGCGGGCGCGGCATTGGCGAAAGCGTTGCTAATGAACACGGTCATCTCCATTGATTATTGAAAATAAAAATAGGCGCAATTCTATCACGGTGTGGCGCGGGCTTGCCTAAACTCCTGCACAAACTCGGGAAAACGGCCTTGTTCGATGGCTGCGCGGATGCCCTGCATCAGTTCCTGATAGTAATGCAGGTTGTGGATGGTGTTGAGGCGCGCGCCAAGGATCTCGCCCAGGCGGTGCAGGTGGTGCAGGTAGGCGCGGGTGAAGTTGCGGCAGGTGTAGCAGGTGCAAGTTTCGTCCAGCGGCGCGGTGTCGAGGCGGTATTGCGCATTCTTGATCTTGACCGTGCCGAAGCGGGTGAACAGCCAGCCGTTGCGCGCGTTGCGCGTGGGCATGACGCAGTCGAACATGTCGATGCCCTGGCTCACGGCGTCGATAATGTCCTCCGGCGTGCCCACGCCCATCAGGTAGCGCGGCTTGTTGGCCGGCATCTTCGGCGCGGTGTGGGCGAGGATGCGCAGCATGTCCTCCTTCGGTTCGCCCACGCTCAAACCGCCGATGGCATAGCCGTCGAAGCCGATGTTCACCAGCTCGTGCAGTGATTCGTCGCGCAGCGGCTCGTGCATGCCGCCCTGGACAATGCCGAACAGCGCATTGGGGTTGCCCTCGTGGGCCTTTTTCGAGCGCTCTGCCCAGCGCAGCGAGAGGCGCATGGATTCGGCCGCGGTATGGAAATCGGCGGGATAGGGCGTGCATTCGTCGAAAATCATCACGATGTCGGAATTCAGCACCTTCTGGATGCGCATCGATTCTTCCGGGGTGAGGAAGCAGCGGTCGCCGTTCACCGGTGACTGGAATTTCACGCCTTCTTCCGTGATCTTGCGCAGCTCGCCCAGGCTGAACACCTGGAACCCCCCCGAATCGGTGAGGATCGGCCCCTCCCAGCTCATGAAGCGGTGCAGGCCGCCGTGCGCCGCGATCACTTCCAGCCCCGGCCGCAGCCACAGGTGGAAGGTGTTGCCGAGCACGATATGGGCGCCGATGTCCTTCAACTCGGCCGGCGACATCGCCTTGACCGTGCCATAGGTGCCGACCGGCATGAAGGCCGGGGTTTCCACCGTGCCGTGGGCCAGCGTCAGGGTGCCGCGGCGGGCCAGGCCGTCGTTTTGTTTGATTTGAAAATTCATGTTTCCTTTTGGCCCTTTCCGGTCAGGCGGTATTTTTGCAGGCGGCTGTTGGGTTTGTCGGGGAGAGTGTATTCGATGAGGCCACCGTCCAATAGCGTTTTTATGGCGCGTTTGAATGCACCGGTTTTGCTCCGCAGCTTGAGATGGGCGATGAGTTCGTTGGCCGAGAGCGGCGCGTGTGCCAGCGCGTGCAGTATGGATTCCGACTGGGCCCCATACTGGGCCTCTGACTGGACCCTTGGGGCTGCGTCGAGGATCATTGGTTTGAAAATGCCGTAACTGTCTCAAGCCCGCCCGCCACATCACCACCCACCGGCAAGATCAATCATTAAATGCTAGGTTCCAAGCGTTTTTTGCCTTGAGGGATGTTGAGACGTTCTCAACAAAACCGCGCATTTTTTCATAAACCTCACTTGCACCATCGTCATTCAATAGTGAGAACGATGATCTTACAAATTCAGAATAATCGATGAACTCAATCTGCCTGTTTTTGTAGTACAAGGTGTTCTCTGTAACGTCATTGAGCGTTCCAATATCCTCAGGAATTCTGCATATAAATGTGAGTGGCAGGCCCGATATCCCGAGAACTTTGTGAGATTCAATGCAGTCTTCAAGCCGTTTGTGATCAATTTTTTTGAGCGTAATCTCAAAAAGAACGGATGGCACACCCTCGACCTCTAGCCAAATGTCAGCGGGTTTTTTTGATGTCGTATTTGTTCCAAAAACGCTTTCATCACCGCCGCATACGGCCACATTGCTAGACTGAAATATCTGCTGCAATAGGCATGCCGCCAATAATTGGGGGGTTGCGCCCGATTCTGGCGCTTCAAGTGAAAACTTAACAAGCCTGGTCGCAAGCCATTGCCGTGACGTCGTATCCGTTTCCAGCGAAATAATTTCAAAGTCTGCGATCTTTTCAGCGTATTGGATTAGCCTGAAATAAAAATAATCTTCCAGCAGCATGCGCTGCTCTTTGTTTTCTTCGTTCATGCAGAGCGTAAGGAACTCGACGGCGGCTATCGCGGCTTTTTCTGGCCTTCGATCTTTCGCCCAGTCCAGGTCTAGCTTGGAGATGTTTTTTGCTACATTTAGCGGGTCAGACTTGCCGCATGGAATGTTGTACGCGGTTAACACATACCAAATGGCTTGTTCAAATATTGAGCGTGGATTGCAGGCGTAAAAATCTATCAGTGGGTTAAAGTGCTTGTCGATCGAAAGTCCGACGAGAGATGTGATGACTACACCACGAAATCCTTTTGCGCTGGTCTCAATCAGGTTTGAGAGTACCGCCGAAACCGAGTCCCGGTTTTTCAATTTGCTGAAGTGTGCGTTGTCCAGAGACTTTGCACGGTCGAGTTTTGCCCTCACCCAGTACTGAACGTGCTTTGTCCGTTCTTCAACTTTCATGGCCAATCCCGAAAAATTCCTGAACGTAACGCCTGAGTTTAGGGTTGTCGCTGATCCGATAAACCAGCAGGAGACGTTTGAATTCGAGTACATCCATGCGCCGCTCCTGGGTTTCCATTTTTGAAATATCCGATTGAGCCATGCCGATTGATTCACCTACTTCGGCTTGAGAAAGACCGAGCCGTTTGCGTTCACTCGTAAGCCACTCAATCAGATCGGAGTACTCGAGCGTATGTATTGATTTAATTTTGTTCATGGTGCCAGTATTGTGATACCGTATTCGTAATATTCTGATATGGAATAATTTATGAACAAACTAACGGCTGTATCTCTATTTAGCGGCGCGGGCGGGATGGATGTCGGATTTGAGCGAGCGGGTTACGCTATATTAGCCGGAAACGAAATTGATGCATTTGCCTGTAAGACCTATAGGCTGAATCATCCTCAGTCCGAGTTATTGGAAGGAGACATCAATGAGCATTTGGGGCGATTAGCTGCTTTCCGGAATGTTGATGTCGTATTTGGGGGGCCGCCCTGCCAAGGCTTTTCTGTGGCAGGAAAAATGGATCCGAACGATCCAAGAAGTAAGCTCGTGTTTTCATTCGTAGCGGTTGTTGCCGCGCTACGTCCTCGTGCATTCATAATGGAGAACGTCAAATCGTTGGCTTCATTGGAAAAATTTCAAGAAATCAGAGAGGAGTTGTTCAGGCAGTTCTCAGAACTTGGCTATTCGGTTTCAATGAATGTCCTTAACGCAAAAGATTACGGCTCCGCCCAAAACCGGGAGCGCGTATTTTTTGTTGGCTTCCGAGATATCAAGCAGGGCACAAAGCTTTCGACGCTAGGCCAATATAAGCAAAAAGCGCTTTCCGTTCGCGACGTAATCCAGCACCTTGGTGCTGCCGGTTCATTTTCTAACCCAAGAATATGCAAAGCCAAGATAACTTTGGCAGAGCGCCCCATACTCAGAAAATCTCCATACGCAGGAATGATGTTTAATGGCCAAGGTAGGCCGCTGAATCCAGATGGTTGGTCGAGTACGCTCCCGGCAAGCATGGGTGGAAATCGGACCCCGATTATTGATGAACATCATCTTTATGATTACGGGGAAAGCTGGGTGGAACAGCATCATGCCTCCTTAATGAAAGGTAAATCGGTCGATCCAGATATGCTGGTGCCCGGACATTTACGCCGCCTCACTGTCGATGAGGCAGCACTGCTTCAGGGGTTCCCAAGCGACTATCAGTTTGTCGGTCCACAGAGCAAGGTTTACTGTCAAATCGGGAATGCTGTTCCTTGTACTTTGGCTGAGGCTGTGGCATTAGCCGTAAGAGATTTACTTGTGGCGAAAGAGGGGGCGGGCGCTTACCACATAGCGGCTACAAAACAAGGGCAGACATTCGAGTTGTCGTTTTAACCGCTTAACTTTGGGCTAAACCTTCTTTTCTCTCGATGAGCATGGCGTCGCCATAGCTGAAAAAGCGGTAGCGCTGTTCGACCGCATGCCGGTAGGCGCGGCGAATATTATCCATGCCGGCGAAGGCCGATACCAGCATCAGCAGCGTGGATTTGGGTAGATGGAAGTTGGTGAGCAGGCGCTCCACCACGCGGAACGAGTAGCCCGGCGTGATGAAAATGCTGGTTTCGCCGTAGCCGGCCTTTAGTTCGCCATCCGCAGCGGCGGATTCGAGCGCGCGCAGCGAGGTGGTGCCGACCGCCATGACGCGCCCTCCCTGGCTTTTGGCTCGGACAATCGCATCCACCGTCTCTTGCGGCACTTGGTAACATTCGCTGTGCATGGTGTGCTCGGCGATGTTGTCCACCCGCACCGGCTGGAAGGTGCCCGCGCCGACGTGCAGGGTAACGTAGGCGGTGCGCACGCCCATGGCTTCGAGCTCGGCCAGCATCGCCTCGTCGAAATGCAACCCGGCGGTGGGCGCGGCGACTGCGCCGGGCTGGCTGGCATACACCGTCTGGTAGCGCGTTTCGTCCACCGCATCGGGCGCGTGGGTGATGTAGGGCGGCAGGGGCAGGCTGCCGTAGCGCTCCAGTAAGTCCAGAACGGGTTCGTCGCCCGAAAACCGGAGCCGGTAGAGCGCGCCTTCACGCTGGATTACATTGACCTCCAGGCAAGCCTCCAGCAGCAGCGTAGAGCCCGGCTGCGGGCTATGGCTGGCGCGGATGTGGGCCAGGACATGGTGTTCGTCGAGAACGCGCTCCACCAGCACCTCGATCTTGCCGCCACTTTCCTTGGTGCCATGCAGTCGCGCCTTGATCACCCGGGTGTTGTTGAACACCAGCAGATCGCCTGCTTTCAGGTAGGACGGCAAGTGCCGGAAAAAATCATCGCGCAGCGCGTCGTTGGGCGCATCCACGTACAGCAGGCGGCTTTGGCGCCGCTGCTCGGCAGGAAACTGGGCAATCAATTCTTCGGGCAGGGTAAAGTCAAAATCCGCCACCGTGAGCGGATGTGCGTCGTCTTGTATGATCGGGGCGGGCATTGGGCTAGAATTCAATAAATTTCTGTTAAATGGTTCGAGATTGAGGTGATGATGAATAAATTGATTGGCTTGATTCTGTTGCTGCTGCTTTCCGCCTGCGATGTCAATCAGCACAAGGCGCCCAAGTTGGAAGGCCAGTGGCAGTGCCGCAACGGCATCACGATCACTTTCAGCGGCCAGCAGGACTACACGACTTCAAGCCCCGCAGGCGAAACAGCCGGAGTGTACAAGTTAACGGTGGGAGAAAACAACTACCACGGCATCGAGTGGAACCCCGGCGTCAAAGATGCGGAGGCGCCGCTGCCTGCCCGCTTCCGCTATTTCGAGACCGACAGGCTGATCCGCCTGTTCTTCTACACGCATGAAGTGGATGAGGCTGTGCCGTGCGAGCGCGGGCGCTGATTTTTACGAGACAGGCAAGGCTTACTGGTTAAGCGCTTTCCTGGATGACAGGCCATGAGTTGCGATTTTATCCTGCCCCTTGGCCTTGTTGTTTAGATGGGTAATTCATTATCTTGTGTTGCGGGCATGGCATACTTCAAGCCCTTACTGCCCCTTCAGCCGCGCCAGATCATCGATGATCTCCTGAGAATGGCGCGAGGTATCCACCTTGAGGTACGCCTTGGCAATCTTGCCCTGGGGGTCGATCAGGAAGGTGTAGCGTTTGGCGAATCTGACCAGTCCCAAGTTCCGTAGCGCACCATAGAGCGCGGCAACTTTGCCGTCCTTGTCGGCCAGCAAAGGGAAGGGCAGGTGATATTTTTGGGCGAAATCCGCGTGCGAGGCCGTGTCGTCCACGCTCACCCCGATCACTTGGGCGCCCAGGGCGGTGAGCTTGTGCAGATCGTCGCGGAACTGGCAGGCTTCCTGGGTGCAGCCGGGCGTGTCGTCCTTGGGGTAGAAGTACAGCACCACCCAGCGGCCTTTGTATGTCTCCAGTCTGTGCTGGCTCCCGCTCTGGTCGGGCAGGTCGAAGCCGGGCGCGGGCTGTCCCGGCTGCGGCACGTCGTTTGCCTGGCTGGCACGCGCCCAGAGCAGTGCGCCAGCCAGCAACAGCAAGGCGAGCAAGGCAAGTTTCATGAAATAGTCTCCATCTGGCAATGCCTCAAATCATATCCCGAATTGCTGCCGGGTGAGCACAGCGCAAAATTGCTGATCCGCTTTGAAAGTTAGCCTGTTGCGGGCAATAATGCGCTTGCATTGCTTGTCCGGATACTAAAATCATGCGATTTCTGTTTGCCCTGTTCTTCCTGCTCGCCACCGCCACTCAAGCGGGTGATATTGGTACACCGAGCAACATGCCCAAACCGGTCAAGGCCAGCGCGCATACCTATTACGTGCAAGGCCTTGCAGGCGCGGCTTCTTCCGCCAATCAGGGATTCATGTCCAATGCGGGCTTTGTCGTGACCCCGGAAGGCGTGGTGGTTTTCGATGCCCTCGGCACCCCGGTACTGGCCGAAGGGCTGATCAGGGCTATCCGCAAGCTTACCAGCCAGCCCATCAAGCGTGTCATCGTGAGCCATTACCATGCCGACCACATTTACGGCCTGCAGGCGTTCAAGGCCATCGGGGCGGAAATCTGGGCGCAGCGGGGCGGGCAGGAGTACCTGGCTTCAGAGGAGGCACAGTTGCGCATGCAGCAGCGTCGCGAAGACCTCTTCCCCTGGGTGGATGAGAAGACCCGCCTGCTGCCGGCGGACCGCTGGCTCAGCGGGGATGAAAGCTTCGAGCTGGGCGGGCTGCACTTCAGCCTGCACCATGTCGGCCCGGCCCATTCCGGCGAGGATATGGTCATGCTGGTGAAAGAAGACGGCGTGCTTTTTACCGGCGATCTGGTTTTCAAGGGGCGGGTGCCTTTTGTCGGCGATGCGGACAGCGCGGCCTGGCTCGAGGCGCTTGAGCGTCTCGCCGCCCTCAAGCCTGCATACCTGATTCCCGGCCATGGCGCCGCCGCCCCCGATGCCGCCGCCACCCTGCAATTTACCCGGCAGTATCTGCAATACCTGCGCCAAACCATGGGCAAGGCGGTGGAGAATTTCGTGCCGTTTGAAGAAGCCTATGCGAGAACTTCATGGAAAAAATACGAGAAAATGCCTGCATTCCACGAAGCCAACCGCGCCAACGCCTACAACACCTACCTGCTGATGGAGAAGGAATCCATTGCGCCAGCGAAGTGACTGCTCGTTATTTGTGCGCTTTGTTCGATGACTATGCCGGAGTTATTTCTCAATAAAAAAATATTGATCCACGTCAATTATATTAAACTCCGCAAGGGGTGAAAAAACTGTTTACGTATACAAGTGGGTATTAGGGGAATTTCATGGCGGTCGAAACAAAAAACTTTTTGGATGAAGCGGTCACCGCACATGGAAAATGGAAAATGCGCCTCCGCAATTTCTCCATGGGGTCGGAAACGATCAACCCCGATGATGCAGCCAAGGATTGCCTTTGCGCTCTGGGCAAGTGGATTTACGGGGAGGGCGCAAAACACGCCAAGGCGGAAGGCTATGCCCAGTTAAAATCGGAGCATACCAATTTCCACCGCTGCGCCGGACAGATCGCCCACAGGATCGCCGGCGGAGATCAGAAGACTGCCAATCTGCAGCTGGATGACGAGAATTCGGATTTCAATGCGGCATCCAAGCGCACCATCGCGGCAATCAAGCACTTCAAGCATGTGCTGTCCCATTCCACCAAGGGCCTGGCCAACAAGAGCATCAAGACCAAACTGATCCTTCTCCTCTCCATGCCGATGCTGGCCCTGATGATTTATACGGTTGTTGTGGCAAAAGCCGAGTGGGTCAGTTGGCAAACCTATAGCTCGCTGGGGCAGGCCATGGAAGTTTCGGTCAGCATCGGTGACCTGGCGCATCGTTTGCAGATCGAACGCGGACTTTCCAGCGGCTTTACCCAATCCAAAGGGGCACGCTTCGGCGATGAGATGAAAGCGGCACGGACGGAGAGCGACAAGGAGGGGGCGGATCTGCGGCATGTCTATGAGAAAACCAGGCTGATTCTGCCCGAGACCGTGCGCGCCCCGCTGGAAAATGCAATGACAACCCTGGACCAGCTTGCCGCCCACCGTGAAACCATCAACCGGCTGGAGCTAAGCGCCCCGGCCTCCGCAGCCCTCTACACCAAGCTGATCGCGCAGTTGCTGGACGCCGTCCCGCCGATCGCGGAGCAGAGCAGCGACACGGGGATCGCGCTGGCGGTGACGGCGTACGACATGCTGATGTTGTCCAAGGAGAACGCCGGCCAGGAAAGGGCGCTGCTGACCGGGGTCATGACCGCCGGCAAGTTCGATCCTGAACGCCACAGCAAATGGGAAGACTTGCGCTCCAAGCAGCAGGCCTTTGCCAAGCAATTCGAAGCGTTTTCCGTGCCCGAGGTGCGGGATTTTTATAAATCCAAAATTGAAGCCCCGCCTTTTGCAGCTGTGGAGGCATTGCGTAAGGCGGCCGACAGCAGCGAGGGCCCGATGCCGGACGCCGGGGAATGGTTCAAAACCTCGACAGCCAGAATCGACCTGCTGCATGAAGTTGAAGATTTTGCCGCGCAGCGCATCACAGCGCAAAGCAACGGTCTGATAGCCCAAGCCAGGGGTGCATTTTTCTTCCATTCCGTGGTCGGCATCGGGGTTTTTCTTCTGACCGCAGCTTTCGCCTTGTGGATCATGTCCGGCATTGCCCAAACACTGAGGCGTCTATCCTCGGGCATTCAGGCGGTGGAGGAAAGCGGCGACTTCGGCATACGGATCAACGATTCGTCCAATGATGAAGTGGGGCAGGCGGCCAAGTCCTTCAACGATCTGATGGACTCCGTTCAGTCGGTCATCCTCGATATCGCCTATGCGGCACAGATGGTTGCAGTCAGCTCGGAGCGCATGTCGGAGGCGCTGGAAACGCTAGAAACCAGCGCCAACAGCGAGTCCGAGGCAATTTCGTCAATGAGCGCGGCAGTCGAGGAATTGACCGTGAGCATCGGCATGGTGGCGGACAATGCCTCGGATACGGAAAAAATTTCCGAGAAAACACTGCAAGAACTGGTCACTGGCGAGTGCGTTGTGCGGCATGCCACCGAAGAGATGGCATTGATCACCTCGAGCGTGGATGGCTCGGCGCAGCATATCCAGTCGCTGGCTGAACACTCCGGCCAGATCAGCAGCATCATCAATGTCATCAAGGATATCGCCGACCAGACCAACCTGCTGGCGCTGAACGCTGCCATCGAGGCGGCACGCGCCGGTGAACAGGGGCGCGGTTTCGCGGTGGTGGCGGACGAGGTGCGCAAGCTGGCAGAACGGACAAGCAAGGCCACTTCGGAAATCGGCGGGCTGATCGACCAGATACAGAAAGAAACCGGCACTGCGGTATCCAGCATGGAACTGTCGAAGCAGCAGGCGGGCAAGGGGCTTGCTTTGGCACGCGAGGTGGCCGGCGCGCTGTCGCAGATCGGCTCGAATGTGCGGCAGACAGGGGAGCGCATCGTGGAAATCGCCAGTGCCACCCGCGAACAGAGCAAAGCGACCCAGCAGATCGCAGTCGGCGAGGAGCAGGTTGCCCAGATGGTGGAAAGAAACTATGGGGTGGTGAAAAGCATCGCCGATGCTTCGGTCGAGCTCAGGCGCCTGTCCGAAAGCATGCGCCGCTCGGTGAGTCGTTTCAAGGTGTAGCAGGCTGCCGGGCGGCAGGCAGACGATTGGCCCGGTTTACATGCGCATTCTTCGGGGGGGGCAGCCAGTACAGGACGCATAATCCAAGGGTATTTCGGAGCCGACGCGATGCTCCGTTGAAACCGGGCGCCATGCGCACTGTTTCGCCTGGTCTCAGCCTCTGCGGCATTCCAGCGCATATTTTTGCGATGTCCGAGTTCAGGCGGTTGAAGGCATCAGTAGAAGAAACAGCCTGTGCAAATCTTTTGCCCGCCCCTTGCCTGGATCGTTGTATGAGCGCCAGTCGGCGGTCAAATTGCCCCCACCCTGAGCCGGATTGGGTGCTGTCCGGATTCGCCCGGTTATAATAGGTAATTTGCTGAACAAACCCGACATGACCCGTGAACACCTTTTTCTACGCGAATTACGCAAACTCTTCGACCTGCGCGGAGATATGGACGAGCCGGGCGATATCGAGGCCAGCATCCGCCAGGGCATCAAAACCCGTGGAACCAATCTGTGGATTCTGATGTTCGCCATTCTGGTGGCATCCATCGGCCTGAACGTCAATTCCACGGCAGTCATCATCGGCGCCATGCTCATCTCCCCCCTGATGGGCCCCATCATGGGAATCGGCTATGGCGCGGGGGTGCACGATTTCCAATTGATCCGGCAGTCGGCTCGCAGCCTGGGCGTGTTCATTTTCCTAAGCCTGCTGACCTCCACGCTCTATTTCCTTTTGACCCCGCTGACCCAGGCGCAATCCGAATTGCTCGCCCGTACCGCGCCCAACCTGTGGGACGTGCTGATCGCGCTGTTTGGCGGCATGGCGGGTATCATCGCGGTGACGCGCAGGGAAAAAAGCAATGTCATCCCCGGCGTGGCCATCGCCACCGCCCTGATGCCGCCGCTATGCACTGCAGGCTATGGGATTGCCACAGGACAGCCAATGTTCTTTCTCGGCGCGTTCTACCTGTTCACCATCAATGCCGTCTACATTGCCCTGTCGGCGCTGCTGTTTACCAAGCTGCTGCGCTTGCCGCATCATAGTTTTCCTTCACCTGCCAGCCAGAAGCAGGCGCGGTTGATCATCTCTGCTGCCATCATGGTCACCATGGTTCCCAGCATTTATCTGGCCTTCCAGCTCGTGCAGCACGAAATGTTCAAAACCGAGGCAAACCGTTATCTGGAAACGATGACGCACACCGAAAAAAACCTGTTCATTCTGGCAAAAGACATCGACCCCGTCAGTCAGGAAATCACTCTGACCATTGCCGGAAAAGGCCCGGACAAGGCCACGCTGGAACGGCTCAATGCCCAGCTTGTGGTGCATCGGTTAAGCTCGGCGAAACTGACGGTGCATACCTTGCAGCAGGATGACGGCATGGATTTGAGTCTGGTGAAAACCGAAATGCAGCAGGATCTATACCGTAACAGCCTGCATTTGCTGGAAACCAAAAATGCCAAAATTCAGCAACTGGAAGATGTCATCCGCAATGAAAAAAACGCCCAAACCAAGCAGGCAGAACAGTTGGGGGAATATGCCCAGGTCCGTGAAGAACTGCGGGCTCAATACCCGGAGCTGAAAAATATAATTATCACCCATGGTAAAAACATGTCTGTAAACGATACAGCCACATCAGCAGACACGGTGATCGTTTATCTTGAAGCGCGTAAGGCGATCTCCCGAACGACCCAGGCCCGCATCCGGAACTGGCTCAAAACCCGTTTCAAGCTGGAACATGTTTACGTGGTCGGCAAAGTGGTTTAATTGGGCGCCTTGGCGGGTGGGCTTATTGATCCGGCCTACGGGTTCGGCTAAAAACCATATTCGCGCTCTACGCGACAGACCCGGACTCGAAACGCCTTATACCAGTCTTTCGCCCGGTCCTGGGCTTGGCGATGAATGACGTTTTCCTTCCAGGCTTTTATGGCTTCCGGGCTGGACCAATACGAAACGGAGATCCCGATTTCCTGCCTTGCGCTCTCGAAACCGAGGAAGCCGGGTTGGGTCGAGGCAAGCTCCAGCATCTGCCTTGCTGCCTCGGCATAGCCGTTGTCGCCGTCAGCACGGATGGAAGTAAAAATGACGGCATAGTATGGCGGTTGTGGTGTCGTCGCGGGGGCAGCCATTCATTCTCCTTCGTTTGAGTCTTGCTCCGGGGGCAAGTGCTGGGTTATTCGGGATTGTTTACACCCTTTTGCGCGGCTTCATTATCAAGTTCCTGCGCCAGTTGCGCACGGAATTCACCCAGCTTGGCATGAAAATCTTCCGCCTCGCCATAATCCATGAAATTGGCGTAGCGCCGGTGGGTGCTGAGCATTTTGCGCGCATGCTTGATCGGGCAGAAATACTGTTCGGTACGGGCTGTGATTTCACTCGCGTAAGCCAGCACGCCATTGGCGTATGAGCAGTAGAGGCAGTGGAATTTTTCGAAAATATTGAGATAGGCCAGGTGCTGATGGTCGAACACGATGTAAGCGGAGCGCCGGACCTTGGGGATGCCGTAAACCGGAAAGCAACTGAGCTGGTAGAGCGAGACGCACAGATCGGTGAGTGCCAGTGGAACGACCATGCCGTAGATGATGGGGGCGGTGAGGAAGTTCTGCGGCGGAATGGAAATAAACCAGCGAAACACGCCACGTTTCAGCTTGAGATGCGCATCCTGGATGGCATGCTCGAATTCGATGCGCTTGCCCTCGATCTGGTAGCGCAGACGTCCTTCCTGTTCCTGCAGCGATGTGCGTAACTCGTCTTCGAGAGCGGTAATCTCATTGAGAATGCGTCGGATTTTATCGTTCATGGCACATTCTAACAGCCACCCGGTAAGTGAAGTTGTGATTTGTTTTAGGTGTGTTTTTTAGCGCTTTCGTTTTTTATTTTTTGCATATGTCATCGATATTTGGATGGGTATAGAATGTATCTTGGTAAGTAAATTACAGTGACTGTGAATTTGAGGTTGATTTGTTTTTGTTGTGCTGTGGCCAAGCGTACCGCAGACAACCGCTGTTATGAAAATCTGGACGTTGGTTTTTTAACTTGAACGGTAAAGAGAGTAATCATGGCCAAGAATGACAAACCCCAAGCAGCAGTGGCGAAGCAGGAAAGCAAAGAGGTCGAGAAATCCCAGCCATCCACGGCCATCAGCCCTGCGGGAGAAATGGAAAGAGTGTTCGACCGCGTCAGGGATCTTGAAAGAAGAATGTTCGACAGTTTTTTCCGCCGTGACTGGTTATCCCCATTGCGTTGGGAAGAGCCGGCATTTCCCGAGCTTGGAGAGCTTTTCAAGCTGGGTGGACCCAAGGTCGATGTCGTCGAACGCGATACCGAAGTCTTGGTGCGCGCTGAAGTGCCGGGCGTTGCCAAGGACGATCTGGATATTTCCCTGACCGAGAATACCGTGACGCTGCGAGGCAAGACGCGGCATGAGGAAAAGGAGGAAAAGGGAGACTACCGGCGCATGGAAATCAGCCGTGGCGAATTCTCGCGTACCTTGCACCTCCCTGCCGATGTCGATGCTAGCAAGGCGAGCGCGAAATTCAAGGATGGCGTGCTTGAATTAACGCTGCCAAAACTCAAGAAGACCCAGCGCCACACGGTAAAGATCGAAGAAGGCTGATTTTTCTCCTGAAGTAGCTGCTCCCTGTTCCAGTGACAGTGGACAGGGATGCTCCATCATTATTTGAACTTGCCTATGGCGTGGGTGAAATCATGTACAAGCGAATCCTGGTTGCAGTAGACGGAAGTGCCACTTCAAACTTTGCCCTGGACGAGGCGATCAGGATTGCCAAGGAATCACAGGGGGTATTGTGCCTGGTGCATGTTTTCAACCCGGTGGTGTTCAATACAGACGGGGAATTTTACTCATACCCTGAATTATTGGACGCAATGCGCCATGGTGCTGAAACTGTTGTAAATACGGCTGTTGCTTACGTAAAGCGGGCAGGCGTTGCCTGCGAAGGAAAGCTGCTTGAAATAGATGTCAGCGGGCACCGGATACCGGAAATGATCACCGAGGAAGCCAAGACCTGGCTGGCAGACCTGATCGTGATCGGAACCCATGGGCGCCAAGGCATTCACCGCCTGTTAATCGGCAGCGTGGCCGAGGGCGTGGTGCGTACAGCGACTACCCCTGTATTGTTGATTCGCGGAAAATAATTGTTCGCTTCATTCGGCACCTATCCAGGTTTGCCGGATTTTGATGCCGCGACTGTCCTGCTTCAGGGAATCTCGCGCGGCACCGCTACTTGCCGAAATCGGCGTTTTGGTTGATAATCGCCCCTCTCTATCAGCCGGGATGGCGGAACTGGTAGACGCACGGGACTCAAAATCCCGCGGTGGCAACATCGTGCCGGTTCGATTCCGGCTCCCGGCACCAAATAAAAAGGGCAGCTTGTTTTCAAGCTGCCCTTTTCTATTTTTTACCGCCGGTTTTTCAGGCGGCCTGTATCGGGATTTCTTTGCGTTTCTCCAGGATGCGGTTGTGCGCGTCCACGTACACCAGTTCAGGCTGGAATTTCTGCAATTCCAGCTCGTTGTACACGGCGTAGGTGGCGATGATGATCATGTCGCCGGGGTTGGCCTTGTGCGCGGCGGCGCCGTTGATCGAGATCACGCCGGAATCGCGCTGGGCGCGGATGGCGTAGGTAGTGAAGCGCTCGCCATTGGTGATGTTGTAGATCTCGATCTGCTGGTATTCGCGAATGTCGGCGGCTTCCAGCAATGTTTCGTCGATCGCGCAGGAACCCTCGTAATGAAGCTCGGCGTGGGTCACCGTGACGCGATGCAATTTCGATTTGAGCATGGTTCTTTGCATGAAGCTTCCCCCTCAAAACAGGGACAAAAGGATTGGTATTATAATCCGCAAATCCCTTTAACTCAAAATCAACCGCCCTCTGCCGCAATTAAACCCGGGTTATCCATTAGGCGGCGCTTTGCGGCCATTTTTGCCGCTTGTTCGTTATCCATGGAACAACCATGGACGCCTCGCAAGCAACAAAACTTTCTCGCAACCCACCTCGCCATCATCTCGCGTCCTAATGGATAATCCGGGTTAAACCTGTTTCCTGGAATCCTGATGTTTTTTAGTTACCGAAATTTGTGCCGTGCGGCACTGACTGTGACCCTGCTGATCGCAAACAGTTCAGGTGCCAGCGAGTTCATGCTGAGCTTCGACGATGGCCCTCTGCCCGGCGCGACGGACAAGGTCCTGCAGGCGCTGGAAGGCATCCGCGCGGAAGACGGCGAGCCGGTGAGGGCCGGTTTTTTCCTGGTGGGCTCGATTCCGGAGGCGACATGGGAGCGCCGCAAGCGTTATGCGCCCTATGAAGTGTGGAGCGAGAAGGGAGACCTGCCGGCATACCCGGATCTGGTGCGGCAAATTCTTGCCGCCGGGCACCTGGTCGGCAACCACAGTGCGCGCCACGCCTGGTTCCGCTGGCCGTGGCTGAATGATGTGGAAGCGGTGCGGGAGGAGATTTCCGCCTGGGAAAAGCTCGCCGCACCTCTGCTTGATCCTGCCATGCCGCGCCTGTTCCGCCCGCCTTATCTGGTGGATACGCCCGCCGTGCGGCAGGCGGCGGCAGAGGCGGGCTACCAGGTGGTGATGGGGGTGTCATCGGGAGATGCCGCGCCGCTGGCCACGCCCCATGCCATCGTGGAGCGGGTGTCCGGGATTCTGGAAAAATGGGACCAGGCCACCCCCTGCGTGCTGGTGTTCCATGACATGCGCCCGTCCACCCGGCTGGGCCTGGCGGAAATCGTCAGTGCCTTGCAGTCACGGGGGTTCCGCCTGGCTCATTTCGACCCGGCGCGGCTGGAAGCGCGCTCAAGCGGGAATGCTCGCCTGCCCGGCTCGTGAGGGGGTTAGCGGTAGGTTTTGCCGCCATGCCTGAGCCAGCCGTCGGCATGACGTCCGGCGGGGTCGTGATGCGTCCAGTGGATCACGCCGCCCTTGGCGCTCCATTCGTATTCGCCGTAGAACGCGATTGGGTCGCCCACCCTGAGCGCGTCGATGCGGGGCGCGAGATCGATGTTGTGCGCCACCAGCAGGCTTTGCCCTGATTCTAGTTTGACGATGAAGCGCTGATGCCGGCTGCCGTCGAGATCGTCCGGCAGAATCCGGCTGACCGTGCCTTGGCCTTCGATCTGGAGATTGTTTCTGCGATTCTCGAAAGCGCGGGCCAACTGCTGGTCGCTGTCTGGGCGGGTTCGTGTTTCAGGCGTATTGGCCAGAAAGCTGCTGTTCTCTGCAGGGGGGGGCGGCGCTGAGAAATGCTGCCAGCCGGCGATGCCGAATACGGCGAGCAGCAGCAGGATGACGAAGGCCCGCATTTTTCTGCTGCTGCGGCCCGCTGCCCTGGCCGGGGTGGTGCTGACGAACACCACGTTCTGGGCGCGGTAGCCTTTCTTGTCATCCCTGGCGAGTTCATAGCTGACCAGGGCGCCGTCGCCCGGACGCGGCTGCCCCTGGTCAAAGGCGCTGATGTGGACAAAAACGCGCTCCCCGCCGCCATCCGGGGTGATGAAGCCAAAACCTCGCTGGTCTTTCCAGCCGCTGATTTTTCCTTGATAACGCATGAATCTCCTCTTATTACTCGACGATCAGGGCCTTGCCGCTCAGGCTGCGGTACAGCCCCAAGGGGAACATGCCGCGCTTAAACAGCTTCCACGCCACCATGCGCGTGATGCGCACGATGTCCAGCACCGGGCGGAAGTGGCTGGGGCGGGCGTTGTCGCGGTAGATGGCGGCGATGGGCGTGGCGACGCTCCTGATGCCGCGCCTGCCGCCCTCGATCAGGATTTCGCTCTCGAACACGAAGGAATGGCGCGGCTCGTGCTGCAAGCTGACCCGGCGCAGCAGTTCCGCCGGGTAGTAGCGGAAACCGGATTGCGAATCGGCAATGGGGTAGCCCGCCGCCCAGGCAATCCAGAAATTGGCAAAGCGGTTGGCGAGGTAGCGGCGCCGGGGAATGTTGACCTTCTCGTGCAGGCGCGAACCGATCACGACATGGGCCGGGTATTTTTCCGCCACCGCCAGCAGGCGCGGGATGTCGCGCGGGTCGTGCTGGCCGTCGCCGTCGAGCGTCATCACGCCTGCCACGCCGAGCTTCAGCGCCGCCTGCATGCCGCGCCACAGGCTGGCTGCCTTGCCGAGGTTGACTGGGTTGCGCAGCAGGGTGACCGGCAGGCCGTCGAGCTGCTGCGCGGTGCCGTCCTGTGAGCCATCGTCCACCACGATCACCTGCGGGCATTGCTGCAAGGCCTGTTCCACCACTTCGCGGATGGTGCGGGCCTCGTTGTAGGCGGGAATCACGACGGCAATATTCAAGCCATGGCCCCGTTGATGGAGATGACCTGGCCGGAAATGTAGGCCGCCTTGTCCGAGGCAAGGAAACTCACTAGCGCGGCAACTTCTTCCGGCTCGCCGGCGCGTTTCATCGGCACCAGGCTGTTGATGGTTTCCGCCGGAAAGGCGTCCTGGATCATCGGGCTCTCGATGATGCCGGGCGCCACGGCATTGACGGTGACGCCGCGCGAGGCGACTTCCTGTGCCAGCGACTTGGTGGCGCCGATCAGCCCGGCTTTGGCGGCGGCATAGTTGGCCTGGCCGCGGTTGCCCATCACCCCGGCAATCGAGGACATGTTGATGATGCGCCCCCAGCGGGTGCGCAGCATGGGCAGCAGCAGGGGCTGGGTGACGTTGAAGAAGCCGTTGAGCGAGACGTCGATTACGCTGTGCCACTGTTCCTGGCTCATGCCGGCGAGAATGCCGTCGCGGTGGATGCCGGCGTTGTTGACCAGTACCTGGATGGCGCCATCCTGCAGCAGCTTATCCAGCGCTGTTGAAGTGTCGGCGGCAGATGCCACGTCGAAGCACACTGCCTCGGCGCTGCCGCCTGCGGCGCGAATCTCCTCGGCCAGTACCTGTGCGGCATCAAGGCGAGAATTGGCGTGAACGACGACATGCAGGCCGTCCGCCGCCAGCGCCCGGCAGATCGCCGCGCCGATGGCGCCGCTGCCGCCTGTGATCAGTGCGCGCTTCATGCTTCATCTCCCGTTTGCAGAAACACCGCCGCGCGGCCCGTCATCAGTTCGCGTCCGGCGACAGAGACACGCAGCTCATAGAGCGAGTGGTTGGCGTCGGCCATCTGCCTGGTGGCGCGCACTTCCAGCGGCGCTGCAATGTCATCCAGATAGTCGGTGAAGAGCTTGACATCGCGCACGCTGCCGAGGAAACCGGCCCTGGGCTTGGCCTGATTTTTCCGTGCCGTCAGCCCGCCGTGCACAGCCATGGCCTGGGCCGCGTACTCGATGGCGCACAGGGCGGGCAGGCGGCCTTCATGGTGCAACGGGTTGGCCGGGTCCTGATGGCTGGTTGCGAGGCACAGGATCTGGTCATCATCCCATTCCCCTACTTCTTCCAGCAGGCACATGGCGCCGCTGTGCGGCACCATTTGGCATAGTTCGTCTTTAGTGATTTTCATGAATTACTTGGTCTGGATCCACGAAGAAAGGCAGAACCCCTCCCACCCTCCCCTTGTGCGAGCATCCGCTGCGCGGATTGCCTGCTTGACCCGCTTCAGGGGAGGAGCAGATCGGGGAGAAGCGACACTTCCCCCCTGATAAGGGGGGATTGAGGGGGGTTGGGTTTGATGAGTAATCCATTTTTTCAGTGAGTTCTGTGCTTGTCTGCATTATTCATGACTCAACTCGATGACCAGATTGTTGTCGCCCCAACCTAGAACAATGCGCCGCGCCAGCCCGGAGGCCACGGCTTGCAGCAGCGGCAGGGCGCGGGCGGCGGGATTGCCGCAGCGCAGGCTTTCAAGCTCGGGCTGGGGCATGGTCGTGCTCGCTTCTGTGCTGGATTCCAGGCTGATCTGCAGGCGGGCCAGCGCATTGGCGGGCTCCGGCATCAGCAGCAGCGCCACGGCGAAAGGGGCCGCGGTGGGCCGGACTGCGTGCAGCGGCGCGGGCAGGGGCAAATCGAAAGCGGCCAGCAGCACCGGCATGTATTCGCTTGCGGCCTGAACGGCGGCCTCCAGCAGGCCGGCAGCAAAGGAGTCATCGTAGGCGGCAATGCTGTTGGCCGGAGTGCGCGCGCCGGTGGCGATATTCCAGTAGCCTGCGGCGGCGTTGTGCACCGAGTTGTGGAAGCGTGTCGGCGAGACCTCGTGTGCCGGCTGGGCCAGCGATTCCAGGATGTGGTGCAGGTTCTCGCCGTCGCCATCCGACGAGGCGAACACCACCGCAGCCTGGGTGGCTGGCAGGCCGGCCTGGTTCATGGCTTCCTGTCCGGCCTGCAGAGCGTAGCGGGTGGCCTGGCTGCTGCGCCGCCGTTCGGCTGGCGGCAGCAGGATGGCTGCCGGTTTGGGCAATTCGCTGTTGACGGGAATCTCGCCGCGCAGCACGGCGGAGCCAGAGGCCCAGTCGAGCATGCCGGGGGCGCACAGGCCGATGCCCGCAAGGTAGATGTCGATCATGGCTGCGTCCCGAAAATCAGGCTGCAGTTGTTGCCGCCGAAGCCGAAGGAATTGCTCATCACCCGGCGCAGTTTGCGGCTGCTGTGTTGCAGCTGGATGGCACTGCCCAGTTCGGGGTCGAGGGTCTGCGTGTTGCAGGTGCCGGGGATGATCCCGTGCTCGAGGCTCAGGCAGGCAATCGCGGCTTCCACCGCCCCGGCGGCGCCCAGGGTATGGCCGGTCGCGCCCTTGGTGGAGCTGCATGGCGTCCCAGTGCCGAACACGCGCTGCATGCCTTTGTCTTCCGCGCTGTCGTTGCTGCGGCTGGAAGTGCCGTGCATGTTGATGTAATCCACTTGCTGCGGGTTCAGGCCGGCGCGGCTCAGCGCCTGCTCCATGGCCAGCGCTGCGCCCAGGCCCTCGGGGTGCGGCGTGGACATGTGATAGGCGTCGCTGCTTTCGCCATAGCCCAGCAGGGCGAGGGGGGCGAACGGGGCGAGATTAATCAAATCTCCCCCTGCCATTGCCCCCTCTCCCGCAAGCGGGAGAGGGTTGGGGAGAGGGTGTTTTTCCAGCAGGAAGAATCCGGCGCCTTCGCCGATGGAAATGCCGTTGCGCTCCGGATCGCAGGGGCGGCAGGGCTGGGACGAGACCAACTGCAGCGCGTTGAAGCCATACAGCGTCATACTGCACAGCGAATCCACCCCGCCCACCACCGCGGCATCGCACAGCCCGGACTGGATCAGGCGGCTGGCGCTGGCGAAAACCTTGGCGCTGGAGGAACAGGCGGTGGAAATGACAAAAGCCGGGCCGCCGAGAGCCAGGTAGCGGCGCACGAACTCGGCCGCGGAATGCATGCTTTGCGTCTCGGCGTAATGGAAGCCGTCCGGCAGCGCACCGCTGGCCGGGTCGCGCCGGCGGTAGGCATGCTCGGTTTCGAGGATGCCGGAAGTGCTGGTGCCCAGGATCACCGCGATGCGCTTTGGCCCGTGCCTTTCCCGCGCGCCAGCCACGGCGGCGGCAAAGCCGTCCAGTTCCAGGCAGAGTTGCGCCAGACGGTTGTTGCGGCAGTCGAATCCGGCCAGGTCGCGAGGCAGACTGATTTCATCAATACCATCCACGCGGCCGATGTAAGTCTCCAGCGGCGCGTCGGCGAAGTCGTTGGGGCGCAGGCCGCTCCGGTCTGCCTGCAGGGCTGCAAGCGTCGCCGCTTTGCCATGGCCGAGGGCGCTGGTGAGGGTGTAGTGAGTGATGGAGATTGGGGTCATGGTTTGTTAATAGTGGAACTTCGGAGCTGATCGAATGGATTGGCTAGGATTGATGGTACGAATGACGCAGTGCATGCCCTTGTTGTGGATATTGCCAATGACGTTCGTGCCCAGGTGGAACCAGTTCTTGGTTGGTGTAATGCTCAAGCCACTGCCTCAAGCGATGCGGAGTGCTCGATCTGGTTGCGGTACAAGTCGATCACTGGAAAGCACAGATCATATTCGCCCCAAACTAATTCGCCATATTCGAGGCGAAACGTCGCAAAACGGGCCGGATCGAGCCAAGCACGAATATCTGGGTGAAGGGCGTGCGTGAGGAAAGGTTTGAAGTCCACTGTCTGCTCGGTGCTGTCATCGAATCTCAGACGGATAAGGAAGTCTCCAACCTGTTCGGCAGTGACAATATTGATGGTGGTTAGTGTCTCGCGCTCAGACATTGACCATCTCCCGTTCGATGAAGGGCCTCAGTTCGGGGCGTAGTGCTTTTTCAGTTACCAGATCCACGGGGCATTTCAATAAGTCTTCCAGATAGAACTGCACGCCAAAGTAGCGTTTTGACGTGGCCGCTCCATCAAAAGCCACCAGCACATCTACATCGCTATCGTCGCGCGCGTCATCGCGAACCGTGGAACCAAACAAGGCAAGACGGGTTACGCCAAATTTCTCGCTCAGTAGTGCCTTGTGCTGGGAAAGCAGTTCCAGTGCTTTGGTACGATTCATAAAAAACTCCATGCGCGACGGTAGCGCTTATTCTACTTGTTGCCGGAATTGTTTTCCTGTTTCATCGTTCAGCTTCTAGCCCACATGGCGGCGAACAGTAATGATAAAATCGCGCCCAGCGCCACCGTGATGCCGATCGCCTGCAGCACCGGGGTGGCGGAAAACGCCAGCACCCCGAAGGCGCTCACGGTGCTGGCGGCGCACACCAGCACCCCGAACAGGGTGCGGCGGTGTTCGGCCTCATCCAGTGCGGGGCGGTTGAAGAACAAGCCGTAGTTGAGCCCGATGCCCAGCACCAGCAGCAGGGAAACGATGTGGAACAGCGACAGCCTGATGCCCATCCCGGCCAGCAGCGCGGCGGTGGCGAGCATGGCGGCGGCCACCGGCAGCAGCACGGCAAACACGGCGCGGAAATTGCGCAGCCCGATGCCCAGCACCAGCATGATGGCCAGCACCCCGAGCAGGGAATAGCGCAGCGACTGGTCGCGGTACTGCATGATCATGCGGCTGGACTCGCCCTTGATGTCGAGCAGGAAGGCATCATTGCCGAGTCCGGACATGAATGTCTTGAGCGCGGCTTCGTCACTCACGTTGCGTAGAGAAATCAGCGCCACCCAGCCATCCCCCTGTCTCACCATCAGGCCTTCTGCCAGCCCGCCCAGCGGCGTGCCTTGCCAGTCCGAGGCTTGCAACAGCGGCAGGTGGCGCGACTTTTCCACCTGTTGCAGGAAAGGTTCGAAGACCTCCGCCTTGAAGGGCGTTTTCGCCACCGCAAGCACGAGATTCCGGCGCAAGGCTTCCGGCTCGGGCAATGCGGCCTGGCGCGCTGCCTGAGTGCGCGCGCTGGGGACGATGCGCGCCGCGAGATCATATCCGGCCGTGATGCCTTGCCGCACCAGCGCCTGCAGTTGGGGGACAAGCGCTTCGCTCTGCTCCAGCGCAGCCTGCCGGGTGGCGCCGGGAACGGCGATCAGGTAGCGCACGTCGGGCGCGCCCAATGCTTCGCGCAGGCTGCGGTCCAGCTCCAGCGCTTGTTGCGGGATCGGGCTCAGGCGGGAAAGCTCGTTCTCCCACAGGTCCTGGCGCTGCGTTGCCAGGTAGGCGGCTGCGGCGGCGAGCACCAGCAGCGGCAGCCACTTCAGGCCGGAAAGCATGGATGCGCCGCGCGCCAGCAGGGCCTGCGTACGCGTGCGGCTGGCGAGGGCGAACTGGCCCGGCGCGATTTCGGGCAGCACGAAGCGCGTCACCAGCCCGGCTGCCAGCACCCCGGCAAGCGAGAACATGCCCAGTTGCGACAGGCCGCTGAAGCCGGAAAGCAGCATGGTGAGGCTGCCGAACACCGTGGTCAGCACGGCCAGCCTGAGGGTCGGCCAGATGCGCTTGAGGGTGTCGCGCAGGCTTTCGCCCGCGGTGCGCTGGGTGAAGAGATAAGTGGGATAGTCCACCGCCTCGCCGATCAGGGTGGCGCCGAAGCCCAGCGTGATGCCGTGCACGCTGCCATAACAGAGGCTCACGGCGGCCAGTCCGACCAGCGCGCCGCTGGCCACCGGGAGGATGCCGAGCCCGAGGAGGCGCGGCGAGCCGTAGGCCAGCAGCAGGATCAGCGAAACCAGGAACATGGCCAGCAGGCTGAGGCGCCAGGCGTCATTATGGATGAGGTTGCGCGACGCCACGGCAAAGACACTGGGGCCGCTCATGATGATTTGCAGTTCAGGGCTGGTGCGGCTTGCGTTGAAAACCTGGCGGATGGCATCGCCCACCTGCTGCTGGGCGTCGATGTCGAAGGCAGGCGCGTGGGTTTGTGCCAGCAGCAGGGCGCGCTGGCCATCGTTTGAGAACCACACGCCGTGTTGCAAACTGGGGCTGCTGCCTGCGCCGCCCCAGTCTTCCAGCAGGCTCAGCATGGCGCCGGTCGGGTCGCCGGGAAGCAATTGCTTCACCATTGCGCCCGCCGGCGAGGCCAGCAACTGGAGACTGTCCTGCAAGCTCTGCTCCAGCCCGGCGGCGCTGAAGCGGGCGGCTGCGGTGGCGGGGCTGAGCAGGTGGCGGTATTGCATCAGGCGCTCGCGCTCCGCCGGGCTCAAGGCCTGTTCGCCGTTGCGCACGTAGCTGAAATGGCCGCTTGCCGCGAGCGCCTGAGCCAGCTTCCTGCTGGTCTGGGCCCGCTCTGCGGCGCTGCCATTTTCCACGGCGAGCAGGACCAGGCGCGAGGCCACGCCGTCGCGCAGCTGGTCGACCATCAATTGCTGCGCGGGCGCGGCGCTGTCCGGCAGGAAGGCGGCCATGTCGGTGTTGAAGCGGGTATGCGCCGTGACCCACCACAGGCAGCCCGCCAGCACGGCCAGCCAGAGCATCACGGGCCAGCGCAGGCCGGACCGCAAGCTCAAGGCGACTCTCCGCTCAGGGTCATGAGGCTGCGGTCGCCGCCGGCTTCCTCGATTTCAATCGTGCTGATCCTGGCCTTGCTGCCGCTGATGCGGATGACGCGGATGAATTGTGCCATGTCGATGTCGGAAGGCAGCAGCACCAGAGTCCACTGCTGCTCGTTGCCATCGAGGCGGATCTTGTAGAAGCGCTCCAGGGTTTTGGCGTCGCCATTGAGCGTGGAACGCATGCTTTCGATGAATCCCCGGATCGCGGGGTAATCGCGCAGCGCCAGCGCATGCTTTTTCTGCGCGGCGGGTTTTTCCCAGGTCAGGCGCTCGCCATCCACCGTCAGGATTTCCTCGAAAGGGGTCTGCACGTGTTTTTGCAGGAAGGCGGGTTTATTGTAGCGTAGCGTGCCGCCCATTTTGAGCGGTTCCCTGAGCAGGGCGGAATGCTTGGTTTCGCTGTAGCGCACCTGTCCGGCCGGGCGCTCGGCGAGTATTTTCATCAGGGCAGCGGTGTTCCAGTCGGCCTGGACGAGCCCGCACCATAGCGCGGCCAGCAACGCCAGCGCAATATGGGGGAGGCGTCTAGCGGGAAGCAGATGCCCAGTAATCATAGAAATTGAACCAGTTGTAAGGCGCGACGCGGCAGTAATGTTCGAGGCGGGAAACGTATTGCTGCAAATGGCCCTGAATGATTTCGCGCCGTTGCGCGCGCGGCGCGTCCAGACTTTGCGCCAGTATCTCGAAATGCACCTCATAGCGGCGACCGCCCCGATACAGGCCGATGCCAAGCACCACCGGGGCGTGCATGATGCTGGCGAAGCTGAGCGGGCCTTCGGGCAGTTCGGCGTCAGCATCGAAGAAGCGGCAGGTCAGGGTCTTGTCGCCCGGCCGGATACGGTCGCCGAGAATGCCGACGATGCCGCCGGCCTCGATGACTTCCTTGGCGCGCAGCAGGCCATCCGGCGAGCCCATGGAGATGATCGAGTCCGCCAGTGCCGGGTTGAGCGAATTCATGATGGCGTTCATTTTCTGGGCGTTGTCGACATGCATCAGGATGGCAAAGGGCACTTCTCCGAATTGTACCGCCAGCGAGCGCAGCACCTCGAAACTGCCCAGATGCGCCCCCAGCAGCACACAGCCGCGGCCTTCGCGCAACTTTTGCTGGACGCTTTCCACGCCATGCACATCGATCTCGAAATGGCCATGGCGGCCGGAGAGGAAATAGAGCCGGTCGAGGATGGTGGCCGAAAAGCAGAAATAATGGCGATAGATATCCAGCCAGCGTGGCTTCCGTGCCAGGGCGCGGCGCAGGTAAAGGCGCGATGCGGCGCGCGCGCGGCGCGAGAAGAGCAGGAAATACAGGCTGATCGGCACCAGCAGCACGCGCCCTGCCGGCCGTCCGAGCTTGAGCGTGATCCAGGTGATCAGGTGCATCAGCAGGGGGCTGCCGCGTTCCTCCTGGCTCAGCCAGCTCTGGCTCACGGTTCGACTCCTGCAGCTGTCTCGATCTGCATCGAGCCCTGGGCGATGATGCGGTCCTCCGTCTTGCAGACGAAGCGCACGCGGCCCCCAGCGCCGAAATCCAGCGTGATGGCGAAGGCTTCGCCGGGCAAGAGGGGGGACAGGAACTTGACGCTGGGGAAGCCGCTGCAATGCATGCCTTCGCCCGCTTCGCGCCGCATGGCGGCGCATATGTAATTCAGCAGCACCACCCCAGGCACGATGGGCTTGCCGGGAAAATGGCCGGGCAGGGCGGGATGGTTTTCAGGGATGACTTGCCATTCGCTCATGATGCGGGCCTTGTGCCCAGCCTGGCGATGAGCTTGCGCAGGGCCTCGCGCGGCAGCTTGCCGGTGGCGTTGCGCGGCAGGGCGTCCACCTTGTAGAGGGGGCGGGGCAGGAAAGCCGGGTCGATGGTTTGTCGCAGGGCTGAGATGATCTGCTGCGCGCTCAGCTTCGGCGCGACCACCAGCGCACAGAGGCGCACGGCCATGCCCGGCACCTCGTCGGGGGCGAAAAAGATGCCGTCGCGCACCCCCGGTATGAGGTTGAGCTGGCGGTTGAGTTCACCCAGGGAAGCGCGCTTGCCGGCAATGTTCAGCATGTCGGCGGCCCGTCCCGTCAGGCGGAAATGGCTGCCGTCCGTGGCTTCGATCACGTCCTGCAATTCGATCCGGGTTTGAATGTGGCCGCCTTCCACACAGGTCCGGCCATTTTCGGCACGGGATAAAGTGACACCTGCCAGAGGCTTCCAGTCTTCTCCGTTTGCGGTGCTCCGGGTAGCAATGGAGCCGGTTTCCGTACTGCCATAGATTTCCATCAGCAGGGCGCCAAAGGCGGTTTCTGCCTGTTCTGCCAGTTCGGCCGAGAGGGGCGCTGCGGCAGAGAGGATGAGGGCGAGCGGCGGCATAACAGCCTGCTGTTCCAGGCAGATGCGCAAGTGCAGCGGCGTGGTGACCAGCACGCGCGGCGCTGGAAGCGACTCCAGCGCAAGGCGGATGTCGGCAGGAAAGAGCGGCTGCCCGGAGTGGATCACGCCCCCGTTGTGCAGCGGCAGCATCAGGGTGGAGCCCAGGCCGTACATGTGCTGCGGCGGGACGGTGCCGAGAACGTGGCAGCCCGTTTCAAGCCCCAGACGGCTGGCGGTGAGCGTCGCCTCGGTCACCAGAGAGCCCCATGTTTTGGGGTGCGGCATGGACTGTCCGGTGCTGCCGGAGGTGAAGGTGATGGCGGCGATATGCTCTGCGGCAATGAGCGGGATTTCGCCATGGGAACGCCCTCCGGATGGAAGCGCCGGGTAGGCGCGTATTTCCAGACCCGCCACGTTCATGGGCTGGTCCGCTACGCCATAGGCATCAGGATGTGTGGCATGCAGTAGTGCCAGCGTCTGTCCGGCATGATTGGGCGGCAGCAGGCTGGTCTGGCCACGCAGCATGGCAGCGCAGAAGGTGGTCAGGAAATGATAGCGGTCGCTGCACAGGTTGAAGACAAATGGCCGTTCCGGCAGGCGTTCTGCCACTTGTCCGACTTCATGCAGGAATGCGGCCAGGCTGACCGGGCCGGTATTGCGCCAGGCCACTGCCTGATCGTCGCTGCGGGGGGAAAGAAGCGCGATGGCGGACATTTTATCTGGCCGGAAAGCCGTGCTGGACCAGGAACAGCATCAAGGCCAGCGGATTGCGGTGCTTGTACTGGCGGAAACGCCATCTGCGGAACAGGTATTCAGCGCAAATAAGCACTGCGGCCAGCAAAGGCGGCAAGGCGGCCAGCAGCCCGGCATTGAGCTGCGGCGCCAGCACGGCGCAGAGCAGCGCGCATCCCAGCAGGTAGAGCGACCAGATGGCGGTCAGCTGGCGCGTGTATTGGAGCAGTTCGTCTGACAGGCCGTGCGGCTGTTCGCAGCGGGCGATACGTGTGATCAGCGCTTCTTCCTGATACAGGCTGCGGCCGAAAATGAAGGCCAGCAGCAGGCTGATGAGCACCGGCGGCATTGCCGCCACCAACGCATGCCAGGCGGGAGGCGTGAATTGAACGAGCCGGGTGAAGCCCCAGCCCAGCGCGACGATGAACAACAGGCGCAAAACGAGGCGGGTGTGCAAGATGTTGCCTATTTGACGCGGCTCTTCTCGATATGCCGGGTCAGGCTCCGCAGGGACGAGAAAATGGAAGCATTGTCAGGGGCGTCGGATTTGAGCTGAAATCCGTAGGTTTTCGAAATGGCGAGCGAAAGCTCCAGCATGTCGATCGAGTCCAGCCCGAGACCTTCGTGATAGAGCGGCTCAGCCGGGGCGATTTCCTGCGGCGTGATCTCCAGGTTGAGCGCCTGCACAATGAGTGCGGCGACTTCCTGTTCCAACGAGGTTTGGCTGTCGGTCATGGGGCGAATTCGGATCTAAGGGTGGGGCGAAATTATAGCCCCTAATGAACCGATGGTCACGCTGCCATAAGGAAGGGGGGGCACCGAGAGCGCCGGGGGTGCATAGACATGGGTCTGACTTGTTTTACAGCGGGAGAACTCGAGTGCTCCGGAGGCTGGGAAAAGCGGCAGGCTAGGGGATGACGCCATCCGCAATGGCGCTGCTGCTGCAAGAAAACGGCTCCAGATGAAGAAAGGCGCCGGTCAAACATGTCGTTTAACCTGGCGCCTTCAAGGGACGAATCAGAAGTGTCTGATTATTTTGTCATCACCGGCGCCTGCTTGATCTTTGCGGCGTCGGTTTCACCATTGATGTTTACTACCACCAAACGGCCGTTGCCCTGTTTGTAGTCGTTGCGGAAATCGTAGACGGCACCTACAACGGTGAGCTTGCCAGCCTTCATTTCGGGGGCGTATTTCTGCATGGCATTAGCCACCTGGCTGTTTACGTTGGCTTGGACGCTATCCATGACTTCCTTGTCGTCCTTGGTGTTCTTGCCGGGGACCTGAAGTGTGTCCAGTTCCTTCTTGATGGCGGGCTCGATGCCTTCGTATCCGCCCATCACGGCTTTCACTGCGCCGCAGGCGGAGTGGCCGATGAACATCAGTACCGGCGTGTGGAGATGGCGCACGCCGTATTCCACCGAGCCTTCGCCAGTGGCGTGCTGGTTGCCGATGTTGCGGATCATGAACAGGTCGCCGTCCGGCGTCTTGTCCAAAGCATGCGTGTGGACGCGGGAGTCGGAGCAGGTCACGATGGTCGCGCGTGGCTGTTGGCCTTTCTTGAGGCCTGCGAAGTGCCCTTCCTTCATTTCGCGGACGAAATGGGCATTGTCCTTGAGAAGATTCTTGACGATGGCGCGCGCCTGGGCGGCTTCATTGCCAGTGGAAGCTTCGGTGCTTGCCTGCGCGGCGGCGGGAATGGCAAGAGCAAGAACGAGCGCTACGCTCAGGCTACGTAAGCGAGGGGATTGGTTCATCTGAGAAACTCCATTCGGTTGGTTAGAATCATTTATACCTGACTAAATATGTCAGGTATAAATGATGATCTTATCATGCCAAATTAAATCTATGTCGTAAACTGCGCCCCTCATGCGTGTATTACGAAAAAGTAATGTATTGGGTGCTGTGTCCGTAAGCGGGGTTTGCGCCTATCCAGCAGAACGGAATTCGACATTGTCGATCAGCCGTGTCGTGCCCAGCCGGGCGGCGCCCAGCACCACCAGCGCGGCGTCTCCGGCTTGCGCGGGCTGCAGGGTACCGGCGTTGCGTAGCGAGATGTAATCCACCTGCCAGCCGTGGCGGGCAAGGTCGGCTGCGGCGGCGCTTTCTAGCGTGGCAAAATCGCGCCGCCCAGATGTCACGGCTTCGTGGATCAGCCGCAGATTTTGATAGAGCCTGGGCGCTTCTGCGCGTTCTTCAGCTTTCAAATAGCCATTGCGCGAAGAGAGGGCGAGGCCGTCTTCGGCGCGCTGAGTTTCACCAGCAAAGATTTTCAGCGGCAGATCGAATTCGCGCACCATGCCGCGGATGATGAAAAGCTGCTGGTAATCCTTCTTGCCAAACACCGCACAGGCGGGCTGCACGATGTTGAAAAGTTTGAGCACGATGGTGGCAACGCCACGAAAATGGCCGGGGCGGAAGGCGCCGCAGAGTTCATTAGCGAAGGGCGGAGGTTCGACCTGAAACTGCTGTGGCGTGGGGAAAAGTTCCTCTGCGCTGGGGGTGAAGACGATGTCGGCGCCGGCAGCCTGGAGCTTGCGGCAATCTGCCTCCAGAGTGCGCGGGTACTTGGCCAGATCCTCGCCGGGGCCGAATTGCAGCGGATTGACGAAGATGCTCACCACCACGGTGCGGCCATGCTGGCGCGCCAGTTCGGCCAGGGCGATATGGCCCTCGTGCAGGTTCCCCATGGTGGGCACGAAGACCACCGGCTGGCGACCCTGCAGGGTTTCGCGCAGAACGGCAATGGTGGAGATGATTTCCATCGGGTTTCCTAAAAGCAGTGCTCAAGCGCGGGGAACGCGCCGCTTTTAACCTCGCGCACGAATGCTTGCACCGCGGCCTGGATGCTATCGGCGCCGGGCATGAAATTTTTTGCGAACTTGGGGGTTTTGCCGGGGTAGATGCCGAGGATGTCGTGCAGTACCAATACCTGGCCGGCGCAATCCGGGCCCGCGCCGATGCCGATGGTGGGAATGGCCAGCTTGGAGCTGATTTTCTTGCCCACGGCAGCGGGCAGAGCTTCAAGCACCAGCAGGCCGGCCCCCGCTTCCTGCAGTGCCCGTGCATCCTGCAGCAGGTGCTCCGCTGCCGCGCCGCCACGGCCCTGAACGCGATAGCCGCCGAGCTGGTGCACCGACTGGGGGGTAAGTCCGACGTGGCCGCACACCGGGATGCCGCGCGCGGCGAGGAAAGCGACGGTATCCGCCATGAACTGCCCCCCCTCCAGCTTGACCATGTGGGCGCCTGCGGCCATCAACTGGGCGGCGCTACGCAGGGCCTGTTGCGGACTTTCCTGGTAGCTGCCGAAAGGCAGGTCGGCGATGATGAAGGCCCGCCGGGTTCCGCTGGCGACGCAGCGGGTGTGGTAAGTCATGTGTTCCAGCGTCACCGCCAGCGTGCTTTCGCCGCCCTGCAGCGTCATCCCGAGAGAATCGCCCACCAGCAGGACATCCACGCCCTCCGTTTCGAGCAGGGCCGCGAAACTGGCGTCGTAGCAGGTCAGGACGGATATTTTCTCGCCCTTGTCGGCCATCTGTTGCAGGGTGTGCAGTGTTGTTTTCAATTGATCTATGCCCTATTTAGCCATGGGAAATATGGTAAATCCAGGGTGAGAAGGTGAGGGGTGAGGTGAAAAAAGCCAACCCACGCTCCGATCCCGTTTTTACCCCTCACCCCTCACTTAATCCGCCCGGTTGAAGAATTCCCGCCCGCCGCGCATGCTCGCGATCTTTTCCAGCAGCAGGTCGAAATCCCCCGGCTGGCCGGAAAAATTGAAGTTTTCGCTGTTCACGATGAGCAGCGGCGCGGCTTCGTAATGGTGAAAGAACTGGCTGTAGCTCTCAGTCAGCCGGGTCAGGTAGTTTAGCGTAATGGTTTGCTCGTAGTCGATCTTGCGCTGCACGATGCGATCCATCATGGCTTCCACCGGCGCCTGAAGATAGATCACCAGATCGGGCCGGGGGGCCTGAGGCTGAAGGTGATGGTAGATTTCACGGTACAGCCTGAATTCGTCATCGGAGAGGTTGAGCCGGGCGAACAGGGGATCCTTGTCGAGCAGGAAGTCGCTGACCGTGCCGTACTGAAACAGGTCGTTCTGCAGCAGTCCGCGCATCTGCTCCGCGCGCTGGAACAGGAAGAACAACTGGGTGGGCAGGGCATGGCGCTCAGGGTCATGGTAGAACTTGGCGAGGAAGGGGTTGGCGTCCGCATCCTCGAGCAGCAGGCGGGTATGCATGTGTTCAGAGAGCAGGCGTGCCAGCGTGGTCTTGCCTGCGCCGATGGGGCCTTCGACCACGATGAAGCGACGGTTCTCCGTCAGCATGTTCTATCCGGCGGCCTGTAACAGCGGGGCGGAAGGGGTTGACCTGGGCTGGATTTCAGGCAAGCGCTCCGGTGCCTGGCCTCCACATTGGGCAAGACATTCCAGTGCAGTACCATGGCCGGGAATGGCACAGGCGGGCGCGATTTCGGTCAGCGGCATGAGGACGAATGCGCGCTCGTGCATGCGCGGATGCGGCAGCGTCAGGCCGTGCTCGTGGTGGATCAGCCCATCGTAAAGCAGCAGGTCGAGATCGAGCACGCGCGGCGCATTCAGGAATTCGCGCACGCGTCCGCGCCGGTGTTCGATATCCAGCAGCATTTCGAGCAAAATGCGGGGTTCCAGGCGGGTTTCGATTTCCGCCACGGCATTGACGAAATCCGGCTGGTCGGAATAGCCCCAGGGGGCGCTGCGATACAGAGAGGAATGGGCGGCCAGACTTGTCTCAGGAAGCGCGTTCAGCTCGCTGAAGGCATGGCTGACCTGGGCTGCGGGGTCGTCGAGGTTGCTGCCGAGGGCGATGAAGGCGCGGATGGGACGGGTGGGCATGGTGCTCAAGCTAAAAACCTTATTTTTACCACGTGTTCCCCGTGGTTAAATTGTTTATTAATGTTCAATCCTCCGCCGCGAGGTCGGTCGTGTCGGCGGATGCGCCTGCACTCTTGGGCTTGCGCCGGCGGCGGCGTTTCTTGGGGCTGGTGTCGGGCTGAAGCATGCCCGCGCGTTGCACGTCGCTGCCGTGCTGGAAGGTTTCCCACCAGCGGCCCAGTTCCATGTCCAGCTCGCCGCTTTCGCAGCGCAGCAGCAGGAAGTCGTAGCCGGCGCGGAAGCGCGGATGGGCGAGCAGGGCAAACGCCCGCTTGCCGGAGCGCTGGGCAAAGCGCGCTTGCAGTCCCCAGATTTCCTTCATGTTGGTGGTGTAGCGGCGCGGGATGGCGAGCATTTCCACCTGAGTCTGGATCACCTGTTCCATGGCCTGGTGGAGCGCCGGAATTGGCCGTTCGCCTGCGGCTTCGAGTTTTTGCGAAGTCGCCAGCACTTCGTGCCACAGCAGGGCAGCGAACAGGAAAGCCGGGGAAACCGGCTTGTCTTCCTTGATGCGCAAGTCGGTCTGGTGCAGCGCCAGGGTGACGAAACGCTCCCCCATGGGTTGTTCCAGGATCACGTCCAGCAGCGGCAGAACGCCGTGGTGCAGGCCTTCGGCGCGAAGTTGCTTGAGGCTGCGCTGCGCATGGCCGGAAAAAAGCAGCTTGAGAATTTCGTCGAACAGGCGCGAGGGCGGCACGTCTTCCAGCAGGTTTCCCATCTGCGCAATCGGCGCGCGCGTGGCGGGATCGAGATGAAATTCCAGCTTGGCTGCGAAGCGCGCGGCGCGCAGCATGCGCACCGGGTCTTCCTGGTATCGGGTGCGCGGGTCGCCGATGATGCGCAGCACGCCGTCCTTGAGGTCCTTGTAGCCGTCGATGTAGTCCCATATTTCGCCGCTGGACGGGTCGTAGAACAGGGCATTGATGGTGAAATCGCGGCGCAGGGCATCCTCGACCTGGCTGCCGAAAACGTTGTCGCGCAGGATGCGGCCGCTTTCATTGGTGGCGTGGCGGGCTTTCCTGAAGTCTGCCACTTCGTCGTCGTCCGCGGCGCTTGCTGCCGGGCCGCGAAAAGTCGATACCTCTATGGTCTCGGACCCGCACATCACATGCACCAGGCGGAAGCGGCGGCCGATGATGCGCGAGCGTCGGAATAGATGGTGCACCTGTTCCGGCGTGGCGTCGGTGGCGACGTCGTAATCCTTGGGCGTTTTGCCCAGCAAGAGGTCGCGCACCGCGCCGCCGACCACGAAAGCGGCATAACCCGCGCGCTGGAGCTCGGCGGTGACCTTGATGGCGCAGGAATTGATCTGTCCATGGCGAACGCCGTGCTTTTTTTCCGGAATGATCCTGGGCTCGATATGTTGAGCGGCTTTGGGGCGGGCTTTGCTGAAAACTTTGCTAATGAATTTACGTATCATGAATTTATGGAGTTTATCGGCTTCCGTGAAAGCGGGCGCAGCGATTATACACCCGGATGGCGCTTGTTGATGCGGATCAGACCAGGTCGGCATTGAGCCAGTGTTGGTCTGCCACATTGACCGGCTTGCTGAAATAGTAACCCTGGCCGAAATTGACGCCCATCTCGACCAGCATGGCGATGGTTTCCTCATCCTCGATGTGCTCGGCAATGGTATGCGCGCCTACCACCTGGGCCAGTTCGCGGATCTGTTCGACGATTTTCACGTCTTCCTTGTTTTCTTTCAATTGCAGCACGAAACTGCCGTCGATCTTGATGAATTCTGGCCGCAACTGGCGCAGGTAACTGTAGGTGGAATAGCCGACGCCGAAGTCGTCCAGTGCCACATTGCAGCCGCCGGCACGGATCTCGCTGAACATCTGGATGAAATCCTTTGACATTTCGGTGGTCTGGCGCTCGGTGAATTCAATCGTGATGGGGCGCCCCTGGGCAATGGGCGAATGCAGCAGGCCGCGCAATTGCTGGGTGAATTCCGGCGCGTAGAAGGAATTCAGGCTGATGTTGACGAACAGGTGCACATTCTTGGGGATCAGGGTCAAGGCCTGGGTGATGACGAACAGGTCCATGTCGCGGATCAGTCCCAGGTCTTCGGCGATGGGGATGAAATCGTCCGCCGGCACGAAGCTGTCGCCGCGCCGCATGCGGGTCAGCACTTCGTAGGCGAAAACCTTGCGGGTCTTTAGGTCGACGATGGGCTGCATGAAGGGCAGGATCATGCCGGCTGCAATCGCATTCCGAACTTCGAAGCCTTGCGAGAAGATGTCCATGATGGCCGCGCCGCGCTCCCTGGAAAGCGTGTCGACGCGGTTTCGGCCGCTTTTCTTGGCGTGGTAGAGCGCCACGTCGGCTGCACGCACCAGGTCTTGCGGCAATTTGCCGTGCACCGGTGCCACCGCGATGCCGATCGAGGTCTGGACGGTGAGCTGGCCGACGGGGAGGGGGATGACGATGCGGCTGAGACTGTCGTGGATCATGTGTCCGAACTTGTCCGCCTGTACTTCATTCACGTTCGGCAGCAACAGCGCAAATTCGTCGCCAGCAATACGCGCGACTGCGCTGCCCTGATGCTCGTTGGCGCGCAGCGCGTTGGCCACGGTACGCAAAACCTCATCGCCGACCGGATGGCCGTAGGTATCGTTGATGAACTTGAAGCCGTCCAGGTCCACGATCACCAGCGCCAGGGAATGGCCCCTGTGCAGATTCAAGTGCAGCAGGTTTTCAAGCAAACTGTCGAAGTGGCGGCGGTTGTAGACCCCGGTAAGCGGGTCGGTGATGGTGAGGTGGTAGAGATCCTGCTCATGTTGCCGCTGCAGTTCCTGCAGGCGCAGGGTTTCGCTGATGTCTTCGAGCGTGCTGATCACGCCCAGGAAAGCGCCGTTTTCGTCGTGCTGCAAAGAGGTATTCATCTGCATCCATACGGATCGGCCATCCTGGGCGCGCACTTCGAGCTGAAACTCGGAGAGCGGAATGTGTTCCAGCCGGCCGGACTCGAAATAGGCCATTTGCTTGGGCTGCGCCAGAAACTCCGCAAAGGGACGTTGCAGGGAGGTTTCGGTTGCATAGCCGGTGAGTGCTTCCCAGGCAGGGTTGAGGAAAGAAACGAGGCCGTTGTGATCGACTTCCAGCAGCACTTCCTGCATGTTGTTCACCAGGTTGCGCAGTTTGAGCTCGTTCTCCGCCAACTGGCCGCGCGTTTCCTCCAGGTCGTGAATCTGCTGGCGCATGGTTTTGGCGCTTTCGATGAAGGCGTCCGAGAGGTTTTTGACTTCCTCGCTGGCATTCGCTTCCGTTGTCAGCATGGTTTTTTCCCAGTTGCCCTGCGAAACCTCCCTGGCCAGGGCGGCCAGAGGTGTTAGCGGCGCCATCACCGATCTGACCAGCAACTGGATCGCGATCAGGTCCACGCCAAGCAGCAGCAAGAAAAGGTAGGAGACATCGTTGAGCAGGCGGTGAATTTTCTCGTTGAGCGGATTGTTGGAAAGCTCGATGGTGATCAGGCCCAGGGGACCCTGCCCGGATTTGAGCTCGGCACTGATTCTGGGCCGGGCTTCGGCAGCCTGGAACCAGCCGGCAACGGGGTGCAGATTGCCGCTTTCCTTGGCCTGCTGGAACAGCACATTACCTGCGCTATCCTTGACCGTGATGCCGGCCACGGCGTGATCGCCGAGCATGGACCCAAGGTAAGCCGTGATGCCGGCCGGGTCGTACTGGATGAGGTGAGATACGGCGGGGGCGGTAATCCCGATCATCTTGTGCCCCAGCACCTGGCGATTGGTAAGCTCGTTGCCCACCTGCTGTATCAGCAGATAGAGGGCAAACAGGCCAACCACGATCAGTTGCAGCAGGGCGATGGCAAACATGATGCGCTTGTGCAGGGTGCGCGGTTGGAAGCGTTTCATCGTGTGGCCCGAGTGGAATGCGGGGGTGGCCTGGTGTCTGTTGGATATGCTAAGGCTATTCTAAGGTCGGCAGGAAATAATTTCCATCACTCGTTTTGATTTCCTGAAAATCGCATTGGTAAAGGGTTTCCATATTGTCTACGGAGAACATCCGGGTGCTTTCTCCGCTCAGAATCTTGCCGTCGTCATGAATCAGCAGGGTGTGGCTGCAAAAATGGCTGGCCCAGAAAATATCGTGCAGCACCATGATCACGGTTTTCCGCTGGCCGATGGCAATTTCGCGCAACAGTTTCATCATCGCGAGCTGGTGTGGCAGATCGAGGTGTTGCAGTGGCTCGTCGAGAAACAGGATGCCGGGTTCCTGGGCCAGCAGTTGCGCGATACGCACGCGCTGGCGTTCGCCGCCGGAGAGCGTGGCAAACGATTGTGCCTGTGCCTGCACCATGCCGGTCTGCTCCAGCGCCTGAAGCGCGGCCTCGAGGTCGCTGTCGTCCGGCCGCCAGCTGCCGGCATGCGGGAAGCGCCCCAGCAGCACATAGTCCAGCACCGGGCCGGAAAAGGCCGTGCTTTCTTCCTGCAAGAGCACGCCGATATGTTGCGCCAATTGCCTGCGCGGGATGCCGGCGAGTGCTTTCCCGTCAAGCAGGATTTGTCCCGCAGCGGGTTTTGCGAGTCCGCACAGGGCCTGGATCAGGGTGGTCTTGCCGCTGCCGTTCTTGCCCAGGATCGCCCAGCACTGGCCCGCATCGAGTGTCAGCGTCAGATCCTGGCACAGCACTTTTCCGGGCACCGTGAGATGCAGGTTTTGCGCTTGTAGCATCATCTCTTCCGGGAAAGCAGGAACAGCAGCAGGGGAACGCCAGTCAGGGCAGTCAGCACGCCGACCGGGAGTTGCTGCGGCGCGACAAGAGTGCGTGCCAGGGTGTCGGCCAGGGTGAGAAAGCTGCCCCCCAGCAGGATGGCGCCGGGAACCAGCCAGCGGTGGCTGTCCATGCCCATGAGGCGCAGCAGGTGGGGGATGACCAGGCCGACAAAGCCGATGCTGCCGGCCTCCAGCACCGCCGCCGTGGTGGCCACGGCAGCGATGAGGTAAATGGCGGCCTGAACGGGCAGCACCGCGACACCCAGCGACTTGGCCTTGAGTTCTCCGATCGCCAGCACGTCCAGGTGGCGAGCAAGCAGTCCGCTGGCAATCCCGGCGGCAAGCAGTGCGGCCCAGGTCAACCCGGGCGACTGGGCATAGGAGAGGTCGCCCATGAGCCAGTACAGCATGCCGTGGATCCCCGCGCTGGGCGCAATGCTGAGCAGCAGGCTGATGAGCGCGCCGAAACCGGCGGACAGGGCAATGCCGGTGAGCAGCAGGTGGTGGATGCTCCAGGCGTGGCGGCGGAAGCTCAGCGCAGGCACCAGCAGCAGCGCGAGCAGCGCGCCGCCGAGGGCGGAGAGTTTGACGGCGGCGGCCAGCCCCAGCAGCATCGCGCCCAGCGCACCTGTCGCGGCCCCGCCGGAAATGCCCAGCAGATAGGGATCGGCGAGGGGGTTGCGCAGCAGCACCTGGAGCAGCACGCCGGACAGCGCCAGCAGGGCGCCGCAGGCAAAGGCGCTGGCGGCGCGCGGCGCGCGCAGCTGCCAGAGGATTTCCTGCTGCGATTCGCTGCCGTGCAATAGCTGAGCCAGGGAAAGATCCGTGCTGCCGCTCAAGAGCGCACTCAGGATGCTGACGGGCGCGAGCAGCAGGAGGAAAAGTAGCAGGAAGTGGCGTTGCATCAATCGGGCGGGAATGCTTGATCTATAAATATTGATAAACGGTTTTTCACCGCAAAGGACGCAATGGTTCGCAAGGTAATACAATTGGATAATGTATTGAAATAGCCCACTTTTGGGGCAAGAAAATTAAGTTTTTCGTGTTTTGAATTCCTTCGCGAACCATTGCGCCCTTTGCGGTTCAACAGCCTTTTTATTTTGCAATACTCAGCGCAGGCTGATCACCGGCCAGCCATGCGCTTCCGCGTGGGCCTTGAGAGTGGGGTCGGGATCGACCGCGACCGGTTTGCTGACGCGCTGCAACAGGGGCAGATCGTTGAGCGAGTCGCTGTAGAACCAGCTCTCGCTCACGTTTTCCCAGCGTATGCCGCGACTGGCCAGCCAGCCATCGAGGCGGGTGATCTTGCCTTCGCGGAAGGAGGGCGTGCCGCTGACCTTGCCGCTGAATTCGCCCAGTACCTGCTCGGGTTCGGTTGCGATCAGGTGCTCAACGCCGAACTCCCGGGCGATGGGTGCGGTGACGAAGCTGTTGGTGGCGGTGATGATGGCGACCAGGTCGGACTCACGCAGATGTTGATTGACCAGTTCACGGCCCTTGGCGGTGACGATGGGCAGGATCTTCTTCTGCATGAAGTCCTGGTGCCAGAGATCGAGCTGGCTGCGCGGATGACGCGCCAGCGGCTTCAACTGAAAATCGAGAAATTCGTGGATGTCGAGCGTGCCGGCCTTGTACTGGTCGTAGAATGCCTGGTTGCGCGCTTCGTAGACTTCCTGGTCGAGCACCCCCTGTTCGATCAGGAACTGGGCCCATTCGAAATCGCTGTCTCCAGCGAGCAGTGTGTTGTCCAGATCAAAAAGCGCCAGACGCAAGATATTTACTCCAAGCAAAATTGTGCCAGAAGTATAGCGTAAAATGCGCTCATGAATTTACCCGACGGCCTTCTTCCTCCTGTCTGGCAATGGTTTGCCCACCTGCTGTTCGTCCTGGTGCTGGGCGGGGCTGTGTCTGCCGCGCCCTGGCGGCGTCTGAGAGACAATGAACAACTGCATCTCTTTTTAGGCATGTGCGTGGGCCTGATGCTGCTGTGGAGCATCAAGACTGGCATCAGGCCAGGGCTGAATTTTCACCTGCTCGGCGCCACCGTCTTCACCCTCATGTTTGGCCCCTGGCTGGCGATTGCGGGTTTGGGCGTGGTATTGCTGGGGGTGACTTTGTCCGGCTTGAGCGGGTGGGAGAACTTTTCCGTCAACGGCCTGCTCATGGGCGTGCTGCCGGTAATGGTGAGCTATCTCATTTACCGTCTGGTGGATGGCAAGCTGCCCAATCATTTTTTCGTCTATATTTTTCTCAATGCCTTTGTCGGCGCGGCCATTGCCATGGCCCTGACCGGCTTGGCCGCGACCGGGCTGCTGGCGCTGGCGGGCGCCTATACGGCGGATTACCTGATCAGCAATTACCTGCCCTATTTCCTGCTTATGGGCTGGTCGGAGGCCCTGCTCAGCGGCATGATGCTGACCTTGCTGGTAGTGTATCGCCCGCAATGGGTGGCGACGTTCGACGATGCGCGTTATATTCGCAACAAATAAATCAGGGGTTCCTAAGGATGCTGAAACAGATTGTCGTTGCCGCCATCATGGCGATGTCGCTGCATGGCGCGCAGGCGGCGCAAACCAGGGATTTGCCGGCGGTCGTGATCTACGGGCCGGACCCCTGCCTGGCTTGCATGGAGTGGGCCTATCACCTGATGGAGAACGGTTTTACCGTGACCTTCAAGGCCACGCGCGACATGGCGGCACTCAAGCGTCGCCTTGGCGTGCCGCAGCAGGTGGAATCCGTGCTGACCGCGAAGATCGGCCGCTATTTTATCGAGGGGCACGTCCCGGCCGAGGATATCAAGCAACTGCTCAAGGAGAGTCCGAAGGCGCGCGGCCTGGCCGTGCCGGGCTTGCCGCTCGGGGCGCCGGGTTTCGAGGGCGGCGATCCCACTTGCGAAGCGGGTTGCACCATTGTCGATTCAGCAACTTCGGAGCGCGAATCCCAGCGCGAACTGTATGACACCCTGCTGGTAGCGCCCAACGGCAATACCAGCGTCTATGCAAGGCATTGACCCTTCGGCTGCGCTCAGGGCAGGCCACTCACCTCTTTCAAGCCGTTTTGGCATCGGAAAATCAATGAGTTGTAGGTCGGGTTTTAACCCGACATGTCGGGCTGAAGCCCGACCTACGCCCAAATGAATTATCTGGGTTCAGTTCTCCTTGAACGCCAGGAATTCCGCGAACATGGCCTTGGCCCACTGGACATCTTCTCCCCTCGGGTTCGGGTCGTGGTTTTGCTTGACGTTTTGCACGATGAGGCCGTCACCGCGAAACCTGTAGCGGGACTCGACGCGCGTCATCTCCAGCGGTTCTATCCGGGTAAACACATAGCAGGTGCTGTCCGGGAGCAGCTTCTCGGCTGAAACACCCCTGGCGCGGGCGGCGATCTCGCGGGCGGCGATGCGCCCCTGGCGGCTGGCCATCTGGCCGGTCTTGGGATAATGGCCGAAGAGCGGGGAAGCCTTGTCTATCATGTCGCCGATCAGGAATACGTTCTCGTCTTTCCGCGCATGCAGGTGAACCGGGTGCTGGTCGGCCCAGCCGGTGGGTTTTCCTTCGCCGTCCCGGGCGATCAGGCCTGCTTTCCACGCCAGGTCGCCGGCCTGCTGCGGTGCCATGAGGATGGCGTCGTCGAAGTGGAAATCGTCCACCTCGGTCTGGAGGGTCTTGCTGAACGGATCGACGGATTTAATCCGGGTTTCGGGCAGGTAGACGATCTGGTCCGGGTACTGCTCACTGAAAATCCGGCCGAACCCCAGCACGTGCGAATTCGGGTCGAGGACGATGAGCTTGCCCTTGATCCTGCGCGACTTGAGCAGCGCCCCGATCATGCATGCCCGCTCGTAGGGCGAGGGCGGGCAGCGGTAGGGCATGGGCGGCAAGGTCATGACGAGATCGCCGCCCTTGAAATGGTCGAGTTTTTCCTTGAGCGCCCGCTGTTCGCTGCCGGGGATATAGGCGCAGGGATAGTGCTTCAGCGTGTAATCGGCCGCGCGCCGGTCATCGCCGTACCAGGCCGCGTAGTCGTAACGGATGCCCACGGCGAGAATCAGCCAGTCGTAATCCAGTGTTCCCTGGGGAGTGATGACGAGGCGCTTGCTCCGGTCGATGTCGGAAACTTCGGTCTGGATGAAGGTGTAGCCATAGGCGCTGGCGGCGGTCGGGTAGCCGTGAGCGAGGAGCTTGTCGTCCGCCAGGCCGGTCAGCCACTTGTTGCTCAAGGGCAGGGACCAGAATACCGGATTCTTTTCCAGCAGGACCACTTCCAGTTCGGGCGCCAGGTCGCGCAGGTGGCGCGCGGCGCTCAAGCCCCCCCATCCGCCGCCGACGATGACGACTCTCTTGCTCCTGGAACGGGGCAGGAGTGGTTGCGAAACGCTGATCAGGGGTGTCGCGTGCGCCGCCAGGGAAGTGCACAGGGCAGCCGAAGCAGCAATAAAATCACGGCGGCTGAAAGGCATCTGGACGGCTTAATCCAGCAGTTTCTGGAGGTTGCTGTTTTCAGCCTGGATGCATTTTTCGCCCGCCTTGCAGCCCTTCAGCATCCACAGGGAAATGAGCCCGATCACATCGTCGGCGCGGGATTTGCGTGCCATGGCAACCGGCGTGCGCCCGCCCGTGGAAACGGCATTGACGTCAGCGCCTGCCTCCAGCAGCAGTTTCGAATGCTCGAACTTGTTGGAGTAGGCGGCCATGTGCAGCGGCGTGTTCCCGTCCATGTCCTTGGCGTTGACGTCCGCTCCGGCTGCCAGCAGCGCTTTCAGTGCCCCGGTATCGGGGTTGGTCGCCGCCATGTGCAGCGGCGTGCTGCCGAGGCCGGTGCGCGCATCGCGCATCGCGGGGTTGGCCTTGATGATCCGGGCGATTTCCTCGCCTTTTCCCATCCTGGCGACATCGTGGATAATCTGGTCGTTCTGGCCAAGAGCTTCCTGCGCCTGCGCTGCGGGCGCCAGCGCGAGGGCCAGTGCCGCCGCCAGCCGTCCCGCCCATGTGTAAATTTCTGATTTCACCTTGATCGCCTCCTGGTCAACAAAAGATTCCCTTTACCTGGCAGCGCTCTGGCTTCCAAGTGTCGGGGGAGTATAGCCTAAAATATTTTTCCCCTGGATTAGCCGATGATCTTTCGATCACAATTTTAAATCGGGGTCTGGCAGGAATCGTAAGACGTGATGACTGTTGCTTACAGGTGCCCCGTTTAATCGGTCATTGCGCCCTGCAATGACTGCTCAATTACCTTGCTTCAGAGTTAACTGCCCCCGCCCAGCGCCTTGTAAAGCTGGGCAGCGGCGACAAGCGCGGCGCGCCGGGTCTGTACTGTGGCTTGCTGGGTGGAAAAGAATTCTCGCTGGGCATCCAGCACTTCGAGGTGGCTGGTGATGCCAGCCTTGTAGCGGGCCTCGGCCAGGCGCAGGCGTTCGTTCTGGGATTTTTCTGCGGCCTCTTGCGCGCGTAGTTGTTCAGCCAGATGGGTGCGGGCGGCGAGAAGGTCGGCGACTTCACGGAAGGCCTGCTGGATGATTTTTTCGTATTCGGCCACGGCGATGACCTTGCGTGCCTCGGCGAGGTCCACGCCGGCAGCGCTGCGGCCGGCATCGAACAGCGGCAGGCGCAGTGACGGCTGGAAAGTCCAGCTTTCGCTGCCGCTGCCGAACAGGCCGGAAAGCGCGCTGCTTGCCGTTCCCAGTCCGGCGGTCAGGCTGATGCGCGGCAGGAAGGCGGCGCGTGCGGCGCCGATGTTGGCATTGGCGGCCATCAGCCGCTTTTCCGCAGCCAGCACATCGGGGCGCTGGAGCAGGACTTCCGCGGGCAGTTCCGCAGCCAGGTCGGCCACGATGCCCTGATCCGTGAGCGTGCGGCCCACAGGCAGGCCGGATGATTGCTGGCCGACGAGCAACGCCAGCGCATTGGCGGCGGCGGCCTGCTGGCGCCGCAGGCTGGCGAGTTCCGCGCGCACCCCTTCCAGGGCGCCGTCGGCCTGCAGGAAGTCGAGGTCGCCGGACAGGCCGACTTCGCGCCGGCGGGCGATCATGGTGCGGGTTTCCTCGCGGCTTTTCACGGTTTCACGCGCAAGCCGGGTGCGTTCGTCCAGCTCCAGCAGGGAAAAGTAGGCGTTGGCGACCTCGGAAACCAGCGACAGGTGCAGGGCGCGGCGGGCCTCCTCGCTGGCCAGGAAGCTGGCCAGCGCCGCTTCGTTGAGGCTTTTTACCCGTCCCCAGAAATCCAGTTCGAAAGACAGCAGGGATAAGCCGGCGTCGTAACGGCGGCTGATGGCCGTTCTTCCCAAGGACGAAAGGTCGCCCGGCGTGCGCGCGGCCTGTTCGCTGGCGACGGCATCGACAGTGGGCAGCCGGTCGGCGCGGGTAATGCCATAGAGGGCGCGTGCTTCCTCGACGCGCGCGGCGGCGATTTTCATGTCGCGGTTGTGTTCGAGCGCGGCGGCGATCAGGGCCTGCAGCTTTTGATCGGGGAAATAGGCGCGCCAGGCAGTGGCGCTTGCCTTGCGCGCGCCGTCTGGCTGGGCCGTTTGCGGCCATTGCGCGGCGACCGGCAGATCGGGCCGCTGGTATTCAGGCATCAGCGAACAGCCTGCCAGTGCTGCGCCCAGGCCAATGACAAATAACTTACGCATGATCGTTCTCCTCGTGGCGGCGGGGATGGCCGGGGAAGATTTTCCGCACCACGACAAAAAATACCGGGACCAGGAAGATGGCCAGGAAAGTCGCCGCAATCATGCCGCCGACCACGCCGGTACCGATGGCATGACGGCTGTTGGCGCCGGCGCCGGTGGAAACCACCAGTGGCATCACGCCGAGGATGAAGGCAAAGGAAGTCATCAGGATCGGCCTGAAACGCAGGCGGCAGGCCTCCAGCGTGGCGTCGGCCAGGCTCATGCCCTTTTCCTGCAGGTCGCGCGCAAATTCGATGATCAGGATGGCGTTCTTGCTGGAAAGCCCGATGATGGCGATGAGGCCGACCTTGAAATAGACGTCGTTGGGCAGTTCGCGCAAGGTCACTGCCAGGGTCGCGCCGAAGATGCCCAGCGGCACCGCCAGAAGCACGGCAAAGGGAATCGACCAGCTTTCATACAGCGCGGCCAAGGCGAGGAAAACCACCAGCAGCGATAGCGCGAACAGGAAGGGCGCCTGACTGCCGGAGAGCTTTTCCTCGAACGAGGTGCCGGCCCATTCGAAGCCGAACCCCGCCGGCAGTTCCTTGGCGAGCCCTTCCATGGTCTGCATCGCTTCGCCGGTGCTGTGGCCGGGCGCAGGCATGCCGGCGATTTTCATGGCGGGCACGCCGTTGAAGCGATCGAGCTTGGGCGAGCCGACGATCCAGCGCGGCGTGACCAGTTCGGCCAGCGGCACCATGCCGCCGGCCTTGTTCCGGACCGACAGGCGCAGGAGCATCTCCGGCGTGGTGCGCAGATCCGCTTCGGCCTGCATCTGCACCCGCAGAATCCGGCCCTGGCGCTCGAAGTCGTTGATGTAGGCGACGCCCAGGGTGGACTGCAGGGTTTCGTTGAGGTCGGCAATGGAAACGCCGAGGGTTTCGGCCTTGCGCCGGTCGACATCAAGCAGGAGCTGCGGCCCGGCCTCCTGGCCTTCCGGCCGCACCCCGGCCAGATTCGGGTTCTGCCCGGCCATTCCCAGCGCCATGTTGCGCGCTTCCAGCAATTTATCTCGGCCGATGCCGCCACGGTCCTGCAGGCGGAAGTCGAAGCCGCCGGTGGAGGCGAGTTCCGGAATGGGTGGCGGGTTGACCGCGAAAATCATCGCCTGCTTGATCTGGAACAGCGCCATGTTGGCGCGCTGCACCATGGCCGTGGAGGAATGCTCCGGCCCCTTGCGCTCGTCCCATTCCTTCAGCCGCACGAAGGCAAGGGCGGCGTTCTGGCCGCGGCCAAAGAAGGAGAAGCCGACCACGCCGATGACCTTGGCGACTTCCGGCTGCTTGAGGTAATACTGTTCAACCTGCTTGAGCACCTCGATGGTGCGCTCCTGCGAGGCGCCCGGCGGCAGTTGCACCATGTTGATGAAGTAGCCCTGGTCCTCGTCGGGCAGGAAACTGCCGGGCAGGTGCATGAACAGCCAGCCGGTGGCGCCGATGATGGCGGCGTACAGTACCAGGTAGCGGCCGGTTTTCTTGATCGCGCGCGCAACCCAGGCCTGGTAGCCCAGCGTGGTGCGCTCGAAGAAGCGGTTGAACCAGCCGAAGAAGCCTTTTGTTGGTCGATATTCCTTGCCCGGCTCGTGCTTGAGCAGCGTGGCGCACAGGGCCGGTGTCAGCGTCAGCGCCATGAGGGCCGAGAACAGCATGGTGAGGACCAGGGTGACGGCAAACTGGCGGTAGATCACGCCGACCGAACCACCGAAGAAGATCATCGGCGCGAACACGGCGGACAGCACCAGGGTGATGCCGATGATAGCGTTGAAAATCTGGTCCATCGCCTTGCGCGCCGCTTCCCGCGGGGCCAGCCCTTCCGATCGCATGATGCGCTCCACCGCCTCCACCACCACGATGGCGTCATCCACCACGATGCCGATCGCCAGCACCATGGCAAAGAGAGTGAGCACGTTGATCGAGTAGCCGAAGACATACAGCCCAGCCATGGCGCCCGTCAGGGCAACCGGTACGACAATGGTGGGAATCAGCGTGGCGCGGAAATTTTCCAGGAACAGGAACATGACCAGGAATACCAGCACCACCGCTTCTGCCAGAGTGATCAGCACTTCCTGGATGGAGATGTCGACGAAGCGGGAGGTGTCGTAGGGCACGTCCCAGCTCACGCCCTTGGGAAAATAGGGCTCCATCTCGGCCATTTTGGCGCGCACTGCCTTGACCACGTCCAGCGCATTGCCGTTGGGCGCCACGCGAATGGCGATGGCCGCGGTGGGCTGGCCGTTGAGGCGGGCGAAGATGTTGTAGTCCTGCGAGCCGAGTTCCACCCGGGCCACGTCCTTCACCCGTACCGCTGAGCCGTCCGGCTGAGTGCGGATCAGGATGTTGCCGAACTCCTCCGGCGTCGACAGGCGGCTGCGCGTGACGATCACCGCATTCAGCTGCTGGCCTGCCGCCGCCGGCGCCTGGCCCAGCTCGCCCGTAGCGAGTTCAATATTCTGGGCGCGCACCGCACGGGTGATGTCGCCGGGCGAGAGGTTATAGGCATGGAGTTTTTCCGGCTGGAGCCAGAGGCGCATCGAATACTCGGTGCCGAACAGGAGCGCTTCGCCCACGCCCTTGACGCGGCGCAGCGGGTCGAGCACGCTGGCCGCGGCGAAGCTGCCCAGATCGACCGCTTTCAGGCTATTGTCAGGCGAATGCAGTGCGACGAACATCACGTAATTGCGCGACGGCTTGGTCACCGTTACGCCCACCCGGCGCACGTCGTCAGGCAGGCGGGCTTCGATGCGTTTGTAGCGGTTTTGCGCTTCCACCGAGGCGATGTCGATGTTGGTGCCGGGCTCGAAGGTCAGGGTCACCGTGCCCGTGCCCAGCTCCGAAGCCGACTCCATGTAAAGCAGGTGCTCGATGCCGTTCATTTCCTGCTCGATCAGGGCGGTGACCGTATCCTCGACCACCTTGGCCGAGGCGCCCGGATAGACGATGTTGAAGGCGATGGCGGGGGGGGCGACTGCCGGGTACTGGGACAGCGGCAGAGCCCTGAGTGCGAGGCCGCCGGCGAGCATGATCGTCAGGGCGATCACCCAGGCGAAAATCGGTCGGTCGATGAAGAATTTGGCGAACATGGTTTACCCCTGTTTCTTTTCACCCGCCGGCGGCTGCGCGGCAGGGGAAGCATCCGGGTTCCACGGCACCGGCTTGACCGGCGTGCCGGGCCGCGCCTTCTGCAGGCCGTTGACGATCACCTGCTCGCCGCCTTTCAGACCTTCGCTGATGACAAAGTCGCTGCCGCTCATGCCGCCGGTTTTCACCGGACGGGGCGCTGCCTTGCCTTCGCTGTCCACGATCATCACGATCTGTCCCTGGGGGCTGGGCTGCACGGCGCGCTGAGGCACCCGGATGGCCTGGTCGAGGCTGGCCTCCGGGAAGCGGATGCGCACAAAGGCGCCGGGCAGCAGCTCGTGCCGCGGGTTGGGAAACACGGCACGCAGGGAGACGCTGCCGGTGGCCGGATCGACGGCAAGGTCCGAGAACATCAGCTTGCCAGGCTGCGGGTAGATGCTACCGTCTTCCAGAACCAATTCCACGCCGGCCTGTTCCGCCGCCTTGAGCTTGCCTGCCTTCACGGCCTGCCGGAGGCGCAACAGATCGGAGCCGGGCTGGGTAAAGTTGGCATAGATCGGATCGACCTGCTCGATGGTGGCCAGATGTGTCGCCGTGCCCTTGCTCACCAGTGCGCCTTCGGTCACCAGGGCGCGGCCAATGCGCCCGGAAATCGGGGCTGGCACGGCGGTATTCTCCTGATCGATGCGGGCGCGGGTCAGCGCCACTTCAGCCTGCTTTACCCTGGCTTCCGCCAGGTCGACTTCCTGCTGGCTTACCGCCTTGATGGCGAGCAGGGGGCGGTAGCGCTCCAGTGTCAGGCGCGCGACATCCAGATCCGCCTTGGCCGCATCGAAAGCGGCCTGATAGTTGCGCGGGTCGATACGGAACAGGGTGGTGCCTGCCTTGACATCGGAGCCCTCGGTGAACAGGCGCTTTTCCAGAATGCCGTCCACCTGCGCCCGCACTTGCGCGGTTCGGAAGGCCTGCAATCGGCCCGGCAATTCCTGGGTGAGGGTGGCCGAACCCGGCGTGACGGTGATGACATCAACTTCCGGCGGCGGCATGGCACCGCCCGGTCCGGGGCCGGCGCCTGGTTTTTTGTCGCCCTCACCACCGCAACCCGCAAGCGCGGCTGTCAGCAGAAGCATCAATGGGAAAATTCGCTTCATGTTCAATTCCTTGTTCAGTAATTTTACGTGAAATGGTTTTATGAAGTGTGAAGCCACTCGCTACGCTTTGTTTGTGAAGTGTGAAATGTAAAAGCATCTACTGAACCTGCTTTTACATTTCACACTTCACAGCAAGGGCTTAGCCCAAGCGGTTTCACATTTCACTTATTTCATAATCCTGGGTGGCAATTTGTCATGTCCGTTAGTCGTAAGCGCGCAGGAAGCAGTCGATAATCTGCCCGATCCGGGCTTTTTCGTGGGGTTCAGGCAGGGGTACAGGATTGCTGATGCGGCGAAAATGATCGATGTTATTGAGCATGCCCAGCAGCATTTCGGCGGCAAAACGTGGATCGTCCTGGCGCAGGCGGCCAGCTTTCATGGCACGGGCGAGGAAATCCGCCAGCCGGGCAGTGGTCTGTTCCGGTCCCTTGGCGAAGTAGGCCTGGGCCAGAGAAGGGAAGCGCGCCGCTTCGGCCATCAGGGTGCGGAACATGGCAAGCGCCTCGGGGCCATGCACCTTCTGGCGGAAGGTCGTGCCAAAGCGGATCAGGGTGGTGCGCAGGTCGTCTGTCTGGCCGTCCAGCGAAACCACGATGGCATCTGAAATCAGGCCGGCCGACTCGCTGAACAGATCGTCCTTGCTCTGAAAATGGTTGTACAGCGTCTGCTTTGCCACACCGGCGCGTGCCGCGATGCCATCCACGCTGGCCCGGTAGCCTTCCTCCATGAAGGCTTCCCTGGCTGCCTGGATCAGGCGGGAACGGGTCTCGGCGACGGCGGCTTCGGCGGAAATGGGCATCGTGTTCCTTGAACTCAAACGGCATGGACTGGACTGTCCAGTCTAATTTCATGTTTTGCCGAGGTCAACCATGTTATGAGGCTGGCTATGAAGGCTTGAGTGGGTCAGGCTTCCTGGCCGATGTGTCAGTTCTTGCTCCAGGACGTGGATTGATCAGGTGCCGCATGCAGGCTGATTACGCCAATCAGGGCGATGGCCAGTCATCCACCGAATGCCAGAATTTCCTGCCATATCCGGATGCCACGCGTGGCCTGCTTGCTGAAAGGCCACTCAGCAGCAAGAAGCGGCCAACCTTGCTGAAGAAAGGTGCATATGGCGGGAGCTCCTTTACTGCCTCGCTTTTCGGCAAGGTAACCGTCTCTATAAGCTCCCCGAAGAACGCCCGGCGCTGTAGGCTGCAACAAACCAAAGTGGATGCCAACGCTCCTGAGACGCGGTTTGACACGCAAGGTGACGGGGCGCAGACTGCCTCGCATACGCAAAACCATGTGGCACCACAGGAGAAGAGAATGTCCAAGAAACGGTTCCACTGCCAGACGGTTACTCACGAAGGCATCAAAAGCATCAGCATCACCGATGATGCGCACCACTTCTGCATTACATGTGAAGACGCAGGCAATAGGCTCACAGCCCTAAAAGAAGCCATCGCCATCGGCAAATATCCCATCGCCATGGAACTGGTGGACTCCTGTGCCAAATTGATGCCCGGCCCAGCCGTGAAATATCATGTCACACAACACGATGCCGAGAAATTTCTCCATTCGCTGGATAAAGCGCTGCACCATTGAAACGCAAGCACACAAAAATGAACGCCTCGCAGGGATGCGAGGATTTTTGCTTGTAGAATTTTCAAGGTCGTAAAAGACAAAACGAAGCGACCCCCTTTGATTCATAAGCCCTCACAGTCCGGCTCACCGTAGTGTAATGCACGTCAAAAACATCCGCGATCGCTTTCATCGCATAATCGCCGGTCAGATAAGCCAAAGCCATCCCTGTGCGCGGGTCGTCGGCGTACTCTGTTCGATACAGCGCCAATGGTTTAGCCACAGGGCGGCGCTGCTTGCGGGGAATTTCAGCCAGTGATTGCTCAGATGAAAAATTCGACTGCATGCGCTCGATAAAGGCTTCGCTACCAAGATAAATTTGCCCTTGCAGGCTATCCCAGACGCTCGGCAAGCCCACGCCTGCACGGACGAAATCCACATAGCCGATGCGCGCTTGATCACGCAGCGGAGAAAATTGCCCCAGAATCCAGTCCGTCTGCAACCAGACTGGCGATGGCGCCTGCCCGATCATCGCCGGAAAACTGCTCCACGGCCAATCGACAACATCGCTGACCATCCCAGCCCGCACCGGATTCAGCACCACATAGCGAGACAGTTCCAGCAGATAGCTGTCTTTCTCCACCAGAATCGCCTTGTACCGCCCCTGGAAAACATGACCTATGCGCCCATGCGCCCGGTTCACGAATTGCGTATAAACCCCATTGAGCTGCCGCATGCCTTTGGCCAGGTTTCCCTCAGGCGTTTCGACGACCAGATGGTAATGGTTGGTCATCAGGCAATATGCATGACAAATCCAGTTAAACCGCTCGCAGACCTGGGCAAACAAAGCCAGCCAAGCCTCGCGGTCGGCATCGGAAAAATAAATATCCTCGCGCCGGTCACCCCGGGATGTGACGTGGTACAGCCCGCCAGGGAATTCTATGCGTAGAGGTCTTGCCATAGTGTGAGTGTGA
>JAUSBJ010000047.1 GCA_030652035.1 Sulfurimicrobium sp.
CCAGGACCACGCTAACCCGCGGGCAATATGCACCATTGCTACATCGGTCTTCCGCAGCGCCGCATTCCACCTTGCCACATTTGGAGAGCCGCGTGTTTCTTCGGCGCGATTTGCGGCATAGGGCCGATTACTTCGCTAACCTTGAACTGGTCGCTGGAATTGATTTGCCGCGTCCAGTCGAGATGTGCATAACTGTTACGCCAGGCTTCGTCATGCCTGTTGGCGGGAGGCACATTGTCTGGAACGCCCCAGCGAAAACGTGTCGCACCCGCTGTCAGGATCAGGTTGTCTTTGTCAGAGGCTTGCAGATCCCCGCGGAAATGCACTTGTTCCAGGCGCGAATTGTCGTAAATATTATTGAAACCATCGTCGGTTCGGCTGGATGCGGTGAGGCGGAATGAACCTTGGGGACCGCCCCGGCCTATCCTTGCCACGCCGTCGCGCAAATTCGTTTCGCCGGCACCGACGGATACCATGCCGCCAAGGGTATCGGCGCTATGGCGCGTGATGATGTTGACCACGCCGAGGAAAGCATTGGCCCCATACGCCGCGGAATTGGAACCGCGCAGCACTTCGATGCGCTCGATGTCCTCAAGCACGATGCCCATCATGCCATAGTTGGCGGAGCCGAGCAGCAGGGTGGAATAAACCGAACGGCCATCGACGAATACCTGCAAGTGACGGGTAATCGCATCATAATCGGCATGGTAGCTTGCGATCGGCCGGGCGCCGCCTTGCACGTGGGTGACGATGAAACCGGGCACCAGCCTGAGCAAATCGGCCACTTCGCGAGCACCCGAGCGGCGGATCGTCTCGCGGTCGATAATGGTCACCGCGCCGGGCGTGTCGCTGAGCGGCTGGGCCAGGCGCGACACCGACAATACCACCGGCAAATCGGTAAAATAATCCCCTTCGGAGAGACTGGGGCCAGCCCAGACGTCAAGACTCAAGCAGGCGCAAGCCAGCAAAAAGAATTGTTTGCGATTCACCATGATTCCCCCTTCGGCTATTATTGCCAAAAACCGGGAAGAAAGCACGTCTAGATGGAATTTGAAATCAGCTTCAATCCCTATTAGTCCTTCCAAGGCCAATCCGCAATGTCATTTCAACCAGGAATTCTGGAAATCAAGCTGCCCGAATGGATGGATGAATTTCTACTTGGGCGCGCAGCCTGTATCACGGAGATACGGGATCGCATGCTGTTTGTCATCGAGGCCGCACGGCTTAATGTTGCGCAAGGCACGGGAGGCCCTTTCGCCGCAGCGGTTTTTGAATCCGAATCCGGCAAGCCGGTTTCCCTGGGTGTCAATCTGGTCGTTTCCGGGGGGCTGTCCATGCTTCATGCGGAAATGCTGGCCATCGCGCTTGCACAGAAAAAAGTGGGCAGCTATGACCTTGGCAGGCGAGGTTTTCCTGCTCTCGAACTGGTGACGAGTTCGGAACCCTGCGCGATGTGTTTCGGTGCAATTCCCTGGTCGGGCGTACGTAAAATCATCACCGGCGCGCGTGATGCTGACGCGAGACGCATCGGTTTCGACGAAGGGCCAAAAATGAAAAAGTGGAAAAGCGAACTGGGGAAAAGAGGAATCGCCACCCTATGCGATGTCGAACGCGAAACCGCAGCCCGGGTGCTTCTTGATTACGCCAGGCAGGGCGGAAAAATATATAACTCGCGAGAATCGTAGCGCTCCATTACCAAACCGTCCCAAAACTGCGGATTTTGGATATGGGGAAAAGGCATCTTTAAGTTTTGAAAACCGTTTCTGCATGGCAAAATAGCCCCCCAGCCGTTATCATTACCGCCCATGTCCTACCCCAACAATATTATTCTCGTCGGCCTCATGGGCGCAGGCAAAACCACCGTAGGCAGAATGCTGGCCAGACACCTTGGCATGCGCTTCATCGATTCCGACCACGAGATCGAGCGCCGCACCGGAGTCAAGATCCCACTGATTTTCGAACTGGAAGGCGAGGAAGGATTCCGGGCCCGCGAGACAGCCGTTCTCTCGCAACTGTGCAAGATGGACAATGTCGTGCTTGCCACCGGCGGCGGCGCGGTATTGCGCGCAGAAAACCGGAAATTTCTCAAGCGTAGCGGCATCGTGGTCTATCTGCGGGCACAGGTGCGCGATCTTTATCACCGCACCCGCCACGACAAGAACCGGCCCCTGCTGCAAACCGCCGACCCGCAGGCGAAGCTGCGCGAACTCTATAGCCAGCGCGACCCCATTTACCACCAGCTCGCCGATATCATCATGGACACGGGCGACCAGAACCTTAATGTACTGGTACGCCGTCTGCTACAGAAACTCACCGATGGACAAGCTTCAAACATGCAAACCCTGACCGTTGATTTAGGCGCACGCTCCTACCCGATCCACATCGGCGCGGGGCTGCTGCAACAAGCCCAGCTGATCCTGCCGCACCTGGCGCAAAAGCGCGTGGCGATTGTCACCAACACCACGGTGGCGCCACTCTACCTGGAGCAGTTGAGCCATACGCTCAGCCAGCAGGGCGTCAATGTCCTGCCCATCATCCTGCCGGATGGCGAAGCCTACAAGAATGGCGAAACCCTCAACCAGATCTACAATACCCTGCTCGAAAACCGCTGCGAGCGCAAAACCACCCTGATCGCGCTGGGCGGTGGGGTGATCGGCGACCTCACCGGCTTTGCTGCCGCCACTTTCCTGCGTGGTGTACCCTTCATCCAGGTGCCTACCACACTGCTGGCACAGGTGGATTCCTCGGTGGGCGGCAAGACCGGCATCAACCATCCACTCGGCAAGAACATGATCGGCGCCTTTTACCAGCCACAGGTGGTGCTCGCCGACACCTCCACGCTCGACACCCTGCCGGCGCGGGAACTGGCGGCGGGCCTGGCCGAAGTGATCAAATACGGCCTGATCCGCGACCTGCCCTTCTTCGAATGGCTGGAAAACAACATGGACCGGCTGCTGGCGCGCGACAAGGACGCCCTGGGCTATGCCATCCGCCGCTCGTGCGAGAACAAGGCCGAAATCGTAGCCGCAGACGAGCGCGAAGGCGGCGTGCGCGCCCTGCTCAACCTTGGTCACACCTTTGGTCACGCCATCGAGGCCGGCATGGGCTACGGCAACTGGCTTCACGGCGAGGCGGTGGCCGGCGGCACGGTGCTGGCGGCCGACCTGTCGCATCGCATGGGGTGGATCTGCGAACAGGACCTTGCACGCATCCGTCTCCTGTTCCAGCGCGCCGGATTGCCGGACCACGCACCCGATCTGGGCGTGGAGGCATACATCGACTACATGGGCCTGGACAAGAAAGTGGAAAGCGGCAAAATCCGCTTCATCCTCTTGAAGCGTATCGGCGAGGCCTTTGTCACCGGAGACATTCCCCCCGAACATCTGAAAGGCGCGCTCACCGGGTTTGTGAAAAAATGAGCGCGCTGGCGCCCTTTGCAGCCGAATCCACCCAAACGCGGGGGCGCCGGAAACATGAGCCGATTCCGCCCGGCCGCAGCGATTTCGAGCGCGACCGCGATCGCATCATCCACTCCACCGCCTTCCGCCGCCTGGAATACAAAACCCAGGTCTTCGTCAATCACGAAGGCGACCTGTTCCGCACCCGCCTGACCCACAGCCTGGAAGTAGCGCAGATCGGTCGCACCATTGCGCGCAACCTGCAACTCAATGAAGTGCTGGTGGAGGCCATCGCTCTGGCTCACGATCTGGGCCACACCCCTTTCGGCCATGCCGGACAGGACGAGCTCAACGCCTGCATGAAAGATCACGGCGGATTCGAGCACAACCTGCAATCCTTACGGGTGGTCGATCTGCTGGAGGAGCGCTACGCCGAGTTCGACGGCCTCAACCTGTGCTTTGAAACCCGCGAAGGCATCCTCAAGCACTGCTCCCTGCCCAATGCCAGAACCCTGGGCGAAGTGGGCGAGCGCTTCCTGAATGATCAGCGCCCCACCCTGGAAGCACAGGTCGCCAACCTGGCGGACGAGATCGCCTATAACAACCACGATGTCGATGACGGCCTGCGCTCCGGCCTGATCACGCTGGAGCAACTTTCCAAGACCAGCCTGTTTGCCCGCCACCTGGCGATGGCACAGGAAAAACATCCCGGCCTCGACGGGCGGCGGCTGATCCACGAAACCGTGCGGCGCATGATCAATACCCTGGTGATGGATCTGATCGAGCAGAGCACGGCCAACATCCGCGCCGCTGCGCCAGCCAACCTCGACGACGTGCGCCGCGCGCCTCCCCTGATGGCTTTCAGCGAACAACTGGTAGACGAACAGCGCGAACTGAAGCAATTCCTGCGCGAACATCTCTACCGCCACTACCAGGTGAACCGCATGAGCAAGAAGGCACGCCGCATCGTGCGCGAGCTGTTCACCACGCTATTCGAAACGCCCTCCCTGCTGCCGCCGCAATACCAGGAGAAAGCCCGCACGGACAAGGCGCGCACCATCGCCGACTACATCGCCGGCATGACCGACCGCTACGCCTACCGCGAATACCGGCGCCTGTTCTCGATCGAAGAAATGTAGATGGCGCGCAAGGCCTCGCGGAAAACCACTCGTCCCCCGGCTTCAGCCACAACGCCCGCAGCGCCTTCTCCCCGAATTCCACTGCTGGATATGGCGCGTGGTTCGGCCATTGCATTGATGGTGGGGTTTCATTTCTGTTTTGACCTCAATTTCTTCCACCTGGCGAGCTTCGATTTCTACCGTGACCCATTCTGGCTCAATCTGCGCGCTTTTATCGTCACCCTGTTTCTGCTCATCGTAGGCATCAGCTTTCACCTCGCCAACGGAAACGGCTTCAGGGCCAGACCTTTCCTGCGTCGTCTCGGCGTGCTCGCATGCTGCGCGGCTGCGGTCAGCGTGGGCAGTTATGTCATCTTCCCGGCCAGTGGCATTTTTTTCGGCGTGCTGCATTTCATCGCCCTTGCCAGCGTGCTCGGCCTGATGTTTCTTCCCTTGCATCATGCAAACCTCGTTCTGGGCATCGCCGCCATCGCTGCCGGGTTGAGCCTGGAAAATGCCTGGTTCGACCAGCCCTGGATGAGCTGGATTGGATTCACCACTCACAAGCCGATTTCAGAAGACTATGTGCCGCTTTTTCCCTGGTTCGGCGTCGTCCTCCTGGGGCTGTATCTAGGAAAAACCCTTTCAATCAGGGGCATCTGGAAAAAACTCGCAAACTGGCAACCTGGATCAGCCCCGGCCAGGCTGCTGAGCAAGGCAGGCAAGCACAGCCTGGCGATATACATTCTGCACCAGCCCGCCCTCCTCGGAATCCTCTACATCGCCAGCAAATTAAAGGGGGCATGATGCGAAATCCCGGGAACACGGGAAGGCCGGCTGCTGCGGCCTAGCGTGGATCGCGATGGGCTGGTTGAGCGGGATTCTGTGGTCGCCCGAATGAACCATGAAGGCACCCCGCATCCCGTTCCTTGCGCTGAGATACGGCGCGGCAAGGTTGCTGATGCCGTCATCTGGAAATGCAGGAACCTTCCATAAATTCCATTTGCTTGACATGGGCAGACATGGCGATAAACTGGTGTTACCTGATAACACCGAGCGCCGCCATGAAAGCCTCTTCTACCGATAAACCACGGGCTCCCGCAACCGTTACGATCAAGCTCGACTCTTCTGAGCGGGAGCGTATCGCCTCACTGGCAAGCATCATGAAGCGTACGCCTCACTACCTCATGAAAGAAGCGATTCTCGAGTATGTGAAGCGCGAGGAGACTCGACAAAATTTCATCAAAGCCGCTCATGCCTCTTTCGAGCATTTCAAGGAAACCGGCCTGCACATCACGCTCGACGAATTCAGCACCTGGGTGGATGAGGTACAAAACCACCCTGACACGCCGATCACCGCATGCCACACGTAAGACTGTCGGCACGCGCTCAATCCGATCTTTCCCGACTACGCACCTTCCTGCTGGAAAAGGACGTCAACGCGGCAAAACGCGGCTTGTTGACTATCCGCGAGGCGCTGATTCCGCTGAAACACTCGCCCTATATTGGCCGACCGGTTGAAGATCGAGGCGATCTGCGTGAATTGGTGATCGACTTCGGCACCAGTGGCTACCTTGCCATGTACAACTTTGAACCCGGCCTGGATGCTGTGACTATTCTGGCGATCAAGCATCAGCGGGAAGATGATTACAAGTAGGGACGCAATATCAAAGTGACAAAGGGTAGCGTCCCCTTTTCCCTTTTACCCGGGACAAGGCAAACGCCTGATCGTCGGTCAATTCCATAACCTTGCGCACCAATAAGGTACGATCTTTGGCGGAGAGGAGATAGTGTTGAGACATGGCCGCCATCGTTTGCGATATTTTGCCATCTAAAATGATGATGCAATAATCATCAATTATAATGATAATAATATCGTTTATGATTATTTATATATTGTTTAACGTGGTGCAATAGGTGCTCAACCCAACGCAAATAGTCATTACCCATCAGTATGAAATTACGAAAGGCTCATGCGTTGAGCCTTTGGATGCAGATACTTTAATGATAGCCCTGATGGGGGGTGCCTCATGAGCCAGAATTGGGAGCGCAAGGTTAAAGGCATGCTGAAAGCAGAGCTGAAACGCCGAGATATCACCTACCAACAATTAGCAGAAAAATTGGCAGTGATTGGCGTAAGCGAAACCCCAGAGAACATTGCCAACAAGATTAGCCGAGGGAGATTTTCTGCAGTGTTTCTGGTTCAGTGTCTGGAAGTGATTGGCGTGACGAATGTGCGTCTGGATTAGTTTTTTTGAAAACAATGATGACAACAGAACATAGCCCGATTAAGGGAGAATTTTTATGACTACAGTAAGCAAAATCGAGTGGACAGAACGAACCTGGAATCCAACTGTTGGATGCACCAAAGTCTCTCCAGGATGCAAACACTGTTACGCCGAAGGCATGGCCGCACGCTTGCAGGCCATGAAGACGCCCGGCTACGAGCGAGGTTTTGAACTGACCATGCTTCCGCAACGCCTTCAAGACCCGTTGAAGCGCAAAACACCAACGACATACTTTGTTAATTCGATGTCAGACTTGTTTCATGAGGATGTGCCGTTCGCCTACATCGACCAGGTATTTGAGGCGATCGCTCAGGCTAAGCAGCATACCTTCCAGATATTGACCAAGCGTAGCGCACGCATGGCTGAATATTTTCAAGGCAAGACGGCTCCCTCCAATGCCTGGATGGGGGTATCTGTTGAAGATCAGCAATATGGCGTTCCCAGAATTGACCACCTCCGGCAGGTGAATGCCTCTATCCGCTTTCTATCTGTCGAGCCGTTGCTGGAGGATGTCGGCACGCTAGACCTCACTGGTATACATTGGGTAATCGTGGGCGGCGAATCCGGCTCAAAAGCACGTCCTATGATGTTGGAATGGGTAGACATCATTCGTGAGCAGTGCGAGACTGCCGGGGTGGCCTTCTTCTTCAAGCAGTGGGGTGGATGGGGCGCTGACGGCGAAAAGCGTGCAAAAAAATATAACGGTCGAGAATTGCATGGACGTACTTGGGATGCGATGCCCGCAATATAATAGTGATATAGATGTCATCCGACGATAAATATCTTTGGCAAATTGGTTCGCCGCCTCCTATTCTGGATCGGCATAGCCAAACAAAACACCATATCGTTGAGGAGTATGTCAGACGGTATGTTTTGACACTAATGGCTCCGGCAAACATCCCCGAGCTTCGTCTATCCATCATCGACGGCTTTTGTGGCGGAGGTTGTTATCAGACGGAAGAAGGTGGAGTTGTAGACGGCTCCCCACTCTTAATGATGCGGGCTGTACGCGAAGCACGGATGTTCCTAAATCAGGAACGGCGGATTCCGCGCAACGTCAATGTGGAATATTCCTTCATCGATATTCTGCCGGATACGACCAAGCATCTACAATATTGGCTGGATGCAAGGCGCGGTGAAAACGCCATTGATCTGATCGATCACAGGCAAACTGAAATCATCACCAATGATTTCCTTCAATCACTTCCATCCCTTGTCCGAAAGATTCAGCAGCGCAAGATGGGGGAACATGCTCTGTTTGTGCTCGATCAATACAGCTACAAAGACATACCGCTACCCGAGATAGCGAGCATCCTACGTACCCTCAGGGGTGCTGAGGTTGTCATGACGTTCAACGTGGACAATCTGACCACGTATTTATCAAACCATGCAGCCAATCGTAAATCAGTAGAAAACATAGGGCTGTCAATCAGCGTCCAATAGTTTCCAGGCAACAGCGTCCAAATCTTTCCAGTTGATCAGTCGGATTTAATGCTTTTCTTGCGCTGTTTGAAGCGGAAGGAGTCGTTGCCGGTTTCCAGGATGTCGCAGTGGTGTGTGATG
>JAUSBJ010000048.1 GCA_030652035.1 Sulfurimicrobium sp.
CGGATTGTGATTCCGGTTGTCGTGGGTTCGAGCCCCATCAGCCACCCCAAACCCCTATTCAGATTTAAAGTCACTTACGTGACTTTTTTATTGCCCGCATTTCCCAGCCAAAGACACATAGTTAGCTAGTGCTGCAACAATTTGCCGATTGTTTTTTCTTCATTGTTTTGAAGATGATGGCTGCTTTTTCTAATCCAATTGCTCTTTCTCGAGCAAGAAGACATATTCATCTCCAGCGCTGGTTTCAAGCCATTTAAAGGGTAGTTCCGGAAACGCCATTTCCACGGCAGCGCGGTTGTGGCCGATCTCGACCACCAGGATGCCACCCGGATTCAGATGCCTGGGCGCTTCGCTCAGGATCACACGGGTGGCGTCTAGGCCATCTTCGCCGCTTCCCAGCGCCAGTGCGGGCTCGTGCCTGTATTCCGGCGGCAATGCTTCGACCGAGGGCGCATTGACATAGGGCGGGTTGCTGATGATCACGTCGTAACGTCGTTGTTCAAGATTGCCGAACAGGTCGGACTGAACCAGCCGGATATGCTCTTCAAGACCGTAATCAGTCACATTGCGCCGGGCGACTTCGAGCGCATCCGGCGAGATGTCTGCCGCATCGATATCGGCATTGGGGAAAGCGTGTGCCATCAGGATTGCCAGGCAACCCGAGCCGGTGCACAGATCCAGCGCGGAAGTCACTGTTTCCGGATCTTCCACCCAGGGGCTCAGTTGTTCTCGCAGCAATTCAGCAATGAAAGAGCGCGGCACGATAACGCGCTCATCCACATAAAAGCGGAAATCCCCCAGCCAGGCTTCATGCGTCAGGTAGGCGGAGGGAATGCGTTCCTTGGTGCGACGCTCCAGAATATTCAGCACGCTTTCCAGCTCTTGCGAAGTCAGGCGCGCATCGAGAAAGGGTTCCAACGTATCCAGCGGCAGGTGCAGGGTATGCAGGATAAGATAGGCTGCCTCATCATAGGCATTCAGGGTGCCGTGGCCAAAGAATAGTTGGGCCTCGTTAAAACGGCTGACTGCAAAGCGCAGCATGTCTCTCACGGTGGAGAGCTGGGATTTTGCCTCAGTAAACATGAAACTCCTCGGGTATTATTTTATGGTTGATGTCAATCTCCGCCACCGCCGCCATCCCCGCCGCAGTCGCTGCCGGAATTGTCGCAATGGCTGTTTGAATCAAAGGATGTAAAGCTGCTGTCTCCGCCGCTTCCGCTTCTGCCATTTCTTCGCTGTTTTCCCGCACGAAAATACAGGAACCCCAACAGGCCGGCCATGACGGCGATGAAGAAGATGAAGTTGAGCGACATGGCTCAGGCCAGCAGTTTGGTCAGGGTAAGACGGTAAATTTCCTTGAGCGGTTCGATATCCGCCTCAGCCACACACTCGTTGAGCTTGTGAATGGTGGCATTGAGCGGTCCGAATTCCACCAGTTGGTTGCAGATATCGGCAATGAAACGCCCATCCGAAGTTCCGCCAGAGGTCGAGAGTTCGGTTTCGACGCCGGTCACTTCGAGAATAGCCGAGCCGATTGCTGCGACCAGGTCACCTCTGGGGGTCAGAAATGGTTTACCCGAAAGTTCCCATGCCAGCTCGTACTCCAGTCCATGTTGGTCGAGAATGGCATGCACTCTGGATTTCAGGCCTTCGACCGTACTCGCGGTGGAAAAGCGGAAGTTGAACATGACTTCCACCGTGCCGGGAATCACGTTGGTCACACCCGTCCCCCCGTGCACGTTGGAGACCTGCCAGGTGGTGGGGGGAAAATATTCATTGCCCTGGTCCCACTGGGTGGCGGCTAATTCCGCGATGGCCGGGGCTGCCAGGTGAATGGGATTCTTTGCCAGGTGGGGGTAGGCGATATGGCCCTGAACGCCTTTGACCGTCAGTTTTCCCGAGAGGGAACCGCGGCGGCCGTTCTTGATCGTGTCACCCAGCCTGGAAACGCAGGACGGCTCGCCCACGATGCAGTAATCCATGAGCTCGTTGCGCGCCTTAAGCGCCTCGACCACCTTGACCGTGCCATCCACGGCAATGCCTTCCTCATCCGATGTGATCAGTAGCGCAATGGAACCGGCATGGCCGGGATGCTCGCCAAGGAAAGCCTCGATGGCTGTGATAAAGGCGGCGAGTGAAGTTTTCATATCGGCCGCACCACGCCCGAACAGCATGCCGTCGCGTATGGTGGGGGTGAAAGGTTCGCTTTCCCACTTATCCAGCGGGCCTGTGGGCACCACGTCGGTATGACCGGCGAAGCACACAAGCGGGGCAGAAGTTCCACGCCGTGCCCAGAAGTTATCTACGTTGCCAAAGCGCATTTTTTCGATTTTGAAGCCCAGTTTCTCCAGGCGCCCAATTATGATTTCCTGGCAACCGGCATCGTCAGGCGTGAGCGAGCGGCGTGAAATAAGTGCTTTGGCAAGTTCGAGGGTATCGGTAGACATGTCGTTTATTTCTTGAAAAGGGTTTGGTAGGCGGTTTCGTCAAAACCCAGGCTCAGTACCTTGCCGTCCTGTTCCAGTACGGGTCGTTTGATGAGGTTGGGCAGTTGTTCCATCAGTGCCAGCACGCTGGATTCGTTATCGGCTGCTGCCTTGATTTCCGGTGCCAGTTTGCCCCAGGTCGGGCCTTGTTTCTTGAGCAGCTTTTCCCAGCTGGTCTGTTTCGACCATGTCTTGAGTTGGTCCGCGCTGACGCCTTCTTTCTTGAAATCATGGAATTCGTAGGCGATGCCGTTGTTTTCAAGCCAGGCGCGGGCTTTCTTCACCGTGGTGCAATTCGGGATGCCATAAAGCTTCATGCTGTTTCCTGTTATTGGCAGAATCCGCGCATTTTAACCCAATTACTGTGCTTGGCTGTGAATGGGGATGCGCAGGAGCGTGAGGCATTTGTGCTTAGCCGCAGAGTCGGCACACCGCGATGAGAAGAAGGCCCTTGCTGGCCTTGTGCAGTTCCGGGAGTTGTTTCTTGAGGCGTCCGCCATCATCCACGCCACCCATGGCTAGCGCCAATAGCGCCAATCCGAGAGGAGCGATGGAGAATTCGCCAGCGGCCTCACACAATTCTTCGGAAAAATGAGCGATGGTTTCTCCGCCGTCTTTTCCCAGTCGCATCAGCAATGCATCGCCATCTCCGGCATCGACCATGGCCAGTGCGCCTTCTCCTTGAAGCATCCAGCCATCAATGATCTCGCCGTAAGTGTGAGAAAAGCCCTGAATCGGGCCGGGTAGGGAGACAGCGCCGAAAAACTCCTCGCGCAGCTTGGCATGGCCACCGGGCATGGCTGCAAGCTGTTCCGCAAGATCGCGATAGTATTCAAGCATGGATGGCGTCGATATTGATTTGCAGCCAAAGCTCAAGCAGCGCCAGATGCCACAGTTTGCTGCCCTGGATGCGGGTGAAATGGCCTTCCGGCTCGGCCAGCAGTTTTTCCACATAGGTGCGGTTGTAGATGCCGCGCCGCAGGCAGGCATCCGACATCAGGATGTTGCGCATGAATTCGAGAAAATCCCCGCGCACATATTTCAATGCCGGCACCGGAAAATAGCCCTTGGGGCGATCAATTACTGCATCCGGAATCAGGCCGCGCGCGATTGCCTTGAGCGGAAATTTGCCACCTTCCTTGAGCCTGAGCGAGGGCGGCATCCTGGCCGCCAGTTCAACCAGTTCGTGGTCGAGGAAAGGCACGCGCGCTTCCAGGCCCCAGGCCATGGTCATGTTGTCGACGCGCTTGACCGGGTCGTCCACGATCAGCGTGGTCGCATCGAAGCGTAACACCTGATCGAGAAAAGTGTCGGCATCGGGCTTGGCAAGCTCGCGTGCCACCAGTTCGGCGGTAACGTCGGGTACATGATATGCAGGGGTGACGGTTTCCAGATACTCGGCGTGGTCACGATCGAAATAGTGCTCGCGGAAGCGCTCCAGCGGCGAACCGGTGGACTCGTCCATGCGCGGGTACCAGAAATAACCGCCGAAGACTTCGTCCGCGCCCTGGCCGGACAGCACCACTTTCACCTCTTCCGATACTTTCTCGCCGAGCAGGTAGAAAGCCACCGCATCTTGGCCCACCATCGGTTCAGCCATGTTGGCCACTGCCTCGGGCAGGCGTTTCAGTACTTCCGCATTGGGGATGAGGTATTTGTGGTGGCGCGTCTTGAAGCGCTCCACCACCTGGTCGGAATATTCGAATTCGTCGGCTTTCTCTGCACCTTCGCCAACATCCTCGAAGCCCACCGAAAAGGTCAGCAGATCGTCAACATGGTCGGCCAGCAACCCCACCAGCAGGCTGGAATCCAGCCCACCCGAGAGCAATACGCCGACCGGCACGTCCGAGGCCAGGCGGTGGCGCTCCACTGCGCGGGAAAGCATGATGCGGGTAGCGTTGATCCAGTCCTGCTCGGACAACTCAAGTGCCGGGCGGGAAGCATCGAGATGCCAATAGGTGCGCTGTGCAATCTGGCCCTCAGTGCTGATGGTCATGGTCGTGGCCGGCGACAGCTTCTTCACGCCGTTCAGAATGGTGCGTGGCGCCGGTACGACCGCATGCAGGGTGAAATGGTGGTGGAGGGCAACCGGATCGATAGAGGTGTCGATGCCGCCAGACGCGAGCAGGGCCTGCACGCTGGAAGCGAAGCGCAGGCTGGCGCCGTCCAGGGCGTAATAAAGTGGTTTGATGCCAAAGCGGTCGCGCGCCAGAAACAAGGTCAGGTGGCGCATGTCCCATACCGCGAATGCGAACATGCCATAGAAGCGCTCGACACATTTTTCGCCCCAGGCATGGTAGGCCTTGAGAATGACTTCGCTGTCACCTTCCGAAAAGAACTCATAACCTAGTTCGATAAGTTCCTTTCTTAAGGCTTTGTAGTTATAGATTGTTCCATTGAAAACCAGGGCGAGCTTCAACTCCTTGTCCACCATCGGCTGATTGGCGTGATCGGACAGATCGATAATAGCGAGACGGCGATGGCCGAAGGCCAGCGGGCCGTCAGAGATGATGCCTTCGTGGTCGGGGCCGCGCCGGGCGAGTTTGGCTGTCATCCGGCGGATGACAGCCAGATCGGACAGGGCGCCATCAAGGCGCAGTTCACCGCAGATTCCGCACATAAAATTACACAGACTCAAGTATCATTTTCTTAAAAACCACCAATGGTGGGCGTCATGAGCATTATCCCCATAGGGCTTGATCCAGCCAAGAATATTCTTGGCGTCACATAGTGCGTGAAAGCCCATAGGGGTAACTGTGATCGACGTTAAACTTCGACAATTTGTCATCTATTTGTCACATTTAAGTCTTAGCATCGCCCGATTTTAATTCTTCCATCAAGGCCAATATGAACCGCATTCTTCCTCTCTCCATAATGGCGGCCCTGGCCGCCTTCGCAGTACCAGGCCTGGCAGCCGGCAAGGTTGATTTCACGCCTTCCCGTCCGCCCGCCAGCGAGGAGGAGATGACGGCGCCTTTCAGCAGCGCCGTGTTATGGGACGGCAACAAGGAGATTCCGCTGCAATACCGTGTCCTGTTCCGTTCCGGCGACGAAGTGGGCGGTGTTCCTGCCGGGCTGATTGTGGACAAGAACGGCAGGGCGGTGCAAATTTCCGCGCCGGACAAGAAAGGCAACGCGGCCCTGGGACCATTCAATTCCTGGGGGCCGGACGCCAATTCCCTGATGCTGGTTCCGGGAGCAAAGAGCAAAACGGCAGGCGCCAACCGCCTGTTTCTGGTGACCCACTTCGAGTACCACACCGAGGCGCCTTCGGTATCCAAGGGGGAGCCGCCAGTGGATCTCTACGGCAACCTGCCCATGGCCATGAACCTGACAACACTCGACCAGAATACCCGCGACGGCATGCTTCAGGCCATAGGGCTGGCCAATGTGGACATGAGCGGGGTGAATGGCCTGTGGATTCCGTGCGCCGGCTCCCTGACACCATGGAACACCCACCTGGGCGGCGAAGAGTATGAACCCGATGCACGCGTTTTCGAAAACCAGCCGCTGGAAGCCATGAATCTCTACCTCGGCAAGATGGGTCGCAACGCTGCCCAGGGTGGCGCCAACGCCTACGACTATGGACATCCGGTGGAAGTGAGGGTGCGTGCTGACGGAAGCGAGAAGGCCGAAAAACACTACGCCATGGGCCGTCTGGCTTTCGAACTGGCTGAGATGATGCCGGACGGGCGCACTGCCTATTACGGCGACGATGGCCGCGATGTGGGCCTGTTCATGTTCGTGGCGGACAAGAAGAGTGATCTTTCCGCCGGCACGCTTTACGCCGCGCGCTGGGAACAGACCGATGCCGCTAAAGGCGGCGCGGCCAAGCTTGCCTGGCTGCGCCTGGGGCATGCCAGCGATGCCGAAATCCGTAAACGGGTCCGGGATGGGGTGCGCTTCTCCGACATTTTCGAGGCATCGGAGCAGCCCGCAGAAGGCTTCCGCCCGGTTTACGCCTACACCGGCAGCGGCGGCAAGACCCAGCTTGAATATCTCAGACTCAAGCCCGGCATGGAACAGGCGGCCGCCTTCCTGGAAACCCGTCGCTACGCAGCCTGGCTCGGGGCCACCACCGAATTCACCAAGATGGAAGGCCAGACCCATAGTGCGCGCAACAAGAAACTTTACACAGCCATTTCCTACATCGAGGGCGGCATGCTGGATGGCAAGAACGAATCCCGCCCGCGCGACGATATCCGCCTCTCTGGCGACGCCCAGGATTTGATCTGCGGCGCAGTCTACCAGTCCGATCTCAAAGCCGGAATCCAGGACTCGGACGGCAAACCCATCCGCAGCGCGTGGGTGGCGGCCTCAACCCGCGCCCTGGTCACGGGAGGCAAGAAACCGGCGGACCAGACCGCCTATGGCAAGTACGACAAGTGCGACACCGATCGCGTCGCCAACCCGGACAATCTCAAGTATTCGGATGCGCTCGGCATTCTCTTTATCGGCGAGGACAGCGGCAACCACCTCAACAACTTTCTGTGGGCCTACCGCGCGGCGGACGGCAAGCTGGCCCGCCTGGGCTCCGCGCCAATCGGCGCGGAATGGACCGGCTTGCAGGTAGTGGAGAACGCCAACGGCTTCGCATATTTGATGAGCAACGTTCAGCATCCCGGCGCAGCCAACGACTTGAAAAAATATCCGGAGGAAATCCGCCTAGGCATGCGCACCAAGGTGAACCAGCGTGGCGCAGTAGGTTATTTCGGCCCGTTCCCGGCGTGGAAGTAGGCGAATAGACTTTCCTCAGAGCCTGACTGAAGCGCGGGGTGCGAATTGGCTGATCAATGTGAGGGGAGAAGTCATGCCATATTGCCGCGTGCGCATGAATCTGACAAATCAGGACAGGGAACTCTTGTTGCCAAGCAATTGTAACGGTGTAAAAATGGGCACCGTCTTTATGCTTGGCACGGAAAATGAATATCGTCGAAGTCAAGGTATCCCTGCCTGAAAGGTTGCTTGAGCAAGCGCGGCTTCTCGCGGATAAACTTGGCCTGCCACTTGATCGTCTTGTGGCGCAGTCCCTGCAGGAATGCATTCCGCGCCAAGGCTTGAGCCTGGACGAGAACCTTGCCCAGATGGATGCGAATACCCAGGCATATTACGCTAGCGCCTGGTGGTTCAAGGAATGGACAGAGAACGCCCCGGTAATGACCTGGGTGACGGATCTGGAAGGCCAGTGCATCTATGTGAATAAGGGATGGATCAGCTATACCGGCCAGGATGAGACCGCTGCCCACGGTTTGGGCTGGATGGCCGCGATCCATGAAGAGGACCGCGAGCAATGGCGCGAGTCTTTCGCCAAGGCCCTGCGGACACGCACCAGCTTCATTGTGGAGAGCCGCCTTCGACGAGTCGATGGCGCTTGTCGCTGGATCGTCACCACTGCTGTGCCCCATCTCGATGCTGACGGCACGCTGGTGGGCTATATTGGCTCCTGCCTGGACATCACACCTCGCAAAATGGCCGAGGATGGCGTCATCCAGGCCAGCCAGGCGATGGAAATGGTGGGCGAGGGCATCATGGTGACAGACCCTGCTCTCAACGTCGTCTGGGTCAATTCCGCCTTCACTCGTGTTACAGGTTATAGCCAGGCGGACATGACAGGCGCCAATCCGAGCCTGATGCGCTCTGGCAAGCACGATGACGCTTTCTATGCAGCCATGTGGGAACATATCAGACTGAGCGGACGCTGGCAGGGAGAGATCTGGAACCGGCGCAAGAATGGCGATATTTATCCCGAGTGGTTGAGCATTCACGCCATGTACGACGAGCAAGGCAGGTTGACCCACTACGTCGGCATGTTCAGCGAGATCACCGACAAGAAGCGGCGCGAGGACGAGTTGCGCTTCCGTGCCACCCACGATGCCCTGACCGGACTCAACAACCGTTACTCATTCGAGGAGCACCTCGAATTCGCCCTTTGCCGCTCCCGGCGAAATGGCAAGGGCTTGGCCCTGCTGTTTCTGGATCTTGACGATTTCAAGCACATCAACGACACCCACGGCCACCTCATCGGCGACGACTTGCTGGTGCACGTAGCCAAACGACTGGCGGACGTGATGCGGGATATCGATACCATCTCCCGCCTGGGAGGCGATGAATTCACCATCATTCTGGAAGGGCTGGAAAACCCGGTGAGCGATGTCCGCGGGGTTGCCGAAAAAATCCTGGCGCTGCTGAATGAACCTTTCGACCTGGTGCCTGGACATTGCCTGCATGTAGGCGCCAGCATCGGTATTGTAGTCGCAGGTGTGGAAAACACCGTCCGCGACTTGCTTCTCCGTAGCGACAATGCGATGTATGCCGCCAAAAATTCCGGCAAGGGCAGCTATGTTATTTTTGATGCAAGGAAGAAGGCAGTAGACACCGCTGACTGAAGTGCACGGCTTTCTCCGTGCCGTCCAAAAATCCTGTGCTTCCAGCGGTTTAAGCCTAGGTGTCTTTTCCGTTGCCGGGGTCCAGGCTGGGCAGATCATCGATGCTGCGGGCATTCTTCTGACCACGATAGAGAGACAAACCCTCAACATTCTTGCTTTCAGCCCAGCGTTCGAGTGTATCCCGTTCTTCCACGTACTCGTACTTCGGTACGCCATAACCGCAGGAGTCGCTGACCCGGGTGATTTGCGCGTGGATGATCGCCCTGGCGCCCGGATACGTTGGAAAGAAGGAACGAAGTTCTGACCAGACCGGCGAGTCTGGAGTGACGACTTCACCCTTGCCATGGAAACGCACGATCTTGGGCGAGCCCTCAAGGGCGCAGAACATGAAGACGATTCGTCCGTTCTCGCGCAGGTGCGCGATGGTCTCAGCGCCACTCCCGGTGAGATCGAGGTATGCAATCTGCCGCGGTCCAAGAATACGAAGCGTATCAAGGCCTTTCGGTGAGCAGTTCACGTGACCATCGCTGGCGAGTGGTGCTGTGGACACGAAAAACAGGTGTTGCTGCTTGACCCAGGAGATGATTTCCGGGGTGATTTCCTGGTAAAGTTTTCCCACTTTCCCTCCACGATACACCGCATCGGAAGACGCCGAGGCAGTGTATCCGCGTGGATCAGATGCCGCGCAATAGTTCGTTGATGCCAACTTTGGAGCGGGTCTTTTCGTCGACCTTCTTGACGATTACTGCGCAGTACAGGCTGTAGCTGCCATCCTTGGAAGGCAGGTTGCCTGATACCACCACCGAGCCGGCGGGCACGCGGCCGAAGTGGATTTCGCCGGTTTCGCGGTCGTAGATCTTGGTGGACTGACCGATGTACACGCCCATGGAAATCACGCAGTTGTCTTCCACGATCACACCTTCCACTACTTCGGAACGGGCGCCGATGAAGCAGTTGTCGCCGATGATGGTGGGGTTGGCCTGGACCGGTTCCAGCACGCCGCCGATGCCTACGCCGCCGGAGAGGTGCACGTTCTTGCCGATCTGGGCACAGGAGCCGACGGTGGCCCAGGTATCAACCATGGTGCCTTCATCGACATAGGCGCCGATGTTGACGTAGGAGGGCATCAGCACCACGTTCTTGCCGATAAAGGAACCCTTGCGCGCAGCAGCGGGCGGCACCACGCGGAAGCCGCCTTCGCGGAAATCCTTGGAGTTGTAGTCGGCGAACTTGGAGGGCACCTTGTCGAAGTAGTTGGTGAAACCGCCCTTGATGAAGAAGTTGTCTTCAAGGCGGAAGGACAGCAGCACGGCTTTTTTCAGCCACTGATGCGTAATCCATTGGCCATCAATTTTGGAAGCAACACGCAACTGTCCTTTGTCGAGCATGTCCAGCACGCTATCCACGGCGTCCTTGACCTTGGTTTCGACGTTGCGCGGGGTAATATCGGCGCGGCGTTCAAAGGCTTCTTCGATGATGCTTTGCAGTTCTTGCATAATTTTTCCTAAGGTTTTATTTGGCTTTGTTAACGAATTCTTGAATTCTTTGTGCGGCTTCCAGACACTCCGCCAGCGGGGCGACCAGGGCGATTCGTACAAATTGTTCGCCGGGGTTGATGCCGCGGGCTTCCCGGGCGAGAAAGCTGCCCGGCAAAACCGTAACATTATAATCCCGGTACAGTCCCAGCGCGAAATCGGTATCTGAGACAGGTGTTCTGGCCCAGAGATAAAAAGCTGCATCAGGATGCATGACTGGCACGGCTTCCTGCAGGATAGGCGTTACTGCGGAAAATTTTTCCCGGTAAAGGCGGCGATTTTCAATGACGTGCGCTTCATCGCTCCAGGCCACGGCGCTGGCTGCCTGCACTGCCGGATTCATGGCGCAGCCATGATAAGTTCGGTATAGCAGAAATTTTTCGATGATGGCTGAGTCGCCGGCCACAAAGCCTGAGCGCATGCCTGGCACGTTTGAACGCTTGGACAGGCTGCTGAAAATGACCAGGCGCCGATAATCATGCCGGCCCAGTAGATTTGCCGCTTCCAGTCCACCCAGCGGCGGGTTGGCCTCATCCGGGTAAATTTCGGAATAGCATTCGTCGGAAGCAATCACGAAGTGATAACGGTCGGAAAGCTCGAATAGATGTTTCCATGCCGCCAGATCCATGACCTTGCCGGTGGGATTGCCGGGGGAACAGACATAAATCAGTTGGGTGTGCTGCCAGATGCCTTCCGGCACCCGGTCAAACTCCATGTTATAGCCGTTCTCCGGCAGCGTATTGAGATAGTAGGGCGTGGCGCCTGCCAGGTAGGCTGCACCTTCGTAAATCTGGTAAAAGGGGTTGGGCGAAATAACCACCGGTTGCGTCCGGTTGGTATCGATTACCGCCTGTGCAAAGGCAAACAGGGCCTCGCGGCTGCCGTTGACAGGCAGGATCTGCCTGGCGATATCCGGCGCTGGCACCTTGTAACGGCGAGCAATCCAGTCGGCAATGGACTGGCGCAACGCATCGCTGCCCTGGGTTGTGGGATAATTCGCCAACCCGGCCAGATTATCTGTCAACGCCTGCGTGATGAAAGCGGGTGTGGCGTGCTTGGGTTCCCCGATGGAAAGATTGACTGGCGCATATTTCGCGTTTGGGGTCGTTCCATGAAACAGCTCACGCAGCTTCTGAAAAGGGTAGGAGTGCAGGTGATTTAGATTAGGATTCACTTGATTTCTTATATTTAATATTTTGATTTTGAAAGAATGTGTCGAAATAAACGCATTCCTTCAAAAGCGTAAACTGGAAATTATAGAAGTGTTGAGCATGGTTTCAAAACAGAAATTTTTTGCCGTCTCCGGATTGCTCTCTGGCGCGGTGGTTTGGGGGCTGATCTGGTATCCCTACCGTCTGCTCGCCGAAGCCGGGATTTCGGGTGCGCTGTCCAGCCTCTTGACCTACATTATCGCCTTGGCACTGGGCCTGATATTCTTTCATGGCGCCTTCGGCCAACTGCGCCGATCAGGATGGCTACCCATCCTGATCGGCATCAGCGCTGGCTGGACCAACCTTGCCTACGTGCTGGCCGTGATCGACGGCGAAATCATGCGAGTACTGCTGCTGTTTTATCTCTCGCCTTTCTGGACCGTGATCCTTGCCCATCTGCTATTGCGAGAAAAAACCATACTGGCGGGTTACGGCGTCATGGTTCTTTCCTTGACGGGTGCGGTGGTGATGCTGTGGCGCCCGGAATTCGGCATGCCACTGCCGCAGAACCGTGCCGAGTGGCTGGGCCTCTCAGCCGGACTGATGTTCGCGCTTTCCAACGTACTGGCGCGCAAGGCGCATCACCTGGATGTCCAGACCAAGTCGGTGAGTATCTGGGTAGGGGTGGCACTGCTCTCGCTGCTGCCGATTCTGTGGGCGCCAGCCGTCGCCGGCCCTGTCATGACCCTGCCATTGAATGGATGGCTGTGGCTACTGGTGATCGGCGTAGCAATTTTCTGTATTACCCTGACGGTGCAATATGGGCTTTCCCACACTCCCGCCAACCAGGCCATCGTGATTTTCCTGTTTGAACTGGTGGTGGCTGCGATTTCATCCTATTTCCTCGCCGGAGAGGCGATGACGGTTCAGGAATGGCTGGGTGGCGCAATGATTATTGCAGCCAGCCTTTTTTCTGGAAAACTAGAGAAACAGCATGAGGTTGTAAATGAAAGTAACTGAATTATTACACTCATCGATTATTGTTTCGGATCTATCCGCGTCACGTAAGTTTTACGAAGGCGTGCTGGAACTGGCACCCAGCACAAAACGCCCGGAGATGTCCTTCGACGGCGTGTGGTACGAAATCGGGGCGCAGCAGATCCATCTACTGCTGTTGCCCAATCCCGACCCGGTCGCGGGCCGGCCCGAACATGGCGGGCGCGACCGCCACATCGCCCTGGGCGTGGACGACCTGGAAGCGCTGAAACTCAGCCTGGACCAGGCCGGGATACCCTACACCATGAGCCGTTCCGGCCGTCCCGCCCTGTTTTGCCGTGATCCGGACGGCAACGCGCTGGAACTGGTCGGCTGATGCTTTACCCAGGGCTTCCCGGCCCTGGCTGATCCGTAATGAAACACGGGTCCTCGAACAATGACCGGATGACGACCTTGCGTATGTCCGGACGGTCGGGGGTGACATAAAGCACAGGCGTGATCATTTCCTCGAAGATGCCTCGCAGGCTGCGAGCGCCCACCTTATATTCGAAAGCCAGATCGGCAATCTGCTCGAATACACGGCGCTCGATGCTCAGCTCAACGCCTTCGTTTTTCAGGATTTCCCGGAACTGGTTGTAGATTGAATTTCTGGGCTCCACCATGATTTTCAGCAACATGTCCTTGGACAGGTCCTTGAAAGTGGCAATCACCGGCAAGCGCCCGGCGAATTCCGGGATCAGCCCGAACTCGAACAGGTCTGTGGGTTTCACCCGCGAATTCAACCGGTCCAGCACTTTCTGGTTGTCCGCATCGCCAAGGGAAATGAAGCCGAAGGCATGGGTGTTGGCGGTGATGGTGTCCAGCCCGACGAACGCCCCGGCGCAGATGAACAGAATATTGGTGGTGTCGATGCTCTGGGCGCCCCCCAGCCTGACCGGCGCACCCTCCATGATTTTCAGCAGGGCATGTTGCACCCGTTCTCCAGAAGTGGCGCGCTGGCTGTCTGTGGACTTCAATTTGTCTATTTCGTCAATAAAGACAATGCCTTGCTGGGCCTTGTTCATGTCCCCGCCGGCGCGGTCCAGAAGCCGCAGCAGGACTGCCTCGATTTCCTCGTTGACGTATTTCGATTGCGCCAGGGAAGTAGCGTTCGCGGTGACGAAAGGCACGCCAAGGGCGCGCGAGAGGGTTTCGCACAGCAAGGTCTTTCCGGTGCCGGTCGGGCCGATCAGGAGGACATTGCTCTTGGCGATCTCGACCGAGTTCTGACGCGCTCTTCCCAGCTTCCGGTAATGCGCATAGACCACCACGGCCAATATCTTCTTGGCCTCGTCCTGACCGATGACGTACTGGTCAAAGTAGCTCACGATTGCGCTGGGTGTCAGTTTTTTTCCCGGCATGCGGCTGTTCGGTGCTTCCATCTGAGTCGTTCCGGATTTGCAATAGGTAAGGCGATTATGCGTTGCGGATGCCACGTGGACAAGCCCGGATTTCCACAAGAAACAGCCGCATCGGACGCTTAGGGAATGTCATGTTGTGGCCTATACTATGCGCCCATGAATAATCTGATCCTCCTCGCCACCTGTTTTATTGCCGGCATATTGCTGCGTCGTGCCGGACGCATGCCGGAGCACGCGCCTGCCACGCTCAACAGCTTCATCATCCACGTTTCCCTCCCTGCGCTGACGCTGCTCTATCTCCATGACATCAAGTTTTCCGCGGACGTAGGCTTGATCGTGGCCATGGCATGGATACATTTCGCCCTGGCGGCCGGCTTCTTCTGGGGCGTGGGCAAATGGCTGGCGCTTCCGCGTCCCACCGTGGGCGCACTGATGCTGACCGGCGGACTCGGCAATACTTCTTTCTTCGGTCTGCCGATGATCGAGGCCTATTATGGCAAGGAAGCCATCGTCACCGGCCTGATCGCCGACCAGCTGGGCTCATTCCTGGTGCTCTCCATACTCGGCATTACTGTCGCGGGGCTGTATTCGTCCGGTGCACCCAGCGCCCGCACTATCCTGCGGCGCATCGTGCTGTTTCCACCCTTCATTGCCATGGCGCTTGCCCTGGTGCTGATTCCAGTGACTTATCCCGAATGGTTCACGCTGCTGCTGAAGCGCCTGGGCGACACGCTTGCGCCGCTGGCCCTGCTGTCGGTGGGCTTGCAGTTGCGGCTGGGACACATCGCCGGCAATGTCCGCAACCTTTCCATCGGTCTGCTGTTCAAACTCTTGCTTGCGCCGCTGGCGATCTTCCTGTTGTACGTGCCCTTGCTGGGCGCAAGCGGCCAGCACATCCAGGTCACACTGTTCGAAGCCGCCATGCCGCCGATGATTACCGCCGCCATCGTGGCCGCCGAGCATGACCTCGATCCAGAACTGGCGAACCTGATGGTCGCGGTGGGGCTGGTATTGTCGTTCTTTACCCTGACAGGATGGTGGTGGGTGATGCGGGGGGTTTAGAGACAATATTTACATCTCTCCTGCAAAACGGTAGGCATTCTTGCCGGCTTTCTTGACCGCATACATGGCATCGTCGGCCTGGCTCAGCAGTTCCTCGGCATTCTTGCCATGCTGGGGGTAAAGCACAATGCCGAGCGATGCGCCGATGCGGCATTGGTGGCCAAGCAGGTGGTAGGGGGCGGACAGGGTGGCGAGGATTTTCTCCGCGACCTGGGCAGCGTCTTCCGGGCCGTGAATGGCGCGTAAAATAATGGTGAATTCATCGCCGCCCATGCGGGCCACGGTGTCCGATTCGCGCACGCATTCCAGCAGGTGTTCGGACACCGCCTTGAGCAGCGCATCGCCGGTATCGTGGCCAAAAGTGTCATTGACCGCCTTGAAGCCATCGAGATCGACGAACATCAGCGCGAATAGCCCCTGGCTGCGTTTGCTCTGGGTGATGGCCTGGCCGAGGCGGTCGAAAAACAGGGCGCGGTTGGGCAGGGAGGTCAGGGCGTCGTAGTGCGCCATGGATTCTAGCTTTTCTTCCAGCAGCTTGCGCTCGTTGATATCCTGCACGATGGCGATGATGGCGCGGATATAGCCCGCATCGTCTTTTACCGGCGTCATCGAGAGATGGCCCCAGAATACCCTGCCGCCGTTGCGCACAAAGCGCCGGTCGCTCTCGTAATGAGAAAGTTCGCCGCTGGCGAGGGCGACGAAGAGTTGCCGGTTCTCCGCAATATCATCGTCGTGGGAAATATCGGCGTGATTGAGCGAGGCGGTTTCTTCTCGGGTGTATCCAAGCATCGAGAGCCAGAAATCATTGACCTTGATGAAACGCCCCCACAGGTCAAGCAGCGCGATGCCGCCCCCGGCGTTGTCGAATATGGCTTCCAGTTCCGCGTTGCCGAGCGCGACTTCTTCCTCCAGGCGTTTGCGTGCGGTAATGTCGTTGGATATGGCAACAAACTTTTCCGGATGCCCATCACGGCCCGGCACGGGGTAAATGTTCATCCACAGAGTGATGGATGTGCCGTCCTTGTGGCGATTGATGATCTCCCCGCGCCAGGCCTGCCCCTTGAGCAGGGTGGTCCACATGGTTTCATAAAAGACGCTGTCATGAAATCCGCTTTTGAGCAGCGACGGCTTGTTGCCGATGACTTCTTCGGGCGTATAACCCAGGCTTGCGGTGAAAGCCGGATTGACGTGTTCTATCCGGCCACTCCGGTCAGTGACGAGTAGTGCCTCTCCCGATGAAGCGATGGCTGCGCTTTGCCAGGCGAGCTGTTTCCGCAGATCGTGGCTCTGGTGCAACCACTGATCCGCAAGGTGGCTGACCAAGAGCGCGACGATCATGGTTGGGAGGGCGGTCAGATTGAACTGCAGCAGGTCAAACCCGGGAAACGCTCCTAATACGGCGACCAGCAGATTGGGAAAGAGCAGCAGCATCAGGTTGCCAGCCAGTCTGACGCGCCAGCCGAAAACAAAAGCCAGCAGGGGAGGCACAAGGAACCAGAAAAGAAAACCGGCGGTACCTTGGGATGTCCCATCCGCCAGTTGTGTCAGGATGAACAGGTATACCCCCTGCATTGCCATCAGCAGCGTATACAGCAGCCAGGGAAGGGCGCGGGGGGACAAGCCGACGAGCATGGCAATGGGGTAGATGGACAGCAAGACACCCATCAAAAGGTGCCAGCCCAAGGTGGCTGGCGCCTGCGCCGGGGAGACGCTCCACGCCCAGGCCCATAATCCCCAAAGCAGGAACACGGCGGCGAATCCCAGCGCAATCGTGAAACCGCGCAAGTCCTCGAATTTGGCGCAACTGTATTCGTCCCGCGCCATGGCAAACCGTTTGCTGCGAATCAGGGCGCGCATGGCAAGAATATTCAGCTTTCGCCGGGTTGCCAGGAATGGCTTTGCTGGATACTGCGGCGATGGTAGCGGAACAGGGTACGCTCCATCCACTCTTCCAATTCCTGATTCAGGTGGGTGAAATCGGCCCGCACCCGGGTAGCGGTTTCCAGATGCTCCACGGAAGATACTGTGGCGGGGAGAAGCAGAGCCTGGGGCAGAATCGGGCAGAGATGCAGGGAAACCAGAATCAACTGGGCGGGTTCCGGGGCGGCCGCCCCCATCCATTCCACCGTATTGGCACGCAGAATGACGGGATGCGGGGGTGGCAGTTCGGTCTGCTGGCGCGCAAGTTGCATAATCAGGTTGAGCACCAGATCCAGTTTGGCTTCCAGCCTTTCCATGGATTTTCCGGAGGATGAAATATCCCTGTCCGCCTCTATCACGGGTGTCTCGATCATTGCCAGAGCTCGCAGCAGAGTCACCGCTTCGTGCTGCCATTGCATTGTTTGCACAGACTGAAGGGGGTTGAGCGCCTTCCAACTCAGCGGCAACTCCGCTGCGAAGAAAATACCCTGTGGTTCAGTTTGATTCGTCATGGCAGGCGTGTAAGGGCTCGTAAATGAATTACTTGAATTTACGCCAGGTCTGTTTGGGCGCAGGCCAAGGCGCAGGACGTGCAGTTGTGTCATTCACAACAAGCGGCTTGCAACCGCTTGGGGCATTCCCGCCGTGAGCGGCAGCAAAGCTGCTCGCACCGACGAGACAACGCCGGGATGCACCAAAAACAAACCCGGCCCGAAGGGTTGCAGTGTATTCGGGTGCCTGCTGCGTTGCAAATCTTGCGAATGGAATAACCATTCGCGGCGCTTCGTGCCTTGCATTCATCCCGAATATACTACAACGCAAGTCCAGGTTATTCATTTGCGCGCCCTAACATCAGGCTGCCATCTCTGGCGAGCAGGGCGCTGCCATAGGCTGCCTCTTCATGGCAAGCGATTTGCAACGGCACGCCCAGCAGGCGCGCGCGGATCGCGCTGAAAGCCGGATTGCGGGCTCCGCCTCCGGCGCTCCGGACAGATACCAGCGGCGTGGCGCCCAGCTCCTGTAACAGCCGGTAACCCTGAGCCTCGATGCGGGCGATTCCTTCCAGCAGGCCATGCAGGAAACGCGCATCATCGACTGGCCTGGGCGCGAGGCGGGGCGGGTAAACCGGGTCACTGACGGGAAAGCGTTCGCCGGGCTGGAGTAATGGGTAATAATCCAGCCCGCTGGGCTGCTGTGGATCAATTCGCAAGCTCAGATTTTGCAGTTCGGCGTCATTGAAAAATGAGCGCAAAACTGCGCCGCCGCTGTTGGATGCGCCTCCTGTCAGCCACAACTTTCCAAAGCGATGGCTGTAGATGCCATGCCGCGCACTATCCACGCGCCTCTCGGAGAGCAGCTTCAGGACCAGGGTGGAGCCAAGCGAACTGACGGCCTCACCCGGTTTTCCTGAGCCGGCGGCAAGAAATGCGGCAATGCTGTCGGTGGTGCCGGCACGCACCACGCAATCCCTGGGCAGGGAAAAATGGTGCGCGGTGCGGCTGCTGAGCGTACCGATCACCGAGCCGGGCTCGACGATGCGAGGCAGCAAGGCAGCAAAAGGGAGCGTCTTGATCCATGCAGGGTAATCAAGTGTTTCAGGATCACCACCCGATTTCAAGGCATTGTGGTAGTCGCTGACCCCCAGCTTGCCATGCAGGAGGAAGCCCAGCCAGTCCGCCTGGTGCATGCAGCAGGCAGCAGCGTCGAACCCCGGCTGACTGCTCAGCCACATCAGCTTCGCAAGCCCGGAAGTCGGGGTGGCGGCGACATGATCGCGTGGTGCCATTTGTGCCAGTGCTTCGGCTTCCGTTCTGGCGCGCGCATCATTGTAAAGCAGGGGAGCACTCAGCGGCTCGCCCGTGGCATCGCACAGCAGGACCGTGGCAGAGGTACCGTTGACGGAAATGGCGCGGAGAGCATTGCGTAGCGTAAAAGGAATTTGCGAGATCAGTTCGAACAGGGCAGTCCGCCAAAGCGGACCAGACTGTTCGCCGTTGAAAGCGTAGCGCCCCTGGGCAAGCACTTCCCCGGCATCGTCAATCACCATGGCGCGAGCCCCGCTGGTGCCAAAATCGATGCCGAGAAATGCGTGATCGATCACGCCTTACCCTCGCGTATTTGAATTTGCTTCGAATGCTGTCAAATCGATACGCGGGGCGGGCTGCCAGCCGGATTTTCGGTGTTCCGCCACAACATTGGTAAAAATCCCGCCGCGTACAAAGAACTTGGCCGTCAAACGCATGAAGCGCGGGTGAGTGGCGGCTGCGAGGTCATTCAGAATAAGATTGGTCACGGCTTCGTGGAACGCGCCTTCATTGCGATAGGACCAAATGTACAGCTTAAGGCTTTTCAACTCGACGCATTTCTGGTCTGGAATGTAATCCAGAATCAGGGTGGCGAAGTCTGGCTGGCCGGTTTTAGGACACAGGCAGGTGAACTCCGGGATTTCCATATGGATGTGGTAATCCCGCTCGGCATGGGGATTGTCGAATGTTTCCAGTTCCTTGCTGGCTTGGGTCGGCATGGCTCTAACTTCCTGATATTCAAATGCGGGCATTATACCGCGTTGACCGCATGCGAGATGATTGCCAGGCATATTGCCCGGCGAGAAGTTTTTTTATTGCAAACCCGGTTGCATATGGCTTTGGCGTACAAACCTTGGTTATCATGTAAGTTGCCTTTGGTTGCCATATTCAAGATGCGCTCCCTGCCCCGAGTCGCGTTTTGCAACTTTTGATATCTTAGGAAAATACTGGATGAACGGCGACACTCAGGATGATATGCAGCAGCTCCCTTCATCAGGCAGCGAAAAGCGCGCTTTTTCTCGCAACGCAATTTTCCTGGTGGGGGAGTGCGTGATTCCGCAACAGCCAGTCCGCGCGATCGAGATTCTGGATTTCTGCCCTGGCGGGATATTCCTCTCTTTCCCGCGAGGGCAACAAACCCCTGCGGCACCGGCGCCCGTTCGTGGCCAGATCATCGAGATTCGCTGCTCAGTCCCCACTGCCAACAGCATTCAATCATTGCGGTTCCAGGGCCGTGTCGCACGGGCGGATCGCGCGGGCGCCGGTATCGCTTTTATCAATCCCAGTTTCGAAGCCCTGCGTATTCTTCATGAGTTTGCCAATAGCGCGCCACCCGAGCAGGCTTTCGTTGCGGAAATAAAGCCAGAAGACGCGAATATCCCTGGCAAAATCGATTTTAATGCCGAGTCCCTCATCAGGGAATGCTGCCAGATGGTCGAGGAACGCATCGAATCCATGGCGAAATCCTTTCTGGAAAAGGCGACTGAACACTGTTTTGCCCTCGCCGGCGAGGTTCGCGGCATTGCAGAGAAAAACACCTACTACGCCGCATTGAACACTTTCAACAAGGATGGTGCTGCATTCACAAGCGAATTTCTAACACGGATGCAAAACCGGCTGAGGCAGACGCCCCTGCTGGCCAGCACAACAAAGAAAGGCACACAGGCGTCAGGCGCAAGCGTTGAGTTGTCCCTGATCGACGATGATGTTTTCGATGACTGGCTGGCTTTTACAGATATGGCTCGCGCAGCGGAACTCGAACACAAGGAGGCGCTTTACGCGCTGGAACGCCGCCTCAGCACCCTCTTCGAACAGCAGGTTGACAAGGAAAACAACCCCTTCGGTCCAGGCACCATCAGTCAGATTTTTCAGGAAGCGCTGGGCACGCTCGCGTTTGACCGCAGGATCGAGTCGGATAGCTGCAAGGTATTCAAAGACGTATTGTGCAACCAGACTGGCGATTTGTACGCCGAGCTCAACCGTTGCCTGATCGATGGGGGGATATTGCCCGTCCTGCACCCTCCAGGTAAACAACAAGCCCAGCAGGGCTATTCGGCACGCAAGGGAGAGGCAGGACTGCATCTGGAAGCAGAGGCGCCAGCTTTGCAGCAAACCGATCCGGCGGTCGAGCCAAGCATTACAGGGTTGGCGGTGCCCCCGATGAAACCTGTTGAAGTTATTCATTCGTCCGGCAGCCCGGTGCAGCCGGCGGCGCAAGCTTCTCCACTCGCGTCCTCCATGGCACCTGTAGGCGCCCCACCTTCGGAAGTCACCGCACCTCCTCGAGCTGATTCCCAGGCAACGGCTTCTGAGCCCATGCATCAAACGCCGCAGGATTGGTATCAAGTAATGCAGGCGCTGAATAACTTGCAGCAGAATCTTGTAGCGCCAACGGGCCGTCCGGGCGTACAACAACAGGCGCGTTACCAGGCACCATATCCGGCTGCATCCGCTGAAGGTGGTTCTTTTTCCCCTGCCTCTGCGCCTGGCCCCGACGCCACCCCGCCCACACCCACAGAGCAGCCTGCTGAGCCGCGTCATTTCACTACGGACGAGGTGTTGTCGGCTCTCTCGCGAATCAGGATGGAAGTGCCCGGCAAACAGCAGGGCGATAGCTTTCATCAGGATTTCATGCACAAACTCAATTCGGAGTTGGCGGTTGCTGCTCCGAGCGACGAATCAAAAGAAGTGCCGGTTCGTGAAAACAACATCCTGAAAATCGGCGGCAATCTTTTTGATTCGGTGCTGGCCGACAATCAGGTGGCCGAGACGGTCAAACCCTGGCTCAACCAGCTTTCGATCCCCCTGATCAAAATGGCGTTGCGCGACGATTCCCTGTTTTATGACAAGTCGCATCTTGCTCGTCAACTGATCAACCGGATCGCCGAGCTGGAATTATTCAGCGCGGACTCCAAAGTCGAAAATGCCGTCAGGAAAAAAATAGATGGTCTGCTCGAGGAAATCTCCGGGGCTGATGAGGTTACGCCGGATCTGCTGCAAAAAATGCTGAAAGAGGTCAGTCTGCTGGTGCATGTCCAGAATAAGGCTTATGAAGGGAACATCCGTGATCTTGTAGCAAGCTGTGAAACCGAGGAACAGCGTGCAAAGCTTGAGAAGCCGGCAAGTAAAACAAGTCCGCTGGGCAAATTCCTGAGCGGGCTGCAACATCTGACCGGGGAAGAACCTCCTGCCAAGAAAGACGAAACCCTGGAGGAATACAGGAAGCGCGTACGCCGATTAAAAATCGGCAACTGGCTGATGCTGGAGCGCGGTGATGAGCAAAAACGCATCCGGCTGGCCTGGGTGGCCAAAAATCAGGATAAATTTGTTTTCGTCAATGTCCAGGGATTGAGAGAGGAAACGCTCAATCAGGATGAACTTGCGCAGTATCTGCGCAGCGGCGAGGTCGTGGTTCTGGAGGACGGCGACGAACAGCTTGTCGACCGTGCACAGTCCACCATGCTGCAAAAGATGCATCACCAGTTGCTGCATGAAACCACGCACGATCAACTGACTGGCCTCATCAATCGCCGTGAATTCGAAAAGCGCCTGGCGGCAACCCTGGTCAGGGTGCATGACTCAGGCATGCCGTCGATATTGTGCTATTTCGATCTGGAGCAATTCAGCGTTGTCAACAATACTTTTGGCTACGAAGGGGGCGATCGCGCGCTGATCGAGACAACCCGGTTGCTCAAACAGGAGCTGGGCGAAGATGGCTTGCTGGCGCGTATCGGTGGCGACGAATTTGCCATGTTGATCGAGAATTGCAGCCTTGATGACGCATTGAGAATGGCTTCCCGCCTGACGGGTGCCTTTAGAGCCTACCGTTTTACTTCCGAGGATAAAAGCCTATCCCTCTCCTTCAGTGCCGGCCTGGTGGAGATCGGCCCCGAGAGCGAAAGCATCGAAGCGCTGATGCAGGCAGCCGAAGCAAGTTGCCGCATTGCACGCTCCAAAGGAAGCAATTACGTGCAGGTATACCGACCTGACGAAGCCAATCTGGCACGCCATATCAATTCCGTCAAATGGGTGAGCCGGATAGACGAAGCACTGGACAAAAGCACCTTTGAATTGCGCTGCCAACCGATTGTTTGTATCAGTGGACACAACGTGGCAGTGCATCATTCGGAGGTCTTGCTGCGCGTGCCGGATGACGATGGGAAGCTGATCTCTCCAGCAGATTTGATCATGGCGGCTGAACATTTTCGGCGTATGTCCGGCGTTGATCGCTGGGTAATCGAGCACGCCTTTCGCTGGATGGCTGAGCGTCGCGACAGGCTGGATCAGTTGGGTGGACTGGCGATCAACTTGTCCGGCGCCTCCCTCAATGAGGAAGGTTTGATCGATTTTGTCATCAGCCAGGCTGAAACGCACAAAATTCCGATGAGCAAGGTCTGTTTCGAAATCACTGAAACGATCGGAGTCTCTCACCTGTCGAGCGCTTCTGAATTTATCAATGAATTGAAGAAGCAGAGCGGTTGCTCCTTCTCGCTAGATGACTTCGGGAGTGGGCAATCCTCCTACGCTTACCTGAAAAATCTGCCTGTGGATTTTCTCAAGATCGACGGTGTCTTTGTCGACAAGATGGACCAGAATCCCTATGATTTCGCCGTTGTAAAATCCATTACCGAAATCGGCCACTTCATGGGCAAGAAAATCATAGCCGAGCGCGTTGAAAGCGAGGCTGTGCTGAAAATGCTGCGCCAGATCGGCGTCGATTACGCCCAAGGCTACTATCTGGGGAAACCCAGAAACATGAAGACGCTGGGAAGCTAGTTTCCCGGCTTTTTATTTGTTTCACTCATTTAAAACTGTCGTTTAGAATTCTTGCGCCTCACCCATATCAAACTTGCCGGTTTCAAGACATTCGTCGACCCCACCACCATCCCGGTTTCGGGGCAGCGTGTGGGTGTAGTCGGCCCCAATGGCTGCGGCAAATCGAACGTGATCGATGCGGTACGCTGGGTGATGGGAGAATCCCGCGCCTCGGCATTACGTGGCGAATCCATGCAGGACGTCATTTTCAATGGTGCGGTCGCGCGCAAGGCGGTTTCCCGCGCCAGCGTGGAGCTCAAATTCGACAACAGTCTGGGCAGGGCGGCAGGGCAATGGTCGCAATATGCCGAGATCAGCGTCAAGCGGGTTTTGTACCGCAATGGCGAATCACAATATTTCATCAACAACCTGCATGTGCGTCGCCGCGATGTCACCGACATGTTTCTCGGCACCGGCCTGGGACCTCGCGCCTACGCCATCATCGAGCAAGGAATGATCTCGCGCATCATCGAGGCGCGACCGGAGGATCTGCGGGTTTTCCTTGAAGAGGCAGCGGGAATTTCCAAGTACAAGGAACGGCGACGGGAAACCGAGTTGCGACTGAAGGACACGCGCGACAATCTTGCCCGGATAGAGGACGTACGCCAGGAACTGGACAAGCAGTTGCAGCGCCTGGAAGCGCAGGCCCTGGTGGCGCAGCAATATCACCGTCTCCAGTCCGAACTCCAGACCACCCAGCACCTGCTGTGGCTGGTGAAGAAACAGGAAGCCTTGCTCACGCGGGAGCGCGCCCGGCAGCAGGTAGAAAAACTGCTCAACGAACTGGAGGCGGAAAGCGCCGCGCTGCGCCATGCAGAAAATCAGCTTGAAACCGCCCGCGCAGGCCACTTCGCCGCTGGCGATGCGCTGCATGCCGCACAGGGCGAGCTTTACGCCGCGAACGCCGAGGTGGCGAAGCTGGAACAGGCCTTGCAGCACCAGCGCGAAACCCAGCATCGTCTCTTGAATCAGCTCGAAGCCTGGCGCAATCAGGAAAGCCAGTTGCAGCAACAGCGGCAACTGGCCGAGGCGAGCCTGGCGCACTGGCGCGAAGAGCAGGAAACGGCGCTGCTCCGGATGGAGGAAGTCACGCTGCTGGTCGAGGAGGCGCGGGATCAACTGCCTCAGGCAGAAGCGGAATTTCGCGATTGCCAGCACCGGTATGGCAACGTGCAGCGGGCGCTGGCCCAAGCTGAGCAGGCATTGCAGATCGAGGAAACGCACCGCAGCCATGCGATAAAAACCGCGCAGCAACTGGAGGCGCGGCGCGAACGTTTGCACCATGAACTCTCTACCCAGCCGCAGCCCGATGAGGCGGGCCTGTCGCTCCGCCAGGACGAACTGGTTGAACTGACGGCCCGGCTTGAGCAGGCGCAATCACGCCAAGCGGCCGTGCTCGGGGAGTTGCCCTCACTGGAGCAGGCACAGCGCGAAGCGCAGCATGCCGCTCACGCGGCCCTGCAGCACGCCACCCGGGTTGAAGCGCAGTTGCACGCCTTGCAACTGGTGCAAAGCCACCTTGAACACAACCATAAGCTCAAGGCCTGGCTGGAAAAGCACAAATTGGAGTCGCTTCCGCGCTTGTGGCAAGGCGTCCGCATCGAGCCGGGCTGGGAAGCGGCACTGGAAAGCGTGCTGGGAGAGCGCCTCAAGGCCATTGCCTTGACCGGCCTGGATGATGCCAAAGCCTGGCTTGCCGATGCGCCGCCCGCGCCACTCGCGATATATGAGGCACGGCCGGAAGCCGCGCTTTCAGGAAATCCTGATCTCACCCTCCTGCGGCAATGGGTGGAAGGACCGGCAGCGCTGCTGGACGAATGGCTGCTCGGAGTCTATGCGGTTGCGTGCTGCAGCGAGGCCTGGGACATGCGTCTGCGCCTGCAGGCAGGTGAGAGCATGGTGTGCCGCGAAGGGCATGTTTTCACCCGTTCCAGCGTGAATTATTATGCGCCACAATCCGAGTTGCACGGCGTGCTGGCAAGGCAGCGCGAGATCGAGGCGCTCCAGGCCGAGATGGAACAGGCCAAGAACGAGGGACAAACCTGCCATGCAGCTTTTATGGCAGCGGAGTCCGCCCTGAAAGCATTTCAGGCCGAACTCGCCGGCGTGCGAGGACAATGCACCGATTATCAGCAGCGCCATCACCGTCTACATCTCGAAGTGGAGCGGTTTGCGCAGCAGCAGCAACACATCCTGCAACGCCGCCGGCAGATCGAGCGCGAGAATGGCGACATCGTGACCCAGCTGGAAATCGAGATGGAGCAGGCGCGTGAGCACGAATACAACATCGAGCAGCAGCAGGAGGAAATTTCGGCACTGCAGGAACGTTTGCAGAATGCGAGGAGTGAGCGGGGTGAACTTGAAAGTGCCATGAGCCGTCAGCGCCAGGCGCTCCAAGATGCCGAGCGCACAGTGCAGGAGGCGGCATTCCAGCAGCGCAACTGTAGCGCCAAGATCGACGAGCAGGAACGGGCCCTGACTGCCTTTGCCGGGCAACACGAGGAACTGCGTCAACGTATCAGTGAGCTGGAACAGGAAGCTGGCGGGCTGACGCTGCCAGGCCTTGACGGACAGTTGCAGCAGGCCCTGCAACTGCGCCAGGAACGGGAAAAATGCCTGGCGTTCGCGCGCGATTCCCTTGCCGGCGTCAGTCAAGCCTTGCAGGAACTGGAGCGGCAGCGTCTGGCCAGTGAGCAGAGGCTGCATCCCCTGCGCGACCGCCTCGAACAGGCCCGCCTCAAGGAGCAGGAGGCACGCCTGGCCGAAGCGCATTGGGATGAACAGCTTGCCGCTGCCGGCGCGGATCTTGACGCCTTGACGCCCTTATTGGGGAAGCGCGCCAAAACCGCAGAGCTACAGGCACAGGTGGAGCGGCTGGCGCGTGAACTCGAGGCGCTTGGTGCGGTCAACCTCGCTGCGCTGGAAGAATTGAACAGCAGCCGCGAGCGCAAGCACTATCTCGATACCCAAGCCAACGACCTGTCCGAGGCGATGGACACGCTGGAGCAGGCGATCCGCCGTATCGACCGCGAAACCCGCTCACGCCTGCAGGAAACCTTCGACACCGTGAATCGCCATTTCGGCGAACTGTTCCCGGCTGTGTTTGGCGGCGGCACTGGACGCCTGGAGATGAGCGGGGAGGAGATCCTCGACGCCGGGGTGACGCTGTTTGCCCAGCCGCCGGGCAAGAAAAATTGCTCGATCCAGCTGCTGTCCGGGGGCGAAAAAGCCCTTACCGCGCTGGCGCTGGTGTTTGCGATGTTCAAACTCAATCCGGCGCCGTTCTGCATGCTGGATGAAGTGGATGCGCCGCTGGATGACAGCAATACCGAACGCTATTGCGAATTGGTGAAAAAAATGTCGCAGAACACGCAGTTTGTGTTTGTCAGCCATAATAAAATCACCATGGAAATGGCCGAGCAACTGGTGGGCGTCACCATGCAGGAGTCCGGTGTTTCAAGAGTGGTGACAGTGGATCTGGAAGAAGCAGTGCGCCTCAAGGACGTAGCGGCGGTATAATCCCGTTTAATAATCAGGATAATCAAAGAATCCGAATATGAATGAACTGCAAGTAAGCCTGTTGGCAATTGGTGTGGTGGTGATTTTTGCCGTGCTGGCATTCAACCGTTGGCAGGAACGCAAGTACCGACGCCAGGCCGAGCAGCGTTTCGCGTCGCAGCACGATGATATCCTGCTGCGTGAGGAATCGCCTCCTGAACGCGTCGAACCCATGTTGGATACAATGGCCGAGGGCGAAATCGCTATGCCGGATGAACCCGAACCGGGAATCCATCCGGCATGGGGCGCTCCCGTGATGGAGGAAGCCGAAGAAACGCAAACGCCGCCTCCTGCAACTGAGCCCGCCCAAATGGAGGTGGAACCGGCTTCAGAAACAGCGCCAACCCCGGCCCAAGCTTCGGCTCACATGCGTGAAGCCGCGCTCGAACCCGATGCCGCAACTGAATATATCGCAACACTAAGCGCGAGTGACCCGATTACGGCGCACGCCCTGATCCTGATCCTGCAACAGTTGAAATCCGTTGGCAAGCCAGTGCGCTGGCTGGGGCAGCGTCATCAGCTTGCTCCCTGGGAAGATATTGCCCAGGCCGCGCCTGGCACTGAATTTTTAAAACTGGCCGCATGCATGCAGTTGTCCGACCGCAATGGGCCTGTACGCAGTGAGGAACTGGATGCATTCTGCGACATGGCGCAGGCGGTGGCAGCCAACCTTTATGCGGTGATCGACTGCCCGGACAAGCAGTCGGCACTGGCAGCGGCCATTGATTTGGACCAGTTTTGTGCCGATGTGGATATCCTCATCGGATTCAATATCATATCCAAGGATGGTACGCCTTTTGCCGGCACCAAACTGCGCGGTCTGGCGGAATCGGCCGGGATGAAGCTGATGCCCGATGGCAGCTTCCACTATTTAAACGATCACGGCGCTCAGCTGTTCTCGCTGGGCAACCTCGAATCCACGCCCTTTACAGCGGATGCGATGAAACAACTCACCACGCATGGCGTGACCTTCCTGTTTGACGTGCCAAAAGCGGTGGGAGGGGTGCAGGCTTTCAACCAGATGCTGCAGGCCGCGCGCCAGTTTGTCGGGCCATTGTCCGCCCTGATGGTGGATGACAACCGCCGGGAATTGACCGATGCCGGCATCGACAAAATCCGCCAGCAACTGCTTGCCATCTACGACAAGATGGAGCAACGCGGCATCCGCTCCGGCAGTCCGCGCAGCAAAAGATTGTTCGCCTGATGGCTGTGTCCCAGGCGGCCACAGAGCGTGCGCGCGCCTTGCGCGATGAAATTGAGCGCCATAATTATCTCTATTACGTCCTGGATACGCCTTCAATCCCAGACGCCGAATATGATCGTCTGTTCGTTGAATTGCAGCAGCTTGAGGCGCAATACCCCGAACTCCTGACGCCTGATTCTCCCACGCAACGCGTGGGTGGGGCGCCTCTTCCCCAGTTTGATCAGGTGCAGCACCGCACGCCCATGCTGTCCCTCAACAATGCTTTCGAAGATGAAGATGCCGCGGCCTTCGATCGTCGTGCGCGCGAAGCACTGGGGCAAGATCATATCGAGTATGCGGTAGAGCCCAAATTCGATGGTCTGGCCATCAGCCTGACGTATGAAAATGGCCTGCTGATCCGAGGGGCCACACGCGGTGACGGCTTCACCGGCGAAGACGTGACGGCGAACCTGCGCACCATCAAGGCCATTCCGCTGAGCCTGCATGGCCCGAATGTGCCAGCCCTGCTCGAAGTGCGCGGTGAAGTGCTGATGCAGAAGGCGGATTTCGCCCGGCTGAATGAGGACCAGCGCGCTCGTGGCGAGAAGGAATTCGCCAATCCGCGCAATGCGGCTGCCGGCTCCCTGCGCCAGCTCGATTCGAAGATCACCGCCCGGCGGCGCCTGACTTTCTTTGCCTATGGCCTTGGAGTGATGGAAGGCGGCCCGGCTTTCAGCCTGCATTCTGAAGCCATGGATTTTCTCGCCGCCCTGCGTTTCCCCCTGTGCCCAGAGCGCAAGGTGGTGCAGGGCGTGTCCGGCTTGCTGGACTATTACCGCACCATCGGCGCCAGGCGCGACAGCCTGCCCTATGAAATCGACGGCGTGGTGTACAAGGTCAACTCACTCGTTCAGCAGGCGCAGCTCGGCTTCGTCTCGCGCGCTCCGCGCTGGGCGGTGGCTCACAAATTCCCGGCGCAGGAAGCCCTGACCGAGGTGCTGGGCATCGACGTGCAGGTTGGCCGCACCGGTGCACTGACCCCGGTGGCGCGCCTCAAGCCGGTGTTCGTCGGGGGCGTGACAGTGACCAATGCGACCCTGCATAACGAGGATGAAGTAAGGCGCAAGGATGTCCATATTGGCGACACAGTGATTGTCCGGCGTGCCGGGGATGTGATTCCCGAGGTCGTCAGCGTGCTGCTGGAAAAACGCCCAGCCAATACCATCGCCTTTGTCATGCCAACGCTTTGCCCGGTATGCGGCTCCCATGTGGCGCGCGATCCGGAAGAAGCCGTGGCGCGTTGCAGCGGTGGCCTGTATTGTCCGGCGCAACGCAAGCAGGCGTTGCTGCACTTTGCCAGCCGCCGGGCCATGGACATCGAGGGTCTGGGCGACAGGCTGGTGGAGCAACTGGTGGATAAGAGCATCGTCCACAATCCGGCGGATCTCTACCGGCTCGGCTTGCCTGCTTTGGCGAACCTGGAGCGGATGGCGGAAAAATCCGCACAGAACATCCTCGACGCCATCGAAAAGAGCAAGCGCACCAGCCTTGCCCGCTTTATCTACGCCTTGGGCATCCGCAACGTGGGAGAAGCCACTGCCAAGGAACTGGCACGCCATTTCGGCAATCTGGAACGGCTGATGGAAGCGGATATGGCCGATCTGCAACAAGTGGCGGACATTGGGCCGGTGGTGGCGCAAAGCATCCTGGAGTTTCTCGCTGAAACACATAACCGTGAAGTGATCGAGCAGTTGCGCGGAGCCAGTGTGGAGTGGCCGGAGGTAGAGGGTGCCGGTCAGGCGAATGGCACGTTGAGCGGCAGAACTTTTGTAATCACCGGCACGCTGCCCAATCTTTCGCGTGAGCAGGCAAAAGAAGCAATCGAGGCACAAGGCGGAAAAGTAAGCGGCAGTGTGTCGAAAAAAACCCATTATGTAGTCGCCGGTTCCGATCCAGGCGGTAAATATGACAAGGCATTAGCGCTTGGTGTTAAGATTCTGGATGAAGACGAACTACTCGAGTTGTTGAAAGGATAAAGTAACCATGCAAACAGTGACTAAAGCCGTATTCCCCGTCGCAGGTCTGGGCACACGCTTCCTCCCCGCAACCAAAGCCAGTCCCAAGGAAATGCTGACAGTAGTGGACAAACCCCTGATCCAATATGCAGTCGAAGAGGCGATTGCCGCCGGCATCACCGATATGGTTTTCATCACTGGTCGCAACAAGCGGGCGATCGAGGACCATTTCGACAAGGCATTTGAAATGGAAGCCGAACTCGAAGCCAAGGGCAAGACCGAGATGCTGGAAATGATACGCTCGGTCATACCCAGCCATATTAACTGCATCTATATCCGTCAGGCCGAAGCGCTGGGTCTGGGGCATGCCGTGCTGTGCGCCAAGCCGGTGATCGGCAACGACCCGTTTGCCGTGATTCTGGCCGACGACTTGATTGATGCCGAGCCACCGGTGATGAAGCAGATGGTGGACAAGTTCACTTATTACCAGTGTTCCGTGCTGGGGGTGCAGAATGTGGCGCGTGAAGAAACGGGCCAGTATGGCATCGTGAATGCCCAGCCTTTGTCGGACCAGGTATTCAAGATTGACAGCATTGTCGAGAAACCCGCGCCTGATGTGGCGCCTTCCACGCTGGGTGTGGTGGGCCGTTATATTTTAACACCGCGCATCTTCCATCACCTGGAGAACATCCCGACTGGTGCTGGCGGTGAAATCCAGCTCACTGACGCCATCGCCGCAATGCTCCATGAACAGCAGGTGCTTGCCTACCAGTTTGATGGCACGCGCTATGATTGCGGCAGCAAACTGGGCTACCTCAAAGCGACAGTCGAGTATGCGCTCAAGCATCCGGAATTGAGCCGTGATTTTTCGAACTATTTATCGTCGCTGATCCAGAAAATTTAAAGCCTCCACGGGGCTGACTGAAGGATGTGAATCTTGGATTCCTTTGTCATTACATGGCGTGAATTACTGATTATCGTGGCAGTTGTGCTCGCGGTGTATATCGCGGAGATGCTGCTGCTATTGCGCACCAAGCGCGGGTTCAGGCGCTGGAAACCCGAATCCGAGACGGCACAGCCCAAAATCGAAGCACTTGAATCCGAAATCGAGCAACTGCGTGAACAGATTCTGGCTATTCATCAGCAACTCGAGGATCGCCCCAATCCTCAATCCCAGTATGTCCATTCGGCTTCACCCCCGGCATCTCCCTATAGCCAGGCCATCCAGATGGCACAGCAGGGCAGGGGGGTGGATGAAGTGGCTGCCGGCTGCGGAATTTCACGTGGCGAGGCAGAACTGATCGTAGCCATGCACCAGGCGCGTTCGCCATGATTCACAGCGACGTACTGACCCAGCTGCAATTTCTGATCAAGACTTCGGCACCACCGCTGCTGGAGGTTTCCCGGCAGCAACTGGCGTTGCCTCAACTCGTGCCGGGACAAAAGGTTCCCGCCCACGTATTGGCCAACCTGCCCAACGGCCGTTTCCAGGTGCTGATTGCCGACAAGGCGCTGGACATGAATCTGCCCAGGAATACCCAGCCGGGCGTCACACTGGAACTGGTTTTCGTCACCGCCAAACCACGCCCCACCTTCATCCTGGCAAGCGATCTGGCCAATGTGACCACCGCTGCCAATAGCGCCACAAATGCCAAGCCCCAGGTTTCGCTCAGCGAAACCGCTCGTTTTCTTGGCGGACTGCTGGAAAAGGCGGCGCAGCCTGAAGCCGCGCGAGCAAAAGCGGCAAGCATCGCACAGAGCGCCCCGCTGCTTCCTGGCGCACCGGGAAAAACACTGGATTTTTCTCAAACCCTACGCGGCGCCCTGACGCAAAGCGGACTGTTTTACGAATCCCATCAGGCACAATGGGTGGCCGGCCAACGTCCCCTGGCCGATTTGCTGCAAGAACCGCAAGGACGCCTGTCTCCTTCTGCGGCTAATCTCCCCCCGCCTGAATCAGGAAAGATGCAGCCTGGCAGGGAATTAGCCAGCCATTCGAACACCCCTTCCCCAACCATGCCGAATGCAAAGTTCGCCGAGCCGCAACAGACATCCTCTCTCCTCCAGAATCAGCACGATGCACTTCAAGGCAAGCCACTGGCCGGCTCTCAACCCGCCCATCCGGAGACCCTGCCTATCGTGCGCCAGCAGCTGGAAGCCCTGGATTCACGCCAAGTGGTGTGGCAGGGCCAGGTCTGGCCCGGACAGGCAATGGACTGGCGGATAGAGGAGCGCTCAGCCCATGAGCAGGGCGGTGGAGAGATCGAGCAGCCGGAGTGGCAAACCAGCTTGCATCTGATGCTTCCCCAGTTGGGGGAAATCAGCGCCAAATTGATTCTGCACCCCCTGGGCTTGCGCATCCAGCTCGGGGTGACAGAATCCGCAACCGAGAAACTGATGATCGAAGAGCGACAGGCCTTGCAGCAAGGGATTGAGACATCTGGTTTGCAGCTGGCTGAAATCAAGGTGAGTCGTGAAGCAGCCAGATGACCGGCGTACCGCCGTCGCACTGGCTTACAATTCCGGCCAGTCTGCCCCTAAAGTGGTGGCCAAGGGACGAGGCCTGCTGGCAGATGCCATCATCGAACGCGCCAAGGAAGCCGGCGTGTACGTTCACGAGTCTCCTGCCTTGGTATCCCTGCTGATGCAGGTCGACATGGACCAGCATATTCCCCCCGAACTGTATCTGGCAGTTGCCGAGCTGCTGGCCTGGCTATACCGGCTGGAGCATGGCGAAACAGTGGAAGCACCCCCAGCGGTTTAACCCCGAAACCGTCAATCAGAACCTCTGCCAAGAAATAAAACGCCTCCAGCAGGGGAAGGGTCAAGACTGGAGCTGTTTCAGCAATTCGGTTTCAAATTGTAATACTTCTCTGGATTTTTCCAGCACTGTGCCGGAGATGAGAAAGGTGTCTTCGGCCCGTTCACCCAAGGTATTAATCTTGGCCGTGTGGAGATGCACTCCATGCGCGAGAAAAACCCGGGCAATACCGTAAAGCAGGCCGGTGCGATCGCCTGCAATGAGAGACAGAACCTGATAAAGGCCTTTTTCGTCCGGCCGGATGCTGACCTGGGGGCTGATGGGAAAATGCTTCAAATGCCGGCTAACCCGGCCACGCGTGGGTTCTTCCAGAGGCCTGGCCTGACGCAATTGTTGCGTCAGTTCATATTCGATATAGTTCAGCAGATCGCGGTAGTGCGTAGCGCGTTGCTCTTCATCCAGCACAACGAAGCTGTCCAGGGCATCGCCACCACGCGTGGTATGGATTTTGGCTTCGACGATGTTGAAACCCACGCGTTCGAAAAAACCGCAAATTCGGGCAAAAAGATCTTCGCGGTCCGGCGTGTAGATCATCACCTGCAAGCCTTCGCCACTTGGCGCCAGGCGCGCCCGGACAAAGGGTGTGCCTTCGGCGCCAAGTCTCTCCAGAACGCGTGTATGCCAGGCTATTTCCTGCGCCTCATGGCGCATGAAATAGCCCTCGTCCAGTTTGCTCCAGAGATTCTGGGCGGCAGATTCGGGTACGGCGTGCTGGCGCAGAATGCTTAAGGCTTCGAGCTGTCTTTCATGCAATTGCTCTCCGGCGCTTGCCGCACCGCACAGGAAACGGCAGGTTGCGTTATAAAGATTTTCCAGCAGGCGACTCTTCCACGCATTCCATACCTTGGGGCTGGTGCCGCGAATGTCCGCCACCGTGAGCAGATAGAGCGCCGTGAGATGGCGCTCATCGCGCATCTTGCCGCCGAATGCGGCTATTACGTCAGGATCGCTGATGTCCTCTTTCTGTGCCACTGCGGACATCATGAGATGGCTTTCGACCAGCCAGCAAACCTGTTCCGTATCTTCCTGATTCAGTCCATGCTGGCGGCAGAAACGCCGTGCATCGGCCTTGCCGAGTTTTGAGTGGTCTCCACCCCGTCCCTTTGCAATATCGTGGAATAGCGCTGCCAGATACAGCACCTCTGGCCTTTCAAATGCGCCTATCATGCGGCTGCACAGAGGAAATTCGTGAGAAAACTCGGGGACGGTAAAGCGCCGCAGGTTGCGCAGCACCATCAGGGTGTGCTCATCCACTGTGTAGACGTGAAACAGGTCATGCTGCATCTGGCCGACAATGCGCCCAAAAGCCGGGATATAGCGGCCCAGAACGCCATACTGGTTCATCCTGCGCAATACATGTGTCAATCCGCCAGGCTCGCGGATAATCGCCATGAAACGTTCCCGATTCGTGGCATCGCGCCGGAAAGCGGCATCAATCAGAGGCACGGCGCGCCACAGGGCGCGCAGCGTGGGAGCGCAAATGCCCTTCAGTTCACCATGCCGTTCCAATAAATGAAAGCACTCGAGAATAGCATCCGGCTCGCGCTGGAAAATATCTTCATGACAGGCCTCCAGCAACTGATTGCGCGCCCGGAAACGAGCGCTGAGGAGGAGGGGAGGCGCCTCCGGAGCAGAGCGCAGACGGGCGCCCAGGTTTTGCAGCAAAATCTCGTTCATCAGGCTGACGGCCTTGGCGGTCCGGTAATAACGCTGCATCAGGTGTTCGCTGGCGGAACGGTTTTTCTTGCGGCTCAGGCCCAGTTGCTCGGCCAGGGGAACCTGAAAATCGAACAACAGCCGGTCCTCGCGGCGCTTGGCCAAATAATGCAGGCGAATCCGCAAGCCTTGCAGAAACTGCTCGTTACGCTGGATCTGGCGTGCTTCCTGGTCGGTAATCAGGGATTCGGTCACCAGTTCCTTCCATGTGCTCCCCAGTTTCAGGGCCTGGCTAATCCACAGCACCGTCTGTAAATCGCGCAGGCCACCGGGGCTTTCCTTGAGATTGGGTTCAAGATTGTAGGCCGTATCATGAAAGCGCAGATGGCGCTGCTGTTGTTCAAGGAGCTTGGCCTGGAGAAAGGCAGGGCGGTCCAGCGTGTTGTGCAGTGAAAACAGCAAACGTTCAAAAACGGCGTTATTGCCAGCCAGCAGGCGGGCTTCGAGCAAGTTGGTCTGAACTGTGACATCCTTGACGGACTCTTCAAGGCACTCGTTCACTGTCCTAACGCTATGACCAACATCCAGGCCGATATCCCAAAACAGGCCTATCATTCGCTCAAGTCTGGCTGCAACTTCCGCATCCGGTTCACACTCAAGCAGTAACAGCAAATCGACATCGGAATGCGGAAAAAGCAAGCCGCGGCCATAACCACCTACAGCCACCAGCGCTGCCGATGCTGGCATGTTGCCGCCACGCCAGATTTCTCGCAGAACGCCATCAATCAACTGCGCATGGTGGCGCAGGGCGGCGAGGGCGTTAGGCCGACGGAAGAACCGCTCGGCAAGAGCGGCGCGTCCATCCTGGATAAGCGTGCGCCAATGGGCCACATTCTGACCCTGCGTAACAACTGCCAAGGTCATATCAGGCAATGGATGCGGGAATGGGCGGCATACCTGAGGAGGCTGTCAAAACCTCGAAACCGCTCTCACTCACCAGAATCGTGTGCTCCCATTGGGCGGAAAGGCTGTGGTCTTTGGTGACGATGGTCCAGCCATCGCCAAGCTGGCGAATATCGCGCCGCCCGGCGTTGATCATGGGCTCTATGGTAAAAATCATGCCTGCCTCAAGTTTGGGGCCGGTTTTGGGCTTGCCGTAATGCAGCACTTGCGGGTCTTCATGAAATTCACGCCCAATACCGTGGCCACAAAACTCGCGTACGACACTGAAGCCGTTATTCTCGGCATGGCGCTGTATCACGTGGCCGATGTCACCCAGATGCGCGCCCGGCCTGACGGCCTTGATGCCCAGCCACAGGCACTCATAGGTGATCTCGCACAGCCGTTTGGCCTGAATGGAAGGCTCCCCGACGTAATACATGCGGCTGCTGTCACCGTGATAGCCGTCCTTGATCACGGTCACGTCGACATTGATGATGTCGCCATTTTTCAGTTTTTTGTCGCTGGGCACGCCATGGCAAACCTGGTGATTGACTGAAGTGCAAATGGATTTCGGGTAGGGGTTATGACCTGACGGCGCATAATTCAACGGCGCAGGAATGGCATGCTGAACGTCGATGGTGTAATCGTGGCATAACTTGTCCAGATCAGCAGTCGTGATGCCGGCTTTGACAAACTGTCCGATGTAATCGAGTTGCTCGCCAGCGAGGCGACCGGCGACGCGCATTTTTTCGATCTCATCCGGTGTCTTGATGCTAATGCTCATAAATTGTAATTGTACGGTTCGTGTGAAATGGTCAAAGAATAGAGGATCGCAGCCATTTGATCAATGAATGTGGATCGCGAAGTCCATACTAGACGGCTTCATATGCCTACCCATTGCTACGTATAATGTATATTATGTTAAATGTAGGATATCCTAGAGCTCGAAAGCAAGAAAATTGACCACACGATGTAACGGCATCCTTGTTGCTGCCTCTCAGTCAGTGAGCCAATAACAGGACAATGGAGGCAGCGTAAGCGTATTATTTTCAACCGCGATGAATTCACCCGAGCAGATATCTTTCATACCCCCCTGCTGGAAAAAGCCGAACGTTCTCAATGAGTCAACGTGAAGCGACTTCGCTTCGAAGTTGAAGTTTCCGACTACCAGCACTCTGTTGCGATTATTTTGTGGATCGGTCCGGGAAAACACCAGCAAATTAGGGTCGCCCACCGTCAGTAATTGACGGTTGTCGAAATCCGCGAACGCCGTCGTCTCTTTGCGTAGCGCGATAATTTTTTTCAGTGCGCTGAATATTCGCTGCTCCACCGTGCCGCTTTCATGGCGTCTCGCCGCCTTGTTCCAGTCGAAGTGAGAACGATGCATCCAGCGATTGTCATCGGCCTTGGAGGGATCTGCGAGGTATTCCAGGCTGTTGAGCGTGCCGATCGCATCACCGTAGTAAAGCAGGGGAATCCCGCCAAACGAAAGAATCATGCTGTGCAGCAGCACGATGGTTTTGATCGCTGCCTCGATGGCTGCTTCATCTCCGCTTTCGAGTGCACTTTCAAGGCCGACCAGTGAGGCAAGAGAGCCGGAAATGCGCGCATCACCGGTTTTCGGGTTCTCGCCGAAGGGCAGTCCCCGCGCTGGCGAGCCGGGAAATCTGCCGGTGAAGTAATCGATCACGAAGCGCCGGTGCTGTGCCGGATCGTAGCCGGCCAGGCGGATGTCGCTGTCGTCGAAACCCAGGCCGATGTCGTCGTGGCAGCGCACGTAGTTGAGCCAGGTTGCCCGTTCCAGCTTGTTGGGCAGGTTCTTGACGCCATGGCTGAGCACGCTCGCGTTCTTGGTTGCCACCGCATCCCAGAGCAGGGCCATGAAGGTGGCGTTGTAGGCGATCTCGCATTCCTTGGCATTGATCGCGTCCTCGCCGAAATACTTGGAAATTTCACCGGGGGCAACGATGGCTTCCGCGATGAACAGCACGCCCGGCGCGGTCACCTGGCAGCAGTCCTTCATCAGTTGCAGCAAGAGATGCGCCTCGCGCTCATTCTGGCAGACGCTGCCCATCTTCTTCCACAGAAAAGCGACCGCATCCAGGCGCAGGATGTCCGCCCCCTGGTTGGCCCAGAACAGGATGATGTCGATCATTTCGATCAGCACCGCCGGGTTGCGGTAGTTCAGATCCCACTGGTAGTTGTTGAATACCGTCATCACCCACTTGCCCATTTCCTCGTCCCAGGTGAAGTTGCCGGGGGCGGTGGCCGGGAAAATCTCCGGCATGGTTTCCTCGTAGATGTCGGGTGTCTCGCGGTCGTCGAAGACGAAGTAGTAATCCTGGTATTTTTTTTCGCCCTTGCGCGCCCGCTGCGCCCATTCGTGTTCGTCCGAGGTGTGGTTGACCACCACATCGAGGGCCAGCAGCATGTCGCGCTTCTTGAGCGTGGCGGCCAGCGCTTCCACATCCTCGGTGGTACCGAAACGGGGGTCGATGCGGAAAAAGTCGCGCACAGCGTAGCCGCCGTCGCTCTTGTCCGGGGGGCAGTCGAGCATGGGCATGACGTGCAGCATGTTGATGCCCAGTTCCTGCAGGTAAGGCAGGTTGGCGCGCAAGCCTTTCAGGTCATCAGCGAAACGGTCGCAGTACAACGCCATGCCGACCCACTTCTGGCACAGGAACCAGTTGTAGTCCTTTTCCCTTGCCAGGTCGGACTTGCGCAGCGTGGGTGTCCGTTCGATATAGCGCAGTGCCAGCGTTTCGACCAGACTGACCATCTGTTCCTTGAAATCCGGGCGGTCGCCATACAGCAGGCTGAACAGGGAATGGATGGCGTAAAAGTTTGCCCCGAGGCGGGTGTAGAAATGCCGCAAGCGCATTTTTCCGATCTCGGGTTTCAGCTCGAGCAGAATTTCGTTCAGCAGGGAATGGGAGACTTGTTCGTACATTAAGCATTCTCTAGTTCAATTATTGATCTTGTTCGCGCAGCCATGCATCCACTTCCGGTTGGTAATGTGCAACCCCCTCCAGGATGCCGGCGCTGTAATTGCCATTCATCCCGAGGTAGTTGCCCCGTGCGACATAAAAGGCATCTTTATGCGCTTTTGCCGCCTGGTTTCTGACTTCGGCATCGGCGTTGGCCACCAGCACGGCGGGAATATCGCTCAGCAGCACGTCCAGATCGTTGCCACTGTCACCGGCAAAGACCGTGTCCTCGCGACCGAAGCCTCTTTGCTGCATCAGGAAGTGGATGGCGTGCAGTTTGTTGGCGCTGGCGGGGAGGATGTCCAGCAAACCGATCCCGGCCAGTTCGTCGATGCTCCAGATCAGGTTGGCCTTTATTCCGGCCTGCCCCAGTTGCACTTCCATCTCGCTAAGCAATTGTTTCGTATCCATTCCCAGCGCAACATAAAAGCTGAGCTTGTGGCGATTCTGCTTTTCTTTTTCCTGCAATCTCAACGCCGAAAAATCGCTCAAAAACTTATGCAGTTCGTCATGGGTCAAACCACGCCAATCCGGCGCGATTTGCTCGTCCCATGCGTCCCATTGCCGCCAGCCGCCGGTCGAATCGATCTGATAGATGGTCGAGCCAACGTCAGCGATGGCGAAATCGGGTTGCGGCAGGCCGAATTCCGCAATGGCCTGCTCGATAAGGGCGCGATGTCGGCCGGTCACATAGGCAAGCGTTACCTCATTGAGGCTTACCAAGTCCTGGAAACGTTTATGGGCGGTAGGCGATTCGGGTTGTGGGCCATTCGGGATCAATGTCCGGTCGAGGTCGGTACACAGGAGGAATCGCTTCAAGATACGGCTCTCCCCTCCTCGCCCGCAAAGAATCTGTAATGCTCCATCGCTTCAAGAATGCCGGCAGCGTGAGACTTTTCCGAAAAGTAGATCTTCTCGGTATTGGCCAATTCGGACAACTCGGCAAGATGCCGGTTATCCACGACGGTTCCCAAAGTATTGCCACGCAACATGTCCGCATCGGCACCAGTAACACCGGCGACCAGTGTGTTTTCCAGCGGGAAATCCAATTGGCCAGCGCACCAGCGCAGGGCGAGCCCCTTGGAAGCCCTGATGGGAAGCACGTCAAGGAATTGTCCGAATGAAAATACGGCATTCACCGCTTGTTCGTTGCGTAACAATGTCTGTCGAATTTCCTGTACGTCTGCCACCAGTGGGTCGATGTAATAGCTGATCTTGAATGCGCTTTGATATTTTTTCTCTTGCATCACCAGCCCCGGGATGTTCTTGAGGATGTCGCGCACTGCCTGAGGGTTCCACAAGTGGTTGATATGACGCTCCCAAACGGTGTCGCGGGTCAGATTCGGCGCATAGTGGATTTCGGTGCCCTGGCTGGAAATCAATACGTCCGGATAGGGAATGTTGTATTGGCGCAGCGTGGTCAGAGCATCGTCAAGACGGCGGCCTGTCGCGATGCCGAAGATAATCGACTTGCGGTGTGCCTGCATGCTTTGCAGAAACGCAGTCAACGATTCACGCTCGCCGATCAGGTTCAGATCGATGCTGGTGAAAATGGCCCGGTCGCGGAACACTCGTGGCCGCCTGCTCAGGTTCATTCTGGATATTGGTTCCGTCTTTTCCACCAGGGGGCGGATGATCGACAGATATTTTTCCACGTGCGCCTGCCACGAATAGTGACGCTGCACGCCTTGAACGCCATTCCTGGACAAAAGAATCCATTCCTTTTTGTCTGTCAGGGTCTGATGAATCTTTTCAGCCATGGCTTTCTTGTCGAGCGGATTGATCAGATGGCCGTTCTGGCAATTCCTGATGATCTCGATCGGGCCGCCATCCTCTGTCGCCACAATCGGCAAGCCACAGGCGGCCGCTTCAATCAGTGTCAGGCCGAATGGCTCGGTTAACGCCGGATTGACGAACACGCCACGGGAAGCCGACGCCAGTCGATATAAAATCGCCACATCATCCGGCTTATGATGCTTCGGATAGGCAACTTTCCCATACAGGTCATACTTGTCGATGGCCAGCAATATCTCGTTCAGGACTGTTCTCGAAACGCTCTCCATGTCCTGAATGTCGTCGCGGTTGCCTGCTACGATCACCAGATTGGCGGCTTCTTGCAACAGAGGGGATTCGCCATATGCCTCGATCAATGAAACGATGTTCTTTTTGGGGTCGGGGCGCGATAACGCCAGGATGATCTGCTTTTTGGGTTGCACCAAAAAACGCTTTAGCTCTTTCGCGATATCGCTGTCTTTTTCATTTCCCCGTGGCGGAAAGAATTTCTCCATATCCGTGCCGGGCGGGACCACCCGCATGCGTTCGGGCTGGTAGAAATCGTAAAGACCATATTGATCCTCGATCTCCTGTTGCGTACTGGTGATGACACGCTCGGCGACCCCCAGTGTCGTTTCTTCAGCTTCAATACGGCGAGAGATATGGTAGGCCGTCTCGATCTCACTCCGCTTGATGCCGCTGGCCAGCAGTTGCTTGCGCTTGGTGCGTCCCAGTGAATGGCCGGTGTGCACCAGCGGAACGCCCAGTTGGTGCGAAAGCCGCGCCCCCACATAGCCAGCATCCGCGTAATGGCTGTGAATGACATCGGGCATGCGTTCCTGGCTTTTGAGATATGCCAGGGCATTGTCGGAGAAGCTCTCCAGCGAGTCCCACAACATTTCCTTGCGCAGATACATTGGCTCACCGCACTCGATGCGCGCGATACCCGCCTTTTCCGACAGGGCCTCGAATGGCTCCGCATAATCGGGGTCGACCTGGTCGTCGATGATGCGCCTTGTCAGCAAAACCACTTTCTCGACATCCGCGCGCTCACCCAGCGCTCGTGCGAGTTCCACGACGTACTTGCTTTGGCCGCCTGTATCGGCATCGCGGCCCAATTCAAGGTCATGTCCACGGATCAATCCGTGAACACTGATCAAAATAATATACAAAGGCTTTTTAGATTGTGAGGGCTGGTTCTTCATAATATTCCACGCCTGGAAGATGGTTAGTGGAAACCCGCTTGTTTACATGGGGTTTTGTATCGGATTGAAGCTCAGAAGCTTGAGTTTACCCTAGATGTTTGATGAATTGGGATGCGCGAAAAAACGGGATTCCAGAAAAAATCCACTGATTTCAACTCTATAATAATTCAGTATCCAAATGTTTATATTGATTTTTTACGCAATGGATCCAAACTGACAGACTTTTGAAGTCATTCTACCCTAGTGCATTAAAATAAACTCATAACACTATGTATTAACAATAAATATACTGTTTTCATAGTTTGATAATGGATTTTTGGGGTTTCGGATTGTTTTTTTGAGCAAGAGACTGACGAGTAGCCCCACATAATCGATCAATTTCTACGTACTTGACCCACGATTCGCCGGTCAGTTTCTCTCAACCCGGTATAGGCGTTTTTCAGCAGGATTGAAGGGGCTGACCAGTGCATCGAACAGATGTATGGCTTTGTTGCGGTTATTGCTGTGCATGTTGCATACAAATACATCCAGCGTGACGTAATTTTTTTCCGGCCAAGTGTGTATGGAAATATGCGATTCGGCCAGCACCACCACTCCGGTGACGCCGCCCTTCTCGCCAAACTGGTGGAAGCACTCCCCTACTGCAATCAGGCCAGCTTCCTCCACCTTTCTGAGGCAATGGTCTCGCAGCGTTTCAATTTCGCATAACAGGCCTTCTGCATTGTCACAGCCATGCAGGTTGCCCATCAAATGCAAGCCATCAAATCCACTCATGATGGTTGGATAATATACCTGTTTTATGGGTAGAATGGGGCCAAAATCACAATGGAGGAGCACAGCATGGGCCTGTTCGATTTCGTCGCCAAGCAGTTTATTGATGTCATCCACTGGACCGAACCGGAAGATGGCATCCTGGCTTACCGCTTCCCCATGTCCGGCATGGAAATCCAGAACGGCGCCTCGCTTACGGTACGCGAATCCCAGCTTGCCCTGTTCGTTGATGAAGGCAAGGTTGCGGATCTGTTTGAGCCCGGCCGCCACACGCTCACCACGCAGACTCTGCCGGTCCTGACTTACCTGAAGAACTGGGACAAGCTGTTCGAGTCCCCCTTCAAGTCAGATGTCTATTTCTTCAGCACCCGCCTGCAACTGGATCGCAAATGGGGCACCCCCAATCCCATCACCATACGCGACAAGGAATTCGGCATCGTCCGGCTGCGCGCTTTCGGCATCTATTCCTACCGCGTGACCGACCCGAAAAAGTTCTACACCGAGGTCAGCGGCACGCGCGAAACCTATACCGTGGACGATCTCGACGGCCAGTTGCGCAACACCCTGATCGGCTCCATGACCGACCTGTTCGGCGAATCCGGCGTGCCCTTCCTCGATATGGCGGCGAATCAGGATGAGTTCGGCACCCGCCTGAAGGAAAAAATGCTGCCGGTGTTTGAGCGCTACGGCCTGGCACTGGACAACCTGGTGGTGCAGAACGTCTCCCTGCCGGAAGAATTGCAGAAAGTGCTGGATCAGCGCATCGGCATGAACATGGTGGGCGACCTCGGCAAATACACCCAGTACCAGACGGCCAATGCCATTCCCGTTGCCGCTGCCAACGAAGGCGGCGTAGCGGGCGCCGGCGTCGGCCTGGGTGCCGGCATTGCCATGGGTCAGGCCATGGCTGCCGGCATGACGCAGGCTGCACAACCTGCTGCTCCGACCGCACAGACGCCGGAGGATATCCCCGCCCTGCTGGAAAAACTCCACGGGCTGGTAAGCAAGGGCATCCTCAGCCAGGAAGAGTTCGAGGCCAAGAAGGCCGAACTGCTCAAGAAGCTGGTTTGAAACCCAGCCACAGAGAGCACAGAGATTAAAACCACGCGAATTTTCTCTGTGGACTCTGTGCTCTCTGTGGCTAAAAATAATTAGCCATGAAAACCGCCAACTGCCCCTCCTGCGGCGCTCCAGTCGAATTCCGTTCCACCGCCTCGATTCTGGCGGTGTGCGGCTATTGCAAAAGCACCCTGATCCGCCACGACCTGGAGCTGGAAAACCTGGGCCGGATGGCGGATCTGATGGAAGATGCTTCCCCGCTCCAGCTGGGTGCCGAAGGCCGCTTCCGGAACAGCCACTTTGCACTGATCGGCCGCATCCAGCTGCGCTACCCGCAGGGGGTGTGGAACGAGTGGCACCTGCTGTTCGACAACCAGGAAAGCGGCTGGCTGTCGGAAGCCAACAGTAATTATGTCCTGACCTTCCCCTCCCCCGCGCCGAAAAACATTCCTGCTTTCGACGAGATCGAGGTCGGGCGCTCACTGCAATTGCACGGCCAGGCTTTCCAGGTCGTCAACAAGGAAACCTCCACCTGCATCGCCGGCGAAGGCGAATTGCCGTTCAAGGTCGGCGCGGGTTATGAAGCGCCCGTCATCGATCTATCAAACGAGCAGAATTTCGCTACCCTCGATTACAGCGAAACGCCGCCCTTGCTGTTCATCGGCGAACAGGTGGAACTCGGGGTACTCGGCATGACCGGCCTGCGCGAGCGCGAGGCTACGGCAGGCAAGGCACAAGTCAAATCCTTCAACTGCCCCAGTTGCGCCGCCCCGCTGCAAATCCGCGCCACAGGCACGGAAAGCGTCGCCTGCGGAAATTGCGGATCCGTGGTGGATGCGGCCAATGAAAACCACCAGATCCTGTCGCGCTTTCGCATCCAGAACACGCACACGCCGAAGCTTCCTCTCGGTGGCCAGGGACATCTGCGCGGCGCGGATTATGACGTAGTGGGCTACCTGCGCCGTCAGGTGACGGTGGATAATGTCGATTACCCCTGGAGCGAATATCTGCTCTACAGCGAGAAGGAAGGCTTCCGCTGGTTGTCCGAATACAACGGGCACTGGAATTTCATCAAGGTCACCACGCGCACGCCCATCGTATCGCCCGGCCTGACAAAACCCAAAGCCGTTTTTCTGGGTACGGCATATCAGCATTTCCAGACCGCGACGGCCAGGATCACTTACGTGCTGGGCGAGTTCACCTGGCGGGTGTCGGTTGGCGAGGAGGCCGAAGTATCGGATTATGTCGCCCCGCCGCTGATGCTGAGCGCTGAAAGAACCGGAAACGAGATCACATGGTCCGTGGCCGAATATATCGAGCCTGAAGAAGTCGCCGCCGCTTTCAAACTGGAGCAAGCCCTGCAAAGGCCGATCGGCATCGCGCCCAACCAGCCTTCACCCCACCAGGGCAAGGTTTGGCCTTACTGGAAAGCTTTTGCGGCCTTTACCCTGAGTGCGCTGCTGATCCAGACCGTATTCATGATCACCTCGCAGAACAAGACGGTGTACCAGAACAGCCTCGAATTCGAGCGCAATGGCGCGGCGAGTACGCTCACCACCACCGAGATATTTCCCGTCAGCGGCACAGGCAATCTGGTGGTGCGCAACCAGACCAGCCTGAACAATGACTGGCTCTATCTGGACATGGAGCTGATCGAGCGCAGTAGCGGCCGCAGTTATGCCTTCGGACGTGACATCAGTTACTACTACGGCAGGGATGGCGGAGAATCCTGGTCCGAAGGCAATTCTCGTGACGAAGTCGTACTCTCCGAGGTGCCGCCAGGAGAATATTTCCTGCAAATCCATGCGGAAACACCGACAGGCGGCGGGGCGAAAATTTCAGACCGGCTGGTGGTGGTGCGGGATGTGCCGCAATGGAGCAATTTCTTCATCACCCTGCTGGGGCTGGCCATTTTACCGCTGCTGAAGTGGTGGCGCAGTCATTCCTTCGAAAGCCGGCGCTGGGCGGAAAGCGATTACGCATCTTCATCCGACGATGATTCAGATGATGACTGAGAGAAATTTAACCCCCCTCAATCCCCCCTTGTCAGGGGGGAAGCTGTGCCTGCCTCTACTTTCAAAACCTCCCCTGATAAGGGGAGGATGGGAGGGGTTTTCTGACCTTGAATGGATGAGGCCAAACTAATGTTCAAATCTTATGTCGCAGCAGGTATTTTTGCACTCAGCCTGTTCAGCTATGCCCAGTACCATGGCTGGAGCGTGTGGAGCGTCAGCGAAAGCAAACCCCAGCCGGGCGTGGCACGCAGCGCCTATCACAAGTAATTCACAAGGAGTCACACATGGAAATCTTCAACACCTCATATCTGATCAACTCGCTGGTGTACTCGCTCCTCGGCGTGATTGTGTTCTGGCTGAGCTTCATCGTCATCGACAAGTTCACCCCCTACAATCTGTGGAAGGAAATCGTCGAGGAAAAGAACATGTCGCTGGCCATCGTGGTTGCCTCCATGTGCCTGGGAATCGCACTGATTGTCGCTTCGGCGATACATGGCTGAGATATATTGCACCTCTGACAGGGTGAAGCATTCATGAGCATCGCCCTGCTGATTTCCGTCTTTGTCGTCGCATCCTGCGGGCTGGCCTATGAACTGGTGGCCGGCGCGCTGTCGAGCTACCTTCTGGGCGATTCCGTCACCCAGTTTTCCACCATCATCGGCACCTATCTCTTTGCCATGGGAATCGGCTCCTACCTCTCCCGCTTTGTCGTCAAGGGGCTGGTCGCGCGCTTTATCCAGGTGGAGTTGCTGGTGGGGCTGGTGGGTGGCTTCTCCGCCGTTCTGCTGTTCATGGTTTTTGCCTGGGCCGGCGGACCTTTCAAACTGGTGCTGTATGGCCTGGTGCTCTTGACCGGCACGCTGGTGGGGCTGGAAATCCCGCTGGTGATGCGCATTCTCAGGCAGCACTACGGTCTCAAGGATCTGGTGTCCCAGGTGCTCACATTCGATTACCTTGGCGCGCTGGCTGTTTCTCTGGCCTTCCCCCTGCTGCTGGCACCGCATCTGGGCCTGATCCGCACCAGCCTGCTGTTCGGGCTGATGAACGCACTGGTGGCGGCATGGGCGATCTGGCTGTTTCGTGCCCAACTGGCCGGGCTGAAATCCCTGGCTGCGCAGTGCTTCCTGGTGACCGCCCTGCTGTTCAGCGGCATGCTGGGCGCCGAGCGCCTGACCAGCCTGGCGGAAGAAAATCTCTACGCCGACGAAATCATCTACACCGAAACCACGCCCTACCAGCGCATCGTCCTGACCCGCTGGAAAGACGACATTCGCCTGTTCCTCAACGGCAACCTGCAATTCTCCTCGCGCGACGAATACCGCTACCACGAAGCGCTGGTCCACCCTGCCCTGCAGGCCATCAAGCAGCCACGACGGGTATTGGTGCTGGGCGGCGGTGACGGCCTGGCGGTGCGCGAAATTCTGAAATATCCGGAGATTGAAAGCATTACCCTGGTGGATCTCGACCCCAACATGACAGCCCTGTTCCAGCGCCTGCCCATGCTGCGCGCACTGAATCAGGATGCGCTGCTTTCCTCCAAAGTCAGCATCGTCAATGCCGATGGTTTTCAGTGGCTGGATCAGAGCGATGATTTCTACGACTTCATCGTGGTGGATTTTCCCGATCCCACCAATTTCATGCTGGGCAAGCTCTACACCAATACCTTTTACCGACTATTGGAAAAGCACCTGTCGCAGCACGGCCTGGCGGTGATCCAGGCGACTTCGCCACTGTATGCACGCAAATCATTCTGGTGCATCAACCAGACGCTACAGAGTGTGGGCCTCAAGACAGCGCCCTACCATGCGCTGGTGCCCTCCTTTGGAGAGTGGGGTTATATCATCGCCGGCCATCGGCCCTACACCCCGCCCGAAAACTACAATTCCGATTTGCGCTTCGTCAATGCCAGCCTGAACCCGGTGCTGTTCCAGTTCCCGCCCGACATGGAACCGGTTGAAACAGATATTAACCGGCTCAACAATCAGGTGCTGGTGCACTACTACGAGTCCGAATGGAAACACCAGGCACCGTGAAAAATAAATGAACCGCCGAGATTTTCTTCTCACCCTCGCAGCCTCATCCTGCATTTCCGGCTGCCAGCCCAAAGCCAGCCCGCACCTGCCAACAGGTGAATTACTAGGCCCCTCCATGGAGCGCGGCCATCGCCTGCGCGGACGGGACTTCCCCGCTCCTTCCGAATTCCGGAAAACAGGCGTGGCGATTGTCGGAGGCGGCATTGCCGGCCTTTCCGCAGCATGGAAACTGAACAAATCCGGCTTTGGCGATTTCCAGTTGTTTGAGCTGGAAGATGCGGTCGGCGGCAATGCCCGCTCAGGGAAAAATGCCGTTTCAGCCTATCCCTGGGGGGCGCATTACCTTCCCCTGCCGGGCGTGGAAGCGCGCGAAACCCGTGAATTATTGGCTGATCTGGGCGTGTTGCAGGGCGACCCCTGCGCTGAAACCCCCAGCTACGACGAGCGCTATCTGTGCTTTGCACCGCAGGAAAGGCTTTACCGGAATGGCTTGTGGCAGGAAGGCTTACTGCCGCAAATAGGCACGACCAAGCACGATCAGGAACAGTACCGGCATTTTTTCGCCCTGCTGGAGCAGTTCCGCCAGCGCCAAGGCGCCTCCGGGTTGCGTGCATTCGCCATTCCGGCTGCTCGTTCGGCGCGTGACGCAGACCTGATGGCTCTGGACCGTATCTCGATGCGCCAATTCCTGTTCCAGCATAAGCTCGATTCTCCCTTGTTGCACTGGTATGTGAACTATGGCTGCCGCGACGATTACGGTAGCGACTATGCGAGGGTCTCCGCCTGGGCCGGGCTGCATTATTTCGCCAGCCGTAACGGACAGGCGGCAAACGCGGAAAGCGATCAGGTCCTGACCTGGCCTGAGGGTAACGACTGGCTGGTGAAGCAGATGCAGAGAGGCTTCAAGGAGCGCATCGTGAGCGGCGCCCTGGTACAGCGCATGGAGGAAACAAAAAGCCATGTAGAGCTGGATGTTTTCATGCACAGCGAAAACCGCAGCGTGCGCTGGCAGGCCGATCAGGTGATTTTCGCGGCTCCGATGTTCGTTCTGCCGCACCTGTTCGAAGGGCTGGATACAAATCTGAAACAGGCATGCCAGCAGATTCGATATGCCCCCTGGCTGGTGGCCAACCTGACCCTGAACAGCCTGCCGAACCCTGGCCATGGCGCCCCGCTGTCCTGGGACAACGTGCTGTACGACAGCCCCGCGCTGGGCTACGTCAACGCGACTCACCAGAATCTGCGTAGCCATGAGGGACCCACCGTGCTGACCTATTACCAGGCACTGAGCGGCGAGCCGGAGAAAAATGCACGCCAGCGCTTGTTCGATACACCCCGCAACCAATGGGCCGAAATGATCCTGCGTGATTTATCGCGCCCGCATCCCGACATTCGCGACAAGGTCACGCAGCTCGACGTTTTCCGCTGGGGCCACGCCATGTCCATGCCCGTGCCGGGATGGATCTGGAGCGCCGCCCGCGAGCGCCTGACTTTGCCGCATGGGCGCCTGCATCCCGCCCATTCCGACCTGAGCGGATTTTCGATTTTCGAGGAAGCGAACTACTGGGGCGTAAAAGCAGCCGAGAGCGTGTTGCAGCACCAGCATTTATTACTACGAAGCAGGTGGTAAGGCACACTATTTGGACACTGACTGAATACGTCAACTTGCAAAACGGTGCAAAGGAATGGGTAAAACGATGGTCAAAAAAACCGGATGGGCCCAGCGTGATCTGGATACATCGAATGTCGCCATGGTCATTCTCGACATTGCCGGTAACATCACGCTTATCAACCAGCCCTGTTGCGATCTTGTCAACTCCACCCGTCGCCGCCTGAGCGGGAAAAACTGGTTCGATCTTTACCTTTCAGCAGGCAAGCGGGAAGCCGCTGCGCGGATTTTCCAGCACATCACGGCTGGTGAGAAATCCCTGATTCCCCAGTTCGAGAATACAGCTATTACAGATACATCAAAGCAGCGCTTGATTTCCTGGAAGCTCTCGATTCTTCATGACCGGGATGGCAATATCACTGGCGTGCTTTGCAACGGCACCGATGTCACCGAACAGAAGCGCAACGAAGAAACCCTGCACTTCGAAAGCGAGGAGCAGAGCGCTCTCAACACGATCCTGCGCGTCAGCCTGGAAGACATCCCGCTGCAGCAGCAATTCGAGCGTGTGCTGGATATTATCCTGGCCCTCTCCTGGCTACCCGTCGAGCCCAAGGGCGGCATTTTCCAGGTAGAAGGCAACGAGGAAGTGCTGACCCTCAAGACCCAGCGCGGGCTCAATCCGGCCCTGCTCAATATGTGCGCACGTGTGCCATTTGGCTATTGCCTGTGCGGGCGCGCCGCCGCCAGCCGGGAAATCGAGTATGCCGCCTGCCTCGACCCGCGGCACGAGATCAGTTATCCCGGCATTGCACCGCACGGACACTACAACGTACCCATACTTTCGAGGAACGTCGTGCTCGGGGTCATGGTGCTGTACCTGAAGCATGGACACGCACGGGATGACCGCGAGGTGGAGTTTCTCGGCAGCGTCGCCAATACCCTGGCCGGCATGATCGAACACCGGCAGACGCGCGACGCCCTGATGGAGAACCAGGCTCGGCTGGAGGAAACGCAACGCATCGCCCATCTCGGTGGCTGGACATGGGATATCGCCAGCGATGCCTTCCAGCTTTCGAATGAAACCTGGCGCATTCTGGAAACACCGGCCCAATCCAGCAAGCTGAGGCATGAGGACGTACTGGGCATGGTTCACCCAGATGAACGCGACAACGTGGAGCGAGCTCTCGGGCTGGCCATCAGCCGAGGCAGCGAATTTTCAGCCGACTTTCGCATCCGACTGCCGAATGGCCGGGAACGAGTCGTGCACGGCTATGCCGAGGCCGTGCGAGATATCAGCGGCAAGGTGATTCGCCTGAGCGGAACATTGCAGGACATCACGCAGCGCAAACAGGCAGATGAAAAACTGCGCCAGGCAGCAGCAGTATTTGAAAACACCACCGAGGGCGTGATGATCACCGATGCCGATGGCCACATCATCGCCATCAACCGGGCATTTACCGAAATTACCGGTTACGCTGAGGAAGAGATTGCCGGATTGACTGGAGCCTCCCTGAAATCGGGGCGACACGATGAACAGTTCTATGCCACGATGTGGAGCACCATCCGCGAGAATGGCCACTGGCAGGGCGAAATCTGGAACCGGCGCAAAAACGGCGACATCTTTCCGGAATGGCTTAATATTAGCGTGGTTAAGGATGAGCGCGACCGGGTCACTCATTACGTGGGCGTATTTTCCGACATCAGCGCCATGAAGGAATCGGAATCCAGGCTCGACCATCTTGCTCACCACGACCCCCTCACCAGCCTCCCCAACCGCCTGCTGCTGAATGCGCGCATGGAGCATGCGCTGGCGCGTGCCCACCGTGGCAACACCCTCCTGGCGGTTCTGTTCCTCGACCTGGATCACTTCAAGAATATCAATGACACCCTTGGCCACCCTATCGGCGACCTGTTGCTGCAGGAAGTGGCACAGCGGCTCACGCACTGCGTGCGCGAGGAGGATACGGTTTCCCGCCTGGGCGGAGATGAATTCACCATCCTGCTGGAAGATCTGGAAGATTCACGTTTTGCCAGCAGTATTGCCCAGAAAATCATCGCTGTGCTGGCCGAGAGCTTCATGCTGCAGGGGCATGAAGTTTTCGTCACATGCAGTGTCGGCATCAGTATTTTCCCTGCCGACGGTGGCGACATTACCACCCTTTTCAAGAATGCGGACAGCGCGCTATATCGCGCCAAGGAACAGGGGCGCAACAACTACCAGTATTACACCGAGGAGCTCACCATCCGCGCCGTGGAGCGTCTGACGATGGAAAACGATCTGCGTCATGCCCTGCAACGCAATGAACTGGTGGTGCATTACCAGCCTCAGGTCGATCTTTACAACGGCCGCATCATCGGCATGGAAGCACTGCTGCGCTGGCAGCATCCGGAAATCGGGCTGATTTCACCCAATGCCTTCATCCCCCTGGCGGAAGAAACCGGTCTGATCGTCCCCATTGGTGAATGGGTGCTACGCACCGCCTGCGCCAGACTCAAGGCCTGGATGGACGAGGGCTTGCCGAAGATTCGCGTGGGTGTGAATCTGTCCTCGCGCCAGTTCAACCAGAACAACCTGGACGAAGTCGTCGCTGCTGCTCTGCGAGACACAGGATTGCCTCCGGATTGCCTGGAACTGGAACTGACGGAAAGAATGATCATGCTGGACGCGGAAAGCACCATCACCATCCTGCACAAATTGCGTGCACTGGGCGTACAGTTTTCCATTGATGATTTCGGCACCGGATATTCCTCGCTCAGCTACCTCAAACGCTTCCCCATCGACCGCATCAAGATCGACCAGTCTTTCGTGCGCGAAATCACCAGCAACCCCGAAGATGCAGCCGTATCCCAAGCCATCATTTCCCTGTCCCACAGCTTGAACCTGAAAACCATCGCTGAAGGGGTGGAAACCGCTGAACAGCAGGAGTATCTGCGCACGCTGCAATGCGATGAGATACAGGGATTTCATTTCAGCAGACCCGTGCCGGAACAGGAAATGAGCAGACTGCTGAAGGAAGGTGTGAAGTTGGAAAGCAGGCATGAATTCATCCAGGAAGAGCGAATTCTGCTGTTGCTGGACGACGAGGAAGGCATACTCAATGCCATCGCCCGCGTTGTGCATGCGGAAGGTTACCGCATCCTGCGCGCCAACCGTCCACACGCCGCGCTTGACCTGTTAACAACACACGCCGTTGGCGTCATCATCTCGGATCAGCGCATGCCGGAAATGAACGGCATCGAACTGTTACGCAAGGTCAGGAAACTATATCCCGATACCGTACGCATCATGCTGACGGCTCATGCCGACCAGCAGGTGATCGCCGCAGCCATCAACGAGGGCGCGGTATATAAATTCATTTTCAAACCGTGGTCGGACGAACAACTGCGCACCGATATCAGGGAAGCCTTCCGCAAGCATGACCTCAATCTACGTACACGGGTTGAGAAAACACCGCAGGAATGATTGACAGCACAGAAAAAAGAATAAGCTCAGCAAGAAGCCATACGATGATGCCAACGTCCATGGCATCAGACGAGAAATAAAAAAACCGACTGGAGCTGGTTTTTTTATTAGCTGGCGGAGAGGGAGGGATTCGAACCCTCGGTGAACTTGCGCCCACGCCTGATTTCGAGTCAGGTACATTCGACCACTCTGCCACCTCTCCGGAGTGGCGCCATTCTACATCGGTTACCCTGCTTCTCAAAGCGGGCTGATGGACAAAGTCAGAAAAGTTGTCCACACTTTCGCCGATGAGAAAATGGATCTTGATGGTTTTACTGCTTACCGGACTGGGCGGATGCAACTTTACAGCCCCTCCAAAGCCGGTGTTGCCTGTGCAACAAACGGGTGAACTGGTCGTTCTTACACGCAACAGTCCAACTACCTATTATGAAGACGCAGAAGGCCGTCTGGCCGGCATCGAACATGATCTGGCCGAACTCTTCGCCAAGGATCTGGGCGTCAAGGTCCGATTTGTCGTGGCAAACCAGTTCAACGAAATTCTGCCCGCGCTGCAAAATCATCAGGCCCATCTTGCCGCGGCCGGGCTTAGTATCACGCCCGAGCGTCAGAAGAAATTCAAGTTTTCCAGCCCCTATCAGACGATCAAGCAACAGGTCGTTTACAACACCTCCGGCTACAAACCTGCCAGCCTGAAAGACTTGATCGGGCAACGCGTTGAGGTCGTGGCCGGCTCCAGCTATGCCGAAAAGCTCAGGGAAGCAAAAAAGAAATACCCTGAACTTGCCTGGAAGGAAAACACTTCGATGGAAAGTGAGGAATTGCTGGAAAAGCTTGCCATGAGTCAGTTGGACGCAGTGGTTGCGGATTCGAATGTTGTCGATGTGTCCAAGAATTACTTGCCCATCCTTGAGACTGCGTTTGATCTGAGCGAGGCACAGCCTCTGGCTTGGGCTTTTCCAAAGGATGTGGATAATTTCCTGCTTGAAAAATCCAATGATTTTTTTGCCCGAATAAGAAAAGACGGCACGTTGAAGCGCCTTCTCGACCGCTATTATGGGCATGTAAACCGGCTTGCGCGGATTGACGTGGAAGGATTCATGATTGCCAGCAATGGCGTGTTGCCTAAATTCCGCCCCCTCTTCCATCGCGCGCAGGAGCTGACTGAACTGGATTGGCGGCTGATTGCCGCCATCGGTTATCAGGAATCACATTGGGATCCACTTGCCACCTCCCCCACCGGGGTGCGCGGCCTGATGATGCTGACCGGCGATACTGCGGATCGTCTGGGCGTCACCGACCGCCTGGATCCGAAGCAGAGCATTCTGGCCGGAGCGCGCTATGTGAATTATCTCAAGGATACTGTGCCCGAGCGGATTCCGGAACCGGACCGGACCTGGATGGCGCTGGCAGCCTACAACATTGGCTATGGGCACCTCGAAGATGCGCGCATCCTGGCAAAGAAAAAGAAGCTCAATCCGGATTCATGGACCGACCTAAAGGTCACCCTGCCGCTGCTGTCAAAGTCCGAGTACCACGTCGAAGCCAAGCACGGTTACGCGCGTGGCGGCGAAACGGTGATATTCGTAGAGAATATTCGGACCTACTACGACATCATGAGCCGGTTTGAAAAACCCTACCAGCGGCTATTCTCTGCTACGCATCCAAAAGCTGAACCGGGAACAGCTGCTTCGGATTCAGAACACCGCTATAGCCTGAACAAGGCAAGCTCGGCCAAAACCAGCCTGGGCCTTAAGGCGCCAGCTTCTGCACTCCGCCCAGATAAGGCTGCAGGGCAAGAGGCACGCTGACGCTGCCGTCGGCATTCTGATAGTTTTGGCTTCGGCCGCGCTACGCGCTTAACGTTGGCCGAGCCAATGTTAGCCTGCACCGAAACATCAGCGCGCTAGGTCGATGACTTTTTGTCCCATCATGTAGGGCTGCAGCGCACTCGGGATATCTACAGCGCCATCGGCGCGCTGATAGTTTTCCAGTATCGCCACCAGGGTGCGTCCCACCGCCAGGCCTGAGCCATTCAGGGTGTGAACCAGTTCCGGCTTGCCCTTTTCTCCACGGAAGCGTGCCTGCATGCGGCGCGCCTGGAAAGCTTCGAAATTGCTGCAGGAGGAGATTTCGCGGTAGGTGTTCTGCGCCGGCAGCCAAACTTCCAGGTCGTAAGTTTTGGCGGCGGAAAACCCCATGTCGCCGCTGCACAGCGCCATCACCCGGTAAGGCAGATCGAGTTTTTTGAGAATCGCTTCGGCATGACCGGTCAGCTCTTCCAGTACCTGATAGGAATCTTCCGGGCGCACGATCTGCACCATCTCCACCTTGTCGAACTGGTGCTGGCGGATCATGCCGCGCGTATCACGGCCGTAAGAACCCGCTTCGGAACGAAAGCATGGGGTGTGCGAAACGAATTTGAGCGGCAGATCTTCGGCGGCAAGGATTTCATCGCGCACGATATTGGTGACTGGAACTTCTGCAGTGGGAATCAGGTACAGCTTTTCATTTTCATTCTTCTGAACGGCAAACAGGTCGGCCTCGAATTTGGGCAACTGCCCGGTGCCGCGCATGGAATCCGCGTTGACCAGGTAAGGCACATAGACCTCTGTGTAGCCATGCTCACCGGTATGCACGTCGAGCATGAACTGCGCCAGCGCTCGGTGCATGCGCGCCATCTGCCCCTTGAGCAGGGTGAAGCGGGCGCCGCTGATTTTGCCGGCTGTAGCGAAATCCAGTTGTTTCAAGCCCTCGCCTACATCGACATGATCCTTCACCTCGAAATCGAAGCTGCGCGGGGTGCCGACCCGGCGCACTTCCACGTTGTCGGCCTCGGACTTCCCTGCCGGCACACTTTCATGGGGCAGATTGGGGATGCCGGAAAGCAGTTCCTGCATCCTGATCTGGATGAAGCCGAGTTTCTCTTCGGCCGCTTTCAGTTCATCGCCCAGATTCGCCACTTCAGCCATGATGACGGAAACGTCTTCGCCCTTGGCCTTGGCCTGGCCGATCTGCTTGGAACTGGCATTGCGCCTGGCTTGCAGTTCCTGGGTGCGGGTCTGGGTCAGCTTGCGGTCCTGCTCCAGTTCCTGGAAGTGCGTCATATCGAGTTCGAACCCGCGCGATGCCAAGCGCTTGGCGACGTTTTCCAGATCCGAGCGTAGCAATTGAATGTCTAACATGAGAACTCCAAAAATACGGTAAGGGGTGAGGCGTGAGGGGTGAGGCAAAACATTGCTCTCACCCCTCACGCCTAACACCTCACTTCTTAGCTGCCTTCACATCCAGTTGGCGCAAATACGCCAGTTTTTCGCCAATTTTCCCTTCCATCCCGCGCGTGGTGGGACGATAGAAATTTACCGGTTTCATCCCTTCCGGGAAATAGTGTTCACCTGCCGCGTATCCTTCCGGCTCATCATGGGCGTAGCGGTACTCGCGTCCAAAGCCGAGTTCTTTCATCAACTTGGTGGGGGCATTGCGCAAGTGATCCGGCACGGTTTGCGATTTGTCGTTGCGGATAAACGCGCGGGCCTCATTATACGCCAGGTAGGCGGCGTTGCTTTTCGGTGCTGCGGCCAGGTAGAGCACCGCCTGGGCCAATGCCAGCTCCCCTTCCGGACTGCCCAGGCGCTCATAGACTTCGCAGGCATCCAGCGCCATGCGCAGCGCACGCGGATCGGCCAGGCCGATATCCTCGCTGGCCATGCGCACGATGCGCCTCCCCATATAAAGCGGATCGGCGCCGCCGTCCAACATGCGGCACAGCCAGTAAAGCGCCGCGTCCGGGCTGGAGCCGCGCACGGATTTATGCAGGGCCGAAATCTGGTCGTAGAACTGGTCGCCGCCCTTGTCGAAACGACGTGCGCTTTGACTTAATGTGTTCTGTATAAAATCTTCTACAATATTATGAATATTCTTGTTTATTGCAGCGTTATTGATCTGTTCCATGAGATTAAGCAGGCGGCGCGCATCGCCATCTGCATAACCGGTCAGCAGCGCTTTGGCACCGGGATTGAAAGCCATTCCATGCAGCGCTTCCTGACAGGCACGATCGAACAGGATGCCCAACTCGTCTTCGGAAAGCGGTTGCAGCACGTACACCTGGGCGCGGCTCAGCAGGGCGCTGTTGACTTCAAAAGAAGGGTTCTCTGTGGTAGCGCCAATGAAGGTCACCAAGCCCTGTTCCACGAAAGGCAGGAAAGCGTCCTGCTGGGCCTTGTTGAAACGATGCACCTCGTCAACGAACAGGATGGTATGTCGGCCATATTGCTGCAACGCCAGTTCGGCCTTCTGGATAGCTTCCCGAATATCCTTCACGCCGGAGAAAACAGCGGATAGCGCGATGAATTCCGCATCGAAAGCCTCGGCCATGAGCCGAGCCAGGGTGGTTTTCCCGACACCAGGCGGTCCCCACAGAATCATGGAATGCAGCTTTCTGGATTCGAATGCGAGGCGCAGGGGTTTGCCGGGACCGAGCAGATGGGACTGTCCGACGACCTGGTTCAGCGTATGGGGCCGCAATTGTTCCGCAAGTGGCTGCTGCGGCGTTCTGGCAAACAGATCAGTCACCGACAACGTCCGCACCCTGGGGTGGCGCAAAGGTGAATAACTGTGGTGCCAGCTTGGGATTCAGTTCCAGAGCGGCAAAGCGGATGATTGTGGTTTGGCCGAAATGGTCGCGCAATTCCATCACTTCCAGCGTCGAAGCTCTGAAAGCGAGCCGAATGCGCTCAAAACTGCCTTCTTTCCCCTTGGGGCTGGCCTCCACCCATTCGAGACCATTGTTTTTTCCGTCGTCGGCAAGGGTGAAATTCTGCTCGATGGCATTGTTACCGGCCAGCAATGCGGCAGGCGTGTTACCCAGCGCCTGATCGAGCTTTCTTACCGTGACCTGGTTCAGGTCGGCATCGTACATCCATACCTTGGCACCATCGCCCACGATCAATTGCGGGTAGGGCTTGTTGTACTCCCAGCGGAATTTTCCCGGCCGGGAAAATTGCATCGCGCCACTGGCGCTCTGCACCTGCTTGCCATTCCGGTCCAGCACGGTCTGGGTAAACTGCGCCTTCACAGTACGGCTGTTCTGGAGGAAGTTTTTAAGACTATCCACACCCGAGGCAAGCGCCACGGCGGGGAGGAAGAGCAATAAAGCCAGGTATTTCATAAATGTACAAACAATTCTTTAAGTTTCATTAGATAGGCAATGGCTTCAGGATCGCCTTCGGGCGGCGCCCAAGAGGCTTTTTCTTGCGCCGACAAGGGCTGGTAAGGCCCCGCCTTGGATTCGAAGAAAACGCTGCCTGGCTCCAGCGCCACCAGGCTATGGAACTGGCCATGCGGGATATTGATACCAATCTTGTCACCGCATGCTTCGAGAACATGGGTGCTGGTGACAACCCCTTCAGGGTTGAAAAGCACCATCCCAATCCGACCGCGCAGAATGAGGATGGTTTCGTCCTTGCTGGCGTCGCCATGACAGTGAGGCGGAATGTAGGAATCCGGCTCAATCGCGTTGAGCAGGCGATGGCTGGCATCCGTGTCCGCGGCATGAAAATTGTAGTTTTTCCTGCGCCTCGGCGAAGCCGCTCCTGCCTCTGCCACGCGCAACAGCAGGGCCTGGTCGATGATTTCAATCTTACTCACGGTCGGGCACCAACACTTCGCGATTGCCGTTGCTTTGCATGGAAGATACCAGGCCGGCCTTCTCCATCTGCTCGATCAGCCTGGCCGCACGGTTGTAGCCGATACGCAACTGCCTTTGCACGGACGATATCGAGGCACGGCGGGATTTCAGTACGATGGCAACAGCTTCGTCGTACATGGGGTCGGATTCGGAGTCTCCGCTGCTCTCCCCGTCTTCGTTCTCCAGATCGGAATTGCCGCCTTCCAGGATGCCTTCGACGTATTGCGGTTCGCCCAGGGATTTCAGGTAATCCACCACCTTGTGTACTTCATTGTCGGCAACATAAGCGCCATGCACACGCTGCGGGTAGCCGGTTCCCGGCGGCAGATAGAGCATGTCGCCCTGCCCCAGCAAGGCTTCGGCGCCCATTTGATCAAGAATGGTGCGCGAATCGATCTTGCTGGACACCTGGAATGCAATGCGGGTCGGGATATTGGCCTTGATCAGGCCGGTGATGACATCCACCGAAGGGCGCTGGGTGGCGAGCACCAGGTGAATCCCGGAAGCGCGGGCCTTTTGCGCCAGACGCGCGATCAGTTCCTCAACCTTTTTGCCCGCGACCATCATGAGGTCCGCCAGTTCGTCGATGAATACCACGATAAACGGCATTTCCTCGATCGGCTCCGGGCTATCCGGGGTCAGGGTGAAGGGATTGGTCAGCGGCGCGCCTGCTTTTTTGGCCTCGCGAATCTTCTGGTTGGCGCCCGCCAGATTGCGTACGCCCAGGCTGGACATCAGCTTGTAGCGGCGCTCCATCTCCGCCACGCACCAGTTCAGGGCATTGGCGGCATGTTTCATGTCCGTGACCACCGGGGCCAGCAGGTGCGGGATGCCCTCGTAGATCGAGAGCTCCAGCATCTTCGGATCGACCATAATGAGGCGCACCTGGGACGGTTCGGCCTTGTAGAGCAGGGACAGGATCATGGCGTTGACCGCCACCGATTTGCCCGAACCGGTGGTGCCCGCCACCAGCGCGTGCGGCATTTTGGCGAGGTCCGCCACCACCGGCTGGCCGCCGATATCCTTGCCCATGGCGATGGTGAGGGGCGAATTCATCCCGGCATAGGCCTTCGAGCTCAAGATCTCCGACAGGCGCACGATCTGGCGTTTGGGATTGGGCAGTTCAAGGCCCATGTAATGCTTGCCGGGAATGGTTTCCACCACGCGGATGCTGACCACGGACAGGGCGCGGGCCAGATCCTTGATCAGGTTCATGATCTGGCTGCCCTTCACCCCCACGGCCGGCTCGATTTCGTAGCGCGTGATCACCGGACCGGGATAGGCTGCGACCACCTTGACCTCCACGCCGAAGTCGGCAAGCTTGCGTTCGATCAGGCGAGAAGTGTATTCCAGGGTTTCCGGGCTGATGAATTCCACATTGGCTTCGGTTTCATCGAGCAGATGCAGGGGCGGCAGGGGCGAGTCCGGCATGTTCTCAAACAGCGGCGCCTGCTTTTCGCGTTCGCTACGTTCCGACTTCGGAATATCGAAGGCCGGAGGCTGGATACGAATGGGTTCCTGCTCTTCCATGCGTTTCTTTTCCACCGTGACGACCTGCTCACGCTCGGCTTCGGCTTCCTTGCCGGCCAGACGATCCTGCCTTGCCTCGCGCAGGTGGACGACAAAACTGTAAGCGTCCTCGACCCATCCGCCAATGCGTTCAATCAGTTCCAGCCAGGACAGTCCGATAAAAAAACTCAGGCCAATGGCCATGGTGACCAGCATGAGCAGGGTTGCCCCCGTAAAGCCTAAGGATTTCCAAAGGAAATCACTGACCATCGCGCCCAGCATTCCACCCGGCGCCAGTGGCAGAGCCACTTTCAGGCTGTACAGGCGGAGCGCTTCCACGCCGCTGCTGGCGACCAGCAGAATAATAAAGCCGACAAAAGCCACCAACAAGGAACGGCGATCGCCCACGTTCACGCTATCGATGCGGCGATAGCCCCAGGCAATGGCAAACAGGAAAAAAGCCGCCCACCAGTATGCGGACAGTCCGAACAAATACAGGAACAGATCCGCCAGCCAGGCTCCCAGCTCACCACCCGCATTGTGGATGGTGCTCACAGTGACGCTATGGGACCAACCCGGATCGCCACGATCATAGGTGCCCAGGATCATGATGAAGTAAAGCGCCGCAACCACCAGCACCAACCACCATGATTCGCGCATCAGACTGGCGACTCTGGGCGGAAATGGATGCGCTGTCGCTTGTTTGCCGGCAGAAATGTTTTTTGCTGATGCCATAAGGAATGGGGTGAATGGGTTGGGCGATTATAGCAGAAGGCCCGGGAAGTCAATCTGACATCTCTGCCATGATTGCCGAAGCAGGGATAACATAAATCCACAATTACCGCATACATAGCACAACAATATCAATCCAGGCAAAATTCACGGGGTTACTGCACAGCGCATTCTTGTTAAAATCGGAACTATCCCAATCATGCTTAGTCAATAAACTCGAAGTTCACCTTTAACCGGAGTATAAAAAATAATGTCTGTTAAACACTGCCAATTACTGATTCTCGGTTCCGGCCCTGCTGGCTATACCGCTGCCGTTTACGCCGCGCGCGCCAATCTTAAGCCGGTTCTGATCACTGGCATGCAGCAGGGTGGGCAGTTGACCACCACCACCGAAGTAGACAACTGGCCAGCAGACGTCGATGGCGTCATGGGGCCTGCGCTGATGGAACGCTTCCAGAAACATGCCGAACGCTTCAACACGGAAATCATCTTCGACCAGATTCATACTGCCAAGCTGACCGAGAAACCCTTTACCCTGATCGGCGACTCCGGCACCTACACCTGCGATGCCCTGATCATCGCCACCGGCGCCTCTGCAAAATACCTCGGACTGCCTTCGGAACAGGCCTTCATGGGGCGCGGCGTTTCCGGCTGCGCCACCTGCGACGGCTTCTTCTACAAGGGCCAGGACGTGGCCGTGGTCGGCGGCGGCAACTCTGCCCTTGAAGAGGCCCTGTATCTGTCCAATATCGCCAAGCACGTCACCCTGGTACACCGCCGCGACACCTTCAAGGCCGAGAAAATCATGGTGGACAAGCTGATGGACCGCGTCAAAAATGGCAACATCACGCTCGAAGCCTTCTGCGAGCTGGACGAAGTGCTGGGCGACAAATCCGGCGTCACCGGCATGCGCCTCAAGAACATCAAGGATGGCTCCACCAAGGACATCACCCTGCAAGGCATCTTCATCGCCATCGGCCACAAGCCCAACACCGACCTGTTCGAAGGCCAACTGGAACTGGAAGGCGGCTACATCGTGACCCAGGGCGGCCGCAATGGTTTTGCCACCCAGACCAGCATCCCCGGCGTTTATGCTGCCGGCGACGTGCAGGACCACATCTACCGCCAGGCCATCACCAGCGCCGGCACAGGCTGCCAGGCCGCGTTGGATGCGGAGCGTTACCTCGACAGCCTGCACAAGTAACCGACTGGTTGAGCGGTGGATGAAGAGGACCTGATGCTGTTCCGCACAGCGGTCGGCGATGCCCGGCCGTTGCGGCACGGCCCCAGATTCCTTCATCCGCTGCCCAAACCCAAACCCATACCCCTCCAGAGCCTGCGCGACCAGCGCGAGGTTCTGCTCGATTCCCTCAGCGATCATGTTTACTGGGCCGATAGCCTTGAAAGCGGCGAGGAGCTGGCATTTCTTCGCCCCGGCCTGCAAAACCAGGTGCTGCGCAAACTGCGACGTGGCCACTGGGTGACGCAAGGCGAACTGGACCTGCACGGTCTCACGGTGGCGGAAGCCAAGCTGGAGCTGGTCCGGTTTCTCCAGAACTGCCAGAAAAACGGCCTGCGCTGCATTCGCATCATTCACGGCAAGGGTCTGCGCTCCAAAAACCGCGAGCCGGTGCTGAAGCACAAGGTCGCCCACTGGCTGATGCAGCGCGACGAAACGCTGGCTTTCTGCCAGGCCAGGGCGGCGGATGGCGGCGGCGGCGCCATGCTGGTATTGCTGAAGGCATACTGATTCTCTGCTATACTCGCCGCCATTTTGATGACCTCCAATCCATTCCACTCCAAACCCATATCGCAGCGCAATCTGTGGTTGCTGCTGCTGACTTTTGCCCTGATCTGGTTCAGCAATCTCGATTATCGCCATCTGGTCAAACCGGATGAAGGGCGCTACGCCGAGATTCCGCGCGAAATGGTCGCGACCGGTGACTGGACCACGCCGCGCCTGAACGATATCAAGTATTTTGAAAAACCAGCGCTGCAATACTGGACAACGGCCGCCGCCTATAGCCTGTTTGGCGAGCATGAATGGACGGCCAGGTTATGGAGCGGATTAACCGGATTTGCCGGCGTGCTGCTTGCCTTCTTTGCCGCGCGTCGCCTTTTTGGCGCCGAAGCCGGGCTGTACTCTGCACTGGTGGTGGGCAGCAGCTTCTTGTATGTCGGCATCGGGCACATCAACACCCTGGACATGGGCGTCACTTTCTTCATGACGCTGGGACTGTTCGGTTTTCTGCTGGCACAGCACGCCTCTGCCACTCCGAAGGAAAACCGGGTGTGGATGCATATCACCTGGGCGGCGCTGGCCTGCTCGGTACTGAGCAAGGGACTGATCGGCATGGCCTTGCCTGGGGCGGTGCTGGTGCTGTATACGCTGATCCAGCGCGACTGGGGCTTGTGGAAACGCCTGCACCTGCTCACTGGCCTGGGTCTGTTCCTGCTGATCACGGCACCCTGGTTCATTGCCGTATCCCTTGCCAATCCCGAATTTTTCCATTTCTTTTTTATTCACGAACATTTCCAGCGCTTCCTGACCAAGGCGCATGGACGCTTCCATCCCTGGCATTATTTTGTTCCCATTATGTTGCTGGGAATACTGCCCTGGCTGGTGTTGATGTTCGAATCGCTGTTCAAGGCATGGAAAAGGGATGATACGCAGGGTTTTCAAGCCCGGCGCTTCCTGCTGATCTGGGTCGTGTTCATCTATTTCTTTTTCAGCATTTCCAGTTCGAAGCTGCCCTCCTACATTCTGCCGGTCTTTCCTGCGCTGGCGCTGCTGATCGGTGACCTGCTGGTAAAACTGGAAGCACGGCAAATCTTCTGGCGCATGCTTCCGATTGTCGTGCTGGCAGCCCTGGGACTGATTTTTTCACCCTTCAGTGTACTGTTCGCCAGTGATACCGTCCCCCTCCCCCTGTATGAAAAATATCGATTGTGGATAGTTGTGGCTGCGGCAATATGGCTTTTAGGCTCTGCGCTGGCGCTGCTCTGGGTCTGGCAGCGGCAGATCCGCCGCGCCCTGATTCTTTTTGCCTTCACCGCTCTGATCGCATACCAATTGCTCCTTTCCGGTCATGAAAGCCTGGCACCTTCAAATTCGTCGAACTACCTGGCCGAGCAGATCAAGCCCCATCTCAAGCCGGGAATCCCGTTTTACAGCGTCAACATGTACGACCAGACCCTCCCTTTTTACCTGAAACGCACCTTCACTCTGGTGGCCTACAAGGATGAGCTGGGGTTCGGCCTGCAACAGGAGCCGGAAAAATGGATTCCCGACATGCCCACATTCAAGCAGATGTGGAGCAATGGAACCTATGCGCTGGCAATCATGACGCCGGACACCTTTGATTTGCTGCATAACCAGGGCCTGCCTATGCAGGAAATTGCCCGCGATACGCGCCGCGTGGTGGTGAGAACGCCTTGAACCTGCTGAGCTTCTCCCTGATCCTGACCGGCGTTTTGCTCAATGCCGCCGCGCAACTGCTGCTTAAGGCCGGCACCAATGCTGTCGGCCACTTTGACTTCAGCCGTGACAACATCCTGCCGGTGGGTTGGCAACTTGCCACCGAGCCGCATATTTTTGCCGGCCTGAGCTTCTACGTGATCAGCGTCGTGGTATGGATCATGGCCCTGTCGCGGGTAGAGGTCAGCATTGCCTACCCGATGCTCTCCATCGGCTACGTGGTCAACGCGCTGGCTGCCTGGTGGCTGTTCGGCGAGGCGGTTTCCCTTACGCGTCTGGCGGGGATCGGCGTGATCATTGTCGGCGTTTACATCGTGGCAAGAAGTTAGCATGAGTTTTCTGCCTTTTACCCGTCCCAGCCTCGACGAGGAAACCATCCAGGGCGTGGTCGAGGTGCTGCGTTCCGGCTGGATCACCAGCGGCCCCAAGGTCAAGGAGTTCGAGGCCGCGCTGTCGGCATATTTCGGCGGCAGACCCGTGCGCGCCTTCAATTCCGGCACCGCCACGCTTGAAGTGGCCTTGCAGTTGTGCGGCATCGGTCCAGGTGATGAGGTGATCACCACGCCCATGTCCTGGGTTGCCACCGCCAATGTCATTTTGCATGTCGGTGCCAGGCCGGTGTTTGTCGATATCGATCCTGTCACGCGCAATATCGATCTTGACCTGATAGAAGCCGCCATCACGCCTGCCACCCGCGCCATCATTCCGGTGGACCTCGCCGGACTGCCGGTGGACCGCGACCGCCTCTATGCCATCGCTTCCAGGCACAAGCTGCGCGTGATCGAGGATGCGGCACAATCCATGGGAGCAAGCTGGCATGGCAAGCGCATCGGTTCTTTCGGCGACCTGGTTTCCTTCAGCTTTCACGCCAACAAGAACATGACCACCAGCGAGGGCGGCTGCCTGGTGCTCAATGATGAATCTCAAATCCCGCAGGCCGAGAAACTGCGCCTGCAAGGCGTGGTGCGCGCTCCAGACGGCACCATGGACGTGGATGTGGCGGGCGGGAAATTCAACCTGACCGACATCGCCGCGCGCATTGGCCTAGGACAGCTGCCACAGATTGACGCCTTCACCGAAAAGCGGCGCGAACTGGCAAGGCATTATTTCGCGTGCTTCAATCGCGCACTGGGTTGCCAGTTACCACCCGAGAATTTTTCCGGCAGCAACTGGCATATGTTCCAGATCCTCCTGCCCTTGGAGCAAATCGGCATCAGCCGAGGGGAATTCATCGGCCGGATGCGCCAGCGCGAAATCGGCGTGGGTGTACATTATCCCGCCATTCACCTGTTCACCCTGTATCGTGGCCTGGGTTTCGGGGAAGGCGACTTCCCCAGCGCTGAAAAAATAGGCCGCGAAACTGTCAGCCTGCCCCTGTTCCCGGATATGTCCTTGCAGGATGTGGAGCGGGTCTGCGCCGCGATCAAGGAAATCATCGAAAGCGCCAAAAAATGAGCACGCCTGACGTTTCCATCATCATTCCCGTCTACAACGAGGAAGAAGGCCTGCAAGCCCTGTTCGACCGGCTTTATCCGGCGCTGGACAAGCTGGAAACCAGCTACGAAATCGTTTTTATCAATGATGGCAGCCGCGACCGCTCCGCAGCTATCCTGGGCGAGCAATTCAGGCTGCGCCCGGATGTCACACGGGTGATTCTGTTCAACGGCAATTTCGGCCAGCACAAGGCCATCATGGCCGGATTCGAGCACTGCCGCGGCAAGAAGATCGTCACGCTCGATGCCGACCTGCAGAACCCGCCGGAAGATATCGGCAACCTGCTGGCCAAGATGGACGAGGGCTACGACTATGTCGGCTCGATCCGCCGCCAGCGTAACGACACCTGGTGGCGCCATGCGGCCTCCCGCGCCATGAACCAGTTGCGCGAACGCATCACCCACATCAAGATGACCGACCAGGGGTGCATGCTGCGCGCCTACAGCCGCGACATCATCGACACCATCAACCAGTGCAATGAGGTCAATACCTTCATCCCCGCACTGGCCTACAGCTTTGCACACAATCCGACCGAGATCGTGGTCGGCCACGAAGAGCGTACCGCAGGGGAATCGAAGTACTCCATTTACAGCCTGATACGCCTCAATTTCGACCTCATGACCGGCTTTTCGCTGGTGCCGCTGCAAATGTTTTCCATGGTGGGCATCCTGGTTTCGCTGTTCTCCGCCCTGTTCTTCATCTTCCTGGTGATTCGCCGTCTGTGGGTTGGCCCAGAGGCGGAAGGACTGTTTACCCTGTTTGCCCTGATCTTCTTCCTCATCGGTATCGCCCTGTTCGGTATTGGCCTGCTCGGTGAATACGTGGGCCGGATCTACCAGGAAGTACGCCACCGTCCGCGCTACCTGATTCAGGCAATTCTGGAACAGAAAACACCCACGGAGTAACGCTTGTCATTTAACGCATGGCGTTATATAGTAACACCATGATCCAGTCGTTCAAATGCAGCAACACGCAAGCCCTGTTCGCGGGTCAGGCGGCTCCCCGCTTCGCCAATATCCGCTCAGTGGCTGAGCGCAAATTGCAAATGCTGCATCGGGCAACACGCATAGAAGATTTGCGCGTGCCACCACAAAACCGGCTGGAAAGACTTAAAGGCAACCGCAAGGAGCAATGGAGCATCCGCGTCAACGACCAATGGCGCGTATGTTTTCGTTTCGAGGGTGGAAACGCCTTTGATGTAGAGATCGTGGACTACCACTGAATGGAGGCAATTATGGACATGATTAATGGTATGCGCCCAATCCACCCGGGAGAAATTCTGCGCGAGGAATTTCTGGTGCCACTAGGACTATCCGCCAATGCGCTGGCCATCGCCCTGCGCGTTCCCGCGCCACGGATCAACGACATCGTGCGCGAACGCCGGGCAATCAGCGCCGATACGGCATTGAGGCTGGCGCGCTACTTCGGCACCAGCGCGGAATTCTGGCTGGGCCTGCAGGCCGATTTCGACCTGAAAATCACCCTTTCTGAAAATGGCGCGAAAATTGAGCACGATATCTCGCCAATGGAACAGGCGGCTTGAGGATTCAGACGTGCGGCGCAATGCGCTTCGCTTATTTCGCCCGACATACACGCGTTGGGGTTACGCCTTGCGGCGATTTATCCAACTTACATGGCTGATTCGTTTGGCCTTTACTAAGGTGAGCAAGTGGCTACGAATTTTTATTACGTTTATGCCCTTAAAGATGCACGTTCAAATCCAGCAAAGCCTTTTTATATCGGCAAGGGTACTGGTAGCCGGGCTTTTGATCACTTGGTTAAACCAGATAACACAAGGAAGTATGCTCGCATCAAAGAGATCAAAGCATCTGGTATCGAGCCAATGGTTGATATTCTTGTTGAGGACTTAACCGAGTCACAAGCTCTTCGTCTTGAATCTGAATTAATATCAGCTTTTGGTACAGAAGAAACGGGTGGTTTGCTAACAAATGCTGTGGTGCCAAACGGTCTTGGTGGCAAACAGCGCGTTGGAATTGTTGTTCCACAAGGGGCAGTTGAGCGCGCCCAGCTCGGTTTAGATCTATTAAAGACCGCAATATTAGAATTGGCAAAAGCAAATCCCAAAGGAATATTGAACTCTGATGCGGCTAGCCTTCTAGGCTTGCGAAGCGATTATCAAGGCAAGCAGAAAGACTATCTGTCGTATAGCATCCTTGGTTTGCTAATGCGCGAGGGCAAGATTGCTAGGGTTGAAGACACTCGGCCTCGTCACGTGGCAAAAGTATGACTGTGAACTTGAAATGCCAGAACGCCTTACAAATCGATAATTCACAAACATGACGCGTTCTCCCTCCGCCATCGTCTTCGCCTACCACAACGTCGGCGTCCGCTGCCTGTCAGTCCTGCTCGCCCACGGCGTGAAAGTGCCGCTGGTGGTGACGCATACCGATAACCCCGGCGAAACCATCTGGTTCAAAAGCGTGGCGGAACTCGCCGCCCTGCATGATATTCCGGTGATTACGCCGGACGACCCAAACACACCAGAGGTAATTCAGCGCATTCGTGCCTTGCAGCCGGACTTCCTGTTTTCTTTCTACTACCGCAACATGCTGAAGAAGGAAATCCTTGATGTCCCCAAGTACGGCGCCTACAACATGCATGGCTCGTTGCTGCCGCAATACCGCGGCCGGGTGCCGGTCAACTGGGCGATCATCCGGGGCGAAAAGGAAACCGGTTCGAGCCTGCATGTAATGAATGAAAAACCGGACAATGGCGCCATCGTGGACCAGCAGGCGGTGCCGATTCTGCCTGATGACACAGCACTGGATGTTTTTCACAAGGTGACCTGCGCTGCCGAGATCACGCTGAATCGCTGTCTCCCCGGATTGATCGATGGCAGTGCCGAATTGACGCCGCAGGATCTATCCCGGGGCAGCTATTTTGGCGGGCGGCGCCCGGAGGATGGTAAAATCCGCTGGAGTGATACAGCGCAATCCATCCACAATCTGGTGCGCGCCGTAGCCCCGCCCTACCCTGGCGCTTACACACGATTTGCCGGAAAGACGATGCGTGTTCTCCGGACCCTGTTGGCACCGGCGCGCGCAAGCCGCAGCCCGGTCCCGGCTTTTTATTGTGAAAATGGCCGCTGTCATGCCGATTGTGGTGATGGCGGTGTATTGAGAGTACTGTCGTTCGAGCTGGATGGCCAGCCCTTGACGCCGGAACAATTTACGGCACGCTTTGGCGAAGCGCCGCTGCCGTTTGAAGATTATTGAATTGAAAGGGCAAATGATGAAAAAGGTTCTGATTCTTGGCGTCAATGGCTTTATCGGCCACCACCTGTCCAAGCGTATCCTCGATACGACGGACTGGGAAGTCTACGGTATGGACATGTACAGCGAACGTGTGTCCGATTTGATGGACAACCCGCGCTTCAATTTCTTCGAGGGCGACATCACCATCAACAAGGAGTGGATCGAGTACCACGTCAAGAAATGCGACGTCATCCTGCCCCTGGTGGCGATTGCCACACCCGCGACTTACGTCAAGGAACCGCTCAAGGTTTTCGAGCTGGACTTCGAAGCCAATCTGCCGATCGTGCGCCAGTGTGTCCAGTACGGCAAGCACCTGATCTTCCCTTCCACTTCAGAAGTTTACGGCATGTGCCGCGACGAGGAATTCGATCCGGAAAATTCCGAACTGATCCTGGGGCCGATCAACAAGCCGCGCTGGATTTATTCCTGCTCCAAGCAACTGATGGACCGGGTGATCTTTGCCTATGCCATGAAGACCGAATTCAATTTCACCCTGTTCCGTCCTTTCAACTGGATCGGTGCCGGCCTGGACAACATCAACACCGCCAAGGAAGGCAGTTCGCGCGTGATTACCCAGTTCCTCGGCCACATCGTGCGCGGCGAGGATATCAAGCTGGTGGATGGCGGTACGGCCAAGCGCTCCTACACCTACGCTTCGGACGGCATCGATGCGCTGATGAAGATCATCGAGAACAAGGATGGCGTGGCCACTGGCAAGATCTACAACATCGGCAACCCGTCCAATAACTATTCCGTCAAGGAACTGGCGCAGATGATGCTGGACCTTTCCATGGAATATCCTGAGTACAAGGACAGCGCCAAAAAAGTGAAAATGCTGGAAGTGACCTCCGCCGACTACTATGGCAAAGGCTACCAGGACGTGCAGAATCGCGTGCCGAAAATCGAGAACACCATGCGCGAACTGGACTGGAAACCCCAGGTCGTCATGGCCGATGCCCTGCGCAACATTTTTGATGCCTATCGCGGCCAGGTGGCTGAAGCGCGCAAGCTGATGGACTAAAACCGTTGCGGGGGCACTTCAGGGTGCCCCGCGTACCCTTCAGAAACTGGCCTGTTCGATTTCCAGATAAGTACGGCTGACGTTGCCACCGATATTGGCATCAAACCCTTCCAGTTTTTTCCATTCACGCACATCCAGCGTCTTGCGTGTTTCGCTGTCACTCAAGCCTTTCTTGTACCCTGCTTCAATCCCAGAGTAGAACGCCGCCATCTGGCGCTGCAATTTGTTAACATCCTCTAGCTTCATCAAGGGGCCATGACCGGGCACAATGGTTTTTGCGTCGAAAGCCAGAACCTGCTCCAGCGTACCCACCCAATTTTTAACCAAGGCGTCACGCATTACCGGGATGGTGCGATTGACCAGAATATCCCCACCCACCAGCACCTTGTCATCAGGCAGGTAAACCATCATGTCTCCCACTGTATGCGAACCCGTGGGAATCCAGAACACCATTTTGACACCCTGAATGGTCCGCTCTGTGCGAGAGTTTTCCCCAGCATAGGTCACGCTGGCCGGCACTGGACGGGTATAAGGCAATTTGTGGCCAACCAGATTTTCAATCAGGGCAACCCATTCATCGCCGGTTTTGTTCACCATATCCCGGCAAATTTCAGAACTGATGATTTCGGCTTGCCCAAATACGACGTTACCCAGCACGTGATCGCCGTGGTGATGTGTATTGATGACATGAGTCACGGGTTTTGTAGTCAGTTTCGCAATCGCCTTGCCGATATGTTTCCCGACTTCATCCGAGGCCCCGCTATCGATCAGGATCACACCCTGTTCGCCAATAATCACCGTGCTGTTCACCATGTAGCCCTGATTGTGCGCGTTCGGCTGCCCCATGGGCCCGAGCAATGCATAAATGCGCTCATTGATTTTCACCACTTTGGGCTGCGGAATGCTTGGTGCAGCTCCAGCAGCAGTAGACAAAAATACAGTTAAAACAATAACTATCAGTCTATTCACGTTAAATCCTTATCCATTACTTTAGGGTATATTGATGATAATCTTGGCCTGGTAAATTAACACATCATTGCATAGTTGAGAATGATTCTAATGTACTATCAAGGCAAAATAACTGAATTGTGGCCTGCAATCGATGCTCACATCTCGCAAATGTTGGGACAGCCCTTCAATTCAGTGACGCACATCCCGGTGGGCGGCGGTTGCATCAATGCGGCGTACCATATTTCCGGTGGAGGACGGGATTGCCTTGTCAAAATCAATGTGCCTGAAAGGCATGCGATGTTTGCAGCGGAAGCCGCCGGCCTGCAGGAAATCCTTGCCAGCGGTGCAATACGGGCCCCTGCACCCATCTGCCACGGGAGCGCTGCGCATGCTTCCTATCTGGTGCTGGAATTTCTCGCCATGGATGCTTGCAGCGGGCACGCCTGCGAACAACTGGCAAGGCAACTGGCAAGCATGCACGCCCATACGGCAAGCCAGTTTGGCTGGCGCATCAACAACACCATCGGCGCCACGCCGCAGAGCAATACCTTTCACGATGACTGGATCAGCTTCTGGCGTGAGGAACGGCTCGAATTCCAGTTCAGACTGGCATCCCGGAATGGCATTAATGACAGCTTGCAGAAAAAAGGAGCTTGTTTACTGACCCGGATCGAGCAGTTTTTCCCCGGCTATGCCCCTTCACCCTCCTTGCTGCACGGCGATCTATGGAACGGGAACTGTGGCGTACTTGAGCAAGGCGAGCCGGTTGTTTTCGACCCGGCCGTGTATTATGGCGACCGCGAAACCGATCTCGCCATGAGCGAACTGTTTGGCGGATTTCCCGCGCGCTTCTATGCGGCTTACCGGGAGGCTTATCCTCTCGACCCCGGTTATGAAGTACGCAAAACCCTGTACAACCTGTATCACGTCCTGAACCATGCCAACCTCTTTGGCGGCAGCTATGCAGGACAGGCCGAACGCATGCTGGATCAGTTATTGAGCGAGGTCCGCTGAGACGCCCCGTATCAAGACAGTATTTCGCGTTTCATGGTATAAAGCGAAACCCATGGCAAAAGCCGCAACCACTCAACCGCCGCCTTCCAGATGAATCTCGGCTTTTACATCATCCTCACGGCGCAATTTCTGTCCGCCCTTGCCGATAATGCCCTGCTCTTTGCGGCCATTGCGCTATTGAAGGAACTGAGCTCGCCGGACTGGCATACACCACTACTACAACAGTTCTTCGTCGTTTCCTATATTCTGCTTGCGCCCTTCGTCGGCGCCTTTGCCGATGCCATCCCCAAGGGGCGGGTCATGTTCATCAGCAACAGCATCAAATTCATAGGTTGCCTGGCCATGCTTTTCGGCATGCCGCCCCTATACGCCTACGGCATCGTGGGCCTGGGGGCCGCAGCCTATTCCCCGGCAAAATACGGCATCCTTACCGAATATCTGCCCCCGAACAAACTGGTGCTCGCGAATAGCTGGATGGAAGGCGCCACGGTTGCAGCCATCGTGCTGGGGGCCATCATTGGCGGCATTCTTCTGAATCCGGCGCTGTCCTCGTCATTGCTTGCCGGCTGGAACCTCGCAGACAGCGTCAGCGTATCCAAGTTTGCGGTCATTATCGTCACTTTTCTGTATATCAGTGCCGCGGTCTTCAACCTGTTCATACCCCGTGTTGCAATCGACCATAAGTTGCCCAAGAAGAACCCCTTCTACTTGCTGCATGACTTCTGGCATTCCTTCATCCTGCTCTGGCGCGATCCGCAGGGCCAGATTTCGCTGGCCGTCACCACCCTGTTCTGGGGCGCCGGAGCAACGCTGCGCCTGGTAGTCCTGACCTGGGCCGGCCTGATTCTTAAATTCGACCTCGAAAAAGCCACCCAATTGACCGCTGTGGTGGCCGTGGGCATCGCCGTGGGAGCGGTCGTGGCGGGAAAATTCATCACCCTGGAAAGGTCCGTTAAAGTGCTCCCGACCGGGATACTGATGGGCTTTACCGTGATGTCCATGGTTCTGGTCGACGACTGGCGCATTGCGGTCGGATTGTTGTTCGTGATTGGCGCACTGGGTGGATTCTTCGTGGTGCCGATGAACGCCCTGTTGCAACACCGCGGCCATTTACTGATGGGGGCAGGGCACTCCATCGCAGTGCAGAATTTCAACGAAAATATCAGTATTCTGCTTTTGCTTGGCTGCTATGCGATGATGGTCAAGTCGGACATGCATATCAACACCATCACTATTGCCTTCGGCGCCTTTGTCAGTCTTTCGATGTGGCTGATCAACCACCGTTACAAGCGCGTGACGGCTTCATAGCACAACAGGCTGGTCTGACAATTCGTTTGGATTGTCGGTTTTGACCGGAAAATGCCGTACCAGCAAGGCCGTGACTTTTCGCATGCCCGCCAACACACCTTCCTCGAATCGCCCAGCGTGGAACGCGGCTTCCATCTGGCGACAGATGCGCTCCCACTCCGCGTTACCCACTTTTGCGTGAATGCCCCTATCGGCGACGATTTCGACATCACGGTCGGCAAGCAGAAGATAAATGAGCACGCCGCTGTTGTGCTCGGTGTCCCAGACTCGCAACTGAGAAAACACTTCCATGGCCCTTTGTCGCGCATCCTGCCCATGCAGCAAGGGGGACAGATCCAGCACGGATTCGACGGCGAAGCGGATTTCACCATTATGCAGCGCCTCGGATTCGCTGATCGCATGCTCGATGCGAGCCATGACGGCGCGGGAGAAATAGCGCCGCACCAGCCACGGCGGCATGAATAAATGTCGCAGTATTCTTACCATCGTCCCGAAGCGCCCCCGCCGCCAAAACCGCCGCCGCCACCCGAAAATCCACCACCGCCGCCAAAACCGCCGCTCCCGCCGCTCCCGCCGACGAATGGGCCACCCCGGCCGCTGCCGGTAATGGTGATCAGCGAGACGGCAATGGCAATGACCAGCGCGATCAGCAATGAACCAAGCAACAGCCAGGCGCCGAAAAATGCCACGCCACCCGCCACAAGGCCGCCAAGGAATCTCCCGAGAAAAGTACGCAGCATGCCGCCCACGACAAAAATGAACAGCATGGCCAGCGGCAGGATGTCCTCGAACAAACTCAGTCCATCCCTGGCGCTTGCCTTTTTGGCCAGCGCGGGCAGCGGCTCGCCTTCTATCACCCTGATGATTCGCTCGGTTCCGGCGCGAATGCCGCCGTAGAAATCTTCCTGCTTGAAATGGGGCGTGATCACTTCGCTGATGATGCGTTTCGACACCGCATCGGGGAGCGCGCCTTCAAGGCCATAACCGACTTCCAGTCGCATGGCGCGATCCTGCTTGGCGATCAGCAACAGGGCGCCGTCGTCCACGCCCTTGCGTCCCAGCTTCCATTGCTCGGCGACACGCATGGCGTATTGTTCTATCGTTTCCGGCTGGGTCGTGGGGAGCATCAGCACGGCAATCTGGCTGCCCTTGCGCGCTTCGACATCACGCAGCAGGGATTCGAGCTCGCTGGTTTGTTGCGCTGTCAGGGTGCCGGTGAGGTCGGTCACGCGCGCAGTGAGAGGGGGCACGGCCACCTCCCCCAGCGCAAGGCTGGCGCCAAGCATCAGCCATGCAGCCAGAAAGAACCGCCACAGGAAGCCTGCGGTAGCCACGCTCTATTTCTGCGCTGGAACCGGCGCGCCAAAGTCCACCTTGGGCGCCTGGGAGATTTCCTTCTCGTTTTCGACCGTGAAGCTGGGCTTGGTCTTGAAGCCGAACATCATGGCCGTCAGGTTGCTGGGGAAGGATCGCACCGTGACGTTGTATTCCTGCACTGCCTTGATATAGCGGTTGCGCGCCACGGTGATGCGGTTTTCAGTGCCTTCGAGTTGCGCCTGGAGATCCCGGAACACGCCATCCGCCTTCAATTGCGGATAATTCTCCGCCACCACCAGCAATCTGGAGAGCGCGCTGCTCATTTCACCCTGTGCCGCCTGGAATTTCGCGAAAGCCTGTTCGTCATTGATCAACTCGGGCGTGGCCTGGATCGACCCTACCTTGGCCCGGGCGGCGGTCACTTGGGTCAGCACGTCCTTCTCGTGGGCGGCGTAGCCCTTGACCACGTTCACCAGATTGGGCACCAGATCGGCGCGGCGCTGGTACTGGTTCAGCACTTCCGCCCAACTGGCCTTGATCTGTTCGTCGGTCGATTGCAAGGCGTTGTAACCGCAACCCTGGAGGGAAAGAATGGCAACCAGAATCATCAGTGACGACAGTAATTTGCGCATGAAGGTCTCCTCGGTAATGTCTATGAAACCGCTCATTCAAGATGCGATCTGGGCGGTGCTTTGCAAGCCTTGCATGGTGCGCACGGCGAAACACAGGTCTTCCCACGCCTTGGCCTTGTCCGGCAGGCTGCGCAGCAGATAGGCGGGGTGATAGGTCACGATCAGCGGAATACCCTCAGCCTGGTGCAACTTGCCGCGCAGACTGGCGATGGTTTGGTCCGTTTCAAGCAGGCGTTGCGCCGCCACCTTGCCGAGCGCGATGATCAATTTTGGCCGGACCAGCGCAATCTGGCGCGTCAGGTAGGGCTCGCAGGCGGCCACTTCATCCGGCTCCGGATTGCGGTTGGCGGGCGGACGGCATTTGACGGTATTGGCAATGTAAACATTCCGGCCACGCTTCAGGCTGATCGCCGCCAGCATATTGTCAAGCAGCTTGCCAGCCTGACCTACAAAGGGTTCACCCTGCTTGTCTTCTTCCGCACCCGGCCCCTCCCCCACCAGCATCCAGTCTGCCTGTTCATCACCGATGCCAAAAACCGCTTGGCTGCGGGTTTCATGCAGGCGGCAGTCCGTGCAGCCGGAAACGGCTTGCCTGAGTTCGTCCCACTCCATGCTCAGGATGGATTCACGTCGATTCACCGGCATATCAGGAGAAAGAGTTACCTCTCCGGCAACATCAGAAGGCAAGGGAGATGCCACCCTCAGCCGCCACACCGGCCACAGATTCAGCTCCTGGAGCACTTCCCGGCGCGGCATTACAGGGACGACCCCATCACAATGGCATCCTCGCGGCCATTGGCGGCTGGATAGTATTTGCGGCGCAGGCCGATTTCATTGAAGCCCTCGCTGAGATAAAGCGCAATGGCCTTCTTGTTGGAAGGACGTACTTCGAGAAACATCATGTCCGCTCCGTCCTGCCGCGCCACTCCGATCAAATGGCGCAAAAAACTGCGGCCCAGACCCTGGCTTTGCCAGTCGTGAGCAATCCCCAGATTGAGCAAATGCGCCTCGCCTGCGGCAATCATCAGGATGGCGTAACCTATGGGCTGGTCGCAAAAATCATAAATCCAGCAACTGTAACCCGCGCTGAGAGAGTCGTTGAAATTGCCGATGGTCCAGGGGAAAGGGTAAATCTTCTGCTCGATAGAGAGCACGGCTGCCAGGTCTTCAGAGCGCATGGGCCGGAGTATGGGCCGTTGGTAGTTCTTGAGTTGTGCGTTCATTTTCTCTCCGCCGTTTTCAGCGCAACCTTGTTGCGAATGTATAGCGGCGCCGCCAGCGCGGCGTCCCTGCCCAGACCCCGCTCGAACAGGGGGGCAGCCAGACGGGCCATGTCGCATGCCTGGGGGTAGACACTGCCGTCGAAGGACAGCAGTTGCCCTGCATAACGTTGCTGCATCGCCTCTGCATAAGCCGCAAAAGCACTGCCGGCGCCTACCCAGCCTCCCCCTGGAAGATCGGGAGCATCCTTGGCATAGCACAAGCTTGGCTCGCATACGGTATGCCATATCCCGTCTTGTTTTTCATAGGCAGCATGATAGGTTTCGCCAATCCGCGCATCGAGGCAGGCAAGCACCCTGTCGCCGGGCGCCGCAGCCGCCAGCGCCAGCAGTGTGCAGATTCCGATCACTGGCAGATCGCCTCCCAGCGCCAGTCCTTGCGCCACGCCGCAGCCAATGCGCAGGCCGGTAAAGGAGCCCGGCCCTTCGCCGAAGGCGATGCCGTCCAGCGAGTTGAGCGCGATGCCGGCCTCGTTCAGCAGTGCTTCCAGCATGGGCAGGATCAGGTCCGAATGGCGCTGTCCGGCCAGCTCCTGGCGCGAAAGGATTTCTCCGTCAAGCCACAGGGCGACAGAGCAGTTTTCGGTGGAAGTGTCGAGTGCCAGCAGCTTCATCAATGTTCCATGTAAACGTCGAATTCAATCCAGCGACCGCGCCGCTTTTCTTTCGGCAGCGCGCTGATACGGGCTTCAAGGCGCTGGCCGTGATCCATGAAGCGTGCCAGTGAGGCGTTATCGCTACGCGGCACATGCCCCAGCTTGTGTCCCTGCCACTCAACGCCGATGGCATTATCGTCATAGGGGTTGTCCGCCTCGCGCACCAGCTTCAGGGCATCGCCCACACGCAGTTGCGGCCATAACTTGCGGCCTTCATAGTACTTGAAACCTGCCAGGCGCGAGTTTTGCAGGTAAATCTTCGCTTCTGTAACAGGCTGCTGCGCCCATGCGTTTCCAGCACCTGCAAGCAGCAAAATCAGACAGCATTTTACCCAAATCCGTTTCATTGCTGGGTGAAGAAAGCTTCAACTTCCTTCAGCTCCCGCGTGCGCTTCATCGGCGGCAGGCTTTGCCAGATGCGCTTGCCGTAGGATTTGGTCAGCATGCGCGGGTCGCAGATCATCAGCACCCCGCGGTCGGTTTCGTCACGAATCAGCCGCCCCGCGCCCTGCTTCAGGGTGATGACCGCATGCGGCAACTGATATTCCATGAAGGCATTGCGCCCCTCGCGGTTGATTTTCTCGATGCGCGCCGCCAGCACCGGATCATCCGGCGGCGAGAACGGCAGCTTGTCGATGATCACCAGCGACAAGGCCGAGCCGCGCACGTCCACCCCTTCCCAGAAGCTCTGGCTGGCCACCAGTACCGCATTGCCCAGCTTGCGGAAACGCTCCAGCAGTTCGGTGCGCGAGCCTTCCCCCTGCAGCAGCAGGGGGAATTCCAGCCCCTCCTTGTCGAATGCCTCCCTGAGCAGGCCATGCGCCTCGCGCATGGCGCGCAGGCTGGTGCAGAGAAAAAATGCCCGCCCGCCGCTGGCCCGGATGACCGGCAAGGCGGCCGCCACAACAGACGCGGTGTAGTCGCCGCTGTTGGGATCTGGCAGTCCTTGCGGCGCATACAGGATCGCCTGTTTTTCATAATCGAACGGGCTTTCCCAGTAGCCGGTGGCCGCTTCCAGCAGCCCCATTTGCCCCTGGTAGTGGCTGAAGTCCCGTTTCACGGCCAGGGTGGCGGAGGTAAAAACCCACGCGCGCGCCTGTCCGGAGAGCTGCTTGTTGAAAATCTCAGCAATCGAAAGCGGTGTGGCATTCAGTTGCAGCGCATGGCTGAATACCTCTACCCAACGCACGAAATCGAGGTTGGACTCGTCCTGCCAGTGGCGCAGCTTGGCAGCCAACTCCTGCCCCCGTTGCCAGCAATGCCCCAGCCCTTCACTGCGTTCGGCCTGTGATTCAAGCAGCTTGACCAGTTCGGCGAGGCGCTTGCCCACCCCGGCCAGGGCATCGTTGAAAGCAGGCAGCGCCTGGGCACGCTGCGCCGGCATCCGGCCCGTATCCTGTGAAAACACCAGGCGCAAATCGCGCGCGGCTTTTTCCAGGGCCGCCGTGGCATCCGGCAAGGCGGTAAAGTCTTTCGCCGAGGTCATTGCCTCACCCAGGCTATCGCGCGCCAGCTCCAGAATCTGGCTGGTGCTCAGGGTGTCACCGAAAAACAGGCTGGCTGTTTCCGGCAACTGGTGGGCCTCGTCGAAAATGACGGTATTGCTGGCCGGCAGCAGTTCCGCCAGTCCCTCGTCGCGCAGCATCACATCGGCGAAGAACAGATGGTGATTGACCACCACCACATCTGCGGCCTGAGCGCGGCGGCGCGCGTCGAGCACGAAGCAGTCCTTGTGGTAAGCGCACTCCTGGCCCAGGCAGTTATCCCGCGATGAAGTGACGAAGGACCAGATACCGGCATCTTCCGGCACCGCGCCCAGGCCGCTTTTATCCCCATCGCCGCTGACCTTGGCGTAGCGCTCGATCAGCGGCAGGTATTTGACATCCTCTCGATTGAAGAAGCGGCCTTCGTTTTTTGCGCGTTCCAGGTGGTAATGACAAACGTAATTGGCGCGCCCCTTGAGCATCGCCACGCTGACGGGAACCTGAAGCGCTGCACGTACGGCGGGAATGTCGCGGTTGAAAAGCTGGTCCTGCAGGGTCTTGGTACCGGTGGATACAATCACTTTGCCACCTGAAAGCAATGCCGGGATCAGGTAGGCAAAGGTTTTACCCGTTCCCGTACCAGCCTCGGCAACCAGAACTTCATGTTTTTCAATTGCACCCGCGATGGCACGCGCCATCTCCAGTTGCTGCGGGCGCAGGCGATAGCCCTCCGCAGCCTGCGCAAGGGGGCCGCTGTCGGAAAATATCAGATCCAGATCGGGCATGCGTTATCGAACAAAGGCAATGAAACGCTGTGAGAGCGTGAAGATATAGTCAATGAGGGTGCGAAGTTTACCGGATTTGCAGCGTTAATGACGGTTGGAACGCCAGATCGAAAAAATGATCCAAAGGCTGTTGAAAAAAGCCAGCAGGAACCCGAGCAATCCGAACAGGGGCAGGCCGAACAGGGTCGGCCCTCCTTCCACCGTCATGACGATGGATGAGCCGATCACCAGGGAAGCGGTCATGATGGCCATGGTGAGGCGATTGGCACTGTGGTCGATTTGCTGGCCAAAGTGATCCAGGCGTTTCAGGTCCAGTTCGATTTTGAATTTGCCGCGGCGGACTTCCCGGATCAGGCGGCCAAGATCGCGCGGCAGGCCAGTCAATAACCCATAGAACTCGTTCAGATCCTGTCGCCCGCGTTGCCACAAGGCCGAGGGCGTGTAACGCTCGCGAATCACATGCACGACAAAGGGTTCCAGATGGCTGACCAGATGGAATTCGGGGTCCAGCTGGCGGCCCAGGCCTTCCAGGGTAATCAAAGCCTTGAACAGGAGCGTCAAATCGGATGGCAGCATCAGGGAATGCTCGCGCATGATCATGGTGATTTCTTGCAGCAAGGCACTCAGGCGGATGTCCTTGAGTTGGACATTTTCGTAGTTCACCACCAGATCAGCGACATCGGCGGCCAGCTTGCTGTCATCCACGCTGGCGTCCCCCACCCACTCCAGCAGGACTTCCAGCATGCCCTGTTCGTTGCGGCGTGCCAGGGAAGCAAGCAGATCCACAATCTGGTTGCGCCGCTCATGGGTGAGGCGCCCCACCATGCCAAAATCCAGCATGGCCAGGCGGTTACCCGGCAAATAAAAAACGTTCCCGGGGTGAGGGTCGGCATGAAAAAACCCATCGATCAGGATCATCTTGAGCACGGCGTCTGCGCCATGTGAGGCCAGGATTTTGCGATCAAGGCCGGCGGCATCGACTGCGGCGAGGTTGTTGCCGTGAATACCGACCACACGCTGCTGAACATTCATGACAGCGCTGGTCCACTCCCAATACACTTTTGGAATCAGGACGGTTTCGTCTGTGGCAAAATTTTGGGCGAAGCGGTCGATATTGCGCGCTTCCATCGCCAGATCCAGCTCACGACGCAAGGAACGGGTAAATTCGGCAGCGATATGCACCGGCTGGTATCGTCTCGCTTCGGGCAGTTCGGACTCCAGGAGATGCGCAATATGAGCCAGAATGCGCAGGTCGGCCTCAATTTTCTGCTCAATGGCGGGGCGGCGGATTTTAAGGACGACCTCGGTACCATCCTGCAATTGGGCCAGGTGCACCTGGGCAATGGAAGCAGCGGCCACCGGCTTGATCTGCACCTCGCGAAAAATTTCAAGCGGAGATGCGCCCAAAACATTGATTAGCTGCGGCAGCAAATCATCGAATGGGACGGGAGGGACATCGCTTTGAAGTTTTTCGAATTCACTGATCCAACTGGGTGGGAACATGTCCACCCGGGTGGCCAGCACTTGCCCCAGCTTGACGAATGTCGGACCCAACTCCTCAAGTGCACGCCGTACCCGCACAGCGGGTTCAAGATGCATGATCTCCTCGGCCTCGGTCCAGTGCAGGATGCGGCCAGCGCGTTCCAGCACTCCGATGATGCCAAGCCGGCGCGCCACGTCGCCCCATCCGTAGCGGATGAAGACTGCGGTGATTTCGTGCAGGCGTGAAATGTCCCGCATCACATGCAATGTTTCCAACAGCATGGCAGGCGGCTATTTCTTCTGCGTCTGTTGCTGGCTCTTCTCGTGCAAGGCATCGGCCATGCCGGCCAGAATACCGCTTGCAAGCGCCGCCAGGCGGCTTGAGACCGTCTGTGCAGCTTCCTGACCGCTCGATTTTCCTGCCTGCAAGGTGGATGTAATACGGTTGCTCAGGTCACTCAGGCTGGCCTTGACGCTGGCGCCTGTGTCGGTACCGGAATGACGTGCATGCTCCACCGCGGCCTTGAACTCCTGTTTGATCCTGCCGCCCGTAGTTTCAGCCACCTGACTCAAAATATCGAGAAAAGCCTGCTCTGTGATTTTCAGGTCATCCAGAGCCGGTTGCAGGTCCTGTGTTGAAAAATCCTTGCCCTGCGAGATCATTTCCTGCAGGGCCAGATGCGTTGCTTGCGCAGTTTTGAGCAAGGCGGCATCGAGGCCGGCAATCGCTGCTGCCAGTGCATCTTTCACCTCGCCGCTGCGACGCTCCGCTCCCAGGCTCACGCCCTCAGCCACGGAACGCACCACGGAGCGGACCTCGGATGCATCCAGACGCCGCTCCCGCAAAGCTTTAAGGGTCAAGTCATGCACCCGTGTCCGGATTTCGCCATCATCCTGCATGGATGCACTGGCAGCGGTGACAATCTCTTGTGTCGACATAGGCTGGTTCATGATGGTTCTCCTTTAGAATGAAGATGCTATAGCTATCAGGTTAAAGCATTTTCATTCTTTACAACAGCGCAGTTTCCGGATAAATTACGCCGCCATGAGATTAAATAAAATTATTGCCGTTGTCTTTTTCCTGACTGCCAGTTCAGCCTTGGCCCAGGAAGGCAGTGAAATCACACCCGCTCCTGAGTCTACGACCAGCACGCTTGAAACCCGCCATCTTGCCGGCGTCACCGATATGCTCAATTACGCCATGAATCTGATTGGCGTCAATTATAAATACGGCGGCAATCAACCCGCCACGGGCTTCGATTGCAGCGGCTATGTCAGCCATGTGTTCCGCCAAATGGCTGGACTTTCACTGCCGCACAATGCCTTGGCCATGAGCCGTGTGGGCAAGAAAATTTCGCCCGATGAACTGAAGCCAGGCGACCTGGTATTCTTCAACACCCTTAAACGTTCCTTTTCCCATGTGGGCATCTACGTCGGGAATAACCGTTTTATCCATGCGCCCAGTTCTGGCGGTGGTGTCGAAGTAGCCAGCATGCAGGAAAAATACTGGGTGCAACGTTTCAACGGCGCGCGTCGACTCCTTGTCTTGCAACTGCCCGCTGGATTGCTGCACGAATAAGCGGCAGTGCCGCAAGCGCAGCCTTCTCCCCTTCCATGATGGCTTGATGCTTTTGATCAAATCCTGTTGATCCGATCGTACCCGTATCCGGGCGAATCACCACATCCGCGCCAGCCAATTCGTACTGCCCTATCGTCTGACCCATAATACTGAAGGTTTGCAGCAGCATATCAATACTACCGCTCACCTTGGCATATTTTGGCCTGCTGGAGATATCGACCGCGATTATCACATCAGCGCCAAGGCTGCGAGCCAGCTTGACCGGTATCGGACTAGTCAGGCCGCCATCAACATATTCCCGCCCATCGATGCTGACTGGCTGAAAAATGCCTGGAACGCTACTGGAAGCACGCACAGCAGCGCCTACATTACCACGCCTGAAAGCCGCCATCTCTCCACTACCAAGATCAGTTGCCACGGCGGCAAAAATTTTTCCAAATTGCTCAATGGGTTTGTTGTTCACGGCTCGGTTAACAAAATTCTGCAATTGCTCGCCCTTGATGAACCCCCGGGATGGCAAGGTCCAGTCGCCCACACTGCTTTCCTCGAGCTGGAAGGCGATTTTTTGCAGTTCAAAACCGTTATACCCAGATGCGTAAAGGGCGCCTACCACGCTTCCGGCGCTGGTCCCCGTCACGATCTGCGGGCTGATTCCATGTGACTCGAGTGCCTTGATCACGCCGACATGCGCAAACCCTCGCGCCGCGCCGCCACCCAGGGCAAGAGCAATTTTAGGCGCAGCCATCCTGGGCGCTTCGACGGGCTTGATTTCGGGCGGGATGGTTGCGCAACCTGACAAGGCAAGCAGACAGCCCAGCCCAAACCATAAGTTTCTCACTCCATTTTCTCCATTCTTTTTAAGTCACGCGGCGCAGAGTAGCGCCATGAACCATAATTTACAACACCGGAGATATCCAGCCCTGTGCAGATAAGCAGTCGAATGCGACAATGGCGTTTGTAAGCCAATATACTTATGTTTTTAACACATATATTTCAATAGGTAACGAATTAATGTTCGCACGAAACATGAAGTTCAGCGTAGGCGCCGGTTTTGCGCTGGTGCTGGCGCTGATGATCGCTCTGACGGTGGTAGGTCTGAATCAGATGGATGCCATTAACAGCCGCCTGGAACGGATCGTGAACCAAAACAACGTCAAAATCGAACTTGCCACCACCATGCGGGATGCGTTGCGCGAACGTGCAATCAGCATGCATTCCATCGTGGTCCTGCACGACCCCTTTACCCAGGATGATGAATTACAGCGATTTTATGAGTTGGGCTCGACTTTCACCAAGGCACGACAAAAACTCCAGCAGATGATTTCCAACAGTGCCGAAGAATTCGCGCTGGAACAGATCAATACCCTGACCATAGTGACCCAGCCTATCGTTATCAGGACCATTGAATATGCACTCGATCGCGATAGCGCTTCCGCTTTGGCATTGCTGCAAAAAGAGGCCATCCCCACCCAGAAAAAATTGCTCAGCGAACTGGACAATCTTCTCATGGAACAGCAGATGGCCAGTCGAAGTGCTGCTGAAGAAGCCGCTCTTTCATACCGGCAGACGGAATGGTTGATGTTTCTGCTCGGCACAGCGGCTGCGATTTTAGGCATATTCATCGCAACTTTTGTCATCCGCCGGGCCGCTCAGCAAACACTGGAAATTGAAAAACAGCAGCTTAAATTCAAGACCCTGTTTGAAACCAACTCCGATGGCATCGTGCTAATGGACCAGAATCATTTTGTGGACTGCAACCCGGCTGCATTGCGCATGTTCCAGTTTGATTCAGCGCAGCAATTCACACGCTTGCTGCCCACTGATCTCGGCCCGCCGCTCCAGGCGGATGGCACCCCCACCCAGGTCTACGCCAGCACTCATATCCGACAGGCCATGGCAGAAGGCCACTGCTACTTCGAATGGCGCGGAAAAAGGGCGGATGGCACTATCTTCCCCGCTGAAATCGCCTTGCATTCCATGAACCTGGAAAACCAGGTAATTACGCAGGCAATCATTCGCGACATCACCGAACGCAAGGTTGCCGAGGAAGAGTTACGTCAGGCTTACGATGCTGCACTTGAAGCCTCGAAGATGAAATCGGAATTCGTGGCCAATGTCAGCCATGAAATACGTACGCCGATGAATGGCATCATTGGCATGATCAGCCTGCTGCTGGAAACGCCGCTCAGCCATGAGCAAAGGGATTATGCCGAAACCATCAACCAGTCTGCCGTCGCCCTGCTCACCATCATCAATGATATTCTTGACTTCTCCAAGATCGAAGCAGGCAAACTCGAACTTGATGTAATTGATTTCAATCTGCTGCAAACCGTTGAAAATGTGGCCGCACTGTTTGCTCATCGTGCCCAGAGCAAGGGTTTGGAACTGATTCCCGATATCGATCCCGCCTTGCCACAACGCCTGCGGGGAGACCCCGGGCGTTTACGCCAAATCCTTGCCAACCTGACCGACAACGCCATCAAGTTCACGGATCACGGTGAAGTAATCATAAAGGTTTCCATACGAGAGGAGACATCCACCACACTGCTGATGTATTTCGAAGTGCGGGACACGGGTATCGGCATCTCACCCCAGGCAGAAAATCGCCTCTTCCAATCCTTTTCACAAGCAGATGGTTCGACTACGCGAAAATATGGTGGCACCGGCTTGGGTCTGGCCATTTCCAAACAATTAATCGAACTCATGGATGGCGAGATCGGCATGCAAAGCCAGGAAGGGCAAGGCAGCCGCTTCTGGTTTACGGCGCGCCTTGAGAAGCAAGACAACGCCTCCGCCCAACGGTATGACGATATAAAGTTCAAGGGGATGCAGGCACTTGTTCTGATTCCAAACAACAGCCTGATGCGCGTGGTTGAAGGCTTGCTCAAGCAATGGGGCATTGCCTGTCATCAAACCATGCCCGTCACTCAGGATGAACATTCCGCACCAGACCTTTTCGATCTGGTCATTCTGGATACTTCCAGCCTTGGGGACTTAGGGAAGCTGCTTACACTGGACAAAATCACGTCCTTGTCGGCGAAATGCATCCTGCTCTCGCCTATCACACAGCGGCGGCAAATAGCCGAACTGCCTGAAGCCATCTACCTCACCAAACCCGTGCATCAGCACCGCCTGCTCGAGGCGGTCCTGGAGGCCACTGGCAAAGCGGCCAGGCAGATAACCGAGCCCTGCCAAGGCCCGGAGATTGAAAACGTGCCTCCCTCCCAATTGCGTGTATTGGTGGCCGAAGACAACAGCGTCAATCAGAAAGTCATACAGCATATGCTGAAAAAGCTCGGCATCGAGCCCGAAATTGTCAGCAACGGGCAAGAAGCGCTCCAGGCCGCGAACCGCTCCGACTACGACCTGATCCTGATGGATTGCCAGATGCCGGAAATGGATGGCTTTGAAGCCACGGCCGAGATTCGCCGCCAGGAACAGGCCATGGGCACACGCAGGACCATCGTCGCCATGACCGCCAACGCCATGCCCGGCGACCGGGAACGTTGCCTGGAAGCGGGCATGGACGATTATCTGGTGAAACCGGTGAACCTCGAGAACCTGGCGAGACTGTTGCGTGAGATCAATCCATTGCCGTCCATTTTTCAGGCTGCCATTGACGAATCGCGCATGAAAGCCACGCTTGGCAGTGACCCGGCATTTCAGCGTGAAATGATCTCACTGTATCTTGACAGTACTCGCCCCATGCTGAAAAAAATCTCCCTGGCACTGGCTGCACATGATCCCCTTGCCTGCAAACGCAGCGCGCATGAAATCAAGGGGGCATCCACTTATGTTGCCGCCATGTCCATGGCTGAAAGCGCGCGGCAAATGGAATATGCCGCTCAGGCACTGGACTGGGATGCCGCCTGGCTACACCTGAAGCAGCTAGAGAGCGGCCTGGATCAAGTAGCCCAGTATCTGGAGAAGATGCCAAGCATATAGGCAGCGTCTTGAGTTCGGCCATAATCAACCCGCCCAGGGCGCATGGATTTGCCAGCAACTGGAATTGATTTATTCAAGTCAAACTAACGCTGATGAGACAGGCGGGAGTCTTCTCAGCCGCCTGATATACAAGCAGACAAATAAGCGATTACAGGACGTGCCATTGAGTAAAAAAAAGTAATGATACTCTGCACTGGTTTTCTATATGCTAATCGCTTGAATTCGGCATTGGCCAGCACCAATCAGATCAGGAGATAAAGAATCATGACTGCCCCCTACCATGAAGGCGCACTTAGCCGCATAAGTATTACCATACTGGGAATGCTGGTTGTATCACAGGTTTCCGCCGCGCCCATCGAGCCGATGGGCGTGACTTATCCAGGCACCACAAATCAACTGATCATCAAACTCAAAAGCCAGAAAGGCGCCGTGGCAGTTCCCCATGAGGTTACCAACCGCCTCATCTCCAACAGCGGCCAGGCCATGTCTCACAAACGGGCCATGAGCAATGAAGCGCATGTTTTCAGACTCCCAAAGGCAGCCAGCATTGAGGATATAAAAAGGATCGCCAGGCAATTGAAAGCCATGGATCCGGACATTGAATTGGTAGAGCCCGATTACCTCCAGCAAGCCACGCTGGTTCCAAACGACACATACTATTCCCTGCAATGGCATTATTTCGACCCGGTCGGTGGCATCAACCTGCCCACCGCCTGGGATAAGGCCACCGGCTCCGCCAGCATCGTGGTGGCGGTGGTGGACACGGGTTACCGGCCCCACGCCGATCTCGCGACCAAAATGCTTCCCGGTTACGATTTTGTCTCCGACGCCTGGATGGGAAATGACGGCAACGGGCGCGATTCCGATGCCATGGACCCGGGTGACTGGGCTGCCGCAAATGAGTGCTATACGGGCTCCCCTGCCTACAATAGCTCCTGGCACGGCACCCACGTCGCGGGCACCATAGGGGCGGCGACGAACAACGGCAGCGGTGTCGCCGGGGTGAATTGGCAATCGAAAATCCTGCCGGTACGAGTATTGGGCAAATGCGGCGGCTATACCTCGGACATTGTCGACGGCATGCGCTGGGCTGCGGGTTTGGCCGTCAGCGGCGTGCCAGCCAATGCCACGCCCGCCAAGGTCATCAACCTGAGCCTGGGCGGCGCGCATAGCTGCAGCACCACCGAGCAATCCGCCATCGACGCCATCACGGCAGCAGGCACGGTAGTGGTGGTCGCAGCCGGCAACAGCAATACCAATGCTTCCGGTTTCAGCCCCGCCAGCTGCAACAATGTGATCAGCGTCGCCGCTATCAACCAGCAAGGGAAACGGGCTTATTACAGCAACTACGGATCAATCGTAAAAATTGCCGCCCCCGGCGGAGATTACACCGTGGACAGCATGATTCTTTCCACCCTGAACAGCGGCACCACGGTACCCGGCGCAGACACCTATGCTTACTACCAGGGCACCAGCATGGCTGCTCCCCATGTTTCCGGTGCCGCCGCGCTGCTCCTGGCCAGCAACGCCACTCTAAGCCCCGGCCAGGTACTGGCTACGATTCAGGGTTCTGCCCGTGCTTTTCCTGCCGGATCGACCTGCACCACAGCCCTCTGTGGAGCCGGAATCCTGGATGCAGGCAAAGCTGTCAACACGCCCATATCATCGGACACCACCCCTGATTCATTTATCTTTGCGTCACAGAGCAATGTAACATTCAATACACTGGTGACATCAAATGCCATCAAAATCAGCGGCATCAATGCCCCGGCTCCGATTTCGATTAGTTCCTGCACCAGCAGCCAGTGCGAGTACAACATCAACAACTCCACTATCTGGAATGCTTTCGGCAGCAACAGCACTGTCAACAGCGGGGATACGGTTATCGTGCGTCAGAAATCTTCCGACAAGCGAAACACCACCACAACGCTCACCCTGGGCATCGGCGGCATTTCGGCCAGCTTCAAGGTCACCACGGGCAGGAGATAACGCCAATTTATGCCATTGCATCGAACATTGAGCAGGTCAATTCTTGACTTCGGCCCTGATCCTGATTAGAATGCGCAACGCTTTGGGGGTATAGCTCAGCTGGGAGAGCGCTTGCATGGCATGCAAGAGGTCAGCGGTTCGATCCCGCTTACCTCCACCAAATCTGAAAACGCCGGTTTCGACCGGCGTTTTCTTTTATCTGCCCTATTTTCGTCGCGCTTCGATCACCCCTGGCACATCGCGAATCTGTGACAGGATTCTGGCCATTTGTTCCTGGTCAGCCACCTGGGCGGAAAAACTCATGCGTGCCCGATCGCCACGGCTCTGGGTATTCACGGCAGTGACATTGATTTTTTCACGCATCAGCAGATCTGAAATGTCGCGCAGTAGGCCCTGACGGTCATTTGCTTCCACTTCCATATCGACTTCATACCCCCTGCCGCCGCGAATTCCCCAACTGGCGGGCAACAGGCGTTCTTTCCTGGATTCCGGCAAATGGATGATGTTAGTGCAATCCTGGCGATGGATCGCAACCCCCCTGCCACGTGTAACAAAACCGACAATCGGATCGGGCGGCACCGGCTTGCAGCATTTCGCCATGGTGGTCATCAAGTCTCCCACGCCGACCACCAGTACACCGGATGTTGCAGGAGCAAGGCTACGTGCGCTGATCTGCCACAGATCTTCTTCAACCTTGGGTTTACCCTCATCCTGTGCCAGGGCCATGATCTCCCGTGACGAGACATCGCCCCGCCCAATCGCCGCAAAGAGTTCTTCCGCTTTGGAAAACTGTGCTTTCTGAGCCAGTTTCTCGAGATTGGGGAAAGCTGCACCAAGACGATGGACTTCCTTTTCCAGCGCAGCGCGTCCTTCCTGCACATTCACTTCATGATGCAGGCTATTGAACCATTGTCGTATTTTTGCCCGGGATCGGCTGCTCTGGGTGTATCCCAGGGTGGGGCTCAGCCAATCCCGGCTGGGCCCGCCTTCCTTGGTGGTCAGGATTTCAACACGCTGGCCGTTTTGAAGGGTGTAGGTAAGCGGCACGATGCTGCCATCCACCTTGGCGCCACGGCAGCGGTGGCCGACATCGGTATGTACGTGGTAAGCGAAATCGACCGGCGTAGCACCTTGCGTCAGCGCCATGACGCGCCCTTGCGGTGTAAGCACGTAAACGGTGTCCTGAAACAGTCCTGACTTGAACTGATCGACCAGTTCATCGACGTCCTGAACATCGTCCTTCCATTCCATGATCTGGCGCAGCCATGCAATTTTTTCCTCGAAGCGGGCATCCTGCTTGCCTCCCTCCTTGTAGCGCCAGTGCGCTGCCACACCCAGTTCGGCATGATTGTGCATGTCGTGGGTGCGGATCTGTACCTCGAGCGCCTTGTCTTCCGGGCCGATCACGGCGGTATGTAGGGAGCGGTAGTTATTGCCTTTGGGGTGGGAAATGTAATCATCGAATTCGCTGGGAATGGGTTGCCACAAGCTGTGCGCGACACCCAGAGCGGTATAGCAGTCCTTGAGGTCATTCACCAGCACCCGCACAGCGCGTACATCGTAAACCTCGGAAAAATCCACCTTCTTGCGCTTCATTTTCTTGTAAATGCTGTAGATATGCTTGGGCCGCCCGGAGACCTCCGCATCGACCCCATTCTTTTTCAGCTCCACCCGCAGCGTTGCCATGATTTCATTGATATAGCGTTCACGGTCCATACGGCGTTCATCGAGCAGCTTGGCAATTTTCTTGTAGAGATCAGGCTCGAGAAAGCGGAATGAAAGATCCTCCAGCTCCCACTTCACCTGCCAGACACCGAGGCGGTTTGCCAGCGGCGCATAAATATCCTGGGTTTCACGCGCGATCTGTCTCCGGGTTTCCTCATCGGCGCTGGGCAATTCACGCATGCTCTGTGTGCGCTCCGCCAGCTTGATCAGCACCACCCGTATATCTTCCACCATCGCCAGCAACATCTTGCGCAAGGCCTCGATCTGAGCCTGCTGATCTTTTTTATCGTCCTTGGAAGATTTTCCCTGGCTCAACGCCCCCCCAAGCTCACCGATCAGCCCCATGCGCACCACGCCATCCACCAGGCCGGCCACACCTGCTCCAAAATCCTCTTCGATCTGCGCTGCGCATTCTGCCCCTCCTTCCGTGGCAGCCTGCAACACTGCTGCAATAATGCTCTCCACGTCCATATTCTGCGTCGCCAGGATGGATGCTGTCCCCAGCGCATGATCCAGCAGGGATGCGCCGGTCATTGCCGATTTTTCAGCATACAAGTTGGCAGCCAAATCGGCAGCTCGCCGGATCAAATCGAGATCTGCTCCGGAAAATCGTGCTTCCATGGCCTGTAGCCAAGGCTGGAAGGCAATGCCGCCAGATTCGGAAAGATGTTTGTTTGCAAGTGTCACCATGACTCAATAATAGCCTAATCTTTTGACTGCCAATATCGTTGCTGCCGTTGTCTATGACTCTGCAACGACAACCCCCCGACTCCAAAACGCAAATCCAGTGCGCCACTTTTGTCGGTACGCCAGATTTTGATGCCTCTCGCCAGGTAACGTTCCACAACATCCGGCTTGGGATGACCGAAACGATTACGGTAGCCCACTGTAAAGATGGCTGTTGCCGGATGCACTGCGTCTATGAATGCATCCGTTGAAGACGTCCTGCTGCCGTGATGCGGGACAACCAGGACATCCGCCGCCAGCAGGTTCGGCATTCTTTCAAGCAAATCCTGTTCGGATACGCGTTCGATATCCGCCGACAAAAGGATGCTGCCGAATTGAGAAGTGATTTTCAGCACGCAACCGCGATCGTTGTCCTTGAAGCCATCGTATTGGTAGCTGTCCAGCGGTGGATGAAGCATGGCAAACTTCACCCCATCCCACTCCCAGAATTGCCCTGCAAAGCAGCGAGCGTTTTCCGGCATGGCAGGGGTTTTCAGCACATCCGCCAAGGCCTGACTATCGGGCGGCAACGAGGAAAGCAGCCATGCAACCGGCTCAGCCTGCAACACGGAAAGAGCGCCGCCGGAATGATCGATATCATCATGTGAAATCACCATTCCATCGAGGCGAGATACGCCTGAACCACGCAGGAACGGCACGACAATACGCGAGCCGGCATCCGCATCCGTCCCAAAACGCGCTCCGGCATCATATAGCAGCGCGTGCTGCCGGGTACGGGCCACCACGGCCAACCCTTGCCCGACATCCAGCACGGTGAGCCACAATTCGCCCTGCGCTGGCTTGGGAGGCTGCACCATGAACAGCGGCAGGAACCAGATCACACCCAGCCAGCGGGCGGGAAAGCCACGCGGCAACAGCAGCCACAACACGCCCAGCATCGCCACCACCACTGTCCAGGGCGGCGGGCCATGTTGTTGCCAGACAGCGACTGGCAGGGCGCTCAGCCAGGCCAGAAAAATCATGCAGGTTTCCATCGCGAAATGCGCCGCAAACAACAAAAAATCCAGCGGAAAGGCAGTACCGAGGAGAGTCAGAGGCGTCACCACCAGGCTGATGAGCGGAATCGCCAGCGCATTGGCGACAGGCGAAACCATGGAAATCTGCTGGAACATGGCCAACAGCGCGGGCACCAGCGCCAGCGTGACCGCCCATTGCACCCTGCCCCACTCCGTCAGCCAGTGTAGGCTGCCGATGCGGCCTGCACTCACGCCCATCATGGCGGCCACGGCGCCGAAGGAAAGCCAGAATCCGGGCGACACTACGGCCCATGGATCGAGTAGCAGAACTGCCAGCAAGGCGAGCGCAATCACACTGAAAGCGTTGCCGGAGCGCCCCAGCCACAGCGCAACGGCAACGACGGCAAGCATGTACAGTGTGCGCTGGGTGGGCACCCCGAATCCGGATAGCAACGCATAGGCCAGCGCTGCCAACACCCCGGCCAGCACAGCGGCCTTGCGTGCTGGAAGCCAGAGCGTCAAGGTAACGCTGCGCCGCCACAGCCAATAGGCCAAAGTAAAAAACAGGCTCGCCACCATCGTGACATGCAAACCGGAGATGCTCATCAGGTGGTTGACGCCGGTGCGCAGGAAAATCTGCCATTGCGCAGGCGGAATGGCATTCTGCTCGCCTATGGCCAGGGCCTTCAGCACACCCGCGTAAGGCTTGTTTTCCAGTACCTGCGAAAGGCGCATGGAGGCGGCTTCGCGTGCCATTTCGACCAGATAGCCGGGTCGATAGACCCGCTCGTCCAGGCGCCGGTTTCCCGGGCCTTCATGCACGTAGCCGGTCGCGCGAATATTACGTTCCAGCAGCCAGGCCTCGTAATCGAAGCCGTAAGGATTGGCATTGCCGTGCGGGCGCTTCACGCGCACCGTCAGTTCCCAGCGTTCACCGGGATGCAGCGCTGGAACGGGATACACTGCAGGCCTGCCGAATCCCCCCTCGAACCAGCTCAACTGAATACGCTCTGGAACCCGTGCGCCGGGCGTGATCACCTGTTCCACATCAAACTCGAAACGCAGCCCGCGCTCATTGCTGACAGGCAAACTGGAAATCACCCCGCTGACCTGGATATCCTGCCCTTCCCAGCGTTCCGGCAACGCATCTGCCAGGCGCACTTGAGCAAACAAAGCGGCCCAGAAGAAACCGGCAGCCAGCCACAATACTTTGCTGGATAATTGCGTCAGCCATCGACCCTGCCAGCCTGATGCACGGCGCAAACCGTATATCAACAGGGGAAAAGGCAAAAGAAGCCCGGCCCAGAACAGAGCCGGCAAGGTGGACTGCTGTTGCAACAACCAGATGCCAACAGCAAATGCCAGAATGTTAAGCCGCATGGCCGCTCTCAGCTAACCCCGGACGAAACAGTAGGTATTTTTACCCTTACTCTTTGCGCTATACATCGCGCTATCGGCATTGGTAAGCATGCTTTCGCTGCTTTCCCCATCTTGTGGATAAAGGCTGATACCAATGCTGGCACCGATATGGCAATCCTTGCCATCCAGGGTTAAGGAGGTGGACAGACTGTTGATGATCTTCTGCGCCACCAGACGCGCATCGTCGGCGTCATTGATATCACCCAGAATAATGGCGAACTCGTCACCACCCATGCGCGCCACGGTGTCGCTCTCGCGTACGCATTGCTCCATGCGCCGCGCCACCTCGTTGAGCAACTGATCCCCGAGTTGATGGCCATAAGCATCGTTCACTTTCTTGAAGCCATCCAGATCAACGAACAACAGCGCAAAGCCGCTGCCATGGCGCCTTGCATCCGCGAGGGCACGCTTCAGGCGGTCAAAAAACAGCGTGCGGTTAGGCAAACTGGTCAGCTCATCAAAATGAGCCATATGCTGCAAATTCTCTTGCAACAGCTTGCGTTCGGTGATGTCGCGCACCACCACCACGATCTGGATTTTTTTGCCGTCATGCACTACGGCCACGGACAATTCTACTTCGTGGCGCTCCCCATTCTTGCTGATCAGGGAAGTTTCATAATGATTCTCGAACTGCTCCCCAGCGAGCCGCCGCATGTGTTTCGCCATAATCGCTTCGCGCTGATCGGGATGGACCAAGTTGATAAAGGGGAAATTGTTCAGCAGTTCATCCAGTGGATAGCCCGACAGGCGTGCCAGCGCCTCATTGGCAAAAACAATGCGTTTGTCCTGTATCACCAGCACGCCTTCGTCGACATCTGATTGCGCCCTGAGCAAGGCCAGCGAGAAAGTGTGCTGTTCGTGCAGTTTCTGTATGGCCTGGCGCCGATCCGAGATCTCATTCAGCAACTCCTGGTTGGTCTGAATCAAGGCTCTGGAGCGCATTTCGATGCGCATCTCGATTTCACGCTTCAGTTTGCTCAGGCGCATCTCGCTACGCTGCGCTGCGACAGTTGCCAGCTTCATCAAGGCGCTGTGCCGCGCCGACATACGCAGCAAAAACCATGCAAACAAGCCCGAAACAAGCGCCAACAACAGCCCACTTGCAAGAATCCAGCCGGTGCCGGGTACAGACCAGCCGCTCTTCGGAACCGCCGCGATCTGCCATGAGCCCTCAGGCAAGGTGACATCCGCAAGCACAGGATTAGCCGAAAAAATGCCATTTTCGCCCGCAATCATGTTCCCTGAAGCCCCCTTGCCGCCCTGGCCGCGCAAGGCGAAGATCAAACCGGGCAAAGAATTACTGTTAACGCCTGCTTCATCCAGAAAATCCTGCGCATCAATGACGATTTGCACCAACCCCCAGTATTTTCCGCCTTCGGAAACATGGCCCGGTTCGGTCAAATAAACCGGCAGCCGGACGATAAACGCAGTGCTGCCATCATCCAGCTCGACGGGCCCGGAAAAAACACCGCGCCGCGCCGAAATGGCGCGCAGTATTGTCTCCCGTTCCCCTTTGCGTGCCAGCAGATCCTGCCCAAGCGTTTTTTCGTTGCCCTGCTGAGGATGAATGTGGCTAAGTGCATTATTCCTGGCCAACTCAATCATGCGCACGCCGCTGATCTGCGCCACCAGCACCTTGGCCAGTTCCTGGAACTGGACGTCATTCAGCGCGGGGTGCGTGGATACAAAGGAAACCAGGCCGCGTGCCAGCATCAATTGCGCCTGGATATTGCCCTCAAGGCGGGCGCGCAAGATATTCATCTGGTTGCTTACTTCGATACGCTGTTTATATGCCAGGCGTTGGCTCTCTGAACGTTCAAGAATCAAGCTTGCAATACCTACCACCAGTACAACCGCTGCCACAATTAATGGCGGCAGCCAGCGAGCCTGGGAATCACTGCTCAAGCAGGCCTCCATCGACCAGCCTCAAGGTACGATCCATTTTTGCTGCCAGTTCCATGTCGTGCGTCACGATCACAAAACTGGTGCTGAGCTCATGATTCAATTCCAGCATCAGATCGAACACGCCTTGAGCAGTATTGCGATCGAGATTCCCGGTAGGCTCGTCCGCCAGAACGCAGGCAGGCTTGCTTACCAGGGCACGGGCCACCGCCGCGCGCTGGCGCTCGCCACCGGAAAGTTCGCCGGGGGTGTGCTCAAGACGGTGCCCCAGCCCCACCTTGTGCAGCATGGCAGCAGCACTTTCATAAGCCTGATGCTTGGGGATGCGCCGGACCAGCAGCGGCATGGCCACATTTTCGAGGGCCGTAAATTCGGGCAACAGGTGATGAAACTGATAAATAAACCCCAGCGACTGGTTGCGCAAATGCCCCCGCTCCGCTTCATTCATACCTTGAACGTCGTGCCCGAGAATTGTCAATTCTCCAGCGCTGGCATCATCAAGGCCACCCAGCAAATGCAGCAATGTGCTTTTGCCGGACCCGGATGCGCCGACAATCGCCACTCTTTCACCTGCTGCAACGTCGAGATCGACTCCCAGTAAAACGGGCACCTCAACCTTGCCCTGCTGGAAAACCTTGCGCAGGCCGCGGCAGGACAAGACAGGCTGAGCGCTAGTGGCCAAAGGTTGATGGCTATTCATACCTGAGCGCCTCCGCCGGATTGGTTTTTGATGCCCGGTAGCTGGGGTAAAGCGTCGCCAGCAAGGTCAGGACAAATGAAACCGATGCGACATACATTACATCTTTAACATCAAGTTCTGACGGTAACTCGCTGATATAGTAGACATCCTTTGCAAGGAAGGCGACGCCAAAAAGGCGCTCGATCGCGGGCACGATCACATCGATGTTGAGCGCAAGCAACATCCCACCCCCCACCCCGATCAGCATGCCTATCAAGCCGATCAGCGCACCCTGTACGATAAAGATTTTCATGATGCTGACGGGCGATGCGCCCAGGGTGCGCAGGATGGCGATATCCGCCTGCTTGTCGGTCACCGCCATCACCAGGGTGGAGACGATGTTGAACGCGGCCACGGCAACGATCAGCAGCAGAATGATGAACATCACATTCTTCTCGATCTGGATGGCGCGGAAGAAGTTGGCATGCTGGCGAGTCCAGTCGCTGATGTAAAAATCTCCCCGCATCAGATTCATCAAATCGCGCGATACCTGTGGCGCGCTGTAAAGATCTTTCAGCGCCAGCCTCACACCCGAAACCCGCTCACCCATGCGATACAGCCGGGCCGCATCGTCGATATGGATCAGTGCCAGCCCATTGTCGTATTCGTACATCCCGACCTCGAAAATCCCCCTGACCGCAAACTGCTTCAGGCGCGGCACCACGCCTGCCGGCGTCACCTGCCCCTGCGGCGCCATCACCACCACCTTGTCGCCCAGCCGAGCACCAAGCGTCCGCGCCAGTTCGGAGCCAAGCACGATGCCGAATTCGCCAGAACGCAAATCCTCCAGCCGCCCCTGCTTCATGTGGCTGGAAAACTGCGCCACCCCGCTTTCGAGCTCGGGCAGGATGCCGCGCACGATCGCCCCCTGCACCGCCTGATCGAAAGTCAGCATGTTCTGGGCCATGATGTAGGGTGCAGCTGCTGCGACTTCAGGGTGGCGCGTAGCGTCCTCTGCAACACTGCGCCAGTCGGCCAGGGTATTGTCGCCGCCGGTAATCTGGATATGTGAGGCCACACCGAGAATGCGCGCACGCAATTCCTGCTGGAAGCCGTTCATGACCGAAAGCACCACAATCAGCGCCGCCACGCCTAGCGCAATGCCCGCCATGGAAATCAGTGAAATGAAGGAGATGAAGTGATTGCGCCGCTTGGCACGGGTATAGCGCAATCCGATAAAGAGTTCAAAGGGAGACACGAATGAATTTATTTCTATCCAGAGTAGGTGTCTGAACTATAGCAGATCGTGAGCAAGCACGGCACGTGGCTCGGGCAGGATTTTACTTTCAGCAAGACGCTTGTCCTCCGCCTCGCTGCTTTGGTTTGCGCGTGCACCACAAGAACAGTTCCCTACACCCAGGGTTGAGCAAGCAAATACTAAGGAGGATAATTGAATTCGGTTGGGGGCCGAGTCTTACTCATCCGACACATCTGCAATGGATGTTTCGTTGCAAAGCCAAGCCACGTCATTGACATAAATGTGAGACATAATAAGTCAGGGAGGCTATAGTTAACATTTCATGTGGGCATGCAGAGCGCCTGCGGCTTGGATTGAATATTTTTTACTTGGAATAATGATTAAATCGGGTTGCGCGGTTGCCACGGGGCATTTGAAAATCATCAGGCCTGACGTTCACCCGGTTGAATAATGCCATATTGACAAACTACTCACCCGATAATGCCAGGAAATAAAACATGTCAAACCCAACAAAAAAGCAAATGAAAGCCACGTTCATTTTATTTGGAGCAGCCCTGCTCATGGGGGGCGTGACTTCCTGCGGCAAGACCCAGACCGCTCAGGCACTAGTCGCAGAGGCAGAGCAACTTCAGCAGAAGGGCGACACCAAGGCAGCAATTATCCAACTTAAGAATGCTTTGCAAAAAAATCCAGATAATGCTGAAGCACGTTTTCTCCTGGGAGAAATTTACTCCAGAACCGGAGATAACAAATCGGCCGAGAAGGAACTCCGAAAGGCGTTGAGTTTGGGCGTGAGTCCCGCAAAAGTATTACCGGATCTAGGGAAGATTCTGCTCGCCGAGGGCCAGTTCCAGCAAGTTCTGGATGAAACCAAACAGCTCGCGGGAGAAAGTGAACCCGTTGAAATATCATGCTTGCGTGGCAATGCTTACTTGGCTCTGGGTAAAGACAAGGAGGCCAGGGAAGCTTTTGAACAAGCGCTTAAGAATAAACCTGAGCATCCGGATGCGCTCATCGGCTTGGCCAAACACTCGCTTACGGAGAGAAATATCGATGCGGCGATGGGTTTCGCCGAGCAAGCGGTAAGCAAAAACCCGCAAGACACGAATGCGTGGCTTTTCAAAGGTGATCTGCTGCGCGCCCAAGGGAAAAACGATCCAGCTCTTGCCGCCTATGATCAGGTTTTGAAATTACAGCCAGGCAATATGTTCGCTAATATCAACAAGGCCTATCTAGAAATTGCTGCTGGAAAATTCGATACGGCCAAGGCAAACATCGATATCGCGCGCAAGTCAGCGCCAAACAACCTGATCGTATTCTATACCCAGGCATTGCTCGATTTCCGCCAAGGCAAGCCTGAAGCCGCATTGGAATCCCTGCAACAAGTCCTGCGCGTTGCGCCAGAACACATGCCAAGCATACTGTTGACGGGTGCAGTGCAATACGCGCTTGGCTCGATGCCACAAGCTGAACAGCACTTGAAAAAATACCTGGGGGGTAATCCGGGCAATCTTTATGCCAGAAAATTACTGGCTTCCACCCTGATGAAAAAGCGTCAGACACAGGATGCTATCGATCTATTGACTCCTGTGCTTGTTGACGCTCAACAGGATGCGCAGGTGTTTGCCCTCGCAGGCGAGTTGCACATGCAAACCGGGGATTTTGCCAAGGCCACGGAATATTTTGCCAAAGCCAGCTCTCTTGCCCCGCAATCGGCACAGTTCCATTCCGCTCTAGGGATAAGCAAACTGGCGCTAGGCGAGAACGACCATGCAATAGCCGAAATGGAAACAGCAGTAAAACTGGATGCGAAATCACCCAAGGCAGGGGTCTTGCTGGCAATGACCCAGCTGCGCCTCAAGAAATATGACAAGGCGCTTGCAGCAGCGAAAGGCATCGAGAAAGAGCAGCCTGACAATCCCTTGGCCTACAATCTTCAAGGTGCAGCCTATGCGGGCAAGAAAGATTTTTCCAATGCGCGTGCAAGCTTCGAAAAAGCCCTTTCCATCCAACCCGCAAACTTCCCGGCTGTGATAAGCCTTGTCCAACTTGATCTACAGGACAAGAAACCTGAGGCAGCGAAAAAGCGCCTTGAGGCCATCCTCGTCAAGGACAAGAAGAACATTCAAATCATGACTGCACTGGCCAGCCTTGCTATTTCCCAAAAGCAAATCAAGGAAGCCACAACCTGGCTGGAAAAGTCTAATCAGGAAAATCCGGACGCCATTCAGCCTGCCATGATGCTTGCAGCCCATTATCTGCGCATAGATGAAAAACCGAAGGCGCTTGCGCTAGCCAAGAAATTACAGGGCTCTAACCCAAACAGTCCGGAAATTCTAGATGTTATGGCGCAGGCCCAATTCGCCAACGGTGATAAGCCAGGCGCATTGGAAACTTACAACAGGCTCGCGGCCTTGAAACCGAACTCCGCGCCTGTCCTGTTCCGCATCGCCTCCATTCACATGGCAATGCAGAACCAGTCTGAGGCATCGAGCGCCCTGAAAAAAGCGCTAGCATTGCAGCCTGATTATCTGGAAGCGCAATTGGCCCTGGCCACACTGGAGACCAATCAAGGAAATCACGAACAAGCCATTGCGATTGCCCGGCAGATTCAAAAGAAAAATGCGAAATCACCGACGGGTTACGAGCTTGAAGGTAATGTACTGATGGCGCAAAAAAAACCTGATCTAGCAGCGAAAGCCTTTGAACAGGCGCTTGCTATCGGCAAGGACGACCAGATCTTGATAAAGCTGCATATCGCCCTCACTCAATCCGGCAAAGGCAAAATTGCGGATTCCCGTTTGACCCAATGGCTGAAAGAACACCCTGCGCATATTCAGAGCCGCATGTACCAGGCAGGAATTTATCTCGCCAGCAAGCAGAACAAAGCGGCTATTGATCAATATCAGCTAGTACTGCGGCAGAATCCAAACCACGTTTCGGCACTGAACAATCTGGCTTGGCTCTACCAACAGGAGAAAGATCCACGTGCCCTGGAGCATGCTGAAAAGGCCAATCAACTTGCACCTGACAATCCGGCGATCCTTGATACCCTTGGCTGGATGCTGGTGGAAAAAGGTGACATAACACGCGGCCTGCCACTCCTGCAAAAGGCAAGCAATCTAGCACCAGATGCGGCAGAAATCCGCTACCATTTTGTGCAGGGGTTGGTAAAATCTGGCGACAAGATTAAAGCCCGCAAAGAGTTGGAACAACTGCTAGCCAAGGGGAAACCGTTTCCCGGGATTGAGGACGCAAAAGCCTTGTTGAAGCAGTTGTAGAAGGTGATAGTATGGAAGTAGCGTTGCAATACAATTGAACCAGCGATTGGCAGTAGCGACCGGAATCTTTACATGATGGTTCTGAACGAAGATTTCACCATGGCAGGCACGAAACTTGAACTGGCAATGCCATGACTGAAAAACATGAACATATGAGCACAGGCTCTTACAACTTCGAAACGCTGAATGATTCAGATTTCCAAGCTGAGCGTCTCCGGCAGCAAGCCGAAGCGGTGCGTGGCATGGAGATTGGGATATTGCGTTCGGCTGGCATTCAGTCTGGGCACGATGTACTTGAATTGGGCTGCGGCCCGGGGTTTGTTTCCGACCTGCTGGCCGAATTGGCACCAGAGGGTAGCCTTACGGTCGTAGAACCCAGCCCCATTTTGCTTGCTCAGGTGGCAGACAATATCCGCAATAAGCCGGCACGTGGCTTATTGCGGATTCAGGCCTACGGTGACTGCTTGCCAATTCCTGAAGCCAGCATGGATTTCTCTTACGCCCGATTCGTGCTTCAGCACATTCCCCAACCCGAAACCGTCATCTCTGAAATCCACCGAACCCTGCGGTCGGGCGGACGCTTCTGCGTTGTTGATTCCGACGACGGCCTGGTCGTTTTCTATCCTGAGGACCCACGCGTCAACCAGCTACTTCGAACAGCCCAAACAACCCAGGCTGAAAAAGGAGGCGATCGTTTCATAGGCCGTAAACTACCAAACATGATGGCCAAGGCGGGATTCGTCAACATTAACAGCCGCGTCCTGGCCCTCACAAGCAGCGAACTGCCATTCAACGTGTTATTCAACATCCTTCTGGGTTATAAGGCATCACTGCTGAGCGATGCCATTGACATTAAGCAGTTATTTCAGGATCTTTCGGAGCAAGTGGCAAGTGGTTGCCAATTGATCGCTGGGGGCGTATTCATCGTCACAGGTGAAAAATCATGAATAACGATCAGACTGAGGGACTCAACATGGAAACCGGTTTTTTTCAAGTCGATGAGGTCATGCCGGGAACACGCGCTTATGAACTTTATCTGGAATTTCGTTATGAGGTCTTTTGCAAAGAACTCCATCGCGTTGTTCCTCCGGCCTGTCCATTATCAAGCACTGGCCAGCCCATGGAAACTGACCAATATGACCAGCACAGCCGTCATTTTATGTCTTACCACAAGGCAACAGGCAACCCCGCAGCGTCTGTTCGAGTCATTTTTCCCAATCCCATTGGCCTGAATGTGTCTCCAAGATACATCATTGAGTACCCTCTTCCCTATCCAGGCGCAGGGGATAACAATATTGGTGAAATTTCCCGCATGGCCATTTCTCCGCTGTTCCGCCGCCGACAGGAGGATCGGAACAAACCTTTTCAGGGCGATCCTGAATCAGAAATGAGCCGGCTTCCAGATAACCACCGTCATCACCAGCCGGAACTGGTCTTGGGCATGTACCGTGAGATTTACATTCTAAGCAAGCAACTCGGAATTGATTACTTCATGGCCGCCATGGAAAATCGTTTCAGCCGGCTCCTCAAGACGCTGGGCTTCCCCTGGATGTCGATTGGTCCCATCAATGAAAGCGTCGATCCGCCCAGACGGCCCTACCTACTCAGTGTAGCTGAAATGGAACGCAGCCTGAGTCAGAGGGAAACATGCATCCTCAGTTTCCTGCAAGCCCAGGAAGCAGGCAATGCAGCCAGAAACAACATCAACAATCAGACAAATTAACGTCCCAAGCCGACCTCCAGCCGGAGATCGGCCATATTCCCCAGAAAGCTCTTAGCTGTTGTGCAAACCCATTTCCGTGACAATTCCTGAATTTCGCTGAAAATCACGCGAATACGGACCACTTTTTTATAAGTGGAACAGCCAAAAAAAAGCCGCGCAGAAAACTGCGCGGCTTATTAAGATCAAGTTAAAGCTAAACTGATTTTTTATTACGACGGCTCAAGCCCAAACCTAGCAGACCCAAACCCATCAGGGCAATGCTGGCCGGTTCCGGAACAAATTCAACGCTACCGTTCAGCGTGGATGTCCTCTCATATGTATCTGTAGTGCCGGCGACAAGTGTCGGATCCGATTCGGGATCTACATTCGTGTCGATACGCATATTAAGAGCAACTGCCGTGGTAGACCAGTCTATCCCAGAAGGGAAGAACCATGTACCTGGATCAATATTGGAGAGTGTCGCATAGACAATAACGTTGCCCACTCTAGCCTCGCTATGGAACACATTCCCAGTCAAAATCAGTCTGTCAGCTCCATTCGTCACACCATCAAAGTTGTTATCGCTGTAGAAATTAATAGTCCCAGTATTAAAATACGCCAAAATATCGTCAGGACCAGGGTTGGATTGGAAATACACAACATTTCCGCCACCTACCATGGTGAGATTGCTATAGTCGAAACGAATACTATGGCTAACGCCAACGCCCTCGTTATTTTCCGCACCTAGAATAGCGCCACCCACGCTATTAAGATAACTGGACACAGTGCCGAAACCGCTATCTACCACGGTGTCACCCACATCCACCCCATTGTTATCGAGATCCGTGTAGGTAGAAGTCGCCTGCCAGTCAACACCTAATTGAAAGATATTCGCAGTTTTCCCATCAGTGCCGGGGAAAGGAAGCGAGGCAAAGTTGTTGACATTAATATAAAACGGCTCCGCTAAAGCCGCACCAGAAGCAAGTGCCATAGAAACGGCCACTGCACTAGCAAGTTTTGAGAGTTTCATTATTGTTCTCCTTAAAAACATTTAAGAACTAGTTAAAATTTCAGGTTATTCACCTTGCCATAGCTAAAGCACATAGCATGCCATATATATATTTCGCTTATTTACCAATTAGTTGCAAATTCACAACAACTCCAGACCAAGGGGTGTGTAAAATTATTCGACAAGATTTCCATTTATTCATTTAAGACATCTTCATATCTCAAGCAACAAAGTAGAGTAAGGCTATTGCATTTCTCATTTCACAGAGTAAAGATGTAAAAACCTCCTTTGTTATAAATCCATAGAGGCCTTCTATGACCGAGTTTGATTATGAAAACGCATTCAGCCGAAACCTTGGAATCGTCGATTCAGTTGAGCATGCGCGTCTGCGACAATCCACGGTTGCTATAGCCGGCATGGGGGGGGTGGGGGGCGACTATTTAATCAGCCTGGTGCGTGCGGGGGTGGGTGGATTCCACATTGCCGAGTTCGACGAATTTGAACTGGCCAATTTCAACCGGCAGTACGGCGCCAATACACGCACGCTGGGCCGCCGAAAAATCGAGGTAATGCTGGAATACGCCCTGGAGATCAACCCCGAACTACGTGTAAAAATTTTCGACAAAGGCATCAATACTGGCAATATCGACGAATTTCTTTCCAATGTGGATCTGATCGTGGACGGGGTAGATGTGTTCGCAGTGGACATACACCCACTGCTGATCAATTCTGCCTCCGCACGGGGGCTTGTTACCATTGCAGCAGTACCGCTGGGACTCGGGGCTGGCATACTGGCATTTGGGCCGGGGGGCATGTCTTATGACAATTACTTTGCCATCTCCCCAGACATGAGCGAGGAAGAAAAAATCATCCAGTTCGCCCTGGGATTTTCCCCGGAAATGCATCACCTCAAGTATCTGGACCCTAAATCAATCAACCTGAAGGCACGCAAAGGGCCGAGTTCGATTGCCGGCTGCAAGCTTTGCGCTGGCTTCATTACAACTCAGGCACTATTGGCCTTGTTGCATCCTAGTGAAATTAAGCTGGTGCCATGGTATACCTACCTGGACGCCCGCCTCAGCCGCTTCCATCACCGCCGCCTATGGATGGGCAACCGCAATCCGCTGCAACGCCTGAAGGGCTATGTAGCGAAGAAGCGGCTGGAGAATGCCAACGGATAACTTGAGATTTACTCGATACAAACCTGTTGAACCAAATTTTCAATCTCTCTTTAAGCCAACTCCAAACGCATACTTGAAAGAAAACGGCCACAGTAATTGTGGCCGTTTCTTGCAACTTAATTAATACCAATCCATTAAATAGTATGAAAATCTTTACGACGATGGAAGAAGCTTAGAGCCAGCAATCCTGCTCCGACCAAAGCCAGCGCCCCAGGCTCTGGAACAGTAGGAGGTGGCGTAACAATGTTGGTAAAAGCCAATTCCTCCCCTCCGCCCTCGATATCTTTCATCGCAAGGAAGAAATACAAGGTATCCGTCGGAAGGTAATTATTTAGATTCAAATCTGGGGCATAAGCGAAGAAATCCGGCTTTCCACTCCCTACATTGTTGTTGACGTCCATCGTACATACCCCTCCAGGGCAAGCAGGATTAGCCGGATCTAACCACTGAACCGTAACATCGTGTTGTGCAAAAACAAACGAATCGGGGTCATATGTGCCATTGGCAATGTTATCAAAGGCAAAGGTGTCGACAATGACGCTACCGCGCTTGATTTGCAACATGCCATTCAAATCCAGCCCTGGAGGCCCTTCATTCAAATCGAATGTGAATACAGGCGTTGTGCCGGGGGTCATAAAAGACAACATAGCACTCACTGTAACAACGCTCCCTACAGGCCACTCCCCCTGGTACTGATCATCGTGTGCAGGCGTTAAATCAGCATTACTCGCATGATGATTATCATTGGTGCCTGATGTCGCATCGGGAAAAGTGCCGTTATTGGAATTGTTGAAGGTAAACAATTTCACGATCTGGCCCGACCCAAATGAGGGCAGACTGCCCCATTCTGTGAGCCCTGTGTAACCAAAAGTAGTTCCAAGCTGCCCCATGGCGTTGGCGGAATATGAAATAAAGCTATCATGCGAACTTGCAATGTAGACACTCACGCCCGGTGATGGGCTATAACAAAGCAGGTTGTCATTGGGAGCAGCGTAACCACATGAACTTACCGACGGCAACGTCAAGCCAAATACGCCTGGTGCAGATATTAGACCTACAGTCAAAATACCAGCCTTCAGCATGGATTTGAATTTGGTTTTCATGACATTCTCCTTCACAATCACACTATGTTTGAAGCTACTTTTTCTGATTCTTATTTAAGCTTATTGCGTGCCATGCAGAAACTTATTCTATTTACAATCAGGATAACAGTCACTTAGCAGCGATTTAGATATCTATTGAAAATTGAGTGGGTGGGTGAGTGTAAATTTCATCGACATCATTTTCGAAAAACATCTCGGTTCCAAACCACAAATCGGCCAAATCGTGCAGCTTCAATATTCTCAGTAGAATTATATATATCGCACGTACTTCATTGACTTAAAAAGGAATTATAAAGTACCATTTCCTATATCAAGCGCGATCCGGGGGAAAGATGTCAAAGGCAAATCACTCAAAGTCGACGACAATCGGCCACTTCATTTTGCTCCACACCATGATGATGTTTTGCAGCCTTTTTCTGGCTGCTTCAGCCTGGGCCGATACTGCTGGAGATCAATTGGCCCAGCGCGTCTATGACCGTCCCAAGGGTAAAGACGCCACTTCCGCATTGATCATGACACTGACCGAGAAGGGCCGCAGCCCGCGTGTGCGCAAGATGATTACCTACCGCAAGGATGACAAGGCCAGCGAAGTGGGCACGCTCATCCGCTTTACCGAGCCGGCGGACATTGAAGGTACTGGCTTGCTGACCATTGATCTCGCCGACGGCGATTCCAATCAGTGGATTTATCTGCCTGCCATGGAGCGGGTGCGCCGGATCGACTCGAATCGTAAAGGCGGCCGGTTCGTCAACTCAGATTACTACTATGAAGACTTGCGCGATCGTAAAGTGAATATGGACACGCATCGCATCATTGGTCGAGAAAACCTTGGGGGCGTTGCCTGCGAAATACTGGAAAGCATTCCGGTCAATCCCGGCAACTCCGTCTACACCAGGCGGATCAGCTGGATCGATACGACGACCTTGCTTCCTTTGCGCATTGATTTTTTCGAAAAGCGGGAAGATCAGCCCAGCAAACGTTTGCTGGTGACGAAACGTGAGAAAATCCAGGCATACTGGACAGCCATGGACAGCACGTTGACGGACTTGGGCAACGAACATCAAACACGCCTGACCGTGGAGAAAATAGTTTACGATCGCCGCTTGCCCGCCCGCTTGTTTTCCACACAGTTGTTGGAGGATGAAAGCGCAGAAGAAGCATATCGCCCATGATTTTGTGAAAATCCTGTAGCGTTTCAATATTTATAGGACAGGGACATGACGTTTTTCATAGCAAATTTGACCAAAGGCGTGGCTGCCATTTCTCTTGCATTCGGAGTCGCCTCATTAGGCTACGCCTCTGATGAGCAAAACCTGGAAGATGGCCCGAAGACCATCTCTAGCAAGAAAAAATCCCGCAGCAAAGCGGATAAAAGCGGCGTCAAGATCAAGATTGACGATCTTCGAGCTGAACTGGGAGCTTTCTCTGATATGCCTGACACTTCAAGCGACACGCTATTGCATGGCGCTGTCAGTGCGAATGGCAAGTCTGGCGCTTGGGAATTCGCGCTGGGTGCCCGCTTTGATTCTTATGGACAATCCGGCACACCAGGGTTTTCCAGAACGAAACTGGATTACACGGAAAACTACCTGCGCTGGCGCGGCGAGGATACACGCATTACGGTGGGTACGCAGAATGTACTATGGGGCCGAGTGGATGAAATATCTCCGATTGACCGCATGAGCCGGGTGGATCTTTCCCGCATTATTCTGGACAAGCTGCCCGAACGCCGTCGCGCAGTGCCGGCCGTGAGGATGGAACACTTCACGGGGGATACCAAGATCGACGCGGTGTGGCTACCGGCATTCGATGCGGCCGTGCTTCCCGACGAGAACAGTGCCTGGAACCCGCTGGATACGATCAATGGCCGCCTGCTTGGTATTGGTAGCGTACCGGGAATCATTGGCGCCCAAGTGCGCGAAGAAAAATATGGTAGCGGCGGTGGGGGTGTTCGCCTTACCAATTCCGGCGGCAAGTTCGACTATGGCTTCAGCCTGCAGAGAGTACGTCAATCACAGCCCTATTACCGGGTGTCGCCTGGCATGCTGACGAGCGTCCACCCTTTCAGTTGGATCGTTGGAGGCGAACTGGAAACCCAAAAAGGAGGTGCGACATGGCGTATGGAGGCCGCCTGGAGCAGCAATGTGCCGGTCACTACCAGCACTTTTCAGTTCCAGACTGAGCCGGCATTTGATCTGGTGCTGGGCACCGAGTTCTTCCCGGGCGATGGCGAGACCCGTGCTACCTTGCAGTTGGCAGGCCACAAGACCTTTGCCAATGCGCCGATCCTGGACCGGGATGAATTCTACAGTTTCAATGGCGAACTAGAGCACACCTTCGCGTCAGGAAACTGGCGCACCAATCTGCGGTTTTCGGCCGGCCTTGATAAACGCGATCTTTACTTGAATCCCAAGCTTTCCTATCTGGGCATCGAGCAGCAGGAAATCTATGTGGCTGCGCATCTGTTCAGCGGCGCATCACAGACCCTGGGCGGCTATTACAATCGGAACGACTTGCTTGTGCTGGGTTGGCAGGCAAAGTTCTGATTATTCATGACCGCGGCTGACGCCTTTAAACCGATACCGGCTCAAGCATGCTAAAACTTGCGATAGATGATTTTCTCAGAAAGCTGATGCAGCCCAAGCTGCTCGGCCTGAAAACGGCCATCGGTTTAATCGTGCTTATTCATCTGGTAGCGGGTGCCTTCCTGCTGCGTCTGGAATTCAATAACGCACCCGAATTGTATTTTCCTAAAGACTCTCCAGCCTCTGTTTTAGAGAGACAACTACGCGCTGAATTCCCAAATGATGAAATACTCATCAGCCTCTTTACCGGGAATGATCTGTATTCAAAAGAGTTTCTTGCGGCAATTGACCGGGTCAGCCAACGCCTGGAACAGATTCCGGATGTGGACCGGGTTTTCTCCGTCACCAATGTCGACCATATCGCCAGTAGCGCAGATGGGTTCACGGTCGAGCGCCTGATCGATCTGGAAAGATTGGACGACACTACTGCAGAAGAACGCAAAGCCCATGTTTTGAAGGACCGCTTCATACCCGGTTGGCTGGCTTCGAAAGACGGTTCTTCCCTGGCGCTTATAGTGCGCACAAAGAAACTGGGAGAAAGCCGCCAGCGCCTGGCAATCGAAGCTGCCATGCACGAGGCGGTGAAGGCGGAAAACCTGGACAGCAAGCTGGTTGCCGTGGCCGGCCCGGTCGCACTGGATGCAGCCGAAATGCGATCCATGATGCATGACAGCATCCTGTTCACCCCACTGGTTGTGCTTATGGGCCTGCTATTGCTGCTTTGGGTCGTGGGGCGCCTCCCGCCAGTCATCATCGGCGCCGTGGCCATGAGCACCGTGACAGTCAGTTGTGTTGCGTTGATTTCGGCTATGGGACAGCCCTACACTTTGGTCACCGCCATGGTCCCTACCCTACTTTCCGCCTACACGATAGGGAATATGCTGCACCTGTATGCGGCTTTGCAACGCATGCGTAATGCGGGGTTCCGCAGGCCAAAGCGCGTGATTTTCGCCATGCAATTCATGCACAAGCCCGCGCTGTTCAACATGCTGAGTACTGCGGCGGGCATGATCAGCCTGGTGCTGGTACCCATCCCGCCGATTCAGGTTTTCGGTATGGTCAGTGCATTTGGCACATTGATGATTTACCTGGTGGTGATCTATCTGGTCCCTCCCCTGCTGAATAAATACGATCGAGGCCCATGGCCGAAAAGAGGCAGCGGATTCGCCTGGACAAAACGTATCTCCTATGGCATTGCAAGTTTCAGCATGCGATATGCCGCTTGGGTGGTAGCTGCTATCGCCCTGCTGGCAGCCTTGGCCACGCCGCAAATCTTCAAGGTGGAGACCGAGTCCGATCTCCTGAAATTTTTCAACGAGTCCCACCCGCTCACGCAATCCACACAATTGATCGAAGAACGTCTGGTTGGCGTCACCGCTCTGGAAATTGTTGTCGATGGCCCTGGTCGCGATGCATTCAAGGATGCCGACCGTCTGAAACTGCTCAAATCGGTGCAGGATTGGGCAGAAACACTGCCGGAAGTGGATCGGACCATGTCGATGATGGACATCGTCGAAGAAATGAACTGGGCCTTCAGCGGCGAGGAGGCGTCTGCCCGCACGCTCCCGCACAACAATAAATTGCTCAGCCAATTGCTGCTGATTTATGACGGCAGGGACTTGCAGGAATTGGTCAACAATGAGTACCAACGGACCCGTATCCTGCTCAACGTGAATGTGCATGGCGCAAATGCCATCCAGACCGTGATAGAAAAAATCGAGGCGCACCTTGAAAAAATCGAGGCACCAGGCATCAAGTGGCAAATCGGAGGTGCAGGTCGCCTGTTCTCGGATCAGGAAGACCTTCTGGTGGTAGGCCAGCAACACAGCTTCATGGGGGCGTTCGGCCAGATTTTCCTGATCATGCTCATTCTTTGGCGTTCCGTGCCCGCTGCCGTCATCAGCATGCTGCCCAACCTGGCCCCGCTCGTCTTCATCTTCGTCGTCATGGGTTCAACCGGTATCAAGCTGGACATGGCAACGGTCCTGATTGCCAGCGTGGTGCTCGGCATCACTGTCGATGACACCATTCACTTCTTCCACAATTACCTTGAGAGACGACACAAAGGGCGTGGCGTTGTCTTCTCCCTGGCGCGCAGTTTTGAGGCATCCGGTCGCGCCGTGGTTGCTATCTCGATCCTGCTAGTGGCCCAATTCATGCTCCTTGTGACTTCCAGTTTCCAGCCCACCTCGCATTTCGGCCTGCTCACCTCCACTGGCCTCCTGGCCGGGCAATTATTGGAATTGCTCCTGCTGCCGGCACTGATCATACTCTGGAGCCGATTGAAGATTCGCCATCGCCTGGCAGCGGTTTAAACAGATTATCCATTTACCTGAATGACCGTCGTGCCTCGAATGCAATTCCCCCGGAAGCCTCATTCAGGCCTATCGGCTCATACCAATTGATGCATAACATCAAACCGTGAATCTGCCACCAAATTCTGCGTGAAACTTTTCCCATGAAAACGTACAGGTTTTTTTTAATAATTACGTTTCTAATCGTGTACGGCTCATTGTACCCGCTTGATATTACAGAACCACCTCCATCTGCATGGAGGGCCTTTCTTGGTGACTGGAGTTTGTACACTTCCAGCGGCGATGTGCTGGGCAACATCGCCCTTTTCTTTCCATTCGGATTGGTTGGAACCTGGTCGCTATCGATGCGCAACGCCGCCATTCGCGATGCATTGGTACTCGCGCTGGCATTCATTTTGGCATTTTCGCTTCAGCTAGCCCAAGTCTGGTTGCCTTCACGGTCTGCTGCGTTAGTGGATGTGGTGTGGAATATGGCAGGGACTGGGTTCGGTATCGTAGCCGCGCATCTGGCCGTTGGCCGTGCAGGTGCAGGTATGGTGGCCATCCCTTCGGCCAGGCTTGCTCCATTAGGATTGTTGATGTTGTGGTTGTTGGCCGAGTTGTCGCCACTGGTCCCATCCCTTGATTTACAGAAATTCAAGGATGCGCTAAAGCCATTAATACTTGGACCTGAATTCCATTTTCCTGATATCACTGCACATGCGGCTGGTGTGTTTGCCGCCGGTAGCGCACTTGCGATACTGACACCCCATCCAAGCAAGTGGTTGTTCGGATTGATCGCGCTGGTACTGGCTGGCAAGTTGATTGTTGTGCATTTGACACTGGATGCTTCGTTGTTGATTGGGCTCATGGTAGGTTATCTCGCGTGGCTTTTACTACCGACCTCACATCGCAAGGAACGGTTTGGCCTCGCTTTCATTGTGTTATTTGCTGCGTGGGCGATAGTAGCTTTAACCCCCTTTTCACCTGTGCCCGGCGGAAGCTTTAACAGTATTCCATTTGCCACCATGCTGAAAGGATCGATGGAAGTGAATGTTCGGGGGGTGGCACAATCCCTTTTTATTTATACCGGACTACTGTGGTTTGCACAGATGATGGTCGGCCGCATCGGTGGAGTGATGGTGGGTCTGATACTGTGGGCGTGTTTGCTCGAGTTGACCCAGATGCTAATCCTTGGCCGCACTGCTGACATAACGGAGCCGATTCTAATTTTATTGATTGGCTGGTTATTAACGGTTCTGCAACGCCAGCAGAAAACTCTATTTCCACCTGCGCAGCCACTGAATGAAGTTACCGACTCTAGTGCGAGAAAAATACTGGATTTAATGCCCCGCATAGGCTGGCTTGCAACGCTGGGAATTAGCGTTCTTGGCATGGCGGTTTTAATGTGGGCAATGCTGCGAGTACCTGGGGTGCCTTATAACGTGCGAGAGCTGTTTCTCGGGAATGGCAATTTTTTCTTTCTGATGGTGTTCGCAATTGCATTGCTTTGGGTTGGGGCGGGTGCAGCTCTGGCAGGACATAAGTTTTCAAACAGCAGCGCACCCTATTTAAGCCTTCCGTTATGGGTTTCTATTTCCAGTTTGGTTAGCTTGCTATTGCTTTCCGGAAGTGTTTCCCAGGAAAGTATCGGGGATATAGCGGGATCTAACAATCTGTATTGGTTTGTGGTCAATCAGAACATTTGGGGCGAATGGTGGCGAGATATTTTTCTCATACTGGGAACGAGCGTGGTTGATTTTATAGAGCGACCGGTACGTTTTGCAGCGCTCTATAGCCCACTGCCCGTGTTTCTGGGGTTGATGCTGTTTATTGTTGATCTACGCCATGGCAATGTGCTGACGGTACGGAGAGCTTTGGTATTGTTTACGAGTGCCCTACTTTGGCTATGGCTGGCCAAAGCGATTACTTTTGATTGGTCATCTACCGACAATCTAAATGAACTCATCGCACGCGATGGACCGTTAGGGTGGGGTGGCGGAGGTTATCTCTATGCATTGTTAGGCCTGTGTTGCGCGGTGGCGGTGTTATGCGCACGTGTTCCGATACGCCTACGCACGCTAATGTTAGCCGGGTTGACATGCATTATTTCGATTCCACTTGGTTGGTTGCTGCTTAATCTTGGGCTAGAACCTCAGATAGAAAAATATGGCAATGTTTTCTCAGGTGCGCAATTCTTGCTTGGCCCTGACCGGTCGCACCTAATGGCGGAGAGAGAGTTGTTTTTGCGCTGGGCAGTGATTCAAACCGGGTTTGTCATTACTGTATCGATGGGCATACGTTTCGCTCAGGCATGCTTGGATCAAACGATTTATTTGCCTCAACGCGGCGAAACTGTCGCACAGGAGAGCGACAAGAAGTCATGACTTCACTCAGCCTGCGTGAGCAGGAAATTGTAGGATTCAGCGTTTACCCCGTCTTTGTGGATAATGTTTATGGAAATTATCATCAATTAGCCTTTCATGGACTGAAGAATGGTTACCACCACCAATTCGGCCGCTTGATCGGGTGACATCGAAGCCGTGTCGAGATGAATTTCTGGTGTTAGCGGAGCCTCATAAGGCGAGTCGATCCCGGTAAAATTTTTCAACGCACCGCTTCTGGCCTTGCGATAAAGCCCTTTCGGATCACGCTCCTCGGCGATCGAAAGCGGAACGTTCACAAATATCTCAAAAAACTCGTCTTCTTCGAGCAGTTCCCGTGCAAGGCGGCGTTCTGAACGAAAAGGAGAAATGAATGCGGCCAGGACAATCAGGCCCGCATCTACCATCAGCTTGCCCACTTCCGCCACGCGGCGGATATTCTCCACCCGGTCTGCCTCAGTGAAGCCCAAGTCCTTGTTCAATCCGTGGCGCACGTTGTCGCCGTCGAGCAAGTAAGTGTGGCAACCCATGGCGTGCAGCCGCTTTTCAACCAGATTGGCGATGGTGGATTTCCCCGAGCCGGAAAGGCCGGTGAACCACAGCATGCAGGGCTTTTGTCCCTTATTCGCCGCACGGGTGGCCTTGTCCACGTCGACATGCTGCATGTAGATGTTCTGTGCGCGGCGCAGGGCGAAGTGCAGCAATCCAAGCCCGATGGGGTTGTTGCTCTCGCGGTCGATCAGGATGAAACCACCCCGATCCCGATTGTCTTTATAGGGGTCGAAGGTGATTGGACGGCTGACACTGATGTTGCACACGCCGACAGCATTGCAGCCCAGGTTTTTTGCCGCCAGATGTTCCGATGTACCCACGCTCACTTGGTATTTGATATCGGTAATGGTGGCGGCAACCATCTGCCCCCCCACTCTGAGCAGATAGGGCCGCCCAGGGACCATGGGGATATCGTGCATCCAGATAATCGTTGATTCGAACTGGTCGGCCACGCTTGCAGGCGCAATTGAAACTGGAGTGGCCTCTTCAATGGGAGAATCAATTTTCATTGCTTCCAGACAAGCCGTCAGAGTGCTTCCATGGAACCACGGCATGTGGTTGCCGGGCTCAGTGAGATTGTCGCCGTACAAGACAGAAAGAGGAATGGCCGTTATCTCTTCCAGCCCGATCTGACGAGCGAAACTGCGGTAGTCCTCTTCGATGCGCTGAAACACCTCTTCCGAGTAGTCCACAAGATCCATCTTGTTGATGGCCAGGATGAGCTTACGGATGCCAAGCTGTGATATCAGGTGGCTATGCTGACGACACTGGGCGAGCATGCCGGTATTTGCATCGACGAGAACCACCGCCACATCGGCGGAGAAGAGATGCAACGCAGCATCGATCTGTTCTTGATCTGCGGCTAAATTATCATTCAACAGGGCGGAATCGGGGCTGTGGGTGCTTTGAGTTGCCTTCTGCTCACCCGCATCCAGTATAGCCAGTTGACCCTCGAACAGTATTTTTGATGGGTAGGGTAGCAGCCCAGTCAGTGTCCTCTTGCCTGAGCCTGCGCTTCCACAGATAACTAAACGTAAAGCCTTCATGTGCTGCCGGCTGTTCGAACGTGCATCAATGACGCTAGGGTCTGAAGCGTAAGTCATATGGAATCTCGATAGCTAGAATAATTGGGCGGATAGCAACTCTGGATTGTGAATGCCATCTTGGAGAAAGTATAGCGGCTCCCTGCGGCCTTTTTAAGGGTGCTTTTCGGAATCTGGTTTCTAGCGCTGCTTGAACCATTGCTCCAGCATCATCAGTACCCAGACCATGGTGCCGTGATACCCGGCATGTTCGTCCAGATGTTGCCCAAGCAATTTGTCGATGAAATCCACTCGTATGATGCGACGTGATTTCAGATCGCTCAGGCTGTCGGCGGCCAAAGCCTGCAGCGGCTTGTGAGTCTGGAGCCAGACACCGAAAGGCAGCCCAAAACCGTGTTTTTGCTTGGTAATGATCTCGTCAGGCAAAGTGCCCCGCAACGCCTCTTTGAAAAAATATCGCAGTTTCGTGCCCTTGAGCTTGAGCTCAGGCGCAAGCCGTGCGGAAAATGCCACCATCTCGTCGTTAAGAAACGGGAAAGCAACCTCCATACCCGCCAGTTCGCACGCTTTTACAACCTTGGGCAAGTCGTTATCTGCAAGGGTGAATTTCAAGTCAAGCGCCAGCATATGATTGATCAAGCTTTGCGCATGGGCCTGGCGATAGGTTTCGTTCAAGAGTGAGAGAGGCTGCCCAACATCGGTAGTCGCCAGAAATTCCCGGGTAAACACCTGCTCATGGCCATAGCGCTCCAGCAGGTTATAGGTTTCAAGACGCGCCGGCATCGGTACCGAAGCCTGCTCGATATAGCTGCGGGCCTTGCGCACCAGTGGGATCTTCCGTCCACCGGGCATGTTGAAAATCGCGGGCTCGAGGATGCTCCTGCGCAATACCGCTGGAAGGCGCTCATAAAGGGAAAAGATGGTTTGCTTCGCATAGCGCTCGTTGCCACCGAACAGTTCGTCGCCCCCGTCACCACCCAGTATCCTGCTCAAACCGTCTGCCTTCGCCATCCGGGAGCAATAGAAGGCAGGCACGGCGGAGGCATTGCCGAAGGGTTGATCGAAGATCGCCGCAATCTGCGGAATGGCCGCCACCACATCGTCCGGAGTCACATAATACTCATGATGCTGAGTTGAGAACCGCCGCGCCGCGATACGAGCGTATTCCATCTCGTCATAGCCATCGGCTTCGAAGCCGATGGAGTAGGTCCGCGCAGGCCATCCACCCACCGCCCCCAAAATTCCCGCGATCGTGGAACTATCCGTGCCGCCACTTAGAAAGGCGCCCACTTCCTGCCCGCCGGCAGCATCGCGCACGCTGGAGTGCAACAGGCGCAGAAATTCCTGCTTGAGTTCGCCAAAGGGTAGCTTTTCCTGTTCCAGGAACTGCATTTCCCAGTACTTCCGGGTTCGTGCCTTCCCGTTCCTGAAGACGAGATACTCGCTTGGCAAAAGGCGCTGTTGGCCCTTGTAGATCGTGCCGGGCCCCGGAATCATGTGGAAATAGACGTAATTGTAAAGTTCCTGTGGATCGATTTCAGCCCTTGCCAGCGGGTGAAGAACGAGCGCATCCGCAGATGAAGCGAATATCAAAGCATCGCCGGAAATCTGGTAGGAAAGCGGCTGGATGCCCATGCGGTCGATTGCCAGAACGGCCTCACCGGTGACTTCATTCAGGATGCAAAGGGAAAATGCACCCGACAAGTCCGCAATAATCTGCTCTCCCACATCCAGCCAGCCATCGGCCAGGGTTTTTGCCAAGCCTTCTGTCTGCGCCAGATGGGCCAAACGCGTATCCTTGAATCTGGCCTGACCCCATATTGCGGCCAAGACGCCTTCCCTCTGGTAGACATGCGTGCTCTCACCATTGGCGACAACCGCCAGTGCGCTTCTCGCCCCTGTCAATGCATGGATGCCACTAGCATCGAAACGTGCCAGTGCTCCGGCCATTCTTTCTACCAGCTGGCGGTTATCGGCTGCCGCGGCGCCATCACTGATCCAGCCACACAGACCACTCACAATAATTTCCTTATTTTTTCAAACTTCACTGCTCATTTATTCCTGAACCGGAAAAAGGGTTTATTTGATTCCATGACGGCTCATCAGGTCATAAATGGTAGGGCGGCTGATGCCTAGCAGTTCTGCCGCTTTGACAAGATTGCCATCCACTCTCGCTAGCGCCTTCACCAAGGCCTTGTATTCGGCATCCTCACGCACCTGACGCAGATTGATAGGTTCCTCTGCTGCCAAGGAAGCCTGCAATCCAAGGTCATCCGCAGTAATTTGGGGACCGTCCGCCATAATAACGGCCCGCTTGATGCAGTTCTCCAATTCCCGCACATTTCCCGGCCAAGGATGATTCTCTATTGCAGCCAGCGCCTCCTCGCTGAAATTCAGCAAGGAGCGCCCCTCTTGGGCACTGAATTTGTTTTTGAAATGATGTGCCAGCAGCGCAGCATCGCCCACCCTGTCCCGCAAAGGGGGAATCGTAACCACGATTTCGCTCAACCGGTAATAGAGATCTTCCCGGAATCTCCCAGCCTCGATCAGTTCCTTCAACTTCTGGTGTGTTGCGCAGACAATACGAACATCCACTGGAATCTCGTCTCTCCCCCCGATTCTTTCGATCACCCTTTCCTGCAGGAAACGCAGCAGTTTTGCCTGCAGGGACATGGGCAGATCTCCAACCTCATCCAAGAAAAAAGTGCCTCCATTGGCAAGCTCGATTTTACCCAGGGTCTGCTTGACCGCCCCGGTGAAAGCGCCTTTCTCATAGCCGAACAATTCGCTTTCCAAGAGCGCTTCAGGAATCGCTGCGCAGTTGATAGCCATGAAGCGTTTTCCCTGCCTGGAGCTCAACTGGTGCAGGGCTTTTGCTAGCAACTCTTTTCCCGTCCCGCTGTCACCCAACAGCATGACCGTAGCATCCGAAGGGGCCACCTTCTCCACGTTGCGGCACACCTTGAGCAAACCGGGGTCCCTGCTGATAATGCCGGAAAGGGGAGATTCCGCCTGGGTTTGCAGTAGACCGCGATTCTCCTGCTGCAGCGCATACAAGTAGAATGCTCTTTCAATCACCAGGCCCAACATCTCGGGCTCAAAAGGTTTTTGATGAAAATCGTAAGCGCCCATTCCGATGGCTTTCACCGCATTGCCATGATTCTGGTTACCCGTAAGAACGATCACTTTGGTATCCGGCGCGAGTTCAAGTATCTGCTTCAGGGTGGCCAGGCCCTCGGAGGCGCCATCCGGGTCGGGGGGAAGACCTAGGTCCATGGTGACCACCGCAGGTTCATAGCGGCGAACCAGCGCGAGGGCGCTTTCACGGTCCCCCGCCACCAACACGTCGTAAGCATCAAAGCTCCAACGCAACTGTTTTTGCAGTCCAGGGTCGTCTTCGATTATCAACAGGTGTTTTTTGTTTTGACTCACTTCTTTCCTCTTGCCCTTATGCGGCAATCTCAACAGCATGATTATGATGATAGAGCGGCAAGCTCATACGGAAGGTCGTGCCGCTCGACGGGTCGCTGCTGACCTGAAGCTGCCCGCCAAGTTCGTGGACGTATTCCCTGCTCTCAAACACGCCAACCCCCATGCCTGCAGACTTTGTGGATTCAAACGGCTTGAACAAGCGCTCGCGGATAAACGACTCGCTCATGCCTCGCCCTGTATCCTGAATCTCGATAATCGCGGCGTCATTCTCCCTGGTCAGGCAAACCCGGACTTGCCCATCTCGGGGAGTGGCTTCTATCGCATTCTGAATGAGATGCCCGATTACCCGTTCGAGACGAGTCCAATTGGCAAATACCGACAGGCCAGCTTCCACTATCTCCAGGACGGGCTTCGGCTCTACTGCTGACTTGACTGCCACCGCTTGCTGCAACAGCTGGTCGATAACAAGCGGTGCCGGTTTCTCAATGGAAGCGCCACCGCTCAATCGCTGCAAGAGCAGCTTCATTTTCTGGATGGAGAGATCCACCGTATCGAGCATGTCTTTTTGAAATTCGGGATTATTTTTGTGTTTTTCAGCATTTGAAAGCATGAGCGACAATTGGGAAACCAGGTTCTTGAGATCGTGCACCACAAAAGTAGACATGCGATTAAATGATTCGAACTGACGCGCCACCATAAGCGCATTGGCTGCTTCCTGTTGTGCAAGGTAACTTGCTGCCTGGTTGCCGGCGATTTTAAGTAGATCGTTCACCTCCCAGTTTAACCTGATTCTACTCCGGGGCTGTGCCAACACCACAAAGCCAAATAATTTCCGCTGCTGAATCAGCGGCACCACCAACCAGGCCTTGGGAATGGAACGCAGCCATTGCGGCAGGGCAATGGCGCCATATTTTTCAGGATTTGAGTCAAATTCCTGCAAATCGATTACCCACTGCCTATTTTCCAGAAACTGGCAAAAACTGCTATTTGCCGGCTCGCAGCCGTTCGCCAAAGGCATGTTCCAGTGCGCCACTGGTTCACATTTTCCGGACTCACGGCTAATCCACAAAGCACCGCCCGGGCTTTCCACCAGTTCACCTACAGCCTGGATAGTACGCTCCTCCAGGCCATGTCCGGCTTCGGAAAGGGTACGGGTAAAGCGCAACCACTCCTCGCGGTAATCATAGTTGTAATTATAAAAATGCTTGCTGATAAAAACTTTGAGCCAGGCACGCAAAGTACCTGAAAAAAGTACCCCCATGAGCAGAATCACGGCGCCAAACAGGAATACCGCCTGCAAGACCGTTCCCCAGCTCCCTCCGAAAATACGCAGGTAGTAGCCGGCTGCGGCCATGGCCAGCAAATAAAGTGCGGCACCGACTAACGCAGCGGAATGGAACAGGATGCGGCGGGATACTGAAATCCCCAATGACCATTGGGGGCTGCGAGAAGCTGACACAGCGATAAGCGGAACGATCAGGGCATTGACAATGCCACGCGCGGCCCAGATTTCAGAATTCACATTTCTGAACAACATTGCGTCGCTGTATAAGTAAAAATCGTAAACGAATACCCCACCAATTCCCAGGCAGACATATTTTATCCCCCAGCGCTGTTTGACAGGGGTATTCCGGTAGAGCTGTTCCACCAGAATCATGCCCATGACGGCCATGGCCACGCGCCCGGTGATGCCAGTCAAAAATGCAACAGCGCCTTGAGGGGGTTTATCACCCGAATAGATGTAAACAGTGGACAACAAAAGCAAAAGGTAAAAAACCGCAATGCCCGCTACATATGGCCTAAGCCTGGCAGAAATGAAGGCATCCTTCTTCTGAAATGGCCCCAGCAGCATGAGCAGAAAAAAAGACCAGCCCGCGTTTCGAAAGATTTCCAGGATGTCCGTCAAAAACGATAAAGGGCGTCCCCAAGCAACCTGATAAGCAACCGTCGCTGCCCAAAGCGCTGTAAGCAGGCAAGCGGTCGTCAGTATTAATCCATGCAGGCGACCGCGCCAACTGGTCAGCATGAGGATGCTCAATAAAAGAAACGCAACAGCTGCAATGGAGTAGCTATATGCTGCAATGCTTGTCAACATGGAAGACTGAATTCCGGAATCATCGCCCGCCCTTGCCAAACAGAACGACCTGGACTGTATCAATCAAAATGATTATATCCAGAAACAAGCTGTTATTTTTCACATAGTACAGATCGTACTGGAGCTTTTGCAGGGCATCCTCAACCGAGGCGCCATATTGGTAACGCACCTGTGCCCAACCGGTGATCCCCGGTTTTATACTGTGCCTGACGTTGTAATAGGGGATCTCCTCGCATAGTTGCTTCACGAAATAGGGTCTTTCCGGCCTGGGGCCGACAAAGCTCATTTCTCCCTTTAGAACGTTAAGGATTTGCGGTAATTCGTCAATTCTCAGTTTACGAATGATCCGTCCCACCTTCGTCGTACGCGGATCATTTTCAGCAGCCCATTGTGGCTTTCCTGCCTTCTCTGCATTGTTTCGCATACTGCGAAACTTCATGACCATAAAATTTTGGCCATCCTTGCCCACCCTTTCCTGACGATAAAGGATAGGTCCACGGTCTTCGATAAATATCAACAGTGCGGTAATAATCATAATCGGGAGTGTCGCGATCAAAAGAATTAAGCTTGCAAGTAAATCGAAGCTCCTTTTAATGCCAGATCGCAAAAGTCCTTGATCGAACCCGCCTCCAAACACCAGCCAGCTAGGCTGAAGTGAATCCACTCGGATCTGGCACAGCTCTCGTTCAAAAAAGGTTGCCGCATCGCTCACCTTAACTCCATTCAGCTTGCACTCCAGAAGCTCCTGAATAGGGAAACTCCCACTTCGCCGGTTCTGAACCGCAACAACGATCTCATTCACGTTGTATTTTTTTGCCATGGATGACAGTGACCCACTTACTGGCAAAATGGTTAAAGAAAGGACAAGACTATCTTCTTCAGGCATTGGAACAAAGCCAACGATTTTGAATTTATGGTGGCCGTAATTATTCTCGGCAAGCTCACCGCACTCCTTGGCCGCCTCACCAACACCCAAAATCATAATCTGCGGCGCCAGGAGGCTGAGATCGGACCACCTAAAAAAAATGATCCGTGTCAGAAAGATACCTGAGGCGGCAATTAACAGTACGATCCCCAAAATCCCGCGGCCAATATAGAGATCGGGCGCCCAATAAAAAACCAGGGTAATGAGGCCAAAACCCAAAGCAAAGGCGGGCATGAGGCGATGCAAAGTGCCCCTGAAACTTTCCCTGTAATCCAGTTGATACATCCCAAGTGCAGTCATGCTAAACACCATCACAAATGCAAAGGCGCCTGCTTCCGGGAATATATCTGCAAAAGGGGATGAAAAAAGTTGCGTAGAGCTAAAGAAACGGATTGAAGTACCCAGGTAGACTGAGGCCATCAGAATAAGCACTTCAATCACGAAAAGAATAATCCCTGTGATTGAAACGTAATGATTGGCAATTCGAAACATGTCCTGTTCCCCGCAAATTTTTAGTTCACTGCTATCCGGCGAGAAAACGTGATACGAATCTCTCGTATGACCTCCATGAGAACCATGGATACTTCCTAGCCATCAAACAGCTCTTGAGCTTATTCTTTGAAGCAGCAAGGAATATGCCATATTAATAGCAGGTTGATTTGTTTTGGTTATATTTGGTAAGCACTTGGGTCGAGGCCGAAACCAGAGCCGAACTCTTGACACTGGTGTCGAGATATTGACGGGAGGCTTTTCAACTCAAGTCATGCATAAATTTAGATTTTTTTAATTTTGGATATGAGAACGACGCCTTCATTTGAATCTCTTACCATTAGGATTTAGAGAAAAGCCATGTCAAAAACGCCCACAAGCAGTTTTCAAGGCGACGCATCCATCCGTAAAACCGAGTTCAGTCATGATCATTTCCGTTGCAACAGATCGCGCACATAATTTCCAGGAATCGCGTAAGTAATCCCGCTCGGGTGGCTCAACGCACTTTCCTTCATTCCTTTTACAAATACCATGTTGATGACGCCATAAACGACCCCGGTTTCTGAATCGTAGACTGGACTACCGCTGCTTCCTGGATAAGCCGTTCCATCTAACTGGAAAACGGTGTAAGCCGATTTTTGAAGTTGAGCCAGTTTTTTTACGTCCAATTGCTTGGAATTCGGCGCTGGCAGAACTATAGGTGTGATGGAAGAGAGCATTCCGCGATGGGTCACAGGATAAAACCCAAGGATCATGCCAATAGGAAACCCGGTAAAGGCAAACATTTGGCCTTCATGAACGGTACTGGAATCCCCAACCTCCATCGCTGGAAGTGCTGTACCGCTGAATTTGAGCAGAGTCAAGTCATGCTCCTTGTCAAGCGCGATCCGAACCGCAGCCCTAAGCTCCGGTTCTTTGCTGCCAGTTGACACAATAACAACCAGGGATTCCTTTCCATCAACATCGATGATCTTTGGAATAACATGGTCATTGGTGACAACAAGAGAACCATCGCCGACAACAAAGCCCGTGCCCACAAAATTCAAGGCAGGACTGCGTGTTTTTTGGAAAGTCCCAATTCCAACGATGGATGGTTTTATAGCCTGAATGGTCTTGGAAAGACCATCCGCCCAAACAGAGCTAGAATAAAAACACCCCAAGCACAGGATGAAAATACTTTTGACGTAAAAAATATAATTAGCCAAAAGGCCACCTCGAACATTCATCGACACTGTGATATTCATGACCACCTCAACACACCTTTTAAACGAAATCAGGCTAGATAGCCTACACAATTAATGATGTCAGTATAATCCATAAATCACACTCGCTTCCATTCCGAACAAGCAAGCAAATATAGATAGGGCCTAGGATTGAAGCTTGTTTGGATATCTGTTAGATTTAATTTTTATGATAAACACTAAGGGATATTTATTATGAACGTCATTGCCGTGGTGGGGCTCGGGTATGTTGGTTTACCCTTGGCCGTTGAGTTTGGAAAAATACAGCAAACCATCGGCTATGACTTGTCTCTTAACAAGGTTGAAAACTATAAACGCTGCATCGACCCGACGGGAGAGGTTTCAACCGCGGATTTACAGGCAGCCAGACACCTTACCGTCACCACCGACCCAACCCAATTAGCCCTCGCCGATCATATCGTTGTTGCAGTCCCCACACCGGTGGATATCGCGCATCAACCCGATTTTACACCCCTCGTTGGTGCCAGCGAAACAGTCGGAAAACACATGAAACGCGGGGCCATCATTACTTATGAATCCACGGTTTACCCCGGGGCGACCGAAGAGGTCTGCATTCCAATTCTGGAAAAGCATTCCGGCTTGAAATGGAAAAAAGATTTCCACGTTGGCTTTTCACCCGAACGCATCAACCCTGGCGATAAAGAGCATACGCTAACAACAATTCTAAAAGTGGTGTCTGGCGATGACGCGGACACTTTGGAAAAAGTGGCCAAATTATACGAAACCATTATTACCGCCGGCGTTCACCGCGCATCCAGCATCAAGGTTGCTGAGGCCGCCAAGGTAATCGAAAACACTCAGCGCGACCTGAACATCGCCTTGATGAACGAATTGGCTATTATTTTCGATAAATTGGGAATTGACACCCTTGAGGTACTGCAAGCCGCCGGTACCAAGTGGAACTTCCTTCCCTTCCGCCCCGGCTTGGTCGGGGGGCACTGCATCGGGGTAGACCCCTACTATCTCACTCACAAGGCAGAGATGATCGGCTACATCCCTCAGGTCATTCTGGCGGGCCGTCGCATCAACGACAGTATGGCCAAGTTTGTGGCGGAACAGACGGTAAAACAAATCATTAAAGCTGGCTTCCACGTGCGGGGAGCCAAAGTCAATGTGCTTGGCCTCACTTTCAAGGAAAACTGCCCAGACCTGAGAAATTCAAAAGTCGCTGACCTGATTCACGAACTCCAGGATTATGGGATTGAAGTACATGTCCACGATCCGGTAGCCGACGTCAAAGAAGCCCGTCATGAATACGGCCTGGAGCTTGAAACCTGGGAGGATCTCCCGCAGGCAGACGCGATTGTCGCCGCAGTTTCACATAAAGAACTGCTTGCCAGGCCCTTGAGTGACTTCCAAGCCAAGGTGACCGGGAACGGATGCTTCATAGACGTAAAATCCCAGTTCGACCAAGTAGCACTTCGCGAGACAGGTCTCAGCGTCTGGAGACTCTGATTAGGAAATTGCCGCCCATGACAAAATTTCAAGCTGCCCAGCAATATTTGAGGGGCCATCAGCACCACTGGCTGATTACCGGAGTAGCCGGTTTCATCGGTTCCAATCTTCTGGAGGCCTTGCTCAGACTGAACCAGAAGGTCACCGGGATGGACAATTTCTCAACCGGCTACAGGCACAACCTCGAACAGGTGCAGGAATTGGTCGGACCGGAAGCTTGGCGCAATTTCACCTTCATCGAGGGCGACATCCGCAAACTCGAAGATTGCGCCAATGCCTGCAAAAAAGTGGATTTTGTTCTGCATGAAGCGGCTCTGGGATCCGTGCCGCGTTCCATCGAAGACCCCATCCTGACCAATGAGAACAACGTCTCCGGCTTTCTAAACATGCTTGTGGCATCCCGCGATGCCCCGGTCAAACGCTTTGTTTTTGCTGCGTCAAGTTCAACCTATGGCGACCATCCCGACCTTCCCAAAGTGGAATCGGTGATAGGGAAACCGCTCTCGCCTTATGCCGTCACCAAATATGTCAACGAACTCTACGCGGATGTATTTGCCCGTTGCTATGGCACCGAGTCTATCGGGCTGCGCTACTTCAACATCTTTGGCCCCAGGCAGGACCCGAATGGCGCTTATGCCGCGGTAATCCCCCAATGGGTGGCTGCGCTCATCAGGAATCAAACCCTGTATATCAACGGGGATGGCGAAACCAGCCGCGATTTCTGCTTTATCGACAACGTCGTTCAGGCAAACTTGCTCGCCGCCCTGGCAGACAATCCTGAGGCTGCCAACCAGGTTTACAACGTGGCGCTCAATGAACGCACCAGCCTTAACCAGCTCTATGAAATGATGCGTTCACTGCTGCAGGAACAATTCCCCCACCTTGAAACGCATCGCCCTCAGCACGTCGACTTTCGCGAAGGGGATGTGCGCCACTCCCAGGCGGACATTTCAAAAGCAGCCAGGCTGCTAGGTTTCGAGCCGACCCACCGAATTGACGAAGGCCTAAAGCAGGCCATGGACTGGTACGTAGCGCATCTCGCACCCGAATAGAAGCTGGCACGAACCCCGCTAGCAAGCAACTTAAAATCAGGAACCTATTCCCTAAAAGCTTTAGTTTACCGGCAGCGCCACGAAGGACGACTCGACCAGATTGGACTGGTATGGGTGGGTAGGCTTCCTGTAGAGCTGCTTGATTTTTCGTACGTAATCCCTTGTCTCTGGATAAGGCGGAATCCCCCGATAGCGTTCAACCGCTCTCTCACCTGCATTGTAGGCTGCGACTACCAGCGACACATCACCCTTAAAGAACGCCAGCAACCATTGAAGATACGCCATGCCGCCCTTGATATTTTCTGCCGGATCGAATGCATTCTTGACGCGGAAGCGCTGTGCTGTTTCGGGAATGAGCTGCATCAGGCCTTGCGCATTTTTAGGCGATATCGCACGGGCATTGAACCCGGACTCAACCGAGATAACAGCCATTACCAGCCTGGGGTCCACTTCGTAACGAGGCGCCAGTTGATGCACCAGCCTGGAAATAGGTCCATCCTGAAAAGTTACCGCCACCTCCTGACTGGAGTCTTCGTCTTGAACCACCGGTGTATCAGGCAATAGGCAGGCCGGCAACTGCGCCTTAACATCAGTCTGGGTGAAACGCATCATCCTGGTCGCATATTCATGGCCCTGTTCAGCTGCCATGGCAAACAACCGGGCGGCAACGCCATCGTCCCGCGAAACTCCGCGCCCATTGGCATACATCCAGCCAAGCGCATATTGGGCTCCAGCATGACCTGATCGGGCGGCACGGCAATAAAGCGTTTTGGCTTTAAGATAATCTAGCGGCACACCTTCCGCGTGTTCGTATTTGAGCGCAAGTGCGGCCAGTATTTGTGGATTATCCGAATTTTCAGACACTTCCAGCGCAGCCAATGGCACATCAAGCCCGGCACCAGCACTACCGCCCCACAAAGCCAGCAAGACCAATCCGAACAAGGACTTGCCGAGAGAACTCATTGCAACCCCCATTAATCAATGATCTTGAATAAAAATCCAAGCTGCCACTTCGGCGAAAACTTGCCTTAGCTGTAAAGTGGCAATGACAGGAAACAAAAACAGCGCGGGAAATCAAACCTTCAAAAACCTACGCTCTACATAAGCTCCAACCAGCATTTTCCATTCCAACATGGACAACTCATTGTATTTATAGGATGGTGAACCAGAGAAACAGGAAATGCGTCGCATATTGCGATCAAAGTGTAAAAAATTTCGACACCCTGATGAGGCCAAGAGCAGGCTCTTAATCAGCCCTGGTTGAAATAAAGGCTTTGTGGAACAAATGACGCGCAAGCAGAAAAGGCGGCATGCGCAGCCAATTTGCACGGACATAGAGCAACCAGCGCGCACCACCGGAAAAAGCATCAGAGCAACTGGGATGAGCCGGCATGAGCGCGCGGGTAAAGAGCCTATCCATGAGGGCCATGGTAAACGGGTTGGGACGACCGATCCTGGCCGCATCCATCGTATCCCTTGGAATGGGCGTATGCAGAATCTTTGTGGCATAGCGCAAGGCGTAAAAAAGAGGCCGGGTCAATTCAAGCTCCACTGCCCGTTCGGCGAGTTCAGGCCAGAACATGGGCAAAGTGCTGAAATAGCGTAGCAAGCTGTCGATATCGACCAGGTCGCGCAGGCCATTCTCCAGCTCTCCATCGTGGAAGAGATGAGCAGCACTGTGCAGGACCATATCGGTCGGCGCAAGAACCTTGAGGCCCTCGTATTCTTCCAGGGCACATGCCGCTGCAAGCAGCTTTTCCGGATCAGGGTGAATGGAAGCCGTTTCCGGCAGGATGGCATGATGCACATCGATCACGGTCGATCGCCTGACATGCCGCATTGGGGGCAATTCATGCATCCAGGTGCGGTAGTAGCGCTGATCGTAGGCATCGTGGTGCGTTGCGGCCCAGCCGTGAAGCATCAAGGCGGCTTCCACCTCATTGAGGCGGTCTTTGGGCACCATGATATCGATATCTGTAAAAAGACGTCCGCGGGCTGATGGCAATTTTGCCATGACATAGGCCGCGCCCTTGAGAAGAATGATCGGCACTCCGGCCTTTGCCAAGGCCTTTCGAATCAGGCTTACTTCCCAGCGAACCGCTTGTGTGTGTCTTTCGGCCGTCGCGTGCGACCATTCAAGGTGCTCGCGCGGTTGTTGTGGCACTTTTTCAAGCAGGCCGCGTTCATCGAGCACAACATGGAGTCGCGCCAGCAAATTGGCAGATCGCGCCTGACGCAATAGCAGATCCCAGTCAGCAAGACTCAGGGAAATCAGCAAATCGGGTTGCCGAAACGCCTGCAAAACCAAGGGGGGTAAATTCACTTCAGATCGCTGGCGGCTTTAATGCAGCAAATGTTTCAATAGCTTCGTCCAGGACGCTATAGGTAAAATCATAGCACAGGGAAGCATCGATCAGGCCGGCCATGGCCTCAAAGCCCTTGACGCCCAGCAGGCTGTAATTAAATGCGTTATCCGCAATCCGCATAAAGGCCCGCGCCTGAGGCAGAGCTTCCAGGCGGGCACCGGCCCCGGCCTGATATTTCGGAAAAATCACCCAGGCAGCCCTGGCCGTTTCCGTAGCGCGGGTGATGCTGTCCGTGGGCACTTTCATATGGGCAACCGTGCCCTTCATGGTATCGCTGACCTTGCGGCTAATAATCACATCTGGCTCGTATTGCTGGATGATATCGATGGATTCGTTTTTCAAGCTGACGGGACGGGGAAGCGGGATAATCTGCCCATCACTGACGCGCACCAAAGCAAGCTCATCCGAAAGCAATCGCCAGCCGCGATTCACCAAAGCTGCACACAGGGTGCTTTTACCCGAGCCAGGCGGGGCGGGCAAAATGGCAGCATACCCCCCCTTCTCCACCACGGCCGCATGGATGATCAAATACCGGTTGGCGTGGCTCGACACGCACCAATTGAGCCCCCACTCCAGCATCGGAAATGCCTGGTCGAGCGGCAGGGGTTTGAATGGAGGCTTCCCGTCAAATAAAAATAGCACCTGGGGTTTGAACCAGCGCCTCAGGTTGCGGGGGGAAGCAAGGCTGACGTGGAAATCAGCGAAGTCCGATTGTTCCAGCAAAGGATAATCCGCATAAAGCAGGCTGACACCTTCAGCCACGCCGGGGATCGAGGTTTGCAGATGGGTAATGAACGAACCGGTCTGGAGGAAAATTCCCGCTTGTTTGAGCCGGAGTCCAAGTTCTGAGAAAGTTAACGCGGAAACATTCAAAATCAGCTGCGTTCTATCAAAGCAAGATTGCCAAGGTCAGCGAGAAGTTGATCTATTTGGGATACAAACTCCTCATCCATTTCGGCTTGCATCAGAGGGGCAAGAGAGGAAGCCAAGAGTGCAGCATTTGCAGGCGTTTCTTGTAATTTTAACAGCACATGAGCGGCTGAAGAACCCAGCAGATGGGTATCCCCCGAAAGGCTGTTGTAAACAATGAACCCATCTTCCCAAGAACGGAAGTGAAGCGCATGAGCGGATATCACTCGCCACATCATTCTGATCTAAACTTAACGCTCATGCTTGCGAGGTAGGCATCGAATTCATCTACTTCATGGTCGTTTTCAAGTAAGCGACAATATCCGCCGCGTACCACGGCACTCCAGCGGTTGGTTCAAAAAACCCATTGTTGACAAAATCGTTGTACATGCTTCTAACCTGCGACTCGGTCAAAACATTATTCGTCCATCCCTTAGCCGCGTTGAGCAAAGCTGCCACACAGTGCGCACCAAGTTGCTCCGAATCACCGTTACCGCCAAGCAATATCACCTGCAACATACTTTTGTCGCCAAATTCGCTACCACCAAATCCAAGAGCACCTCCATGAAATTTGGTACCACCCGCCCAACAATCAGGGTTCTGAGTCTTGGTACAAGTTGTTAACAATGCACCAGTCGTGTACGGATCAGGCCATTGATGATAATTACTAGCCATCAAATCCTTCGGTGGAAGCACATTCGTACCCCAGTAGCCAGGTGTGCGGCCATCACACATTGTGGGTGTACCAGAGGCGCTAACATTGCCTGAAAGAAAACCAGAAGGTGATTTGCACAGGAAGTCACCCAACACTGGCCGGCTGGTAAGTGTGAGCAACACCCCAGACACAGCCAACCCGGACTTGGTAAAGCCCCTGCGCGATGCGTCTACTGGTTTGTTTGTTTGATCGGCGAGATCATGTTCGAATTGTGTTTTTTCCATCTCGCCTTTCTGATTTTCATGATTGTTCATGCCATTCTCCTTGAACGTCACTTGCCATGGCGAATTCTTCACAAGAAGCACATTTTACCCAGCCCTGAGCAAGCGCGCAAAGTCCACTTGCATTATATTTAGCAAGATGCATACCACGCATTAGAACTAAACACCTTAATACCTTATAAACAATCACATATTCGTTTATTTTGCTGCCAGGCACCTACCCTTCATGGATTGTTTTAGTGCAGGTGTAAATATTCTCGACACTAATGACGAAAAAAATACGATGGCTAGGCCTCTGAACTGAAGCAGAAATCCCTTGAATACCCCCGTGATTTCTGGATTTTGACGATTTTCTGAAATTCCGGGAAAACCGTTTGAAATGAATGCTGGTGCGAAAGGGGGGACTCGAACCCCCACACCTTGCGGCGCTGGAACCTAAATCCAGTGCGTCTACCAATTCCGCCACTTTCGCGAGTCGCGTAGTGTAAACTATCCTGCCTCTGGCTGCCAGTTTGCTCAATGACCGACCAACATTACGAAAACTTTCCTGTCGCCTCGATCCTGCTTCCACGCCGCCTGCGCCGACCTGTCAGCATTATTTACACTTTTGCACGCCAGGCGGACGATTTTGCCGACGAGGGCGATCTGGACAGTGCGACACGCCTGGCACTCCTTGATGGCTTTCGTGCCGAGTTGCATCGAATCGCTGACGGATCAGTGCCGGAAACGGAACTGTTCATGGAACTGACGGAGATCATTGCGCAATATCAACTTCCTGTGCAATTGTTTCATGACCTGCTCGATGCTTTTTCCCAGGATGTGCGCAAAAAACGCTACGCACATTTTGGCGAAGTCATGGATTACTGCCGCCGCTCCGCCAACCCGGTGGGCCGCCTGCTGCTGCATCTGTACGGCGCCACGGACCGCCGCAATCTGGCTTATTCAGACGCGATCTGCTCCAGCCTGCAACTGATCAACTTCCTACAGGATGTAGAAATTGATTACCGCAAGGACCGCATTTACCTGCCGCGAGATGAAATGGAAAAATACCGCATCAGCGAAGAGCAGATTGCCCGTGGTGACAGTGGCGGGGCCTGGAGCACGTTCATGTTGTTCCAGATCGAGCGCACGCGCAAATTGCTCCAATCCGGCGCACCGCTGGGCAAAATATTACCGGGACGAATCGGGCTTGAAATGCGCATGATCATCATGGGAGGGGAATCCATTCTGCGCAAGCTGCACAAATCCCGAGGCGACGTTTTCAACCAGCGCCCTGTCCTCAAGACCCGTGACTGGGCGTATATGTTCTACCGTTCGGTGCTGGCGAGATAACCATGACGCCCGACCAGTATTGCCAGGAAAAGGCCGCCAGCAGCGGCTCCAGCTTTTACAACAGCTTCCGCTTCCTGCCGCAGCAGAAACGCCAGGCCATCACAGCGCTGTACGCCTTTTGCCGCGAGGTGGACGATGTTGTCGACGAATGCCATGATTTCCAGATTGCCCGTACCAAACTTGCCTGGTGGCGCGAAGAAATCTCACAAACTTTTGCCGGCAAGCCGCATCACCCGGTCGGCCAGGCGCTGCTGCCCGCGATCCGCACCTACGACCTCCCGATGGAACAGTTTTTCGAGATCATCGACGGGATGGAAATGGATCTGAACAGCAACCGCTATGCCGACTTCAAGGCCTTGCAGCTCTATTGTTACCGCGTGGCAAGCGTTGTGGGTCTCCTGGCGGCGGCGATATTCGGTTACAGCAACCGCCAGACCACAAAATATGCGCACGATCTCGGCCTGGCATTCCAGCTCACCAATATCATCCGCGACGTGGGCGAGGATGCACGCCGCAACCGCATCTATTTACCACTCGATGAGTTGCAGCAATTCGGCGTGAGCGAGGCCGACATTCTGCAAGGAAGTGAAACGGAAGGATTTGCCAGGCTGATGGCGTTCCAGATCGACCGCGCCAGGCAATATTACAGCCAGGCCATGGCTGAATTGCCCGCGGAAGACCGCAAAACGCAGATGCCGGGGCTGATCATGGCGGCCATTTACCAGACCTTGCTGGATGAAATCGAAGCCGATGGCTGCCATGTTCTCAAACAGAAAACCTCCCTGCCGCCACTACGCAAGCTGTGGATCGCCTGGCGGACATGGCTGAAGAGCTAAGGCGGGTAGCCGTCATCGGCTGCGGCTTTGCCGGCATTGCCGCTGCGCTAAAGCTGGCGGAAAGAAACATCCCGGTAACGCTGTTCGAAGCCGGCAAGGTGCTGGGTGGCCGCGCGCGCGGTGTCGATTATCGCGGTGTCAGGCTGGATAACGGCCAGCATATTCTGCTTGGCGCCTACCACGAAACACTGAGCCTGATGGACGGCATCGGTGTGCGAGATGCTGTACTGCGGCTACCGCTGGCGCTTTCCGTGCCCGGCCAGTTCGCGCTCAGGGCCCCTGCCCTGCCTGCCCCGCTCCATCTGCTGCTGGGATTGCTGAATGCACAGGGACTGCCGTTCAGCGAGCGTCTTTCCGCCATCCGTTTTGCGCTCAGGCTCAGGCTCATGGGGTTTCGCCTGGCACAAGACATCAGCGTGGCCAGCCTGCTGGCCCGACACGGCCAGGATGGCAATATCGGCCGCCTGCTGTGGGAGCCGCTGTGCCTGGCTGCGCTCAACACCCCCATGGATCAGGCATCCGCACAGATTTTCCTGAATGTGCTGCGTGACAGCTTCAGCCATGCGCGCAGCGATAGCGACTTGGTGCTGCCGCGTGTCGATCTGTCTGCCTTGCTGCCTGATGCCGCTGCAAACCATATCCGCAATCGGGGCGGGAAAATCCTGACCGGTTGTCGCATCAGGCGGATTGAAGCCGCTGATCAGGGATTCACTCTGCACTGGGCAGACGGATCGGAAAACTTCAGCCATGTCATCTGCGCTACGGCACCCCAGCACGCCCTGCCGCTGTTTTCCACGCTACCCGAACTGGCACCGGCAGCCGGATTGATCCAGAAATTTTCCTACCAGCCTATCGCCACGATTTATCTGCAATATCCGGAACAGGTAGGGCTGCCGCACCCCATGCTGGGTTTGAGCGGCGGATGGGCGCAATGGGTGTTTGATCATGGCCGGACGCATGGCATACCGGGCTTGCTGGCGGTAATCATCAGTACAGAAGGCGCCTGGCAGCATATTCCGGCGGAACAGATGGCCGCCAGGATCGCGGCCGAGTTGGCGCGAGTTTTCGAGTTGCCCGAACCGCTCTGGCACAAGGTGATTGTGGAGAAACGCGCTACTATTGCCTGCACGGTCGGGACGGAGCGTCCGGAGCAGAAAACCGGCCTGAGAAATTTCTATCTGGCGGGAGACTATACCGCAAGTGGCTACCCGGCCACTATCGAGAGCGCGGTGCGTAGCGGGGTGAAATGTGCCGGGCTGATTTCCGAGTCGATCAGTAACTGATCGACTTCCACTCGTCATCCATCACCCGCCCGATGTAGGCGGTAACGCCGGCAATGCCGGTGCATTCCGGAATCAACTCATTTACCGAGGTGCCCAGGGCATCCACCGCACCGCCGCAAACGAAGAACTTGGCACCGTTGCCGGCGGCATCCTGCATGAATTCATACACGGTCTTGGAGGCGTTATCGCTCGGGTAGATCCGCTCCGCCACGCCCTTGACCAGCAGGCGTGCGGCACGACTGGCGAAATACACTTCCACCTCGACATCCATGGCGGCAGCGCAGGCAGCCTGAAAGAATGGAGAGCCGCATGTGTGAGGCTTGTCCGGGTCCGGGGTGAGCAGCATCATGACCAGTTTTTCTGCCAAATTTACCTCGAATTTTTATAAAGTAATGTTCAACCGCAATGTGCGACGATAAAACGCTTCACCGCTTCGACACTTGAATCCATGACTTCGTAGCGCTGGGGCCGTTTTTCAAGGTCTGCCAGTTCAGCCGGGCGCTCGGCATGGCGACCCAAGGCTTCGTGTATGGTTTCGTCGAACTTGGCCGCCAAAGCGGTTTCCAGGCAAACCAGCGGAATGCCCGCCTCACGGTGTTCCAGCCCAACCTTGACGCCATCGGCAGTATGAGTATCGATCATCACGCCGTATTTCTGATAGATGTTGCGAATGGTTTCAAGTCGGTCGGCATGACTGCTCTCGCCCGAAGTGAAACCGAAATCCTGGATATGGGTAAAATGGGGCGTAGCGGACAGGTCGAAACTGCCGCCGCCATCCACTTTCTGCCACAGTTCCTTGACCACCGCAGGGTCGCGGCCCACCAGGTCATACACAAAACGCTCGAAATTGGACGCCTTGGAAATATCCATGGAGGGGCTGCTGGTGTGCTGCGTCTCGGGGCGCGGGCGGTATGCCCCGGTGCGGAAGAACTCGTCCAGCACGTCATTTTCGTTTGTGGCGACGATCAGCTTATGAATCGGCAAGCCCATCTGCTTGGCGATATGGCCAGCGCACACATTGCCGAAATTGCCAGAAGGCACTGAGAAAGACACTTTCTCTTCATTGCTCCCGGTCACCGCAAAATAGGCCTTGAAGTAATACACCACCTGGGCCGTCACGCGCGCCCAGTTGATCGAATTGACCGCGCCGATCTTGTGCTTGGCCTTGAATTCAAGGTCGTTGGAAACCGCCTTGACGATGTCCTGGCAGTCGTCGAACACGCCCTTTACGGCAATATTGAAAATATTCGGTTCCTGCAACGAGAACATCTGCGCCGTCTGGAACGGGCTCATCTTGCCCAGAGGGGAAAGCATGAAGACCTTGACCCGTTTCTTGCCGAGCATGGCATATTCTGCCGCGCTGCCGGTATCGCCCGAGGTGGCGCCCAGGATATTGATCTCGGCATCTTCCTTTTCCAGAACGTACTCAAACAGGTTGCCGAGCAATTGCATCGCCACGTCCTTGAAGGCCAGCGTCGGACCATTGGACAATCCGAGGATATGCAGGCCCGGCTCCAGCGTTTTGACCGGCGTGATCTCGTCGTTGCGGAAAATTTCGGCTGTGTAAGTTTTATCGACTATCGCCTTGAGATCAGCCGCGGGAATGTCGTCGGCAAAGCGGCGAATCACCTCGAATGCCAGATCGCGGTAGTTCATGCCGCGCATGGCTGCCAATTCATCCTTGCTCAGCTTGGGATAGGCATCGGGAATGGTCAGCCCGCCATCGGTGGCGAGGCCGCCGAGCAGGATTTCGGTGAAGGTCTTGGGCGGCATGCCGCCGCGGGTGCTCAAATATTTCATGGTCTACATGCCTCGTATCGGTGGGTTCGCATAGCGCAACCCGCCATTAACGGTGGGTGACGGCCTGCGTGCGGTCTAACCCACCCTACATCAATCAAGCGTTGAGTTCTTCCAGACGGATGCGCGTCACCTTGTCGGCAATGGTCGGCAGCGCCTCGATTTTGGCAATCGCCTGGTTAATGGCCTTTTCAACCGTCAGATGGGTAAGCAGGATCACGTCCACCTGTTCTTCCCCTTCCCTCGGCTCCTTCTGGATCATGGCGTCGATGGAGATGCCCAGATCGGCCAGGATGCGCGTTACATCGGCCAGCACGCCCGGCTTGTCGAACGCCTTGAGGCGCAGATAGTAGGAGGTGTGAACCTCTTCGATAGGCAGGATAGGGGCACTGGAAAGCGCATCCGGCTGGAACGCCAGATGCGGCACACGATTTTCCGGATCGGATGTCAGCATCCGGGTCACGTCCACCAGATCCGCCACCACTGCGGAGGCAGTCGGCTCGGCACCGGCACCGCGGCCATAATACATGGTCACACCCACGGCATCGCCCTTCACCAGAACCGCATTCATCACGCCTTCGACATTGGCGATCAGGCGGTTGGCGGGGATCAGGCAAGGATGCACGCGCAGCTCGATGCCCTTGTCGGTGCGCTTGGTGATGCCCAGCAGTTTGATGCGGTAGCCCAGTTGCTCGGCGTAGGAAATGTCTTCCTTGGTGAGCTTGGAGATGCCTTCGGTGTAGGCCTTGTCGAATTGCATCGGGATGCCGAAGCCGATGGCGGACATGATCATCAGCTTGTGGGCAGCATCGATGCCCTCGATGTCGAAAGTCGGGTCAGCCTCGGCGTAGCCGAGTTCCTGCGCCTGTTTCAGCACCGTGTCGAAGGCCAGGCCCTTGTCGCGCATTTCCGAGAGAATGAAGTTGGTGGTGCCATTGATAATGCCGGCGATCCATTCGATGCGGTTGGCGGAAAGCCCTTCACGCAGTGCCTTGATGACCGGGATGCCGCCTGCAACGGCAGCTTCGAAGGCCACGATCACGCCCTTGTCCTGGGCTGCCTTGAAAATCTCGTTGCCGTGCACTGCCATCAGGGCCTTGTTGGCCGTCACCACGTGCTTGCCGTTGGCGATGGCCTTGAGCACCAGATCCTTGGCCAGGGTATAGCCGCCGATCAGTTCCACCACAATATCGATATCGGGATTGTCCACCACATCCATGGGGTTGGTGGTGATATTCAGTTCATTGCCGGCAAATTTGCGCGCTTTTTCCAGATCGCGCACCGCTGCCATGGTGACGCGAATCTCGCGTCCGGCGCGGCGGGTGATTTCCCCGGCATTGCGGCGCAATACAGTGAGTGTGCCGCCGCCGACGGTGCCGAGTCCTAACAGTCCTACATTGATGGGTTTCATATGTGTATTTTCAGTTATCAGTTATCAGTAATTGTTCAGGAACCATGCTGCTTGCGGTAATGCTCCAGGAAGCGCGCAATGCGGCCGATGGCTTCCTGCAGATCATCCAGGTTAGGCAGGAACACCACCCGGAAATGGTCCGGCGTCGGCCAGTTGAAGCCGCTGCCCTGCACCAGCAAGACTTTTTCTTCCAGCAGCAATTCGAGGATGAATTCCTGGTCGTTGTCGATCGGGTACATTTTCGGGTCGAGGCGCGGGAACAGATACATCGCCCCCTGCGGCTTGGTGCAGGTAACGCCGGGAATCGCAGTCAGCATCTCCCAGGCCAGATCGCGCTGGCGACACAGGCGGCCAGTCGGCGCCACCAGATCATCAATGCTCTGATAGCCGCCGAGCGCGGTCTGAATGGCATACTGCGATGGCGCATTGGAACACAGGCGCATCGATGCCAGCATGGTGAGACCCTCGATATAATCCCGCGCATGGCGCTTTTCACCGGACACCACCAGCCAGCCGGCGCGATAGCCTGCTGCACGATAGTTTTTCGACAAGCCGTTGAAGGTCACGAACAGCACGTCATCCGCCAGGGAGGCAATGGAAGTGTGCTGTGCCCCGTCATACAGCACCTTGTCGTAGATCTCGTCGGAATACACGATGAGCTGGTGCTGGCGGGCGATCTCCACCACTTCATGCAACAACTCAACCGGATACAGTGCACCGGTCGGGTTGTTGGGGTTGATCAGCACGATGGCCCGTGTCTTGGGTGTGATCTTGCCGCGAATATCGTCCAGATCGGGCAGCCAGCCAGCTGCTTCGTCGCACACGTAATGGCGCGGCACACCACCGGCCAGGGTCACTGCCGCGGTCCACAGCGGATAGTCCGGCATCGGCAGCAGCACTTCATCACCGTTGTTGAGCAGCGCCTGCATCGCCATCACAATCAGCTCGGACACGCCGTTGCCGATGTAAATATCTTCGATCTGCACGTCACGGATGTTCTTCTGCTGGGTGTAGTGCATTACCGCCTTGCGCGCGGCGAACAGCCCCTTTGAATCGGTATAGCCGGACGCATTGGGCAGGTTGATGATGACGTCGTGGACGATCTCTTCCGGCGTTTCGAAGCCGAACTGCGCGGGGTTGCCGATATTCAGCTTGATCACGCGATGGCCGTCTTCCTCCATCTGCCGCGCACGCGCCAGCACCGGGCCACGGATGTCGTAGCAGACATTATTGAGCTTGGAAGATTTGAGTACGGGCTGCACGTCTTCGATATCCTTGGTTCGTTTGTGGCGTTTTCGCGTCAACTTGATGCGCCTGTCGGTCCGAAACGGATGGCGCATTCGGATTTGGCCAAAAAGGTTATAATCTTACAAGACCACGCCACTCCCCGCAATTGGAACGACGACAATGAAACTCCACCTTCAGGACGCCAGCAATACCCATCTGTTTACCGCCTACGACGCGGATTTCGTTGCGGTCAACGGCAAGCGTTATGAACACAGCCTGATCGTGCTACCCGAGCGTGTCATTTCCGAATGGCAACCGCTCGCACCGGATGTCATGACAGCGGAGCATTTCAGCGCCCTGGCAGAATTGGAACTGGAAATTTTACTGCTCGGCACCGGACCCAAGCTGCGCTTCCCCTCACCACGCCTGATGCATGCACTGGCGCAACAGGGAATCGGGCTGGAAACCATGGACACCTTTGCCGCCTGCCGCACTTACAACATTCTCGCTGCGGAAGGAAGGAAAGTCGCTGCGGCGCTAATACTTTGAGCGGTCAGCTGATAGCTGATAGCTCAAGGAAGTATGTCGCGAAAATCGCGGATCGCGGCAAACTCCTCCACTTCCTTGTCCGGCAGGCTTGTGTCGGGGCGATATACCGCCAACAGATGCGCAATTCCATAATCTTTCGCCGAACGTAGTACCGGCAAACTGTCATCCACCAGCAGTGTCGTTTGGGGCTGAAATTTCTCCATCGCCTGCAACCTTCCCCAAAAATCCGGATGTTCCTTGGGAATGCCAATGTCGTGAGCACTGATGATGGCGTCGAAATAAATGCCAAGGCGGGTGCGTTGCATTTTTAACGCCAGGCTTTTATGGTGCGCATTGGTCACCAGCACCACTCTTTTATTCAAATCACGCAGGGCTTGAAGAAAATCCGTTACATGCGGGTGAACCGCAATGAAGTGTGCAACCTCTTCCTTGAGGCGCGCAATATCCAGTTGTAATTCTCGGCTCCAGTAATCGACACAATACCAGTCCATTGTGCCTGCCACTCTCTGATAGCGCGGCATAAGCGCATCCCGGCCCGCTTCATGGCTCAATCCATGTATCTCGGCGTAACGCAGGGGAACATGTGACAGCCAGAAATGGTTGTCGAAATGAAGATCCAGCAGCGTGCCGTCCATATCCAGAAATACACTGTCGATTTGGCTCCAGTCAATCATGGATCAGATAGACCCCAGCCTCAACCTCACCCCATCCAGGGCATGGTCCAGCGCAGCCAGAAACTGCTCGACATCGAGGGGCTTGGTCACATAGTTCAGAAAACCTGCCTGCAGGCATTTTTCAATCTGATCGGGCATGACATCGGCGCTCACTGCAATCACCGGGATATCGCGCAGATCATCAAACTCGGCCAGCAACTCCAGCGCATCCAGCCCACTGAGGCCAGGCAAATTGATATCCATGAGGATCAGATCAGGGTGCAGACTCAATGCGGTTTGCAAACCTTCCTCGGCACTGTTTTCACACACCAGATCCAGTTGTGGCCGGAATTGCCGAATGACATTACTCACCAAGGCACGGTTGGCCGGATTATCTTCAATGTACAGCACGCGACGTTTTGTACCGGAGGAAAGTGACTCCACTTTGCATGGCACCGGGCAATCTGTTGCAATTTCAATGACATCAGCTGGATTTTCAGAAACATGGGAAAGATTTTCCGGTAAATCCATCCAGAAAGTAGTCCCCTCGCCAACCACGCTACTGACGCCCACTTCGCCGCCCATCAATTCGATCAGGCGCTTGGACACAGCCAAGCCGATGCCGGTCCCCTGGATTTCACTTTTGTCGGCATCCAAACGGTTGAACACCACAAAGAGCTGATCCATTTCGCTTTCCGGAATCCCAACCCCGGTATCGCTGATGCTGATCCTCACGCACCCCGGCAACGGGTCGCAGGCAAGGACGATATGTCCGCCATGTCGATTATATTTCACCGCATTGGAAAGGAAATTGAGTAACACCTGTTTCAGGCGGGTACGGTCTGCCTGTACCAAATGTGTCCTGCACGGTGAAATTTGATCATCAATGCTGATTTCACGCTCTGCGGCCAGCGGTGAAATCAGATCGCGACATTCTTCCGCCACGTCGCTGAGCAGCACATCTACGATGTTGAATTGCATCTTGCCCGACTCGATGCGCGCCAGATCCAGGACCTCATTCACCAGTTCAAGCAGATGCCATCCGGCCTTGATAATATGCTCCACATTCTCCTGCTGGGAAGATGTCAACGGCGTTTCAAAATCGCTCTCAAGCAACTGGCCGAAACCAAGAATCGCATTCAGCGGCGTGCGCAACTCATGGCTCATGCGCGACAGGAATTCGGATTTTGCCCGGTTGGCGGCTTCGGCCTCGTCCTTGGCACGGATCAGTTCAAGCTCCTCCTGCTTGCGCTGGGTGATATCGTGCAGCACAGCCAGCATGCAGGTTTCGCCATCAAGATTGATATTCTCGGCCGAAATCAGAACAATGCGGATTTCTCCTGCACGGTTGCGGAAAGCCATTTCATACTCATGCAGCAGCCCCTGCTCGTTTAACAGGGCAATCATTGCATCACGCCTGGCTGGGTCCACGCACAAACCCGACTCAACAGTCGTCTTGCCCAACAACTCATCGCGACTGAAACCGGAAAATTGCTCGAAGCGGTCGTTCATCTCAACAAAGCGACCATCCACCAGGCTGGTAATGGTAATGGAATCCGGGCTGACATTGAAAGCCTTGTGCAGCCTATCCTCAGACTGCTGCAGTTGTTCGGCAGCACGACGCTTCTCCTCTCCCATGCGCAGTGAAGTCATGCCGTAAGCAAGATTCCCGGCCAGCTCCTGCAGCAGGGTCACCTCCTCTTCTTGAAAATCGTCTGGCTCTGCTGAATAGACATTCAGGCTTCCGATCGTTTCCCCCTTGATCACCAATGGCAGGGCAGCCACGCTACGGTAGCCCCGCTTCAGCGCTTCTTCGCGCCAAGGCAGGAAATCGGGCTCATTCACATCCCCGAGCACGCAAGGGCGACCAGTACGAATTGCCGTACCGACAGGGCAGCGCCCACGCTCACTGTCCGCCCAGGTCAAACAAGTCGTTTGCAGATAACCATCATCGAATCCATCCATTGCCACCGGCTCAATGGACTTGCCTTCGTCATAATTCCGGTAGCCGATCCATCCCAAGCGATAACCACCGACGTGCACGATGATGTGGCAAATTTCATTCAGCAACTCCAGAATACTCTCCGTCCGCAAGAGCAATTCCTCGCAGGCACTCAAAGCCATCAACAAGCGATTCATTTTCAGCAGTGACTGCTCAGCCCTCTTGAGCTCAGTGATATCTGTGCGGATTGAAACATACTGGTAAGGCTTGCCGGAAGCATCCATGAACGGCACGTTGGTCGTATCAACCCAGTAGAGCGCGCCGCTCTTGTCGCGGTTGCACACCTCTCCTCGCCACACCTTGCCAGAGGAGATCGCGGCCCACATCTCACGGAAAAATGATGGATCATGGTAGCCGGAATTCAGCATAGAATGATCCTGCCCAAGCAATTCATCCCTGCTGTATTGGCTGATCTCGCAGAATTTGTCATTGGCGTAAGTGATCCTGCCATCCGGATCGGCAATGCCGACAATGGAATGCTGGTCGAGGGCGAATTTCTGGTTCACCAGTTCGGCGGTAGTCTGCTCCAGATCCTGGGCGTGCCGTGCCAGAGCAACTTCGAACAGTTCGCGTTCGGCCAGGTGCTGCTTGAGTTGCTGATTGACATTGGTGAGTTCTTCCGTACGCGCGGCAACGATCTGCTCCAGGGTTTCATTACTGCGGCCCAGGCTGGTATAGCTACGGTTCAACTCCAGCGCCATTTCGTTGAAGTTATCCACCAGCGCATCGATCTCGCTCACCGGACTGTGTTCAAGCCGGACCTCCTCATCACTCAACAGCCTGGCCTTGATATGGGTGGTGGCTTCGACCAGGCGCTCAAGCGGCTCAACCAGGCGGCGGCTGACCATGGAGGCCACCAGGAAGGCAATGATGATGCCCGCCCACATCAGAGCCAGGTTGTTAACCAGCCTTTGCTGCAGAGCGAAAAAATAGGGCCGCACCGGGATTTCCAGGAGCAGACGCCATGAATTTCCGGGTCCAGCGCGAACCTCCCTGACGTAGTGCGCTTCATATATTTGCTGCAAACTCAGCCCGCGCGTGTTCATGCCGATGCTGGCATCCCACATAGGCGTTGAGGCATACCCGGGCGGCATGCGCTCCATCTCTGCCAGGTCGCCGCGAGTGCTGGCGATCACCCGTTGCTGGCGATCAAGCAAAGTAACTTTGACGCCACTTTCCCGCGCATGCATTTGCAACAGTTTTTTTACTTCCGACAGGCGCATCAGCACCGCAACATAGCCGACCATCAGCGCCTCTCCCGAGGGACGCACCTCATGCAAGGGAACGCTAAAACTCAATGTTGGCGCATGACTCACCTTGCCGATGAATACATCGGAAACTACCGGGCGTTGCGTGCGCTTCAATTCCTGAAACCACGGGCGATCGGACAGATCCAGATTCATCCCGTTGAGGGCGCCATCGCCATAATAGGAAGAAGCGATGGCAACCCCATCACCACGACCCAGATGCACCGCCTCCAGGTCGCTCGCCATCATCTTGATCAGATCCGCTGATTGCTGATAATAAACTGCCGGGATGGAATCCGTTTTTTCAGCCATCGCCCCCAGTCCACGCACCAGTTGCTGACGCTGATCGCTCCAGGAAGCCAAGTGCAACTGGATTTCCTGTGCATAATCGTCCAGTTGCCCCTGAATATTTGACTCCATGCGAGTGACTTCATCCTTGCCATTCAGCACGATGACGAAAAAAGCCGATAACACCAGAAAGGCAGCCAGCAGGTTGAACGTGAGATGCCGCAGCGCCACACGTTGCACATCCTGAGGCACACCGGCCCAGCGTTGCAGCGGCAGGTAATCCAGCAGCAAAGCGGCTATCAAGGCATTGAAAATACCGTTGAAGCCCAGGATCATGTCTAAATACCAAGCCGAAGAGACTTCTCCGCGCATCCCCCAAACCACAATCCACCACATCAGCGGCATGCCCAGCAGCAGCCAGTATGCGCCATCAACCAGGGCAATGTTATGGCAGCGGCGATGGCGCATCACCAGTCCGACGATCAAGGGCTCCAGCACCAGCAGCGTGGCGGCAGCATAATTGGAGGAATCGAGCAAAGCAAAGGCCGCTCCAGCCAGGCCCGCCACCACTCCCCAACCGATTCCGAACAAGCGAAGTACCAGCAGCGCAGCTACGCTGCCGAACAAAAACCCGGCACCGATAAACAGTTGTAAATGGAAATAGTTGCCGGCGAAGGTGGCGGCAATCAGGAACAGCAGCGCTATAGCAGAGCGCGGGGCAAGATGGAAATTCAGCGGCATCGAACTGTAAAAGATAAAACAACGATCAAGCGAATGTTCCTTCGTGGCAATATAGTCATAGATAAAAAATACCAAATAGCATATATCCTAACCTATCAACAAGATGACTGTGCGATCATATTTTTTATATGCCCATTGGATGCCGTTAAATTATCCGCCGCGAACGACAATGAACTTAAGCATGCTACATTGTTTTCACGGCAGTGATAAATCTGATATTCTCTAAGAACGGCTGCCAGAACAGGGGTTCAGCAGATATTCGCATCCTGAATCTACCCCGGGCAAAACAAAACCAGACAAGCAATTGTAAACCGCTAAGCCGATCTCCAGGGAGACCCAAAAAACGTGAACCCGCATTCCAAGCCTCAATATTTCCGCAATGCAATGTCGATCGGCATCGCTCTTGGGCTTCTAACCGTAGCCGCCGAATGGATGCTTGGAAATCTTGATGATTATGAGAAAATCGCTTCCAGCGCCGTTCATCTGACCCTGATCGGCATGGTGTATTTCGGCTGGGCGCTGATTTTCAAAATGACCCTGGACAAAGCGCAAAAGCGAGAAAACCAAAAATGGCAGGAAACCGATTCTAATCTTAAATCGCTCACCAGCAAAACGCACATTCTGTTCACCCAGCTCAACGAGCAGACCGGCGAGCAAATCGCCGGCATCAAGCAGGAAATCAGACAAACCCAGGACATTCTCTCCGATGCCATCCACAAGCTGATCAACAGCTTCACCGGCATGGACTCGCACACCAGGGAACAACAGCGCCTGGCCCTGGAACTAACGGAGCAAACCAGCAACAACGACTCATCCGGCCAGTCGACTTTCGAGAACTTTATCGCGGAAACTTCGCAAACGCTTTCCACCTTCGTACAGACAACGGTAGAAACCAGCAAAATAGGCATGTCTCTGGTCGAAATGATGGACGACATAAAAAATGACGTGGACAAAATCATGGGCGCGCTGGGCGAGATACAAGCCATTTCGCAGCAGACCAACCTGCTCGCCCTCAACGCCGCCATCGAAGCCGCCCGGGCCGGTGAGGCCGGAAGGGGTTTTGCCGTGGTAGCTGACGAAGTTCGCAAGCTGTCAGCCCGCTCAAACAGTTTCAGCGACCTGATCGGCAAACACATGACCACGGTCAACATCTCGGTTCAGGACGCTGAAAAAGCGATTAACTCCATGGCTTCCAAGGACATGAATTTCGCCCTGCAATCCAAGACTCGCGTGCAAAACATGATGGGAAACATCTCCGGCATCAACGCCCGGATGTCCCAGACAGTGGAACAACTTTCCGCCATTGCCAACGAAGTCGAGGGAGACGTTCGCATAGCGGTGACCTCGCTCCAGTTTCAGGATCTCTCTACCCAGCTACTCAGTCATATACAGGGGCGAGTTGAAGCGATCGAAACCATGCTCGACAAGGTAGCATCGATTACCATGGAAGAAAATGGTGCTGTCGACGATCCTGCTGATGATTCCAGCCTCCGCCTGATGCGATTCCAACGTGCAATTGACGAGGCTGCCGAAACCATCAGGGAGTTGAAACACAATCCGGTGTCGCAGGAGCACATGGCAGCGGGTGACGTTGATCTGTTTTAGGGCGTCATTACATTCGTCGTGACGGAACTTTCATGAATACCATCCAGATTATTTCTTGACTCATTTTTAGGACGGAGCATTTTTTATGGCCAAAACAATTCTCGCGGTGGACGATTCCGCCTCTATCCGGCAAATGGTTTCTTTTACCCTGAAAAGTGCAGGTTATGAAGTGACCGAAGCGGTAGACGGCCAGGATGGCCTCAACAAGGCCAAATCGAAATCTTTCAACCTGGTTCTCACTGACCAGAACATGCCCAATATGGATGGCCTGACACTCATCAAAAACCTGCGCGCCACGCCAAACTACAAGGCGACCCCAATTCTGATGCTCACCACAGAATCCGGCGATGCCATGAAAGCGCAAGGCAAGGCAGCCGGCGCCACGGGTTGGCTGGTCAAACCCTTCGACCCAGCCAAGCTGGTGGAAGTGGTCAAGAAAGTCATTGGTTAATTGTGAAGCGTGAAATGTGCGCAGAGTAATTTCAGCATCCACTCCTCACAGCAAAAGCGATAGCCGAGTGGTTCCACATTTTCACGCTTTAGCCCCATCCACCAACGGATCCCAATCATGACTATCGACATGAGCCAGTTTTACCAAGTGTTCTTCGATGAAACCGCGGAGCACCTTGCATCAATGGAAAGCCTGCTCGTCGGGATGGACATCAACGATCCAAACCTCGACGACCTCAATGCCATTTTCCGCGCCGCCCATTCAATCAAGGGCGGCAGCGGCACCTTCGGCTTCACCGACATGACTGAAGTCACTCATGTGCTGGAAAATCTGCTTGACCGTCTGCGCAAGGAAGAACTTGTCCTGCGCGATGAAATGGTCGATGCCTTTCTCCAGGCCGGGGATATACTCAAACTGCAACTCGAAGCACACCAGAATGGCGGTGAAGTCGACCATCAATTAGTTGAAGATGTCTGCGCCCGCCTGAAGCTTCTCGCAGGTGGAGAAACAGCCGTTGTTGAAAAAACCGCCGAACCCGCAACAACGCAAAATACTGGGCATATCTATACCATTACCTATACCCCGGACGCGGATACCTCCTCTCGACCGGAACGTCTGGATGCCCTGTATGCTGAGCTTGGAAATCTCGGCCGGCTGGAGATGGTGGATGGCGAGGCTCCAGTCAAATGCATGCGTCTGTCCACCACCGCGGGCGAAAACGAAATCAAGGAAATTTTTTCTTTCATCGCCGCGCCAGAACAATTCACCGTCAGCCCAGAGGGTGCGGATGCGCTGACTGGGAATGACGACAGCTACGGTTTTTTCAGCGACGAACCGGCCACAGTTGCCGTTACCGACGACACGGACGCCGGTTATGGCTTTTTCACGGATGTCACGCCCCCGGATAAGGATGAAGACGACGGCTATGGTTTCTTTGCCCCTGTTGAGGAAATCAGGAGCCAAGTAGAGAATCAGCAGGGTTATGGTTTTTTTGAGGAAATCAAGGCGCCAGGCCCGGCAGATATAAGCAAACCCGCCAGCTCCCCGGTCAAATCCACCCCGACTGGGCCCATCAAGGCCACACCCGCGTCCGGCGGCGACTCCTCCATTCGTGTCAGCATCGAGAAAGTCGACCAGCTCATCAACCTGGTTGGCGAACTCGTTATTACCCAGGCCATGCTGGCCCAGACTGCCAGCGAAGTTGACCCGGTCATCTATGAAAAGCTGCTCAATGGCATGGGCCAGCTGGAGCGCAATACCCGTGATTTGCAGGAATCGGTAATGTCGATTCGCATGATGCCAATCAGCTTCGTGTTCAGCCGCTTCCCGCGCGTGGTGCGAGAGCTCGCCGGCAAGCTTAACAAACAGGTGGAACTCAAAACCGTGGGCGAAGGCACCGAGCTGGACAAGGGCCTGATCGAAAAACTTGCCGACCCCCTCACCCACCTGGTGCGCAACAGCCTGGACCACGGCATTGAGAGACCGGAGCAGCGTATTGCCGGAGGCAAGAATGCGAAGGGGACCATCACGCTGAGCGCCGCTCATCAGGGTGGCAATATCGTTATCGAGGTCGGTGACGACGGCGCGGGCCTGAACCGTGACAAGATTCTTTCCAAGGCAACGGAGAAAGGCATCCCGGTCGCGGACAATATTCCCGACCAGGATGTGTGGCAACTCATCTTCGCTCCCGGATTTTCTACTGCCGACGTGGTCACCGATGTTTCCGGCCGAGGCGTCGGCATGGATGTGGTGAAACGCAATATCCACGAAATGGGCGGGCGCATCGACATCAGTTCCGCGCTCGGCGTGGGCACCCGCATGACCATACGCCTGCCCCTCACGCTGGCCATCCTCGACGGCATGTCTATCGGCGTGGGGCAGGAAGTCTATATTCTGCCGCTGGCATTCATTGTGGAATCGCTGCAACCCGCGCAGGGTGACATCAAGACCGTAGCGGGAGAAGGCCGCGTCGTTCATGTGCGCGGCGAATATCTCCCCCTTATTGCCTTGCACGAAATCTTCAACATCACACCCAAGGTCAGTGAACCTGAAAACGGCATCCTGGTCCTGCTGGAAGCAGAGGGCAAGAAAATCGCCTTGTTCGTGGACGAACTACTGGGACAGCACCAAGTCGTGATCAAGAGCATGGAATCGAATTATCGCAGGGTGCCTGGCGTTTCCGGCGCCACTATCATGGGCGACGGTAAAGTTGCGCTGATTCTTGATATCGGCGCACTGGTCCATATCGCTCAAAGCTAACCCACTCCCTCGTACGCAGGAGGCATCATGCAGGAAGAACAAACAAGCAGCGGTGGCAGCCAGGAATTACTGACATTTACACTGGGCGGCGAGGAATATGGCATCGACATCCTCAAGGTGCAGGAAATTCGCGGTTACGATGCCGTAACCGCAATAGCCAACACACCCGGCTTCATCAAGGGCGTGATCAACCTGCGCGGCATCATCGTCCCTATCGTGGACATGCGCATCAAATTCCACCTCGGCAAGGTGGAATATGACCAGTTCACTGTAGTAATCATCCTCAATGTCGCCAAGCGTGTTGTTGGAATGGTAGTGGACGGCGTATCGGACGTCATCACCCTTACCCCGGAACAGATCAGGCCTGCCCCGGAATTTGGTTCCGCCATCGATACCCAGTATGTCATGGGCCTGGGCACCGTGGATGAACGCATGCTGATCCTGGTGGACATCGAAAAGCTTATGTCCAGCCAGGACATGCAGTTGGTTGAAGCCGCCCTGGCTTAATCGCCGGCAATAGCACGAATCCAATAATAAAATCCTTGGGGAAAAATTATGTTCAGCAATCTCACCATCAAAACCCGTCTCATTTTCACTATTGGATTTTTATCCCTGCTGCTGATTGGCATAGGTAGCTACGGCCTGTATGGCATGTCGGTGACCAATGCCGGACTGAAAACCGTATATGAAGATCGGACCATTGCCCTGGGGCAGTTGGATGTCATCGTCAGGGGGCTATTGCGCAATCGGCTGGCCAACTCCAATGCAATCATGGACCCGACCCCGGAAAACATCCAGAAATTCACCTCCGAAATCGAGGACAACATTGGGCTCATCAACAAGACCTGGGACGCCTACATGGCCACCACCCTGACGCCTGATGAGAAAATTCTGGCGGACAAGTTTGCCGAGGATAGAAAACGCTTTGTGGCGGAAGGCCTCAAGCCGTCAATTACCGCGCTACGCGCCAATAACGTCAAGGAAGCCGAACAGATCGTCGTAAATAAAATCCGTCCGCTTTACGTGCCCGTCAGGGAAGGGATAGATGCCCTGATCCAGCTTCAGCTCGACGTTGCCAAAAGTGAGTTCGAAAAATCCACCAAACTCTACGAAACCTCACGCACCACCGCAATCACCGTCATCGTCCTCGGCATCCTGCTCGCCCTATGGTCCGGCTTCCTCCTGATGCGCGCCATCATGACTCCCCTGCTTCAAGCCCAGGATGTGGCCAGCAAAATCGCAGCAGGCGATCTCGGCAGCACTATCGAAATCAAGAGCAACGACGAAATCGGCAAGCTGCTGCATTCCTTCAAGACCATGCAGGATGCACTCTCCACACTGGTGAGAGACATCCAGGTGGTGGTGAATGCTTCTTCGCAAGGCGATCTGAGCAAAAAAGTCGATCTTTCCAACAAGCAGGGCTTCGGCAAGCAGATCGGCGAATCTCTTAACCAGCTCGCCGAAACCACCAACGTCAGCCTCAACGACATCCAGCGTGTTGCCATTGCGCTCGCAGACGGCGATCTCTCCCAGAAAATCACCAAGAGCTACCCCGGCATCTTCGGCGAAGTATCTGGAGGCGTTAATCGCACAGCCGATGCGCTCAACAAGGTGGTATCCGAAATCCAGTCCATCGTCGAAGCCGCCAACAAGGGTGACTTCAGCACCAAGATGTCGCTTGCCGGCAAGAAAGGCTATACCAAGACGCTGGCCGATCTGCTCAATCTCCTTTCGGACACGGTCGACACCGTATTCAAGGACACCATCCGCGTCACCCAGGCGCTGGCCAAGGGCGATCTCACTGCCACTATCAACCGCGACTACGATGGCGCTTACGACGAAGTCAAGCAAAGCGTCAATACCACAGTGGAAAACCTCAAGGGCCTGGTCGTCGGCATCAAGGAATCGGTGGATGCAATCAACACCGCCTCCAAGGAAATCGCGGCCGGTAACAGCGACCTGTCGCAGCGAACTGAGGAACAGGCTTCCAGCCTGGAAGAGACCGCTTCCAGCATGGAAGAACTGACTTCCACCGTGAAGCAGAACGCGGACAATGCCAAACAGGCCAACCAACTGGCCATCGGTGCTTCCAACGTAGCCGGCAAGGGCGGCGCCGTGGTCGGCCAGGTAGTACACACCATGTCCTCCATCAACGAATCCTCGCGCAAGATCGTGGACATCATTTCGGTGATCGATGGCATCGCCTTCCAGACCAACATCCTGGCCCTGAACGCCGCGGTGGAAGCCGCCCGTGCCGGAGAGCAGGGGCGTGGATTTGCCGTGGTGGCCGCCGAAGTGCGCAATCTGGCCCAGCGCTCCGCCGCCGCCGCCAAGGAAATCAAAACCCTGATCGGCGACTCCGTGGACAAGGTGGAGAACGGCTCCAAACTGGTGGCCGAGGCCGGCAGCACCATGGAGGAGATCGTCAATGCCATCAAGCGCGTGACCGATATCATGGCGGAAATCTCCGCCGCATCTTCCGAGCAGAGCGCCGGCATCGAGCAGGTCAACCAGGCCATTACCCAGATGGATGAAGTCACCCAGCAAAATGCCGCCCTGGTCGAGGAAGCCGCCGCCGCCGCAGAATCTCTGGAAGAACAGGCTGTCGGCCTGTCCGAAGCAGTGAGCGTGTTCCGCATGAGTGAAAACGGTTCTGTGGCACTCCGTCGCCAGCCCCTCCCCGTAGCCCGGATCGCCGCGGCAAAGCCTGCCGTACGCACCGCCATGCCGGCTAAAGTTTCAATGGCGCCAGCACCCGTCAAGGCTGGCGGCGATGAGGATGAGTGGGAAGAGTTCTGACAAGCAACTTAGAAATGCTTGCATCTCCCCGGGCTGAGACCAGCACCCGGAGCGCGCTTTTAAATATTAATAACGAACGATTTGGATGAGGAACTCCGCCATGTCTGCCAGTACCATTAAAACGCGAACCAAACTGATTTTCATGGTTACGATCCCAATACTGGGATTGCTCTACTTCTCCATTACCGGCACCCTGGAGAAAACCGCCTTGTCGCGTGAAATGGTCAAGCTGGAAGCGCTTTCCGGCTTATCGGTCAAAATCGGCGCGCTGGCCCACGAACTTCAAAAAGAGCGTGGCATGAGTGCCGGGTTTCTCGGCAGCAAGGGGGCCAAGTTCGCTCTAGAACTTCCCACCCAGCGCAAGGAAACAGATGGCAAGATCGAAGCCCTGCGCGCGGGGATGGCCGGTTTTGACGCCTCCAAATTCGAACCCAGCCTGAAAGCCATGCTCGATAGCGCACAAAAGGAGCTGGGCGATCTCAACGCCAAGCGCGAGGGTGTAACGGCGCTGACGATTCCAGCCCCCGAGGCCATCGGCTTTTATACCAAAACGATTGGCCTGTTTCTTGCTGTACCGGGACAGACACCCAATCTGAGCAGCAATAGCGAGGTAGCGCGGGCTGCCACCACTTACTACAGCCTGCTTCAGGCCAAGGAGCGCGCAGGCATCGAACGCGCCCTGCTGTCCAATGCTTTTTCTGTGGACAAATTCACGCCGGCCTTGTTAACCCGTTTTTTCTCCAATTCCGCTGCGCAGGAAACTTTCACCGGCTTGTTCGTGAATTTTGCCCAACCCGCGCAGAAAGCATTCTATGACACCAAGATCACAGGCAATGTCATAGACGAAGTGGCCCGGATGAAACAACAGGCTGTGGACAAAGCTTCCGAACCCAGCCTGGGAGGAGTGGATCCTACGATCTGGTTCAGTGCCATGACCAGCAAGATCAACTTGCTCAAGGAAGTGGAAGACCGCCTGGCCAGCGACCTGATTGGTACCGCACAAGGCCTTCAGCAACAAGCTGAAAAAATGATGCTGTTTTACATCCTCCTCACAATCCTCTCGATTAGTGGCACACTGATATTCGCCACGATACTGATCCGCAGTTTGCTTCGCCAACTCGGGGGTGAACCCGGCGATGCAGCTCAAGTCGCCCACAATATTGCCGCGGGCAAACTGGACAATATGATTACTGTCGGAAAAGGCGACGATACCAGCCTCATGGCCAGCATGAAAAATATGCAGCAGCAGTTGCTCGACCGCATTACCGAAGAACGCAAGAATGCCGCCGAGACAACCCGCATCAAGGTTGCACTCGACAATGCCACCACCAAGGCCATGATCGCCGACAATGAAGGCAACATCGTCTATGCCAACAAGTCGGTTCTGGAAATGATGCAAAATGCCGAAAACGACATCCGCCTGCAATTGCCCAATTTTTCTGCTGCCGGCGTGGTGGGTGGCCACTTTGACGCCTTCCATAAGAACCCCGTCCACCAGCGGCAGATGCTGGCAGCCTTGAAGAGTACATACAGCACAGTGATCCGCGTCGGCCCGCGCATCTTCAACCTGACCGCCAACCCCGTCGTTAACGAACTAGGGGACCGCCTGGGCACCTCAGTCGAATGGTTCGACGCCACCCAGGAACACCGAATACAGGCGGAAGTACAGGAACTGGTCTCAGCCGCCGTCAACGGTGATTTCAGCAAACGACTTGATCTGTCTGACAAAGCGGGTTTTATGCGGGATTTGAGCGAAGGCATCAACCAGCTTTCCGAGATCACCCAAAACGGTCTGAGCGATGTGCTCCATGTGGCCGAAGCGATGGCCGTGGGCGATCTCACCAAGACCATAGACAAGGAATACCACGGCCTGTTCGGCCAAACCAAGGAAGGTGTCAACGCCACGGTAGAAAACCTGAAAAAACTGGTCTTTGACATCAAGGAATCGGTGGATGCAATCAACACCGCCTCCAAGGAAATCGCCGCCGGTAACAGCGACCTGTCGCAGCGCACCGAGGAACAGGCTTCCAGCCTGGAGGAAACCGCTTCCAGCATGGAAGAACTGACTTCCACCGTGAAGCAGAACGCGGACAATGCCAAACAGGCCAACCAACTGGCCATCGGTGCTTCCAACGTGGCCGGCAAGGGCGGCGCCGTGGTCGGCCAGGTAGTACACACCATGTCCTCCATCAACGAATCCTCGCGCAAGATCGTGGACATCATTTCGGTGATCGACGGCATCGCCTTCCAGACCAACATCCTGGCCCTGAACGCCGCGGTGGAAGCCGCCCGTGCCGGAGAGCAGGGACGTGGATTTGCCGTGGTGGCGGCCGAAGTACGCAATCTGGCCCAGCGCTCCGCCGCCGCCGCCAAGGAAATCAAAACCCTGATCGGCGACTCCGTGGACAAGGTGGAGAATGGCTCCAAACTGGTGGCCGAAGCCGGCAGCACCATGGAGGAGATCGTCAATGCCATCAAGCGCGTGACCGATATCATGGGGGAAATCTCCGCCGCGTCTTCCGAGCAGAGCGCCGGCATCGAGCAGGTCAACCAGGCCATCACCCAGATGGACGAGGCCACCCAGCAAAATGCCGCCCTGGTCGAGGAAGCCGCCGCCGCCGCAGAATCGCTGGAAGAACAGGCTGTCGGCCTGTCCGAAGCAGTGAGCGTGTTCAAGGTGGAAGACGGTCATGCCAGGCGTATCGTTACCCGCCTTTTAAATTAAGAGTAAGTTCAAATGGCCACCAACGAACGTGAATTTCACTTCACAGAACAGGATTTTGAAGCTGTCCGCAAGCTGATCTACAGCCATGCCGGCATTTCCCTCAATCCCAGCAAGAAGGACATGGTATACAGCCGCCTGGCTCGTCGCCTGCGTGCCACCGGCATCAATACTTTCCGCGACTACCTCAAACTTCTGGAAAGCAATAATGAAGCTGAATGGCAGGCCTTTACCAATGCACTGACCACCAACCTCACCTCGTTTTTCCGCGAGAGCCACCACTTCCCCATCCTGGCCGAGCATGCACGCAAGCACAAAGGCCGCCATCCGCTCAATTTATGGTGTTCGGCCGCCTCTACCGGCGAAGAGCCCTACTCCATGGCCATGACCATGGTCGAGGCGTTCAACACCTATACCCCGCCGGTGAATATCATCGCCACCGACCTGGATACCAACGTACTGGCCAAAGCCGAGGCAGGTGTATATGCCATGGACCGGCTGGAAAAAGTGTCGCCGGACAAGATCAAGCGTTTTTTCCTGAAGGGTACCGGCCAACAGGAAGGCTATGCGCGGATACGTCCGGAACTGCGCAACATGATCACTTTCCGCCAGATCAATCTGCTCGATAACAACTGGCCGCTCCGCCCGCCATTCGATGCCATTTTCTGCCGCAATGTCATGATCTATTTCGACAAAGCGACCCAGCACTCCATCCTGGAGAAATTCGTACCCTTGTTACGCCCGGATGGCTTGCTCTTTGCCGGTCATTCGGAAAGCTTTCATCACGCGGCGGATCTGTTCAAGCTGAACGGCAACACGGTGTATCAGGTTGCGGACAAGACACGAGCGCACCATGGCTGAGCATGGGTATGAGGAAATCCTCGCACCCAACCAATACTTTGACCGCAACTTCGACATGCAGGCGGCAAAAATACTGCCGGGTGAGTATTACACCACCGGGCGCGACATGCTGCTGGTCACGGTACTGGGCTCCTGCGTGGCGGCCTGCGTACGTGACCGGGTAAGCGGCATTGGCGGCATGAACCACTTCATGCTCCCTGATAGCGGTCAGGATCAAGCCAATCCCCTGAGCACCTCGGCTCGCTACGGCACCTATGCAATGGAAATTCTCCTCAACCAACTGCTCAAAATGGGTGCCAAGCGCTCCAATCTGGAAGCCAAGGTATTCGGTGGAGGAAACGTTCTGCGCGGATTTGTCGTGGCCAATGTCGGCGAGCGCAACGCAAAATTCGTGCTCGATTTTCTGGAAATAGAAAAAATCAAGGTGGTAGCGCAGGACATGCTCGACATCTACCCACGCAAAGTATATTTCTTCCCAAAAACCGGCAAGGTGCTGGTCAAGAAGCTGCGCCGTGTCCACAATGACACGATTGTGGAACGGGAAAAGGAATACAGCACCCGTCTGCAATACTCCAAGATGGAAGGCGATGTGGAATTTTTTACGTAAAATCGTTTTTTCTGATTGACGAGCACTGAAAGCAGATTATAAAACATGATTAAAATCAAAGTCCTGGTTGTTGATGATTCCGCCCTGATCCGCAACCTGTTGAAGGAAATCATCAATAGCCAGCCCGATATGGAAGTCGTCGGCGCCGCGCCTGACCCGCTGGTGGCGCGCGAACTGATCAAACAACTCAATCCGGATGTGCTGACCCTGGACGTGGAAATGCCCAAAATGGATGGGCTCAACTTCCTGGAGAAGTTGATGCGACTGCGGCCAATGCCGGTAGTGATGATTTCTTCGCTTACAGAACACGGCTCGGATATTACCTTCCGGGCCCTGGAACTAGGTGCGGTGGATTTCCTGACCAAACCCAAGATGGATATCAGCCACGGCTTGCAGGAATATTCGGACGATATCGCTGACAAAATCCGTGCCGCCGCCCGGGCAAAACTTCGCAAAGCCCCAGCAGCTAACCATGGCGCGACTATAGCGCCACGCCTGAGCGCGGACGCGGTATTGCCATCGCTCGCGAATCCGATCGCATCCACCGAGAAACTGATCATTCTTGGCGCTTCAACCGGTGGAACGGAAGCAATCAAGGAATTCCTGATCAGGCTCCCACCCGACTGTCCCGGCATCCTGATAACCCAGCATATGCCGGAGGCTTTTACGCTCTCGTTTGCCAAGCGCCTGGACACGCTGTGCAAGATTTCGGTAAAGGAAGCACAAAACGGCGACCGCGTGCTTCCCGGCCATGCCTACATTGCACCGGGACACTCCCACCTGCTGCTGAAACGCAGTGGCGCCAATTACGTGTGTGAGCTCAACCAGGGGCCACCGGTTAATCGCCACCGGCCTTCGGTGGACGTGCTATTCCGCTCCGCAGCCAACTGTGCGGGGAAAAACGTCATTGGCGTGATTCTTACCGGCATGGGTAAAGATGGTGCTGCAGGCATGCTGGAAATGAAACAGGCCGGGGCTTACAATTTTGCCCAGGATGAAGCTACTTGCGTGGTATTCGGCATGCCCAAGGAAGCAATCAGCATGGGGGGAGTGGATGAAGTAGCGCCACTTCCGGAGATGGCGTCCAGAGTCATGAAGTACTTGGCCAGCCTGGGCACGCGAGCATTCAGGGTATAAAAACATAAGTTACTAAAGGGGCAACCATGACCACAATACAAATCAAAACATCGCTGGAAGACAATAAGGCGAAAATCACAATGACGGGACGTTTCGATTTCATTTCACACCGCCAGTTTCGCGAAGCCTACGATGAAATTCTACAGAACCCGGAGGCCAGGGAAATCGAAATTGACCTTGGTGGCGTGGATTATCTCGACAGCTCCGCGTTGGGCATGCTTTTACTGTTGCGGGAAAAAATCGGCATGACCAATAAATCCATGGCCCTCACCAACTGCCGTGGCGTTGTGCAACAGGTATTGGAAGTGGCCAATTTCAACAAGCTATTCACCATTCGCTAGATATAGCACAGTACGCATTCAGCCGCCTCTCTGCCCTCATTACCCATTTATGTCAAAAAACCTCAAAATCCTGGTCGTAGATGACACCGAGACGAATTTGTTGCTGGTAAGCAAGTTCATCAACAAGCTTGGCCACCAGACCACGCTGGCCCGCAACGGTCTGGAAGCCGTGCAAAAATTCCAGGACGAGTCACCCGACCTGATCCTGATGGACGTCATGATGCCGGAAATGGATGGTTACGAGGCAACCGCCCGAATTCGAGAATTGTCCCCACATAAATGGGTGCCGATCATGTTTCTTTCCGCCAAATCCCAGGACGTGGATCATGTCAGGGGCCTCCAGGTTGGTGGTGACGATTACATCACCAAGCCGGTCAATCTGGTGATTCTTGAAGCCCGGATCAAGGCGGTGACCCGCATTGCCGAAATGCAGGGCAAAATCGTGGAAAATAACGAACAACTGGAACGCTACCGGGATAACAACGAACGAGAACTACAACTGGCCAAGCACCTGATCGAGAAAATCACCCGGTTAGACAAATACAATCTTAGCTCAATCCGCCTCTGGAACAAGCCGGCGCAACATTTCAGCGGCGACATTTTTCTTGTAGCCCTTACGCCAGCGGATGAAATTCATTTTCTCCTCGCCGATGGAACCGGCCATGGCCTCTCCGCCGCCCTGAACGTGATCCCTCTAGTGGAAGTTTTTTACAGTATGACCGCCAAGGGTTTTGCCATTTCATCCATCGTCCATGAACTCAATCGCAAGATCAAGCAGTTGATGCCGACCGAACGCTTTGTCGCAACCACCCTGGTCTCGCTCAACTTAAACGAAAGGATTCTGCAAATCTGGAATGGCGGCAATCCACCCGCCTTGTTTGTGGATGAAGCAGGAAAGGTTCAGCAGCGATGGAAGTCCACCCACCCGGCCTTGGGGATTTTAGATGATAGCGAATTCGATGCCACTACCGAAGCCTTTCACTGGAATGAGCCAGGGCAGCTGTATATGTTCTCTGACGGGCTACTTGAAGCAGAAAACGCCAAAAGAGAAGAATTTGGCCTGACCCGTCTCGAACAGGCTCTTGCCTCCGCCCCAATGGAACAACGTTTCTCACATCTGATTCAGGCCATTGACCTCCATATGGAAGGAATTGCCGCCCATGATGATGTTTCGCTCGCCGCCCTGTTCTGCCCTGTCAACGCTTCTGACGATTCCTCTCCAGCCGTAAGCCCAGTGCAGACCGCTGGCAAGTCGGACATATGTCCTTGCCGCTGGAAAGTGGGCGTGCGGCTCACCGCCGAAGAACTGAAGAAAATCGACGTAGTGCCTATGATGCTGGGATGGATGGATCAACTGCATCTTCATCCCAGCCATCGTGGTCAAGTATTCCTGATTTTTACCGAGTTGTTTAATAATGCTCTGGACCATGGCATCCTGAATCTGGATTCGGCGCTGAAATTTACGGAAGATGGCTTTGAGTTGTATTTCGAAACACGACGTCAACGTCTTGCCAACCTGCAGCAGGGTATGCTGAACATCGATGTGGAGCGCCTGCGCCAGAAAAATCATGAATTATTAAGAATTCACATCAAGGATAGCGGAAAAGGTTATGATTACAAAGGATTGTCTTTGGTCGATAGCAGCAAACCACGTCCATATGGACGTGGTTTAGCCCTGGTACAAAACCTTTGCTCACAAATCGAACATGCCGGCAATGGCAGCGAGATTACCGTTTATTACGAACTGAATTGAGCCAGGCATGCACATCCCCGGATATTCGGTGAACTGGGGCATCAAGGGCAGGGTTCTCTTTCTTGCGCTGGTGCCAGCACTGATTATTGCCGCCGGCCTGACCATTTACGATATCACTACCCGCCTGCGCGACATCGAACAGGCACTGCATGAACGCGGGTTCGCGATCGTGCGTCAGCTTTCCCCTGCCAGCGAGTTTGGCGTTTTTTCAGGGAACTACGACTTACTCACCCGCCTGACCCTGAGCACACTACAGGAAGCCGATGTGACCGCAGTAGCCATTACCAACGCGGACGGCGGCATTCTGGCGACAAGCGGACACTATCTTGCCTCCCCTGCTCTTGGAAGAGACAGCCCCGCCAAGCCTGGCGTCATCGAGCAGGCTGATGCGCTGATATTTTCCGCGCCCATTTTTCAAAGCCAGACCGAAGTGGAACGCTATCTGGACACCAGCCCACAAACCTCAGAGCCTAAAGATGAGGCCAGGGTACTGGGGCATGTCATTGTTGAAATTTCTCGTCAACCCAGCATTGCCAGAAAGAACCAGCTTATTCTCAACAGCCTCTTGATCACCCTGACCGGACTGGCATTAGCCGCGCTACTGGCGCTTCGCATGGCACGCCAGGTAAGCGGACCGATTTTGACGCTGGCGGGAGCCGTTGCCAGAATCGGCAAGGGCGATCTGGCCACCCGTATCCAAACAAAGGCAAGCGGGGAGATCGCCATTCTCGAACGCGGCGTCAATAATATGTCCATCGCGCTCAAAGCGGTGCAGGATGCCCAAGAAGAAAGACGGGCCATCCTCGCCACCGTACTGGACAGCCTGGATGCCCTGGTTTACGTTGCCGACATGCAAAATCATGAAATCCTGTTCCTGAACAAGTTTGCCCAGGAGTCCTTCGGCAACGTGACAGGGAAAATCTGCTGGCAGGCGCTCCAATCGAACCAGAGCGGCCCTTGCGCCTTCTGCACCAACGCCAAGTTGCTCAAGCAAGACGGCACCCCCGGCGAACCTGTCATCTGGGAATTCCAGAACACCATCAACCAGCACTGGTATCTGATCCAGGACAGCGCGATCAAATGGGTCGATGGTCGCATCGTACGGCTGGAAATTGCCACGGACATCACTGAAAGCAAGAAGAATGAAAGACGGCTTCGCCAGCTAGAGCAGGAAATCATGGAAATCAGCGAGCGGGAGAGAGAGCATATCGGTCATGAACTGCATGACGGCCTTGGCCAGCAATTGACCGGCATCGCTTTTCTGAGCAAGGCGCTAGCACAGAAACTCATCACCAAAAATCTGAAAGAGGCCGCTGATGGCACCCAGATTGTCACCCTGATCAACCAGGCCATCTCCGAAACCCGGCAACTGGCTCGCGGCCTTCAGCCAGTCGAAATTGAGGAACATGGGCTCATGTCTGCGCTGGAGGAACTCGCCGGCAACATTGAGAAAATGTATTCCATAAGCTGCAAACTTACCTCAAACAATCCGGTTGCCTTGAGGGACAGTGCGGCCGCAAACCATCTCTACCGAATCGCGCAGGAAGCAATCAGCAACGCGATCAAGCATGGCCATGCCAAACATATTTCAATAGAGCTATCCGCGCCTCAGGGTAAAATACGGCTCACCATTCGTGATGATGGCTCGGGATTCCAAACCGATCTGAACACGACTGATAACGGCATGGGGCTACAGATCATGCGCTATCGTGCCAACATGATCGGCGCCAAGATCGATATTGAAAGCAAGCCCGGAAATGGGACACGAATCACGGCATCACTCTAAAGGAAACAGCATGCAGCAAAGATCGCCCGTCAAGCGCAGAGTCGCCATCGTCGACGACCACCCGATTGTGCGACAGGGAATTTCCCAGTTGATCGACCAGGAAGATGATCTGGTTACCTGCTGCCAGGCCAGCGGTGCACAGGAAGCGATCGATTTAATGGCCCGATGTGTACCGGATATCCTGCTGGTTGATATTTCGCTGGATGGCATTTCCGGCATAGAGCTGATCAAAATGCTCAGACAGCACAAGATCAAGGTGCCGGTATTGATTATTTCCATGCACGATGAATCGCTTTATGCCGAACGCGCACTGCGTTCCGGTGCAAAAGGCTATGTCATGAAGCAGGAAGCCACGGAAAAGGTCCTGACCGCGATACGGCAAGTACTGCGCGGCGAAATCTATCTTAGTGAACGCTTGCAGGGAAAAATCCTGCAACGGGTCATCAATGGCGAGGAAGGCGGACTTTCTGCAATTGATTTACTGAGTGACCGTGAACTGGAGGTTTTTCGTCTCATTGGGCATGGCTACTCCACCAGCGACATTGGCCGCGAACTGAAACGCAGTGTTAAAACGGTGGAAACTCACCGGGCACACCTAAAAGACAAGCTGGGTCTCAAAAATGCCGCCGAACTGACTCACTTCGCTGTGCAGTGGATCGAGCAAGAAAAATCCAATTCGAATTAGCCCCCAAATAGTCAAGCAAGAGGCATACGGAATGTGATTAATCCTCACCCGTTGGCTGAACGCACAGCACATAGAATTCCCCGATCATCCGCACATGCGCCTTGGTTTGATTGCTGCTTTCTGCATGAACCCACTCCTGCAATATCAGGGAAACCCCTAGCCTAAAACGCGCTTCACCCCGATTCTCAATCGACCTGGCATAGCCGTATCATAGTGAACCCTACTATTGGTCAGCCATGATGTTCAGGAAGATCGCACAATTATTGGGACTCGATTCGTCAACTGATCAGCATTTCCGGTTGAGTTTGTCTGCTGCCGGAGGCATAGCATCCGAACAGGAGGGCGACATCATGACCCTTCCTACCGTTAGCAAAATCCCCGATGCAGCACAGAAAACGGCACCGCGGACAAATTCCCGCGAAAAACTGGATCATTTGGGATTCGTCCGCCGGGAACCGATCCTCTCTCGCGACAGCCAGGAAATTATCGGATATGAGCTGATGCTCAACCACTCCAGCGAGCTTCTGGGCGGCAAAGCCAGCCCCATGCTGAACCGTATGCATGACGAATTGCTGTTGAAAAGCATTCTTGCACTGGAGATATCACAACGGATTGGCGATGACCTCGTTTTCATCCACATCTCTCCCGCCACGCTTGAGCATGCCTTGATATTGCAGCTTACCGGCCACAACGTGGTTCTGGCATTCCGTCCCGAAGCGGAAAATGCCGACAGGCAGATTGCACGCTGCCGTGAACTGAAAACCTATGGGTTCCGTTTTTCCCTGGATAATTTCACCTACTCACCCGGGCTTTACCCATTGCTCGGCATAGTGGATTTTATTCGCTTCGACATCCCTCCCCAAAACCAGGCCGACCTCGGGCCACAACTGGAAGCGATTCCGCGCCTGAGTGAAAAAACACTGATCGCAAAAAACGTGTACACCGAGGAATCACTAAAAAACGCCACCCGGCTTTCGTTCCACCATTATCAGGGAAACCGCCTGGAACACCCTACTCAGGATACGGAACCGCTGATCAGCCGCGACCGGGCAGAAATCATCGTGCTCATGAACATGCTTGCAAATCGCGCAGAAACCACCGAGATCGAGGATGTCCTGCAGCAGGATAGCGCCCTCGCCCTCCGCATCCTGCGCCACATCAACTCACCCGCCAATGGTTTGGAGCAGGAAGTGCATTCCTTTTCAGAGGCGCTGGCCAGGTTTGGATATGACACCCTGCATCGCTGGCTGAGCCTGCTGCTGTTCTGCCAGGAGGCATCCCCATGCCATCTTGAGCGCTCCTTGCAGGAAAACGCCCTGCTTCGAGGTCGCCTGACCGAATTGTTCGGTCAGCGCAAGCTGCCGGTAGAGGACAGGGCTGGTTTATTTGTCTCCGGTATTTTTTCATGCCTGGACACCCTGTTCGGAATGCCACTGGACAAGGCGCTCAGCCATTTCTCCTTGAGCCCCTCCATGGGGCAGGCGTTATTGCGTCGCGACGGTCCCTACGCACTGTTCCTCAAACTCGCCATTGCCTGCGTAGACCATGACCAGCCGAGTATTGAGCACCACGCCAAAATGACAGGCATCAGCATCGAACAAGTCAACACGATCTATGTCAAGGCACTGGTTTGGACGCACGAACTGCAGCAGAAGGCAGGTCACTAGCTTTCTGGAAGATATTTGAGTGGATCAACCGGTTTGCCCATACGCCGGATCTCGAAATGCAGCTTAACTTGATCCGCATCGCTGTCACCCATCTCGGCAATACGCTGCCCCTTCACTACGGCCTGCCCTTCTCTTACCAGAATCAGGCTATTGTGCGCATAGGCACTGAGGTAGGTCTTGTTGTGCTTGATGATCACCAGCTTGCCGTAACCGCGCAGGCCACTGCCGCTATATACCACCTTACCCGGAGCCGAAGCCAGCACAGGCTGGCCTGCCTTGCCGGAGATATCCAGCCCCTTGAGGCTAGCGCTTTCATTAAAGGACGCGACGATCTTGCCTTTTGAAGGCCAGGCCCAATCCAGATTCTCGTCATCTTCCCCGGCAGCAGGTTTACTCCCCTCGCTGCTTGGCTGCGCCGGCCTGGCTTCGCTTGGCTTGATTTTTTCCTCTACAGGAGGCGACTTTGCAGCGACAAGCTCCGGCCTGGATGGCGTGGCTGCCGGGGGCGCAGTCTCGGCCTCTAGGGAATAAGGGATCTTCACTGCCTTGGGCCGGGTCTTGATCACTCCGTCTTTAGTGTCCGCAACTATAGTCACGGGCTTCAAGGCAGTGGTCACCGCACCGCCTTCCTGCTGAACCGGGGCAAGGGCTAGTGTTTGTGGCTGCACGTTGAGGCGCAACTGCTGGCCAATCCGGATCACGTAGGGCGATGAAATACCATTCAGCTCGGCCAGTTCCTTGTAGTCATAGCCATATTCGAGCGCAATGGCGTAGAGCGTATCGCCCTTCTGCACGGTATGCGTCTGTGGCCGCCAGTCCCCTTCCCGGCCGATTGCCGCGGATCTGGTAGCGCTGCCCTTGCCTGTCTGGGCCCGGTCCTGAACCGGGGCATAGTGGGGCGTGGAGCCGCAGCCGTTCAACACCAGCAGCAGGCCTGTCAGCAAGAGGGCCAGCCGGTGCATCACACCACTCCGCCCAACAGCGGCACGAACTTCACCGCCTCGAGCACGGTTTCAATATATTCTTTGGGCGTGCGCTCGATCAGGTGCAGGCGTTGCTGATCGCCCGAGCCAATCGGCATCACCAGGCGGCCGCCCACCGCAAGCTGTTGCAGCAACGCAGAGGGAATATGGGTGGATGCCGCAGTCATGATGATGGCGTCAAAAGGGGCCGCCTCGGCGATGCCGATGCCGCCATCGGCATGACGCGCACGTACGTTGTTGCAATGCGCTTCGCGGATGTTTTTTCGTGCCTTGGTGAGTAGCGGTGAAATCCGCTCCACGGTAAAGACCTCGCGGGACAGCTTGGACAGCACGGCAGTCTGGTATCCGCAACCGGTGCCAATTTCCAGTACTTTGCCCAGATCCTGGCCATTGCGCAGGATCTCGGTCATGCGCGCCACGGTATAGGGGTTGGAAATGGTCTGGCCAAAACCAATGGGCAGGGCGGTATCTTCATACGCCCGGCTGGACAGGGCCTCCTCGATAAAGATATGGCGTGGAATGGTGCCCATCACGGACAGCACCACTTCGTCCTTGATCCCCTGGCTGCGCAGGCGGTCCACCATGCGCAGACGGGTGCGCTGGGAGGTCATGCCTATCCCGCTGATCCGGACATTCATAGCCACTCTCTCAAGCTATCCATCTGTTGGTAATGGGTCAAATCAATCTGCAGCGGCGTGACGGAGACCGCATGCCGAGACACGGCTTCGAAATCCGTTCCCGGGCCGGCATCCTGCGCCAGGCCGGCAGCCCCCACCCAGTACACGGTCTGGCCACGCGGGTTCTCAGCCTTCACCACCGGCTCGGCTTTGTGGCGTTTGCCCAGGCGCGTAATTTCAATGCCCTGCAGCGCCTCGTAAGGCACGTCGGGCACGTTGACGTTAAGCAGTGTGGGCTGCGCCAGGGGGTGGCGCTGGTAACGCTCCACCATTTCCTTCACCACCCTGGCAGCCGTAGCAAAATGAGCATGCTGGCTGCTCACCAGCGATACCGCAATGGCCGGGACGCCAAGCAGAAACCCTTCCGTCGCGGCCGCCACGGTGCCGGAATAGATGGTGTCGTCGCCCATGTTGGCGCCGTGATTGATGCCGGAAATCACCATGTCCGGCAGGTGATCCAGCATCCCGGTCACCGCCAGATGGACGCAGTCGGTCGGCGTGCCGTTGACGTAATAGAAGCCGCTGCTGGCCTGGCGCAGCATCAGGGGGCGGTCAAGGGTCAGCGAATTGCTCGCGCCGCTGCGGTCGCGCTCGGGCGCCACCACGGTCACCTGCGCCACGGAAGACAACATTTTGGCCAGAATGGCCAAGCCAGGGGCAAAATAACCGTCGTCGTTGCTAAGCAGAATTCGCATTAAATTTTTTCAGTCCTGATCACTGTTTCAAGGCGATTTTAAGAGCTTTCACCCGGTGTCGCAATGAAACCGCCCGCCACCCGGGCCAGTTGTTTTTTCAGGCGTGCCAGCACCTCGTCCTTCCCAATCAGGGCCAGCACGGCATCGACGGAAGGGGTCTGGGATTCGCCGGTCACCAGCACGCGCAGCGGCATCGCCACTTTGGGCAGTTTGAGGCCGTGCGCGGCAACCGTCGACTTCATGACATCGTGAATGGCTTCGCGGGTCCATTCGATGGCGGCGAATTTTTCCGCCATCTCCGCCATGACCGGCAAAATATCCTTGGGCACATGCTGTTCCAGCAAAGCAGGCTCGGCATCCAGGGGGCGGTAGAAATACACGGCCGCATCGGCCAGTTCTTCCACGGTGCTGACCCGTTCCTTGAGCAGGTCCACCACTATCGCCAGATCGGGCCCGCCTGCGGCAGGGTCACAGCAATCGCGCTGAATGAAAGGCGTGGCCAGCTCCGCCAGACGCTGGCTGTCGGCTTGCTTGAGGTACTGCTGATTCAGCCACAGCAACTTTTCCGGGTTGAACTTGGCCGCGGATTTCGAAATGCTGCCAAGATCAAACCATTCAACGAACTGCGCCATGCTGAAGACTTCCTCGTCACCCTTGGCCCACCCCAGGCGCGCAAGATAATTCAGCAGGGCTTCAGGCAAATAACCGTCTTCCTGGTACTGCATCACCGATACCGCTCCATGACGCTTGGACAGTCGCTCGCCGTCGGCACCAAGAATCATCGGCACATGGGCATACTGCGGCAGGGGCGCGCCCAGTGCCTTGAGGATATTGATCTGGCGCGGCGTATTGTTGAGATGGTCATCACCGCGGATAACATGGGTGATCTGCATATCCCAGTCGTCCACCACGACGCAGAAGTTGTAGGTGGGCGTGCCGTCCGAGCGGGCGATGATGAGATCGTCCAACTCGCTGTTGCTGACCACCACGCGGCCTTTGACCAGATCATCGATGACGACCACGCCTTCGAGCGGGGTCTTGAAACGCACCACGGGAGAAATCCCGGCCGGGGGAATGGCACTCGAATCGCGCCAGCGCCGGTCGTAGCGCGGCTTCTCGCCACGCTTTTCCTGCTCTTCGCGCATGGCTTCCAGCTCTTCCTTGCTGGCATAACAATAGTAAGCATTGCCTTCATCCAGCAATTGCCGGATCACCTCCTTGTAGCGATCCATGCGCTGCATCTGGTAAAACGGGCCTTCATCGTAATCCAGGCCGAGCCAGTTCATGCCGTCAAGAATGGCTTGCACCGATTCCGGCGTGGAGCGTTCAAGATCGGTATCCTCGACTCGCAGCACGAATGTGCCTTGATGCAGACGGGCATAAGCCCATGAAAACAATGCAGTGCGGGCACCGCCAATGTGAAGGTAGCCAGTGGGGCTGGGAGCAAAACGGGTTCGAACCATAATTCCAGAAAGCCGAAGTAAAAAATGGGCAGGCAGTCCGCTCAGCGGATGACCACAAAAAGGGTGCATTTTACGCGAAAAATCGCCTTTATCGGATTAAACCATTGGCGCGCCAAAGAACATCGCACCAGTCTTATACAAGATTCATCAATCTGCTTGCCCCCATGCCGGTTTTGGCCGCAAAATTCAAATTCAGCTTCCATTTACAGTTTCGCCAGCATATTCGGGGAAGACGCCATGACTGACAGCAAAAAATATATTTTCTCTTTCGAGGAAGGTGACGGAAAAAACAAGATGCTGCTGGGCGGGAAAGGCGCCAATCTGTGCGAAATGACGCAGATTGGACTGAATGTACCGCCTGGATTCGTCATCAGCACCGAGGCCTGTCTCGCCTATCTGGAAAAGAACCAGTTGCCGGATGGTCTGATGGATGGCATCAAAAACCGCATGACATCGCTGGAAAAGAAAACCGGCAAGGGCTTCGGCAGCAGCGATAATCCCCTGCTGGTTTCGGTGCGCTCGGGGTCGGCGATGTCCATGCCGGGCATGATGGACACCATACTCAACCTGGGCCTCAACGAAACCTCGCTACAAGGGCTGATCCGGCAGACCGGCAACGAGCGTTTCGCATGGGACGCCTACCGGCGCTTCATCCAGCTGTTCGGCGAAATCGCGCTGAACATCGGCAGGGATCACTTCAAGAACAGCATGGAAGCGCTCAAGCTAAAATGTGGCGCGCAACAGGATGTCAATCTTGGCACGGATCATTTGCGCGATCTGGCGCATGAGTTTCTCGCCATCGTCGAGCGCAACAGCGGCAAACCCTTTCCTCAGGATCCCTACGAACAGCTCGAAATCGCCGTGGGCGCGGTATTCCGCTCGTGGATGGGCAAGCGCGCAGTGGATTACCGCAAGCAGTTCAGAATCACGAAGCAACAGGCCAACGGCACCGCCGTCAACATCTGCACCATGGTGTTCGGCAACATGGGCAACGACTCCGCCACGGGGGTGGGTTTTACGCGCAATCCGGGCACAGGCGAGAACCTGATTTACGGCGAATACCTCACCAACGCCCAGGGCGAGGATGTGGTGGCGGGCATCCGCACGCCCAAGGCCATCGCCGAGATGGAACAGGAGATGCCGGAGATTTACCGCCAGCTGCTGGTACTGCACGACCGCCTGGAATCTCACTACCAGGAAGTGCAGGATTTCGAGTTCACCATCGAGAAAGGCGTCCTCTACTGCCTGCAGACCCGCAACGGCAAAATGAACGCACGCGCCATGGTGCGCACGTCGGTGGAAATGTTTGAGGCGGGCCTGATCAGCAAGGAGCGCGCCCTGCTGCGCGTCGAACCCGCGGTGCTGGAACAGCTGCTGGTGCCGCAGCTATCGCCGAGCTTCAAGGGAAAATCCCTGGCCCAGGGCCTGCCCGCCTCCCCCGGCGCGGCTTCTGGGAAAATCGTTTTCGATGCCGACACGGCTGAAATCCGCGGCCGTACCGGTGAAAAAATCATCCTGGTGCGCGAAGAAACCAAGCCGGAAGACATTCATGGCTTCTTCCAGGCCCAGGGCATCCTTACCAGCCGCGGCGGCAAGACCTCGCACGCTGCCGTGGTGGCGCGCGGCATGGGGAAGCCCTGCGTCTCGGGCTGCGAGCAGATCGTGATCAACGACCAGTTGCGCAACGCGGTGATCGGGGACACCACGCTGCACGAGGGCGACGTGATCACCATCGATGGGGGCAGCGGCCATGTGTATGCCGGTGAAGTGCCCACCGTGGAAGCCGAGTTTTCGCCCGAAATGGGCGTCCTGCTGGGCTGGGCTGATGAGGTGGCGCGGCTGAAAGTGATGGCCAACGCGGATACGCCGGAATCTGCCGTCAAGGCGCGTGAATTCGGCGCCATGGGCATCGGCCTGTGCCGCACCGAGCGCATGTTCAACGGCACCGACCGCCTGCCCATCGTGCAGGAGATGATCCTGGCGGAAACGCCTGAGCAGCGCCAGGCCGCGCTCGACCGGCTGCTGCCGATCCAGCGTTCCGACTTCAAGGGCATTTTCAAGGCCATGAAGGGCCTGCCGGTGACCATCCGCCTGCTCGACCCGCCGATGCACGAATTCCTCCCCACCGCAGCGCAGCTCGAGCTGGAAATCGCCCACCTGCACCAGTTGAGCGACACCATCAACGGCCTGGAAGAGTTGCCGGATACGCTGAAACTGCTCAATCCCAAGCTCTACCAGCAATACGCCGACGGGTTGAACAAACTGATGGGCGGCCTGGGCACGTTCAAGGCCTCGCACCTGGAAGAGGACGTCATCAGCAAGAAAGAAAAAATCCTCAAAAAAGTACGCGCCCTGGCCGAAGTCAACCCCATGCTGGGGCATCGTGGCGTGCGCCTCGGCATTACCTACCCGGAAATCTACTCGATGCAGATCCAGGCCATCCTGGAAGCCGCTGCATTATGCGCTCGGGAAGGGGTAGAAATTTATCCCGAAATCATGGTGCCGCAGGTCGCCACAGTGGAAGAGCTGACGCGCATTCACAGCTACGTCGAGCGTATCCACAAAATCGTCGAGCTGACCCACGGCATCAACGTGAAATTCAAATTCGGCTCGATGATGGAAGTGGTACGCGGTTGCCTGCGCGCCGAGCGCATGGCGGAAACCGCCGAGTTCTTCTCCTTCGGCACCAACGACCTGACCCAGGCCACTTTTTCCTTCAGCCGCGAGGATGCGGAGAACAAGTTTCTGCCGGCCTACAACGAAACCGGCATCCTGCAGGACAACCCGTTCGAGGTGCTGGACATCAAGGGCGTAGGTCAACTGATGAAAATGGCGGTGGACAACGGCCGCAAGACGCGCCCGGATCTGAAGGTGGGCATTTGCGGCGAACACGGCGGCCATCCCGGCTCAATCCATTTCTGCCACCACATCGGACTAAGCTATGTTTCCTGTTCCGGCCCGCGCGTGCCGATCGCCCGGCTGGCAGCAGCTCAGGCCAAGCTGCAGGAAGAACAGTATCAGGACCCCATTTAGCGTGCACCACTGCACTAGGCCAATGCAGTTTTATTACGACGATTTGATCCGCATCTCGAATGCTTCCAGCGCCAGGGGCCGGCTGAACAGGTAACCCTGGTAGGCATGGCATCCCTGGCTGGCGAGGAAGGCGCGTTGCGCCTCGTTCTCCACCCCTTCGGCAATGACCTCCAGGCCCAGGCTTTGGCCCAGCGCCACGATGGTGCGGGCAATGGCGGCATCGTTGGGATCGGTGAGCACATCCCGCACGAAGGACCGGTCAATCTTCAACTGGTCCAGGGGCAAACGTTTCAGGTAGGAGAGCGAGGAGTAGCCGGTGCCGAAATCATCCAGGGAGAATCCCACTCCCTTGGCTTTCAGAGCCGTCATCTTGACAATGATCTCTTCAACGTTATCCAGCAACAGGCTTTCGGTCAATTCCAGCTTGAGCTTGCAAGGATTGGCTCCCGTACGGTCAAGCACCGCCACCACCTGATCCACGAAATCCGGCTGGCGGAACTGCCGCGCGCTCATGTTGACCGCCAGCGTGAGGGAGGCCGTTTCCGCCCGGCCTGACCAAGCCACCAGTTGGGCGCAGGCCGCTTCTAGCACCCAGGCTCCGAGAGGCAGGATCAGCCCGGTTTCCTCGGCCAGGGGGATGAACTCAGCCGGCGACACCAGACCCTGCCGGGGGTGCTGCCAACGCAACAGCGCTTCAGCGCCAGTCGTGCGGCCATCCCTGTCCACCAGGGGCTGGTAGTGGAGAAAGAACTCATTGTTCTGCAGGCCATGGCGCAGATCGGCTTCCATGGCTGCACGGGCAGATACAACGGCCTGCATGCGCGGGTCGAAAAAACGCAGCGTATTGCGGCCAGCTGCCTTGGCTTGATACATGGCAAGATCCGCGCGTTTCAGCAGTTCATCCACAGTCTCACTTTGATCATCAAACAGGGTGACCCCGATGCTCGGGGTGCTGTGGTGCTCGTGACCAGCAAGCCTGTAAGGCAGGTTGAGCGCAGCAATGATTTTCTCGCCGATACCTTCGGCCAGATTGGCGGCCTCCTCCGGGCTATCGCCAAGATCTTCAAACATCAACACAAATTCGTCGCCTCCAAGGCGGGACACGGTGTCACCCTCGCGCACGCAGTCGACAAGCCGCTGGGCAACTTGTTTCAGCAAAAGGTCGCCGACGTCGTGCCCGAGCGTATCATTGAGCGTCTTGAAATTATCCAGGTCGATAAAGAACAAGGCGCCAAAGAGCTTGCTGCGGGCGCTGCTGACCAGTGCCTGCTGCAGACGATCCATCAGAAGTCGCCGGTTGGGCTGCTGGGTAAGCGGATCGTAAAAGGCCAGCCTTCGAATCTCATCCTCCGCCAACTTGCGCGAAGTGATGTCATTCAATGTGGCGACATAGTGCATAGTAGCTCCATCTGGATTCTTTACAGCTGTGATGGTGAGCCATTCAGGATAGACTTCTCCATTCTTGCGCCGGTTCCAGATTTCTCCCCGCCACATTCCAGTAAGCTGGACGCTTTCCCACAGCGCGTCATAAAATGCCGTGTCGTGATGGCCTGATTTAAGCAGGCTTGGGCTCTGCCCCACCGCCTCTTCGGCGGAATAACCGGTGATGTCGGTGAAGGCCCGGTTGACCCGCAGGATCACACTCCGGGAATCGGTGATCAGCATGCCTTCCTGTGACTCGAATGCGGTAGCGGCAATGCGAAGATCCTCCTTCGCCTTTTGAGTCTCGCGCAGATAAAGCACCACTGCTGAAGCGGAAATAATCAGCAGGCTCCCGGCGGCGGAAAGCAAAATGAATAGCCAGTTTCTTTCGCTGTCAAGGCGCACAAGTTCACTCAGCGGGCGGGGCACGTAAACATTAATGGCATCCCCGGACAGGCTTTTGGAGGCAAGCACCACAGGCTGATTGCTACCTTCGATAACCACGGCGGAAGAAAAGCGTTCATCCCCCCAGGGAGCAATCTCCAATGGCTTGAAGGTACTCTGCTTGTACTGCAAGCGTTTTTTCTCCATCGACAGCGCGGAAACGGAGGCATTGGGCAGGGATCGAAATTCCAGACGCTTGTCCGGCGCGAGAATGATGACGCCATTGGTATCGGAAATGAACGCATTCGCTTGATTCGTCCAATGGGAAAATCTCGCGATGTCCCTTTTGACGACGACAGCCCCAAGGAAGCGCCCTTTATCGAACAGCGGGGCGGAGTAATATAAACCGGGAATTCTGCTGGTCCTGCCCACGGCATATTGATGTCCGTGCTGTCCCGCGCGGGCCTGAAGAAAATAATCGCGGTGAGCATAGTTCGAGCCAACAAAACTCGTTGGTTTGGCAGCGTTACTTGCAGCAACACAATCCCCTGCCGCATTCACGATATAAATATCATCTGCCTTGAGGTGAGTCACCATAATGGCAAGGGTCTCATTTAGTTCGCCGAGCATCTTGTCTTCAGTCCAGTTTTGCTTGCGCTTTTCATAAGACAAAACCGAGGGCTCCCTATCCGGGCCGAAGCGGAGCAAAGCCCGGCGGATGTCGGCGTCGCGCGAGGCCATCACCGAAAGTCCCTTGAGCAGCTGTATGCTTTCATCGATATTACTGGCAATCTGCTCCACCTGCTGCCTGGCAAGCCGCGATTCCTGCTGGTACAGGTTGCTGGCGAGACGGCCGTAGTAATAATCCGCATTCAACCAGGCGATCCCTATCCAGCCGGCGATCAACAGGCCGATCAACTTGTAGGATCGGCCGAAAGATAACAGGTTGGGCCGCCCGATGTAGGTGGCCACGATGGTCACGACGACAATCAAACTGGTCGCGGTAAGCACGATAGCAGCAAGAAAAGTCGGCGAAATGCCAGGCTCGATAGTGATGTCGCCTTCTCGGATGAAGTAAGCGGCCAGCATCGCGATGTAGTGCATTCCCGAGACGGCCAGGCCCATCACCACAGCGCTTGCGATCGTCACCCCCATATTCCAGCGAGAGCGCAACAGCTGCAAACGGAACTTGATCCACAGCGCAAACGTGGCAAGCGCGATGGCGACCAGGATGGAAAGCAGAAACAGCTTGGCATCGTAACGGATCAGGCCATTCAGACTCATTGCCGCCATTCCGGCATAGTGCATGGCGCCGATACCGGCGCCGATCAGCAGCCCGCCTGTTGCAAGCTGCAAACGGGAAAGCTCACGGCGGCTGATGATTTGTATGGCAAGGATGCTGGCTAGAATGCTTGGGATCGTCGACAACATCGTGAGGGTGGCGTTGTAACTGGTGGAACATGGCAGGCTAAAGGCCAGCATGCCGACGAAATGCATGGCCCAAATGCCGATACCCAGGCAAAGTCCGCCAAAGGCCACCCACAAGCGCCTTGTGCTTCCCCTGCTTGCAGTCGAAACATGCTGAGAAACCAGCAGGGAAGCATAGGAGGCGAGAATTGCAACGAATACGGAGAGGCTGACCAGCACGGGGTCATAATTGCCCGTGTAAAGCACGCTGCTTTCGGGCGGCGATATAAAAAATGGAGTTAAATCCAGCATGTGAGTCGCGAGGATACCTGAAATAGCCTCAACTGGCATTCACCGGGAGGCCTTCAGTTTACTTGTGCCCGTGAAACCCTACTCATCCATGCCAATGGCCGCGCTATCCGGAAACAGCACCTCGGTAAAACCGAACAGACGCATATCGGTGATTCGCATCGGGTACAGAATGCCTTTCAGATGATCGCACTCGTGCTGCACTACCCTGGCATGAAACCCCGAGACGGTGCGGTCAATGGGCTGGCCTTTCAGGTCGAAACCCCGGTAGCGCAAGTGCTTGTGGCGAGGCACTTTGCCCCGCATGCCAGGTAGTGACAGACACCCCTCCCAGCCCTCCTCCATTTCGTCGCCGAGATACTCCAGCACCGGGTTGAGAAGCACGGTATCCGGCACCGTTTCAGCATCCGGATAACGCGGATTATTGGCCACGCCAAAGATCACCACCTGAAGTCCGACGCCAATCTGCGGCGCGGCCAGGCCGGCGCCATTCAGCGCCAGCATGGTGTCGCGCATGTCCGCAACGAGGGTGCGCAATTCGGACGTATCGAAAACAGCCACCGCCTCTGCCGGCTCCAGCAGGCGGGCGTCTCCCATTTTGAGCACGCTTCTAGCAGTCACGAAGCTCAACAACCCGATTCAGAATTTTCAACACGCGCTGCATCGCCAGTTTGAGCGTAGCGTCAACGGCGTCGTAAGCAATCGCATGCGCGCTTGAACCTCGCCCGGCGGCATAATTGGCCGACACCGTCAGCGCCGCATAACACAGGCCGAGCTCTCTCGCCAGCGCCGCTTCAGGCATCCCGGTCATGCCCACCATGGTGGCGCCATCGCGGTCCAGGCGGTTGATCTCCGCGGCCGTTTCCAGGCGCGGCCCCTGAACGGCGGCATAAACGCCCCCGTCGATAAATTCCTCCCCCGCTGCCCGGCAGGCTTGCATGCACAACTGTCGCATCCCGTCGCAGTAGGGCCAGGTAAAATCGATATGCACGACTGCCTTCGAGCCGCACATTTCCTGGCAGTCGTGGTAGGTGCTTTTACGCCCCCAGGTATAGTCGATAATCTGATCTGGAATGGCAATGGTTCCCGGTTTCATATCTGCATGGATTCCTCCGACGGTGGCAATGGAAATCACATCTTTCGCACCCTCGGCATGCAGTGCCCACATATTGGCGCGGTAATTCACCTCATGCGGCGGAATGGTGTGGCCATAACCATGACGTGCCAGAAACACCACTTCGCGCCCACTGATCTTGCCGAATGTGAGTGCGCCGGATGGCTCGCCGTACGGTGTTCTCACCACTTTGCGGCGCATCTCCTCCAGTCCGGATATCTGCGTTAGCCCGCTGCCACCGATAATTCCCAACATATAGCTTATTCCTCTTTCAAAGCATAAATCGCGGGCAGGTTGCGCCACGCACCATGAACATCCATACCAAAACCGAACACGTAGCGGTCCGGTACGCGCAATCCGACGAAATCGGCATGGATGGGCTTGGGGCGGCCAATTTCCTTATCGGCAAAAACTGCGCTATAACAGGCTGCCGCTCCAAGCTCCAGCACGCTGACGCGAATTTCCGCCAAGGTGATCCCTTCGTCCAGAATATCGTCCAGCACCAGCACCACCCGCCCTTTGACATTCGCTGGAGGCGGCACTTTCCACATCATTGTCCCACCGCGGATGGCATCCCCATAGCGCGACACCTGCACATAATCGAAATCCAGCGGAAACGTCAGCAGCGGCAGCAATTGACCCGCAAACACCGTCGCGCCACCCATCACGCAGAGCACCAGCGGTTGCTTGTCCGCAAATTGTAACGAAATTTCCCCGGCCAGCCGTGCCACGGCATCTGTCACCACTTGCGACGAATGTATCAGGTCGGCCGTATGATAAATTTCCCAAGCCTTATTTAGTTCCAGCAAGTAACCTCCTTCCTCTACAACTTTAATACGCTGCGGATACCCTGCAATAACGGCTCCGGTGAAAATGGCTTGAAAATATAGCCATCTGCCCCGGCGCGCAAGCCGTGCATCACATCTTCTTCACCAATCTGCGCGGTAAGCATGATGACAGGCAAATCGGCCAGTTGCGGTTGCTTGCGTATCCATTCCAGGAGTTGAAAACCCGAAGTGTCAGGCAGCATGACATCCAGAAGCACCAGGTCTGGCACTGTATCATCCAAGGTTCTGAACATGGCCTTGCCATCGGCGGCATGTCTGACATCAAAACCCTCACGCGTCAGCAGCAAAGCCAATAACTGCGCCAGTAGTGGGTCATCCTCCACCGACAGGATGCTCGGGCGCCCGATCACGCCTTGCACCGGGCGAACTTTATGGGCATAAAAACCCTGATCGTGCAAGGCTCTGGCCCCACGCTGAGCCTCCGCCCATGCGCGCACCCCTTCTTCCGGGTCAAGCTCGGTAACAGAGATCGTCATATCATCGGAAACCGCGGCACCTTTCATGTCGGCAGATACCAAAAGCTGCTTGACCAGCCCTTCGGCAAGCAGGCGGGAAAAAACATTTTCGACGAACTCCTGGCTCAATGCGGATTTTTCGGCCAGTTCAGACAGGCTTGAACGCCCATCCACCAAGCCAAGAAGACGGTAATGTTCACGTGGCAGGGCAAGTTTTTTATCGCCCAATGTCGCGACGCCTCTTGCGGTTTTGGAAAAAATCGGTGATTCGTCCATGTCAATCACTCACCCTTTAATACAAGCTTTCGGCCGCAAAAACGCCACCCGCTTCGCCAGCCCCGCCTGTTCCGTTGCCGCTGCCACCTCGTCCACATCCTTGTAAGCACCCGGCGCTTCTTCCGCCGCCCCGCGCATGGATTGGGTGCGGATCAGGATGCCCTTGCTCGCCAAATCGCGGATCAATTCCTTGCCCTGCCAGCGCTTCAATGCCTGCGTGCGACTCATGGCACGCCCTGCGCCATGGCTGGCCGAGGAGAATGCGCGGCTCTCGCTTTCCTTCGTGCCCGCCAGCACGTAGGAACCCGTCCCCATGCTGCCGCCGATGATCACCGGCTGGCCTGCCTGACGGTAGCGCTCCGGCAATGCCGGATGCCCGGGGCCGAAGGCACGCGTCGCGCCCTTGCGGTGGACGTAGAGCAAGCGCTCCTTGCCATCCACCGCATGCTTTTCCAGTTTGCAGGTGTTATGGGAAACATCGAACAGCGTTTCAAGATTTGCCTGCGGCAGGATTTCGTCGAACACTTCGCGCGTCAGGTGGGCAAGTATCTGGCGATTGGCCAATGCCACGTTGATCGCGCCGTTCATGGCACCGAGATATTCCTGCCCTTCAGGCGAATTGATCGGGGCACAGGCCAGTTCCCGGTCGGGCAGATGAATGCCCAGGCGGCCCGCCGCCTTGGCAAGGGATACCAGGTAATCGGTGCCGATCTGGTGTCCCAGGCCGCGCGAGCCGCAATGGATGGAAACCAGAACCTGTCCCAGGTGCAGTCCGAAATCACGGGCTGCGGCTGGATCATAAATTTTCTCCACCACCTGTAGTTCCAGATAATGGTTGCCCGAGCCAAGCGTGCCCATTTCGCCGCGCTGGCGCTTCTTTGCGACATCGGACACGTTGCCCGGCACGGCCCCTTTCATGCGGCCGTGCTCTTCCACATAGTCCAGTTCATCCGCGTGGCCGTAGCCATGTTGCACTGCCCATTGCGCGCCGCCAGTCAGCACATCGTTCAACTGGGCAGGCGTCAGCTTCAGCTTGCCCTCTTCACCCACGCCGGCAGGAATGGCGCGGAACAACGCGTCCGCGAGCTTCTCGAGGTGGGGCGCAATCTGCTGGAGATCGAGGTTGGTGCGCAAGCAGCGGATGCCGCAGGAGATATCGAAGCCCACGCCACCGGCGGAAATGATGCCGCCCTGATCGGGGTCGAACGCCGCCACGCCGCCGATGGGAAAACCATAGCCCCAGTGCGCATCGGGCATGGTCATGGCCCTGCCCACCAAGCCCGGCAGACAGGCCACGTTGGTGATCTGCTCCAGCACCTTGTCGTCCATGCTGGAGAGCAGGGATTCGCTGCCGTAGAGCAGCACCGGGGCGCGCTTTTCCCCAGCGCGCAAGGGCGCGCTCCAGGCACAGGCATCGATTTTTTCCAGGCGGGACATGTCCATAATTCAGATTCCGGTAATTGGGTGTCCAGCTATCAGCTGACTGCTGACTGCTGACTGCTGACCGCTGACCGCTGACTGCTAAACTTACACATCCACCACGCAACGCGCTTCCCAAACCCCATCCACCTGCCCGACACGCAGCATGGTCAGGGTCGCGCCCTTCACCTCGGTCCCACGGGCCATGTTTGCATCCCACGGCGCTCCCCAGGCGATGCCCTGCCACTGCCCATTGGCACGGCTCAGGCTGAATCGCCCCAGAGCCAGGCCCCGCTGGCGTGCCTCGGCCAGCAGGCGGTTAAGCCAGGTCACCAGCGCCAGTTCCATATCATCTTCGGCGAAGGCAAATGCAAACTGTATCAGCGGCCGGACCTGGCTTGCATCCACCATGATTGCAAACATGGCCGCGGCGGCGCCTTCGAATGCTTCCTCCGGGGTCGCGCCACGGCCGATGACACCGATGTCGGCATCGTGTTCGAAATATTCAAAGTTCACAATCCGCTCAGCACCTTGATGTGCGCTGACGCGCTGCGGCCGAGGGCATGCAGGGCATAGCCTCCCTCCAGCACCGAGACAATGCGCCGGGAGGCATGGCGAGCAGCAATCTCCTTGAGTTTCCCGGTCACCCAGACGTAATCCACCTCCCGCAGTGCAAGGCCGCCCATGTCATCCTCGCGGTGCGCGTCAAATCCGGCCGAAATGAACAGCATCTGTGGCTGAAAACGCTCCAGCTCGGGCAGCCATCGCTCTGTCACCGCTGTGCGGAAACCTTCTCCCGCCGTACCGGCTGGGAGCGGCACGTTTATGATATGGTCGTTGCCGCTGTCTGCCCCGCAATGGGGGTAATAAGGGTGCCGAAAAGTCGAGCACAACATCACGCGCGGGTTGTCGTGAAAGATGTTTTCCGTCCCGTTGCCGTGATGCACGTCAAAGTCGGCTATGGCCACCCGCTCCAGGCCATGCTGCATCAGTGCATGAGCCGCCCCTACCGCGACATTGTTGAATATGCAGAACCCGCCGGAACTGGCCGCTCCCGCGTGGTGCCCGGGCGGACGCACGTTGCAGAAAGCATTTTCCGCCCGCCCCGACATCACCAGATCGACGGCCAGAGCAACCGCGCCGGCTGCGCGCAGCGCAGCTTCCAGGGTATGAGGGTTCATTGACGTATCGGGATCGAGGGCAACCAAGCCGGCATCCGGCGCAACGGCGCGAATGGCCGCGATATAATCCGGGCGATGCACACGAGCCAGCATTTCTTCTGTCGCCATTGGTGCTTCATGATGATCGAGAAAGTGAAGCAAACCAGAGGCGATCAGTTGATCCTCGATTGCCTGGATACGCGCCGGGCATTCGGGATGACCAGCACCCATATCGTGCCTGAGACAGGCTGAGTGGGAGATGTAGGCTGTATGCATCGATTGGTCTTATATAAGACTTGTTGTCATAATTTGTGGCACAATGGTCACAATCCTTTTCTATAATACCCTCACTCTCATTTGGATCGCAAAATCATGGGTCAACATTACCTCAATCCCCTTTTCGCACCAAAGTCCGTTGCGGTATTCGGCGCCAGCGAGCGTGTCGATGCGATTGGCCAGATCGTGTTCCAGAACATGATTGATAGCGGCTACCAGGGCGGGCTTTACCCGATCAACCCGAAAAGCCCGGAAATCCAGGGTCGCAAGGCCTATGCCTCGATTGCTGACATCGGCCAGCCGGTCGAACTGGCAGTGATCGCCACGCCGCCCCAGACCGTGCCCGACATCATCGAGGCTTGCGGCAAACATGGCGTCAAGGCGGCGGTGATCATCACCGCCGGCTTCGGCGAAACCGGCCCTCAGGGCCAGGCGCTGGAAAAGGCCGTGCTGGACAATGCCCGCCTCTATGACATCCGCCTGATCGGTCCGAACTGCCTCGGCGTGATGCGCCCCTCCATCGGTCTCAATGCCACTTTCAACAAGGGCGGCGCCAATACCGGGAATCTCGCTTTCATCTCGCAGTCCGGCGCGCTCTGTACCGCCATTCTGGACTGGGCGCAGAGCAACGATGTCGGCTTCTCCAGCGTGGTATCGATGGGTTCTTCTGCCGATGTGGATTTCGGCGAGATCCTGGATTACCTGGTTTCGGATGCTAAAACCCAGAGCATCCTGCTGTATATCGAAGGCATCCGCAACGCGCGCAGCTTCATGAGTGCGATTCGCGCCGCCGCGCGTATCAAACCGGTGATCCTGGTCAAGGTCGGGCGTCATGCAGCCGGCTCCAAGGCGGCCATGTCGCACACCGCCTCGCTGGTGGGATCGGACGACGTGTTCGATGCAGCGGTCAGCCGTGCCGGCGTGGTCAGGGTGCAGACCATCACCCAGCTATTTGCTGCCGCCAAGGCAATGGCTTCGGGCTTCCGCCCAATCGGAAACCGCCTCGCCATCGTCACCAATGGCGGGGGGCCTGGCGTGATGGCAACCGACCGTGCCTCGGATCTGGGTCTGACGATCGCCACCCTGTCCGACGCCACCATCGAAAAACTGAATCAGGTTCTGCCCCCTAACTGGCCGCATGGCAACCCGGTGGACATCATCGGAGATGCCCAGGCCGACCGTTACCACCATGCCGTCAAGGCCTGCCTGGAAGACGCCAACGTGGATGGCGTACTCGCCATTCTTACCCCGCAAGCCATGACCAAGCCGCTGGATGCCGCCAACGCGGTCATCGAACTCGCCAACCAGTACAGCAAGCCCCTCCTGGCCTGCTGGATGGGTGACTCCCAGGTCGCAGAAGCCCGTGCGGCCTTCACCGCGGCGAGAAAACCCAGTTTCCGCACGCCGGAACCGGCGGTTGAGGTGTTCTCCTACCTCTCGGATTACTACCGCAACCAGAAACTGCTGATGCAGATGCCGGGGCCGCTGTCGCATCATCTGGAGCCTGATGTCGAAGGCGCACGCATGGTGATCGACGGCGCTCTGCTGGAGCGGCGCAAAGTGCTCAACGAGATGGAATCCAAGGCGCTGCTCTCTGCCTTCCATATCCCGGTGGCAAAAACCATGATCGCGCGCAGCCCCAACGAGGCGCTGTTGATCGCGGAGCAACTGGGTTTCCCGGTGGCGATGAAAGTCAATTCGCGCGACATCACCCACAAGACCGATGCCGGCGGCGTGCTGCTCAACCTTGGCAACGCCCAGGCGGTACGCACCGCTTACCATGAAATCATGGGAAATGTGCAGCGCAACCGCCCCAACGCGCACATGGACGGCATCTCGATCGAACCCATGATTGTCAAGCCTAATGGCCGCGAGCTTATGGTCGGCGTGACCAACGATCCGGTATTCGGCCCGGTGATCACTTTCGGTGCCGGCGGAACCATGGTGGAAATCATGGGTGACCGTTCCGTCACCCTGCCGCCGCTCAATACCTTCCTGGTCAAGGACCTGATCCAGGGCACCCATGTCGCCAAAATGCTGGGCGCCTTCCGCCACATGCCCCCGGCCGATATGGCGGCGCTTGAAAGCGTATTGCTGCGCGTATCAGAAATGGTGTGCGAGCTACCTCTCTTGATGGAAATGGACATCAACCCGCTGATCGTGGACGAGCACGGCGCGCTTGCCGCCGATGCCCGCGTGGTGGTGGAATACCGCCAGCCCAGCGCCGACCGCTATGCCCACATGGCGATCTACCCCTACCCCACCCACCTGGTCAGCCACTGGCAACTGGCCGACGGCACCAATATCGTCATTCGTCCCATCCGCCCGGAAGACGCCGAACTGGAGCAGAAATTCGTCCACGACCTGTCCGAGGAGTCGCGCTATTTCCGCTTCATGCGCAGTGTGCAGGAACTGTCGCCCGAAATGCTGTCACGTTTCACCCAGATCGACTACAGCCGCGAAATGGCCCTCATCGCCGTCACTCAGGTACATGGTAGCGAGCTGGAACTCGGCGTGTGCCGTTTCGCCATCAATCCGGACGGTGAAAGCTGCGAATTCGCACTGGTGGTTGCCGACGCCATGCGCGGCAAGGGCCTCGGCCAGAAACTGATGACCGCACTGATGGACGCCGCCCGCTCCAAGGGACTGAAAACCATCGAAGGCGAAGTGCTCACCAACAACCGCAGCATGCTCAAGCTGATGTCGCGGCTGGGTTTCAGCATCGAAACCAGCCCGGAAGACGAGAGCATCAAGAATGTCATAAAGGTCTTGTAAATGCGCGCAGAAAACAGGCACTACCGCACTATCTGGCCCGCCGAGGGCGCAGTAGCGGTTGAAATCATCGACCAGACCCGGCTGCCGCACGAATTCGCCACGGTTCGGCTGGAAAACCTGCACGACGCCGCCATCGCCATCAAGAACATGCTGGTGCGCGGCGCACCGCTGATCGGTGCAACGGCGGCCTACGGAATAGCGCTGGCCATGAGCGCGGAGCATTCCGATGCAGCGCTGGAGGAGGCCTGCACCACCCTGGCCGCGACCCGGCCCACCGCCATCAACCTGCGCTGGGCACTGGCGCGCATGAAAGCCCTGCTCTTGCCGCTGCCGCCCGAACATCGCGCCCAGGCCGCATGGCAGGAAGCCGCCGCAATCTGCGACGAGGACGTGGTCATCAATCGCGCCATCGGTGGACACGGCCTGAAGCTGATCCGCGACAAGCTGGAGGCCAAGGGCGATCCGGTCAACATTCTCACCCACTGCAATGCCGGCTGGCTCGCCACGGTGGACTGGGGCACGGCCCTGGCTCCCATCTATGCGGCTTTTAACGCGGGGATTCCGGTCCACGTCTGGGTGGACGAAACCCGGCCGCGCAACCAGGGCGCCAGCCTCACCGCCTGGGAGCTCAAGCAGCACGGCGTCCCGCATACCGTGATCGCGGACAATACCGGCGGCCACCTGATGCAGCACGGCATGGTGGACATGGTCATCGTCGGCACCGACCGCACCACCGCCTCTGGCGACGTTTGCAACAAGATCGGCACCTATCTCAAGGCACTTGCAGCGTTCGACAACCAGATCCCGTTCTATGTCGCCCTGCCCGGTCCCACCATCGACTGGACGCTTGACGACGGCATACGCGACATCCCCATCGAGCAGCGCGAAGCGGAAGAAGTCACTCAAATCCGCGGCAGAACAGCAGAGGGCGAAATCATTAGCGTCACCCTCACCCCACACGGCAGCCCGGCAGCCAATTACGCCTTCGACGTCACCCCTGCGCGGCTGGTCACTGGCCTGATCACCGAGAGGGGTGTCTGTTCTGCATCGCGCGAGGGATTGCAGGCCTTGTATCCGGAGCAAAAACGATGAGTGAAGCCGAACTGCGCCGCGCACTGCTCGACACAACCATCGCGGCACAACGCGAAGGTTTGAACCGGGGCGCCTCGGGCAACCTGAGTGTGCGTAGCGGCAACGGGTTCCTGATTACCCCTTCCGGCATGGCGCCCACAGAACAGACTGCGGACGACATGGTATGGATGGATCTGGATGGCAACGCAAAGGGCACGCGCAAACCATCGAGCGAATGGCGCTTCCACCGCGACCTGTACGTCGCGCGCCCTGAATTCAATGCCGTGCTGCACGCCCATTCCACCTTCGCCACCACCCTCGCCTGCCTGGGCCGCGATATCCCGCCCTTCCACTACATGATCGCGGCAGCGGGCGGCAAGACCATCCGCTGCGCGCCCTACGCCACCTTCGGCACCCAGGAACTGTCTGACCATGCGCTCAAGGCGATGGAAGGGCGCAAAGCCTGCCTGCTGGCCAATCACGGCCTGCTGGCGGCGGAAACCAGCCTGGAGCGCGCGCTGGCGCTGGCGGTGGAAGTGGAAAGCCTGTGCGAGCAATATTGCCGCACCCTGCAGATCGGCACGCCCAAGCTGCTATCGGATGCGGAAATGGATGTGGTGCTGGAGAAATTCAAAAGCTACGGGCAGAATGCCCAAAAGACCTGATCCAGGGCGTGTCAACAGGCGCGCTAGCTACGCAGGGAGTGCGCCTCTGCCAGTTTGTCGAGCAGGCCTTGGGCCGCATCCTCCACTAGGTCCAGCACATGCTCGAAGCCCTGTGTCCCGCCATAATAAGGGTCCGGCACTTCACGCTGGCTGAAATTCCGGCTGTGCTCCAGAAACAGGCTGACTTTATGCGCCTGCCCGGCAGGACAAATGCGTTTCAGGTTGGACAGATTGTCCTCATCCATAGCCAGAATATAGTCGAAAATCAGAAAATCCCGCTCGCTCACCTGACGCCCGCGCAATGCACTCAGATCATAGCCCCGCTTGATCGCTGCGGCGCTTGCGCGGGTATCCGGCGACTTTCCGATGTGATAGGCATGCGTGCCGGCCGAATCGATGTGGATCGCGCCATCCAGGCCAGAGCGCATGACCAGGGCACGGAAAACCCCCTCCGCCGTGGGGGAACGGCAGATATTGCCCATGCAGACGAAGAGTACACTGGCTTTTTTCATCAACGGTTCTCTTATCATGCCTGACGAATCGCTTCCAGCACCGCTTCGCCCAGCCCGGCGGGCGATTCTGCCACCACCACCCCGGCTGCCTTCAGTGCACTGATCTTGTCCGAAGCAAGCCCGCTGCCGCCGGCAATGATCGCACCGGCGTGCCCCATGCGCTTGCCTTTGGGCGCGGTCTGCCCGGCGATGTAGCCCGCAACCGGTTTGGTGACATGGGCCTTGATGTATTCCGCGGCTTCCTCTTCGCGGCTGCCGCCGATCTCGCCCACCATGATGATGGCCTCGGTCTCGGGGTCGTCCTGGAATAGCTTCAGGCAGTCAATGAAGTCCAGCCCCTTGATCGGGTCGCCACCGATGCCGACACAGGTGCTCTGGCCCAGGCCGGCCTTGGTGGTCTGGTAGACCGCCTCGTAGGTCAGCGTACCGGAACGAGATACGATGCCGACCTTGCCCTTCTTGTGAATGAAGCCGGGCATGATGCCGATCTTGCACTCTTCCGGCGTGATGATGCCGGGGCAGTTGGGGCCGATCAAAACCGATGGGCTGTCTTTCAGCGCCGCCTTGACCTTCATCATGTCCAGCACCGGAATGCCTTCGGTGATGCAGACGATGACTTCGATCCCTGCCGCCGCAGCCTCCATGATCGAGTCCGCGGCAAAGGCCGGCGGCACGTAGATCATGGTGGCATTGGCGCCGGTTTCCTTCACCGCGTCGCGCACGGTATTGAACACCGGCAGATTGAGGTGGGTCTGCCCGCCCTTGCCCGGCGTCACTCCGCCGACCATCTTGGTGCCGTAGGCGATGCCCTGCTCGGAGTGGAACGTGCCCTGCTTGCCGGTAAAGCCCTGACAGATGACCTTGGTGTTCTTGTTGACCAGAATGCTCATGTTAAACCCTTAAATTCTATTCTTACCGCAAAGGACGCGAAGGAACGCGAGGGAAACCCTATCAGGAATTCCTTTGCGAACCCTTGCGTCCTTTGCGGTTAAATCCAATTTATCGATCAAGCCACTGCCGCCACGGCGCGCTTGGCCGCATCGGTCAGATCACTGGCGGAAATCACGCCGACACCGCTATCGGCCAGCATTTTCTGCCCCAGTTCGACATTGGTGCCTTCCAGGCGCACGATCACCGGCACCTTGACGCCCACTTCCTTGACCGCCGTGATGATGCCCTCGGCGATGATGTCGCAGCGCATGATGCCGCCGAAAATATTGACCAGGATGGCTTTTACATTCGAGTCTGAAAGAATGATCTTGAAGGCCTTGGCCACGGTCTCGGCCGTCGCGCCGCCGCCCACGTCGAGAAAGTTGGCGGGCTGGCCGCCATGCAGCTTGATCAGATCCATGGTGGCCATGGCCAGACCCGCGCCGTTGACCATGCAGCCGATATTGCCACTCAAGGCGATGTAGTTGAGGTCCGCCTCGCGCGCAGCCACTTCCTTGGCGTCATCCTGGGTCGGGTCGCGCAAGGCGGCCAGATCCTTCTGGCGGTAAAGGGCGTTGTCCTCCACGCTGATCTTGCAGTCCAGCGCCACCAGTTCGCCGCCGCCGGTCACCACCAGCGGATTGATTTCGACCAGCGACAGGTCGTTCTTCATGAACAGATGGAACAGGCCTTTTGCCATCTTGCTAAAGGCGGCAATCTGCGCACCTTGCAGGTTCAGGCCGAAGGCGATGTTGCGGCACTGGAAATCCTGCAATCCCCAAACCGGATCGCACACCTCGCGCAGGATCTTGTCCGGGTCGGTGCGCGCGATTTCCTCGATTTCCATGCCGCCGCTGCCGGAAGCCACCAGCACGATGCGCTCCGATTCGCGGTCCACCGTCAGGCTGAGATAAATCTCACGCGCAATATCCAGGGTTTCCTCGATCAGGAGGCGTGTCACCATCTGCCCGTCAGGGGCGTTCTGGTAGGTCACCAGGCGGCTGCCGAGCAGCGCGCTCACGCTCTGGGTCAGATCGTTCAAGGAGCGCACCACGCGCACGCCACCTGCCTTGCCGCGGCCGCCGGCATGGATTTGCGCCTTGACTACCCAGGCATCGCCTCCCAACTGCCCCGCTACCGTTTCAGTCTGTGCTGCTTCGTCCAGGACCACACCGCGCGGCGTGGGAATACCCTGATCGCGCAACAACTGTTTTGCTTGATATTCGTGCAGATTCATTATTTTTCTCGATGAAAATTCACAACCGGACCCGCAGGCCCAAAGTTTGTAATTGTGGCGGAAAATCGCCTCATAATCCAGAAGCAGAGGGTGCCAACACCAGGCGGAACACGTCAAGTGGCACCTGTTTTCCCTTGAGCGGTATCTGCTGCGCCTGTTCCTCGGCTTCACCCAGCGGCAAATCCAGGCAGGCATCGCGTGAGATCAGAATCTCGCCACCCACGGCACTATCGCAAATCCGCTTGGCGGTGTTGACGGTATCACCCACCACATCATAACCCTTCATCTCGTGACTCCCCATCAGGCCCTCCACCAATGGGCCGCTATGAATACCGATGCCCACAGAAAGGCCATGCGCGGCAAGTTGCGCACGGGTACTCAGGTTAAGTCTGCGCGCCACCCTGACGGCATCCACTGCGCTATCGAAAACGATCATGACTTCGTCACCGGTGAATTTTGCCTTGATGATCGAAATATCGCGCCAGGCCTCCTCGGCCAACTCAAAATAGCAGTTGAGCATGGCCACCACCTGTTCCGGCGGCATACTTTCACTCCAGCCGGTAAAGCCGCGAATGTCAGCGAAGACAACAGCTCGATATTGCCGCTTCAAGCTCATCGCCGCCGGGTCGGAAACAGCCTGTTCCAGCAAACGCGCTCCCAACAGCCATTCCGAATAACGCTGCAGCTCTGCCGCCATGTCACGCAAAATCAGCAAGTAGCGATGTGCTTGCACATTTGCCAAGCCAATTAGCAGGGCGATCAGGTTCACGGCAAGAAAAACGTAAACATGACTGGCATTGGAAAAAAATCCGGCCAGGCTGTGGTCGGCCACTTCCGTGCGCGCTTCGAACATCCAGTAACCGGCCACCAGGATGTAGGTCCGCGCCAGGTTTTCCAGCACGATCCAAAGGCCAGACAGCCGCTCAGGCAGCGACGCCCGAGCCTGTTGCAAGGCGCCTATCGCCAATGCAAACAGCCAGTAGCCGATATGGTTCGGCGTGGCGACAAAGACCATGCCGTCGATAAAGAATTCAAACAGGGTGTAAAGTGCCGGTCCGATCAGGTTTCCCAGCAGATAGTATCGCTGTTCGCGGAATTGCATGGTACCCAGGAAATAGGCCTGCGCCAGGGCAGACAGCAGGATGGCGTAAGGATCAGGCGAAAGCAGATAAGCACGCGGACCCTCGCTCAGCATTTCAAGCAGGATATTGGCGATCGCGTAATGAGCGCTGTTGGTAAAAAAATCGCGGGCCACGTAACTGGCACGAGAACCACGAATTTTATGGCTGATACTGGAATTCATCGAAACTTTCAGGATAGGATCAGTTTGAGGCCGATCAGGATAGTCACGATTTCGAAAGCGCGCTTGATCCACTGATTGCCCTTTTTAAGCGCAAAATGGCTGCCCAGATACCCCCCTGTCAGCGAACCGAGCAGCAATGCCGGCATCCAGTCCCAGGCAATGGTGCCTATCATGCCCAGCACCACCGCCCCGGTGCCGTTCCAAATCAGCCCGCACAGCACCAGGGTATAGGCGACTGCACGCTTGTAATCGAGCCCGAAATGATGGATCAGCCACATGGTCAGGAAAAGGCCGGTTCCGGAAGTGATCGAACCATTCAGGAAGCCAACCACGAACAGACCGAGCATTCCAGCCAGCAGTTTGGCCCCATCGAGGTTGCGAGGGGTGTGCTCCATGCCCAGCCTGGGCTTGAAAACGGAGTAAAGCCCCAAGCCCATGGTCAGGATGCCGAGCGCAAGCTGCGCAATATGGGAGGGAACCCTGAGGATGACGTTGGCGCCCAGCACCACGCCGGGCAGGCCTGCACCCAGGATGATGAGCGAAAAGCGCCGTTCCAGATGGCTTTCCCGAAAATGCCGGATGGTGGCACCCAGGCCGAGCGCCACGCTGGCCACCTTGTGCGTCGCGAGCGCCACGCCAAAAGGGAGTCCCAGAAAAATCAGCATGGGAAACTGGATCAGGCCTGCCCCGCCGCCTGACAGCGCCGAAAACCAGTTGGCGACAAAAGAAGCGACAAAAAGAATGAGCTGATCGAACAAATCCATTTATTCAGCAATGCCGTACTCAGCAGCCGTCATGGCATAGCACAGCCGTAGCTGATGGCGTTTGAGCAGATCCAGCAACTGCCCCGCTTCAGTTTCGCTTAGAAAAAACTCGATCTCGATCGGCAGTTCTCCCGCCAGTTCAAAAAAGGCTTCTTCATGTAGCCTGCCGTGCCGGCCAAATCCAGCGATTGCCCGGATGGCAGTGCCGCCACGAACCCCCTGCGCTTTCGCCTGCTCCAGCAGCCACTCGTAAAGCAGCCTGCCCTCATGCCGCTGCGCCTCGCTGACAAACAGCTTCAGACAAACTCCCTTCATGCTCACCCCCTGAATGCCTTAACGGTCCAGATGCCCAGCAAGGTCATGGCCAGCGACCCCGCCACGTGCAAACCCACAATCCCCGCCACCCATGCATATTGGGCGCGCAGCAACAGGGTGGCCGTTTCTGCCGAGAAAGTGGAAAAAGTGGTCAGCCCGCCGAGAAAACCGGTGGCAATCAACAAGCGCGCCTCTGGCGGAAGCCCCGGATGTTCGCTGAACAACACCATGGCCAGGCCCATCAGGTAGCCGCCAAGCAGATTGGCTGCCAATGTGCCTAGCGGCAGAACAGGAAATATTGGATTGAGCCACAGCCCAAACCACCAGCGCAGCCATGCACCCACAACCGCCCCAGCCCCAACCGCAAACAAGCTGTACCAAGCCATTCCAGTCCCCGCCCAATTTTTTGTCAGATTTTACAGGAGTTCCCATTTATTCAGGATTATTGCTACAGTTGCATCATGAACGCATGGCAAGAAATCTCCTCCTTCGCTTGGCATCAGGGCATGGACTACCTGATCGCCTCAATATTGATCATCGCGTTGCTGCTTTATCGCCTCAGGCCTGGGGACCGCCGGACACTGGCGCACACCCTATCCTTCTTCGCCATCTGCCTGGCGGGGCTGTTCATCAGTGGCGTATTTCACCACCTCGGCCTGGCGAAGGCGGCCTCAGCCCTGCATGAAACATTTATCGTCGCGGAAGGCGTAGTCCTGATCCGCTTATGCGGAATGCTCTTTTTCCGCGTCTTACTCCCCGCCGCACGCCTCAGCACCCCCAGTATTCTTGAAGACATGCTGGTCATTGTTGGCTACCTGATTTGGGGCATGATCCGCTTGCGTTACGCGGGAATGGACTTGAGCGGGATCGTCACCACTTCAGCGGTCATTACCGCGGTCATCGCTTTCTCCATGCAGGACACGCTGGGCAACATCCTGGGCGGACTTGCCCTGGAACTGGACAATTCGATCCAGGTCGGCGACTGGATCAAGGTGGATGATGTGAGCGGCAGGGTTGTCGACATTCGCTGGCGTTCGACCTCGGTTGAAACACGCAACTGGGAAACGGTGGTCATTCCCAATAGCGTGCTGATGAAATCCAAGTTCAGCGTACTCGGCAAACGTGTTGGGCAGCCTGAATTATGGCGACGCTGGGTATGGTTTAATGTGGATTACAACATCCCGCCGGCGCGAGTGATTGAAATCGTCGAAAAAGCCATCCAGTCGGCCGATATTCAGCGCGTGGCGCGGGAACCCCGCCCCAGTTGCGTGATGATGGATTTCGACCAGAGTTCCGCGCGCTATGCCGTACGCTACTGGCTTACCGACTTGGCTGTCGACGACCCCACCGATTCCGCTGTCCGCACCCATATCTACGCCGCGCTGCTGCGTGCCGACATTCGCATGCCGGTGCCCGAGGGCAACATTCACCTCTACAAGGAAGGCGAAAAAAACGACGTCATCCGCCTTTCCCGTGAAATCGCCCGCCGTATGAAAATCTTGCGCAAGATGGACCTGTTCCATTCCTTCAGCGACGAGGAGTTGAACACCGTGGCGGCGCGTCTGAAGTATGCGCCCTTCGTTACCGGCGACATCATGACCAAGCAGGGTGCGGTTGCGCACTGGTTATACATCCTGACGGAGGGGGAAGCCGAAGTTGTGCTGGAGTCCGGCAGCGGCAACAGAACACTTTCCACCATTCATGCCGGCAGTTTTTTTGGCGAAATGGGCATGATGACCGGCGCGCCCCGCAGCACCACGGTGATCGCAAAAACCGATGTGGAATGCTACCGCCTCGACAAGGAAGCCTTCGAAAGCATTATCCAGTCGCGCCCATCGATTGCCGAAGAAATCAGCCGGATTCTGGTAGCCCGCCAAACCGAACTGCATTCAGCACAGGACGGAATTGCTGCGGCGCAGCATTCTCGCTCGCAGGTTCACTCTGAAATACTAAACAGGATCAAAGACTTCTTTGGGCTTCTTGACTAGTTTTATCAGAATCGGAAATAGCCAGGAAATTTTAGATTTGTGACCGCCATTCCGACTAAATATCGCAATCCGTCACATGAAAAAATTCGGCTCATTATGGCACTTCCCTAGACAAACCACCCCGCCAGTGAAATACTAAAAAACTTAATCGTTCAGCTAAATATTGTCCTGGAGAATTTTAGTATGGCAACTTTTGATTTTGGCAAACGCCTTAACCAGTATATCGACGAAATACTGAACATTGGCGGCGTAAAGCGTAGTGAGCATGACCTGAATGAAGGCCAGAAAGTTTTTCTGCACGCCATCCGCCGCGAACTGGTGAAGTACACCGACCCGAATCGTCAAGGCTACCCTACCAATGTGTTGGAACAAATGGAGTCTTTCGCACGCACTTTGGGTGATCTCCACAATTCCTATTTTGATATGGGCTATCACAAGATTGCCGACTGTCTCTATAACCGCTGGGGCCAGGTTTTCGAAGAAACCAAGCGCCTTGAATTCTCTCCTGACGCCAAAGCCCCATGCTGGATTGATGTCATCGAGGTAGAAAAATCCGACATGCCGGCTTTTTTTGATGCCTGAACTGTCTCGCACCACAAGGCAAACACCTGGACCAAATGAAAATACAGGCCAGACGGTAAATCAGAATATCCTGATAATCTAATGAGTATCCGGACAAAATTATCGAATTAACTTATTCGAAGATAAAATATATGGATTAAATCACTTAGTCCTACATGCTATTCTTCGCAAAACCTTACCGACCCCCTGTATCTAAAACCATTAATCAAAGAAATGGAGAGCACATGTCCAAACTAGTTCGGCCACACGGTGGCGGCGACCTCAAACCCCTGCTGCTGACTGGCGATAAACTGAAATCTGAGCTAGCTCGCGCACAGTCCATGCCCAAGGTGAAAATGAGTTCGCGCGAAACGGGCGATTTGATCATGCTTGGCATTGGCGGCTTCACTCCGCTCAATGGCTTCATGACCCATTCTGACTGGCAGGGTGTGTGCGACGGCTTCAAAATGGCGAGCGGCCTTTTCTGGCCCATTCCGGTCACATTGTCGACAGACGAAGAAAGCATTAAAGACGGCGATGAAATCGCCTTGGTGGATGGCGAAAGCGGCGAGATCATGGGCACCATGAAGGTGACCGACAAATACACCATCGACAAAAGCCACGAGTGCATGCAGGTCTACAAGACCACCGACCTGGAGCACCCAGGCGTCAAGATGGTGATGGCTCAGGGCAAATACAACCTGGCCGGTCCGGTCCAGGTGTTGTCCACCGGCGGCTTCAAGGAAAAATACGGCGACCAGTTCATGACTCCCGCCGAGACCCGTGCAGCATTCGAGAAAGCAGGCTGGTCCAAGATTGCCGCTTTCCAGACCCGCAACCCGATGCACCGCTCCCACGAATACCTCGCCAAGATTGCCATCGAAACCATGGATGGCGTACTGGTTCACTCCCTGCTGGGCGCACTTAAGCCTGGCGACATTCCTGCCGATGTTCGTTCAGAAGCCATCAGCGTGCTGGTTGAAAACTACTTTGCACCCAACACTGTGATCCAGGCCGGATACCCGCTGGACATGCGCTATGCAGGTCCGCGTGAAGCGCTGCTGCACGCCCTGTTCCGCCAGAACTATGGCTGCTCCCACCTGATCGTTGGCCGTGACCATGCCGGTGTTGGCGACTACTACGGCCCCTTCGATGCTCAGAAAATCTTCGATGAAATCCCCAAGGATGCACTCGAAACCAAGAACATGAACATCGACTGGACCTTCTGGTGCAACAAGTGCGGCGGCATGGCTTCGCAGCGCACCTGCCCGCACACCAAGGACGACCGAATTCTGCTGTCCGGCACCAAAGTACGCTCGATGCTGTCTGAAGGCCAGGATCTGCCCGTCGAATTCAGCCGCCCCGAAGTCGCCAAAGTTCTGCAAAAGTACTACGCTGGCCTCTCCGCTGAAGAGAACGTCAAAGTCGAACTCAAAGGCCATTCGGCAAAATAGTTTTTTAGGGTTGGCCGGTCGCCTGCGCAACCGGCTTTTTTATAGTTGTTAATGTCAATACCGAGGAGTAAAAGCAATGCCAACTTTTGTACGTACAGACAAATGTGACGGTTGCAAAGGTCAGGACAAAACTGCGTGCATGTACATCTGCCCGCACGACCTGATGAAGCTGGACAAAGACGGTTCCGAAACCGGTCACGCCATGAAGGCGTTCAACCAGGAACCTGAGCAGTGCTGGGAATGCTATTCCTGCGTGAAGATTTGCCCACAACAGGCCATTGAAGTACGTCACTACGCTGACGTTGTGCCTCTGGGTGGTTCCGTGCAGCCTCTGCGTGGCTCCGATTCCATCATGTGGACCATCAAGTTCCGCAATGGCGTTCTGAAGCGCTTCAAGTTCCCGATCCGCACCACGCCAGAAGGTTCGATCGACTGCTACGGCGGCAAGCCTGAGGCAAGCATGGCCAATGTTTCCAAGTCCGGTTTCTTTAACCAGATGAATGGTTACCGCGCTGGCAACCCTGCCGAACTGATCCGCAAGTAAGACGCATCGAACGGTTATTGTTAACGAATATTGAAAGGTAAAATAAGATGTCTGGAACCTTTGAAAATCCTGAAGTAGTACAAGAAGAAGTTGACATTCTTCTTATTGGCGGCGGCATGGCATGTTCCGGTGCGGCTTACGAAATCATGCGTTGGGCCGATGCAGCCAAGCGTGAAAATGGTGTTGACCTGAAAATCAAACTGGTGGACAAGGCTGCGATGGACCGCTCAGGCGCCGTTGCTCAAGGCCTCTCCGCGATCAACACCTACATCGGCGATACGCAGGATCCTGCTGACTACGCACGTATGGTATCCAACGATCTGATGGGTATTACCCGTGACGATCTGGCCTACGATGTGGGCCGTCACGTTGACGAGTCCGTGCACCTGTTCGAAGAATGGGGCCTGCCAATCTGGAAGACAGACGAATCCGGCGAGCGTCATGACGGTTCCGTCGATATGCCCAAGCTGAAAGACGGCGGCAAGCCCGTGCGTTCCGGCAAATGGCAGATCATGATCAACGGTGAATCCTACAAGTGGATCGTTGCCGAAGCTGCTAAAAAAGCGCTGGGCATGGACCGCATCCAGGAACGTATCTTCATCGTTCACCTGATCAACGACAAGAACGACAAGAACCGCATCGCTGGTGCCGCTGGTTTCTCCGTTCGCGAAAACAAGATCGTCATCTACAAGGCCAAGGCAATTCTGCTGGCTGCCGGCGGTTGCGTAAACCTGTTCCGCCCACGTTCTGTTGGTGAAGGTCAAGGCCGTGCATGGTACCCAGTGTGGAACGCAGGTTCCACCTACTCCATGGCCGCTGAAGCTGGCGCAGAACTGACCATGATGGAAAACCGCTTCGTCCCAGCCCGTTTTAAAGACGGTTATGGCCCTGTCGGCGCATGGTTCCTGTTGTTCAAGGCACAAGCTGTCAACGCCAATGGCGAAGTTTACATGGCCCGTAACAAGGAAATGCTGAACGACTACCCTCCGTATGGTCAAGCTGCCGTTCCTGCTTCCTGCCTGCGTAACCACCTGATGCTGCACGAGATGAAGGAAGGCCGTGGTCCGATTTACATGGACACCGTGACCGCCCTTGCCAAGCTGCGTGAGACCCTGTCTCCACGTGAAGTGAAGCACCTGGAAGCAGAAGCCTGGGAAGACTTCCTGGACATGTGCGTAGGTCAGTGCGGCGTGTGGGTAGGTGAAAACATCGAGCCGGAGAAGAAAAACTCCGAACTGATGCCTACCGAACCCTACCTGCTCGGTTCCCACTCCGGTTGCTGCGGTATCTGGGTATCTGGTCCAGAAGACGTTGGCGCACCAACCACCGAAGGCAAGGACGGCGTTCCTGCCCACCTGCCAAGCGGCTGGAACTGGGGCTACCGCTCTATGACCACCGTGAAGGGTCTGTTCACTGCTGGTGACGGCGTGGGCGCATCCGGCCACAAGTTCTCTTCCGGCTCTCACGCCGAAGGCCGCCTGTGTGCCAAGTCCATGGTCAAGTACTGTGTTGACAACAAGGACCTGAAGGTCGAGTTCGAAGAGACTCCAGAGCAGATCGCCGAATTGATCTACAAGCCGGCACGCAACTACCTGGAGTTCAAGGACTACAGCACCGCGATCGACGTTAACCCTAACTACATCACTCCAAAAATGTTGCAGTTCCGTCTGCAAAAAATCATGGACGAGTATGTTGCTGGCGTTGCGACCTACTACACCACCAACGACAAAATGTTGGCTGTGGCAGAAGAAAAGCTGGGCATGCTGAAGGAAGATGCAGAGAAAATGCGTGCGAAAGACCTGCACGAATTGCTGCGCGCATGGGAAAACTACCACCGCATCCTGACTGCAGAAGCTCACATGAAGCACATCCAGTTCCGTGAAGAGAGCCGTTATCCTGGCTTCTACTACCGCATGGACAAGAACTTTGTCGATGAAGAAAACTGGAAATGCTTCGTGAACTCGATCTACGACAAGAAATCCAAACAGTGGACCTGCTTCAAGCGTGCTCACGTGGATCTGGTTGACAAGACCAAGCTGTTCAAAGCTGCTGCTCACTAATAAGAGTTTGCTCTAACAGTGTAGTAAAATAAAAGCCGGGCGCCGCAAGGTGCCCGGTTTTTTCTTTCAAGCTCAAATATGCATGTTGCACGCATGGATAAGTGCCAAGACACAAGGCAGGCCAGCCCTCTCTTCTGTCTGGACATTTGGATACAACCGCGCTCAGCGCTCAAACGAGGTAATCATGGACGAACAAGAATTTCAGAATCTGGCCAAGGACTCTCCCTTTGTTGATAGCCCTGTCATGCCCAACATGCTGGAGGGCAACGCCACCATCAAATTCCGCTGCCACCGCCAGGTCAAGTGCTGGAACGCCTGCTGCAGCAATATCGACATTCCTCTGACGCCTTACGATATCCTGCGGCTGAAAAACCGTCTGGGCGTCTCCTCCGGGGACTTCCTGAAGCAATACACCTTCCCCTACGAACTGGACAAGGACGGTCTGCCAGGAGTGAAATTCCAGCCGGTTGAAGGCGGTACAGCGTGCCAGTTCATGGTCGAGGAAGGTTGCAGCGTCTATGAAGATCGCCCCGCCGCCTGCCGCTACTACCCGGTCGCCCTGCTCTCCATGCGCCGCTCGGATGAATATACCGACCGCACCGCCTATGCGCTGGTGCAGGAAAAGCACTGCCTTGGCCACAATGAAGATCGCAAATTGACCATCGACGAATATCGCCAGGAACAAGGCGTCAACAACTATGACGAGAAAAGCCGCGGCTGGCGCCAATTGATTTTGAAAAAGAAATCCGCTGGTCCTTCCGTCGGCAAACCGCCACAAATATCCAATCAACTTTTCTTCATGGCAAGCTACGACCTTGACCGTTTCCGCGCTTTCATCATCAGCCCCTCTTTCAATGATTCCTACGTGGTGCCTGTTGAAACCATGGCTGAAATCCTGGCAGAAGATGAAAAACTGATGGAATTTGCTTTCAACTTCCTCAGACAGACACTATTCAAGGAAGAGTTCCTCGAACAACAGGAAGGCGCATTCGAAAAGCGTCGCGCCAGATTGAATGAGCGCGCCCATACCATCATTGCCGAAATGCAAAAAGACCGTCAGAAACTGGCGGATGACATGTACAGCCCGGACCCCAGGCCTGGTGACTGTGGTTGCGGCGGCAACGAATAGGCTCGCCAGTGGAAGCCCATACATTGGCTCCGGAAGAGCACTTCATCCGTGACGAACCCTATTACGAGCCAATTGCTCAGGAAATTGCCATATTCGAGGCTGCGTACCAGAACAAGCTGCCTGTACTGCTCAAAGGGCCGACTGGCTGCGGCAAGACACGTTTCATGGAATACATGGCGTGGCGTCTCAAGCGTCCACTGATCACGGTCTCCTGCCATGACGACCTGACCGCCTCCGATCTGGTGGGGCGTTTCCTGGTCAAGGGTGGCGAAACCGTCTGGGTGGATGGGCCGCTGTCCCGCGCCGTGCGAGCTGGTGGCATCTGCTATCTGGACGAGATCGTTGAGGCGCGCAAGGACACCATGGTGGTAATTCATCCCCTGGCTGACGACCGCCGTGCCCTGCCCATGGAAAAGCTCGGTACCCTGCTGGAAGCCAATGATGATTTCTGTCTCGCCATTTCCTACAACCCTGGCTACCAGAGCGTTCTGAAGGATCTCAAACAAAGCACCCGGCAACGCTTTGTCGCATTGGAATTCAACTACCCTGCCGCTGAACTGGAGCGCAAAATTGTCGCCAACGAATCTGGAGTGGCGCAGGATATCGCCGAGAAACTGGTCAAGTTTGCCCAGATGACGCGCAACCTCAAAGGCAGCGGCCTGGAAGAAGGCGCCAGCACTCGGCTTCTGGTGCATGCCGCCAAACTCATGGCCTCGAACATCGAACCCGTGGTGGCATGCCAAAGCGCCATTGCCCAGGCACTTACCGATGATGAAGAGATGCTGGCTGCCGTGCAGGAACTCTCGTCATCCTTGTTCTAATGAGCAGGGTTAACAGTTTTTTCTGGCTGCCGTGACAGCCCATCCAGAATCCGCCAGCGCCATTACCAGCCACCTCGAGGAATTGCTCGAGGTCGAGTTCACCTTTCTGCATGTCGATGAATTGGCAATATCGCTTGCAGCGCTTGTGCCAGAAGATCGGGCGTTTCTGCTTGGCTGGACACGGCGCATTGCCAGCACCAACATCCAGATTGCCTATCAGTTCGCGCTCCGCGCCATAAAACTGCTCGACCGCATGGACCGGCGCCTGATCGAGGCATGGGCTCTGCACGCCATGGACACCTATGATCGTAGCGGCCTATCCTCGGGCATGCGCATCATCAAGGAAGTGGAAAACTTCGCTCACCAGAGCCATGAGCGCTCTGCCGGCGTAGTATTTGAGGATGTCGGCGGCATCATGCTCAATTTCGTGCACGGTCTATCCGGACGGCGTCTCAGGCTGGAGCAGGGTGATGCCGCATACACCGACAGCGAAACGCTGTTCCTGCCGGCTGTCATTGCCCGCATGCAAATGGCGAGCGACAACTTCACCCTGTGCAAGGCCATGGTCGCCATGATGTGGGCCCAGACTCGCTATGGCAGTTTTCGTACCGATCTTCCTGAACAACTCAATGCCTATGACGACGCCGGACGCGCGTTGACCCACTTCCAGGCCCTTGAAACCTTGCGTCTGGAGGCCTGCATTGCCCGCGAGCTACCCGGCCTGTATCGTGAAATGCAGAGGCTGCGAGCCGAGCTGGACGAATCGCTTCCTGCTGCTTGGCAACATTTCGCCCTGGAACTGGGACAACCCGGGGCCAGCATCAATGACAGCCTGCACCTGCTGGCCGAAGCCTATGCCGGGCCGCCCCCCCCGGACATTTGCTACCAGAGCGAAATACGCCCAGAGACTGTCGCGCAGTGCATGGCTGCGCGCATAGCCAAAGAAAAAATCCTGCTACGGGTGAAGCTGGCACAACTGGAACAGGAACTGAGAAAACATCGCCCGGATGAAGCCAAGGCTCTGCCGGCGCAGTTTGAGTTGACCGATAAAGCCGAAACCGAACATAGCCAGGCAGGGCTGGAACTTATTCTGGATGGCGCGCCCATTGCCCCGCCTGAGGGCGTGCGCCAGTTGCTGACTTCGATTCAGCTCGATCTGGGCGAGATTCCGCCCGAATATCTGGTCGCTGCCGGGCCGGGCGAATACGACCCACGCCTGTATGAGGAAAAAACCGCCAACACGGACGACGTATGGCAAGGCACCTATCACGAGGAAGGGGCCACGCTCTACCCCGAATGGGATTACGGCCGCCAGCATTACCGCAAGAACTGGTGCGTGATGCGCGAAAAGGAGGTAATCCCGGTACACGACGGTTTCCGCAAGAACACGCTGGAAAAATACAGCGGCCTGGTCAAACACCTGCGCAAAACCTTTGAAGCCATGCGCGACGAGAACCGTTTGTTGAAACGCCAGGCCTACGGCGACAACGTGGACATCGACGCCCTGGTTGAAGCGCTCGCCGATGCCCGCGACGGCAGCGAAATGAGCGATCGCCTGTTCATGCGCATGCACCGCACCGAGCGCAACATCGCGGTGATGTTCATGGTGGACATGAGCGGCAGCACGCGCGGCTGGATCAACGATGCCGAACGGGAATCCCTGGTGCTGCTCGCCGAAGCGCTGGAAACCCTGGGCGACCGCTACGCCATATATGGCTTTTCCGGCACTACGAGGAAGCGCTGCGAACTGTTCCGCATCAAGCGCTTCGACGAACCCTATAATGAAGAGGTGCAGGCACGCATCAGCGGCATCCGCCCTCAGGAATACACCCGCATGGGATTCGCCATCCGCCATCTGACCAGCGTGCTGAACGAAGTCGAGGCGCGCACCAAGCTGCTGATCACGCTTTCTGACGGCAAGCCTGACGACTACCACGACAATTACCGCACCCAATATGGCATTGAAGATACCCGCAAGGCGCTGCAGGAGGCGCAGCGCAGCGGCATCCACCCGTTCTGCATCACGCTTGACGAGAAAGCTCGCGATTATCTCCCCCACCTCTATGGCGCGGTGAATTACACCGTGATCGATGAAGTCCACAAGCTGCCGTTCAAGGTTGCGGACATTTACCGGCGATTGACGACCTAGCCGATTCTGATTAACTTGTACCCTGTATTATTACAAGGATTATAAATGCGATATATTTTGGCCTCTCTGCTTGCCGCTCTGATACTTTTTTCCGCCTCTGCCCAAGCCAGTGGCGGCGGTGGCGGCGGTGCTTCACCTTATGCCAAGCTGGAAACCTTTACCGTCAACCTGCAGGGGTTGACGCAATATTTGCAACTCGATATATCACTCAAGGTTGCCGATCCCAAGATTGCCGAGTCGATCAAGGGTTGGAGCCCTGTCATCCGCCACGAACTCATTCTGGTACTCAGCAGCCAAAACGGCGAGGAGCTTGCAACACTGGCAGGCAAGAAAAAATTGTCTGGCCAGATCAAGGCCGCTATCAACAAGGTACTGAAGCTGGATGCAAAAGAGGGCGTAACGGACGTTCTGTTCGAATCTTTCGTGATTCAGTAACCCATGTTCAGGACTATCCGGGTGCGCATGCTCCTGGGTGGGGACTGACTTCAAAACCACACATGGCGGCATCTTCAGCAGCCAATTGTGACACATTTCCCAGCAGACCAAGGTTCGCACCATGACCCGGCACCTCGCCCGGTTTTGGTGCGAAAACTCAGACACACTCCCAGAAGCAAAATATTTTTTACATATATATCAGTATGATGCGACCGTGGCACGTTGCTTGCTTACTGCCGTGCATCCTGGTTTACGGATCACCCAAAGGAGCACAACATGTCCGACCGTTTCAATCTACTTGATTTTTCCAAAGCGAATATCCGCACCCTGCACCTGACCTGGCTGGCATTCTTTGTCAGTTTCATGGTGTGGTTTGCGCATGCCCCCCTGATGCCTTTTATCCGCGAAGCATTGCAGCTCACGGATCTCCAGACCAAGGTGCTGCTGATTCTCAATGTGGCCATGACCATTCCGGCCCGCATCCTGGTCGGCATGCTGGTGGATCGCTATGGGCCGCGCATCATGTTCTCTTCCATCCTGATACTGGGCGGACTGGCCAGTATTGCATTTGCCATGGCTGATAATTTCCAGCAACTGGCGCTGCTGCGTTTTCTCTCCGGTTTTGTCGGCGCGGGCTTCGTAGTCGGCATCCGCATGATCTCGGAATGGTTTCCGGCACGCCAGACCGGCGTCGCCCAAGGCATTTATGGCGGCTGGGGGAACTTCGGCTCGGCTGGAGCGGCAGGCTTGCTGCCCATCATCGCCGCAAGCGTGGGCGGTCCGGATGGCTGGCGCTATGCGATTGCCCTCACCGGGCTGATCGCCATCGGTTACGGCATGCTGTTCTACTGGCGTGCGCGCAACACCCCCAAGGGCTCGACCTATTTCAAACCCAAGAAAACCGGGGCGCTGGAAATCACCAGCAAATTCGATCTGGCGCTGTACATCGTGATGAACATCCCCATGTATCTGGCCCTGGGCGTGCTGACCTGGAAACTCTCCCCCAGCGGCATGAAACTGCTGGGTCAAGGCACGGTATATGCCATCTATGCCGTTCTGACACTCACCTACCTGGTCCAGGTGTGGAAGATCTGGCAGGTGAACGCCCATGTGCTGAAAGAACCCGTGCCTGAACTGCAACGCTACTCTTTCACCCAGGTTGCCATTCTGGATCTGGCATACATGGTGACCTTCGGCACCGAACTGGCGGTGGTTTCCATGCTGGCGCTGTTCTATGTTGACATGTTTGCCATGGACAAGGTTGCGGCGGGCCTCCTGGCCGGTTCCTATGCGGTCATCAACCTGATTGCCCGCCCTGCCGGCGGCATGCTGAGCGACAAATTCGGTCGCAAGGTCACGCTCATCATTGTATTTGTCGGCATCGCGCTGAGCTTCATGATGTTAAGCAACGTGAGCAAGGAATGGAGCCTGCCCATGGTGGTGCTGGTAGCCACCTTGGGCGGCATCTTCTCCAAAGCCGGGTCAGGCGCCGTGTATGCCATGGTGCCATTGATCCAGCGCCGCCTCACCGGGCAAATCGCCGGCATGGCAGGTGCTTATGGCAATGTGGGCGGCGTGGCCTTCCTCACCGTTCTGGCCATGGTCTCGACGCAGATATTCTTCCTGGTGATCGGTGTGACTGCGGCCATTGTGCTGCTGTTCATCGCGGCCTTCCTGCGCGAACCCAAGGGACACATGACCGAAGTCCTGCCGGATGGCACCGTGCAACTGATCGAAGTACACTGATCGCAATGCCATCAAAAGCCAACCCTGCCACGGCGGGGTTGGCGCTGCGGGAGCACACATGAGCAAAACCCTGACTATCCGTCTGGGACAGCAGTCAACTGCCGGCATCAAGCCGCAGAACGAGGATTTTTACGGTGCATCGATTCCCACGGGCTCAATACTGGACAGCAAGGGCATCAGCGTTGCCATTGCCGACGGAGTCAGCGCCAGCGAAGGCGGGAAGGATGCCAGCCAGATCGCCGTGCGCCAGTTTCTGGATGACTACTACAGCACACCCGAGTCCTGGTCGACCAAGCATGCGGCAACCAAGGTGCTGGGCGCACTCAACCTGTGGCTCTACAACCAGGGACAGAAGCTCTATGGCGGCAATTGCGGCCTGGCGACCACCTTCAGCGCCATCATCCTGAAATCCCGGACGGCCCACCTGTTTCACGTTGGAGACAGCCGCATCCACCTGCTGCGCGACGGCCATCTGGAATGCATCACGCAGGACCATCGCGTGCATTTCGGCGACAAGAGCGATTATCTGGCCCGGGCACTGGGCATCGATGCGCGCCTGGACATCGACTATCACACCCGTGAATTGCAAAGCGGCGACTGCTTCATCCTGACCACGGATGGCGTGCACGACGTCCTGCGTTCGGAGGATGTGGAACAACTCCTGAAAAGCCATCATCCAGACCCACAGAAACAGGCCGAGGCACTGGTGGACCAAGCGCTCAAGCAAGGCAGTCAGGACAACATCACCTGCCAGGTCATCCACATCGACACACTGCCGCAAGGCGACAAGGGCGAATTCATCGAACATCTGGCCAGCCTGCCCTTCCCTCCAGACCTCATGGCCGGGCAAGTGCTGGACGGCTACCGCATCCTGCGCGAATTGAATGCCACCTCGCGCAGCCAGGTTTATCTGGCGGATGACACGCTGGCGTCACCCGAAACAAAGGTGGTCGTCAAGACCCCCTCGCAGAATTACAACGACGACCCGCTCTACATCGAACAATTCCTGCTCGAGGAATGGGTGGCGAAGCGGCTGAATTCGCCGCACCTGATCAAGGTCAGCGAAAGTGCCGCACGGCCACGCACCTTTCTTTACAGCGTGGTCGAATACATCGAGGGCCAGACCCTGCGCCAATGGATGCGCGACAATCCCAACCCCGGCGTAGAGCGTGTTCGCGCCACGGTGGACCAGATTGCGCGTGGATTGCGTGCCATGCACCGGATGGAGATGATTCACCAGGACCTGAAGCCAGACAACATCCTGATCGACCGCAACAACACCCTGAAAATCATCGACTTCGGCTCCACCCGCATCGCCGGTCTGGCCGAGACCCATAGGGTGCTGGAGCCCAAGCACATTGCCGGCACAGCCAGCTATTCCGCCCCGGAATACTTCAGGGGAGAACAAGGCACCAGCCGCTCGGACATCTTCTCGCTGGGCGTAATCGCCTACGAAATGTTCACCGGCAAGCTGCCCTACGGTGAAATCACCCCCGAGCAGGCCGCACGCAAGAAATTCACCTACACCCCCGCCAGACTGCATAACCCCGCAACTCCAGACTGGGTGGATGCCGCGCTGGAAAAAGCCACCCACCCCCACCCCAACCGGCGCTATGAACTCGAATCCGAATTCGTCGCCGACCTGACGCGCCCGAACCAGAGCCTGCTCAACGAAGGGCGTAGCCGCCCCCTGCTGGAGCGCAACCCGCTGGGCTTCTGGAAAGGGCTGGCGCTGATTCAGTTGGGGGTGATATTGGTGCTGGGTTATTTGCTACTGACAGGATCGATCAGGGTGTAAGTCATCGGCCCTGAAAAAACGTCCCTGACGAAACAACATGAGCGCTCAAGGCTTGAATCCGCCCACCCTTATATCGGGCATCCATTCGTGCGCCTTTCCAAGGAAGGAAAAGCTAACGGACCTGTTCGTTACGCTTGTCCACTTTTTTCTGCGAAGCGAATGCCATCAATCACTTCATACAGCGCCTGCAAGTCGATCGGCTTTGTCAGGTAGGCGCTGCAACCGGCGCTTAGCGCCCGGTCAATATCTTCTTTCATGGCATCTGCGCTTATGGCTACGATCGGGATATTCCTGGTTGCGTCGTTCCCCCTCAACAATGTAGTTGCAGCGACCCCATCGATCCCGGGCAGCTTGATATCCATCAAGATAAGATCGGGGAGAGACTCCTCTGCAATGGTCAACCCTTCTTCTGCTGTGCCTGCGGTGAGTAGTTTGATGCTGCTGATTTTTTGCAGGGCTTTTTGCACCAGGTAGACGTTCAAAGGGTTGTCTTCGATGTAGAGCACGACAAATCCGGAATCCACATGCCGAACCGGATGCCCTGTTTTCTCGACAGTCGACTCATTAGCCTTCTCCGCCAGGGGCAGACAAAACCAGAATACACTGCCTTTACCTTGCGCGCTTTCGACACCAATGGTCCCGTGCATCGCTTCCACCAGGCGCTTGCAAATATGCAGTCCGATACCCATTCCCGGAATCGCGCCGCATTTCTGGTCGATGCGCTCAAAAGGAGTGAACAGCAACGACAATTTGTCACTTGCGATACCATCGCCAGTATCACGCACTTCAATTCGCAACCAACCCTCTTTTTCAACCAGGCCACTAATCGTTACCTGCCCATTTTCCTTGTTATATTTCACAGCATTGCTGAGCAGGTTGATCAGCACCTGCCGAAGGCGCAGGCTGTCCCCCTGCACCATAAGAGCTGGGTTGGTGATCGTGTTCTCGATAATGATATTTCTTTGATTCGCACTGGCTGCTTCGACTTGAGCCACACAAATTGAAATGAGATCCGCAATGAAGATGGGCTGAATATTGAGTTCCAGCTGTCCTGCATCAATGCTGGACAGATCCAGCAAATCGTTGACCAGGCCCAGCAACTGATACCCAGCCGAGAGGATATATTTTATTGATTCCTGTTGATTCGTGCAGGTATCGGCCTCCGCTTCCAGTAATTGGCCAAACCCGATTATGGCATTGAGCGGAGTACGCAATTCATGACTCATGCTCGAAAGGAAAGCGCTTTTTGCGCGACTGGCTTCCTCCGCCTGATCCTTGGCCTGAATCAGCGACGCCTGAACTTCGAGCAATCGCGTATGACTTGCCACCAACTCGGAAATATGGCTCTGCTGCAACGCCTCGCGCGTTTGCGCCTCCTCGACGAGTTTCAATCGAGCGGTTTCAAGCCTGCGCTCGATTTTTACAGCAAGAAAATAAAAGAATACCAGCACGAAACTGCCCATCGCGAAAGCAAACCCGCTAATTTCCAGGATCGACTGCCGGTTGCTCTCGATACGCTCTGTCATGTCCCGCAAAATCAGCAACTTACCAACCTCACGCTGGCCGGCATCCTTGATCGGGTAGGCCATTGCATAGAAAATTTTTCCGTCGATAAGGTACTCCTCCTTTCCGCCCTGGCCGGACACGCCTTTCAGCATCCGCTCCATCATCTCCGCAGGTTTCTTCAACGAGGAGTAGGTTTCAACGGAAGACTGCAAATGGTCCCATTCGGCATGACGCCCCAAAATCCGCATGCCATCTTCCCAATCCTTGCGCAAAAGAAAGCGCTTATCGATAACGATGGAAAAATCGACCCCGATCGAGGTCAGCGCATTACTGACAACGTGCTCAATCTCTTCCCCAATCTCGATGTAGCCGATCAGTCCCTTGCCATCGTAGAGGGGATATACCACGCGCAAGGTAAGCGTGCCCAGGGGGCCCAGTTCGACTCCGGATGCCGGTTTCCCGGTTCTTTCCGCCTGCATCGCAGTGTTGCGCCCGATGATATCGCCGTAACGGGCGGGTTCGTGCAGGCGAAGCATTACCCTTCGGTCCGGAGTGAGAAGATAGAAATGCGTGATCTGGAAAGTTGAATGCAAGCGTTCAAAGATAGGGGATGCATACCCCATTAACTCTTCCCTATCCCCTGACACCATGCCTCGGCGCAGCATTTCGTCGTTCTGAAGGAATTCCAGGGCAAGGGACAAGGTCTCTTCCCTGGCCCGCAGGGCAGAATCGTAGTTGACCTGTGCAGCCCGGGCACTTTTATGAAAATCCTCCGCGATGTGCATCTCTTCCTCACTGGAAGTGCCATAGACGAAGATAATCAGGGAAAACGACAGCATCAAGGCCAACGGAAGCAGAAGGCTAAATTTGATTGCGTTCTTATTCAAGTAACTCATCCGGCCTCTTTGCAGGAAAAGGTTAATTGCCTGATGGCAGTTGCCATGATTTCAGCCGGCATAGCAGATGGACTGGCAATTCAACTTGAATATAGTGTACCTATAGTAAGCACCTGACGAAAGGCACATCAAGATACTGGCAGAAAGTTCATTTTATTTCTTTCGCAAACTTTACAGCATTCTCTAAATAGCAGCAGGGCGCCATCTCCCCGGAAAGATCAGATCAACAGGTAGTCATCATGCATGGCCGAACCGCTCGCACAGACTCTTTACAGTTTCGCGCTCGCCGCGAATGCATAACAACGCACCTTCACCATCGGCGCGCTCCTCCAGCACCTCGCAACGCGCGAAAATTTCGCTGCGCAGTTGCTGCTCTGACCATGGAAGGAAAAGCTCGGCCTCAACGAGACCCCGCTGGAAAAATGCGATTATCGCCTCTCGCAGTTTTGCGACGTCATCAGTGCGACGCGCGCTCATCACCATGCAACCGGGGTAATGCGCGCGCAGCGCAGCTTCGAGTTCAGCTTGCGCACCTGCGCCGCCGGCGTGATCGATCTTGTTGAAAACGCGGATGCGCGGCACGTCCTTTGCGCCGATCTCGTCAAGCACCTTGTCGGTGACTTCGAGCTGCCGTTCGAACCCAGGATCGCTTGCATCAATAACATGGAGCAGCAACGACGCATCAAGCGCCTCCTCAAGCGTCGACTTGAACGAAGCAACGAGCCCGTGCGGCAGGTTCTTGATGAATCCGACGGTGTCGCTGACCAGCACGCGCGGCCGGCTCTCGGGCTGGAGCGCGCGCACGGTAGTGTCGAGCGTGGCGAAGAGCTTGTTTTCGACCAGCACCTCGCTGCCGGTGAGCGCGCGCATCAAGGTGGATTTGCCCGCGTTCGTATAGCCGACCAGCGCCACGTTGGCGATTCCCTGGCGATCCTGTCGCCGCGTGCGCTGCGTTTTTCGCTCGACGTCCATCGCGGCGATTTCAAGCTGAAGTTCGGCAATGCGATCGCGAATCTTGCGTTTATCCAACTCGGTGTGCGACTCGCCAGCGCCGCGGCCGCCGACACCGCTGCGCTGGCGCCCCTGCGGCCCGGCGAGCTTAGCCGCCTCGCGCAGGCGCGGCGCCATGTAGCCGAGGCGCGCAATTTCCACCTGTGCGCGCGCGGCGCGGGAGCTGGCGTGGCGGTGGAAGATTTCGAGGATGACCATGGTGCGATCCATCACCTCGCAGCCGGCCTCGATTTCGAGGTTGCGCGCCTGCGACGGCGAGATCTCGTGATCGACAAAGACGACATCGATCTTGCCAGCGCTGGGGTCGGCGGCGGACTGTGGCGTATGCCCGAAGGAGACGGACATGGGTTCGCTGTCCACGAATTCGCGTATCTCCTGCCGCTTTCCGGCACCCAGGTAGGCCGTCGAATCGAAGCTGGAACGCTTCTGCACGAAAGTGGCCGTGATCTCGAAACCCAGCGTCTTTGCCAGATCGCGCAGTTCGGCCAGCGATGCCTCAAACTCGATGTCGCTCACGTTTGGCAGTTGCACGGCCGCCACGACAGCGTATTTTGGCTTCTCTTTGACTTCTTTTTGCATCCGGGGTGTGCTTCTCTATTGAATGGGCGAAGCCGGATAGTACCTGCCTCTTAATCAGCGTGCAAAAATGGCCATGAATCCGGGGCATTGTGCCAGCTTCCGCCAAAAGCCGTCGCTCAACAGTAGAGCGTTACTTTCTCAGCAATGCTTCTTCCTGGCACACGGCGGCAGTTCCTAATCCTTGCCAAAAGCTGCCGGTGAAAAAATGGCGGATTGGTTAATGTCCGCTTTGCAGCGCAATCCCAGAAAGACAGCCGTGTGGCATAAGGGGGTGGTGGCTACTCCTTGTTTGACCGGCAGCAATATGACGAACAGCGGTCAATCAGACAAGGCGTTATTGGGCTTTTCTACAGCGTCAACGTGAAATTAACCGGCTCCGTGTTTTTGCGGAGTCCGGGTTGAATGTCGGGTTGGGCATTGTACTTATCGCCTACCGCCAGCGTAGCCGGGCTTTCTGTGCTGATGGCGCACGATCAGGATTAGAATGCTGCTTTCGAGATTTCGATATACGACCGAGTACGGAAAAACCTTCAGTGGGAATATTCTTCGCCCTCTCGTCGTTGGCATTCCAAGATCGGGATATTCAACCAGAAGCTTGGCGACACGTTCAAATTCTTCGAGAAAACGTTCAGCAACCACAAGGCCAGCTGGTTCCCTGTAAAAATCCAGAGTGCTGGCAATATCATGCTCCGCTCCAGGGTGGAGCGAGTAGGTCATCGCGTAAGTCTTGCGCGAAGCCGAGCGATGGCTTCCTGCCCTGAAACTGCCGAAATAGAACCAGATTCCAGTTCGGCCTCTCTTCGATTGGCCTCCCGCTCCCAAGCATCCTCGACTTCGGGGTCTGAATCCAGGCTGGCGATTAGCCGCGCAAGGAGGTGTGACCGTTCAACGGGGGGTAGCTGCAAGACTTCAGCTTCCAGGAGTTCTAGGCTCGTGCTCACGCTGACCTCCAATGCGGTAGATGTGACAGTTCATAGTTTATCACAGCGAGTGGCGCTCACACTGACACGACCGCTTGCGATGTCCAACGTTATAGCTCAGGTGCGCCGCTTTTTGGCGTAGCCTGGAGCGCCTTGTTGGGCGCGATTTTCTCAACGAAGTGAAAGCTGGCCATGGTCATGCCTTCACGCTCATAGAACCGGTGCGCTTCCTTTCTTTGGATTCCGGAATCCAGGTGCAGTTGCTCACAACCTTCCTTTGCAGCCTGCTCCTTGAGCCATGATAGCAACTTGGCACCATGGCCTTTGGAACGTTGCCCGGGAAGGGTGACCAGATCATCGACGTAGAGGAAGCGACCCCACGCCAGATTTTCACCGATGCGAAATCCGGCGACAGCCACCACACCATTTGCTTCCTGAATGTAGGCGAGCCGATACCCAGCGCTTTCTTGGCTTCGGATTCGGGATAGAAACTGGTTCTCCACAATGTGGGGGCGAAGCTCCTTCATTACAGGAAAACAATCAGCAATCTCAACGTTTGTTGTAGCTATGCGAATGTGCATGATTTTCCTATCATGATGCCCAACGACGCTGTAGAAAAACCTCAATCTGAACAGGCTGTTCAGATTGAGACGGATTTTTTTTCAAACCAAACTGTCGTCATTATTCTTGATCCCCTGTTTTTCCAAACCCGGCCATGGGCAAACTGGATTGTTTGTGCCGGCAAGCCCAAATCGCACGAAATAGCGTCGATCAGTCATTCTTCCTGAGCTTCTATCTCGCATACCCATGATTCGCCAGCTTCTCGATATTATGCATCATGCAATACAACTTCCACTGCCCATCGACCTTGGTTTCTCCCCGTAGCGTAAAGTGGTAAAGGCCATGGGGAAATTCAATTCGGAGCGGACGAGACATGAGGTGATCACATCAGAAATAAAGGAGAGGCAAAAGGCAAAACCTGAACCCCACTTGTTTTGCACTGGCCTTGTGGTTTGTCCATGTTCTGTTTCGCAAAATCTGATTGGTTTGATTTTGCACTTTCCTTGCCGCCATTGCCACAGGCCGCGATGGCTTCAGGCATGGGATTGCTTCATTTCACGCCACGCTCTTGAGCAGGATATAGCTCGCCACGAACACCAGGAATACACCGAAGCTGCGCTTCAGGGTTTCCTGCGAGAAGCGGTGCGCGATGCGCGTTCCGGCAAAGCTGCCGGCCACTGTCACCGTGGTGAAAGAGGCCATGGTCACCCAGTCCACCGGAACCGCCCCGACATAACCGGCGAAACCGGCATAGGATTTGGCGGCGACGATGACCAGCGAGGTACCGATAGCGATCTTCATCGGAATTCCCGAAAGCAGTACCAGCGCCGGCACGATCAGGAATCCGCCGCCCACGCCCACCAGACCGGTGAGTATGCCGACACCGACGCCGTGCGCGGCAATATGCCCCATGTGCGCCGAAATGATCTCATCCTCCGATAATGGCGGGCCGCCTGCCGTGGCCAGTTGGGTAACGGGCTGTTTTTTCCCTTGCAGCATTTTCCACGCCGCGGCATACATCACCAGGGCGAACAGGGTGAGCTGCACCTGCACCGGTGTGTAAACCCCGAGACGGGCGCCGCCATAGGTGCCGATCACGCCGAACAGGCCGAACCACATCGCCACCTTGAGATCGACATTGCCGCGCCGCCAGTTGTCACAGCCCGAAATGGTGGCGGTGACCGCGACGATTCCCATGCTCATGGCGATCGCCGATTTCGCCTCCACATTAAGCAGATACATCAGCGCCGGCATGGCGATGATGGAGCCGCCACTGCCAAACATACCTAACACGATGCCGGTAATCGCGCCGGAAATAATGGCCAGGAAAATCATGATGTCCCCATATTTAATGTTCAAACGAACACTTTATTAATAGCAAAAATTTTTACAACACCAGTACCTTGTCAGCCCACTCCGTCCATTCGGCCAGTTGGTCCATGGTTGAGTGATGTGCGCCCTCGATGAGTTCACTGTCCTGTATCCCCCTGGCTTCCAGACAGGTGCCACAGACGCCAACCTGTGCGTTGCGGCGCAGAATGCTCTCAAGCATGAAACCAATGCTGTAATACCCTTGCGGCACTTTTTGCCCGGATTTTGCGCACAGGGCCGCATCTCCCAGCAGGAATACGCGGATTTCATTGCCTTCGTTTTTGGATAATGCGCGCGCCAGGCGCAGACCGTTGTAGCTGCGCTCGGTGCCGTAAGGCGGATCGTTGAGTATGAACAGGGTTTTCATGGCTACTCTCCTTTTTTGCCGCTTTTCAGGGCGCGGCGGTAAGCGTTGAAGCCTCCCTTGGCTTTCCATTCATTGAATCCGCCTTGCAGGATGCGCACGTTGTCCAGACCGGCGACCCGAAGCGCCAGTCCTGCCTGGGAGGAAAGCGTGCCGGCATTGCAGTACAGCAGCACCATTTTGTCCGTCGGCAGTTCGGCGCGGCGACCCAGCACCTGGCGCCAATCGATGTTTATCGCACCGGGGATGTGGGCTTTGTTGTATTGGCCTGCATCGCGCGTGTCGATGACGAGGATTTTCTTCCAGTCCTCGGCCGGGATCTGCTCCGGCAGGATGGTGGCGCCGCCGTATTCGGAGAATTCGAAATACTCTTCCAGCGCTTTCACTGCTGCGGGCTTATCCGCGGCCATGGCGGGCATTGAAATGGCGGCGCACAGGACGGCGGTAAGGAAAGATTTGTGCAAGATAGGCATGTGGTTTCCTTTCAGGTTGCGGGGTTGAGACGCGGGTGGGTTTCTTCGCCCCAGACCTGAACGATCAGGCCGGAGAAGAACATTGCAATGGTGACGAACCAGAAGGCTTCCTCGATGGCGCCGCTCCAGTGGGCGACCAGTCCCAGCGCCAGGGCGCCGATGCCGTAGCCCAGGTCGCGCCAGAAACGGTAGATGCCGATGGCGGAGCCGCGCCAGTTGGGGTGGGCGATGTCGGAGACGGCAGCGGACAGGTTGGGATAGAGCAGCGCCATGCCGAAGCCGGTCACCGCCGCCGAAAACGACCACCAGGCGACGCTTTCGCCCAGTAGCATCAGGCCGACCCCGGCGCCGCAAATCCACATCCCCGCCACGATCGGTTTCTGCCGCCCGACATGGTCGGAGAGCTTGCCGGTGAAAAACTGGGAGCCCCCCCAGACAAAGCCGTAAATGCCGATTACCCAGCCGATGTTGGCCAGCGACAGGCCGTGGCGGTAGAGAAATACGGGGTAGAACACCCAGATCAGGGCATCTACAAATTTCTCCACCAGCCCGGCCTGGCTGATGCTGGCCATGCGGCGGTCGCGCCAGGACATGAGGGTGAACACTTCCCAGGTGGTGGGCTTGTCTGAAATATTGTTTGGGTAGCGCGGTTTCGGGCCGCTCATGGTTCCCGCCGCGTGCTTGGCCCCCTCGGCCTTGGCCCAGGGCAAGGTGTCCTTGACCCACAGCAGGGTCAGCAGCGCGGCTGTCAGGATCACGGCCAGCCCGAAAATCAGCAGCCCCTGGCGCGGGCCGAAGGCGCCTGCCAGATAACCGGTGATGATGCCTGCCACCGCCAGCCCGACATAACCGGAAAATTCGTTGAGGCCGATGACAAAGCCGCGCTGGTCGGGACGGGTGAGATCCAGCTTGGAAGTCTGGGTCATGGACCAGGTGAAGCCCTGGTTCACGCCCAGCAGCACGGTGGCAAAGATGATCCAGTTCCAGCTCGGGGCGTAGAGGATGATGAAAGGAATCGGCAGCGCCGACGCCCAGCCCCACAGCAGCACTTTTCTCCGCCCCAGGCGCTCGGACAGGCGACCGGCGACGAAATTGAGCGAGCCCTTGACGAAGCCGAAGGCCACCACGAAGGTGGTGAGCAGCAGGAAGGACCCCTTGGGCACGCCGAATTCGCTTTCCCCCAAGGCCGGCACCACGGTGCGCATCATGCCGATGGTCATGCCCACAAGAAAGACCTGGATCAACTGGTGGCCGAACTGGGCAAAATTGTCGCGGATGCCGTGGCGGTATTCCTGTACTTCGTCGCTCAGGGTGTGGGGCATTTGCTCAGGCTCCCAGATTGGCTGCGATGATGCGTTCCATCTCCGCCGGTCGGGGCGGGATGTCGGACAGGATGTGGCGCACGAACTCATCCTTATCAGTGATTTTCAGCCCGGTGTTGAAACGTTTCTCGAATCCCACCGTGGAGGAAGGTTTGCCGGAAATTCCCGCGCCGCACACGCTGCCGGAGGTATGACCAGGGAACAGTTCCACCGAGTCAGGCAGGCTCATGAGCTTGACATGCAGGCTGTCGAATAGCTGCTCCGCCCATTCTTTGCTTTTGCCAGCCAGGTCGGGACGTCCGATGCTGCCCACGAACAGGGTGTCACCGGTGAGAGCAAACCATGGCTCTGCGCTGCGGCGCTTGTCGGTCACCACCAGGCAGATGGAATCCGGCGTGTGGCCAGGGGTGTGCATGACCTGCACCGCCACGTTGCCGACCTCGATGGTTTCCCCGTCGACCAAAGTGTGGAAGGGAAACTTCACCCGCTCCTGATTGGACTCATGCAGACAATAGCGCGCACCAGTTCGTTCGGCCAATGCGCGCCCACCAGAATAATGATCGGCATGCACGTGGGTGTCGACGACGTGCGTAATTTTTACATTTTGCTGCGCGGCCTGTTCGATGAACCAGTCTTCGTCGCCCGCAACCGGATCGACGGCGATTGCCACCGCGCAGGAGCCACAGCCAAGCAGATAGGAAAGGGTGGCTTCTGGCGCAAAACGTTGTCTGAGAAACATGCCGCCTCCTTGTTGTATTATTCAAATGAATATTTGAATAATAGGCAAAGCAGGAGAATTGTCAACAGAAAAGGTGTTGGTCAGGGGGATGTGTCAGAGTTGGTCGGGAGGTTTTCGGCTTTCCACTCGGGGAAGCCGTCTTCCAGGCGCCTGGCTCGATAGCCGTGCTGGCGCAGTTGCGCGACCGCGTCGAATGCCAGCATGCAGTAAGGGCCGCGGCAATAAGCCACGATTTCCTGTTCGACCGGGAGTTTTTCCAGATGGTCGGCCAGCGAGGTCAAAGGGATATTGATGGCCCCGTCAATATGTCCGGCGTTGTATTCGGAAGGGGGGCGCACGTCGATTACCATGGCTTCACCATCACGCACTCGGTCCAGCAGTTCGTCGCGGCGGATGGGAGTGAGATTGTCCTTGCCTTCAAAATTGTCACGAACAATGCGGTCCACTTCGGCCAGATGTAGCTCCGCCACCTTGCGCATGGCAGATATGAGGCGCAGCACGTCATCGCCGGAAAGACGGTAGATCACCTGTAATCCCTCCTTGCGCGATTGAACCAGTCCACCCTCACGCAGGATTTGCAGGTGATGGGAGGTGTTGGCGACTGACATGCCACTGGCCTGGGACAGGGCGTCCACGCCGTGCTCGCCCTGGGCGAGGGCCTCTAGCAGTTCGAGGCGGTTGGCACTGGCGAGGGATTTCGCCACGCGGGCGAATTGCTCGAACAGCCGTTTCTTGGGGGAGAGAAGGTTTGTCATGGACGGATTATAGCAACTTGGAGTGTTCTCCCGAATCAATACTCCCAAGAGTAGCTTCATCAATCCATTTTTTTCAGCCAGCGATGGCGGGGGTGAATGTCTACTTTTCGGACCGGCCAACTTCCGCCTCGGTTCGAAAGTGTGAATTCGTGGTTTCCGAAAGCAGGGCGGATTCAAGTCCGAAGGGGCCTGAACTACCACACATTCAAATCTGCAAAAAAACCACCCCCTCTTCCACCTTGACTGGATAGGTGCCGACGCAGCCCTCGTCCGGCGCCAGGGCCTTGCCGTCGTCGAAGCAGATATTCATGCCGTGCAGCGGGCAGGTCACGGTATTGCCGGAGACGATGCCCTGTGAAAGCGGGCCGCCCTTGTGGGGGCATTTGTCGTTCATGGCGAAGACGCCGTCGCCGGCGTTGCGGAACACGGCGATGTCCTTGCCGTCGTGGCGCACCACGCGCGCGCCCTGCTGGGGAAATTCGCTCAGCGGCGCGATCTTGATCCAGTTGCTCATATAAAACTCCTGTGTATTAAACCCAAATAATCCATTAATTCGTAGGTCGGAATTTCTCGCCGGAACGAGGTGTGAAGCGTCCATTCCCGGTGGGGATGCCCTTCGCGTGTGTTGTTCCGCTTCAGCGGAATACAACCACGGGGAAGGCCCCTGCGGTCTTAACGGGTACAACCCGACCTACGAATTGTTAATTTTCTTGATGTCATATCTCCAACGGGCAATACGGGTTAAACCGAAAAAACCTCGAATTCGTGCTTGGCGACGCCATCCTTGACGCGCTCGGCCCATGGGTCTTTTTCCACCGAGAGCGCGTAGAGCAGGCGCTGATAGAGCGCCTTGCGGCCCGCCTCATCCTCCAGCACGCGCTTTTTGATGTAGTCCATGCCGACGCGCTGCATCCAGTGCACGGTTCGGTCCAGATAGCGGGCTTCCTCGCGGTAGACCTGGATGAAGGCGCCGCTGTATTCCAGCACTTCCTCCGCCGTCTTGACCTTGACCAGGAATTCGGCAACCTCGGTCTTGATGCCGCCGTTGCCGCCGACATAGATTTCCCAGCCGGAATCCACGCCGATGATGCCCACGTCCTTGATGGCAGCCTCGGCGCAGTTTCTTGGACAGCCGGAGACGGCGAACTTGACCTTGTGGGGCGCCCACATTTTCCAGAACGCCTTTTCCAGATCGATGCCCATCTGGGTGGAGTTTTGCGTGCCGAAGCGGCAGAATTCGCTGCCGATGCAGGTTTTCACGGTGCGCAACGCCTTGCCGTAGGCGTGGCCGGAAGGCATGTCCAGATCGGCCCAGACGCCAGGCAGGTCTTCCTTCTTGATGCCGAACAGGTCGATGCGCTGGCCGCCGGTGACGCGGATCATGGGAACGGCATATTTGTCCGCCACGTCGGCGATGCGGCGCAACTCCGAGGCATTGGTGGTGCCGCCCCACATGCGCGGCACCACGGAATAGGTGCCGTCTTTCTGGATGTTGGCATGGACGCGCTCATTGACGAAACGCGATTGCGCGTCGTCCCTCGCCTCACCGGGCCAGGTGGAAATCAGGTAGTAGTTGAGTGCCGGGCGGCAGGTGGCGCATCCATCCGGCGTGCGCCATTCGAGGAATTTCATGGTGTCCGGGATGGAGAGCAGCTTGTGATCGCGGATCGCGGCGCGCACTTCGTCGTGCGTGCGCTCGGTGCAGCCGCATACCGGCTTGACTGCCGGCGTGGCGGAGTAGTCGCCGCCCAGGGTGGAAGAGAGGATCTGTTCCACCAGGCCGGAGCAGGAGCCGCAGGAACTGGCGGCCTTGGTGTGTTTCTTCACGTCGTCCAGGGTGAACAGGCCCTTTTCCTTGATGGCCTTGACGATGGTGCCCTTGCACACGCCATTGCAGCCGCACACTTCCATTTCATCGGTCATCGCGGCGGCCTTGTTCTGGCCGGCGTGACCACTGTCGCCAAGATTGCTCTGGCCGAACATGAGGTGGTCGCGGATGTCCGCAATGTTGCGCCCCTCACGCAAGAGCTGGAAGTACCATGCGCTGTCCACGGTGTCGCCATAGAGGCAGGCCCCCACCAGCTTGTTGTCCTGAAGCACCAGCTTTTTATACACGCCACCTACCGGATCGGACAGCACGATGTCCTCGGTTTGTCCGCCGCCGCCAAAATTCCCGGCGGAAAACAGGTCGATGCCGGTGACCTTGAGCTTGGTCGAGGTCACCGAGCCCTGATAGCGGCTGATGCCGTGTTGCGCCAGATGATTGGCGGCCACCTTGGCCTGCTCGAACAGCGGCGCGACCAGACCGTAGGCGATGCCGCGGTGCGCGGCGCATTCGCCGACCGAATAAATGCGCGGGTCGAAGGTCTGCATGGTGTCGCTCACCACCACGCCGCGGTTGCAATGCAGGCCGGACGATTCGGCGAGTTCGGTGTTGGGACGAATGCCGACCGCCATCACGACGAGGTCGGCTGGTGCCGAATCGCCATCCTTGAACTTGATCGCGCAGACGCGACCCGACTCGCCACGCACCAGTTCCGCTGTCTGCTTTTGCAGCAGGAACTTCATGCCTTTTTCTTCCAGGCTTTTTTGCAGCAGACGCGCCGCCGGCTCGTCGAGCTGGCGCTCCATCAGCCACGGCCCGATATGCACCACCGATACCTGCATGCCGCGCTTCATCAGGCCGTTGGCCGCTTCCAGCCCCAGCAGGCCGCCGCCGATCACCACCGCATGCTGGTACTGGCTGGACGCCTGGACCATCGCATCGACGTCGGCGATATCGCGGAAGCTGATGACGCCGGGCAGGTCCGCACCCTGAACCGGCAGGATGAATGGATTGGAACCAGTCGCCAGCAGCAGGCGGTCATAGCCGACGCGCATGCCGTCACTGGTCTCCACCTCGCGGTGGGTGCGGTCGATCTTCACCACTTTTTTCCCGACGTGCAGCGTGATGTTGTTTTCGCTGTACCAGTCGAGCGGATTCAACACGATATCGTCCACCGTCTGCTCGCCCGCCAGCACCGGCGACAGCAGAATCCGGTTGTAATTGGGATGCGGCTCGGCGCCGAATACGGTGACGTCATACATATCCGGCGCAAGCTTCAGCAGCTCTTCCAGCGCACGCACGCCAGCCATGCCATTGCCAACCATTACCAGCTTCATTTTCTTGTCGGGGGGGGTCATGTCCATCTTGCTCATACTCCGGAATCAATAGGCTTGCACCTTAAAAGCAAGAGCGGTGCCACGGCTGCACCAGAACGATAACAAATTGAATTGAATGGGTTTTTACATTCACCCGAATGGCCTCCCCGGCCCATCCGGCACCAGATGAGTGCATCCCAACAGGTCACGCACCAACAGGCGGCAAATTCCGCGACGCCGCCCTCTTTCCGGGCTGCGGCCATTTATCCATGCCACAAGCTGGGGCTTTGTCCGCCTGATAATCGTGCATGGCATGACGACGTGCACGGCACACGCGCTGCGTCCGCGCATCATTGCGGCCCCGCCAAGGACACCTTTGCGCGGCCAGGCATCCGGGGGCGAGTGTTTCCCAAACGGGCCGGCTAAAAAAATCAGCGGGAAGACCGCTAATGCTTCTGTGGTCAAGCGAGATACAGCGGAGAAGACATGACAATCAAAAGCGACATTGAAGACGCCATTCAGGTGCACGGCGCATGGAAAGCCAAATTCCGGGATTTTCTCAGCGGCAAGACGGGGTTCGACATGTCCGAAATCGGCCAGCCCGACACCTGCAAACTGGGCATCTGGCTGGGTAACGGGGCACGCAGGAAGCTATCGCCCGAGAACCACGCGCAAGCCACCGAACTGCATACCCGGTTTCATCAGGTGGCCGGCGATATCGTCCACCACATCAAGCAGAAGGATTTCACGGCTGCGCGGCAGGCGCTGACACCTGGCGGCGCGTTCGATCAGGCCAGCCACGAGATGTGCGCCTTTCTGCGCAAGCTGGTTCTGCATGGCCGCCCCAAGGTGGAATCAGCGGCGAATGAAGCCGTGGCCGCCGCGCCAGATGGCAACGGAACCGGAGCAAACCTTTAGCGGAAACCAGGCGTGATCGCAGCCGGGCGACCCCCTAGGCCACCGCCCTGCCGGCCATCAGCAAACGCTTCAGCTCCGGCACACACGAGCCGCACTCGGTGCCGCATTTGAGCGTGGCCTGCAACGCAGCCAGATCCGCGCCGCCCGCAATCGCAGCGACGATGTCCGGCTCGGCCACATCGAGGCAGTTGCAGATGATGCGGCCGCGGCCGATGCCGCCCGCCGGCGGCTGCGTCACCGGCGCCAGCAGCCAGGCGCGCACGTCCATCGCGGAGGCACCCGCGGCGATCAGGTCCTTGAGCCAGTCCTGCGCGGCGGTTTCGCCGGATAGGCGCGCGCCGGTAATGACGCCGTCCTCCACCCGTGCCTTTTTCCAGATGCCGCGCCGCGCATCCTGGTAGTTCATGGTCAGCAGGGGATCGTCCAGCCCGAAGGCAACGTCCATTTCCTTCACCAGGGCTTCCGGCAACGGCCCCACGCTTGCGGCCTGGAACACCAGCACGGTCTTGTCGCGGCCGGTGAGGCTGGCGGTGGCGTAATCGAAATGCGCCAGAAACGGTTGCGCCCGCCGCAGCAGGCTGGCGCCATCGCCGCGCCGCATGATCGCGCGGCGGTAGGGCAACTCGACCCTTTCGACCTGCACCGCGCAATGTTTTAGTTCGGGCTGGCGCGATACCGGGTCGAACACGTCCAGCGTCAACGCGTTCACCCCCTGCCCGGCCATGAAGCGGCCGCCCCAGTGCATCGGCATGAAGGTCTGCCCGGCACGCAGTTTGTCGCTGGCCGCTACCTTGACGACCAGACTGCCACGCCGGCTTTTCACCCGCACCAGTTCGCCATCCTTCAGACGCCGCCGCTCCATATCGCTGCGGCTCATCGACAGCAGCGGCTCTTCGACATGGGCATACAGCCGCGCCACCAGACCGGTGCGGCTCATGCCGTGCCACTGGTCGCGCAGGCGGCCGGTGTTGAAATGCAGCGGATAACGCGCATCGATCGGCTCGGACACCGGACAGTAGGCTGCATTGTGAAAACGGGCGCGACCGCTGGCGGTGGGATAGAGGCCATCGGCATACAAACGGGTTGTGCCCGCGTCGCTGCCCTCGGCAAACGGCCATTGTCGGGGCGCCTGTTCCAGCAGCGCGTAAGACAGGCCGGTGATATCGAGATCGCGCCCACGCGTGGACTCGCGGTGTTCGTTGAACACCGCCTCGGCATCGGCGTAGGGAAACAGCCGCGCGCCTTTTTCCGGCAGCAGCCGCCGCGCAAAATCGCGCACAATCGCCCAGTCGGGACGCGCCTCGCCCGGCGGCGGCACCGCGGCATGGACGCGCGAAATACAGCGCTCGGAGTTGGTCACCGTGCCCTCGGTTTCGCCCCAGGTCGAGGCCGGCAGCAGCACATCGGCGTAGTGAGCGGTCTCGGTGTCGGCGAACGCCTCCTGCAGCACCACGCATTCGGCTTTCTGCAAGGCTTCGTGTACCAGCGCCTGGTTCGGCAACGACTGCGCGGGGTTGGTGCAGGCAATCCACAGCGCCTTGATTTCACCGCGCTTCACCGCCTCGAACATTTCGATCGCGGTCTTGCCCGGCGTAGCGGGTACGTCGTCCACCCCCCACAGCGCGGCGACTTCGGCGCGGTGTTCGGGGTTGCCCATGTCGCGGTGCGCCGACAGCAGGTTCGCCAGCCCGCCGACTTCGCGCCCGCCCATCGCGTTGGGCTGGCCGGTGAGCGACAGCGGCGCAGCGCCCGGCTTGCCGATCTGGCCGCTCGCCAGATGCAGGTTAATGAGCGAAGCATTCTTGTCGGTGCCGCAGCTGGACTGGTTGAGCCCCTGGCAATACAGCGACAGCGTCGGTCCCTGGGCGAACCAGCGCGCAGCCTGCACGATGTCGGCCGCACTCACGCCGCAAATCGGCGCAACCTTTTCCGGTGAGTATTCGCGCACGGTTGCGCGCAGTACGTCCCAGCCTTCGGTGTGCGCAGCGATGTAATCGCGGTCGATCACCTCTTCCCACAGCATCACGTTGAGCATGGCGTGGAACAGCGCCACATCGGTACCGGGCAGGATCGACAAATGCAGATCGGCTTCCGCAGCCGTGTCGGTGCGGCGCGGATCCACCACGATCAGCTTGAGCGCGGGGTTGGCCTTGCGCGCGGCCTCGATGCGGCGAAACAGGATCGGATGGGCAAACGCTGTATTCGAGCCGGCAATGAAAATCACCCCGGCGTGGTCGATGTCGTCGTAACAGCCAGGCGGCGAATCCGCGCCCAGCGTGGCCTTGTAGCCGGCCACCGCAGACGACATGCACAGCCGCGAATTGGTGTCGACGTTGTTGGTGCCGATCAACCCCTTGGCCAGCTTGTTGAAAACGTAATACGCCTCGGTGGTGAGTTGGCCCGAAATGTAAAACCCCACGGCGTCCGGCCCATGCTCGCGGATGATGGCGCTGAACTTATCCGCCACATGGTCGAGCGCCGTCTCCCATTTCACGCGTTGGCGCGCTGCCGAGCGTTCCGTGCGCAACTCGGGATAGAGCGCCCGCCCGCCCGCCTGCGCCGACAGATGCAGCGTCGCGCCCTTGGTGCAGAGCTTGCCATGATTGGCCGGATGCGCCGGATCGCCGCGCACGCCGGTGATTTTTCCGGCTTCGGTTTCGATCAGCACCCCGCAACCCGTGCCGCAGTAACAACAAACAGACGAAACGATAGACATGTACATACCTCGCGAGGAAGTTAAGCACGTCGAATGCCAGCTTGCTTAAAGGATGGGGATTCAAAGACTTGGCTAGACCCGCCCCACAATCGAACATGCCACCTGGTCGATCGTTGTGCATGGTGCATGCGGGCGCGCCCCAAATCAGGGCATCAAGCCCGGGGCGTGCATTGATGCACCGTGGCTTGCCACTTTTCCGAGTGAATTGTGACGCCACTCAAAAATGTCCGAAAGACCTGGGCCCGTTCAGCCTGCCACTTTGATTGGCCTGCCCCCTCACTGCATGTCTTTTCCCGTGTCTATAGTGCAAAGGGCCATCTGGCTGTGGGATGGGCTACAGCATCCAGGCTTGGCCCTTCACGCCCCACGCTGGCGGACCCTCTTCTCAAGGAGACATCATGTTCGAACGAATTCTGGTGGCAGTGGATGCGAGCGAAACCAGCGAACTAGCGCTGCAGGCTGCGGTCGGGCTGGCTTCCGAGCAGCATGCCCAGCTGCGGATCGTGCATGCGATCGATACCGTGAATATCAACATGGGCGCCGAGTTTCTCAGCCGGGACGGAATGCTGGAGGGGCTCGCCAAAGAGGGCGACTCCATCCTGGACAAAGCCGAATCGATCGCGACGGCTGCCGGGGTGCCGGTCGAAACGAAGCTGCTCAAGATCGAGACCATAAATCAGCGCGTGGCCGAGGCGATTGCCGACGATGCCGGAGCCTGGCCAGCCGATCTCGTCGTCATTGGCACGCATGGCCGACGCGGGCTAACGCGCCTCCTTCTCGGCAGCGTCGCCGAGGGTGTCGCACGCGCTGCCACCAAGCCGGTTTTACTGATCAGAGGGGAATAAGGCCGGTCGCCAGCTTGCTCTCCTGCGCCTTCCTGACGCCTATCGGCCACCAGAACAACACGCTGATCCTGGAGCCGGGCGGATGCAAGTTCGGCGACTACTGGCGCCTCGGCCTGCCGCTGGAGATCGTGGTCGTGGCGGTCAGCGTGCCGGTGCTGCTCTGGGTATGGCCGCTATGAGGCCTGTACCCGCCTGACCCGCGCCCTGGCGTATACGCACCTTGCTCAACGCGGAAAAATATCAGGTTTTTTCGCCCGTAGCCAACAGCAAGCCACCCCACGGCAGCGCACTGGGCACCACGGTTTCCAACCGACGCGCCGAGCCATGGGCGGACGGCAGGAAAATCGCGCTGCGTAGCCTCAGCTTGCGCACCGGCAAGCCGGCGAACAACGCGCGCACTTCGTCTGCGCCGTGCCAGCGCGCCCCGCGATAGGCACCGCTGCCGCCGTACCGGCCTTTTTGCCGGTACAGCAGGCTGTCCCGGTTGAGCCAGCCGATGGCAAAACGGCGGCGTGCCACCCGCACGCATTCGGCCACGGCCTGCCGCGCGTCGTCGATAAAACACAGCGCAGCGATGGACAGCACGTGATCGAAGCTGGCGTCGGCAAACGGCAGATCGCGCGCATCGCCTTCCACCCAGTCCAACTCCGGCGTGCTGTGGGCACGCGCGTAGTCGAGCCAGGCGGAATGGGGGTCGAGCCCGGTGACCTGGAGATTGTCGGCTGCGGCGCGGCGCGTGAACCAGCCGGTGCCGCAGCCGACATCGAGCAGGCTGTCGCCCGGCTGGGCGGCGAGCAAACGCGCCGCCAGCGCGTATTCGGTCTCGCCAATCCAGCGCCCACGCGAGGTGGCGTACCAGGCCTCGTAGTCGGCGGGGTTCATGCAGCAGCCACCTGCCGCATGGGCCGCTCGATGAGAATGGCCACTGTCAGCGCAGCGCGCAGACCAGACATGACAACGAGGTTCAGCGTGTCCCAGCCGCAACGGTCATGGATCACAAAGGGGCGCACCTTTTTTCAGGCCGGATTGCCGCCGCCCGGTTCGTCGAGTGCGTCGGCCCCAGGACTCATCCGGGAACGGTTTCCGCCCCTCTTTTTTGCGGCATACATGGCCGCGTCGGCGCTGTGAATCAACTGCCGGTAATCGTCGCCATGCTCCGGGTAAAGCGCGATACCAATACTGGGTGAAACATGAACCAGATGACCTGCCAGGTCAAAAGGCTCATCGAGCGCTGCGCGGATCTTTTCGGCAATCGACACGGCATGTTTTTGCTGGGGCATGCCATTGAGCAGCACCAGAAACTCGTCGCCCCCGACGCGCCCGACGGTATCCGAGTCGCGCACGCACTGCCTGAGGCGGCGCGCCGTCTCCTGCAACAGGAGATCGCCAACGGGATGCCCCAGGGTGTCGTTCACTTCTTTGAACCGGTCCAGATCGAGATACAGCAAGGCTAGCCGGGTTTCGTTCCTGTCAGCCAGCAGCAATGCCGCTTGCAGGCGGTCATGGAACAGCGCGCGATTGGGCAAGTCGGTCAGGGGGTCGTGTCGCGCGCTGTGCTGCAGCGACATTTCCATCTGTTTGCGTTCGATAGCGGTAGCAACCTGGGTGGAAACGAACTGCAACAACGCCACATCCTTTGGGCCATAACGCACCGCGGCATGATGACTCTGCACCGCGATAGAACCGATGATGCCGTTTTTTGCGGCGAGCGGAACGCCGAGCCAGCTCAAGGGTTTTCCTGCCGTATCGGGCGACACAAGCAGCACCTGCCCGCTGCGGACGACCTCTGCGCTCAGTGCTGCCGAAGCCGGCTGGTGTGATGGCGGTAGGGGATCCTGTTCGTCGACGTAATAAGGGAAGCTCAGTTTGTCCCTCTCCGCATCGTAAAGCGCAACGAAGAAACTGGCTGCCGGCAACAATCCGGCGATGATCTGATGAATGCGTTGAAACAATGCAAGCAGGTCTTCCGCGGCGTGTGCGGCTTCGGACAGGGCATACAGTGCTGCCTGCAACGATTCGGCGCGCTTGAGCTCGGTCACGTCGCGCGCCACGGCCACTCTCACCTGATCCGTTTCCGACCAGCGGGCTGACCACATGAGGTGAACGACCTGACCGTCTTTGCGAACATAACGGTTCTCGAAATGCGGAAAGGCCTGCCCGGCAACGATTTCCCCAATCGCCTGCAGCGTCCGCTCCCGATCCTCGGGAAACACAAAGCCGATCACCGGCTTGCCGATCATTTCTTCCGGGGGGTAACCAAAAATCCGCTCGCCCGCCGCGCTGACAAAAACAAAACATCCCCGCGTATCCACGACGCAGACTGCGTCAAGCAGCAAATCCGTGACATTGCTCGGCGGGATGTAGGGGTTGGTTTTCATGTCATTGCACGCAAGACGCTGATGGTGAGCGTCATTGGGAGGAAAGCGTTATCGAATCTCGCATCATGAGCCATCGACTTCAAACCCTGCCCCGTCCTGAACGCGGCGGCACGACAGATGGATCAAAAGAGTCATTCTAGTCGCTTGGGCGCCATGTTTCCTGCTCTGGATCGGCAGCCGTGCCGGCTCGCTTGTGGCGCTCCCGTGCGCATGGCACAGCCATCCGCCGGCATCAGGGGCCGCCACCTGCTGGCTGGACCAGGCATTCATTCAGCGGCAGCAAAGCAAAGCCCGAGCCAAGCGCGTCGCGCCCGGTCGTGACCACGACCTCCGTGCGCGTATCCAGGTGCGCAGCCAGCCTCGGTACAAGTGGCATAAAGACTGCAGCGCCCGCCTCGGGGAGGCTGCGAAACAACACGCACATGCACACTCACACCCATTCTCCCACCACGCTTTTCAACATAATGTAGGTGGCCACTACCACCAGAAACCAGGCGAAGGCTTTTTTCAGGGCGGCCTGTGAAACGCGGCCTGCCAATCGGGTACCGATGAAACTGCCCACTACGGTAACGGCGGTAAACGCGCCCATCAGGGCATAGTCGATAGGCACGCCTCCCATATAGCCGGCGAACCCTGCATAGGACTTGGCGGCGACGATGGCGAGCGAGGTGCCCACCGCCTGTTTCATGGGAATGCCGGAGAGCAGCACCAGCGCTGGCACAATCAAAAAGCCGCCGCCCACGCCTACCAGGCCGGTGAGGACGCCAACACCGATGCCGTGCAGGGCGATGTGGCCCATGCAGGGGGAGAAAAAATCGTGGCAATGGCCCATGGCAACCGTGCCGTCAGCCGTGGCCACCACGCCATCTGCCTCTGCAACGGGCCCGGTTGGATTCAGCTTGACCGGTTTCAGCATGCGCCAGGCAGCGGCATACATCACCAGCGCGAACAGGCCAAGCTGAATCACCACCGGCGTCAGCAGGCCCAGACGTGCCCCGGCAAAGGTGCCCATCACGCCGAACAGACCGAACACCAGCGCGACACGCAGCACCACATTGCCGCGCCGCCAACGGTCAATGGCCGTGATCGTGGCAGTGACACCCACCACGCCGAGACTCATGGCGATGGCAGATTTCGGCGCCACGTCGAGCAGATACAGCAGTGCCGGCAGGGCAATGATGGAGCCGCCGCTGCCAAACAGGCCCAACACCATGCCGGTCACCATGCCGGCAAGGATTGCAAGGGTGTCCATAGTGCTGCCCTCCATCAAAAACGCAAACCCGATTAACCCGATGCGTCGTCTGGCCGGGCCTCAAGGCTCGGGCGGGCGACTGAAAATGCTGTGCCCTGGCGCGTTCAGTCCTGCAATCGCGGCACCCCGCCGATCAGTGACCGGCCGGCTTGCTGGCGCGCGCATGAGCGTCGAGGCCGCCCTTGGCTTTCCAGCCTTCGATGCCGTCCTGCAGCACTTTCACGTTGTCATAACCGAGCAGACGCAGGGCGAACACCGCCTGGGCGGACAGCGAGCCGGAGTTGCAGTACATCACCACCATGCGGTCTTTCGGCAGTTCGGCACGCCGCGCCACCGCCTGCCGCCAGTCGATGTTGATTGCGCCCGGGATGTGCTCTTTCGCAAACTGGGCAGCGTCGCGCGCATCGACGATGAAGACCTTGCTCCAGTCCTCTTTCGGGATCTGCTCCGGCCAGATCAGGCTGCTGCCGTATTCGGCGAAATCCATGTAGCCGGAGAGCGCATCGACCACGGCAGGATTTTCTTCGGACCAGGCAGGGGCAGCCAGCAGGGCAAGACTGGCGAACACGGCGATCAAGGTTTGGGTCATGGGTATGCCTTAAAAGTGAAAATCACGCGGCAGCGGGGTTGAGGCGTGGATGGGTTTCCTCGCACGCCAGCAGCACGATGAGTCCGGACACAAACATGGCAGCCGCTGTGAACCAGAAGCCCGCCTCGATACCGCCGAACAGCGCCGCCACCGCACCCAGCAGCAAGGCGCCGATGCCGTAGCCGAGGTCGCGCCAGAAGCGGTAGATGCCGATGGCCGAACCGCGCCAGTTGGGGTGCGCGATGTCGGACACGGCGGCGGATAACGTGGGATACAGCAGCGCCATGCCGAAGCCCATCACCGCAGCGGCGAACGACCACCACAGCTCACCTTCGCCCAGCATCACCAGCGCAACGCCCGCGCCGCACAGCCACATGCCTGCGACGATGGGTTTTTTGCGGCCAACGCGATCCGACCAGTGGCCGGTAAGGAACTGCGACATGCCCCAGACGAAGCCGTACACGCCGACCACCCAGCCGATGCCGGCGAGGCTCAAACCGTGCTGGTAGAGGTAGACCGGAAAGAACACCCACACCAGCGCGTCGACAAACTTTTCCACCAGCCCGGCCTGGCTGACCGACGCCATGCGCGCATCACGCCACGACATCAGGGTGAACACTTCCCAGGTGCTGGGCGTGTCGGAAATATTGGCCGGGTAGCGCGGCTTCGGACCGGTCGCCAAACCGGCGGCGTGTTTTTTGCCTTCCGCATGCGCCCACGGCAAGGTGTCCTTCACCCACAGCAGCGTCAACAGGCCCGCCAGTCCCACTACCACCAGGCCAAACAGCATCAGCCCTTCACGTGGGCCGTAGGCAGTGGCGAGATAACCGGTGATGATGCCCGCCACCGCAACGCCAAAGTAACCGGCGAACTCGTTGAGGCCGATAGTGAGCCCACGTTGTTCGGAAGTGGTGAGGTCGAGCTTGGAAGTCTGCGTCATCGACCAGGTCAGACCCTGGTTAATCCCCAGCAGCACCGTCGCCGCCACGATCCAGCTCCAGCTCGGCGCGTACAGGATCATGAAGGGAATCGGCACCGCGGCCAGCCAGCCGATGAACAAGACCTTCTTGCGACCCAGACGTTCGGACAGCCTGCCAGCGACAAAGTTGAGTGTGCCCTTGACGAAACCGAAAGCGGTGACGAAGGCCATCAGCATCATGAACGAGCC
>JAUSBJ010000001.1 GCA_030652035.1 Sulfurimicrobium sp.
GTGTCAATCAGCGTTCAAATTTGACCACCCGTCAGCGTCCAATTTTGACCAGGGTAAAAGCATCGTTCTAAGCTGATTTCTTGCGCTGTTTGAAGCGGAAGGAATCGTTACCTGTTTCCAGAATATCGCAGTGATGGGTGATGCGGTCGAGCAGCGCGGTGGTCATCTTGGCATCGCCGAAGACCTGCACCCACTCCCCGAAACTGAGGTTGGTGGTGATGATCAGACTGGTGCGCTCGTAGAGCTGGCTGATCAGGTGGAACAGTAGGGCTCCGCCGGATTCAGGGAACGGCAGATACCCCAGTTCGTCCAGAATCACTCCATCCATCTGGGTCAGCTGCCGCGCCAGGGCGCCAGCCCGGCCTTGAGCCTTCTCCTTTTCCAGCTGGTTGACCAGGTCCACCGCGTTGTAGAAGCGCACCCGTTTCCCCGCATGGATTGCAGACACACCCAGCGCGGTCGCCAGATGGGTCTTGCCAGTACCGGTACCACCCACCAGAATCAGGTTATGCGCCGCCTCCATGAATGCACCGGTGGCCAGTTGCCGGATCTGCTGCTCAAGCACAGGAGACTCCGGCCACAGGAAACTGTCCAGATCACGATGGACCGGGAACTTCGCCACATGCAACTGATAGCGCAGGCTTCTTGCCTGGCGATCCACCGCTTCCGCCTCGATCAGGCGCTTGAGCCAGATCTCCGGCGCTTCGGGTTTACGGGCACGTTCCGCGCCCATCTCAGCCAGTTCCGCTGCCATGCCGTAGAGGTGCAGCGCCTTGAGGCGCTGGGTCAGTTCAGCCAGCATGGCACACCTCCGCGCAGGCTGTCATAGCGCCCGCAGTCGGCCACTGGCTCGATGTCCAGCGTCAAGGCAGCGGAAACCGTCACCGGTACCGGTTTGGCGGGTGACAGCAGGCGGTGCATGTGATTGAGGATGAGCGCTGATGAGACCGTGCCTTGCTCCAGTGCCAGTTCGCACGCCACGGTCACCAGATCAGCGCCGTACTGGCGCATCGCCAGCAGCACTTCCACAAAGGCGCGGTCGCCCTGGGGCGATTTGAGCAGCCTGTCCTTCACCGTGCCAATGGCGGCAGGCAAGGCCCAGTCCTGGAATGGCGCGCCGTTCCTGAGCGCACCAGGTTTCTTCTCCAGCACCGGCAGATAGTGCCAGGGATCGAGAATCAGCCGTTCTCTGCCGAAGTGGCGGGCATGGTCAGCGATCAGCTTGCCGTCCGCCACCACCCGGAGTCGCTTGGCATCCGCCCGCACCGAGACCCGCTGCCCAGCATGCTCCGCCGGCACGCTGTAGCGGTTGCGATCGTAGCTCACCAGGCAGGTGGAAGACACCCGGTTGGTCTGCTCGAAGTAGCCGTCGAAGGGGGCGCTGATGGGGCGAAGGCAGGGCTGCTCCTCGGCGAACACCGCCGAGATTGGGCGCTCCTTCCAGGCGGGATGGGAACGCTTGGCTAACTCCGTGCAGCGGGTTTCCAGCCAGGCATTCAAGTCCGCCAGGGTGTCAAAGCGCAGAATCGGCGTGAACAGCCATTCACGCACATTTCCCACTTGGTTCTCGACCTGTCCCTTCTCCCATCCGGAAGCCGGGGTGCAGGCTACCGGCTCGAACAGGTAATGGCTGGCGAGCGCCAGGAAGCGGCGGTTGAACTGGCGTTCCTTGCCACTGAAGATCGCATCCACGATGGTTCTGGGATTGTCGTAGATCATCCGCACCGGCACCCCGCCGAAGAAGGCGAAAGCGCGGTTGTGGGCGTCGAACACCATTTCCTGGGATTCGCGCGGATAGGCGGCCCGGAACATCTGGCGGCTATGTGCGAGGCGGAAGTGGGCGAGCTTCACGACTTGGGCTACTCCGCCGAGGATGACATGTTCGTGGCTCCAGTCAAACTGGCAGGCGTCACCGGCGGCGTACGCGAGGGGAACGTAGGCGTCCTGGCTGGCGCCGGGACGCCGGGTCTTCCAGTGCTTCACGAAGCGCTGAACGCTGTCGTAGGCGCCGGTATAGCCTTCGCGTTGCAAGTCTTCGAACAAACGTTGGGCGGTGCGGCGTTCTCGTTTGGGGCGCTGGCTGTCCTGTTCCAGCCAGGTTTCCAGAACAGGCTGGAATTTGCCCAGCTTGGGTGCTGGTTGATGCTCTCGCTGGTAGACGGGATCCGCTGCGGCGTTGAGGTATTTCTTGACGGTGTTGCGGGATAGATTGAGGTCGCGGGCAATCGAACTGATGCTCTCGCCCTTGACCTTGTGACGGCGGCGTATCTTGCCGATAGTTTCCATACAGATCACTCCAGGTTGCTCCAGCCCAAAAAGGCCGGATGATGGCACAACCGGGGTGGTCAAATTTGGACGCTGTTTACCCCGGATTCCTGGTCAGTTTTGCACGCTAATTAACAGATATGCTCAAACGGTTAGTGTGCCGTATGCAAAAGTGGAGACACAGGGGGCTTGCCTTGCAAGATCACACTATTTGGAGCGCTGCTTTGATTTAAACGTGCTTATTGCTACGACTCAACGTAGGAAAAAATATCCGCGATGGCTTTCTTCGCGTATTCGCTGGCCGCCTCGGCCTAGGCTATCCCCCGGGTCATCGGAAAACCCGGTCTGATACAGTGATAGAAGTTCGTGCTGTATGGAAATGAATTATGGAGTCGTCGGCGATTGTTGCATTGGCAGCTTGCTGCCGTTCAATATCTTTGCTGCCGGTTCAGCAGCAGATGTTAAGGGTTGGCCATCTGATAAGATGTGTGAGCCACCAAGCTGAACCGACCATAAACGCCACAAAGAGCACATCTCGCCAATCCTGGCGGTCAGCCCGCGAGGTGGCGGGATAAAGCGCTCCGGAAAATTCGAGTCTCGGGGGTCTGGTTAGGCAAAGGGCATCATGATTAAAGACTGGAAGGTGATGGTGATGAGACAAATCGGATTCTCTGCAATTGAAATGCTGGCGGTTCTGGCTGTAATGGCCATTTTGGCAGCAATGGCGATCCCTTCCTATCAGTCGAAAATTATACGGGAGCAGATTGTTGCGGCTATCCCCTTTGCGGATACGGCTAAGGAGCCAATCTCCGCATACCGGAAAGCAACCATGGCATTCCCTGAAGATAATAAGGAGGCGGGCTTGCCGGATGCCAATAAAATCGTGAGCAATCAAATCAGTGCGCTAGTCGTGGAAGGCGGCGCCATTCACATGACCTTTGGTAATAACGCACACAACTTGCTGAAGGATAAAGTTCTCTCGATCCGCCCGGCGATTGTGGAAGATGCGCCTATCGTCCCGATTGCCTGGGTCTGCGGGAACGCGGCGCCGCCAGATGGAATGGCGGTAAAAGGCAATAATAAAACCAATGTCCCTAGCGCCTATTTGCCATTGGGTTGTAGGCAGCTTCCACCCAAAAAATAACGATATGAGAACACGGTTGAATTACTCGAACTGATTCAATTTGTTGCCATTGGCCGAGATTTTGTACGTAGGTAAGGCGTTACGTGATCTCAGGCTTGCCGATAAGGGCAGGCGGCATATGAATGATTGAATTGACCTTGCCCATCCTGCAGGATTGAGATGGATGGGTTAAATGCCATATCGCGTGCCACGGCAAGTTTTCAGCTTGATTGAAATTATTTTTGCCTTTCCCTGATTACCTTATTGTCACTGACGCTATCGCTGGGGTGGACGATGACTTTCTCGCCCACTTTCAAGCCTTCCTGCACCACGGCTTCTGTCGCACTGCGGCGGGATAGTGTCACGATTTGTTTCGCAGCCCGGCCTTCGCGGGCCACGAACACCGCCCATTGATCTCCGGCGCGGAACAGGGCGCTTACGGGTACTTTGACGGCCTTGTCGAGGCTGGCCGTGATGATGCGGGCGTCCACCTTGTAACCGTCACCCAGGGTTTGCCAGCGTTCAGCAGGGGAGGTCAGGTCGATGATGACGTTGACCCGCTGCTCCTCAACGCCCAGGGCGGAGACCTTGGTGAAGGCGGCGGGCTCGACGCGGCGCACCACGCCCTCCAGCGCTTCGCTTTTGCCCCAGCGCTCGAATCGCACCTGGGCGCCGGAAGGAATCTGCACCGCGTCGCTGCTGAGCACGTCTACCACCACTTCGAGTTCGGTGGGCTGGCCGATTTCCAGCAGCGGGGTGCCGATGCTGACGACGGATTCGCTTTCCTGCAATACTTTCAGTACTTTTCCTGCAAGCGGGGTGTGCACTTCCCAGCGCTGCCCAGCGACATTTTTACCGCTGGCTTCCTCCCGCCAGCGGAAGAGCGCAGCGCGGGCGACGGCGACCTCATGTTTCGCGGCCTGTTCGCCATATTTCGCGGCTTCGAGTTCACGCTGGTTGAGTTTGACTGCCAGCGTTGCCTGTTCAAGTGCTGCGGTGGAGACGAAATTTTTCTCCGCCAGTTTGCGCGCGCGTTCGAGGTCGGCGCTCGATTTGTCCAGCGCGGCGTACGCTCTGGCCGCTTCCGCCGTGGCGCGCTGCCTGTTGGCTTCCGCGCTGCCGACGCGTTCGCCCAGTTCACGCTCGGCGCGCGCATCGAGCAGGGCGGGGGCGCTGGGGGCGATCACGGCGAGCGTGTCGCCTGCCTTGACTGCATCGCCCGCCTTGAGCGTGATGCGCTGCATCTTGCCGGCAAGGGGGGCGGAAATGACGTAGCGCTCGCGCACGCGGGTTTTGCCGTCTTCCATGATGGTCTGATCGAAGGGGCCCTCGCTCACTTCGGCCAGCTCCACCAGCACGGGCTGGGGGCGGAATGCCCACACCAGCACCCCGAGCAGCAGGGTGCCCACGAGGATCAGGAGGATGCGTTTGGATGTTTTCATGTTCTAACCTTACTTAAAAAACACTGGAACCGCAAAGGGCGCGAAGGGACGCGAAGGAATTCAAAGGCCTGAATGCATGGCCTGTATTCCGTCGAGGAGATTCGCCGAAATCCCCACTGGTTTTCCATTGCGAGCCTTCGCGCCCTTTGCGGTTAAATCATGTTTTGGGCTCATTCCCTTGTCTTCAAGACCGCCACCAGGTCCAGGTGGTCAACCCGGTGGCGTACGATCAGCGCGCTCACTACCCCGGAAATCAGGATGGCGAGGGCAGAGTAGGCGTAGGTGGCCGGAGTGATGATGAGCGGGATGTCGATGGTTTCCATCGGCATCAGCATGATGATCAGTTGCGACAAAAGCTTGCCCAGCCACAGGCCGAGCGGAATCGCCAGGGCAATTTCGAAAGCCAGCTCGCCCAGCAGCAGGGTGGATACCTCGTGGCGGGTGAAGCCCAGCACGCGCAGGCTGGCCAGTTCCCAGGCGCGCTCGGCGAGCGAGATGCGGGCGCTGTTGTAGACCACGCCGACGGCGATGGCGGCGGCAAAAGCGGTCACGATGGCGGTGAAAAACAGCAGGAATTTCCGGTTGGTTTCGCGGAAGCTTCTCAGCATTTCATCCTTGATGGCGACCGTGGCGACTTGCGGCATCTGCTTGATGCGGGCATAAAACGCGCTGGCCTGGGACGGGTCCAGTTTCACGGCCACGGCGGAGATCGATTCTCCCTCGCCCATCAGGCGGTTGAGTGCGGCGATATCCATGTAGGCCGAAAGCCCGATCATGTCGTTGACCAGGGCGCTGACCACGGTTTCGCGTTTGGCGCGGGTGGCCTCCAGCGATTCCAGTATCAGCCGGTCGCCGGGTTTGACGCCCAGGCGCTGGGCCAGGCGGCGCGAGAGCAGGATGCCCTCGCCCGGCATGAACACGGGGCGCAATTGCGTATCCAGCAACTGGCGCAGATCCGCATCCGGCGGGTAGCCCGACACGGCGGTGCGGTAGGTGTGATGCCCCGCCCGCAGGCGCACCGGCACGGAGCGCATCTCCTCGCTGCGCAGCACGCCCGGCAGGCGGGCGATTTCGTACAGGGCGGTGCGGGAAACCGGCGTGGTAAAGGTGACAGTGACATCGGCCCGTTCCGCGGCGTTGAACTGAACCTCCATCAGGTAATCCATGGCGTCGCCCCAGAAGGTGCCGGAAACGATGATGGCCACTGCGCTGGCGATGCCGAAACTGGTCAGCAGCGTGCGCAGCGGGCGGCGTTCCAGGGTGCGGACCACCATGCGTGCCTGGGGAGAAAGCAGGTGCGCCAGCCCGAGCTTTTCCAGCAGCATGCGCCGGTAGCGTGCCGGGGCGGGCGGGCGCATGGCTTCCGCCGGGGGCATGGAGACAACCCTGCGCACCGCGCCGTAAGCGGCGCCCATGGCGGCAGCCAGGCTGATGCCCGAGGCCACCAGCATGATCCAGGGCTGGATGCGATAGATCAGGCGCGGGAAATGGAAAAAAGTGGTGTAGAGGTCGGTCATCGCGTAGCCCATCCAGGCCCCCACGGCCACGCCCAGAAGGATGCCGCACAGCACGATCACCAGCACCAGTTTGAGGTAATGGACGGCAATGGTGAAATCGGCATAGCCCAGTGCCTTCAGCGCCGCGATCTGGTCGCGCTGCGTGGCGACCTGGCGGGTGAGCACGACGTTGAGCAGGAACACCGCCACGCCGAGGAAAATGGTCGGGAAAATCGTGGCCATGGTTTTCTGCTGGTTGATTTCCTGATCCAGGATGCGGTGCGAACTCTGCTCCTTGCGCCCGTGAGCATTGAGGCTGCCGTAGGGTTCGAGCAGCCGGTCGAGCGCGTCGATCACAGCCGCCTCGCTGGCGCCCGGCGAGAGGCTCAGGGCGGCGTGATTGAAGGCGCCTTCCATGTCGAAAGCGCTGGCCAGGCGCTCGTGCTCCATCCAGAACACGCCAAAGCCCTTGTCGTCCGGAAGATCGCCCCCGCGCGAGGCAAAAATGTACTCCGGCGAAAGCACGATGCCGACGATTTCCAGTGGCTCGCGCTTGCCGTTGAGCAGCGCGGCAACGGTGTCGCCGGGCCTGAGGCCGTGCGCCTTGGCAAAGCCTTCTGATACCAGCGCTTCGTTGCGCTTGCCGCGTTCCGGAAAGCGGCCCTGACGCAGGGTCAGGTGATTGAGGCCGGGCTGGCTGCCATTGCTCAGGCCGATCATGCGCCCGATGACGGGCTCGGCTACATTCTCGATGTCGAGGGTCACATCCTGCACGACACTGGTTTCCAGCGCCGCGACACCCGGCAATTCGGCGATCTGCTGTTCCACCGCCCTGGGCGCGCTTTTGATGTTGGCGAAGACCTGGGCGAAGCGCGCTTCCTCATAATAGGACTGGCGCGACCATTGCAGCGAGTCGTAGGTGGAGAGCAGGGCGATGAAGGCGCCGATGCCGGCGGCCACCACCAGGGCGATGGAGAACGCCTGGCTCTTCATGTGCCAGAGGTCGCGCAGCAGTTTGCGGTCGAGGGTTTTCATGTCGGGTGATGGGTGATGGGTAATGGGGCATGGGTGAGGTTTTCCTCATCACTCATTACCCATTCCCCATTACCGCTATTTACCATGACAGCTCCGATGGCGAGAGCTTGTGCGGGTTCGCCTCGACCGAGGCGATGTGGCCGTCCGCCATGCGCATGACCCGGTCGGCCATGCCGGCAATGGAGGCGTTGTGGGTGATCACCACCGCCGTGGTGCCGAGCTCTTCATTGATCCTCGCAATGACTTCGAGCACCACCTTGCCGGTTTCGTAGTCGAGCGCGCCGGTGGGTTCGTCGCACAGCAGCACGTCCGGGCGCTTGGCGATGGCGCGGGCGATGGCGACGCGCTGCTGTTCGCCGCCGGAAAGCTGGGATGGGAAGTGATCCAGGCGGTGCGCCAGTCCGACCCGTTCGAGGGCCTCCTCGGGGCGCATGGGCTGGGGGGCGATCTCGGTCACCAGGGCCACGTTTTCGCGCACGGTGAGGCTGGAAATGAGGTTGTAGAACTGGAATACGAAGCCGACGTGCTCGCGCCGGTATTCCGTCAGCTCACGCTCGTTCGCGGTGGCCAGGTTGTGGTCGCGCCAGAACGCCTCGCCGCTACTGGGGTTGTCGAGGCCGCCGAGGATATTGAGCAGGGTCGACTTGCCGCTGCCGGAAGGGCCCAGCAGCACGACGAACTCGCCCTGGTAGATTTCGATGTCGAGAGAGCGCAAGGCGGGAACCTCGACCTCGCCCATGTGGTAGGTCTTGGTGAGTCCGCGCGCGGTGAATACGATTTGTGGCGTTGGCTGCAAAACTTTTCCCCGTTCCGGGCGCTCGCACCCGACTGAGCTTGCCAGCCCAGATTAGCCCACTGGGGGGCGATTTACAACTTTCCCCCGGTTATGTTGACGTAAACATTCATTCGTTACATGATTCCGTCATGTCATCCTCCAACCGTTGCGGCAATCCAGAGTGGGACGGCCAGTCCTTCGAACTTGATGATCCGCGTATACCTGCCGCTATCAGTGAGGCCGTCAGCGCGCTTTACCAACCCGGTTATGAGCTCTATTTTGTCGACACAGCCCAGGGTGGGGAGTGGTGGCTGCTGGATGGGGACAATCTGGTTGATGCGTTTTGGCTAAAGTAGATCATTCCGCGCCATGGGTGGATAGTGTCAGTTCCAACATTTCCTTCTGGTGTGCCTCGTATTTACAGACTGCTCCACTCACCGTAATGCGGAGAACCGCTTATCCTGCGAGGCGCTATAACTGGGTGCTTCGGGTCGTGTTGCGACCGGCGTTCTTTGCCTGATAAAGCATATTGTCGGCTGCTTCGGAGAGCATATCCGCCGTCAGCGCCGGCGAGGGAATGGCTGTTGCGATGCCAATGCTGACTGTGACATTTGGCTCCGTTGCAGAAAAAGCATGGGGTATCTGTAGCGCCGCGACCGCAGCGTGAAATAACTCTGCCATACGCAGGGCGCCTTCCTCTGGCGTATTGGTCAGGATGGCGGCAAATTCCTCGCCGCCATAGCGCGCCAGGCGATCGCCGGGTCGATGCACGCAGCCGTTCAGCGCCTTGGCGATGCGCGTCAGGCACTCGTCGCCCGCGCCATGGCCGTAGTTGTCGTTGTACTGCTTGAACATGTCGATGTCGATCATCACAAATGAGATCGGCAGATCGTCGCGCAAACTCCGCGCCCATTCCTGCTTGCGCGTCTGATCGAAAGCCCGGCGATTGGGCACTTCGGTCAGGGCGTCCATCGACGCCAGGTTCTCCAGAATGTCGCCGTTCCGTTTCAGCTTCATGTGCACGCCGACGCGGGCCTTGACCACGGCGCTGTTGAATGGCTTCGCAATATAGTCGACCGCGCCCAGCGCAAAGCCCATGGCTTCGTTTTCAACTTCGCCCATGGCGGTGATGAAAATGATTGGAATGCTCTGCGTTGCCGCCGTCGCCTTGAGCCGGCGGCAAACCTCGTAGCCATCGATGCCGGGCATCACGATGTCGAGCAGAATCAACTCGGGTTTGCCCGTTATGGCAGCTTTGAGCGCCTGCTCGCCATTGGTGGCGACCATGATCTTGTAATCGGTCTTGAGCAAGGCGTTGAGCAGGTTGATGTTGATGCGTTCGTCATCGACAATCAGGATGCGTGGCCGTTCATCTGGTGCGGCAATGGGGATCATCCAATATTCCTTAATAACAAGTGAAAAGTGAAGCCGCCCGGGCTACGCCCTTGCTGTGAAAAGTGAAAGGTAAAAGCGGATTCAGTGGCGGTTTTCCACGTTTCACATTTCACACTTCACGTTTCACAAAACCATTTCAGGCTCATTCATGAGCTCCCAGTTCTTCTCTCAATCGAGCCAGGGTTTGGCTTGCGCTGTCGAAATCGAAAGTGGTCAATTGCTTGACCAGTTCATTGGCCAGCGGCTGCGCGTTGTCCGGCCCCAGCCGCTTGCGCAAGGCCAGCGCCGCGATTTCGGCATCGGGATCCATGTCCTGCAGCAGATTTGACAGCTGATTCATCATCACCTGCAATTCCTGCGGGTCGATGGCTTCCGCTGCGGTTTCAACCGGGCTGGCGATTTCCTGCTGCTCCAGCCAGGTCAGGCTGCTGATGACCAGCGCCAGAGCATTGTCGAGATTGTCGAGCAGACGCCGATAGGTTGCCGTGGCCTGGTTTCTCAGTGCAGCATCCAGGGCGATCGCGGCGGTTTGCACCGCCTTGGCGCCAATGGCGCCGGATACGCCCTTGAGCGTGTGAGCAATGCGCTGTGCCAAAAAAACGTCTTTTGTTTGCAGGGCGCAAAGAATGGCTTCTGCATCGCCATGATGATCGCGCAGGAAGTTCATCAGAATCTTGTGCAGCAATGTGGCATCGCCGCCCGTGCGCTTGAGGCCCATCGGAATATCGATGCCCGGCAAATCGTCTGGCAAAACAGGGTTTGGCTGTGCGTGCACCTGTGCAGTGGTGGCAAGCGTGCGCGTCATGCCTTCCGGCAAATCGCGCTGACCCGGTGAAATCCAGGTCGTCAGCGCCGCGAATAACAGCTCCGGGTCGATCGGTTTGGCGATGTGGTCATTCATGCCCGCAAGCAGGCATTTTTCGCGGTCGCCGGTCATTGCGTTGGCGGTCATGGCTATGATGGGTAAGGCCGCGTGCCGCGGGTTATCCCGTATGACTCTGGTCGCTTCGAATCCGCCCATGACCGGCATGTGGATATCCATCAGCACAGCATCGAAATTTTCCCGTTCCAGCAGTTCGATTGCCTCCTGGCCGTTATGCGCGAGGGTTACCGCCAGCCCGGCCTGCAACAGCAGTTCCTGAGCCAGTTGGCGATTGATTTCATTGTCTTCGACCAGCAGCACATGCGCGTTCAGGATGTCATGCAGCAGCTTGATTCCCCAAGCATCGGCAGTATTTCCGCCGGGATCGCTGCTGGTGTGGAATACGCCCACAATCGAGTCCACCAGCATGGAGGGGGTGACGGGTTTGATCAGGAAACCGTCCAGGCCGATGTTCGACGCCTGCTCCATGACCATTTCCCGGCCATACGCCGTGACCATGATCACGGTGGGTATTGCGGCCAGCCTGGGATGCGTTTTGATGAGCCTGGATGTTTCCAGGCCGTCCAGGCCGGGCATGTTCCAGTCCATCAACACCAGTTGATAGGGGTCGTCCTCTGGGGCGCGCTCCAGCGCGGCTAGCGCGGCCTGACCAGAATCGACACAGGTCACCCGGCAGGAGAATGGAATCAGCATTGCTTCGAGCACCTGGCGGGCGCTATCGACATCATCCACCACCAGCACCTTGAGCCGGTTCAGATCCGGCGGCAATCGATGGCGTTCGGGAACGCTGCTTTCTTTGTTGCGACCGAACCGGGCATTGAAAATAAAGGTCGTACCCATGCCGGGTTCGCTGGTCAATCGAATCGCGCCCCCCATCAGTTCTACCAGATGCTTGCTGATAACCAGGCCCAGGCCAGTGCCGCCGTACTTGCGCGTAGTCGAGGTATCAGCCTGCGAGAAAGACTGGAACAGGCGGGAGCACTGTTCTGCTGTCATGCCGATACCGGTATCCTGAACCCGGAACTCCAGTTCAACCAGATCGTCGCTGATTTGCAGTGAGCTTACGTTGACCCGGACTACTCCGCGCTCGGTAAACTTGATGGCGTTGCCCACCAGATTGAGCAATATCTGTCCCAGACGCAAGGGGTCGCCCACCAGGCGGTGGGTCGCCTGATCCTCCGGCAGGTGGTACAAAAGCTCCAGGCCTTTTTCATGCGCCTTGGCCGCTGTGAATCCGGCCAGGTTGTCCAGCACGTTGTCGAGCTCGAACGGTGTGGCTTCCATCTTCAGCATCCCGGCTTCAATCTTGGAAAAGTCGAGAATGTCATTGATGACCCCAAGCAGGGACTGGCCGGCACGGTACACTTTCTCTACATAGTCGCGTTGGCGCGGTTGCAGATCGGTTGCCAGGCAAAGGCGCGACATGCCGATCACGGCGTTCATGGGGGTGCGAATCTCGTGGCTCATGTTGGCCAGAAAATCGCTCTTCGCCTGGGTGGCTGCATCGGCCTGCTCACGCGCCGCTTTCAGGTCAAGGTTTTGCTCCCGGACTTTTTCCATGGCGAGTTTGCGGTTGTGGTCGAAGGTCACGGAGATGGCGAACAGAATCATCACTAGGCCAACGAAGCAGATGGTGGTGAACAGGTCGGCAAATTCCAGATTGTAGGATTGAGGAAAGGTGTAGCCCAGCATCCCGGCCATGCCATACGCCAGGGCGATCGCGCAGCAGAGGATGAACCAGCCCAGCGTATCCCGGCCAAACCCCAATAGCAGCACGCCGGCTACCGGAATCAGGGTGAACCAGGGCGTAACCGGCGAATGCAGCCCCCCGGTAAAGAAACTGCAACCCAATATCGCCACCAGAGCGCTATTGGCCAGGTACAGATTGGCGCTCAGCCGAAAGTTTCCAGTGGCGCGAAACAAGAACAGGATGGCGATGTGAAGGACAAAACATGCCAGCATCAGGTATGCCCCGATCACGAAACCGATCGCCAGGGAAGTCAGGACATACAATAGGGCGAAGGCCGAGGTAATCAGGCCTACATAGATCAGCAAGCTGTGAGCTAAAACCTGACGTTCGTCCAGTTCTGCGCGATTCGGATTAAACCAGGCGGCCAGCCGCCCCATCAGGTTTGGCGAAGTACTCGTGTGCGACACTACACTAACAGTGCCCATGGCGGTTCCTCATGGCGTGTTTCATGCAAAATCGAAGCCGGAATTACGCTCGGGGTTTTGTGCTTTGTCGCCCCCGAAATGGAGCCAGTGGCGCACTTCTTCGACGACGGATTCACCAACATAAGCCGCCGCTTCTTCCACCAGAAGTAGGTAATCATCCGGCTGCAGGATGCCAAACAATTCTTTCAGGTGGAATTCCTTGAGCAAAGTCGCCAGCACCGTATGAACCTCGGCAGGGGTGATGTCCAGCGTGAAGACTTTCTCGCAATAGATCGGGTCAATGTGGTTGGGGCTGGTTGCATTGAACAGATTGATGAATCGATCCAGCATCGGCGCGGATGCATTGGACAAAAAGTGCGTCATCAGGGCGTTGAGAACGATTTCACCCCGCTCCCGGAAGCGGAAGTGGGGGATGGCGGCCAGTTCCGCCCGGCCAAGCCGGTCGGCGGATAGCGCCTGCTCCAGCCTGGCCGTGAAATCCCGGTAGTTGTTGAGAATGAAGGACATGCCCCAGCCGCAGGGTGTCGTCCAGCATGCGGCGTCACCGGCAAAAATCACCCGTTCACGCGCCAGTTCCTGCGATACGCTGGCCGAAGGATACCAGCCGTACTTGATCTCCTTGACCGCCATGCCGTGGAAGGCGGAAGTCGAGGCCTCTTCCCGAATGATGCGGTTGTAGACCGGTTCCATGAACTCGCGCGTCATGACTTCCCGGCGCAAGTAAAGAATGAGCGAAAATGAAGTGCGCTCGTCCAGGATCTCGTATTCGAACAGCGGACGTCCCTGTTGCAGGGAGGTGTCGGCGCTCGGCGTGGTGTCGGCAAATGTCTGCCACAACATGTAGTCGCCCACCTGCATTCCGTCCAGGCCGTTGGGATGGTCGCCAATGGTGCCGTACACCGACCACCAGTAATAGCTTGCGCGGCTGATGCCGTACTGCTTGGCGATCATGGAGTTGTAACCGGTGCAGTCGATCAGCAGGCGTGCCGCGAATTTGCCTCGCGCGGTATCGACAAGCACCCCGTCCGCATCGACCTGGTGTGAACGGTATTCGCACTGATCCAGCACTTCGGAGCCGTTGGCGCGTATGGTCTCGACCCAGTGCGGCAGCAGGCGTTTCTCGTCAACGTAGGGATAGCGTGGAAATTGCCGGGCATTCCACTGTGCCTTGCCGCCCGAATACGTGTTGGCAAGAAAGCGTGTCACGCCGCCATAGGTGTAGGGTCGAACAGAATCGTCCACCACGTTGAGCGGTACAAACCAACTGCGGTTGGTGTTGCCTGCGATCCCTTTTTCAACCACCAGCACGCGCCGCGTACGGGATAGTTCAGAAGCGATGGCCAAGCCTGCTGGGCCGCCACCGATGATGATTGCATCATATTGCATACGGGTTTCTCGCTGGTGCGTTATGAGTCTGCGCGACAGTATGCCATAGAGTGCCGAGAACGGAACAGACGGACAAAGTCTTCCGGAAATGCCTGCTTTGCCTGTTTTCTCGGTCGCCAGATCGGAGACGAAGGCGCTCTACCGGGAAGGTGGTACGGCGATGTGCATGACAGGGGGGGAGTGCAATGGGAATTCCGAAGATGCAAGGCCAAGCAAATGGGAAGACTATGGATGAAGCGGGAAGAGCCAATGAACACGCGGGGTTTGAGCGATTGGCGGACACGAAGGAAGCGAGCGACGGCAGCCAACAGCGCTTTTTAAAAATGCGCAAAAATGGACGGATTCAACACAAAAGCAGAACATAAACACGGAATTTTTAAACAGGACTGAACTGGAATGGTCAGGCGGTTCAAAATCAGGAACGCGGCGGCGGCTTTGGGATGAAAGCCGAGCGCCGCGTTTCTTTTTGTGGGGCTGGAAACCTTTATGTGCCGTGGTTTAACGGTCTTATGGCTGGCTGTGCCAAATATCGCACAAATCCCGTGCCGGGTAAAAGTGAATCGAAAGCAGGCGTTTGATGAGAGACGAAATTGGGCGTATTTTTCCGGTTTGGGTTGCGCAAACCAATAGCATTCTGCGCAACCTGATGTGTTTTTCTGTTTTTTAGGTTGCGCACTAGCGAAAGCCGCGCCGTTGTTGATGATTAGCAGTTTGCGCGTTACGCGTATGCGCGTTTTTTCGCGCAACCTTGCGGCAATGAAACTGACAGCAACTATTTGCTATCAGTTAGGCCAGTGACTAATTTTATAATATTTATATTTACCTTGCCGCTGTCCTTACCGCTGCGATAGAGAGTTGAAACTACCTCTGCTTTTTTCGAAGGAGACAGCTTTTTGTTCAACTGCGCTAAAGAATTTTCCATCTCTTCAACGATGAAATAAATCAAGTCTGATTCACGTTGCAGCACTTCCTCTGAACTGTACCACTTGTTTTTTTCACCTGTCACGATGTACTCAATATCAGCGGCTAGACTCTCAATAGCAGCAAGATAATTAGCATCTGGCACGCCTTCGCCTTTCTCATATTTTGCTTGAGTGTTTCTGTGTACACCGGCTTCTCGTGCAAACACCTCCTGAGAATGTCCCAGCCTTTCCCGCTCCTCTTTTAATCTTTCCCCTATGCTCATTGCACACTCCAGTGTTGACTAGCAACGAAAACGGTGCATAATGCACATATATCGTTATTTATGTATTAGGAGCTGACATGAAAGCACAGAAAACAAGAACGTTGCAAGAAGTCCGTGATGAATTCTTGCGTAAGGGCATGAGCATGTCTAGCTGGGCAAATAAACATGGTTTTGAAGTTGCAACAGTTAGCCAAGTCATGACGGGTAGAAATGCTGCAACGCGGGGCGTAGGCCACAAAATAGCCGTGCTCCTGGGCATCAAAGACGGCGAAATAGTCGAGTAATGAGGGGAACTGCATGAGCATTTTAATGGGCTACCGCATCCCTGGATCGAACCGGGGCCAAGCCTTCACCCTGCCAGACGATTGTTATGGTTTGGTGGGCGAAGATGACGCCGACAGTATCGCCGCCAATGCGCGCCGGGCCGAAGGGGCAGAGCCAACATGGCAAAGCATCCGGGGCGCTCTTATTCGCCTGGCACGCACGCGGCGCGGATGCAACCGGCAAGGGGCCGCGTCATGACGGTCAGACATCGTAAAGGCACAAACCCAGAACTCACCAGCGATGAGGCGGCGGATTTGTTGGGGATTTCAGGTCAAGCCGTGCGAGCTAGCTGTGCCGAATTCCGCTACCCCTCCGCCCACAAAGACCCCTCCGGCGCATGGCGCATCCCCCTATCCAGTCTGCCAGCCCTCGCCCAAGCCAAATACTGGGCACAAGGCATGAACATAGCGCCGGGCGGCTGGCTGGAAGAAGACCGGCGCGAACTCTCAGAAGATGCAGCAGAAAAGCTGTGGGAGTTCTTCGAAGGGGCCACGCGCAAGCGCAAGGAGCAGGCATACCGGGACACCGAAGCCTGCCACTTGTGGCTGGTCATGAAAGGCCGGGGCGACCATTACCAGATGGCGCTAGACGAAATCAAGAAAGAATTCGGCCTCCCAAAATCCACCGTGTACGACAAGATAAACCGCATCAAGGGCTATGACCCGCAACACTGGCCCGCGCTGCTGGTGGGGCAATGGAGGGGAGAAAACGCCCGTCAAGCGGAATGGCATGCGGAAGCCTGGAAATCCTTTCTCCGGGAAGCGCTGGCACCGAACCGCCCGATTAAAACAGCGTGGAAACGCACCCAGCGCCTGGCGGCCCAAAACGGATGGGGCGCAATACCCAGCTACGACACGGCCAAGAACGATTACTTGAAGATCGACAACGACGTGCGGACGCTCTTCAAGGAAGGGGAAACCGCGCTCAAGGTCAAATCGCCAACGGCCATACGGGAGTATGACATGGCCGTGCATGACACATGGTCACTGGACGGGCGGCGCAAGGATTTGTTTGTGTATGACCACAAAGGCAAGTATGGCAAAAAACGTACTGTCTTCCGGCTCTATATCGTCGCCATTGAGGAATTGCGCAGCCGGTACCTTGTAGGCTACGCCCTGGGCGGATCACTCAATGCCGACTTGGTGCGGGCGGCTTTCCTTGACGCCCTCAAGACTACCGGGCGGATTATCCCTCGCGAGATACAAATGGATAACGGCATGGAGAACGCCGCCAAGGAAATATCAGGCGGCGCGCCTTGGCGGCGGCGCGGCAAGGTGCTGGCTGATGAAATTCCCGGACTCTTTCCGATGAATAATATTGCCGTGACATGGCCGGGCGTAGCACACGGTCAAACCAAGCCTGTTGAAAGGCTGTTCGGGACGCTGTCGCAAATGGCGGAAACCCGGCCCGAGTTTCGCGGCGCGTATTGCGGCAGCTCGCCCGAGATGAGGCCGGAAGAATGTGACATTTCAAAAGCCGTTCCCGTGGAACTGGTAGAGAAAATCCTTGCCGAAGAAATCGCCGCTTACCACCGCACCCCGCACCGTGGGAACGGCATGGATAGCAAAAGCCCGATGCAAGTCTACGTTGAGCAAATGAACAAGCCCGGCGTGGTATGCCGCAAGATCACCCCGGCAGAACTCAGGTTATGCGCCTATTCCGCCACCACCATCACCATTCGCAAGGATGCCACCTTCACCATTATGGGCGCGGCGTACTGGAGCGAAGGCACTGCAAAGCTGGCACAGGGCAAGGGATATTACGCCCGTTATAACCCCCACAACCTGAGCGACACCGTGTATGTCTACCACAAGGAAAAACTGTTGTGCGAGGCCAGGAAAAAAGAATTGACCAGCTTCAACGACAAGGCGGCAGGCAAGGCAATCATGAAGGCGCGGGCCACCTATACCAAGGCAGTCAAAGCACAAGCCAAGGCGCTGCAAGAGCTGACCGGCAGCGATAGCCGCGAATACCTCAACGCCCTTGCGGCCAAAATATCGCCGGAAATCGTGGACAAGGAAACGGGGGAAGTCTTGCCTGGCGCGAAGGTGCTGGAAATCACGCGGGGCAATGTTGACACGTTGCCGGACGGGACATCCGCGAAAGAATTGGAGCTTGAGAAAATCAAGCGCCTAGCAGAAAAGTATGAGCAAACCGTTGCCGCCGCAAGCAAAAAAGCCAAAGCGAACGGCGGCAAGTAGCAGGGCAGGGCTTGGGGCGCTGGAACGCTCCAGGCACAACGAAACGGCGGCAAAACCGCCACAACTAGGGAGGTAAATGATAATGAACCTTGAGGCTGTAAGCAATAGCGCCGAAGCGGGAAATTCCGAGCCGGACTATTATGACAAATTATTGATTGAGCAAATGCAGCCAAAGCCAGAAATCACAACCGCCATGCGGGATGGCGAATTGCGGGCGCGTGTGGCGGATCTGATCGATGCGGGTATTGAGCGGCGAACCATAGCGATTAACGCTCACCTTCACAGTGCCGAGTTTAAGCGTTGGGAGGAAGGCAAAGATGAGCCGGGCGCAGCAATGGCGTTATCTCTGTGGTTCGAGGTGCTGGACACCGAAGCACGCGAGGCGGCGGGGGATTTTGTGGAAACCCCGACAGCAAAGCGCATCTTGAGGGCGCTCGAACAGGCGCGGCAAGATAAGGACGGCAAGGGGCGACGCGGCATTTGCCTGGCCTATGGAGCGTCCAGTGCAGGAAAGACCGTGACCGCCGAATATTACGAATCAACAGAGAATTTGAATCGTAAATTCGGCAGCTACCCCGTGGTTTATGTGCGGGCGGGCGATGCCAAATCAAAAAACCTTATCGGCCTTCTGAGTTCGATTGTAGATGCCCTGGTGGAGAAAGGCATTTACCGCAATCATGATCAGAAACCCATGGATACGGTATTGCAGCATGTGCCTGACGGCGGCTTGCTGATCTTCGATGAAGCCCATTTATTGCCTATACGCCGCTTGGATGAACTCAGGATTTTTCCAGACAAATACAAGATTGCCATTGCCTTCATGGGAAACATGGCGGGCTATATGAAGCTCGAAGCGTCGAAGGTCGGGCAGATTGCACGCCGGGTGGGCGGTGCGCGTATCGTTATCGATTTGCCCGCTGAAGGCGATGTTGACGCGCTACTGGAAGCGCATGGCATCGGCGGACACAAGGTGCGAGATATGGCCCTCAAGATCGGCATACAGGATGGCGGGCTGGGGATGCTTTGCGACGCCATGCGCACAGCGAAAATATACACCAAGGCCAGCGGCAAGCCGATTGATGAAGACCTGTTCAAGGCAGCGGCATTCAGTGTCGGGGCATGGGGGGAAGGGCAATGACAAAAGCACGATCATTCCAGGGCGGGCGCATTTTCGGCAGCAAGCTTGCCCTGATCCACACGGCCAAACGCGAATTGGATATGGCCGAAGAAGCATACCGCGCCTTGCTGTTGCGCGCCGGAGGCGTTAGCAGTTCCAGGGATTTGACCCTGGACGGCTTCGATGCCGTCATGGCCGAATTCAACCGCCTGGGCTTCACCACCACCCCGAGCAAGCGCAAACCCAAGGGCGCGGGTGGAAACGCGCCAAACCGGCCCAGCCCGGCACAATGGCGACTGATGGAAGACCGGGCGCGCAAGGTGGGTTATGAGGGCCTGGAAGACCCACGCTTCATCGCCTGGGTGAAGCCACGCGGCAAGGTAGAAAACCCGCGCTTTCTCGATATGGACGGCGCACGCCGGGTAATCGCGGCCCTGGGTAATTGGATTGACAGAATCAAGGATTTTGACGGCAAGGGGAATGCGAAATGATTGAATCAATCCGGACGGATAACGGCATGGACAATGCCGCCACGCAAGCCACGCCCTTGCATGAGCATGGCGCATTCTATGATGCCGGAGCGGCCCTGGCATTCATTGACCGCGCCAAGGATGCCATGCTGTGCATAGGCGATATGCTCCAGCCCAACATGGCGGTGGCAGACGAGGATTTACACCATGTCAAGCGCTCACAGGTTGCGGCCCTCTTCGCCTTCTTTGGTGAGGCGCTATCCCAGCCGATTGAACACGCCAGCGAAGCCAACGATCGCATATGGCAGGAAGCCCGGAAAATGGAGCCATAACCCCCAAACCCCGCGCCAGTCGCAGACTTGCCATTTAAACCCGCCCTAAGCGATTTTGGCGGGTTTTCTCTTTCAGGTGGCACACTGGGCCATCCAAAAATAGTTAACGCGCTATGGGCGTTTTTTACGGGGGGTTTTGGGGGTGTTTTACATCCGGGCGGGATGCGTTTTGCAAAAATCAGCCGGTTTGCCGATTTTCTCCCCCCGGCTGTCAATGACAGAACCGGAGCAGACAAGCGGAAGTCTTTCCGCCTTTAGCGTGGTTCGGCATGAGGAAATAATTCCCCCATACGGTAGCCAATCGGCAGGGCGGATATGGGGGGCAATGTTACTTATGGCGTGTGCTGAAAATTATACGGGAATTTTTCGTGATGTGGTTTTGTGTATCGGTGAAGAATGCGCCGAAAAGCTGATAGCGAAATATGGCGGTACGCGCCTGTATATCCCCGCAACACTCGGCACCGGCCATGACTTGTGCTTGCTGCTAGGGGGCGATGCCGCGCAAAGGTTGATTGATGGTTTCAAGGGCGAAGTGCTGGAAATCCCGAGGGGATGGCTTACCCATATCCAGCAACGAAACGCCTTGATGATGAATGATCGTGAATCAGGAATGCCTCAGCGCGCGCTTGCTATCAAGTACCGGCTTACAGAAAGAACCGTCAGAAAAATTGTCAGCGGGATTAACGCAGCTCACCAAGGGCATAAGCGGCAGGAATAAGGGGGGAATATGGAAAAGGCTTTTCAGATATTCAAGTCTGGCCGTCATACAACCATGGCTGGGGTACCGCTTGATTTTAGTGATGAAGATTTGAAAATGACAGCAGCGTCCTATCCGCCCAAGGGCAGGATTGCGCCCTTGACGCTGGGCCACCCGAAAAACGATCTGCCTGTTATGGGGCGCGTCAAGAGCCTGTTTTTCAAGAATGGCGGCCTATATGCCTACGCGGATGTTTACGATTCACTGGTGAATTTGGTCCGTGAAGGCAGATATAAAAATTTATCTGCCAAATTCTCCCCACCCACTCACCCGAACAACCCCGTTCCGGGCGTTTACAGCCTGATCCATGTCGGTTTTCTCGGTGCAAGTGCGCCCGCCGTGAGAGGGATGGAGCAACCGAGCTTTTCAGACCACATGGAGGGCAATGCTTGCTTTTCCATGGAGTGCGAGTTAGGCAATTGTGACACGTTCGGCGGGTTTAATGCGCCTGCCGGGTTAACCGCAGACCCTGCCGGTATGCGTATTTATGAACTAGCCAAGACATACCAGCGGGCAGCGCCTTCATTAACTTTTTTCGAGGCTGCTCGAATGGCAACAAATCAATTAACCCAAAGATAGAAAGGAACACGATCATGAAATATAAAGTTTTATCCACCGTTCAAATGGATGGCCAGAAATACGCACCAGGCGAATTTATCGAGGTATCCGGCACCATGGCCGACGATCTGCTTAAAGGCGGCTCAATTGAGCAGGTTGTTAAGCCTTTCAGCGGTTATAAGCCCGTCACGGATGCAATTGGAAAAGGGGAATAGCATGGAAAAACTTAATAGTCTTGTTGCGCAGGTGAAAAATGCAGCCGACAAGCTGAAGGGCGAAATTGCGGCCATCGACAGCCGCATTTCAGAAGCGCAAAAGGAGCTTTCTTCCTTGGTCGATAGCAAGCTGACCAAATCAGAATTTATGGAATTTGTCACCGAGGATATACGCCGCAAAGGGCTTGTATTCGCTGGAAGATTGAAACAACTGGTGGGTGAGAGGCGAACCAATTTCATGCGCACTGAGGGCGCGATGAAACAGCCAGGCGCAAGCCTGTTGTTTCCTTACCTGACGGGGAGCTACGTTATCGGACAGCAGGTTACGGATGAGGCCATTTATTGGTATTTCCCGGAAATCATCCGCGACCGTTTTGAGACTGCCATTGCTGATCTTGAATGGCCGGAAGGCACTATGCCGGTTGAAGCAAAGCGGACGGCCATCAGGATGATTGAGGGCAGAATTGAGGCGCTTAACGCAGAACGGGATGCCCTGGCTGATGAGCTGATCGGAGCGGGGCTGGCTGGGTAGTGATGAGAATCACGGCCCTTATGCTGTTATCCGGGCTGCTGGCAGGGTGCGGCCCGGATAATGCAACCATGGAAGAGCGTACAAAAGACAGGCGGGCGCTGCTTGTGGCTGATGAATGAGGAAACCGCTACGCAATTATTCATTCTCGTATGAACTGTTTCCTTGTACAGACAGTTGATAGCCCGGATCGGGCTGGCAATTAAGCCGAGTAGTGCCATGTAAAGTTATGGAAGGTAACCGGTTCAGCAGACTCCGCCCCCCAGGATTGCACGGCCTCGCTATCGCGGGGCATCGGCTCCTGTGCCGCCCCGTTTCGCTCCCGGTTACCTATCGCAAGACTAGCATTTAGCCAGCCACATTCCAAGCGCATGAACAAGCAGCGCCAAGGGGCAATGTAGCCCAAACAAATTTATTGATACTCCGCGCCTTGTGGATAACTTTTAACAACGATTTTCTATCCTCTGCGCAACGGTTTTATATCTACCACACAACGAAATTCAATATTCCCTGTAAGCGCTGTATTTCTTGGATTCCGACCGGGGCGGGGAATGGTGGCTGATGAGTGGGGATAATCTTATCGAGGCTTTTTGGCTGTAGTTATCTAAACTTCCTGCCACTTGGTGCTTACCTATATGTCATCCCGGCTTTTATTCTTCTTTCTTCCGATGTTACCACCTTCCTGACAGCGCCAGCGTGATGATGCCAATTGGCTATGAAAATTAAGTTGCATTTTGTCAACCCGGTCACTAGAATTAGTGGAATACTGCACGACCAAACACAACATGTTGTGGATACATCTCTGGATATGTTGTGGATAAGAGTCGGATAATCTGTTCGCAAAGCGAACAAAAACAAGGAGGATTCAACCTTATGCAACTGGCTACTGATGCTGTTTCTAGCTCTGCTTTTCCGGCTTCGAGTTTGGGTGCCAAATCGGCTACCCCCTCTGCGGAAGCTTCCTACGCCGACTACAAGATCATCCGCCGCAACGGCGGCGTGGTGCCTTTCGAGCCGGCCAAAATCGCCATCGCCATGACCAAGGCTTTCATCGCCGTGAATGGCGGCCAGGCGGCGGCTTCGGCGCGTATTCGCGAGCAGGTGGAAGCGCTGACCATGGCCGTGGTGAATGCGCTGATGCGACGCCAGCCGCATGGCGGCACTTTCCATATCGAAGACATTCAGGATCAGGTGGAACTCTCCCTGATGCGCTCCGGCGAGCACGACGTGGCGCGCGCCTACGTGCTGTACCGCGAGAAGCGCTCCCAGGAACGTGCCCAGGCCAGGGCACAAGCGCCGGCTAGTGCCGAAGTGACAATGTATGCCGTCGAAAACGGCGTGCGCGTGCCGCTCGACGCAGCGAAACTGGCTACCCTGGTGGAATCCGCCTGCACCGGGCTGGGCGAGCAGGTGAGCGCGAAGGCCATCATCGAGCCGACGCTGCGCGACCTGTACGACGGCGTGCCGATGGACGAGGTGCGCAAGTCCGTCATCCTTTCCGCCCGCTCCCTGATCGAAAAAGACCCAGCCTATTCCTTTGTCACCGCGCGCCTGCTGCTCAACACCGTGCGCTACGAAGTGCTGGGCGAGGAAGTGGCGCAGGCCGACATGGCCGCCCGCTACGCTGAATACTTTTCGGACTTCATCAAGAAGGGCGTGGCTGCTGAACTGCTGGACGAGAAGCTGAAGCAGTTCGACCTCGCCCGCCTGGGGGCCGCGCTCAAGGCCGAGCGCGACGAGCAGTTCGGCTATCTCGGTCTGCAAACCCTGTACGACCGCTATTTCCTGCATATCGAAGAGCGCCGCATCGAGCTGCCGCAAGCTTTCTTCATGCGCGTGGCGATGGGCCTGTCCTTGAACGAGATCGACCGCGAAGCCCGCGCCATCGAGTTCTACAACGTGCTCTCCAGTTTCGATTTCATGAGCTCGACGCCGACGCTGTTCAACTCCGGCACGCGCCACAGCCAGTTGTCCTCCTGCTACCTGACCACCGTATCCGACGACCTCGACGGCATCTACCAGGCCATCAAGGAAAATGCCATGCTGCAGAAATTTGCCGGCGGCCTGGGCAACGACTGGACCAACGTGCGCGCTCTGGGCGCCCGCATCAAGGGCACCAACGGCAAATCGCAGGGCGTGATCCCTTTCCTCAAGGTGGTCAACGATACCGCCGTGGCGGTGAACCAGGGCGGCAAACGCAAGGGCGCGGTGTGCGCCTACCTGGAAACCTGGCACCTCGACATGGAAGAGTTCCTGGAGCTGCGCAAGAACACCGGCGACGACCGCCGCCGCACGCACGACATGAACACTTCCAACTGGATTCCCGACCTGTTCATGAAGCGCGTGATGGAAAACCAGGAGTGGACGCTGTTTTCCCCCAACGACGTGCCCGACCTGCACGATCGTTTCGGAAAGGATTTCGAGGCTGCCTATACCGCCTACGAAGACAAGGCTGCGCGCGGCGAGATCAAGCTGTTCAGGAAGCTTCCGGCACTGCAACTGTGGCGCAAGATGCTTTCCATGCTGTTCGAAACTGGCCATCCCTGGATCACCTTCAAGGACCCGTGCAACGTGCGTTCCCCGCAGCAGCACGTGGGCGTGGTGCATAGCTCCAACCTGTGCACCGAGATCACCTTGAACACCAACGAGCATGAAATCGCGGTTTGCAACCTGGGCTCGGTGAACCTGGTGAACCACCTGAAAGACGGCCAGCTCGACCACGAGAAGCTCAAGCGCACCATCGGCACCGCGATGCGCATGCTGGACAATGTGGTGGACGTCAATTTCTACACCGTGGGCAAGGCGCGCAATGCCAATCTCAAGCATCGCCCGGTGGGCATGGGCATCATGGGTTTCCAGGACTGCCTGTTGAACATGCGCATCCCGTACGCCTCCGAAACCGCGGTGGAGTTCGCCGACCGTTCCATGGAAGCGGTTGCCTATTACGCCTACTGGGCTTCCAGTGAACTGGCCCAGGAGCGCGGTCGCTACAGCAGTTTCACCGGCAGCCTGTGGGACAAGGGCATCCTGCCGCACGACAGCAACAAGCTGCTGCTGGAGCAGCGCGGCGGTTACCTGGAAGTGGACCAGTCCGCTACCCTGGATTGGGACAAGCTCAGGAGCCGCATCAAGAAGCACGGCATGCGCAACTCCAACTGCCTGGCCATCGCGCCGACCGCCACCATTGCCAACATTGTCGGCGTATCGGCCTCGATCGAGCCGACCTACCAGAACATCTATGTGAAATCCAACCTCTCGGGCGAATTCACCGTGGCCAACCAGTACCTGGTGCGCGACCTGAAGCAGTTGGGGATGTGGGATGAGGTGATGATCGGCGACCTGAAATATTTCGACGGTTCGCTGTCCAAGATCGACCGCGTGCCGGCGGATCTGCGCCAGCTCTACGCCACCGCCTTCGAGGTCGAGCCCAAGTGGCTGGTGGAAGCCGCCTCGCGGCGCCAGAAGTGGATCGATCAGGCGCAGAGCCTGAATATCTACATGGCCGGCGCTTCAGGCAAGACGCTCGACGAAACCTACAAGCTGGCCTGGCTGCGCGGCCTCAAGACCACCTATTACCTGCGCACCCTGGGCGCCACCAGCGCCGAGAAATCCACCGGCAAGGGCGGTGAGCTCAACGCGGTGCCCGTCTCGGGGGGGCTGGGTGGCGGCATGGGCGCGACGAACCTGCCAGAGCCGGAAATCGTTGGCAAGGCTTGTACCATGCGCCCAGGCGACGAAGGTTTCGAAGAATGCGAAGCCTGCCAATAATAAAAGAGGAGAAGGAATACGATGCTGAATTTTGAAGAAGACCACACCCCGGATCTGTTCGCCCATGCTGCGCGTTTTGGCGATACGCCGCCCACAGCGCCGCAGGAAATTCATTCCAGCGCCCTGACCGGCATCCACGACACCCGCCGCGTGCGCGTCGAGGACAAGCGCGTCATCAACGGCCAGGCCGATGTCAATCAACTGGTGCCATTCAAGTACAAGTGGGCCTGGGAAAAGTACCTCGCCGGCTGCGCCAATCACTGGATGCCGCAGGAAGTGAACATGAGCCGCGATATCGCCACCTGGAAGGACCCGAATGGTCTGACCGAGGACGAGCGCCGCATCGTGCTTCGAAACCTGGGTTTCTTCACCACCGCCGATTCCCTGGCCGCCAATAATATCGTGCTCGGCACCTACCGCCACATCACCGCGCCGGAATGCCGCCAGTACCTGCTGCGCCAGGCTTTCGAGGAAGCGATCCACACCCACGCCTACCAGTACATCGTGGAGTCGCTGGGCCTGGATGAAGGCGAGATCTTCAACATGTATCACGAAATCCCGTCCATCCGCGACAAGGACGAGTTCCTGATTCCGTTCATCGATACCCTGACCAATCCGGAATTCAGGACCGGCACGCCGGAGAACGACCAGAAACTGCTCAAGTCGCTGATCGTCTTCGCCTGCATCATGGAAGGCATTTTCTTCTACGTCGGCTTCGTGCAGATCCTTGCGCTGGGCCGCCAGAACAAGATGACCGGTGCTGCCGAGCAGTACCAGTACATCCTGCGTGACGAATCCATGCATCTCAATTTTGGCGTCGACCTGATCAACACCATCAAGATGGAAAACCCCGGATTGTGGACCGCCGAATTCCGCAACGAAATCAGCGGGCTGATCAAGAAAGGCGTGGAATTGGAATACCGCTACGCCGAGGACACCATGCCGCGCGGCGTGCTGGGTCTGAATGCCGTTCAGTTCAAGGAGTACCTGCGCTTCATCGCCAACCGCCGCTGCCAGCAGATCGGTCTGGATGAGCTGTTTGCCGGAGCGACCAATCCATTCCCGTGGATGAGCGAGATGATCGATCTGAAGAAAGAGAAGAATTTCTTCGAAACGCGAGTGACGGAATATCAAACCGGCGGGGCATTAAGCTGGGACTGAGCGTTGCGGAAAAGTTTCATCTCTGGGCGTTTTTGGGTAATATCGAGGGTGTTTAATTTGTGCGGCCTGACATGATAAGCAATTGATATTTATCAATTATGCATCTGGCAATAGAGGGTTTTTCGGGCATTTTCTTCAACCAATCAAGGAGCTGGGGATGGACGTAATGACAATGTCTCGCGAGCAATGGGAAATGATTTTCGATCGCTGGTACCGGCATGTTTTTAATCTCGGCGTTTACTCGGCGGGAGGGCCGACCGACGAGCAGATCGAGCGCTGTTTTGGATTGGGCGTATCCCCGGCGGAAGCTGTTCATTGGTTGAAGCGGCAAGAGTTGGAACAGGGGTGCGAGGGGTAGAGAGAGGCGCAGGAAACTGCGCTTTTTTGTTTTGATATATGCCATTTCAAGCTTAGGTTGCCTTGCCTGGATGCTTCAAAATCCATGACCCTCAAGACGTTCTGACACTTCCATGCATATGGATTGTATGCTGGGGGTACCCCGCCGTTTCTTCGGCTTGACGGGCGACCGGGGTGTCTGCACAACTCGCCCTAGCAGCTTGCATATAACGCAAGCTGCCGTGGAGCTCGAACAGGGTACAGCCGACGGCCCCAAATCTGGCCGTTTTCCCGAAGCGGCGCAGAAGGGAAATTGAATAGCAGTTTCACCAGTGGCTCTATGAATAACAAGGCGCCTTCGTTTTTTTGAGTTCGGTTGAGGATATGCCAAGTGAATTCTCTTGTGCCAAATGAAATTAGGTTGACCAGTCTGCCTTGCTGGCTTCATGCGGGGTGGCGGATTTTTTTACAGGCCAAGGGATTAAGCGCGGCTTATGCCAGCATTTTTGCCGCGCTCGGTTTCGTGCAGTTTTTTGTGGTGGTGTCGGCCGGGCTGTCGCCGCTGGTGGTGGCGCTGGCGGGCGGATTCATGCTGCTCGGGCCGGCTTTGCTGTGCGGATTCTTCAATGTGGCCGATCTTCTGGAACGCAAGGAAGCGGTGCGCCTGGGAGAGTTTTTTGCCGGTTTCCGGCTGGCGCCACCGGCGCTGTGGGTGGTGGCGCTGATCGAGATGTTCCTGTTCCTGATCTGGCTGACGGATGCGGGCGTGGTCTATGGCCTCTATTTTGGCATCACGCCGGATATGGGCTTGGATGCGTTTATCGCGGGCCTGGCCGGGGAGGGGGAGACGCGGCCCTTCCTGTTTTTCAGCGGCCTGATGTGGCTGGTGCTGGCTTTCATCATCTACGCCACTTCCGCCTTTGCCGTGCCGCTGCTGTTTTACCGGCGCGCGAATCTGGCCGGCGCGGTGAGCGCGAGCGTGCGCGCCGTGTTTACCAATTTTCCGGCGATGCTGGCCTGGGGCGTGCTTCTGTCAGTGGCGATGTTTGTGGCGATGCTGCTATTTCTGCCGCTTTTTCCGCTGGTGTTTCCGGTGCTGGCCTATGCCAGCAGGCAGGCTTATCGCGAGGTTTTCCCCGGTTAAACTGAAAAAATGGTTAACCTCGGGGTACACGGGGTAAGTTGGAAGGTTCCTGTGGCTCAATGCTGTTTTTGCAGGATTACTCAGGCATCCCCGGTTCGCCGCCCTTGTCCGTCATCAGGAAATACATCCCCACTGCGGCAAGTACCATCCACAGGATCATGGCCCATACGCCCAGGTTTTCCGACAACGGGCCCATGAAGAGCAGAGAAGTGAGGGCCAGGGCCAGCAGGCCGTTGCCGATCCAGAAACGTGCGCCATGTTTGACTTCATTCATTTTCAAAACCTTATGTGTGTTGTGGATAGGGTGGTCAAGTTGGAGAGGGATGATTTCATCCTTAATAAACAAAGCGGCTCTTTAATTCATCCAGATTCAGTTCATGCAGGATAAGTTCCAGCCTTTCCAGCGCGTTTTTCCTCGGTGCGCCGGTATATCTGGCCACAATCAGCTCGTTTTTCATCGAATGCTCCCAGCCGACCAGTTCGGTTACCGTCAATTGGTAGCCATGCGATTCAAGTTGCAGGCAGCGCAGCACATTGGTGATCATGCTGCCGAATTCGCGGGTATGGATGGGGTGGCGCCAGATTTCCGAGAGCGGCGTTCTGGAGAATGACTGGTTCTTGTTCTTGCGCAGCAGTGCGGCGACCTCGGCCTGGCAGCAGGGCACCAGCACGATGAATCGGGCCTGTTTTTCGAGGGCGAATTTGATCGCGTCATCGGTAGCGGTGTTGCAGGCATGCAGTGCGGTGACGACATCGATTTTCTCCGGCAAGGCGCTGGCGTGGATGGAATCCTCAACCGACAGGTTGAGGAAGGACATGCGCCCGAAGCCCAGGCGTTCTGCCAGCTCGCGCGATTTTGCCACCAGCTCCTCGCGGGTTTCGATGCCGTAGATGTGGCCGGCCTGCCTGGCCTTGAAAAACAGGTCGTAAATAATGAAGCCAAGATAGGATTTGCCCGCACCGTGGTCAGCCAGGGTCAGGTTTTCATGTTCTGCCAGGATTTCCTTCAACAAGGGCTCGATGAAATTGAACAGGTGGTATACCTGCTTCAGCTTGCGCCGGCTGTCCTGGTTGAGCTTGCCGTCACGCGTCAGGATGTGCAATTCTTTCAAGAGCTCGACGGATTGCTCGGGCTTGATTTCGGGAATAATGAAGTTCACTGCAAGATCCTGGCGTTATTGGGTGGCATGGCATTTTAACCCATATACCGCGTTTCACCGCAAAGGACGCGAAGGTTCGCAAAGTAAAACAAAGGCTTAATGGGTAATGATGCCTCGCCTAGCTGGTTGAGCGATAAAGCTATTCAAGTCTTTGAATTCCTTCGCGCTCTTTGCGTCCTTTGCGGTTCAAGGCTTATGTAATGATAAGATGCGTGCCATATCAACTTCCATTTGGATACCCATGCAAGAACATGAATTTATCCTGACGCGCGAATTCGTCGAGCTCGACAACCTGCTCAAACTGACCGGCGCCTGCGATAGCGGCGGCATGGGCAAGCAGATGGTCGCTGCCGGGGAAGTCTCTGTGGACGGCAAGCTGGAGTTGCGCAAGACCTGCAAAATTCGCGCCGGCCAGGTCGTCACGCTGGGCGATGTGCGCATCCGCGTGCTTGGCGCATCCTGACTGCATCATGCCGGTTAAGCTTTTTACCCTGAATGGGGTGCCTGATGACGAGGCGGAAGACGTGCGTGCCTTGCTGAAATCCAGCGAAATCGAGTTCCACGAAACCTCCGCGGGGAACTGGGGCATCTCCTCGGCGGCCATCTGGCTGCAGGACGATACCCGGCTCGAGGAGGCGCGGACACTGATCGCGGACTATCAGAAAGCGCGCCAGGCGCGGGTAAGGGCGGAATATGAGCAGTCATGCCGTGAAGGCAGGCAGCGCACCCTGGCGCATATCATCCAGGAACATCCCTTGCGCTTTTTTGCCTATGTCGCAATGATTGCCGCGATTGCCTATTTTTCCATCAAACCCTTTCTGGATATCGGAAAATAGGCAATGACCACGCCCGATCCTGATAAAACCCTCATGAATTTTCTGCCCAACCGCAAGCAGTTATGGCGCGACATGCTGCTGCTGGTTGGGGCGGCCTGCCTGCTGGGCCCGCTGGTCGGCCCGCTGGTGGTTTCCTGGATCAACCCTACCCAGGCCTGGGGGGTGGGGGAGGTGGGCGACTACTCGCCCGGCAGCGTGCTGCTGTGGGGGTTGGCGTTCCTGATGTTCGAGGCTTTCTTTTATGTCGGCTGGCTGATGTCGCGGGCGCGCAGGGGTTGGCACGAGCGCACCGCTGACGACTGGTGGAACCGGCAGCAATAAGGCATGAAATCCGGCGTGGAGATTCCCGCCGTTACAGATCGCTTCAAATACACCCACCGCAAGTGCCGCAGCGCCAGTCCTGGGGGTTGATCGCCTGGTAAAACCAGCGCATGTGCGCTTCGTCGACGGGTATGTCATGGGCGGCAAGGAAAGCGGCCAGCCATTCGGCATTTGCGATAATCCAGTCTTCTTCCGGCAGGCCTTCGGCCAGATCCTCGTCGTCGGGGAAGATATAGCTGAATATGCCGAAACTGCCCATGTCCTTTTCGCGCTGGCCGCTGTCGAGTTCGAGCAGACGCCCAAGGTAGCGGATTTCCCACTGGCCAAGGCACAGGTTGTTTCCGGTCATGGTCCAGCGAGCGGTGAACGGATTGGTCATGCCGCGCATTATACCTTGCGTCGGGCTGCCGGTCCTGTACGGCGCGCTCCTGGAAATGACGCTTGCTTGCCGTTGTGGCATGGAAATGCTCGCTGTACACTGGGCAAACTTAATAACTGGAAAAGGGGTGCTGTCCGATGTCTGCAGAAACCGGGAAATACCGTTTGGTGACGCGCAGTGACTTTGATGGTCTGGTGTGCGCGGTGTTATTGAAGCATCTGGATATGATCGACGACATCAAGTTTGTCCATCCCAAGGACATGCAGGACGGCAAGATCGAAATCACCGAGCGGGACATTACCACCAACCTGCCTTATGTGGCGGGCGCGCACCTGGTGCTGGACCACCATTTGTCCGAGACGGTGCGCAACACCGGCGAGCGCCCCAATCACATCATCCATCCCACGGCGCCTTCCGCCGCGCGCGTGGTGTACGAGCATTTTGGCGGACGCAAGGTGTTTCCTGCCGAGTGGGACGAAATGATGCTGGCGGTGGACAAGGCGGATGCCGCCCAGTTCAGCCGCGAGGACATTCTCCATCCGAAAGGCTGGGAGCTGCTCAACTTCCTGATGGACTCGCGCACCGGCCTGGGGCGTTTCCGCGACTTCCGCATTTCCAATTACAACCTGATGATGGACCTGATCGATTACTGCAAGAACCATACAATCGACCAGATCATGGCCTTGCCCGACGTGAAGGAACGGGTGGATCTGTTCTTCGATCATGAGGAAAAATTCAAGGATCAACTGAAGCGCTGCGCCACCGTGTACGGGAATCTGGTGGTGCTGGATCTGCGCAACGAGGAAATCATCTACGCCGGCAACCGCTTCATGATCTACGCGCTGTTCCCCGAGACCAACATCTCGATCCATGTGCTGTGGGGCCTGAAGAACCAGAACACGGTTTTCGCCACCGGCAAATCGATTCTCGACCGCAGCTCGAAAACCAACGTCGGTGACCTGATGCTGCAATATGGCGGCGGTGGCCACCAGGCGGCCGGCACGTGCCAGGTGGACAACGACAAGGCGGCAGCGGTGCTGCAGGAGTTGATTGCCAGGATTAATGCGGATGGTTGATGGGCTTGCCGCCTGACTACATGTGCTGTTTGCGAACGCCCCTGACCGGGGCGTTTTTCATGCATCCGAAAATGGCGTCAAACCCTTTTTGCTTCATTGCTTTCCCATTTATACTGAACATATCCCCATTAGCACGGAAATCCTTCATGACCACCCACATCACTAACGAATGTCTGGCGATCACGGCTTCCGGCGAAGACCGGGTCGGCCTGGTGGAAAAACTGACCAGCCAGATCACCGCCAGCGGATGCAATATCGAGCAGAGCCGCATGGGCGTGCTGGGCGGCCAATTCGCCCTGATCATGCGCGTTACCGGCAGCAAGGAGGCGCTGTCCGCGCTGGAAAGCCGGCTGGGTCCCCTGGGCAAGGAACTGGGTCTGGCCATCATCCACAAGTGGACCCAGGAGCGCGAGCGGCATGCCCCCGTGGTGCCTTACCTGGTGGAAGTGGTTGCGCTCGACAACCCCGGCATCGTGCACAACCTGGCGCGATTTTTTGCCACCAACGGCATCAATATCGAGGAACTGGAGACCGATAGCTACCCCGCGCCCCATACCGGCAGCCCGATGTTCGCCGTGCACATGACCGTGGGGGTGCCTGGCGGGACCGCCATCGCCAAGCTGCGCGATGCGTTTTTCGAACATTGCGACGATCTCAATCTGGATGCCTCTCTGGAGCCGGCACGGGCGTGAGCAGTTCGAAAAAGCTCGTATCGTCTGCCTGTGACGTACCCGCAGGAGCGGATTTCTCTGCCCTTACCGTGGTGAAGCTGGCGCCCCTGCCAGCGCTCGCGGATTATCGTACCGCGATGCGCCTTGCCGAAACCGAAGCCCGTGCCCGCCTGGGTGAATGCATGCTGCTTTCGTGGTACGACCGCGACCGCGATTTCGAATCGCCGCAACACGCCGGCGAATGCCATCAGGGCAGCGCCGTGCCGGGTTATGTCGATTACGCCATTTATCGCGGCGCCACACTGATGGTGGATATCGAGGACGGGCGTTTCGTTTTTTTCTATCTGCCGCTGGATTTCTGATTTGTCCGGCAAAACGCTTTTTTTCGTGCGGCACGGCGAAGCGGGCTATAACCTGCTGGACCGTGTCAACAGCCACCCCGAGGTGAGCAACGACCTGACCGTGACCGGGCGCGAGCAGGCTGCCTGCTGCCGCAGGGCGCTGGCATCGGCGGCGATCGAGGTGATCTATTGTTCCGAATTTCCGCGTGCGCGCCAGACGGCGGAAATCATCAACCAGGACTTCGGCGTGCCTGTCGTCGTTGATCGCCTGATCAACGAGACCGGCGCCTTCGCTTTCGAGGGCTTGCCGTGCAGCGCTTGGCACCGTGCCCAAGTGCCTGACCGCATGAGTGCAGTGGTTCCTGGCTGCGAGTCGTTTGGCGAGATGAAGTCGCGCCTGCTTGAATTTCTGGATCGACTGCACGAAATCCCTCAGCAGCGCATCCTGGTCGTGTCCCATGAAGAGCCGATTCAGCTGATGCTGGGGATGCTGGAAGGTGTGCCTGACGGGCTTGCAAAGACCAGGCCGATCAGCCATTGCATGCCGATTTCTATGGATATCAAAAAAATATTGATATAGCTGTTTCACTCAAGCTGCGAAAATACCGGGTTGGTGTGCAGCGCAGTAAACTTGTCTGCTGATAGAACGTGGGTGACTCCCGTTTTGCGACATGAAATATTTTCTCTGGGAGAAACCATGGCAGTGGTAACAAGAGAGCATCAGGGTCTGGATGATGCGACACATGAACGGCTTGAGCTGATTCAACATATCAATCTCCATCTGGCTGCACTTGGCCTGCCTGCTCCGCAGGGGATGAGTGCCCTGTCGCCTTTGCATGTCGCTGCCGACCTGCTGCGCAGTTACCAGCACCAGAAGCGGCTGCTGGCGGATTACCGCTGCCCCGCCGACCAGCGCATTCAGGATTTTCTCAATTCTTACCTGCGGCAGAACGGCGTCGCGGGCGATATTTCATTGCCGGGCGCTACATTCGTGCTGGATCGCCCCAGGCTGGCGTGCGAACTTTCCCTGCCGGTCGATGGGCAGCATTTCAGCGCCGAGTTCGTCGATTCCTACCGCCTGCTGCAGGGCGTGCTGCACAACCCGCGCAACGACAGGCGCACCACCAAGGGCGTGTTCCACATTGTGGAAGGCGGCTTGCCGATTCCGGCGGACAAGCGCGCAGTTCCGGTAAGAGCCTTTGCCGGATTGCTGAAAGCTGCGCTCAATCCGCCTCGCGATACGCTCTGCCTGCCCTTTGCCAGCGGACAGCCGGAACAGGCGGAGAGCTGGGTGTCATTGCTGATGCGCCCCCTGGTGGCGCCGGCAGTGCCCGGAATCAGTCCGGAAAAGAGCATGGAAACGCGTTTTTTTGCGCCCGGCAGCCTGGTTTCAAACCTGGATTTCGTGGAGCGTATTTTCGGAAATGGCGGCAATCCCTGTTTGCCGGAGAACGATGCCGCTCTCGATGTGCTGCACTGGACGGGGCACACCGGCTGCGTCATCCTGGCGCCGCATCTGGTGCGCCTGAAGAAGATTGACTTGGGCCTGACGCACTGGGATCAGGCCAGCGAACGGCAGCGCCGCGACGGCATGTGCTGGCGCGAGGAGAACGAGCTGTACAACGATGGCCAGCCTTTCAAGATCACCTGCCGCGACATGAGCGGGGTGATCGTGACCCTGATTGCTGACAACTATTTCGGCTACAGCAAGAAGGAAGTCAAATCCCAGATCAGCTATGCGGCCAACCTGTTCGGTGGCTGCGAAGAAGAACACTCGGGCGGCGCGCTGGCTTTTCCCAGCTTCAACCTCGGCGAGGTGTTCCGTCCCGACAGCCGCATCCGCACCGATGGACATGATTTCGACGGCCTAGTGGCCCTGTTTGGCGATGTCATGCACGTGCGGGAAGAAGGCTATGGCGTGGACAAGCGTTTCCCCGACATCATTTACGTGCCGGAAGATGCGACCATGCATCTGCTCGATCAATCCATCCACTGGCCGCGCAACGGCAAAGTGCAGACGATCAAGCTTTTGGCCGGGCATACCTATATCCACCCGTGCGGCTACAAGGTCCACATGGAGAAACACCCGCACGCGCCTTCCTGGCGGCTGATCGGAACGGATGCCGAAGGGACGTTCGTGCACAAGCCATGCACGGTTTCCGGCGGGGGAAAATCGGAGATATCGAAATCCATCGTCGGCACCATCATTTCCGGGCCGTTTTATGTGCGCGATATTCATGATGATCTCAGTCAGGTCCAGGCGATATTCGACAAGGATTATGCAAAGCGCTTCCGTAATGCGCACACCCGCGACAGCCGTTCGCTGTTGAGCGAGGAGCGGACGCTGGGCTCGGTGATCAAGCTGCTGACGCCTTCCGAGAGTGAATACACCGACGAATACAATCAGTGGCTGGAAAGCATTCCGCAGCACATTCGCGCGCTGGTGTTCGTGATCAAGCGTTTCTACCGCCCGGAGTGGGGCGCCGCCTGGCGCAAGCATTTTTCGGTCGACATGGTGAACGGCTATCCTGGGCACGAGCTCAAATACAATGGCCGGCGGCTGGTGGCGAGTTTTCTCCGTGTCGGGGTGGAGCCGGATGGCGCCTGGCGCATGTACAAGCTGCGCCATGATTTCATCGGCGCTGGAAAGATCCAGACGGAAGACGATATCACCGCCTCCATCACCGTGCCTGCATCCCGTCTGGCCCATCTCAACCCGGACTATGCCAACCCCAGCGTCAAGCTGGCGGCCAACTGCGAGCAGCGCCTGTTCCAGCGGCCGGACGACGCGATCCACCGCGGCCTGGATATTCAGGCCGAGGCGGACCTGGCCGGGCCGGACAATTTCATTTCCAACTTCGAGCCGCTGACCACAGCGGATGCCAGGGAACTGGTGGAAGACGCTATCGGACTGGAACTGTTCAGCCCGCCCATGAAACAGCTTGCGCAGGCGGCCAGCGCCGCGCCGGCAGACCATTATTTCGTCTCGTCCGCCCATCCGCGCATCGTGGACGGCAAGCCTTCCGCCAACGTGCGCTATCTGCAGCGGCGGCCCGACCTGGTCAACCCGCGCGACCGCTATATTGCCGAAATGGGGGCCCGGCTTTACCGGCGCGTGCCTTTGGCCGAGGCCGTTCATTTTCCGGTCAATGCGGTCATGCCCGGGCGACGCAACAATCCGCCGGATCGTGAACATGGCATCCGGCCACTGGCGGTCTACAGCCCTATTCATTTCCAGGAACTACCCGAACTGTTCATGGATTTCATCGCCAGCCTGACCGGGAAATCTCCCTCGACCACCGGCGCCGGCTCGGAAGGCGCGCTGACCAAGGGGCCGTTCAACGCCTTGCGTGCGACGGCAGACCTGAACAATGCCCTGGTCTCCTACATCATCAGCGGGTACGAGGGTTTTTCCACCGCAGCCGGGCATATCGGCCCCAATCGGCGCGTGGATCACGACATCAGCCTGCTGATCCCCGAGCTCTGGTGCCGCCTGGCAGTGCGCGAGCGCGACCCGCGGCTCATGATCGAACGTGGCTACCTCGAACCCGTTGCGGATTTCGACTATCAGGGCCGCGTGATTCGCGCGAGCCGCCTCGGCTACCGCATCACCAGCCGCTTTGTGCACGCCAATTTTGGCAAGATCTTCGACAACCCGATGGCGGTGTTCGACGAAGCCATGCTCAGGCCGGAGAGCCAGGACCTGGATGCCTTTGTCGATGGCGTTGAAAATATCGTCGAAGCGCAGCGGCGCGTGGCGCAAAACTACCTCGACGACGGCTCGGTCGAAGACGCCTGTCCGCCGCTCAAGGCACTGCTCCACATCATGGCGACAGGAAGCTACGAGGGCAAGGATGTGGGCGATCCTGAAATCCGCCGCATGTTCACGCGCGATGCGCTGCTGGCCAGCGACTGGTATCGCGAACGTCTTTCCATCAAACAGCAGCGCGACATGGCGCTGTGGCGCCGGCATGAAGACAACCTCAAGCGTTTCCTCGAACGCCAGAACCTGCTCACCGAAGCCGAAAGTGAACAATATTCACTGCTTCTCGAACAGTCACGGCAGGAGCTGGCCTATGTGTCAAGCGCGCAATACCTGAGCGATCTATCCGGCACGCTGGGCGCTGACTGGGTTCACCGCCAGTAAAATTTCCGCGCTCAGGACGTTGACATCTGGTTCTAATCAGAACTATTATGGTTCTAATTAGAACCAGATGGGGCGTTCATGCCTGGTACTTCCTTTCTCCCGGTCCTGCGCGAACTGGCTGCAGCCTACCAGGCCTTCGAGGCTTACTCCGCGGCACACATTCGCAGGCTGGAGCTTACGCCGCCGCAATTTGACATCATAGCCACACTCGGCAATACCGCTGGCATGCCGCTCAAGGAGCTTGGCGAAAAAACACTGATCACCAAGGGCACTCTTACCGGCGTGGTGGATAGGCTGAGTGACAAGAACCTGGTGCGGCGGATTGCCTCGCCTAGCGACGGGCGGAGCCAGATCGTGCAACTGACTCCACAAGGCGAAGCCCTGTTTTCGCGCGTTTTCCCGGAGCATCTGGAGTATATGGCACAGGCCTTCGGCGAACTTTCGGCGCAGGATCTGGTCTCCATTGAACACACTCTGAACCGCTTGCGTTCAGCCTTCCAGGCTGCGCGCTCCGGCATGGAGCAGCAATGATTCCGGTCCGTTATACTCAAACCGCCATCGCCTTGCACTGGCTCACCGCGCTGCTGGTCGTGGCCGCGTTCCCGCTCGGCGTTTACATGGCGGATCTGGCCCTTTCCCCGCTCAAGCTCAAGCTCATCAGCTATCACAAGTGGCTGGGTGTGACGGTTTTCCTGCTGATTCTGCTGCGTCTGGCGTGGCGTGTGAGCCATGTGCCCCCCCCGCTGCCAGACAGCATGCCACTGTGGCAGCGCCATGCTGCGAATGGCCTGCATCTGCTGCTTTACCTGCTGCTGTTCGCGATCCCCCTCACGGGCTGGCTGATGAGCTCGGCCAAGGGCTTCCAGACGGTTTACCTGGGGGTGCTGCCGCTGCCCGATCTGATCGGCAAGGACAAGGCCCTGGGGGATGTGCTCAGACAGGTGCATGAGATGCTCAACATGACGTTGCTGGTTTTGCTCCTGGCGCATGTTGCTGCTGCGCTCAAACACCATTTCATCGAGCGTGACGGCATCCTTGCCCGCATGCTGCCTTTCCTTGAACGCGGAGATTCAAAATGATGCGACTGTTTCCCCTTATTTTCCTGCTGCTCGCAGGTGCTGCCCAAGCCGCTGAATTTGGCACGCTTCAGGTCGAAAAAAGTGCGATTGCTTTTGTCTCCAGGCAAATGAATGTACCGGTCGATGGCGTTTTCAGGAAATTCTCGGCGCTCATCGTTCTCGATCCGGCCAGACCGGAGGCCGGGCGCGCCCAGATCGATATCGACCTGGCCAGTATCGATGCCGGCAGCGCGGAGGCCAATGACGAGGTCAAAGGCAAGAGCTGGTTCAATGTGCGCGAATTCCCGAAAGCCAGCTTCAGCTCGTCATCTGTCCGGTCGCTGGGCGGTGGCCGTTTTGAAACCAGCGGCAGGATGAGCATCAAGGGCAAGACGCTGGAAGTGCGTGCGCCGTTCACGCTGCGGCAGGAAAAGGGCGCCCTCATCGTGGACGGCAGCTTCCCGCTCAAACGCCTGGATTACGGCATCGGCTCCGGCATCTGGAGCGATACCTCGGTGGTCGCCGACGAAGTCCAGATCAAGTTTCATTTTGTGCTGACACCCGTTAGCAAATAGCCTCAACCCCACCACAGGAGTACACCATGAATAAATCGCTAATCGCCTTTGCCATCGCCAGCACCTTGAGCACCTCCGCTTTCGCCGCGGATACCTACGTCATTGATGCGCGCCATACCTTCCCCAGCTTTGAAGTCAGCCACCTGGGTTTTTCCATCCAGCGCGGCCGTTTCAACAAGACCGCTGGAACGATCGTACTGGATGCGGCGGCAAAATCCGGCAGCATCGACATCAATATTGATGCCGGCAGCATCGATACCGGCCTGGCGGAACTGGAAAAACACCTGCAGGGCGAGGATTTCTTCGATACGGCCAAGTACCCGGCCATCACTTTCAAGTCCAAGTCGCTCAAGTTCGACGGGGACAAGCTGACCGGAGCCGATGGGGATTTCACACTGCTTGGCGTGACCAAGCCGGTCAACCTGAAAATTGACCACTTCAAGTGCGCACCGCATCCGATGAACAAGAAAGCCATGTGCGGCGCCAATGCCACGACGGTGATCAAGCGTTCCGAATTCGGCATGATGAAGTATGTGCCTGCCGTTGGTGATGAGGTGAAAATCGCCATTCAGGTAGAAGCCTTCAGGGAATAAGCACCTTTTGCAATGGCTTTCCGGCCGCCTCTCTTCTCAGAGGCGGCCGGTGGATGTTATCGTGGCGCTATTGATGTATGCCAGAGATCTCCGTCATGTCAGTCATTTCCCATATCAAGCAGAATCAGGAACGTCTCGTCGCCTTGCGACGGGATATTCATGCACACCCCGAAACCGCGTTCGAGGAACAGCGCACCAGCGCCCTCGTGGTGGAGGTGCTTTCCGCCGCAGGCATTGAAGTGCATCGCGGCCTGGCCGGAACCGGCGTGGTGGGCGTGCTGCGATCTGGCACCAGCGACCGGGCCATCGGTTTGCGCGCCGACATGGATGCCTTGCCGATCCATGAGCAGAACCCTTTCCCGCATCGCTCCCATTTTGACGGCAAGATGCACGCCTGCGGGCACGACGGCCATACGGCGATGCTGCTGGGGGCGGCGGAATATCTGGCGGCTACGGGAAATTTCGACGGAACGGTGTATTTCATTTTTCAGCCTGCTGAGGAAGGCGAGGGCGGTGCCCGGGTGATGATCGAGGATGGCCTGTTCCAGCGTTTTTCCATGCAGGCGGTGTTTGGCATGCACAACTGGCCGGGCGTGCCGGCCGGGCAGTTCGCCGTCATGCCGGGACCGGTGATGGCTTCGGCGGACCAGTTCGATATCGTCATCAAGGGCCACGGCGCCCATGCGGCCATGCCCCACCAGGGCGCTGACCCGGTCGCGGCGGGCAGTGCCCTGGTGCAGGCCCTGCAAACCATTGTCAGCCGTACGCTGGATCCGCTCGATGCCGCAGTGCTGAGCGTGACTCGCTTCAATGCCGGGGAGGCCTACAACGTGATTCCCGATCATGCCACCCTGGGCGGGACGGTGCGCGCCTTCCGCCCCGAGGTGCAGGATCACGTCGAGGCCGCCATGGAGCGCATCTGTGGCGGGATTGCAGCGGGTTTCGGCGTCCAGGTCGCACTCGATTACCGGCGCGGCTATCCGGCAACCATCAACTCCGTGGCGGAGGCGGAAATCTGCCGCAATATCGCGACCGGGCTGGTGGGCAAAGAGGCGGTGCGCACCGATCTGCGCCCCTCCATGGGCGCGGAGGATTTTTCCTTCATGCTGCTGGAGAAGCCCGGCTGCTACGTCTGGATTGGCAATGGCATGGGGGAGGGCGGTTGCATGCTGCATAACCCCCATTACGATTTCAACGATGAAGTGCTGGTGCTGGGGGCGAGCTACTGGGCACGTTTGACTGAACACCTGCTGGCAGCGGGTTGAGATGATCTTTTTCCGGCATCAGCGGCTGGGTGCTCATTTGTTGTTGATGTGAAAAACAGGAGAGGCCGGTAACTCAGCACTGGACGACCTGTATTTTTTGTTGCATCTTTCGAAATATAAACCACGTTGAGCACGCTTCTCCCTCTTGGACGAGGGTAGCGTGCTCAACGCTTGCGGTCAGACTCGAATCAACTGCGGCGCCGACGCGCTGCCGCCATGCCGAGCAAGCCCGCGCCAAGCAACGCCAGGGTCATCGGTTCCGGCACTGGAACGCCTACAGGGGCGTAGGTGTCGCGGAATTCCCAGGAAATCACGTCGTGATTTGCTCCTGCCCATCCCGTGCCGGAAGTAAAGCCAACGAAAGCATTGGGCGTGCCCAGAACGGCCGCCAGATCAACCGTGTAGGATAGCAGTGAGGCAAGCGGCCGGGAATCAACACCGCTCAAGCGAACTTCGAGCAGATTGGTTGCGCCGTTATAGTCAATCCATGAAAACAGGTCGTTGCCCGAATCGAGTACAACAGGCAGGCTGGTGTTGATGGCGGCCGAACTGACATTCCCATTGATGTCGATGCCGACATGGTTGTCGCTGTTGCCGTCGCCGGCGCCATTGTTCCAGTTGTCGAATTCAATGCCGACACTGTTGAACAACCCGGCGTAGCCGATGCCGCCGCCAGCGCCGCCAGCAGTATTCGAAACGGTTTGAACGACAAAAACCAAGCCATCGGCGCCAGTGTTGAACTGGCGGTTGAAGTTGAAAGTAAATTTGGTGCTGAACGATACGTCAGCCCCCAAAGTAACGGCAGATGTACTGAATGCCGAGCCGGACTGGCCGGAGAGCGACGGCGTCACGCGCAATACATTGCGTGCGCTGCCATCAACGGCGCTGGCCGCGTTGCCATTCAGTTGCATGCCAGCAGTCGAGGAGAAATCGGTGTAAGAGATAGTGGTCGCAGAAGCATTAACGGACAGGCCGAAAGCCAGGGCCATTCCAATTGCCAAAGTGGTTGCGCGAATCATTTTTTATTCCCAAAAGTGATTGAATTTTGTAATGCGGCGTCATAAAAGCATGATCCGTTCCAGGTGATAATTATCAATATGTTATCGTCTTGTGATATCTGTTATCACGATACAGTGTAAGAATCTTCGACATTTTGCGAGGCGCTTGGCCGTGCCGCTGGCTGTGCGTGGGTCAGGCCTGATCTGATACGCTTGGCGAATTTGGCGCAATGATCTTTAAACGCATTGCGTCGTTACGGCGCAGTGTGATCCGGAATGGGAGAAAATCTGCTGTGATTTCGAATGAAGAGCCTATCTTTACCTCCAGCCAGGATTTTGGCGCGGTGTTTTCCGCCGGGCTGGAGGGGTTGTTGATGAAAGGCGGCCTCGGGCCGTTCATCCTGGTATGCGCCAATGCGACTTTCGACCGGCGGCTTTATGAAGCTTCTTCTGCCGGACTGGCTCAGCTTTACACCACCTTGCGCGACGAGTATGTCCAGGCGCTGCAGCAGGGCCGCGAAATCCAGGCAGTGGAAGAAGATCTGCTGGTTTTTCTCAAGATTCATGCTATCGGGCTGGACCGGCTCCAACCGGCCGTGAAACGTCAGGCAGGCATCTGGGAACTACAGTTCAACCACCTGCGCTCTTTTCGGCCAAGGCGCATCGCTTCCCGCGTGCCGGAGCATCTGCGCGCCCCTTTTGACGAGGCCGGATTTCATTTCAACAAGGGATTCATGCAGAAAGAGGCATTCTGGGCAGGAGAATTGCTCGGCCGGCATGCGACGCTGTATTACAACAAATATCCGTTCGTGGATTTTCATGGCCTGCTGGTGCCGGAACGGGATAGCTGCCTGCCGCAATATCTGACCGAGGCGCACCATTTCTATCTCTGGGAAGCAACAGCGGCACTGGCCCAGACGCTGGACGGCGTAGGCTTCGGCTACAACTCGCTGGGGGCGTTTGCCTCGGTGAATCATCTGCATTTCCAGATGTTCATCAAGCCGGAGGGGTTCGCGGTGATGGCGCCGACGTGGCGTCACAATGGTGGGGAAATGCCTTATCCGGCAACCTGCCTTGCCTTTGCCGATCCGAAATCCGCCTGGGCTGGAATCCACCGCTTGCATGAGAGCGAAACCCCTTACAACCTGCTTTATTCCTCAGGCCGCATGTACCTGTTCCCGCGCAGAAAACAGGGAACCTGCCCGCAGCCGGCCTGGACCAGCGGCTTTACCTGGCACGAACTGGCGGGAGGTATTGTTGTGTTCAATCGGGAAGATTACGACCGGCTCGATGCGCCCTCCATCGAGCACGAGTTGGCGATCCTGGCGCCGTGAATTTAACCCGAATTATCCATTAGGCGGGAAAAGCAGTTAACCACGGAGCTCACGGGGAGCACGGGGGAAAATCAAGATATTCGGGGTTGAGTGCAAGTGCCCCTCCCATGCCTTACCCGTGTGCCCCGTGGTGAAAATGCGGCTTTCAGGATCAGTGCAGGTGCTTTTTGCCGCGAAAGTGGATCAGGCTGCCGGAGGGTTGGAAATCTGCTTCGGCCTGGGCCTGGGCACCTTTCTGTTCCCAGTCGCGGTCGAAAAGTTCATTGACCAGGGCTTCGACACGTTTGACTTCTTCCGTGCCGAAGTGACGTGACAGCAGGCTGGATACGTCGGTCAACATGAGCCGGCGCTGGACCTGGTGAATCGCTTCGGCGCTTGGGCCGGCAAACAGCAACTGGAATTCGTCTCGTCCATCTTCGTGATAGAAAGTGATCTCGATTTCGGATGCTTGCTCCAGTAGCGGACCCATGTCGACCAGGGTGGCCTGCAGGCTGCGCTGGAATGTGCGTCCGACTTCCCCAGTCCAGCAGATGTCGAGCACGCGGGCGCTCTGGTCGTAGCTCACTCCGGGCTCGCTGGGCTCAAGGCTGCGCATTTCACTGATGCTCTCTGCGTCCAGATATTCCATCCATTGCCTGAGGCCGGCTTCGATCTGGGAGAGAGTGACGCCTTTGCGCAGGTAAAGGCTGCCATGAACATGTACTTCGGTTCGCATTAAACAATTCTTTCTGAAATCAGGCTTGTCATTCTACCGCTATTCGTCCCCGGCAGCGGCAATATCCCCGCCGCCTTTCTTCATGACCTTGCCTTCCTCGGCGCGTTGCTTGCGCACTTCCTTGGGGTCGGCGATAAGCGGGCGATAAATTTCGACACGGTCCTTTTCACGCAGTACGGCATCCAGTTTGGTAAGTTTGCCGAAGATGCCGATCTTGTTCTTGCCCAGGTCGATTTCGGGATGTTTTTCGAGCAGGCCAGAGTCGCGGATCGCCTGCTCGGCGGTGGTGCCTGGAGCAACCTGCCGCTTGAGCAGGGCCTGATCAAGCGGCAGAGCGTAGGCAATTTCGATGTGGATGGTTTCGCTCATGATGTACCGTAGACTTTCTCGGCACGTTCAACGAACGCGTCCACGAAATTGTTGGTGATATGATTGAACACCGGACCCACCAGGGATTCCAGCAGTTTGCTGGAAAACTCATAGTGCAGCCTGAATTCGATCTTGCATGCGCTTTCGTTGAGGGCAATGAAGCGCCAGCAGCCGTCCAGATGGCGAAAGGGGCCATCCTGCAGCTTCATTTCGATCAGTGAAGGAATCTGCTTGGCGTTTTCCGTGGTGAAACTCTGCTTGATGCGGTGATAGTCGATCATGACTGTCGCCACGGTGCTTGCCTCGTCACGCCATTTCACGTCAGTTCCGCCACACCAGGGGAGAAATTGGGGGTAAAGTTCGACTCCATCCACGAGATCGAACATCTGCTGCGCCGAGTGCAGGACCAGTACCGATTTTTCGACAATTGCCATCTTTGATATGCAGCTTTAAAGCTATTATATAAAAACGCTAAAATACCCTATTTACCGCGGAAATTCACGTCCCCATGAGCATTGCGCAAAACAAGAAAGCCTTCCACGATTTCTTCATCGAGGAAAAATATGAGACCGGCATGGTGCTGGAAGGCTGGGAAGTCAAGGCGATACGCGCCGGTCGGGCAAATCTCAAGGAATCTTACGTCATCATCCGTAGCGGCGAGATTTTTCTTATCGGTTGCCACATCAGCCCCCTGCCGACAGCTTCTACCCATGTTCATCCCGACCCGGTGCGCACGCGCAAGCTGCTGCTGCATGCCGAAGAAATCTACAAACTGATTGGCAAGGTGGAGCGCGCGGGCTATACACTGGTGCCGCTCGACATGCACTATTCGAAGGGCCGAATCAAGCTGGAAATCGGTCTCGCCAAGGGCAAGAAACAGCATGACAAGCGGGATACGGAGAAAGACCGCGAGTGGCAACGTGAAAAAGATCAGGTCATGAAGACCGCCAAAAGAGGGTCAAGCTAACGCCTATCCCCGCAAGCGACCGGGGAAAGCCTTGCCAGGCTGTTTTTCTTGTTCTCAATCAAGGCAAACGGGACCAGGCAATGTCAGCATGAATGACTGAATTTTTTCCCCAGTTTCGGGGCAAGAGTGGTTCGCCCATGATCAAATCCATTCCCGCAAAATGAAGGCTTCACATCTGACGCCGATGCTTCCCGCTTTCCGCTTCTGCTGATCAATTGAATTATGATGTGTCGGCACGCTTTGGGTTTATTGTTGCTTATCTTTCTGGTTCGCCCCTTTTCAGTTCTTGGCCAGCCCTCGCTACAATCGCTGGTAGATGCGACGCCGCTCGGCGGAACATTGCGCCTTTCTCCTGGAATCTATGCAGGTCCCGTGACGATTTCCAGGCCCATCGTGCTGGAAGGGGGTGGCAAGGCCATAATCGACGGGGGCGGGAAAAGATCCATCCTGTGGATCAATACCGGCAACGCGGTGGTGCGGGGGCTTGTCCTGCGCAATACGGGAAACTCGCATGATCAAATGGATTCAGGCATCGCTATTGCTGGCGACAGCAACCGGATCGAAGATAACGTGATCGAAAACGCGCTTTTTGGCATCGTGCTCAAGCAGTCCAGGCGCAATCTGGTGCGCCGCAACCACATACGCTCCAAGGCGGCGGAGCTGTCCATGCGCGGCGAGTCGGTCCGACTCTGGAACAGTACCGACAACCGCATCGAGAATAACGACATCGCCGATACGCGCGACTTTACCTTGATGAATTCGCCCAATAACCATGTCTCAGGCAATTCCATAAGCGGCAGCCGTTATGGCATGCACCTCATATTTTCGCCTAATTGCCATATCGAGGGGAACCGCCTTTCCAGCAACGCAACCGGCATTGTCGTGCTGAATTCGGATTACATTACCATCCGGGGCAACACTTTGCAGCATAGCTCGGGTATTGGCGGTGCTTGTATTACCATCAAGAAGAGCACTGAAATTCTGGCGGAGGACAACCGGATTGTGCATTGTGCTACCGGTATCCTTTCCGATTCACCGGTCGGTGACTTGAGCAAGGTGGTGTTCCGCAACAACCTTGTTGCCCACAGCACGACGGGTGTTCAGCTATATGGTGAAAGAGGGGGGCATACCTTCGAAGGCAACCGTTTCGAGAAAAATCTGTTCCAGGTGGTGATGTCCGGCTCCGGGGATGCGCAATCCAATCGCTGGTATGGAAATTACTGGGATGATTACCAGGGCTTCGATCTCAATCATGATGGTGTGGGCGATACGCCCCATGAAGTTTATGCCTATGCCGACCGGATCTGGATGGAGACTCCCGCAGCCACTTTTTTCCGCAATAGCCCGGCACTTGAGTTGCTGGATTTTCTGGAACGGCTGGCGCCCTTTTCCGCGCCAGATCTGCTTTTGCGTGACCCGAAGCCACGCTTTTCGCCTACACGGTGATTTGAGCAGAGAATCGACTAGCTGGGCAGCCACTTGGCGGGGTCGATGCCCCACTTCTCGAAGGACTCGTGGCTGACGATCTTCTCCTGACAGCTAGCGCGTGCCAGGTCGAGTTCTTCCGGCGGGAGGTAATGCTGTTTGTCGGCGTGGTAAAACACTTTCACCTTGGGCTGAAGCATTTTCTCCGCGTTTTGCTCCAGCACGATGCCGAGTCGGTTGTTGCTCAGACGCACCAGTGAGCCGCTCGGGTAGATGCCGAGGGTGCGGATGAAGGTCTGTACCATTTCCGGGTCGAAGTGGAATTTACTCCATTCCAGCAGTTTCTTGAGCGCCTCGGTGGGCGGCATGCCCTTATGGTAGACGCGATCGGAGGTGATGGCATCGTATACGTCGACAATCGCGCCCATCTGTCCATAAAGTGAAATTTCGTCGCCCTTGAGCTTGTTGGGATAGCCGGTGCCATCGAAGCGCTCGTGGTGCTGGCCCGCGACATCGAGCGCGATCTGGCTGATGCCGGGGGTGTTCTGCAAAATGATGATGCTTTGCACCACATGCGATTTCATTTTGCCGAATTCGGCATCGGTCAGCTTGGCCGGTTTGTTCAGGATGCTATCCGGCACCTTGGCCTTGCCGACGTCGTGCAGCAGGGCGCCGATGGCGATTTCCTTGATGATGTCGCGGGACAGGCTCAAGCCACGGGCAAAGGCCACCATCAGCGCACAGACCGAGACCGAGTGCTGGAAGGTGTATTCGTCGTGGGTTTTCAGACGCGCCAGCGGAATCAGCGCGTCCTGGTGTCGGAAAATGGAGTCCACCATGTTTTCCACCAGCGGTTCCACCTTTTCCATTTCGATCTGCTGGCCGAGGCGGATATCGGTGATGATTTCCTTCACGATGCGGTTGGCATCGCCGTGCAGCTTCTTTGCGCGGTGTGCTTCCTCGGCCAGGGTTACGGCAATGATTGGTGCCGGTTTTTCTTCTGCAAGGTGCAGGATCTGTTCCTGGATTTCATCGCTGACTTCTTCCTGGGTCTTGGCCTCGGCGATGTCCAGGCCCTTGTCGGTGTCGATGTATAGCTCTCGGACGCCAATCCCGCGCAGTTCCACTGCAACCTTTTCATCCTTTACGGTAAAACGGTTGGTTGCAAAGGGGTGATCCATCCAGCCGCAGTTGAGGTCATGGATGTACATGCCTGGAATCAGTTGCTCGATATCGATTTTTTTTATCATGCCGGGGTTTGGGGCGGAAATTATATGTGTTGATTGTAAAGCCTAAACCCGTAATAAAAAAGGCGGCCTTGAGGCCGCCTTTTTCATGCTGCAGAAACGCTGAATTATTTTGCTGGTGCTGCAGCGGGGGCAGGTGCATCCATGATTTCAATCTTGGCTGCGGCCCTCATGTCGTCAACCAGTTTTTTCAGGTTCTGCTGCTGCACCTGCTGAGACAAGCCAGGTTTGACCTGCTCGAATGAAGGTGCCTGAAGCGGGCGGGAATCTTCCAGCATGATGACGTGGTAGCCGAACTGAGTTTTTACCGGCTCAACGGTAAATTTCCCTTTTTCCAGCTTGGCAACGGCCTCGCCGAATTCCGGCACCATGCTGCGCATGTCGAACCACCCAAGATCGCCGCCCTGAGCCTTGGAGCCAGGGTCCTTGGATTTGTCCTTGGCCAGCTTGTCAAAGGCTTTGATGTCTTTCTTCAGCTTGGCGATGATGTCTTTTGCGTCGGCTTCCTTTTCAACCAGGATATGGCGTGCTTTGTATTCGTTGCCGCTCATCTGGGACTTGATCTTGTCGTATTCGGCTTTCAGCATGTCGTCGCTGACCGGATGGTTCTTGATGTAGTCCTGCACGAAGGCATTGGCCAGGATGGATTGCTTGGTCAGGTCGATCTGGTCCATGACTTCAGGGGTCTTGTCCAGGCCTTTTTTGAGTGCTTCCTGTGACACCAGCAACTGCATCGCCAACTGGTCGATGATGGATTTGCGTGTCTCTGCGTTGTCCGGCTGGCCCATGCCCGCGCGCTGTTTGACCAGGAGTTCAACACGGTTCTTGCTGATGGCAGTGCCGTTCACGGTAGCCGCGGCCGTAGCGGTATCCTTTGCGGCTGGAGTGGCGGTTTTTGCGCTTTCGTCGGCGTTACAGGCGCTCAGGGTAAGCAGTGATGCTGCGCTGGCCAGCAGAATGCGTGATTTGATTGACATCATTTACAGTTCCTTAAACGTGATTAAAGCTAGGGTAAAAAAACATTAAATTCAGTCCGGCTTAGAGCTCTCCGGGTGCATAGGCCTTTATGCTCAAGGCATGGATTTTTGTTTGCATCAGATCGCCGAGGGCATTATATATCAGGCGATGTCGCTTGATGGTTAACAATCCATCAAACTGCGGCGAAACAATGGTGAGGTTGTAGTGCCCACCGCCACTCCTGGCGCCGGCATGGCCGGCATGAAGCGCACTGTCATCACCGATTTCAATTGCTTCCGGCTCAAGTGTGGCGAGTTTTTGTTGCATTTCTTCTATTGTGGTCATGCAGGCAGCACTTTCTTGAAAGGTTTAACACTGACCCTGGCGTAAACGCCCGCGGCCACATAGGGATCGGCTTCGGCCCAGGATTGTGCTTCCCGCAGCGAGGAAAACTCCGCCACAATCAGACTGCCGGTGAATCCCGCCGGGCCCGGATCATTGCTGTCGATGGCGGGAAAGGGGCCCGCCAGCAACAGGCGTCCGGCCTGCTGCAACGCCGTGAGGCGCGCCAGATGCGCTGGACGTACGGCGAGCCGCTGCTCGAGGCTGTTAGGCGCATCTTCGCCTAGAATGACGTAGAACATCAGGAATCTTTCTCTTCTTCAATATATTTTGACAATAACAGCCCTTGCAGAATGACGAATGCAAACATCAGCCCCATGCTGCCAAAGAGCTTGAAGTTGACCCAGGTATCTGTGGAATAGTTGAAGGCGACATAAAGATTGAGCACCCCCATCAGCAGGAAGAAGCCCATCCAGCTCAGATTGAGGTTGCGCCACACGAAATCCGGCGCGGAGAACTGTTTTTCCATCATGGTGCGGATCAGGTTTTTGCGAAACAGGCCGGCGCTGACCGCCAGCACCACGGCAAATAGCCAGTAAAGCACGGTGGGCTTCCACTTGATGAAGGTCTCGTCATGCAGGAACAGGGTCGCGCCGCCGAACAGCGTGATGATGGCCAGGCTGACCCACAGCATGGTATCCACCTTGCGGTGCTTGAGCCAGACCCAGCCAATCTGGCCGAAAGTGGCGGCTATGGCCACGGCGGTGGCAGTGTAGATGCCATACAGCTTGAAGGCGGCGAAAAACAGGATGATGGGGAAAAAGTCGAACAGGAATTTCATCAGGGACTTACTTCATTTCAATAGATCAAGCATTTTGCTATGATTAGCATCCTTCTTACAAGTTCCCCTTGCATGCCAAAGATTGACTTGCATAGTCACTCCACCATTTCCGATGGTTCCTATACGCCAGCCGAGCTGGTGACATACGCCGCGTCGCAGGGCGTTGAGATCATGGCGCTGACCGATCATGACGATGTCGGCGGGCTGGATCAGGCGCGTGTCGTGGCTGAAGGCCTGGGCATGAGCCTGATCAACGGGGTTGAAATATCCGTGACATGGAACAAGCGAACAATCCATATTGTCGGACTGCGTGTGGACCCTACCTATCCCGAACTGCTGGCGGGGCTGGAGAATATTCGCGCCGGACGGTTGACACGAGCCGCGGCGATTGCGGCTGAACTGGACAAGGCGGGAATATCCGGTAGTCTGGAAGGCTCCATGGCTTATGCCAAGGAGCGCATTATCAGCCGCACCCATTTCGCACGCTTCTTGGTGGCACAGGGGCACGCCAAGGATGTGAAAACGGTGTTCAAGAAATTCCTGGTCAAGGGCAAGCCGGGACATGTATCTCACCAGTGGGCGGACATGAGCGAGGCCATCGGCTGGATCAGGCGCAGCGGTGGTGTAGCGGTGCTGGCGCACCCGGGCCGTTACGATATTGGCAAAACCACCATGCATGGACTTTTTGCTGCCTTCAAGGAAGCCGGCGGCGTGGCGGTGGAGGTGGTCTCAGGCAGCCATACAGTTGATCAATACCGTATTTTTGCCGAGTACGCGCGACTTTATGAACTGCAGGCCTCGGCGGGTTCCGATTATCATGGGCCCACGCATAATTTTTTCGATATGGGCAGGCTGCCTCCTTTGCCGTCGGGGTGCGTGCCGGTGTGGCAGGATTGGCCTGAACTGGAGCGCTTTTGAAGCGTAGCGCGGCAGCGCCTGAAAACTGGAGTATTTTTTAATTTGTCACAATTTTTTACCATTCATCCTGACAATCCCCAGCCGCGACTGATCCGGCAGGCAGCGGATATTATCCGGAACGGCGGCGTGGTGGTGTATCCCACCGACTCCTGCTACGCCCTGGGCTGCCATCTCGGCGACAAGGACGCGATGCAGCGCATCCGCGATATCCGAGGGGTGGACGAGCGCCACCATTTCACCCTGGTGTGCCGCGATCTGTCCGAACTCGCTCATTATGCCCGCGTGGACAATCAGCAATATCGCCTGCTCAAGTCTAATACACCGGGCAGTTATACATTCATTCTGCTGGCCACCAAGGAAGTGCCGCGCCGCCTGCAGCATCCCAAGCGCGCCACCATCGGCCTCAGGGTGCCTGATCACCCGGTGGCGCTGGCTTTGCTGGAAGAGCTGAACGAGCCGCTGCTGAGCTCTACCCTGATGCTGCCCGGTGACGAGGATCCACTGAGTGATGGCGAGGAAATCCGCGATCGTCTGCAAAAGCAGGTGGATCTGATCCTCGATGCGGGCAGTTGCTGCATCGGCATGTCCACGGTGATCGACCTGACCGGCAGCGAGCCGGTCTTGATTCGCGCCGGTAAGGGCAGCCTAGAGCCATTCGGCCTGGAAGCCTGATGGAGTTGACCCTTGTTCAGCAAATCGCGGTTTACGCGCTGCCGGTGATCTTCGCCATCACCCTGCATGAAGCCGCCCATGGCTATGCCGCCAGGCACTTTGGCGACACCACTGCTTACATGCTGGGGCGTATCAGCGTGAATCCGCTGCGCCATATCGACCCCATCGGCACGGTGCTGGTGCCGCTGGCCACATTGGCGCTGGGCGGAATCCTGTTCGGCTGGGCCAAGCCGGTGCCGGTGAATTTCAGCCACCTGCGCCACCCCAAGCGGGATATGCTGTGGGTCGCTGCTGCCGGGCCCGCGGCCAATCTGGTGATGGCATTGTTCTGGGCGCTGGTGATGAAGATCGGCCTGTCCATGCCGGAAAGCAGCCTGGCGCTGCCCATGGCGCTGATGGGCAAGGCCGGCATCACCATCAACGCCGTGCTCATGGTGCTCAACCTGCTGCCCCTGCTGCCGCTGGATGGCGGGCGCATCGCCGTCAGCCTGCTGCCGCCGCCATTGGCTTATTCCTATTCGCGCCTCGAACCCTACGGCATGATCATCCTGGTGGTGCTGCTGTTTTCCGGCGCGCTGAACGTTATTCTGTGGCCGATGATCAATACTGTCATGGCGCTTGTCGCTTCTCTCTTTGGACTTCATTAATAGGACGTTTGACCAACATGTATCAGGAACGTGTTTTATCCGGCATGCGCCCCACGGGCGGCCTGCATCTCGGCCATTACCATGGCGTGCTTAAAAACTGGGTTGAGTTGCAGCATGAATTCGAATGCCTGTTTTTCGTCGCGGACTGGCATGCGCTCACCACCCATTACGACACGCCGGAAGTGATCGAGCGCAATGTCTGGGATATGGTGATCGACTGGCTGGCCGCAGGCGTCGACCCTGCCAACGCCACCATGTTCATCCAGTCGCGCGTGCCGGAGCATGCCGAGCTGCACCTCCTGCTGTCGATGATGACGCCGCTGGGCTGGCTGGAGCGCGTGCCGACCTATAAGGACCAGCAGGAAAAGCTGTCGGAAAAGGATTTGAGCACCTACGGCTTCCTCGGCTATCCCTTGTTGCAATCGGCAGATATCCTGATCTACCGCGCCAACCAGGTGCCGGTGGGCGAGGACCAGGTGCCGCATATCGAGTTCACGCGCGAAATCGCGCGCCGCTTCAATCACCTCTATGGCCGCGAGATCGGCTTCGAGGAAAAGGCCGAGGCCGCGGTAAAAAAACTGGGCAGCAAGCGCGCCCGGCTTTATGAGGAAATGCGCAAGCGTTACCAGGAGCAGGGGGATGATGAGGCGCTGGAATCCGCCCAGGCTTTGCTTAACGAGCAGCAGAACTTGTCCATGGGCGACAAGGAACGCCTGTTCGGTTATCTCGAAGGCGGCGGCAAGATGATTCTGGTGGAGCCGGATGCGCTCTTGACTGCGGCTTCGCGCATGCCGGGCCTGGACGGGCAGAAAATGTCCAAGTCCTATCACAACACCATCACCCTGCGCGAGGACGCGGAGAGCGTGAACAAGAAAATCCGCACCATGCCCACCGACCCTGCCCGCGTGCGCCGCACCGATCCGGGCGATCCGGAAAAATGCCCGGTGTGGTCCTTCCATATGGTCTATTCGAACGATGCCACGCGTGAATGGGTGCAGCAGGGTTGCAAGAGCGCAGGGATCGGCTGCATCGAGTGCAAGCAGCCGGTGATCGAGGCAGTACTGAAGGAGCAAGAGCCGATGCGCGAGCGTGCTCTGATGTACGAGGAAGACCCGACCCTGGTGCGCAATATCATCGCTGACGGCTGCGAAAAAGCGCGCAAGCTGGCCAACGAGACCATGCGCGACGTGCGCGAGGCGATGGGACTGAGTTACGGCTGAACCTTATTTCTTCTTGGCACATTGTTTGGGGGTAATACCTATGTGGACGAAGATTAAAACCCTTCTTGGCGCAGTACTGTTACTGGCAGCACTGACCGGCTGCGCAGCCAATCCGATTACCGGACGTTCCCAGTTGATGCTGGTTTCCGGGCAGGAGGCGGTGGCTTCTTCCTATCAGGCCTATTCGGCCATGACCACCAGTTTGCAACAGCAGTCGAAAATCAATCGTGACGCGGCAAAAGTTGCGCGCATTCATGCCATTACCGGCCGCCTGATTCCTCACGCCTTGGCCTACCGCGGTGATGCGGCAAGCTGGAAGTGGGAAGTGAACGTGATCGACAGCCCGGAGGTCAACGCGTTCTGCATGGCGGGCGGAAAAATGGCGATCTACAGCGGTTTTTTCGACAAGATGAATCCGAGTGACGATGAACTGGCGCAGGTGATGGCGCATGAGATCGCCCACGCGCTTTCCGACCATACGCGCGAAAAAATGTCTATGGCCATGGCTTCCGATCTGGGTGTGCAGCTGCTTGCCACGGGTGCCGGCGCCTCCGCCGGGCAGACGCAGATGGCGCATGCGCTGGCGCTGTACGTGATCCAGATGCCCAACAGCCGCACTGCGGAAAGCGAAGCGGACAGGATCGGCATCGAGCTTGCCGCGCGGGCGGGTTACAACCCCGCTGCGGCCATTACGCTGTGGCAAAAAATGGCGCGCCAGGGGAATGGCCCGCCTGAATGGCTCAGCACCCATCCCTCGCATGAAAGCCGCATTGCCGAACTGTCACGTCTCGCGCCGCGGGTGGAGCCGTTGTATCGTGAAGCCAGGGGTAAGCCGCAACAGAATTACCGCTTCTAGGGCCAAGCCGCACGCCACTGCATTTTTTCCGCACTCGTGGGACAATGCCCTATCCAAGCTGACAGGTTCGCCATGCCCTCCATCAAGTTACTTCCGCATCAACTCCGCCTGAATGTCGACCCCCGGGAACTGGATTGCCCGGATACCTCGCTCCTGGTATCCGAGCCGCTGCCCTGGATCGGACAGGAACGTGCCGAGAAAGCGGCGCGTTTTGGCCTGTCGCTGGATCAGCCGGGTTACAACCTGTTTGTGCTCGGAGAGGTGGGCAGCGGACGTTCTTCGCTGATGGAAGTGGCAATGCGGGAAGCCGCAGCGCAGCGCACCGTGCCGCCCGACCTGTGTTATCTGCACAATTTCGACTGCCCAGAGCGGCCGCTGGCCTTGCGCCTGCCCCCGGGGCAGGGGCGGGCGCTGCGCGACATGATGGCCGAACTGGTCAAGAAGCTGCGCACTGAGATCCCCGCCCGCCTTTCCGGGCCTGAGTTCAAATCCGAAAGCGAGTCCATCCAGAAGGCATTCAAGGATGAAGAAACGCTGGCGTTTGCAGAGTTGACGGCGTTTGCCTCGTCCCGGAACTTCAGCCTGCAGCGGGAAGATGAGCGCATGATTTTTACCCTGCTGGGCGAAGGCGGGCACGCGGTGACCGAGGAAGAAATGCTGGCTCTGCCCCAGGCACGCAAGACCGAGGTCGGGCGTGCTGAACTCGAATTGCGTGCCGAAATCACCCGCTTCCTGGAGAAAATGCGGCCCAAGGAACGGGCGGCGAACGAGGCGGTGGCCCGGCTTAGGCAGCGATTCGTGAAATCCCTGCTGGAGCATGAGATCGACAAGATTCGCGCTGCGATGAAGCAGCAGATCAAGGATTCCGTCAAGCTGGGTGGCTATCTTGAGCGCGTGGGCGAAGATATTCTGGAACTGATCGACCTGTTTGGCGCGGAAGAGGCCCAGGACGAACTGATGCTTGCGTTGGGGCGCGAACGCGTGAATCTGGTGGTGGATAACGGCGGGCTCAACGGCGCACCGGTGCTGGTCGAGGACAACCCGCTGTTCCGCTCTCTGTTTGGCAGCATCGAATACCAGGTGGAAAACGATGTGCTGATGACAGACTTCTCGCGTATTCGTGCCGGCAGCCTGTTGCGCGCCCACGGCGGTTTCCTGTTGCTGCATCTGAGAGATTTGCTGGGCGACCCGCTGGTATGGGAAAAACTGCGCCGTTTTCTGCGCAGTGGACGCCTGCAGATCGAGGAGCCGGGCACGCAATATGCGCCCATGGCGGTGGTGTCGCTTGAGCCGGAAGCCGTGGATGTGAGGGTAAAGGTGATCCTGGTCGGCACCCGCGAGCATTATTACGAATTGCAGGAAGAAGATCCGGAATTCGGTCGACATTTCCGCATCAAGGTCGATTTCGCCGAGAGCTTCAAGATTTCGCAGGATTCCCGCCGCGCCACGGCCATCTTTGTGGCGCATACCTGTCACCGCCTGGGGCTGCCGCATTTCACGGCGGCTGCCGTAGCGCGTCTGCTGGAAGAGATGCAGCGCGAAGCGGACGACCAGCGTCGCCAGTACGCAGTATTCGCCTACCTGGAACAACTGGTGACGGAAAGTGCCATGCACGCTACAGGTGAGCTGGTGCAGCGTGAAGACGTGGAAGCGGCGCTGGCAGCCAAGACCAGCAGGCATGATTACCCAGACCAGCGCTTGCACGAATCCATCGCGGAAGGCGAATTGCTCATCGCGGTACAGGGCGAGCGGATAGGGCGAATCAACGGCCTGACTCAGATCGACCTCGGCGACCATCGCTTCGGCATGCCGATGGTGGTGTCGGCGCGCACCTTCCCCGGCAAGGAAGGTGTCCTCAATATCGAACGCGAAGTACAGATGTCCGGCCCCATCCACGACAAGGGCATGTTCATCCTGCAGAGCTATTTTGCCGCCCTGTTTTCCCATCTCGGGCCGCTCTCGGTAAATGGCGCGCTGGCCTTCGAGCAGGAATATCATGGCGTGGAAGGCGATTCCGCTTCCTGCGCCGAGCTGTACGCGCTGCTTTCCAGCCTTTCGGGCTTGCCTATCCGGCAGGGGGTTGCCGTGACCGGCGCGCTCAACCAGCATGGCGAGGTGCTGCCCATTGGTGGCATGAACGAAAAAATCGAGGGTTTTTTCCGCGTCTGCCAAGCCTCGGGTCTGGACGGCAGCCAGGGCGTGATCCTGCCTGCGTGCAATCGCGCCCACCTGATGCTGAATGCGGAAGTGGTGGCGGCAGTGGAGCAGGGGCAGTTCCATATCCATGCCATCGAGGATGTCATGGATGGCCTGGAATTGTTGATGGGCATGCCTGCCGGAGAACTGGATGAAAGCGGCGGTTATCCGCATGGCAGTGTGTTGGGACAGGTGCAAAAAACCCTGCTCCATTACCGCCGCATCTGTCACTTGTCCGAGCATCCGAAACCGGCGCGCAAATCACGTCATGGGGCCTTCTAGTGGAACTGTTTCTGATCGGTTTTTTTCTGCTGCTGGGCTGGTTCTGGGTCGACAGCATGGCGGCACGGGAGCAGGCGGAACTGACAGGCAAGCGCGCATGCCGCGAGGAGGGGCTACAGTTTCTGGATGATACGGTAGCGTTTTCCGGGCTGGGGTTTCGCCGCGACGGGTACGGCCACCTCAAGCTCCGCCGCACCTACCGCTTCGAGTTTTCAGACACCGGCGACAACCGGCTCAAAGGTATGGTGGTGATGCTGGGGCGAGAGGTGGAAACCCTGGACCTGGAAAAGCGCTATCTTGAGGTCAAAGCACCTTTAGCAATTCCACCTCAAATACCAATGTGGCGTTGGGAGGGATCACACCACCCGCGCCACGGGCACCGTAACCCAACTGAGGAGGAATCGTGAGCTTGCGCACGCCGCCTGCTTTCATGCCCTGCACGCCTTCATCCCAGCCTTTGATGACATGGCCGGCACCCAGGGGAAAGGTGAAGGGGTCGTTGCGGTCCTTGCTGGAGTCGAATTTAGTGCCATCGGTCAGCCAGCCCGTGTAGTGTACCGAGACCATGCGGCCGGCAGTGGCTTCGTCGCCTTCGCCTGGTGTGATGTCTTCGTAGATCAGGCCGCTTTCGGTGGTGGTTTCAGACATTGAGAATCTCCATCTTTGGTTTGAAAAAAAGCCATTATGCCAGAGCCCAGTAATCTTGCCGAACGCGGGCATAATCCTTTAGGATTCAGGAATCATGACAATTATTGCGGTGTTCAATCAAAAGGGCGGTGTCGGCAAGACCACCACCAGCCTTAATCTGGCCGCGGCACTGGCGCGTGGCGGGCTTGATCCGCTGGCGATCGATCTCGACCCGCAGGCGCATCTGACGATTATCGGCGATGTGCCGGTGGCCTCGGGCGCTGACAGCGTGTTTGGTTTCTATGCCCAAGCGCGTCCTTTGTCCGATCTGGTGAGAAAATTCCCGCCCGGCGGCAACATTATTCCCTCGCACATGGAGTTGTCCAAGGTCGATGCGCTTCACGGCAAGGGGTTGAAATCAGTGATGCGCCTCAAGGCAGCTCTCCAGGAGGAAATGCTGGAGCAGGAAGGCACACCGATTGTGATCGACTGCTGCCCTATGCTCAACGTATTGTCTCTGAATGCTATTTTTGCGTCGGGCAGGGTGCTGGTGCCGATCTCGGCGGATTTTCTGTCAGTAAGGGGGGCGCTCCAGCTCGAAGGCACCCTCAAGGCACTGGAACATGTGGTGAAAAAGCGTATCGAGCGGCGCTATGTAGTAACCCGTTACGACGCCCGTCGCCGCATGTCGCGCGAAATTCTTGTGCAATTACGCGAACGTTTCGGTGACGAACTATGTTCCGTCCATATCTCCGAAAATGTCAGCCTGGCGGAAAGCCCGGCCTACAACAAGGATATCTTTACCCATGCGCCGCATAGCCAGGGCGCAAAGGATTACGATGCGTTGCTTACCGAACTGGCAGCGACGGGATTCCTCTGATGGCGCATGCCAAATTGTTCGAGTTGGCCGGAATTTGATGCGGTAGCCGGTGTTCAAACAGAATTCAAAACTCATTATCGCTGTAGGTTTTGGTGCCGCCGTGGCCCTCATGCTGGCGCTTACCTTCATTGGTATTTCGCGCATGTATGCGATCAAGGCCGAGCTGGAAACGATCGTGCACAAGCATAATGTCCAGGCCGAACTGGTGACCAACATGCGCACCGTGACACGTGAACGGGTGATCACTTTGTATGCCATGGCCATGCTGCAGGATGCTTTTGAAAAAGACGATGCTTACCTGCGCTACCATGAGCTGGCCAGTGAATTCGTCAAGGCCAGGTCACAACTGGAAGCAATGCAGCTGACCCCCGCAGAACGCGATGTGCTGCAGGAATCCCTGCACCTGATCAGCACGGCTTTGGAATATCAGGAGCTGGTGGTGAATTTCGTGGCGCGTGGGGAGACTGACGCCGCGCATCGCGCGCTGCTGCAAAAAGTCATTCCCATGCAGAATAAGATTTTTGTGCTGTATTCCCGGCTGCTTGGCATGCAACGCGACTCTGCGCGCAGAACGGCTTCTGAAGCCGAAGATGAGTTCCGTTTTGCCACGCTGTTCATGTTGATGAGCGGGGTGACCGCTGTGTTGCTGGCGTTCGGGATTGCAGCCTTTGTCATCAGACGCACGCGGAACATCGAGGATGCGCTGTTCCAGGAAAAGGAATTGGCGCAAGTCACGCTGTATTCGATCGGTGATGCGGTGATCACCACCAATGATATCGGTCAGGTTGATTATTTGAATGCAGTAGCCGAAACCCTTACCGGCTGGTCTCTGGCGGAAGCACGTGGCCAGCCGCTACGCGAGGTTTTTTTCGTGGTGGACGAGGCGACGCGCGATCAGATGGCACATCTTGCCAGCCACGCCCTGCCGGATGGCCAGGTGGTGGGGATGAAAAGCCACTCCTTGCTGGTGCGGCGCGGTGATGGCCAGGAGTTCGTGATCGAGGACCGCCTGTCGCCGATTTGCAACCGGAGTGGCGATGTGATCGGTGCGGTGGTGGTGTTCCACGACGTTTCCCATGCGCGCCAGATGGCCAATCAGCTTTCCTGGCAGGCGACTCACGATGCCCTGACCGGTCTGGTCAACCGGCGCGAGTTCGAGCGCCTGCTGCAGGAACTGATCGACAGCGCTGTGGTTGAAGGCAAGCATCACGCCGTGCTGTTCATGGATCTTGACCAGTTCAAGGTGGTCAACGATACCTGTGGCCACATGGCAGGGGATGAGTTGCTGCGCCAGCTGGTGGCGGTGTTTGTGGCGCGTGGACGGGATTCCGATACGGTGGCGCGCCTAGGAGGCGACGAGTTCGGCATGCTGCTCTACGGTTGCCCGTTGGAGCCCGCGCTACGCCTGGCAAACGAAGTGCGCGAGGGGGTGCAGCAATTCCGCTTCATGTGGCAGGACAAGTCCTTCGAAGTCGGCATCAGCATTGGCCTGGTCGAGATAAACTCGACTAGCGGCAACCTCGCCACTGTGATGAGCAATGCCGATGCTGCCTGCTATGCCGCCAAGGACGGGGGGCGCAACCGCGTTCACGTCTATCTGGAGAATGACACCGATCTGGCCCGACGGCATGGTGAAATGCAATGGATTTCACGTATCAGCAAGGCTTTCGAGGAGGACCGCTTCCGTCTTTACTATCAGGAAATCGCCGCGGTAATGCCGCATCAGCGTGGTTTGCAGCACTTTGAGGTGTTGCTGCGCATGGTGGATGAAAATGGGGAAGTGATATCGCCTGTGGCCTTCATCCCGGCGGCTGAGCGTTATAATCTGATGCCGACCGTGGACCGCTGGGTGATCCGTACCCTGTTCAGTTCCCGTAGCGGGGAATGGCGCCGCATGTGGGAGGCGTGCCAGGCCAGGGAAGAGCCTTTCCCGATATTGTGCGCGGTGAACCTTTCCGCCACCAGCCTGAACGATGAAATGTTTTCTGCTTTTCTCAAGGAACAGCTCGAGTATTACGGCATGCCGCCCCAGGCATTGTGCCTGGAAATCACCGAAACTTCCGCGATCGCCAATCTCAACAAGGCCTCGCGCTTCATGCACGAGCTCTCCAAACTGGGTTGCAGCTTCGCGCTTGATGATTTTGGCAGCGGCATGTCTTCCTTCGCCTATCTCAAGGATCTGCCGGTTCATTATCTGAAGATCGACGGCGCCTTCGTGCGCGGCATGGACCAGAATCCGGTCAACCTGGCCATGGTCGAGGCGATTGCCCGCATCGCCAGTGTGATGGGCATCGAAACCGTGGCGGAATTCGTCGAAGACAAGGCGTTGATCGAGAAGCTCGCAGTGCTGGGTGTGGATTATGCCCAGGGCTACGGCATCCATGTGCCAGCGCCGATGGAGGAGATTCATTATGGCTCGGCACGCGCTTAAGAAACGCTCGAAAAAAGCGGGCTTTCCGCCCGGCACCTTGATGCATATCGGGGATCAGATCACTGACGTCATGAAAGCCGTGGCGCTGGATTACGATGCGCAGGGCTGCGGCGAAACCATTCTGTCCGACTATGCGCAGTGCATGGCCTTGCGCGGCAAGCCGACCGTCACCTGGGTGGATATCGAGGGCGTGCATGATATTCAGGCACTGGAAAAGATCGGGCACTGTTTCGGCCTGCATCCGCTGGTGATGGAAGATATCCTCAATACCGACCAGCGCCCCAAGATCGAGGATTATGGCGACTATCTGTATATCGTGCTGCGCATGCTTACCAATGGCAGCGAGAGCGGAGAAATTCGTTCCGAGCAGGTGAGCCTGATCCTGGGCGAGAATTTCGTGCTTTCCATCCAGGAAGGAGCAAGGGGCGATGTGTTCGAGCCGGTGCGCAACCGTATCCGCAACGCCAAGGGCCAGATCCGCAGGCTGGGCGCGGATTATCTCGCCTATTCGCTGATCGACGCGGTGGTGGATAACTATTTCATCATCCTGGAAACCATCGGCGAGCGCGTCGAATTGCTGGAAGAAACCCTGATCAGCGACCCCGGTCCGGAAACTTTGCACCTGATCCACAACCTGAAGCGCGAGATGATCTACCTGCGCAAATCGGTGTGGCCGCTGCGCGAGGTGGTAAGCGGCATGCAGCGCCGCGATTCGACCCTGATCCGCGAGGGAACGGGCTACTACCTGCGCGATGTGTACGACCACACCATCCAGGTCATCGACACCATAGAAACTTTCCGCGACATGCTGTCGGGGATGCTTGACATCTATCTCTCCAGCATCAGCAACCGCACCAATGCGGTGATGAAGGTGCTCACCGTGATTGCGACCATCTTTATTCCGCTGACCTGGATTGTCGGGATTTATGGCATGAACTTTAAAAATATGCCCGAGCTGGAGTGGCATTATGGTTATCTGGCTTCGTGGGTCGTAATGATTCTCCTGGCATCGGGGATGGTGATTTATTTCAAGAAAAAGAAATGGTGGTGAAGCAATGGGGAAACTGATTCTGGCCGGCGATATCGGCGGCACCAAGACACTGTTGCAACTGGTGGCGCTGCGGGATGGTGTCTTTCATGTCATCTGCGAGCGTCGTTTCGACAGCATCGCATATGAAGATTTCAGCTCGCTGGTGGGGGAGTTCATGAGTGCCGCTGCGTCTCTTCCATCCGCTGCAGGGCCTATTAACGCGGCCTGTTTCGGCGTGGCCGGCCCGATACAGGGCCAAAATGCAAAAATCACCAATCTCGGTTGGACGATCAATGCAGCCGCTGTGGGTGCCGAGTTCGGCATCGCCAATGTCAGCCTGATCAATGACTTTGCCGCAGTAGGTTACGGCATCGAGGTGTTGCATGGGGATGATGTGGTGTCGCTGCAGGCGGGTGAGCCCGAACTGCACGGCCTGCGTGCAGTGTTGGGCGCAGGGACAGGACTCGGCGAGGGTATCCTGGTGTGGCAAGGCGCGCATTACCAAGCCCTGCCGTCCGAAGGCGGGCATGTGGATTTTGCGCCGGCTGATGAGATTCAGGATGGTTTGCTGCGTTTTTTTCGGCCGATTTTCGGCCATGTGTCCTATGAGCGCATCGTTTCAGGGGACGGATTGGTCAAGATATTGGAGTATCTGGTCGAAAGCGGGCTGGAATCGGCCACGCCAGCCTTGCGTAAGGCCATGCTGGAAAACGATCCGGCGGCAGCGATTTCCGACTTTGGACTCGATGGCCGTGATCCGGCTGCGGTGCGGGCGCTGGACATGTTTATTGCCATCTACGGCGCGCAGGCGGGCAATCTGGCGCTCACGACCCTGGCCAGGGGAGGCGTTTACGTCGCGGGCGGAATCGCGCCCAAAATCATCACCAGACTCAAGAACGGCGGATTCGTGCGCGCCTTCAACGACAAGGGGCGTTTTACAGCGCTGATGCAGCGCATCCCGTTGCGTGTGGTCATGAATCCGAAAGTGGGCCTGATGGGCGCTACACTGGTGGCAAGCCGGTCTTAGGCTAACTGGGCATGGCAGGGTAGAATGGGAACGGATATGAATTTTGGAGAAGTGTCATGAGTGATCAGATGTTTGAGCCCAAGAACGATCTTGAGCAGAAGCTGCTGGCGGCGGCGAATGGCGAGTTGGATGTGGATGACCTGATCGGCGGGCTGCTGGATGACCAGGTGTTCATGCCTGTGGAGGACGAAGAGTCGGGTATAGAGGGGTTTCAGCGCTCCATTCACGCCCGCCCGCTGGTGGTGCAGGACGAGGAAGGGGTCCATGTGCTGGTGTTGTTCAGCAGCCCCGAGCGGGCCAAGGTGGTGATGGAAGAATTTCCCAAGTTCGGCGGCGGCTTGCTGGCGGATTTTCGCTGGGTGCTGGAGCACATTGACGCGGGTGCCGGTGTGACTATCAATCCGGGCTGGGATGTCGGAATCGATCTGGATACCGAAACCGTGGCTGCATTGTCTCAGCAACTTGCCGAAGAAAAGGGGGCGTTGCAGTAAGTTCTTGAGGGCGGGGAACCCCCCGCCCTAAATCAGCCCAGTGCTTTCTTGACCACCGCCAGCATTTCGGGTGTGAAGTCGAGTTTCAGCGCGGCCTCATGGCCTTTGTCAGACATCTTTTTCCAGGTCTTGCGCACGATGTCGAGCAGCTTTTCTTCGTCGTACTGGCTGCTGTATTTCTGCACGAAAGCTTCCAGATAGTACTGCAGGAAAGTCAGGTCCACCACGTCTTCGAGTAGCTGGGTTTCCGGATTGAGCTTGAGTTTTTCCTTGCGCAGCAGGGCCTGAAGCTTACTGATCGTGTCCTCGTCATAGCCCACTTCCCGCATGATGGCGCCGGCGGTCTCGCCATGGAACTTGTACAGATAGGTGCGCCACTGGTAATAGCCGGGCTTGTCCATCGGGTAATCCGCGCGCGGTATTTTCCAGCGGCAGATATGCTGGGCGCGCACGGCGAGCTGGACATGCTCGGGCGCATCCGGGGCGAAACGCTGGAGCATGTCGGTCATGCGCTGCGCGTAGAGCAGTTCCTTGGGGTATTCCTTGCCCTCGAAAACTTCCTTGTTGGGATCCTCCGCATTCGCGGCGTCAAACTTGGCAATGGCCTGGTCAAAGCGGGCTTTATCAGAAATCATTTTGCTTATCCTTGATATGGGTCAAGACAAATAAAAAAGTATATCACCAAGCGCTAATGGAGGCGGTTTTTCCGATATCAAGGTCACAAAGAGAGGTATGAGGCGGGAAGGGAGAGGCCGGCATACGGATGTGAATGCCGGCGATGTTTTTTGTGATTTACTTGTTGACGATGGCGTTCGACAGGTCGCGTTTGTGCTCTTCTTCCTGAATCAGGATGTCTTCCAGCACGCGACGCAGGCCGTATTCCTGTAGTGCTTCGGCCTGGGCGATACGCTCCTTGTAGCGCGTAATGGCATTGTCCTCGCCCCGCAAGTCCTGCTTCAGCATTTCCTTGCTGTCGCTTGAAATCTCGCGCTTCTCGACGTTGATGGTCGGTATGCCACCGAGAAAATCGATCTGCTCGGAGAGCATCACGGCATGCTGCATTTCCTCCTGTGAATGAATGATCAGTTCCTTCTGGATCGAATCGTATTGTGCTCCGCTGATTGCGGAAGCATGCTGCACATACTGGACGGCCGCAGCATATTCCCACTCCAGGTCCTTGTTCAATTCCTCGATCAGTTTCTTCCTGGTGATTTTCATCTTCGTTCTCCTTGAGGGTTGAGAAAACACACGCCCAGAAGCAAAAAGCCGCCAGGGGATCAACTCCCTGGCGGCTTTCGCGAGGCGAAAAACTCGAGACTTACAATTCGCCGGCGTGCTTCGCCAGGTAGTCCGCTACACCTTTGGTGTCGGCCTTCATGCCGGCCTTGCCCTTGTTCCAGCCAGCCGGGCAGACTTCGCCGTGCTGTTCGGTGAATTGCAGGGCGTCGACCATGCGGATCATTTCGTCGATATTGCGGCCTAGCGGCAGGTCGTTCACCACCTGGTGGCGCACCACGCCGCTCTTGTCGATCAGGAAAGAGCCGCGGAAGGCGACGCCTGCATCCGCTTCGACATCATAGGCCTTGCAGATTTCGTGCTTGATGTCTGCGACCAGCGGGTACTGGACCTGGCCGATGCCGCCGTTGTTGACTGCGGTGTTTTTCCAGGCCAGGTGGCTGAAATGGGAGTCGATGGAGACGCCGATCACTTCCACGTTGCGGTCCTTGAATTCCTTCAGGCGGTGATCAAAGGCGATCAATTCGGAAGGGCACACGAAGGTGAAATCGAGCGGGTAGAAGAAGATGACCGCGTACTTGTCCTTGATGTGAGTCTTGAGATTGAAACCTTCTTCGATGCTGTTGTTGCCCATGACCGCTGCGGCGGTGAAATCGGGAGCTGCCTTGCCAACGAGAACTGCCATGATGATTCCTTTTTGTTGTCAATGAAGAGAAAAAGATGCGCGTGATGTAAGGGGTGGCCCTGTTTCTGCGCATGAATATTTGACTGATTTGAAGGGTCATTATATTTAGATCAAGTCCAGGTTACAAGCGAATAATCCCGAGATGAGACACGCATAAGCTTTCAAATTCGCTATCAATGGCCAATCTAAGTTAAAATTCTATCTTTTAGGCGGCTGATTCGTCTGCCCATTATTTTAGCCGGCCCGATGTTGCTGGAAAAAGACCATCTTCATCGAAAGTGTTGAAAAAGAGACCGCAATGACCCAATTTTCCCCGACCGATCTGACCAGTACCCCTTCTGCTCTTCTGACCGATTTGCCCCCTCTGGGTATGGATGCGGGAAGTCTGGCGATGGATTTTCGCCAATATTTCAGCCATACCCTGGGCCGCGAACGGCATGGTACGCCGCCGCATTGCTTCAATACCGCCCTTGCACTGACCCTGCGCGACCGCCTGGTGGAGCGCTGGAAGGCGACCGATGCCGCTTATGATGCGAGCGGCAGCAAGCGCACTTACTATCTCTCCATGGAGTTTCTCATGGGACGCGCCCTGTCCAACGCAGTGCTTAACCTGGGTATCGTCGATGAGACAATGAAGGCGCTGAATCAGTTGGGATTACTGATGGAAGAGGTGGCGGATCAGGAACACGACGCCGGTCTAGGCAATGGCGGCCTGGGGCGGCTTGCAGCCTGCTTTCTGGACAGTTGCGCTACCCTGCAGCTGCCGGTGATGGGTTATGGTATCCGCTACGAGTACGGTATGTTCCGTCAGCATATCGAGGGCGGGTATCAGGTGGAGGAGCCGGACCACTGGCTGCGCAACGGCAACCCCTGGGAACTGGAGCGGCCCGAGTTCACGCAGCGCATTCATTTTGGCGGGCACTGCGATTATTACCAGGATCAGGATGACCGGATGAGGGTGCGCTGGCTGGATACCCATGATGTGCTGGCCGTGCCTTATGACGTTCCGGTGCCGGGTTACCAGAACGGCACCGTGAATACCCTGCGCCTGTGGAAGTCCGCCGCCACGGACGAATTCGACCTGAGTGAGTTCAACGCCGGCAGCTACCCCGAAGCCGTGGCGGCCAAGAATGCCGCAGAGCACATCACCATGGTGCTCTACCCCAACGATACGAGCGAGAACGGCAAGGAGCTGCGCCTGCGCCAGCAATATTTCCTGGCTTCGGCCAGCCTGCAGGATGTGGTGCATTGCTGGGTGCGCGATCATGGCGAGGATTTCAGCCGCTTTGCCGAGTTGAACTGCTTTCAGCTCAACGATACGCATCCCACCTGTGCGGTGGCGGAACTGATGCGCCTTCTGATGGACGAACATGGCATGGGCTGGGACGAGGCCTGGGGCATCACTTCCCGTACCATGGCCTATACGAATCACACGCTGTTGCCCGAAGCGCTGGAGAAGTGGCCGGTGCGTCTGTTCCGCTCGCTGCTGCCGCGACTGCTGGACATTATTTTTGAAATCAACCGGCGCTTCATGAAAGAAGTATCCCGGCGCTGGCCCGGCGACAGCCAGCGTCTGGCACGTATGTCCATCATCGAGGAAGGCCATGAGGCGCAGGTGCGCATGGCTTATCTGGCCGTGGTGGCCGGTTTCTCCGTCAACGGTGTGGCCGAACTGCACTCCGAGTTGCTGCAGCAGGATCTGTTTCACGATTTCTACGAACTGTGGCCGGCCAAATTCAACAACAAGACCAATGGCGTCACGCAGCGCCGCTGGCTGGCATCGAGCAACCCGGCACTGAGCCAGCTGATTACCGACACCATCGGCGAGGGCTGGGCGACCGATTTGCAGCAACTGCGCAAGCTGATCCCGTTTTCGGACGACGCCGCATTTCGCGCGCGTTGGCGCGAAGTGAAGCAGGAAAACAAGCTGCGCCTGGCCGCGCTGGTACAGGCCGATTGCGGCGTGGACTTTGATGTCGATGCCCTGTTCGATGTCCAGGTCAAGCGCATTCACGAATACAAGCGCCAGTTGCTTAATATCCTGCATGTGATTCATCTCTACGACCGCATCAAGCGTGGCGATACCGCAAACTGGACGCCGCGCTGCGTGCTGATCGGCGGCAAGGCGGCACCAGGTTATGCGATGGCTAAATCCATCATCAAGCTGGCTTGCAGCGTGGCGCAGGTGGTCAATGACGATCCGGCTTGCCATGGCCTGCTCAAGGTCGCATATCTGCCGGATTACCGCGTGACGGTGATGGAAGTGATTTCCCCTGGGACGGACCTGTCGGAGCAGATTTCGACTGCCGGTAAAGAAGCCTCGGGCACTGGAAACATGAAATTCATGATCAATGGCGCATTAACCATCGGTACACTGGATGGCGCCAATATCGAGATTCGAGAAGAAGCCGGGGTGGACAATTTTTTCCTGTTCGGCCTGACTGCCGCCGAAGTCGAAGCGCGCCGCCGGGATTACAACCCGCTTGCACTGGTCGAAGCAGATCGGGATTTGCAGCGTGTGTTGAAGCTGCTGTCGGACAATCATTTCAACGCTGCCGAGCCCGGCATCTTTGATGGCATCATCCGTTCGCTTACCGAGCATGGCGATTACTGGATGATCCTGGCGGACTTCAGGAGCTATGTCGAGGCCCAGAAGCGCGCCGCCAAGGCCTATCGCGATCAGGAGCGCTGGACGCGCATGAGCATCATCAACAGTGCAACCAGTGGAAAATTCTCCAGCGACCGCACCATCCATGAGTACAACTGGGATATCTGGCACCTGACACCGATCGCGGCGCAGCCCGTAGGTGGCAAATGATCATTTCTTTCCGCACCCTGTTTCTGGCCGTGCTGGTGTGCTGCCTCGGTGTGCTTGGATTTGGCCTTTATCTTCAGCACATTGTGCATCTTGAGCCTTGCCCGCTGTGCATCCTGCAGCGCATGGCGTTTCTCGCGATCGGCATGACGGCGATGCTGGCCTTTCTGCACAATCCGGGGGTCGTGGGCAGGATGGCTTATGGCTTGTTGATGGTGTTGTTTTCGCTTGCCGGTGCTGGGGTGGCTGGGCGCAATCTGTGGCTGCAGAGCCTGCCGCCGGACCAGGTGCCGGAATGCGGGCCGGGACTGGAATACATGCTGGAGGCTTTCCCTCTCTACAAAGCCCTGCCCATGCTATTAAAGGGCTCCGGAGAGTGCGCCAAGGTGGAGTGGACGATGTTCGGGCTGTCCATTCCGGCCTGGGCGCTGGGATGGTTCGGGGTGTTTTTCCTGGCGGGAATAGCCGCCCTGGTGCTGCGCGAGCGGGTCAAAGATCGTTGATGATGGCGCCAAGAGAGTCGCTCTGCATTGCGCGCCCCTCCTTGGCGGCCTCGAGGATTTTCACCACTTCGCGCGCCTCGGCGAGACTGGTGCAGGAATAGATTTCCGACCCGCTGAACTGTTTGCGGAACAGTTCGATTGCGCGCTGATGGGAATGGGTTAATACCGCCACGGCATGAACTTCGGGTTTGTAGCCATATTGCAAACCGGTGACCAGGTAAGCCTGATTATCTTCAACCATTATTGCCGCTTTCGATTCGGAAAAACGAACAATTTATTGAGTTTTTGTTACGTCAGCATGACAGAGAGATGATATGAACGAACCCATCCGGCTTTCCAAACTCATGTCTCAACTCGGGTTGTGCTCGCGACGCGAGGCGGATTCCTATATCGAACGCGGCCTGGTATTCGTGGATGGCATCAAGGTGACGGAACTGGGCACCAAGGTGCTGCCGACACAAGCTGTGACGCTGGGTCACGGTGCCAAGACCCAGCAGGCCAGCCGCGTCACCATCCTGCTGCACAAGCCGGTGGGTTACGTTTCCGCGCAGCCGGAAAAAGGCCACAAGGCCGCCGCCAGCCTGATCACCAAGGACAGCCGCTTCAAGGACGACCCCGCGCCGCAACAGTTCGATCCCTCGCAGCTCTTCGGCCTGGCCCCTGCCGGGCGCCTGGATATCGACTCGCAGGGGCTGCTGGTGCTGACCCAGGATGGCCGCATTGCCAAGCAGCTGATTGGCGAGGATTCCGGCATCGAGAAGGAATATCTGGTGCGGGTGCAGGGCAAGCTGGATGAAAATGGCCTGAAGCTGCTGAATTACGGCCTCAGCCTGGATGGCAAGCCGCTCAAACTGGCGCGCGTGAGCTGGCAAAACGCAGACCAGTTGCGCTTCATCCTCAAGGAAGGCAAGAAACGCCAGATCCGCCGCATGTGCGAGCTGGTGGGCCTGAAAGTGGTGGGCCTCAAGCGCGTGCGTATCGGCAAGGTCAAGCTGGGCGACCTGCCGCCGGGGCAGTGGCGTTACCTGGGGGAAGGGGAGTCGTTTTGAAGGTGTTTGGTCTTGCCGGCTGGTCGGGCAGCGGGAAAACCACCCTGCTTGAGAAGTTGATTCCTGTCATGCTTGCTCGCGGCATCCGGGTATCCACCATCAAGCAGACGCATCACGATGCCGATCTTGATCAGCCGGGCAAGGACTCGTATCGCCATCGCTCCGCCGGGGCGAGCGAAGTCCTGCTTGCCTCTTCCTCGCGCTGGGTGCTGCTGCATGAGTTGCGCGGCGAGCAGGAACCCTCCCTGAACGAGCATGTGCAGCGGCTATCACCCTGCGACCTGGTGCTGGTGGAAGGCTTCAAGCGGGAAGCGATTCCCAAGCTGGAGATATATCGCCCTGGCAACGGCAAGCCATTGCTGTATCCGCAAGACCCTCATATCATCGCTATTGCCAGTGATGAGTCGCTGCACGCGCCTCTGCCTTGGCTGGACCTTAATCAGCCCGAAGCAATCGTCAATTTTATTTTGCACCAGACAGGCCTTAATTCATGAATGATGCCAAGAAAATGCTGAGCGCCGATGAGGCGCTCGAACTGCTGCTAAGCCATGCCCGGCCGCTGGGTGAAATCGAGAAAATTCAAACCACGCACGCCTTGGGCCGGGTGCTGGCGCAGCCGCTGGTTTCCACCGTCACGGTGCCGCCGCTCGACAACAGCGCCATGGACGGCTATGCCTTGGCCTGCGCCAGCCTGAATCCCGTCGGAGAAACCCGCCTCAGGGTCGCCCAGCGCATTCCTGCCGGCAGCATGGGCCACGCCCTGGAACAGGGCACAGTGGCGCGCATTTTTACCGGGGCGCCGGTGCCGCCGGGCGCGGATGCCGTGGTCATGCAGGAGGATTGCACCCCGGATGGCGATATGGTGGTGATCCGTAAAATCCCCCACCATGGTGAAAACATCCGCCGCGCCGGCGAGGATATTGCCGCCGGCAGCGAGGTATTGCCTGCCGGGGTCAGGATTCGCCCGCAGGAAATGGGGCTGATCGCCTCGATCGGGCTGGCCGACGTGCCGGTCTATCGCAAGCTGCGCGTGGCGCTGTTCTTCACCGGCGACGAGATCGTGATGCCGGGCGAGCCACTGGCCGAGGGCGAAATCTACAACTCCAACCGCTATACCCTGCTCGGCCTGCTCGAAGGCATGGGTTGCAGCGTGACGGATTACGGCATCGTTCCGGACAGCCTGGAGGCGACGGTGGACGTGCTTGAAAAAGCATGGCATGAAGCCGACCTGATCCTCACCAGCGGTGGTGTCTCGGTCGGGGAGGAGGATCACGTCAAGGCAGCAGTGGAAAGCCTGGGCAAACTCGATATGTGGAAAGTGGCGATGAAACCGGGCAAGCCCGTCGCCTACGGCACGGTGCACGATACGCCCTTTATCGGCCTGCCGGGCAACCCCGTTTCGGCCTTTGCCACCTTCTGCCTTTTCGTGCGCCCCTATATCCTGCGCAGCCAGGGCGTGGAAAAGATCACGCCGCGCAGCTATTCATTGCCCGCCGCCTTCGACAGGAGCAGGCCGGGCAGCCGGCGCGAATTTGTCCGTGTACGCCTGGAGCCGCAGGCGGACGGCATGCCGGGCGTCGCCATCTATCCCAACCAGGGTTCCGGTGTGCTGACCTCCGCGGTGTGGGGCGAGGGGCTGGCGGAAATCCGGGAGGGCACCGCCGTGGCGCGCGGTGACTTGATCAAGTTCACCCCCTTTAGCGAATTGCTGGGTTAGCCATGATTACACTACTTTATTTTGCACGCCTGCGCGAAGCGCTGGGCGTCTCATCGGAACAGATCGATCAGCCGGCGGATGTACGGCATGTGGCCGGCCTGACAGCCTGGCTGCGTCAGCGCGGCGGCGCCTGGGAGCGCGAGCTGGCGGAAGGGCGTGCCTTCCGCGTGGCGGTGAATCAGGACATGGCCGATGGCACGACGGTAATCGGGGACGGCGATGAAATCGCCATCTTCCCGCCTGTTACCGGGGGCTGACATGGCCGTCCGGGTGCAACAGGAAGACTTCGATCTCGGTGCAGAATTGCTCGCGCTGCGCCAGGGCAATCCCAAAATCGGCGCCATTGCCAGCTTTGTCGGTCTGGTGCGCGATGTCAACGAGGGCGACGCTGTGGCCGGCATGAGCCTGGAGCACTATCCAGGCATGACGGAAAAGGCGCTGGAACGCATTGTCGAACAGGCCAAAACGCGCTGGGCTATTTTTGACGCCCTGGTCATCCACCGCGTCGGCGATCTCAAGCCCACCGACCAGATCGTGCTGGTGGCCGTGACCGGCGCGCACCGCGGCGAGGCATTCGCCGCCTGCGAATACATCATGGATTACCTCAAGACCCAGGCGCCCTTCTGGAAGCGCGAGCAAACCCCGGAAGGCGCGCGCTGGGTGGATGCGCGCGAGAGCGACGAGCAGGCCGCCGGGCGATGGCATAAACCCTGATCAGCGTTTGGGCCGGCACAGGCCCCCTAAAACTTTTCTCGATTTCCTGATGGCTCGATAGCGCCGGGCTAATCGCATATTTCCGTTTATCTGCAATCTGGCACGCAGCCTGCTGGGCAGGATGCGTGCACCCAATTCGATGGCAAGTAAATTCTGGATGTGGATGTGAAAGGCTCGTGGTAATAATGCAGTGCCTGCGCGATTTATCGATTGGTTTCGCCCTGGACGATTTTCGCACTGGCTATTCCTCAAATCCACCGTAGCTTGACTTTGCCTCCAGACGTGGATTTCACACGCATTCAAAATTCAGACCTTGGATAAATGTTTGAATGTCGGATATTTTTACAGTTTGATTTCGATGAAATGCTATCCATCCATGTGGAAGTGTTTAATTTATTGTAATTGCAGGGTATTTTATTTCGCCAATATCCTGGCGTGGATTATGCTTAAAGCAACTCCGAGTGGGTTAGTTGTTATTGGAATTGGTAGTTGTGTTTGATACTTAAATTACAACATAGCTGAATTTATTGGGAGGTGTGAAATGAAAATTCGTCCGAGGCAAAAAATATTGTCCGTTTTATTGGGGCTCGCCATGGCCTCTCTATCAGGCCAGGCATCCGCGCTGGTTACCCTGAGTAATGGCATTTATGATGTTCATGTCACTGAAGCTTCTGGAACCTGGAATGCCGTTACAGCGGCCGGCAACCCGGTTGGGGCGGGGCGAGATTTGCTTTACGATGGCACGACTACCTCTACGAACTTCTCGTCACTGCGCATCTATAGTCCCACGGGTGGTTCGGCGACCTATTCCTTCAACGGATCGGGTGGCGGCACAGATCTGAATGCTTACCTCACATCGCAGGGTGCCAGTAGTTTCGGCGCGGCGGGTCAGGCCTACAATCAAACCTGGAACGTCAATGGCCTTCAGGTGGCCCAGGATCTGATCGTCACCGGCACAGCTTACGCCAACTCCGCGATTTATCACACGGTGGCTTTTACCAACACCGGAAACAGTGCAGTGAGCTTTGGCTGGCGCAATCTCTATGACTGGGCAGTGAATGATCCTGGTTTCGACGATGGTCCAAGCAATGCGATCGAGATCGGCGGGGCCTCTGTTGTTGCCACGACGACGAGTGAATTTTTATACACTCCGGCCGCGGGTTCCTACGCCCGGGTTGCTGCCGCACCGCCTCCTGCCGGTGGCGCCACCTATGAGCCCTTGCTTGGGTTGGGTTTTGATCCTGGATTCATTGCAATTCTTCCCGTCACCGCCCCGGAATTGTACGGCTACGTCAGTTGGCCTTCTGCGTTTGGCACGGCATTCGACTACACCCCTTCGGGTGGAGACGTATCTGGGGATAGCGCTGGGCTGAGTTGGTTCGGAAGAACGATAGGTTCCGCGCTTAGCCTGGGTGTTGGCGAAACCTTGCGGCTGACCCAAACCATCTACGCGGTGCCTCCGGGCCAGACGCCTCCTGGCGGCGTTCCTGAGCCTGCCTCGCTGGTGCTGCTCGGCATCGGTTTGGCTTCACTGGCCGCTACACGCCGCCGCAAGGCTTAATCTGTCGGATATTCTGCGGTAAAACGGCGGCCTTGGCCGCCGTTTTTTTTTGCTCTCGATTTTCATGATTCTATTCCTCGGTTAATGGCGAGGGTGTCATTGCTGCCGCCTTCATGGATTATGGCGTCAGGCTCGGCAGGGGCGGTGGAAAAGCAGGTAAAAATAGATGCCACCATTTACCGTGAGCCAGGCATGGCAGCGCTTCCTGCTTTACTAAGCCCACCGGTTTCCGGTATGGTCAGGGACGTGTTAATCCAGAAAATTTAGACATGACATTCTCTCTTCCCGCTGAAATGAGCGCCCTGCTGGAAAGCTGGTTGATCCAATCCCAGTCGCCCTCCTTCTGGTGGCAATTTGGCGTGCTGGCGCTGGCTGCCACCGGTGCCCTGCTGGTGCACAGCACTCTGAGCCATAGCCTGGGCCAACGCCCGGAAGGCGGTGAGGAAAATGTCATCCGGCGGATGACCCTGAGCAGCATCCAGCGGCTCCTTTTCCCGATCAGCATGCTCTTCGGGGTGCTGGCGGGAAGAGCCCTGCTCGAAAGCATGGGTTACCCGGTCAAGTTGCTCAACCTGGCCGTGCCGCTGCTGACTTCTCTGGCCACCATCCGCATGGCGGTTTATCTGTTGCGCAAGACTTTCCGCCACGGCCCGGCGGTGAAGGCCTGGGAAGGGCTCATCTCCACCTCGGCGTGGGTGATCGTCGCTCTGCATCTGCTGGGCTGGCTGCCCACCGTCCTGGAAGCCCTGGATGGGCTTGCCCTGCAAGTCGGCACCCTGCGCGTCTCTCTGCTGGGGGGCATCAAACTGATCCTGGCCGTGGCCTTGACCTGGGTGCTGGCGTTGTGGCTGGCCCGCTTGATAGAAAACCGCCTGAACCGGGCGGAATATGTGAATCCGGGCATGCAGGTGGCCATGGTCAAGTTGAGCAAGTTCGTGTTGCTGACGCTGGCCTCGCTGCTGGCGCTGGAGGCGGCAGGCATCGACCTGACTGCGCTGGCAGTATTCGGCGGTGCGCTGGGCGTGGGCCTGGGCTTCGGTCTGCAACGTATCGCCAGCAACTTCATCAGCGGTTTCATCGTCCTCTTCGACCGTTCCATCCGGCCTGGCGATGTCATCACCATCGGCGAAAAATTCGGCTGGGTGCAGGAACTGCGCGCCCGCTACATCGTGGTGCGGGACCGGGACGGAGTGGAGCGGCTCATCCCCAACGAGACCCTGATCACCAACGAGGTGATCAACTGGAGTTATACCGATCGAAACGTACGCCTCAAAATCCCCGTTTCCATCAGCTACAACGACGACCCGGAACAGGCCATGGCCCTGCTGGAAGAGGCGGGGCGAGATACTCCCCGCGTCCTGGAAGACCCCGCTCCTGCCGCCAGACTGCTGGCCTTTGGCGATAACGGCATCGAGCTGGAATTGCGCGTCTGGATCAATGACCCGCAGCAGGGCCTGGTGGGCGTGCGCTCGGAAGTGAACCTGCGCATCTGGCGCCTGTTCAAGGCGGCGGGCATCGTCATCCCCTTCCCGCAGCGCGATCTGCACCTGATCGCGCACTGGCCGAACGCGCCGCAGGAGGGCGGAGAGCCTGTGAGTCCGTTCGAGCGAGCTTAGCTTCAAAGTAATGTCGAAGAAACTTACACCTTGTGTTAAGGCGGGTACTTGCTTCGTCATCATCTTTTATTGCGCAAAGGCGTGCTGGCTTTGCCATTGAGGTGAAGATTTTCTATGCGAGAAGATATGTCGGAATTGCCAGGTTGCCGGACAAGAAGCGAACGCAAATTGAATGTGTTTGTGCGCCCTCATTGATTGGGCGAGGCGAATCCGGCGGTAGTCGAAACAAATTGCGAACAGGAAAAAAATCGAGCCGCACGCCCCAAAAAGGCTGTGCGGCTCGATAGACTGTGCCTGCGCTTAATTCAGCCTGCGCCGCAAACCTGCAAGACCAGCCAGCCCGATTGCCAAGAGCGCGAGGCTTGCCGGTTCAGGGTTCGGATGAACCTGCTCTACGCTGCCAACGCTGAAATCGTCAAAGCCGAAGTAATCCACCCCACCCGCAGTATTGCCAAACGTCAACTGTGTAAAGGTGTCCGTGGTGGAAATAATGCCCCAGTACAGCACGCCGCCGCCAGTGCCATAGACCGTGTTGGGGATGTTGTAAACCTCGGTACTGCCGCCGGCCAGAGTTGCCGTCACATGGCCGCCATAGTCACCGATGTCAATTCCATAGAAGCCGAAGGCCGCCACTGGAGCGCTAAAGTCGATATAGAATGTCCCGCTGCCTTCCCAGTAGTTAACGCCGCTGATGGGATACCTGCCGACCCCGTTGGTGCCGGTGGCCACGGTGGCGACATTACCAGTACCATTGAGAGTGGCCGTGCCAAAGCCAGGGAAGTTGACTGCCAGGGGCGCGACCGTATTTGTTGCAAACCCTTCCAGCGTTTCCGTTCCGACGCCGACCAGATTGCTAAAGAAACTGGCACGGGCCGCATCGGCATTGGGGTGGCTCAGCAAGCGCGTCCCTTCGCCTAGTCCAAGGTCTTCCCCGAAATATACCGTGTGAGTGGCATACGCAGAAGCCGCAACCAGCGAGAGACTTGCGCCGATGAGTGCGGAAATAAGTGATTTTTTCATTTTATTCTCCTCTCAACTCGTGATGATCAAACAGTCGGCAACATGATTAAATATTGAATGTAACCTTGACAAATTATTAAGCAAGCTGCGTGCCTGTGGTTTTGATAAGGCTTTAATTCCTTTTTATTACATATATATAGATGTTTATTGGTGCGGGATGATTCATTTCGTCTGTGGGGCATCCGGGCAAGACTGTAAGAAAAGTCGACACGTTTCTCCCATTTGCTGGATGCCCTCGGTTTTTACGACTTCGCCCATTAAGGCGTGGGAACAGAGCCCACACCGGCTGATGGTAAGCATGCAGCACTGGACCCGGCATGGGTAGGGCAAACGATTTTGACGTAAATGAGGCAGTTGGCCGACTATTGGCTGTAATAAAGATCGACAGCATGGCCGGACTGGTGGAAGCACTGAAAATCTACGACCGATTTTGGTTGCATCTCCCGCTTGCGGAGACGGACATGGTCAGGATTTGCTTGGGTGTTTCAGTTTAGAAATGCTCGCAGTGTTGGCCAAGCATCTGTAAATCGCGCAAGAAAACCGTTGTTACCCCAACTTGTCATCCGCAAGATGGTAATGGGGGTCTTCGCCAACATGGATTTCCACCATGTCCTTGGCTTTTTCCAGCACATCCAGGCAGTCCGGGCTGAGATGGCGCAGGTGCAGGCGCTTGCCGGCCTGCTGGTAGCGCGTGGCAAGGCTGTCGATGGCTTCAACGGCGGAATGGTCCATGACGCGGGCGCGGCGGAATTCCACCACCACTTCTTCAGGATCTTCCTTCGGTGTAAACAGGGTCTGGAATTCCGCCGTCGAAGCAAAAAACAGCGTGCCTTCCAGTTCATAGACTTTCCAGCCCTTGCCGTCCAGATAAGTGTTCACCTTGATGTGTTTGGCGTGTTGCCAGGCGAACACCAGCGCGGAGATGATCACGCCGGTGACCACGGCGATGGCCAGATCGGTGAGTACTGTGATCACGGTAACGGCAACCACGACCAAAGCGTCGCTGCGCGGTACACTGCGCATGGCGGTGAGGCTGCCCCACGCGAAGGTTTTTTGCGAAACCACGAACATCAGGCCGATCAGCGCGGCGAGCGGGATCATGGCTATCCATTGCGAAGCGAAGAGAATGAACGACAGCAGAAACAGTGCGGCAGCGATGCCGGACAGGCGCTGGGTCGCGCCGTTGTTCACGTTGATCATGCTCTGGCCGATCATGGCGCAGCCGCCCATGCCGCCGAAGAAGCCGGTGACGACATTGGCTCCACCCTGCGCCACGCATTCCCGGTTGGGCTTGCCGCGCGTGTCGGTCATTTCATCGATCAGGTTCAGTGTCAGCAGGGATTCGATCAGGCCGATGGAGGCGAGAATCAGGCTGTAGGGGAAAATGATTTGCAGGGTTTCCCAGCTCAGCGGCACCTGCGGGAAATGGAACTGCGGCAACCCACCCTCGATGGAGGCCATGTCGCCCACGGTCTTGGTGTCGATGCCGAAAAAGATCACCAGGAATGAAACCGTCGCGATGCCGGCCAGTGCGGAGGGAATGACCCTGGTCAGGCGCGGCAGCAGGTAGATGATGGCCATGGTCAGCGCGATCAGGCCCAGCATGGCGTAGAGCTTCGTGCCCGTCATCCAGGCAGGTACGCCATCCGGCCCCAACATCTTGAAGTGCCCCATCTGCGCCAGAAAGATCACGATGGCCAGGCCGTTGACGAAGCCCAGCATGACCGGAAACGGCACCATGCGGATGAACTTGCCCAGTTTCAGCAGGCCGAAAGCGATCTGCAGCAGGCCCATCAGCACCACGGTGGCGAACAGGTATTCCACGCCATGCTGCACCACCAAAGCCACCATCACCACCGCCAATGCGCCGGTGGCACCGGAAATCATGCCGGGCCGACCGCCGAAGGCCGCAGTGATGAGGCCCATGATGAAGGCGGCGTAGAGACCGGTAAGCGGGTGAACTTGTGCCACGAAGGCAAAGGCAATGGCCTCGGGAACAAGTGCCAGGGCAACGGTCAAGCCGCTCAGGGTGCAGAGCTTTACGCGGGAAAGGGTGAAATTCGGGCAATGGCTCGGGGTCATGCGACATCCAATGGAAATACTCACTTGCATCTCGCGAGTGATGGTTGAGCGGGTTTGCGGAGATCGAGCCAGAACGTCGTGGCAGAGCGAGGGTGAGCTAGATCAAGGACCGTGCGATTTTTTATATAGTTGATTTTTGTGCAATTTTACCACAGCCCGGGTTTTTGATGGATTCGCGACCCATTGGCGGAATTCTTATTCTTGTTGATCATATCTGCCAAAGCGAATATAGTCTCGCCCCATGAACGAACAATTTTTTTTCGAATCCCTCTCCGATGAAACCCGCCGCCGCATCCTGGTGCTGATCCTGAAGCATGAGGAATTGTGCGTATGCGAGCTGTTCCAGGCGCTGGATGTGCCCCAGCCGAAAGTGTCGCGCCATCTGGCGGTATTGCGCGAGGCCGTGGTGCTGGCGCAACGGCGCGAGGGGTTGTGGGTGTATTACCGCATTAACCCTTTGCTGCCCACCTGGGCCTACCGTACTCTCGAACAGATGGTGCAGGGCTGCGGTGATCTGGAGCTGTTTCTGTCAGACAGCAAGCGTCTCGATGAAATGCCGAATCGCCCCGTGCGCTGTTGTGCGTAGAATCTTTTATTAATTATTCGGCCTGACATATATATGAAACAGCGAATAATTAGCATGACGATTTTGGGAGTTTGTGGCAATGAGCAATAAAACCTACAACGTTCTTTTTCTTTGTACCGGAAATTCGGCACGCTCGATTCTGGGCGAGGTGCTGCTCAACCACCTCGGCAAGGGACAGTTCCATGCCTACAGCGCGGGCAGTCACCCGGAGGGGTCGGTCAATCCTGTTGCCATGGAGCTTCTGCTGAAGAACAGATTGCCGGTTACCCATTTACGCAGTAAGTCCTGGGACGAATTCTCCTTGCCTGGCGCACCGCAATTCGATTTCGTGTTTACTGTGTGCGATAAGGCCGCTGGCGAAGTCTGCCCTGCATGGCCAGGCCAGCCCATGACCGCCCACTGGGGCATTGACGATCCCGCCGCGGTAACGGGGAGCGATGAGGACAAACGCAAAGCTTTTGTCAAAGCCTTCACCCAGCTCAGCCGCCGTATTTCCCTGTTCATCAGCCTGCCGATGGAAAAGTTGGACAAGTTGTCCTTGAAGCGTCAACTCGACGAGATCGGACGTTTGCGCGAGAAGGGAGAATAAGCAGTGAGCGCGCAATGCGAAGTTGCAGCAAAAACCGCTGCTGGTGCGGAAATGGGTTTCTTCGAGCGCTGGCTGACGGTATGGGTGTTTCTCTGCATTGCGGTAGGTATTTTGCTCGGTCAGCTCTTTCCCGCGCCGTTTCATGCTCTTGGCCGTCTGGAAGTCGCTCAGGTGAATCTCCCGGTGGGTCTTCTGATCTGGGTGATGATCATCCCCATGCTGCTCAAGATCGATTTTGGCGCCCTGCACCAAGTGCGCGCCCACACCAAGGGCATAGGCGTGACCCTGTTCATTAACTGGGCGGTCAAGCCCTTCTCCATGGCCCTGCTGGGGTGGATTTTCATCCGCCACGTGTTCGCGCCGTATCTTCCGGCGGAACAACTGGACAGCTACGTGGCTGGCCTGATCCTGCTGGCTGCCGCACCTTGCACCGCGATGGTGTTCGTGTGGAGCCATCTCACCCGCGGCGATCCCCTGTTCACCCTGTCCCAGGTGGCCTTGAACGATGTCATCATGATCTTTGCCTTCGCGCCGCTGGTGGCTCTGCTGCTCGGACTGTCTGCGATCACCGTGCCGTGGGATACCCTGTTCCTGTCGGTGCTGATGTATATCGTCATTCCGGTCATCATCGCCCAGTGGTGGCGGCGAAGCCTGCTAAAAAAAGGGCAGGAAGTTTTTGATCGCACTCTGAAAACGCTGCACCCCTTCGGCCTGTCTGCCCTGCTCGCCACTCTGGTGCTGCTGTTTGCCTTCCAGGGCGAGGCCATCCTCAAGCAGCCGCTGGTGATCGCGATGCTGGCGGTGCCGATCCTGATCCAGGTATTCTTCAATTCGGGTCTGGCCTATCTGCTCAACCGCAAGCTGGGCGTGGCCCACTCTGTGGCCGGGCCATCGGCGCTGATCGGCGCCAGCAATTTCTTCGAACTGGCGGTGGCCGCCGCCATCAGCCTGTTCGGTTTCGAGTCCGGTGCGGCGCTGGCCACAGTGGTGGGCGTGCTGATCGAAGTACCGGTGATGCTGGCGGTGGTGCGCATCGTGAATAGCTCAAAAGCATGGTATGAAAGGGGAGCGCAAGCATGATTCTTGAGTCGGTCCTGACCTGCCCAAACTGCGGCCATGTGGAAACGGAAACCATGCCCACGGATGCCTGCCAGTGGTTCTACGAATGCAAGGGCTGCGGCGTGTTGTTGAAACCCAAGTCCGGCGACTGCTGCGTGTTCTGCTCCTACGGCAGCGTGCCTTGCCCGCCTGTGCAACAAGAAGGCAGTGGCTGTTGTGGAGTAAAGCATGTTTGACGCCCTTGCCACCTGGCTGATCTACGACCTCGCCGGGCTAAAAGGAACGCCATTCGGCGATGCGGCCCATTTCTTCGTTATGGACGTCACCAAGATCCTGGTGCTGCTGACGCTGGTGATTTACGGCATGGGCCTGCTGCGGGCACTGCTCAAGCCCGAGAAAGTGCGCGAATTCATCCGCAATCGCGGCAACCTGCAAAGCCGCTTCATGGCCGTGGGGCTGGGAGCGGTCACGCCGTTCTGCTCCTGTTCCTCGATTCCGCTCTTCATCGGCTTTGTCGAGGCCGGCATTCCGCTCGGCGTGACGCTCTCCTTCCTGATCGCCAGCCCCATGATCAACGAGGTGGCGGTGGTGGTGCTGGCGTCCATCATCGGCTGGAAATTCACCGCGCTGTATGTGCTGACTGGGCTATCCGTCGCCCTCATCGGCGGTTTCGTGCTGGAGCGCTTCAAGCCCGAGCGCTGGGTCGAAGACTACGTGTGGAAAATCCAGATGGGGCAGATGGCAGAGATTGAAGAAGACAAATCCCTGCGCGCCCGCCACGAATACGCGCTGGGACAGGTCAGGGAAATCGTCGGCCGCATCTGGAAATTCATTCTCATCGGCGTGGGGGTAGGGGCCTTTCTCCACGGCTACGTGCCGGCTGAACTGATCGTCAAGGTGGCTGGGGATGGCGGCCTGCTGTCGGTGATCGGCGCGGTGCTGATTGGCGTGCCGCTGTATTCCGATGCGGTTGGCATCATTCCTATCGCCGAAGTGCTGCTCGGCAAGGGCGTGCCAATCGGCACGGTGCTGGCCTTCATGATGGCGGTCACCGCGTTGTCGCTGCCTGAAATGATCATTCTCAGGAAAGTGGTGAGAGTGCCGCTGTTGGCGCTTTTCGCCGGATACCTGGCGATTGCCTTCGTGATCGTCGGCATGTTGTTCAATCAACTTTAAAAAAGGCAGATTAACCACGGGAACACGGGGTGCACGGGGATGACAAAAGCTTGCAAGCTACTACAATGGTAAGGCCATGAATTTCCCCGTGTACCCCGTGCGCCCCGTGGTTAAAAAAGGTTTTAGCAATCAATTGAGAGGTATTTTATGAGCACGGATTTGCATCCCTCCATCGTGGCGCTGGTATCGCTGGCAGCCAACATCGCCGCCAATCATCCCAAACAGGGGCTGTGCCAGGTAGACAAGCTGAAGCAGTACGGCGTGGCAGAGGCGCAGATCGACGCGGTGGTTGAAATCGCGCGCCACATCCGCGACGAGGCTGCGCAGAGCCTGGACGCCAGCTTCGACGAGGCGTGCCGCAGGGAAGCCGCCAATGCTGGCCTGTCTGCCATCGGCATCGCGCAGGGCGCCTGCTGCACGCCGACACCGGGCGGGAAATCATGCTGCTGAAACCTGCGGCCAAGCTGGAAATCGAATGGCGCCACCTGGTGCAGGCGGGCAATACCTGCGAGCGCTGCGACAGCACGGGTGAAACCCTGCGCCGGGTTTTGCAGGGCTTGTCCGCCGAACTGGGCCGGGCGGGGGTAATCGTGACGTTCCGCGAAACGCCCCTGGGGCCGGAAACCTTGGCACAATCCAATCTCATCCTGTTCAACGGCAAGTCCATTGAAGACTGCCTGGGTGCAAAGATGTCGGAAACCCACTGCCAGTCGTGCTGCGAACTGGTGGGGGAGGAAGTAAGCTGCCGCGCAGTGGAAATCGACGGCACGGTTTACGAGGCTATACCGGAAGCCCTGATCCGGGATGCCGCTTATGCGGCGCTGCAAATGGAGAATAAAATAATGAAACAATTCAAGGTGCTGGGCTCAGGCTGCGCCAACTGCGACACGACCATGAAGCTGATCGAGGAAACTGCCAAGGCCAAAGGCGTGGCAATTCAACTGGAAAAAGTTGAAGACATGGCCGCGATCCTGGGCTTTGGCGTGATGTCCACCCCGGGCGTGGTGCTCGATGGCATCGTGGTGCATAGCGGTGGCGTACCGACCAAAGGCCTGGTCGAAAGCTGGTTGAGCACGGCCGAGCCTTGCTGCGGCTGTTGCGGCAAGGAATAGGCAATATGGTCAAAACTGTATTGATTCTATGCACCGGCAACTCCTGTCGCAGCCAGATGGCCGAAGTCCTGGTCAACCACGACCTTGGCCCTGACGTGCGCGCAATCTCCGCCGGCACACGCCCCCAGCCCAGGGTGGCGGATGGCGCCATCGAGGCGCTGAAGCTGGGGGGGATGTCCACCGAAGGGCTTTACCCCAAGGATGTGGAAACGGTGATGAATGAAAACATCGACCTGGTGGTGACGGTGTGCGACAACGCAAAAGAGAGCTGCCCGATTTTCCCCAGGCCTGTCCCCGCCATCCACATGCCGTTCCACGACCCCCACGGCGAGCCGCTGGAAAGCTTTGTCCGGGTGCGGGACGAAATTCGGGCCCGGCTGATTCCGGAGATTGTGCGGCGGCTGAAATAGTCTTTTTTCATTAGCATGCGCCACCTTCTTTAATCCCAGAAAATCTGTTTAGGCGTAGGTCGGGCTTCAGCCTGACATGCCGGATTAAAACCCGACCTACAATTCATTAATTTTCGTTATCTAAATGGCGAATGAACAATCCGGGTAATGGGGCTGTAAGAAGGTGAGTGGATTCATGGAGGAATATTACGGGCTTTATGGCCGTGCCGAGCTGCGTGGCGCTTGCAGTTACCACGGTTATTGCGCGAGAATGATTTTTATCAGCATCGGCGACGCATGGTGAAATAATTCTTTGCTTAATAAGATAACCCCAAGAAACAGGATTCCCGTGTTTTCCAGCAGCCTGTGGCTGACCTTGGGCCTGTTCGTCCTGCTGGTCATCGCCTTTGCCCTTTACGCCTGGTCGGAAAGGCAGGTTGATCGCGCCAATGAAGCGCGGCACCAGTCCTTTGTGCTGGCCGATGTGTTGCGCCAGTCTTCCGACGATCTGACCCGGATGGCCCGGACCTACGTGGTGACCGGCGACCCCGTCTACAAAAAATACTATCAGGACATCCTGGATATCCGTGACGGAAAGAAAGCGCGGCCGGAAAAATACGAGGATATCTATTGGGATCTGGTGCTCGCGGATGGCAAACTGCCACGCCCGGATAGCGGGCAGGCCATTGCGCTGCTGGACCTGATGCGGCAGGCCGGCATTACACAGCAGGAGTTCAGCAAACTGGCGGAAGCCAAGGCCGATTCCGATGCGCTGACCGCGACGTCATTCGAAGCCATGAAACTGTCCGAATCCACCGGGCCCGATGCCGAGGCAAACCGGGCCCGAGCGCTCATGATGCTGTATGACGCCAAGTTTCATCAGGCCAAGGCTGCCATCATGAGACCCATCCAGGAATTCTATGAATTGATGGACAAACGCACGCTGGATGCCGTCCATGCAGCCGAGATCCGCGCCACGATTTCGCGCTTCCTGTTTATTGCGCTGGGGCTGGGCCTGGTGCTCGCGCTGTGGCGGAATTATTCGGTTTTGCGCGCAACCCTGGGCGGCGGGGTGGACGATGTCCACAGGCAGATCGCCAGACTCGGTGGCGGTGATTTTTCTTCCGCCATCCCGGTCGCCAGGGGCAGGGAAAACAGCGTGCTGGGCTGGTTGTCCGAAACCCAGGCCAAGCTGCAAGAGCTCGACCTCAAACGCACGGCTGATGCTGAAAGAATCCAGCATCTGAGCCAGCTCTACGCCGCATTGAGCCAATGTAACCAGGCGATCGTGCGCTGCACCAGCGAGCAGGAACTGTTTTCTCAAATCTGCCACGACACGGTGCAGTTCGGCGGCATGAAAATGGCGTGGATCGGCATGCTGGACGCTGAAAAGCGGCGCATCAAACCTGTTGCCGCCTATGGCGATGGCATGGCGCATCTGGACGGTGTCGAGGTTTCACTGGATGTTGCCGATCCGTCCGGGTGCGGCCCGACCAGTGCCGCCATTCGCGACAACCAGCCGTTCTGGTGCCAGGATTTTCTCAATGACCCCCTCACTGCGCCGTGGCACGAGCGCGGCGTGCGCGCGGGTTGGGCCGCCTCGGCCTCGCTGCCGCTGCAATGCAATGGCGCCACCATCGGCTGTTTCAATCTGTGTGCCGGCGAGCCCAATGCCTTCGACCCGGCCACGCAGAGCCTGCTGGTCGAAATGGCGCTGGATATCAGTTACGCGCTGGATAATTTCGTGCGCGAGAACGAGCGCAGGCAGGCCACCGAGGCGCTGCGGGAAAGCGAGGCGCGTTACCGCGCGGTGACCCAGTCCGCCAGCGATGCCATCATTACGGCCGATAGCGCGGGGAATATCTTAGACTGGAACCGGGGCGCGGAAAGCATCTTTGGCTATACCGAAGCCGAGGCCGTCGGTCAGCCGCTGACCATGCTGATGCCGTTGCGCTATCGGGAGCGGCATCTCGCGGGCATGAACCGGGTGCTCTCTGGTGGAGACTCACATGTACTCGGTCAAACGCTCGAACTGGAAGGGTTGCGCCGCGACCAGAGCGAATTCCCGCTGGAACTTTTACTGGCGAAGTGCGAACTGGGCGGCGGCTGGTTCATCGCCGCCACCATCCGCGACATCACCGCGCGCAAGCAGGCCGAGGCGCAAATCAAGCTCGCCGCCGAAGTGTTCGAGCAAAGCAACGAAGCTTTCATCATTACCGATGCTCTCCACAACATCATCCTGGTCAACCATGCGTTTACGGTTATCACCGGTTACAGCGAGGCCGAGGTGATGGGCCAGAATCCGCGCATGCTGGCCTCGGGGCGCCATACCCCGGAATTTTTCCGCACCATGTGGGCCACCCTCGATTCTCATGGGTACTGGCAGGGCGAGGTGTGGGATCGCCGCAAGGATGGGAGCATTTATCCCAAGCGGCTTTCGATCAGCAGGGTGCTCGATGCACAGGGTCATCCGACCCACTATATCGGCATTTTCAGCGATATTACCGAGTACAAGGCGACGGAGGAGCGCATCCAGCAACTGGCGCATTTCGATGTGCTCACCGGCTTGCCGAACCGGGCATTGTTCAGCGAACGCATCCACCATGACCTCAGTATGGCCCAGCGCAATCACGGGCGCCTGGCCCTGCTGTTCCTCGATCTCGATCACTTCAAGAACGTCAACGACACGCTCGGTCATCGCGTCGGCGACGAATTGCTGATGGAGGTGTCGAGACGCCTGAAATCCGTGGTGCGCGGGGAAGATACGGTGTCGCGCCTGGGTGGGGACGAGTTCGTCCTGGTGCTGCCGGACACCGATGCCGACGGTGCCGCGCATGTGGCAGGGAAATTGCTGGAGGTGGTCGCCCAGCCCTGCCTGATCGAACAGCACGAACTGTTCGTCACGCCCTCCATCGGCATCGCCATCTATCCCGGCGATGGCGACAATTTCGATGTGCTCTCCCAGCGTGCCGACGTGGCGATGTACCGCGCCAAGCGCGATGGCCGCAACAGCTACCGTTTTTTTACTCCGGAAATGCAGGCGCGTTCAGCGCGCACCCTGCAACTGGAAAATGCCTTGCGCCACGCGCTGGAACGAACTCAGTTGCAACTGCACTATCAACCCCAGGTGTCCTTGCAGGACGGGCGCATCATCGGTGTGGAAGCCTTGCTGCGCTGGCAGCACCCGGAGCTGGGCCTGATTTCCCCGGCAGAATTCATCCCGATAGCGGAGGACAGCGGCCAGATTCTGCAGATCGGGGAATGGGTGATGCGCAGCGCGCTTGAGCAGCTCAAAACCTGGATCGACAATGGTCTTGCGCCGATGACGATGGCGGTCAACCTTTCGGCGGTGCAATTCCGCCATCCCAGCCTGCCCGATCTGGTGGCGCGGATTCTCGACGAACTGCAATTGCCGCCGCAGTATCTTGAGCTGGAGTTGACCGAAGGCGTTGCCATGGATGACCCGCTCGCGGCCATCGCGGTGATGGATGTGCTGCATGAGCGCGGCATCCGCATGTCGATCGACGATTTTGGCACCGGCTATTCCTCGCTGAGTTATCTCAAGCGCTTCCAGGTCTATAAGCTCAAGATCGACCAGTCTTTCGTGAGCGACATTACCGAAGACCCGGATGACAAGGCAATCGTCGGCGCCATCATCAGCCTTGCGGCCAGCCTCGGTATGCTGACTATCGCCGAGGGCGTGGAAACGGAAGGGCAGCTGGATTTCCTGCGCGAAAAGGGGTGCAGCGAAGTGCAGGGCTATCATTTCAGCAAAGCGCTGCCGGCAGCGCAGTTCGAGCAATTCTTGCGGGGTGAAATTTAGTTGCGTTTGCTGTCTATGGCAGCCTTGTTTCTGCTCTGGATGCTGCCCCTCCAGGCTCAATCCGACGGGCTCTGGGTCAAACCCGGCCCGGACGGGCGCATGCATGTGCAGCTCTATTTTTTCTGGTCGCTCACTTGTCCGCACTGCCTGGAAGCCAGGCCTTTTGTCGAGTCCATCCCCACTGAACGTCCCTGGGTGACGCTGCATTCGCTGGAACTGACGCGCCACCCGGAACATGCCCGCATGTACCAGGAAATGGCCGCACAGTTGAATCAGGAGGCGGTCTCCGTGCCCGCCTTGCTGTTCTGTGGCGAGATGCATCTGGGCTGGGACAAGGCCGGAACCACGGGCGTAGAAATATTGCAGCAGCTGGATGCCTGCCAGGAAAGGGTCATCGCTGGCGCGACGGCGCCGGAGATGCAGGCGCCGAGCGAGAGAATCTCGGTGCCGGTGCTGGGTGACATTGACCCTTTACATGTTTCACTTCCCCTGCTGACCATCGCCATTGCCGCGCTGGATGCCTTCAATCCCTGCGCCTTCTTCGTGCTGCTGTTCCTGCTTTCACTGCTGGTGCATCAGAAGAGCAAGAAACGCATGCTTGCCATCGGCGGGATTTTTGTCCTGTTCTCGGGCCTGATGTACTTCGCTTTCATGGCGGCATGGCTCAACCTGTTCCAGCTGCTCGGCAATCTTGCCTGGGTGACCATCGCCGCGGGTGTCCTGGCGGTGTTTGTCGGCGCCGTCAACATCAAGGATTTCTTTGTCTTCGGGCGTGGATTGAGCCTGTCCATCCCGGAATCGCGCAAGCCCGGTATCTACCGCCGCGCGCGCGCCATCATTGGTGCCGGTAACCTGCCGGCAATGGTTGCGGCGACGGTGTTCCTGGCAATCGCCGCCAATTTCTACGAGCTGTTGTGCACCGCCGGATTCCCCATGGTCTATACCCGCCTGCTCACGCTGAGCGGCCAGACAGAAGGCATGCGCTACCTTTATCTGGCCCTGTACAACCTGGTTTACGTGATCCCGCTGGCGCTCATCGTGCTGGCCTTCGTGCGCAGCATGGGCGCGCGCAAGCTGACTGAGCGCGAGGGCAGGCTGCTCAAGCTGCTCTCCGGCACCATGATGCTGGAACTGGGCGCGTTGCTGTTGATTGCGCCGGAACAATTGAATAACCTGGTGGTGGCGTTCGGCTTGCTGGTCGTTGCTGTGGCCATTACCTGGAGCGCCGCACGCATGAGCAAAGGAACAAGTGCATGAGTGCATCGCCTCACCATCACCAGCATGAGCATGAGCATCACCACACCCATGGCAAAAACGCAGGCCGCATGCTCTGGTTAGCCGTGGGACTTACCCTGGCATTTGCCGGTGTCGAAGCAGTCGTCGGCTGGTGGGCCGGTTCGCTGGCGCTGGTGGCGGATGCCGGCCACATGGTCAACGATGCGGGCGCCCTGCTGATCGCGGCGGCGGCGGCCTGGGTTTCCAAACGGCCAGCTTCGCACCTGCACAGCTATGGATTGGGGCGGGCGGAATTTGTCGCCGCGCTGGTTAACAGCCTGGGCCTGCTGGCGCTGGTGGCGTGGCTTTCCGTTTCTGCCGTGCAGCGCCTGCAAGCGCCCCAGGCCGTGCAGGGCGAAGCGGTGTCGCTGACGGCTGCGCTGGGGCTGCTGATCAATATCGGGGTGGCATGGCTGCTGATGCGCGGGGAGCAGAATCTCAATACCCGTGCCGCGCTGCTGCATGTCATGGGCGACCTGCTGGGCTCGGTGGCGGCCCTGATCGCCGGCGTGGTGATCACCTTCACCGGCTGGACTCCCATCGATCCCTTGCTGTCGCTGGTGATTGGCGCGCTGATCCTGGTTTCCAGCCTGCGCCTGTTGCGCCAGGCGCTGCACGGGATCATGGAAGGCGTGCCGCTGCATTTGTCGATGGAGGAGATCGGCAAGGCGCTGGCAAGTGTGCCGGGCGTGGAGTCGGTGCATGATTTGCACGTATGGAGCGTCTCTTCTGAGGAGATCATGCTGAGTGCGCATCTGGCCATTACGGATTTGACGCGCTGGCCATCCATACTGGAGAAAAGCCAAATCTTGCTGAATGAGCGTTTTGCTATCAAGCATGTCACCCTGCAACCGGAAAGTGTCGTTCAACTGGTGCACTGGTCGAGCCCCAGGCATGGCGCTCGGAAGGATATGGCAGATTGAATCCGTCATCTGGATAAGGTAAGTATGGCTACAAGCTTTCGATCTGCATATAATCGAACGTTGAACCAACCATGCTAAACGCCATCCAATTCCCCTCTCGACGATTTCCCAATTTATGAAATTCGGTATTGCACGCATATTGCCAGGCGTTTTTCTCCTGGCCGCCGGCCAGTGCGGCAGCGTCCTGGCTGCCGGCGTTGGCGATCCCTTTGACACGGATGCGCTGGCTCCGCCCCGGCCAGCCTTGCACGGTTCTGCGGCGGGGGGCGCTACGCCTTGCGCCGCGCCCCAGCCCGCCGCCCCGCTGGCCCTGGTGGATGTGGTTGACCTGGCGCTGTGCAACAACCCGCAAACCCGCGAGGTGTGGGCCAATGCCCGTGCCCAGGCGGCCCAGGTGGGGGTGGCGCAGGCGGCTTATCTGCCCGGCCTCACCGGCAGCGTTTCCTCCAGCCGCAACTGGACCGATGCGGCCGGGCGGAACTCGCCTTACGACCAGGCAGGCGCCGGGCTGACGCTTTCCTATCTGCTTTACGACTTCGGCGCCCGCAATGCGACGCTGGAGAATGCACGCCAGTTACTGGCTGCGGCTGCGGCCACGCAGGACAGCACGGTGCAGGCGGTATTTCTCGCGGCTGTGCAGGCTTTCTACCAGGCGCAGGCCAGCGTGACGGCGCTGGGCGCGGCGCAGGAATCCGAGCGCGCCAGCAATGAAAGTTTCAAAGCTGCAGAGGCGCGCTACAAGGTCGGATCGGCCACGCCTGCAGACAAGCTCCAGGCGCAGACCGCCTGGTCGCAGGCAGTCCTCAACCGCATTACTGCAGAAGGCACCCTGAAAAACGCCCAGGGCGCGCTGGCAAACGTCACCGGCCAGGATGCACAGAACCCCTTGAGCCTTGCGCCCGCGGCTGAAGTCAAGCCGGGGGATGCGTTCGAGCGCGATGTGAATGCCCTGGTGGAGGAGGCGCGTCGCCTCCGCCCCGACCTGCTGGCGGCCGAAGCCCAGGTGCGCGCCGCCGCGGCCAACCTCGATGCGGTTCGTGCCGCAGGCCGCCCAAGCATTTCCCTCGCGGCCACCAGCAATCTTCTCAATGTGGATGGCAGTCCGAACACGCAGACTTCAACCCTGGGCGTCGCGCTGAACATTCCCTTCTTTTCAGGCTTTGCCCCGACTTACCGCGTGCGTGCCGCCGAGGCCCAGGTGGATGCCAGGGGTGCCCAGCGCGACCGCATCCGCCTGCAGGTGGCGCTGGACGTGTGGAATGCCTACAACAACCTGAATACCGCGACCCAGGCGTTGCGTACCAGCTACGACCTGCTCAACAGCGCGACCCAGTCTGAGCAGGTGGCCCTGGGCCGCTACAAGGCCGGCGTGGGCAGCATCCTCGATGTCCTCAGCGCCCAGAGCGCGCTGGCCAGTGCCCGCCAGCAAAGGGTGCAGGCAGCGCTCAACTGGAACGTTTCCCGCGCTACCCTGGCCCAATCCATGGGCAGTCTTGATTATGGCCTGCTGCAGACCCTGCCGGGCGTTGCCACTACCGAAGAGCAAATCAAACCATGAAGCGTTTTCTGAAAAATCCTTTTGTCCTGTTTCTTCTGCTCTGCGCGCTAGTTGCCGCCGGCGTGTTTGGCTGGCGCCAGTACAACAGTGTCAGCACTGAGATGCGCTACAAGCTTGAGGTGGTGGAGAAGGGCGAACTGAAGCAAAGCGTTTCCGCCAACGGCACGCTGAATCCGGTCACCCTGGTGAATGTGGGTACCCAGGTTTCGGGTGCGGTGAAAAAACTCTATGTCGATTTCAACGACAAGGTGGAAAAGGGCCAAGTGCTGCTGGAGCTGGACCCCGCGCTGCTGAATGCCCAGGTCAAGCAGAGCGATGCCAATGTGCAGAACGCACTGGCTTCGCTCGAACTGGCGGACGCTAATCTGGCGCGGGCGCGCGGCCTGTTCGCGCAGGAATACGTCTCGCGCCAGGAGCTGGACCAGTCGGTGCAGGCCCGCAAGGCGGCTCAGGCGCAACTGGCGCTGACGCGGGCGCAGAATGAGCGGGACCGCGCCCAGTTGGCCTATTCCATCATCCGTTCGCCGGTCTCCGGGGTGGTCGTGGCGCGCAATATCGACGTGGGCCAGACCGTGGCGGCCAGCTTCCAGACGCCGACCCTGTTCCAGATCGCGCAGGATCTCTCGCGCATGCAGATCGACTCCAGCTTTGCTGAAGCGGATATCGGCAGCATCCGCGTCGGGCAGGCGGTGCGCTTCAATGTCGATGCCTTCCCCAACCGCAATTTCAAGGGCGTGGTGAAGCAGATCCGCTTGAACCCCACCACCCAGCAGAACGTGGTGACCTACAACGTGGTGGTTCTGGTGGACAACCCCGAACAGATCCTGCTGCCGGGCATGACGTCCTATGTGAGCATCGTCGTTGCCGAGCGCGAGGATGCGCTGCTGGTACCCAACGCCGCGCTGCGCTTCAAGCCGGCCGAGGTAGAAGGAGAGGGCAATGGCGCCAAGCGCGAGGAAAAATCCGCCAACGGCAATAAGCCTGGCAAAAAGTCCGGCAAGAAGCGCGATGGCGCCAGTGGCACGGTCTACATCATGCAAGGCAAGACGCTCAAGCCTGTCAGCGTCACGCTCGGCATCACCGACAACCGCAACACCGAAGTGCTGGGCGGCGAACTCAAGGCCGGCGACAAGGTGGTGGTAGGTGAAGGCCAGGCCGAAGAAAACTCCCCGGGCAAGAAAAGCACGGTACACATGAGGATGTTCTGATGGGGGGCGCCCTCTCTCCTGACGCTCTTCCGCTTGCGGGAGCACCCGCAAGGAGTGTCCCCGCCGGGATTGGCGGCATAGCCGCTCAATCCGTCGAGAAGAGGGATGCAGGCTCGCTGCGCGAGGCTCATTTCAGTCAGTCCGTTATCCGCGTGGAGGGGCTGCACAAGTCCTACGACACCCCGGCCGGGCCGTTCCCGGTGCTGAAGGATGTTGACCTCAGTATTGCGCCCGGCGAGTTTGTTGCGGTGATGGGGCCGTCCGGCTCGGGCAAGTCCACTTTTATGAATATCCTCGGCTGCCTGGACCGGCCCAGTGCCGGTCATTATGTGCTGGATGGCCGCAGCGTGGCGGAATTGTCCAAGGATGAACTGGCCTTGTTGCGCAACCGCACCATCGGTTTCGTATTCCAGGGTTTCAACCTGCTGCCGCGCATGAACCTGGAGGATAACGTCGCCTTGCCGCTGGTCTACTATGGCGTGGAGCGTGAAGAGCGACGGGCTCGCGCTCGCAAGATGCTGCAGCGGGTGGGTTTGGGCAATTATGCCAAATCGCTGCCCAATCGCATTTCCGGCGGTCAGCAGCAGCGCGTGGCGATTGCCCGCGCGCTGGTGAATCAGCCTCGCCTGATTCTCGCCGACGAGCCTACCGGCAACCTGGACAGCCATACCGGCGAGGAAATCATGGCCTTGTTCGACGAACTCAACCGGGAAGGCATTACCATCGTGCTGGTCACCCACGAGGCAGACATCGCCCGGCATGCACGGCGGCAGGTGAGCTTTCTGGATGGATGCATCGTGCAGGACGGGCCGACTGAACACCATGACGATAACCCCTCCCGGCCTCCCCTTGTCAGGGGGGGAGTAGAAACCCCCTCCCCTGACAAGGGGAGGGATGGGGAGGGGTTGGAATGTTTGGAGTGAAAATGGACCAGGGAATTATGCGATGTTAGCCGCCATGCTGGGCGAAGCCTGGCACGCCATGGGCGCGAACCGGCTGCGCACCTTCCTCACCATGCTTGGCATGGTGATCGGGGTCGGCGCCGTAGTTCTGATGATGGCGGTGGGGCAGGGTGCGCAGTACGCCGTCAGCCAGTCCATCAGTTCCATGGGCAGCAATCTGTTCATTTTGATCTCGGGTTCCACCACTTCCGGCGGCGTGCGCTCCGGCAGCGGCGGCGCGCCCACGCTGACGGTGGCCGATGCAGATGCCATCGCGGAGTTGCCGGGGGTGCGGGCGGTCGCGCCGGTGCATACCGGCCGTACCCAGATGGTGTACGGCCCCAATAACTGGAGTTCCAGCACTTATGGCACTACGCCTTCCTATCTGGACGTGCGTTCCTGGTCCGTGGCCAGTGGCTATCCCTTCACCGATTCCGACCTGCGCTCGGCGACACGCGTGGCGCTGATCGGCAAGACGGCGGCAAAAAACCTGTTCGGTGACGAAGATCCGGTGGGCAAGACCATACGCGTGGGGCAGAGTCCCTTCGTGATCCTTGGCGTGCTGGGCGCGAAGGGTCAAAGCCTGGACGGTCGCGACCAGGACGATACGCTGCTGATTCCGCTGACTACCGCTCAGCGCAAGGTGTATGGCACACCCTTCCAGGGCGCGGTGCGCATGATCATGGTGCAGGCGGAAACCGCAGCAGGCATGCCGGCAGTGGAAAAATCCATGGTCTCGCTCCTGCGCCAGCGGCACCGTCTGCGCGAGGGCATGGACAACGATTTCTATTTGCGCAATCTGGCGGAAGCGGCAGATTCTGCTGCCGAAACCACGCGCACCATGTCCCTGCTGCTCGGCGCCATCGCTTCGGTTTCGCTGCTGGTGGGCGGCATCGGCATCATGAACATCATGCTGGTCTCGGTGACCGAGCGCACGCGCGAAATCGGCATTCGTCTGGCCATCGGCTCGCGCGAGCGCGACATCATGCTGCAATTTCTGCTCGAAGCCATCATCATCTCGGTGGTGGGCTGCTTCATCGGGCTGGCGCTCGGTGTGGGCGGCGCCCTCTTGGCCAACTATCTGACCGATGCCATGGTGGTGATCTCAGGCAGCTCGGTGCTGGTGGCCTTTGGCGTGGCAGCCAGCGTGGGCGTGTTCTTCGGCTTCTACCCGGCGCGGAAGGCGGCAAGGCTCGACCCGATCGAGGCGCTACGCTACCAGTAGGGGTGCGTTACATGGTGCTTGACAATGGAACGACCGTTCCATAATGTATCGCCTTATGGCAAACGATAACGAATCCCTCTCCCGCTTGCAGGATTACTATGCCACGCATGGTGTCCTGCCGTCCTACTCCTCCATCATGACGCTGCTCGGCCTGCGCTCCAAAAGCCCGGTGGCGGCGCTGGTGGCGCGGCTGAAGCTGCGCGGCCTGCTTGAATCCACGCCCGACAAACGGCTGAAGCCGGGGCAGCTGTTTTTCGAGCGCACCGTGTACGAAAGCGTCCAGGCCGGCATGCCCACGCCAGCCAGCGATGAGCAGCGCGAAGCCCTGACGATCGATACCTTTCTGATTGAGCGGCCGTCGCAAACCGTCCTGGTCAGGGTCAAGGGCGATTCCATGATCGATGCCGGCATCCATTCCGGCGATACGGTAGTGGTGGAAAAGAACGTGGCCGCCAACGTGGGCGATCTGGTCATTGCCATCGTGGACAATGAATTCACCCTCAAAACCCTGGACCGGGAGGGCAGCCAGTTCATCCTGCGCCCGGCGAATCCCGCCTTCCCCGTCATCCGACCCAAGGGGCAACTGGAAATCTTTGGCGTGGTCGTCGGGCAGTTCCGCAAGTACAAGTGATTTCAATGCGCTTGTTCCGCAGGAGGAATTCATGAAGCGCTGGCTGCCACTTTTATTGCTGCTGTTCTCCTTTCACGCAGCTGCGCAGCAGGAGCTGGAAATTATCCAGCTCAAAAACCGCACTGTAGATCAGATCGTGCCTGTACTCATTCCGCTGGTTGAACCGGGCGGCAGCGTCTCCGGCATGAACGACCAGGTCATCCTGCGCGCCAGCCGCAGGAACATCGAGCAGATCAGACAAGTCCTCGCCACACTGGATACCGCACCCAGGAACCTGATTATCAGGGTCAGCAATGACATCAGCCAGGAGAACGAAAAGGATGGCGCTACACTGTCCGGCCGCATCGAACTGGGGGAGGGCGGCAACACCCGGATTAGGGGGCGGGCCTATGACACAGTCAGCACCTCCAGCCGGAACAGCAGTCAGCGCATCCAGGTGATGGAAGGCGGCAGCGGCTATCTGATGGTGGGCCGTTCAGTACCGGTGCCGTTCAGGCAGGTATTGATGGGGCCGGGTGGCGCGGTGGTGTCTGAAAGCCTGGTTTACCGCGATATCGGCAACGGTTTGCAGGTGACGCCACGGATGGCTGGGGAGCTGGTCACGCTGGAAATCAGCCCGCAGTTCGACCAGGAGCGGGGCCGCCCGGGCGGTGCGGATATCCAGCGCCTCAGCACCACCGTTTCCGGCAGGCTGGGCGAGTGGATCGAGCTCGGCGGCAGCAGCCAGGAAGAAAGCAGTGGCGAGCGCAGTTACACCCGTTATGCGAACACGCGCGGACGTGACAGCCGCAGCGTATGGCTTAAGGTTGAAGAGGTGAAATAACTTCAGGTTTCGCTGCTGATCTCGTTGTGTTCGCGCGCAGTCCACTTCCGCATCAGGCTGAATCCTACTGCGAGCAGCGTTGGCCCGATGAAGATTCCCACGAAACCGAAGGCGAGCACGCCCCCCATCACGCCGAACATCACCAGGATGAAGGGTAGATTGCTGCCACGGCTGATGAGCAGGGGTTTTACAATATTATCCACGCTGCTGATTAGGAGCACCCCCCACAACAGCATGAAAATCCCCCATCCCATGCTACCCTGGTAGAACAGCCAGATTGCTGCGCCGCCCCAGATCAGGGGCGGCCCGGCGGGGATCAGGGAGAGTACGAAAGTTGCTACGCCGAGTAACATTGCCGCAGGTACACCGGCAATGACAAAACCGACCGTGGCTACGAAACCCTGCGCCAGCGCTGTTCCAACCAGTCCGTACATGACGCCGCGTACGGTGTTGTTTACCGTGTCGAGAACGCTCACCGAGTGGAGGCCGGCCAGTCGTTCCATCGCCACATCAAGCGAGTTCACCAGGGCTTCACCGTCCCGATACAGGAAGAAGCTGACGAAGGCGGCCAAGCTCATTTCCATCACCCCCTGCCCCAGCAGGATGCCGCCCGCGAGGAGGAACTTCCGGGTGGGTTCGAGCAGGCGTTTGAGCAACGCCATCATTTCCTCCTGGCTGCTGGCGATCAGGTGCCAGTAATTTTTTATCGACTCGCCCACCAGCGGTAGCCCGGTCAGCCAGGCGGGCGGCTGCAACGGCCCCTCCTCAATGGCTGCTCTGATCTGGTCGTAAAAGACTGTAATGTTGTCGGCGAGATTGTATGCCACCAACGCCAGTGGCAGGATCACGGTGATGATCAGCGACAGCGTCATGGCGAGTGCTGCCAGGTTTTTCCGCCCCTTCATTCTGCTTAACAACCACAGGTAGAGGGGCCAGGTCGACACACACACCACGGCGGCAAACAGTATCGCGGTCAGGAACGGCTGAAGTACGAGGAAACAGCCCACCACCAGAATCAGCACGGCGGCAAGTTGGGCATAATATTCGAAGCGTTTTTCCATGTTGTCAGGCCTTTGGGAAACTGTGTAATCCGAGAAGCTGTTTTATAAAATTCAAAATCAGGTATTCTTCGGCGTTTCATAAATCCACGCTCAGAAGCGGATGTCATTATATGGCCCTTAAGGCAACTATTTTTAAAACCGATCTAAATATCGCCGATATGGATCGCAACTATTACCACGACCATACCCTCACCATCGCCCGCCACCCTTCTGAAAACGACGAGCGCATGATGGTGCGCGTGCTGGCCTTTGCGCTGCACGCTGACGAGGGTTTGTCCTTTGGGCAGGGGCTGAGCACCGATGACGAGCCGGATCTATGGCAAAAGGACCTCACCGGCGCGATCGAGTGCTGGATTGATGTGGGCCTGCCCGATGAAAAACTCATTCGCAAGGCCTGCGGGCGGGCCAGGAAGGTATTTGTCTATACTTATGGAGGACGTGGCGCCGACATCTGGTGGGGCCAGAACAGCGGAAAGTTCGCGCGGCTCGATAATCTGAGCGTCATGAATCTGTCGCCCCAAAGCTGCCAGGCCATGGCTGGATTGGCGCAGCGCAATATGCAGTTGCAATGCACCATTCAGGATGGGCAGATTTGGCTGTCCGACAAGAACAACACCGTGCAAGTGGAATTGACGCCCCTGAAAACTTCAGAGCGCTGAGGCTCCCCGGTTTTTCAGGGGCTTCCATGCTCAGCCCAGAGGGCGCGTGCGAATGCCTTCCATGCCGGCCCGCCATGCGCCATGACGCCTTCTCCTTGTGCGCTTTTTTCCATCACCCGGAGCATCAGCGCGGCTACCGCAAATAATTCGGCTTTTGCCATCCCGGGATAATCAACGTGTTTAACCGCGTCATGAATATTATCGGCGCTACCGCTCAGAGCGCCCCTGGCCAGTTCCCTGACTTGTGCTTCGTCTGACCAGTCTATGCCGAGCGCGATCCCCAGACGTACAATTTGTTGCTCCAGTGCGCGAGTCTCTTCGCTGAAAAATTCAAATCCAGCCATGTAATACCTCCATTGGCTGTATTGGACATGCCCCCCTTTTTAAGAGTTCATACCTTATCGATTTGACAGTCTCAGCCAGTTTGCATGCTCAGGCCACTGTACAATACCAATCATGAAAAATACTGTTTTGACTCCTTTTTCTGCATTGACGCCGGATGTGGTTCTGAATGCGCTTGATAGCGTCGGCTTTCGCAGTGATGGCCGCCTGCTCGCGCTCAACAGCTACGAAAACCGCGTCTATCAGATCGGCATGGAAGATGGGCCGCCGCTGGTGGCAAAATTTTACCGGCCGGCACGCTGGAGCGACGACGCGATTCTTGAAGAACATGCTTTTACCCAGGAATTGGCGGAGCGCGAAATTCCGGTGGTGCCACCGCTACCGTTGTCCGGGGCCGGCACGCTGCACTGCTTCGATGGCTTCCGCTTTGCCGTTTTTCCCAAGCAGGGCGGACGTGCGCCGGAACTGGAGGACAGCAATACCCTGGAGTGGATGGGGCGCTTCCTCGGGCGCATTCATGCAGTGGGCGCGTTGCGGCCGTTCCAGCACCGGCCGGTGCTGGATATCGCGAGTTTTGGCACTGAACCGCGTGATTACCTGCTGGCCAATAAATTTATCCCGCCTGACCTGGACGAGGCCTGGCGCAGCGTCGTGGCCTTGGCTCTGGATGGGGTGCGGCGCTGTTACGAACGTGCTGGCAGCGTGCGCATGTTACGTTTACATGGCGACTGCCATGCTGGTAATGTGCTGTGGACGGACAATGGCCCGCATTTCGTCGATTTTGACGACGCCCGCATGGGTCCGGCGGTGCAGGACCTGTGGATGATGCTGTCGGGGGAGCGCACCGATATGGCGCGGCAACTGGCCGATCTGCTGGCAGGTTACGAGGATTTCCATGAATTTGATCTGCGCGAGTTGCATCTGATCGAAGCGCTACGCACACTACGCCTGATCCACTATTCCGCCTGGCTGGCCCGGCGCTGGGATGACCCGGCATTTCCGGCTGCATTCCCCTGGTTCAATTCACAACGCTACTGGCAGGATCGTATTCTGGAGTTGCGCGAGCAGTTGGCTTTGATGGATGAAGGGCCGCTTTGGTCGCAGTATTAGCCCTAAATCATGATGCCACCCCGGGTTGGCATCATGATGGGATGCCCGCCCGACTGGAATATTAATAGTCCGATAAAGAAGCTGAAAATTGCAATGAAAATACTGGCGAAAAACGCGGTCCAGAAGCCGGATATCCTGAAGCCCGGCACAATGGCCGCGACCAGCATGATGACCAGTGCATTGATGACCAGCAGAAAAAAACCGAAGGTGAGGAGCGTAATCGGCAAGGTCAGAACGACCAGTACCGGGCGCACGATCGCATTGGCAAAACCCAGCAGCAAGGCCGAGATAAACAGGGATTGCTTGTTTGAAAAGCTGATGCCACGAAAGATTGCGCTGGCAACCCACAGGGCAAGGGCAGTGATCGCCCAGTGAGCCAAGAATTCGCTTAGATTGTTTAACATGCCTGCGATCCGGGAGAGTGTTTCATTTACGGGTGATTATGACTGCCCCGGGTGTTTTCCCCAAGAAAATTTGATTGCTTGGGGTGGTGTTGCGTTGATCCTGAACAATACTTCGATCATGAAAAGAAGCTTGAATAAAATGCGGTTTCATGGTAGAAAGTGAACATTGCTGATCGATGAATTTAAGTTGAATTTTTTGATCAGGTAGCACCTAAAATTTAAGGGCAAACTCATCGAAAGGTGGGGACGCAAAGTTTCCGGTCTAAGGGGCAGATGCCCTAGGGTAGCGGGATTGCTGGGTGAGTATGGATCGTGGTGTGATGCACTGCGATTTCACATCATCTCCACTTTTCCTTCTTCTCCCTCGTTTGATCGTTACAGCTTTGCGCCAACGCAGGCCAGATTGCTGATCTTGTTCGCAAGCTTGTTTGCCCGCTCTGTCAGGAGACGGAACCATGAATGACGCCGCGCAAAAAAACATCGTGAAGATGAGCCAGTTCGACCGCCCCCGTGCGGTGCCGGGCTCATCCATGTCGGTATTGAACGATTGCCGGGATATGGCCTCTTCTCGACTGGCGCAGGCATTGTCCCAGACGATGGGCAAGGCGGTAGATGATCTCTTCGAGCTATCCGAGCAAGTGTCGAATTATGAGATGCGTAATCTGTACATGGAAGCCATGACAGTTGCTCGCGAACAACGCGGCATCATTGAAGCTGGATTCAAGCAGGCTTTCATACAGGACTTCAACCAGGAAGCGCGCCGCGAAAAACGCTCACAGCAGGAATTCTCACTTGATACCTCAGAACTGAGCCTGGTTGAACCGGATGATCTCGAGGAATCACTGGCGTCGATCAATATCTCGAACAGCATTCATGGAGATTGCGCCGAGGAGCTTTTTGGCGTCGAAAAGCGTGTAGGCATGCTGCTGCATGATCCCGAACTGTTGCAATCAAATAACCCACTCGGGCCCGAGGTGATCGCCAATGCCTTCATGAAATCCATGAAGGCGCTCGATTGCCAGGTCAAGGTCAAGTTGTTGCTGGTGAATATGTTCACCAAACATATGCCTCGCCAGGTAAAGGGAATTTATCAGGATATCAACCAGTTCCTGGTGGACAAGGGTGTGTTGGCCAAGATTCGGGTGGGGATGAAGAAACAGACCGCTGCAAGTGTGGCTGATGAGCCGGCAGCGTCCAGTACTGAAACTACAGCGCCATCCCGCTCCGGCGATGGCGGACTGTTCGCGGCGCTGCAGCAGTTGCTTACGCGTGGATTTGGTGGTGCAGGCGCTGCTGGAGCGCCTGGTGGTGGAGTCGGGGCGGGTGCCTCACCAGCGATGATCATGGAAGGCGGCACGCCGCAAGCCGGTTTGCCGGCACAAAGCCTGGCTGTGGTGAATTCGCTGACGCAACTTCAGCAAGGGCAATTGGCAGGTGTTGGCGGCGCGCTGGATGCGGCATCGCTGTCGAACGGCCAGATCAATGTGTTGCGCGAGATCAAGTCTAGTCCGGTTGCCAGTGCCATGGGGCATGTGGATGCGATGACACTGGATATCGTAGCCATGTTGTTCGACTACATCCTGGATGACCGGCGTATTCCGGATGCCATGAAAGCCCTCATCGGCAGGCTTCAGATTCCGGTGCTCAAGGTGGCCATGCTGGATAAGACCTTCTTTTCGCAGAAATCCCACCCAGCCAGGAAATTGCTGGACCGGCTGGCAGAAGTTTCGATTGGCTGGGATGAAACCGAGGGGCATCAATGTGGCCTCTATAAGACAGTCGATGGGCTGATCCAGCGCATCATGAATGAATTCGATGACAAAGTCGGGATCTTTGCCGAGGTTCTGGAAAATCTCGAAAACTATCTCTCCGCAGAGAAAAAGCGCACCGATGAACTCACCGGTCTGAGTGCCCAGGTTGTCCATCACCGTGAGCAGGCTGAAATTTCGCGCATCATGGCGCATGACGAAGTGCGGCGACGTATCCATACTCCGCATTTGCCTGAAGTGATCCGGAGTTTTCTGACGGGCTGCTGGGAGTCCGTGCTTGCCGCAGCCTATACCAAAGCCGGAGAGGATGGCGCATCCTGGAATCGGGCAATTGCCACCATGGATGAGCTGGTCTGGAGCGTGGAGCCCAAGCGTGTGCCGGAAGACCGCAAGAAACTAGTCGCTCTCTTGCCCAGCCTGCTTAAACATTTGCAGGATGGCATGGTGCAAGCCGGTTTGCCGGATACTGAACGCGACCAGTTTTTTGCGCGCCTGGTGAATTGTCATGCGGTGGTGGTCAAGGCGGGTCTACATGCAATTGAGCAGGAAGATACGCTTCATGCGGAAATCTTGGAGCGAGATATCGCGGCGGAGGAGGCGGCTGAGAAGGCGCGCCTTGAGGCCGAGCCGGCCGACTTCGCTGAAATTGCTGTGCCGTCTGAGCATGTCGAACCAGATCCTGCAATCATGCAGGCGCTGATTGCCGATACCGAGATAGAATCTGGCTGGCAAACATTTACTATCGGTGATGATAATTGGCAGAATGAACCAGCCGTTGCATCCGACGAATACGATGCCATGGTTAAACGTATCAAGCGTGGTACCTGGATCGAGATCGAGCAGGAAAATGCTGCTCCTACTCGCGTCAAGCTGGCCTGGGTCAGTCCGCTCAAGGGGCTTCTCCTGTTTACCAATCGCTTGGGTGAACGGGCGGTATCCATTACGCCGGAGGGTTTGGCCGAGAAATTCCGTAGCGGGATGGCGCATGTGATTGATGATATTGCCCTGGTGGATCGTGCCGTGAACAACCTCATGGAGCGTCTCAAGCAAACTTCGGTCGAAGCGGGCTAGTCCGGCGTTTACAATCGCCCCCGTTTGTTGCATGCTTTGGCGGTGGGGGCGCTTTAATGGGGCCTCCCGACCCTGCCAACGGCGAGAACGCTCATGCTGGATAAATTTCTGAATTTTCTCAAGACCGGCCAGGATGCCGATCTCTCAAATCGTGACTCAGCTACGGAAGCAGCCGTTCCGGATTCGTCAAGGAACCCGCCCGGCAGTGACGCCCCCGGCGTTCTTGACATGCTCAGCCAGGGCCAGGGTAGTGTGGCAGGGGAAAAGTGGCGCATGTTTCTTGGGCGCCAGCCTATACTCGATGCCTCAAGCCAGTTTGTCGGCTATGAACTGAAACTCCAGGATCAGAATTTCCCCCCCAGCATCGGTGATGAAGCATCACTTCGCCGCGTGCAGGATGAATTGCTGGTGATCAGCGTGATCGATCTGGATTTCCAGAAAGTGCTGGGAAACAGGCTGGTTTTTATCCAGGTGTCACCCGGCATGCTGGATAACCCGATCATCGAATCCCTGCCGAAACAGAAAGTGGTGGTGGGCGTACGTCTGGAAGGCCCTGTCAGTGAATCATTGTTGCTGCGTTGTCGTGAACTCGCCGCACTGGGTATCCCGTTGGCACTGGAGGACTTTGAATATCAGCCGGAATATGCACCTTTTCTTGCCATTTGTTCCTGGGTGAAGATAGACACAACCCGCTACGATGCCTTGGCACTTGGCCAGCAGATCAGTGCAATCCATCGCTCAGCCACGCCACGCCTTATTGCCCAGAAGGTGGAGTCTGATGACGCATTTGAGGCCTACCGTGCGCTGGCTTTTGAGTATTTCCAGGGGGCCTATTTTTCCCGCCTTCAGCCCAATGCCCCGCAGCGACTCGACAGCGACCGGACGCGCGTGGTTGAAATGCTGAATCTTGTCATGAACCATGCCGAGCTTTCCGAACTGGAAGACAGGGTCAAGCGCGACCCTGGACTTTCCTACAAACTGCTCAATTTCATCAATTCACCGGCTAACGGTTTGCAGCAAAAGATTCGTTCCATCGGCCATGGACTGACCCTGCTTGGCTATGATCAACTATACCGCTGGCTGACGCTGCTGCTGTTTACCAGCGGCAAGACGGACGGACGCAGCCGGACCTTGCTCAAAAACGCGCTGGTACGGGCGCGCTTTACCGAAACGCTGGGGCAGAGCAGATTTGAGTCTGCCGAGCGCGGCGGTTTGTTCATTGTCGGCATCTTTTCCTTGCTGGATGCGCTGCTTAATGTACCGATGGCGCAGGCCTTGACGCGCCTCAATCTGCCTGACCCGGTCGTTGAGGCGCTGCTGAAGCGCACCGGCAGATATGCGCCCTATCTGAAGCTTGCCATCGCCTGCGAAAACTTTGATCAGGATGCCATTGCGCGCAACGCCGAAGCTTGTGGGCTGACGGCGGATGAGGTGAATGTGATTCATGTCAAGGCCATGATTTGGGGGGAAGAAGTGGCACTTTGAGCATTGATGGATATGCCGGAAGTCACTTGAAAGCGCGTACCTCTGACACGTCCTGGCGCATCGCCTACAGGCCGCTTTCGCGGATGACGATCCCGGCAATCCATCGCAGGAAATCGCCCAGCATGCTGCTGCGTTCTCCATCGATGCGCGCGATCAGCGGGATCATTTGCCCGTCCCCCATGTATTCGCCCGTCTTCAGTGTGACCCGGTAAATCGCCTCATTCGGGAGTAGCGCGCCTCCGGGTTCATTGCGCACGGCAATTTCTCCGCCGTGTGATGAGGCCAGCATGGGCTCTGGCAGGTTCCCTGAAGCCATCGAAGCTGTTTACCCCAAAACGGCTGTCCAGCTTTGTATTGTCCATCTGGTGCGCTACAGCCTGAACTATGTGAGCTGGAAACTGCGAAAGGCGGTGGCTGCTGGTCTGCGAACCATCTACGCCTCTGCCACCGTCGAGGAAGCGGAAACCAAGCTGGCCGAGTTCGAGGAGAAATGGGGGAGAAGCCTATCCTTCGATCGTTCTGTCCTGGCGGCGCAACTGGGAACGCATCATTCCGTTCATCGACTACCCGCCGGAATCACCCCTTCCCTGCTTCGCCTTCAAAAAAGGGGCACCAGGCAGGCGGCGAAGGTTTCCGCTTTTCTCTAGATAGTCTGGCGCTTAAACGGTCAGGTTGCGGCTTTCTCCATTGGCCGGATATTCGGCTTGGGCAACTGCTCTGCCTGCCACAAATCCCATTGGGTTTGCATCCCCAGCCACATATCAGGGGAAGTACCCAACCATGTGGAAAGGCGCAGCGCCATGCCTGCCGTCACACCTGCTTTGCCATTCAGCACCTTGGAAAGCATGACGCGAGAAATCTGCAATTCTTCTGCCGCCCTGGTCACGGTCATATCTTCCGGCAACCATTCCCGCAGCACTTGGCCTGGGTGAGCCGGGTTGTGCATTCTGCTCATGTGTTTGCTCCTAGTGATAATCCTGATAATCAACCAACTCTGCATCCGTCCCGACAAACCGGAAAGTCAGCCGCCAATTCCCATTCACCCAAACCGACCAATGTCCAGCCAGATCACCGCTTAGTGGATGGAGCCGCCACTTGGGCGCACTCATATCTTCCTGCTGTTTGGCATTGTCCAAGGCAGTTAGCAACACCTGCAGCTTTCCCGCATGATGCGGCTGTATTCCTGCCTTGCTGCCGGTACTGAAAAAAACTTCCAGCCCCTTGTGACGAAAGGTTTTAATCATGGCTCAATTGTAATGTGTTAATTAATAGTTATCAACACTCGAAACACAAACCTACTTCACCAACTGCAAACCCGCTTGTGCTGGCACATACTGCTGCTCCTGTTGCGCTGGCGCTGCCTGCTGATGCTGGATTGTCTGACACTGGCAGGGCCATCTTGACCGCTGCCGCTGGTGGAAATCTGCCGCCTGACATTGCCAGCCAGCTCATTGCCGCAGTCGGCGCACTGGCTCGCGTGGTGGAAATGGACGAATTGGAACGGCGCATCGCACAACTGGAAGGGGTGAAAAATGGGAAATCTTGAAAAGAGAGTTGCGGACCTGGAAGCCAGGCAGGGTGCCGGTGGCCAGGTTGATGAAATCATCATCCGGCTTATCCGCCCAGGCGATCTGGCTTGTGTGGGCGAGCGCAGGTACAGCCGCGACACTGGCGAATGGAATTACACTCGTCTGATTGATGAAGGGGGCGGCTATGAACCAGCTTGAGCGTCGATTGTTGAAGCTGGAAGGCGAGATCAGGCCAGCCTGCATGAGTGCGGAACAAGTGAGCCATCGGATTGATGAACTACTGGCCAAGGCTGGCACGTCAAGGGAGCAGGTCATCGCCGAGCATGGTAGTTTGGGTGCCTATTGTCATTGGCTTATATGTGAATCAAAAGAAATTTTCTGGCCCCGAAATAAACGATGGCAGAGCGGCCAGTGATAAATACATGGCGATGCTAGATTAGCAAATACGGGTAGATTGGCCGCTGGTGGCTTCGGTGGGCGCGGCTTATGGTTTCATCCTTGCGGAACAGCAAGCCACGATTGTGGCGAGTGCGCAGGATTGGGGTAAGGCAAATGTGCAGGGGCAAAACAAGATCACCGATAACGTTACCGGTGACACAGTAGCAGACAGGGTAGCAACATCTGGCGCAAGCGATAAGACGCAGCGCGATGCCGATTATTTTGAAGGCGCGGTTACAAAATGGTTACATCTTGTTTTACGTGTTTGATATGTTAGCGAAGTAATCGGCCCTATGCCGCAAATCGCGCCGAAGAAACACGCGGCTCTCCAAATGTGGCAAGGTGGAATGCGGCGCTGCGGAAGACCGATGTAGCAATGGTGCATATTGCCCGCGGGTTAGCGTGGTCCTGGGTGACGTCATCGACATTGGTGAATCGGTTCGGCGGTTCAGAGCCGCCGGGCCGATATCCCGTTTGAGAGAGTGAGCTAGACGACGTACCCGATGCGGCGCCACATTCCATAACGAATGATGGAGCAAGCCATGACTCAACGCAATCGCAATGTCCCCCTCAAGCCGGGCAAATCCCGAGCCGCCCTGACGATCACCCATCCTAACGCCGCCGGCATCGACATTGGCAGCGCCTCTCATTTTGTCGCCGTGCCGCCCGACCGGGACGACGAACCGGTGCGGGAATTTCCCAGCTTCACGGTCGACCTCCACGCCCTGGCCGACTGGCTCAAGGCCTGCGGCGTGGACACGGTTGCGATGGAATCCACCGGCGTGTACTGGATACCTTTGTTCGAGTTGCTTGAATCGCGCGGCTTCACCGTACTGCTGGTCAACGCGCGTCATGTCAAGAACGTCTCGGGTCGCAAGTCCGACGTGCTCGATTGCCAATGGTTGCAGCAACTCATGACCTACGGCTTGCTTCAAGGGGCATTTCGTCCGTCCGATGCGATGTGCGCGTTGCGCTCGCTGTGGCGTCAGCGCGGAATGCTCCTGAAAGCCCAAGGCCGGCACGTGCAGCACATGCAAAAAGCGCTCACCCAGATGAACATCCAGCTCACCAACGTCATCTCCGACGTCGCGGGCGAGACGGGCCAGAAGATCCTGCGCGCCATCGTCGCCGGGGAGCGTGACGGGCAGGTCCTGGCCGCGATGAAGAACGCGCGCATTCGCGCCAGCCGGGACGAGATCGCCAAGAGCCCGCAAGGCAACTGGCGCGCCGAACACCTGTTTGCGCTCAAGCAGGCGCTGGCCCTGTTTGACTTCATCGGCACACAACTGGCCGAGTGCGACCGGGAGATCGAGCAGCAGTTGCAAAGCCTGCAAGTTCATGACGGAGAACCGGCCAAGGGCAAGAAGCGAGGCCGCACCCGCAACGCACCGAAATTCGATCTGCGCGCGCAACTGTTCAGGATGTGCGGGGTGGACCTCACGCGAATCGACGGCATCGACGTGACCACCGCGCTGGCGGTGATCTCCGAGACCGGCGCGGACATGTCACGCTTCCCCACGGCTGGGCACTTCGCGAGTTGGCTGGGGCTGTGCCCTGGCACCAAGATCACCGGCGGCAAGGTAATGAGTGGCAAGACCAAGCGCGTGGCCAACCGCGCGGCCCAGGCCTTGAGATTGGCCGCAGCGGCACTGCGCAGCAGCCAATCGGCGCTGGGCGCGTACTTCCGCCGGATGTGCGCGCGCATGGACAAACCCAAGGCGGTGACGGCTGCCGCGCACAAGCTGGCGCGGCTGATCTACACGATGCTCACCAAGGGCGAGGAATACACCGATCAGGGGCAGGACTACTACGAGGAGCGCTACCGCGAACGGGTTCTGCGGCAACTGGCCCAGCGTGCCGAAAAGATGGGCATGAAACTCGTCGCCAGTGAAAACCCCGCTTAAATACGTCATGGAAAATCAGTTACTTGGGTGGTGTTTCTTGAGAGGCGTCATTTTGGTTTTGCCTGCTTTTAAGGTATCTAAGAAGCAGAGTAATTGGTATTGCAAATGTCAGCAGCCCAAGAAAAAATAAAATATCGCCAGAATTTGCCCAATTCGAAGCGTTATCTAAAAAGCGATCACTTCCAAAAATTGAGGCGTAGAGCAGAAACACCCCAAGAATAGCAAACAGCACTAACAGAATGTAGAGCGCGGAATCATGGTTTTGGCTCAGGGCGCCGAAAAGAATAGCTGCGAGAGGAACTGCTGCAATGAAAGCACCGGTAATGAAAATGGTTACTCGCATAAATAGACTGTCTCGGAATAAGAAGTCACGAATTTGCTGAATTGTGTGGAGCATAATACTGACGCTTAACGTAGAAGTCACCGGCGCTGCGCGGCTTTATCGCGCAGCGTCCGTGTGTACTGCCGGGTTGGGCGTTGTAGCCGCATCCCTACCGATTTGCGCGGTTTGTGCATGACATTCGCTCTTCAATTAAGCGTTGCTCCTCGGCGCGCCTAGTTGTTTGTTCTTGCGCGGTTAGGGTTCGCCCTCGATATCTCTTTTCGAATTCTTCTGCGCGGCGGTTGCTCCCTGCAATGCACTCCTCTTCCTTCGCGACAGTGGCCGGCGGGATTGCCGTTCTGCTGGATCGACGGCAATCCTCATGACGCTGCGCAACAGCGGCAAGGGCAGCATTCATGTTCTTGGACCAAGCGAGGTACGCTTCCTGGTCATGTTTTGATGGAGGCTGGCTCTCCAACTTACGAATGATTCGATTTTGCTCTGCTTCGGCCTGGGCGTCACACTTGTTCTGAGCACTAGCGGTGAGTGGTATTAGCGCAATGAGGAGGAAGAGCGTGATGTGGTGTGTCATAGCGATCCTTTATATAAATGATGAGCGAATTCTGCGATGCCCAACGTGCTAGCTCAGGGGCGCGAAGCCGGCTTGCCGGCGAAGCGTCCCTCTGGAGCGGCGGGTTAGCGAAGTAATCGGCCCTATGCCGCAAATCGCGCCGAAGAAACACGCGGCTCTCCAAATGTGGCAAGGTGGAATGCGGCGCTGCGGAAGACCGATGTAGCAATGGTGCATATTGCCCGCGGGTTAGCGTGGTCCT
>JAUSBJ010000006.1 GCA_030652035.1 Sulfurimicrobium sp.
AGTTACTTCAACACCAAACCCAAGGGCCTAGCATCTCAGTTTACCCATCCGACAAGCGCTCACACTTATTGGCTGTATATTGTTAAAGAACGTTTACTTCTCTTCCCCGCCGTAGCGAGAGGTGCGCATTATACAGACACCACACACCCTGTCAAACATTTTTTAAAACACTAGACCGCATCTCGTTTTACTTATTACCACCATTGACCAGTCTCCTGGATTTGGTTGGTTGCGGGGGCAGGATTTGAACCTACGACCTTCGGGTTATGAGCCCGACGAGCTGCCAGACTGCTCCACCCCGCGCCGAGAAGAAGAACTATAGCAAAACACCACATAGGCCGTCAAGTTTATTAGCTGCGCCCCATATGAACTTCATTGCTACAACTCATTGCGCCATTCCTGATCTTCGCTATCAAACAAGCGGTTAGCCTCGTGCAGCCCCCAACTACCTGCCGCATAGGTATGAATGAATTCCCGTTCCTGTTCCCAATATTTCAGAATAGGGTCGACTACCCTCCATGACCATTCCACCTCATCAAAACGAATAAACAGGGTGCGGTCGCCCTCTATCACATCGAGCAGCAATGCCTCGTAGGCATCCAGAGGAGCTTCATGCGCCTTACGGTAGGAAGCATTCATCTGAATGACGCGCGTATCCATTCCCAGGCCGGGCTGCTTTACATGGATCTCCATATGCATACTTTCCGAGGGCTGTATCGATAGTAGCACCCAGTTTGGCTCTATGGTTTCAATTGTGGTTTCACGAAATAGCTGCTGTGGTGGATGGCGGAAGCGAATGGCAATCATTGACATTGATTTAGGCATGCGTTTTCCGGTCCGCAGATAGAACGGCACACCGCGCCAGCGCCAGTTGTCAATATAAAACTTGGCAGCAACAAAGGTTTCTGTGGCGGAGTTGTGCTCCACCCCCTTCTCCTGCTGATACCCTTGAACAGGCTCCCCATTGACGAAACCGGATGAGTATTGGGCACGAAATGCGTGCGCATGAATCGCGCGTTTGGGAATGGGTCGAATTGACCTCAACACCTTGACCTTTTCATCCCTCAAAGCATCCGCCTCCAATTCCGGTGGCGGCTCCATCGCCACCACTGTAAGGAGTTGCATAAGGTGGTTCTGCAACATATCGCGCAAGGCTCCCGCCTTGTCATAATAATCTGCGCGATTTTCGATGCCAACATCCTCGGCCACCGTTATTTGCACATGGTCGATGAAATTGCGGTTCCATAATGGCTCGATCAGCGTATTTGCGAAGCGGAATACCAGCAAATTCTGCACCGTCTCCTTGCCGAGGTAATGATCGATGCGGAAAATCTGCTCCTCATCGAAATGGCGGTGCAACAGCTCATTGAGCATGCGCGCACTCTCGATGTCCTCACCAAAGGGCTTTTCCACTACCATGCGATGCAAGCCGCGCGGCTTGTTGAGTCCAACCAGGTCGAGATTATTGATGACAGCGCTGAACTCGGTGGGTTTGATGGCGAGATAAAACACCACATGTGAGCACACCCCGCCCTTCTGACGGCTGATTTCTTGCTGGAGACGGCGGTAGGCTTCCACATCATGAAGCTCACCCTTAACATAACTGAAGCGGGCGGCGAAACGCTTGAACAACCCTTCATCGAAAAGCTCGCCGAGTTTGTTCTGCAAACTCAACCTCATGTGCTCCAACCATTCATCCTGCCCCCATTCTCGGCGCGAGAAAGCGATGAAAGTCATGTTCTCCGGCATGCGAAGCTTTTGTTCCAAGTGGTATAGCGCTGGCAATAGCTTGTTCGACGAAAGGTTTCCAGTAGCGCCGAAAATGACAAAGCTGCAAGGATGAAGCTTGTGATCCAGGCTCATTTTGCACCCTCTTTGATGGCATGCCCGCCAAATCCCTTACGCATCATGGCCAGCATTCTTGCGGGGAAATCATTGCTCCCCTGAGAAGCGAAACGCATCATCAAGGCAAGGCTCATTACTGGCGCAGGCACGCCCTGCTCGATAGCTTCGAATGCCGTCCAGCGCCCTTCGCCGGAATCCGATACAAATGGCGCGATAGCGCCTAGATCCTGATCCTGCTGCAAGAAATCCGCGCTCAGATCGAGCAGCCAGGAACGCACCACGCTACCATGACGCCACATCTCGGCGATTGCTGCCAGATCCAGATCAAACTCCTGCTTGCCCTTCATCAGGGCAAATCCTTCTGCAAAGGCCTGCATCATTCCATACTCGATGCCATTGTGGATCATCTTCACAAAATGACCGGCGCCGGCGGGCCCACAGTGCAGCCAGCCTTTGTCTGGGGCTGGTGCAAGAATTTTCAGATAGGGTTCGAGCTGCTTTACTGCACCAGGCTCACCCCCAACCATCATGGCGTAACCATTCTGCAGGCCCCATACTCCGCCGGACACGCCCACATCCACAAACTGAATTCCCCATGCCTCAAGATCACGGGCACGGCGCTGACTGTCTTTGTAAAATGCATTGGCGCCATCCACCACGATATCACCCGCACCCAGCATCGGGGTCAGCCCCTCCAATGTCTGCTGTGTTGCATCACCAGCCGGTAGCATAAGCCAGATGATACGTGGCCCGTCACCCAGGGAATCAACTAGTTGTTGCAGCGTTTCGACAGCGACAAGGCCCGTCTCCCCCGCCAGTTGCTGTGTCACCGCAAAGTTACGATTATGCGCCACCACCTCGGCACCACCCTGCCGCAAACGTCGCGCCATATTCCCGCCCATGCGCCCAAGACCAACCATTGCAATTTTTTTCATATTTACTCCCGGACATTTAATCCATTGTATTTGTAGATATTTACAACCATAAGCCTCAAGACATAACTGCTTAATAATTACGGCGCCATCACAATCAGAGTTGCTAATGCAAAATCAATCAGATTCCGCCCCGCCCTCTTTCTCGTTGCATTGTACTGTCCCGTCTTGAGCTTGAGCGGGTTATCACGCATTATTAGAAGTTCACGAATCGACCGAACATCTTTCGGCAGCGGATACATTAATACAGCACATATACCGTTTGGAAATTTTTGTTATACCGGGCGCGATGTGGCCACCCAAAAATAAAACAGCAGGTTAAAGCATTCCCCTACTATAAAATTTAGCCGAAAAAAACAGGAACTTATCATGCCACTTAATCAAACACTCAAAATTCTGTTTATCACACCTGAAATAACGCCTTTGCTCAAAACTGGCGGCCTTGCTGACGTTAGCGCAGCACTCCCTGCCGCATTGCGCGAACACCAGGTTGATGTTCGAGTGCTTCTGCCTGGCTATCCCAGAGTCATGGACCATCTCGATGACAAACGATCGATCGCCATCCTGACAGCTCCAGGGGTGCATGGCGAAATTAGGATTTTGGGAGCTGAATTGCCGGGAAGCGGCGTGCCGTTGCTGGTGATTGATTATCCCTTATTCTATGAACGTGATGGCGGCCCCTATATTGACCATAATGGCCATGATTGGGTTGATAACGCACAGCGCTTTGCACTGCTTTCCAGAGTGGGCGCCATACTCGGCAGCTCAATGAGTCCGCTGGACTGGCGCCCGGACATTGTGCAATGTAACGATTGGCAAAGTGGCTTGACGCCAGCCTATCTGCACTTCAGCCCGGAGCCAAGTGCCGCCACTATCATGACTATTCACAACATGGCATTTCAGGGCACCTTCCCGTCTGCGCTGACCATACCTCTCGGCCTACCTGCATCAAGCTATGACATCAACGGCGTGGAATATTTTGGACAGCTCTCATTCCTGAAAGCCGGGTTGTTTTACGCCAATCACATTACGACTGTAAGCCCCACCTATGCTGAAGAAATCCAGCAGGAGCCGCTTGGGTTCGGCATGCAAGGATTGCTGGCTCATCGTTATCTGGATCTCACCGGCATCGTCAATGGCATTGATGGCCACGAATGGAACCCGGCCACGGATAAACTGCTGGCTCACAACTACAGCGCCGACAATCTGGCCGGGAAAGCCGCCAACAAGCGCGCTTTGCAGCACAAACTCGGTCTGACTGAAAATCCGGACATTCCATTGCTGGGCGTAATCAGCCGCCTGACACATCAGAAGGGGCTTGACCTGTTGCCAGCCATCGCACCCTTCCTGCTTGAATACCCGGTGCAAATTGTCATACTGGGCAGCGGAGAAGCAGGGCTGGAGGAATCTTTCCTGCATCTTGCCCAAAGCCATCCGGATCAGGTTGCCGCGGTCATCGGATTTAACGAGACGCTTTCCCACCAGATTGAGGCAGGCGCAGATATTTTCCTCATGCCCTCACGCTTTGAACCTTGCGGCCTGAACCAGATGTACAGTCAGTGCTACGGCACGCCACCGATTGTGCATGCAACTGGAGGACTGGTTGACACTGTGGTGGACGCCACACCTGAGAACATCACCAATGGCACAGCCACTGGCTTCATCTTCAGGCACACGACCACGCATGGCCTGAATGAGTGCATCCACCGCGCGCTGGACCTTTTCCGGGACCAACCCGACATCTGGCGCAAGATACAGGCAAACGGTATGCGCCGCGACTTTAGTTGGAACAGAAGTGCCGAGGAGTACATGGCACTTTACGAAATGATTCTAAAAAGTACCTGAACACGCCTTAGAGCCACTGCATCAAGCCCATCTCCAGAGGGTGGGTCAACAACGCATGGGAGGGATAGACCCTGATTTTGTAATCTAGCCTTCCGCATAAATCGGGGGACAGATCGAGCGCAAATAGATGCTCCTTGCCATCTGCACTCATAGCAAAAAAACTGAAATTGAAATGTAGGTAATCCTGCCCATCCCGCTTGGAAGAACGACGAATCAACAATTCAACCACGACATCCTCTGGTGCAAGACCATTCATGTTAAGTGCCGTTTCCAAGCGCACAACCGCACCAAAGCGGATTCGCTTCAATGGAGTATCCACCCGGCGCAACACTAGACCATGCCAAGCAGATCGGATTTTCCTTTTCCATTCGGAAAGTTGCTTTGCCCCGGCAAAACCATCCTGCTCATAACGCCGCCCCTGCTGGCTGGCAGGAACGTAAAACTTGGAAACGTACTCACCCACCATTCGACACGAATTAAAGCGCGGCAGAATGGTCGCCATGGAACGCTTTGACATCTTCACCCATTCTGGCGAGTAGCCCATTTTGCCACTTTCGTAATAGCTTGGAATAACCTTATCCTGAAGAATCTCATAGAGGGTCTGAGCTTCTTCCTTGTCGCGCCGATAGGATTCCATCCAGGTCGGCGCTGGCTTGATTGCCCAGCCATTGGTACCATCATAGCCCTCGCCCCACCAGCCATCGAGTACGGAAAGATTGATCGCGCCGTTCATAGCGGCCTTCATGCCCGAGGTGCCGCTGGCCTCGAGCGGATAAACCGGATTGTTGAGCCACACATCCACTCCTGAAACCAGACGTCTTGCCAGGCCGAGGTCGTAGCCTTCCACCAGCATGACCTTGCCCTCAAACTCAGGCATATTGGCTACCCCCTGAATCTGACGGATCAGATCCTGGCCAGGCTGATCTGCGGGATGAGCCTTGCCAGCAAAAAGGAATAGTACGGGCCGCTCTTCGTTGGAAATAATCTCCTTAAACCATTCAAGATTTTCGAACAGCAAGGTGGCACGCTTGTAAGTGGCAAAGCGACGGGCAAAACCGATGGTCAGGACATTGGGGTTATAACTATCCACAAATTTCAGCATGCGGTCCAGATGGGATTCACTGCCATGGCTACGAAAATGCTGAGCGCTCTTACGAAAATGTATCAACTGAAGCATCTGGGATTTGAGTGACTGGCGCACACTCCAGAACAACTGGTCAGGAATCTCATCGATCCGGTTCCAGAAATCCGGCTCCGACATGCGATGTCGCCATTCATAACCAAACACGTTGTCGAACAGATCAGCCCATTCCTGTGCCAAGAAGGTCGGCACATGCACCCCGTTGGTGACATAAGCCATAGGATTTTCCTCCGGCAGAACCTCCGGCCACAACGCAGAGCAGATGCGTGAGGACACACTGCCGTGTATCCTGCTCACTCCATTTTGGTGGCGAGAGCCGCGGATCGCCAATGCTGTCATATTGAATTCTGGGCTTTCCGGAGTCAGGCCCAGTTGCATCACATCACCCACGCTGATATCGATGCTTTGGCAAAAATGTTGAAAATATTCGGCAATCATGCCATCCGAGAAATGATCATGCCCAGCAGGGACTGGCGTATGTGTCGTAAATACCGTATTGACTGCGACCGCTTCCAGGGCACTGGTAAAGTCCAGTTGATGCTCAGCCATTAACTGACGCACACGTTCCAGGATCAGGAATGCCGCATGGCCTTCGTTAATATGCCAGACCGTGGGCTTGATACCCAAGGCTTGCAATGCCCTTACGCCACCGATGCCAAGTATGATTTCCTGCTTCAAGCGCAGGGTACGGTCGCCGCCATAGAGCTGATGGGCAATATTGCGGTCATCGGCAGAATTCTCCTCCAGATCAGTATCCAGCAGATACAGGCGAACGTGTCCCACAATGGCCTGCCAGACTTTGACCACCACTTGTCGCCCAGGCAATTCGACCTTCAGGTGAATTTCACCACCATCATCCCGCAGCGCAGGCGTAACGGGCAGTTCGTTGAAATCTGAATCCGCATAGGAAGCGATCTGCTTGCCGCCATCGCATTCAATGGTCTGAAAAAAATACCCTTGGCGATACAGCAGGCCCACCGCCACGAATGGCACGCGCATATCGCTGGCAGCCTTGCAGTGATCGCCGGCCAGAATACCAAGGCCACCTGAATATATGGGAAAGCTCTCGTGAAACCCGAACTCGGCGCAGAAATAGGCCACCAGATCGTGGTCATGGAGCTCGTTCTCCCCATTGCGGCGCACCAATTCATGATGATACGTATCATAGGCAGACAGAACACGATTATAAGTCGCCAAAAAAACCTGATCTTCCACCGCATCCAGCAAACGCTTCTCGTCCACGCGCCGCAGAAAGACTTTAGGATTATGTCCCACCGCATCCCACAAACCTGGATGCAGGCGCGCAAAGAGCGTGCGTGTCGGCTTGTCCCAGCTATACCATAAGTTATTGGCAAGCTCCTCCAGCCGGATCAGCTTGCGTGGAATCTTGGGATTGACTTCAAGTGTGAACGTGGTGCCCTGTTTCATGAAAATCCTTTATCTGATGCGATCTGTCAGCTTAAATGCAGCAAATCCCATGCAACTCACTACATCTTCATAAAATGCTCACGGTAATACTTCAGTTCGCTAATTGATTCATAAATATCCGCCAGCGCTTCGTGCCGGTTTTCTTTCTTGAAACCATCATAAAGCTCGGGCCGCCACCGGCGCGCCAACTCCTTGATTGTGCTCACATCCAGGTTGCGGTAGTGGAAGTAGGTTTCAAGTTTGGGCATATACCTGGCGAGGAAACGCCGGTCCTGGCAAATGGAATTGCCGCACATCGGGGACTTACCCGCACCAACATGTTGCTGCAGAAAATCGATCATGAGCGCTTCCACCTCGGCATTACCCAGCAGTGATGCCTTAACCCTGTCGATCAAGCCAGACTTGCCATGGGTTCCCTTGTTCCAGTTATCCATCCCGTCCAACACCTCATCAGATTGGTGCACCACCATCACGGGCGCTTCAGCAATCGTATTGAGCTGCGCATCTGTTACCACTAGTGCAACTTCAAGAATACTATCCGTTTCGGGACTAAGGCCGCTCATTTCCATATCCAGCCAGATCAGGTTCTGGTTGTTTTCTTGTGCCATAATACTAATCCATTAAAATCAAGCCGCATATTGTGGCACGCTCCCAATCTCTCGTCACCCTTGTGCGCCCGAACCTGATGCGCTGGAATCTTTCCCATGCCGGTTTTTACCCTGACTTTCATCCTTGTTCTGCTGCTTACCACGGCGACCCGGCTCTGGCTGGCCCGGCGTCATCTACGCCATATCCAGCTGAACCGCAACACTGTGCCACAGGATTTTGCTGACCGCATTACCCTGGAATCGCACCACAAGGCAGCAGATTACTCCAGCAGCAAAACTCGCCTCGGCATGTTGCATACCCTACTGGACGTATTTCTTTTGCTCGCCTTTACCCTTGGAGGGGGCATCCAGGCACTCACAGACTATTGGCAAAATATTGTTGGTGATGGTTTGTGGCGTGGAGTAGCACTTATTGTAAGCGTGCTCGTCATCTCCAGCTTGCTGGAAATACCACTCAGCTTGTATCGCACTTTTGTCATTGATGCACGGTTTGGTTTCAACAAAATGACATATGGCCTATTTTTGGCGGATATGCTTAAACAAACACTACTCCTCTGTGCGCTCGGCATCCCACTGCTCCTCAGCGTGCTGTGGCTAATGGCGCAAATGGGCGAATACTGGTGGCTCTATGTTTGGTTTGCCTGGATGGGCTTTAATCTCCTGATCCTGACACTCTATCCCACCGTGATTGCGCCGCTGTTCAACAAATTCACCCCGCTGGATGATCAAGTGCTCGCCACACGCATTGAAACGTTGCTGCAAAAATGCGGCTTCAAATCCCAAGGCCTTTTCGTCATGGATGGTTCAAAACGCAGCAGTCATGGAAACGCCTACTTCAGCGGATTGGGCGCTTCCAAGCGCATCGTATTTTTCGATACGCTGCTTACGCGTCTGAACAACGATGAAATCGAAGCAGTACTGGCCCACGAACTGGGGCACTTCAAGCGTCGTCATGTCATCAAACGCATTTTTTCCATGTTTATTATCAGTCTGGCGGGTTTGTGGCTACTGGGCTGGCTTATGCCGCAGGCATGGTTTTATCATGACCTGGGCGTCATGACTCAGGGCACGGATACTGCATTATTGCTATTCATGCTGGTAAGTCCGGTTTTCACCTTCCTGTTTCACCCACTTTCCAGTCTCTTTTCGCGCAAGCATGAATTCGAAGCCGACCGCTACGCGGCAGAAAACGCCAGTGGTGAAGCCCTTATTCAGGCACTGGTCAAACTTTATACTGACAACGCAGCCACGCTTACGCCTGACCCGCTCCACTCGGTTTTTTATGATTCACATCCAGCCGCCACACAAAGGGTCGCACACCTGAGATCGCTCATCGGAAACAACTGATTTGCCACATACTTGAGTTATTTGTTAAAGTACTTCAACCCATCCTTAATTTAAAAGGGAGAACAACATGAAAGCTTTCCTCAGCAGCCTCAGTATCGCTTTGCTGCTAGCCACGCCAGCGATTGCAGAATCCATAGATAAAGGCGATGCAAAAATTGGCAAAACACTGCACGACAAATCATGCATTGCCTGCCATGCATCAAAATTCGGCGATAACGGCAACAAGATCTACACCCGCGCCGACCGCAAGGCGACCAACAAGCAACAACTGACAGCCCGTGTCAAAGCATGCAACAACAACGTTGGCGCAGGATGGTTTCCGGAAGAAGAAGCTCATGTCGCAGCCTATCTGAACACCAGTTTTTATAATTTCAAGTGATTTGAACATGCCGTCAAAAGGCGCCATTCCGGTCACACGAAGGTTCTAGTGTTAAGAATTTGGCAAGAACGCTAGCAGTTTTTGGCAATATATTTGGTGAACCAAATACATGGCTACTAGGTTTAAGTTGATAGTTTCAGGGAGACTCGCCCGGAATGGGGACAAATAATCCTGCTATGGGTATGTCTATCCGTAGGCGGGTAAGCAGATTGCCAAAAATAACCAGCGGCAACAAACAGTTAAATAAAATCTCAAGTCAAAAAATACACCTGCACACTCGTGAGTGCGCAGGAACCCGAATTAAAGGCCAATCATTGTGGCTGCCGCATCGTGTTGCCTCACCACTTCAAGAATCTGCTTATCCTTCACTGCGTCCGGATTGTACAGAACAGTCAGAGCATGCGGATGTTTATGATGATCAAAGTTAGCGGCGATTACACCAGCGCAAGCCATTACTTCCCGCTCGACTTTAGCTCGTGCATCTGAAGTCAATTCGGGGTGCACGTGAATCAAGACGTCAACGGTATCCATAATAAAAACCTCCCTATAATTATTGCTGTGTTTGACTTAATAATTTCAGTCAGCATCTGTAAATTAATATAGCGGATTCAATCTTGAAGCGCAACACGGCTGAGCGCCTTACAACTTTGGACAATAAGCAACCTTGAATGATCTATTCTGCATCGTTTTCCTGCATCAAAAATTAACTTCATTCGCATGAACAATAATCTTTGAATCTTCACATCACTATTTTAGAAAATCTCTTCGAAAACGTGCAGATATTAAGAGCGCTAGTTACACATACAACCTCTAAACAAAGCATGTATTATTGGCTCTACCGATTGATATCGCTGCCCCAATCGTATAAAGTTCTTCATTTTTCATCATCCGTTCAGTCGTTTAGGAGAATCACATGAAATACAAACTAGCCGCCCTGGCCTTCTTTTCAACGCTTTACATGTCCAGCAGCGTTATGGCGGCAGACAACTGGGAATGGTTCCCAGCGGGGAAGGACGGCTGGAAATCTGATTTTACATTCGCCTTTCAAGCCGGCTCAATGGATGTAAAAAACATTGGCACAGGTGAATTCAAAGGTGTTGAATTCGCCCTCAATTGCCCTTGGTTCTGTGCGCCAGGCGGAAACTTACGCCAGGAATTTCATCTTGGCTCGTACAAAAATGGTAACGCTTCTCTGACAACCTTCGAAATAAATCCTCATTACATGGTCCCCCTCTCTAAAAACTGGTCTGTGGGCGGAGGCCCGGGCATTGGCTATGTACATGGATACATCGGCGACAAGGAAGCCAATATGTCCAGTTTTCAGGTTACAGGGGATATCGACTACAATCAGGGAAATTTCTTCTTTGGCGTAGGCGCTCGCTACCAAAACACACGCAACAAGGAAATCGTTCCGGGTGTAAAGGGGATGGACAACTGGCTGGTTTCCGCCAAAGTAGGCCTCAACTTCTAAGGCAATTGTTCTCAAAACACAAAAAACGCCCGCTTGCGGGCGTTTTTTGTTTATCCTTGCTGCCATGCAAAAACTACCTGAAGGACAAATCACCGCCAGCTATGGTCGACAGTTCACTGTTGAACTCGCTGATGGAAGTCATATCACCTGCGTCACCCGCGGCAAGAAAGGTGGCGCCGCCTGTGGTGACCGGGTACGGATCAAGCACACCGGACCATCACAGGGTGTAATCGAAGCCATCTTGCCGCGCCAATCCTTGCTCTATCGCTCCGATGCTTTTCGGGAAAAAATCATTGCAGCCAACGTCACGCAAATCATCATTGTGCTCGCGGCCGTGCCCAGTTTTTATGAAGATTTGGTGAACCGCTGCCTGGCAGCGGCGGAAAGCGCCAAGATCAAGGCGCTGATCGTGCTCAACAAGGCAGATCTGCAAGCCGAAACAGCCCAGGCACTCGAAAAACTCACACTTTACCGTGACCTTGGCTACGCCTTGCTGCCGCTCTCCGCGCACCAGGACACCTCACCTCTCGTGCCCTTTCTGCAGGGTGAAACCAGTGTGCTGGTGGGTCAGTCAGGCATGGGAAAATCAAGCATCATCAATACCCTGCTGCCTGGCGTGAAAGCCGAAACGCGCGAAATCTCCGCCACTCTGGATTCAGGTAAGCACACCACCACCCACGCCCGTCTCTACCATCTCAATCCCGACAGCCACATCATCGATTCACCCGGCTTGCAGGAATTTGGCCTGCACCATCTCAAGCCGGAAGAAATTGACCACGCCTTTGTAGAATTCCGTCCCTATTTGGGGAAATGCAAATTCAACAACTGCCGCCACATTTCCGAGCCGGGTTGCGCGGTGCTTGCTGCAGTTACGGCAGGCTCAATACAGCCGCGCAGGCTGGCCGCTTACCAGAAGCTTATTGGCAACGCCTGAATCACCTTTTCTGGATTTCTTCATGAGCCGGGGGGACTCGGGGTTGGTGCTTCGTCCCGGTTCAGACTCTAGTCGTATCATACACAATTTGCTGGAAACAGACCGGGAAAGCAAGTCCGGCCTGTCACAGGCACAAATTATTAGCTAGAGAACCTATTTACCGTTGATGCGGATCGCAATATAAAGCGAACGGTCTCCGCGCAGGATGCGCAACGCAATTACGCGCCCAGAACCATACTGGTTGACCAGTTCATTGAAATGTTCCAGGCTTTTTACATCCTGGTTGTTCACTGACAGGATCACGTCGCCCCGGCCCACGCCAGCGCGTGCCGCAGCGCCTTCCGCGTCTTCCACCAGCAGCCCGCGGCTGAGTTTGAGTTCACGCTTCTGGTCTTCGGTCAGTTCATTCAAGGTCAAGCCAAGCTTGTTGCTCGCCTTGCTGCTCTTTGAGGAGACGGCGCGCCCCATCTTGTCAGGTAACTCGCCGACCACCAGAGAAACGTCCTTGTATGCCCCCTTGCGCCAGAGCTGGACGGCCACCCGTTTACCCGGTTTGACCGCAGCTACCAGACGCGGCAGCTCACTGGAGGTTTCCACGGTCTTGCCATCGAATTTCAGTATCACGTCACTCGCTTCCAGTCCCGCCTTTTCAGCCGGGCTTCCTTTATCCACATTGGCAACCAGGGCGCCCATGGGCTTGCTCAGGCCAAAGGACTCCGCCAGTTCCCTGGTCACTTCCTGGATCATCACGCCCAGCCAGCCGCGGCTGATCTTGCCGCCGGCACGTAACTGGTCGCCAATATCCATCGCCACGTCGATGGGAATTGCGAAGGACAAGCCCATGTAACCGCCGGTACGGCTGAATATCTGGGAATTGATGCCCACCACCTCGCCCGACATGTTAAACAAAGGCCCGCCGGAATTGCCCGGATTGATGGCCACGTCGGTCTGGATGAAAGGAACGTAATTCTCCTGCGGCAAGGAGCGCCCTTTAGCGCTGACGATACCAGCGGTAATGCTGTTCTCGAAACCGAAAGGTGAGCCGATCGCCGCCACCCACTCACCCACCCTGAGTTGTTCCGGTTTACCTATCGTCACCTTGGGCAGATTTGCCGCCTCGATCTTGATCAGGGCCACGTCGGTTCTGCGATCGCTGCCGATCACCTTTGCGGGGAATTCGCGCTTGTCGGTGAGGCGCACAGTGATTTCATCCGCGGCATCCACCACATGGGCATTGGTCAGGATATAACCGTCCGCGCTGATAAAGAAGCCAGAACCCAGGGAACGCGACTGTGATTCACGCGGTCCTTTCTGCCCCTTGCCCGGCGGCATGAAACGGCGGAAGAAATCGAACATGGGGTCGTCTTCCGACAAATTGGGCATCTGGTGAAAAATGCTCTCGTTGCGCACAGCCTGCGTGGTGCTGATGTTGACAACCGAAGCACCATGTTTCTCCGCCAACACGGTAAAATCCGGCAAAGCATTGGCATGGGAGAATGCCGTCAAAGACAGGAAAAGCGCAACAAAAGCAATGATTCTTCTCATAGTTCACGATCCTCAGCAAGTTTGATTATTTTGTAAGGAAATACCCGGCGCAGGATCACAGGCTGAAACTGACGCTGCCCGCCCGCCCTCGCAGACAGCCATTTCAGTGCGACAAAACCCAGCACCAGGCCGACACCCGCTCCGATAACGGAATACAGGTCTTTAGCAGCATCGGCTGACGCCAGCAGGCTACCCAGCGACGCCCCCGCCATCAGCAATGTTAGCGGCAAGGCATAGCTAAGCAGGGAGCTTTTAAGTAATGCCGACTCCTCCAGCCCGACCACCACACGCTCACCCACTCCTGCGCCGATTGGATTCAGCACCCGGAACGGCTTAGGGCTGCTCCCCAATAACTGACTCAGGCTGGAAGTGCCACAGTTTTTCTGCGAACTACAGGTTCCGCAAGACGAAGCGCGCGCGGTTTCGACGAAAGCACCGTCAGCGCCCAATTGAACGACCACTCCTTCGGTTTCTAGCATGATATTTATTTCGCCGAAAATGCTACTGAATTGGCGATTTGCATCAAGGTCGCGGCCGGAACCTCACCCAGCACCGTCACCTGATAATCCGCAATGGGTTTGGCATAAACCTTGATCGAGCCTTGGCTGGAAAGGCCGGAAACGGATTTTTCCATCCCGGCCAAAGGCTCGATAAACACCGAGACAGCAACCAGTTCATCGGAAAACACCAAGTGATTGGCAGAAACCTTCTTACCTGGGAAGGTCCGTTTCTGTTCCATGATTTTTTTGAATCCGGCAGGCGGCGACTTCACCTGCCATCCTGAATCGACCATGGCGGGAGTAGCCTGCGGCGGTATATGGTGATGCCTGGCATACTTTGGCTTCAATTGCTCACGATCTATGTTTCCGCCAATACGAGCGTGGGTGAAGGCAAACTGATTCAGCACCTCATTTTTCTCATTCAGCGTACTGGCCTTGAGCAACAGGCCGCTGCTACTTTCAGCGCAAAAACGGTGACCATAACGATAGACATCTCGCGGCTCCAGAATGACATTCTGGCAATCAAGGCCCGCTACCCGCTCTACTCCACCCAGCTTGACAGCATAATTCTCGCTAATACCCGACAGCTGGCGTGGCAGAAGCGCGGGAAAACTTTTCTGCGATCTACGTTTTTCAACCAACACGCCCTTGCTTTCCGGTGTGAAGCAAATCACTTCGTCATTATTGCGAATAAATTCGCGCGGGGGACCATCCAGCACTTCCAGCTTCTCATGCTCGCCGCTCTCATCCGTCATATGGACAATGCTGGTCGTTTCCATGTGGGTGCCGCGTTGATAGACAAAAGTCCCGCTGTAATTGAGGCGGTGTGCTGCCGAAGCGATTTTCTGCAACCAGGCAACGCCATCACCACCCGAAGACTCTGCCAAAACCACTCCCGGCAGACAAACCAAAACCAACGCAACGACACAACGACCAGCCCTCATCGCGCAGCAGCCTCTCGCACTTCTGATACCGTTTGCATATTTTGCATATAAGGTCTCCCCCCCTGCATCGCAACACTGGGCGAATATTCCTGATGCGCCAGCAGGTAAGGATTGACGTTAGCACTCGACAACTCCGCATGCGGCGCCTTCGCCACCATCATTCCGGAAGTCGCTCTTTCGGAATCTGTCTGCATCACAGCCCACACGACAAAACCAACCGCAGCCACCGAAGCGGCTGCGGACAAAACAAAAGATCTCTGGCGTGGCTTGGCAAACCGGTTAGGCGCCAGAACCGTGGGTTCCTCCGCCAGGCGCATACTGAATCGTTCCATGAAATCGCTGGAAACATTAGATGTGCCTCGCAGTTCGTCACCAATCAGATGGTAGGCATGCCATTCCTGATGCGCTTCTGAATCCTGCAAAATGGCTATCAATCGCTTCGCCTGCGCATCATCCACTTCACCGTCCATGAACTCGGAAATTTTCTCTTTCATGCTCACCACCTCTTGTCTTTATGTGTATCCAGCAAGGGCCGCAATTTCTCGGCAACGGCCTCTCGTGCCCGGAATATCCGCGACCTGACGGTCCCGATCGGGCAATTCATCACTCCTGCGATTTCCTCGTAGCTCAATCCTTCGATTTCGCGCAAGGTAATCGCTGTTCTTAACTCCTCTGGCAACGCCGCCATCGCAGAGTTCACTGTCTGACCAATCTGCTTGGTCATCAATTCGTGTTCAGGCGTGTTGATATCGCGCAACTCGCCCCCGTCCTCGAAATTCTCCGCATCTTCGGGACTGTATTCAGTAATGGTGGGCGCACGCCGCCCCTGGGCAACCAGATAATTCTTGGCAGTATTAATGCCGATCCGGTACAGCCACGTATAAAACGCGCTATCGCCACGAAACGAGGGCAAGGCGCGGTAAGCCTTGATAAAGGCCTCCTGCGACACATCCTCGACCTCGGCCGCATCGCGAATAAAACGCGACAGCAGCCGGGCGAGCTTGCGCTGATACTTGATCACCAGCAACTCGAAAGCACGCTTGTCACCCTGCTGCGCGCGCTCGACCAGTTGCTGGTCAATTTCTCTGTCACCCATTCTGGGCCTACTCCCTGAAACAGCATATTTTTGTAAGTATGCAGTATAGCGTTTTCACCCGCTTTGCAGAAAACGCGGCTACTTCATACACAACAAAGACAGGCGCCCATACCAAATAGTTCACTCCCCATGCACGCATTGCGTGTATGAGCGAAGACGCATGGTATGATTTTTATGATTTCATTCCCCTGAACCTTGACTGGACCCAACGTGGAACAATTTGACGTAGTGATCATCGGCAGCGGGCTGGCAGGATTAACCTTATCCCTGCATCTGGCAGAACATAAGAAAATCGGGCTGATTACCAAAAAATCCCTGCTCGATGGCGCCAGCAACTGGGCCCAGGGCGGCATCGCGGCCGTGCTGGGCGATGACGACTCGATCCAGTCCCACATTCAGGACACACTCATTGCCGGCGCCGGACTGTGCGGCGAAGCCGCCACCCGCTTCGTGGTGGAACATGGAAAATCCACGATCGAATGGCTTATACAGCAGGGCGTTCAGTTCAGCCACGACGAGCAGCATGCCGAGGAACTCCACCTCACACGCGAAGGGGGGCATAGCCATCGCCGTATCGTGCATGCAGCGGACACGACCGGCGCGGCGGTACAGAAAGCCCTGTCGCGGCAAGTCAAAGACCATCCCAACATCACCCTGCTGGAAGAACACATCGCCATAGACCTGATCACCGGCAAAAAAATCGGCCTGAGCGAACCCGCGATGGTTAACCGCTGTTTTGGGCTATATGCGCTCGACAACCACAGCGGCAAGGTCAAGACCATTGCCGCCCAGCATGTCGTCCTGGCCACGGGTGGCGCAGGCAAGGTTTACCTCTACACCACCAACCCCGACGTAGCGGCGGGCGACGGCATCGCCATGGGCTGGCGCGCCGGCTGCCGGGTGGCGAACATGGAATTCATCCAGTTCCATCCCACCTGCCTGTACCACCCCCATGCCAAATCCTTCCTGATCACCGAAGCGGTGCGCGGCGAAGGCGGCCTCCTCAAACTGCCGGACGGCACCCGCTTCATGCCCGATCACGACCCCCGAGCCGAACTCGCGCCGCGCGACGTGGTCGCGCGGGCAATCGACTTCGAAATGAAAAAACGCGGACTGGATTGCGTTTATCTCGATATCGCGCACAAATCCGAGAACTTCCTCAAGGAACATTTCCCCAACATTCACGCACGCTGTCTGGAACTTGGCATCGACATCGCACGCGACCCCATCCCCGTGGTGCCCGCCGCCCACTACACCTGCGGCGGCATCATGACCGACCTGCGCGCCCGCACCGACATCCACAATCTCTATGCGGTGGGAGAAACAGCGCATACCGGCCTGCACGGCGCGAACCGGCTGGCCAGCAATTCACTGCTGGAATGTGTCGTATTCGCCCAGGCCGCGGCGCGGGACATTCTGGAGCAGAAAGATTCGCCCCTGCCCCCCCTGCCGGAATGGGACGAAAGCCGGGTGACCGATGCCGACGAGGAAATCATCATCTCCCACAACTGGGACGAGCTGCGCCGCTTCATGTGGGACTATGTCGGCATCGTGCGCACCAGCAAACGCCTGCAGCGCGCACTGAAACGGATCAAGCTGCTGCAGGAAGAAATTGACGAGTACTACAGCAACTTCCGCGTCAGCAACGACCTGATCGAATTGCGCAATCTGGTCCAGACCGCGGAACTGATCGTGCACAGCGCCATGCTGCGGCACGAAAGCCGCGGCCTCCATTTCAGCCGCGACTACCCGGAACAGTTGCCTGCGGCGGAAAATACAGTGCTGGTTCCGGACTGATTTTTTTCTGGAATTTCTGCCGGGCACCACGAAGCGCCATTGCGGTGAAAATAATGCTCAACTGTTGCACGACAGCTTTTTGGCGCAAGCGGCTATTCAATTTCTGTGACTCAGTGACAAAAATTCGGCCATAGCCGCCGTTGGCCAATCGGCCTGTGTCGGGCGGCAATGTGACGGCAAGCAGCCATTTAGTGGCTGCATGGCTCGAACGTCAGCTTCTCAATCTGGCGAATTCACCCTATCGATCCCGAGCGAACTCTCAACGCGCAAAAAACCAGACGTTCACCTATACATACTTAGCCGGTGTTGTGCAACAACTGTTGCCATCACTTGAAACTACGCGCCTACAGTTGTTATTGTCTTTCCAGACTCAGGCTACTCCCATTCATAGCGATGGAAAGCCCCATGATCACTGAATGGGCTAAAGTTGCCGCGCGGCTCCGGCAGGAAAAAACATCGGCACAACTGTTGGTAGATAAAGCCATCGGCCTTGAGACATATTGGCCAATCCCTCCGTATTCAGGTAGGAGTCCTGGCATTGTCAGCAGGTAGTGTCATAACGGAAATCAGAACTTTGTCGACCCGCTTGTGATCCATGTCCATCACTTCGAAGCGCAAACCTGCCGCTATGAAATGATCAGACGGAGAAGGAACGCGTCCGAGCACGTGCATGATGAAACCACCAAGCGTGTAGTAACTGTGCTCGTTTTCTCCGGGCAATTCGTCTGCAAGATTGAGGCAGGATTTCAGGCGCTCGACACTGATATCACCGTCGACCAGCCAGGAGCCGTCTTCCCGCTGCACCATGTCACGATCCTCTGGCGCTTCCGGAACCGATAACTCGCCGACGATTGCAGTCAGCACGTCGGTCATGGTCGCCAGGCCTTGCACGTCGCCATATTCGTCGACGATCAGCGCGAACTGGAGGCGGGCGCGGCGAAAACTTTCCAGCAGTTGGGTGGTGGTGATCGACTCGGGCACGAAAAGGGGCGGATGTAGTGCTGTCTCGATGTCTGCGGTATTGATGATGTGCCCAGGCAGCGCCTTTTTGAGCAGATCTCCGGTTTGCAGGACGCCGAGGATATGTTCCAGTCCGTCACGGCAAACCACGAGACGGGAGTATTCAGTATCGACGATGCGTTGCCGCATGGTTTCTTCGCCCTCCTCGAGGTCGATCACGCTTATGTCATGGCGCGGGGTCATAATCGAAGCAATGTGCTGTTCATCGAGCCGAAGCACGTTGGAGACGATTTCCTGTTCGCTCTCGTGAAACACGCCGGCCTCTGCACCCTGCTCCATTAGCACTTTGATCTCGTCGTTGCTTACTGGTGGTTCATCCTTGCGGCGTGCCCCCATGAGACCCAGAATGGCCGTGGACGAAACCGAAAGGAGAACGACCAGTGGATGGGCTATCCGGGCAAGCACGACCATCGGCCTGGAAATCAGGGAAGCGATGCTCTCTGGCGCCAGCAAAGCGAGCCGCTTGGGAACAAGTTCGCCGACTACGACCGAAACATATGTCAGACTGACAACCGTGATCGTCAACGCCATCCCCTTTGCATGAGGTGCCAGTAGCGGAATGCCGGACAGCCATCCTGCCAATGGAACGGCCAAGGCAGTTTCGCCAATCGCACCACTGAGGATGCTGATCGAGGTGATGCCGACCTGGACGGTGGAAAAGAAACGGGAAGGTTCCTGATGCAGCAAGAGCGCCGCTTTGGCCCCCAGGCTGCCATCATCTGCCAGGTTATGGAGTTTTGACCTGCGGGACGATACGATAGCTATCTCGGACATGGCAAACATGCCGTTGACGAGAATGAGCAGAAATATTAACGCTATATCCATATGGGAATCCGCCCTTAGCCTTTCAGGTGAATGACTTCGGTGTTGAGTAGGAATCCATTTTAACAGGACGATACGGTTTCACCACACCCGGGAAGTTGGCCAAGGAAGCGTGTATGCCTCGCAGTCATCTGACGAAATCCTGTTGCGCATTTCCCGCATCAAACGCTCGGGTGTTGATTTCCACTGAATTCTGACCGCCGATGAACACTACGTTCTGCGCGGAGGCCAAGAACTGGCCGGCATGCAAACGCCGAATGAGTTCCTCGTCCACCCGCGCCTGACTGAAGTCGAATCCCGCCAGGTCACGATGCGCCGGGAAGCGTGCCACCTTCATCTGGTTAGACACCGAACGCACTTCGCGCTCCGCGCTCCGCGCTCTCCGCCGCCGGGAGACGGGATGGCGGCCAACACCTGCGCCATCACCCGGTCGCCGCCATCCTGCTTGAGCAACTGCTGTTGCAATCTGACCAGTGGCTCAGGCATGTCGGCAAAGGGCGCTCAATTCCTGAGCGCACCCGGCTTACGCTCGACCAGGCCGAGGTAATACAGGTAGTTATAGTGCGTCTGGTGCCGCTCGAAGCTGCGAACATGCCGGGCAATCTCTTGCCCATCCGCCACCATCACCAGCTCGGCAGGATTGAATCGCCCCGGGTTTTGAGGAGGCTCCAAATCTTGAAAGAATGGAGCCATGAACAAATCAAACAAATATTCCCCCGAAGTTAAGAGCGCGCGCAGTCCGTATGGTGCAGGAACACCGCTATGTGGCTTTCGTCATCGACGTGTTTGCCCGGCGTATTGTAGGCTGGCGGGTGAGCCGAACGATGCGCACGGACTTTGTGCTCGATGCCCTGGAGCAGGCGCTGTATGCGCGTCAACCGGATCTCGGCACCTTGGTACACCATAGCAACAGAGGCTCCCAGTACGTTTCCATCCGTTATACCGAGCGGCTCGCCGAGGCCGGAATTGAACCCTCGGATTGAACCCTCGGTCGGCAGCAAGGGCGACAGCTACGACAACGCATTGGCCGAAACGATTAATGGATTGTACAAAACAGAATTGATTCACAAACGGGCCCCGTGGAAAACACGGGAGGCAGTGGAACTGTCTACGCTGGAATGGGTGGCCTGGTTTAACCATAACCGGCTGCTGGAACCCATCGGGTATATACCGCCAGCAGAAGCTGAGGCAAACTACTACAGGCAACTCGCCGTAAAGCGCAATTCCGAGGTCTTAACTTGAGCCAACCAGCCTCCACGAAACCCGGGGCGATTCAGTTTCGATTTAATTTGAGCATCACCGCAAATCACTCAACCGCATAAGGCAAACTCAACAATTTCAGCACTGGCCCGTCTGTGGTTTTCCAGTGCACGGCGCCGGATTCGATGCTGGCATTCAGGATCACGGCCAGGAGATCAAAACCGCCCTCGGGCGCGGGCTGTGCGTTGACGACCATGCCACCGGACTGTTCCGACGGACCCTGGCCGAACAGCACATCGCCCGGCTGGGGTTCTGCTTCGGATGCCAGGTGGGCGCGATACATGCGGCGCTTTACCTTGCCCAGGTACTGTGAACGCGCCACGATCTCCTGGCCTGGGTAGCAGCCCTTGGTGAAGCTGACGCCGCCGATCAATTCCATGTTCGCCATCTGTGGCACGAATTGTTCCTGGGTGCCGGCCGTCACCATGGGAATGCCGGCCTGGATTTCCAGCCACTCCCAGCGGTCGCTGCCAACTGGGGTGCAATGCTTGCTCAGGGTCTGCCACACGGCGGCAGCGTTTTCTGGCGCGACGATTAGCTCAAAACGCTGTCCTGGCAGGCGGATTGCCGTGGCGGGGCCACACTGGCTCACCGCATAATCGTCCTGCGGCGCAGCGCCGCCCAGCTCGGCCAGGGCGGTGTGGGCCGCTTCCCCGGCTATGCCGAGGTGGATCGTCTGTTCGCTGGCGTCATTCACTTTGACTTTGGAGCGCATGACATACATGGTGAGGCGTTTCTGGATGGCCTCGCGCAACTGAGCCGGGAGTTGCATGAAAAACCCTTCCTCGCTGCGCCATAGAAGGAAGGTCGCCAGCATCCGCCCCTTGGGCGTGCAGTAGCTGCCGAGCCGGGCCTGCTGCTGCGTTGCCTGGCGCACGTCGCAGCTGACCTGGCCTTGCAGGAAGGTTTCACTGTCTTCACCGGCGAACTGGATGACGTTCAGATGCGAAAGATCGGTGAGAATGCTGCCGTTCTGCGCCGCCAGCATTTCCTGGTGCGGTGCGCCAAAGTGAACAAGTCGCTGGTTTTCGATATGGGCGCCCGCGGAGAGTAGAAACTCTTGCCAGTTTGAATTCATTTTTTATTTCCGATCAAATTAGTCATGCTTTAATTAACGAGTAAAATAGAGGTCTTTGGCCTATTTTACAAGCCCTCCGCCATGCTCGACCTGAAACTCCAACCCTCGCGCACGCTGGTTTTCCTGCTCTCCATGGCACACCTGCTTTCCCTGCTTGTGGTCTGGCTCCTGCCATTGACACAGGCCATGCAAATCATCGCCAGCCTGCTGGTGGCGGCCAGTTCAGGGTTTTATCTGCGGCGCGACGGCCTGCTTGCAGCAGCCGGTTCGATTCTCCAGCTCCGCCTTGAGCCGGATTGCAGCTTTACTTACCAGACCCGCGATGGATCATTCAAAGAGGCCCGCCTGCTTGGCTCCAGCATGGCCACGCCGTGGCTGATCGTACTCAATTTCTCATCGGGTAAGCGTTGGCTGGCGCGGCATGTCGTGATTTTTCCAGATTCGGCGGACGCGGAAACCTTGAGAAAATTGCGTGTCCTGCTGCGCTGGAAATGCGGCAATCCTGGCAAGGCCTGATTTTCAAGCTGGTATAATCACTCACTTTTGATCTCCTTCATGATGCTACTTCCGTCTCCCCTCCCCTCACCCGGCCAGCGCACCCGCCATGCGGGCCTGCACGGCTCCAGCGATGCGCTGGCGCTGGCCCGGCTGGCGCAGGAAGCGCGGCCGCTGGTGATCCTGACGGAAACGGCCTGGCATGCCCAGCGCCTGCGCGACGAGATCGCATTCTTCGCGCCGAAGCTGGCCGTCCACCTCTTGCCCGACTGGGAAACGCTGCCTTACGACCACTTCTCGCCGCACCAGGACCTGGTCTCCGAGCGCCTTGCCACGCTGTACCAGATTTCCCACAACGCTTGCGACGTGATCATCGTTCCGGCCACCACGGCGCTTTGCCGCTTGCCGCCGCGCGAATTCCTGGCTGCCCATGCCTTTTTCCTCAAGCAGGGTACCAAGCTGGACCTCGATGGCCTGCGCCAGCAGCTCACCCAGGCAGGCTACACCCACGTCACCCAGGTGCTGACGCCGGGCGAATATTCCGTGCGCGGCGGGCTGGTGGATCTGTTCCCCATGGGCAGCGCAGTGCCTTACCGACTCGACCTGTTCGACCAGGAAATCGAGTCCATCCGCACTTTCGATGTGGACACGCAGCGCAGCATCTACCCGGTGAAGGACGTGCGCTTGTTGCCGGCGCGTGAATTCCCGCTCGACGAATCCGGCATCAGTCACTTCCGCCAGAGTTTTCGCGAAAAGTTCGAAGGCGACCCCTCGAAGAGCCAGCTCTACAAGGATGTCAGCAACGGCCTGGCGCCGCTGGGCATCGAATACTACCTGCCGCTGTTTTTCGAACACACTGCCACGCTGTTCGACTACCTGCCGGACCGTGCGCTGCTGTGCCTGCACCATGACCTGGAAGGCGCAGCACATCAGTTCTGGCAGGACACCCGCTCGCGCTACATGCTGCTGCGCGGCGACCGCAATCGCCCCCTGCTCTCGCCGGAAGAACTCTTCCTGCCGGTGGATGTGTTTTTCGGTGAAATCAAACTGTTTGGCCGCATCGAAATTTCCAGCGTAGCAGGTGACAAACCGATAACCCAGCCTGTGCCCCCGGTTCAGGTCGAGCGCCGAGCCGAAGATCCGCTGGAAAAACTGAAAGGCTTCATCGAGACCTTCGATGGCCGCGTCCTGATCCTGGCAGAAAGCATGGGGCGACGCGAAACCATGGCGCAGTACCTGGCCGAATATGGCCTGAAGCCCGCTATCTGCGAAGATTTCGCTCAATTTGAAGCAAGCCCGGAACGACTCATGCTCGCCGCCGGACTGGTGAGCACGGGTTTCCTCATTCCCCATCCCTCATCACCCCTCACCACAGCCTTTGCCGTCATCACCGAAACCGAGCTCTACGCCACCCAGGTACGCCAGTCGCGGCGCCGCGACACTACGCGCAGGAGCAATGTCGAGAACATGCTGCGCGACTTGTCCGAGCTCAGAGCGGGCGACCCGGTGGTGCACGAACAGCATGGCATCGGCCGCTACCTGGGCCTGGTGAACATGGATCTGGGCGAAGGCGAAACCGAATTCCTGCACCTCGAATATGCCGGCGGCGACAAGCTCTATGTGCCGGTTTGCGACCTGCACGTCATCAGCCGCTACAGCGGCGCCAGCCCGGATTCCGCCCCCCTGCACCGGCTTGGCAGCGGACAGTGGGAAAAAGCCAAGAAGAAGGCGCTGCAGCAGGCACGCGATACCGCCGCGGAACTGCTCAACCTGTATGCACAGCGGGCGGCGCGCCAGGGCTATACATTCAAGCTCAATCATCACGACTACGAGGCTTTCGCCTCCGCTTTCGACTTCGAGGAAACGCCGGACCAGGCGGCGGCGATCCAGGCCGTGATCGGGGATATGACCTCCGGCCAGCCGATGGACAGGCTGGTGTGTGGCGATGTTGGCTTCGGCAAGACGGAAGTGGCCCTGCGCGCGGCCTTCGTCGCGGTCGCTGACGGCAAGCAGGTAGCCATCCTGGTTCCCACCACGCTGCTGGCGGAGCAGCATTTCAACAACTTCTCCGACCGTTTTTCCGACTGGCCGGTAAAGATTGCCGAACTGTCCCGCTTCCGCACCGCCAAGGAACAGACCCTGGCGCTCAAGGGGCTGGCCTCGGGTGAGATCGACATCGTGATCGGCACCCACAAGCTGATCCAGAAGGATGTCAAATTCAAGAACCTGGGCCTGGTCATCGTGGACGAGGAGCACCGTTTCGGGGTGCGTCAGAAGGAGCAGCTCAAGGCCTTGCGCGCCGAGGTGGACGTACTGACCCTGACCGCCACGCCGATTCCGCGCTCGCTGTCGATGTCGCTCGAAGGCCTGCGCGACTTTTCCGTCATCGCCACCGCGCCGCAGAGACGCCTCTCCATCAAGACTTTCGTCGCCCCCTACTCAGAGGGCATCATCCGCGAGGCAGTGCTGCGCGAGCTCAAGCGTGGCGGACAGGTGTATTTTCTCCACAACGAGGTGGAAACCATCCTCAACGTGCAGGAAAAACTGGCCAAGCTGCTGCCCGAGGCACGCATCGCGGTGGCCCACGGCCAGTTGCACGAGCGCGATCTGGAACATGTGATGCGCGATTTCTACCAGCAGCGCTTCAATATCCTGCTGTGCACCACCATCATCGAAACCGGCATCGACATCCCCACCGCCAACACCATCATCATGAACCGCGCGGACAAGTTCGGCTTGGCCCAATTGCACCAGTTGCGCGGCCGGGTCGGCCGTTCGCACCATCAGGCCTACGCCTATCTGCTCACGCCGGGCGAAGTGGCTGCGCTCACGCCGCAGGCGAAAAAACGCCTGGATGCGATCCAGATGATGGAAGACCTGGGCGCCGGCTTCTACCTTTCCATGCACGACCTGGAGATTCGTGGGGCGGGAGAGATTCTGGGCGAATCGCAGAGCGGCGAAATGCAGGAGATTGGTTTCAGCCTCTATTCCGATATGCTCAACCAGGCCGTGAAGGCACTGAAGGAGGGCAAGGAACCGGATATGGCAGCGCCTCTTGCCGTCACCACGGAAATCAACCTGCACACCCCGGCGTTGCTGCCCAAGGACTACTGTGGCGACATCAACCAGCGCCTGACGCTCTACAAGCGGCTGGCGAATTGCGACAGCATGGAAGAACTCGATCTGATTCATGAGGAGCTGATCGACCGCTTCGGCCTGCTGCCGCCTGCTGCCCATGCGCTGCTCGAAGCCCATCGCCTGCGCGTCATGGCCAAGCCGCTGGGGATCATGAAAATTGACGCCAGCAGCGATGCGGTGATCGTGCAATTCGTTCCCAGCCCACCCATCGACCCTGCTAAAATCATCGAATTCATTCAGAAGCAGCCCGGCTGCAAGCTGGCCGGGCCCGACAAGATCCGCATCGGCGTGCCGCTGCCTGAAGTCGAACAGCGCATCACCGTGATCAAATTTTTATTCAAGAAACTGCAATAAGGACCCCGACATGCCCCATCTGATCCGCCCCTTTGCCGGCCTGCGCCCCGCCCCCGGACGCGCCACAGAAGTTGCCGCCCCGCCCTATGACGTGCTTTCCACCGCCGAAGCACGGGTGCGCGCAGACGGTCGCCCCTGGAGCTTTCTGCACATTTCGAAACCGGAAATCGACCTGCCGCCGGAAACCGACCCCTATGCGCCGGAAGTCTACGCCAAGGCGGCGGAAAACCTGCAGCGCATGATCGATGCGGGGGTGCTTAAGCGCGATGACAGCGCCTGTTATTACGCCTACCGCCTGATCATGGGGGAACACAGCCAGACCGGGCTGGTGGCGGCCGCCTCGGTGGCGGAGTACGACACCAACCGCATTCGCAAGCACGAGTTCACCCGCCCAGACAAGGAAGACGACCGCGTTCGCCAGATTGAAGCGCTCAACGCCCAGACTGGCCCGGTGCTGCTGGCCTATCCCAGTGCACCAGATGTGGACGCCATGCTCGCCCAAGCCAGCACGGGGCAGCCCGATGCCGATGTGACCGCCGACGACGGCATCCGCCACACCATCTGGGTGATGCGCGACACCGCCATCAACGACAAGCTGACTAAGGCTTTCGATGCCATGCACGCTGTTTACATCGCCGACGGCCACCACCGCTCCGCCTCCGCGTCACGCATATGCGCAACGCGCAAGGCAGCCAACCCAGGCCACAACGGGGATGAAAGCTATAACTACTTCCTGTCGGTGATTTTCCCGCACCATCAGATGAAAATCATGGATTACAACCGCGTGATCAAGGATCTGAATGGCCTGGATAAGGGGACTTTTCTCCAGCGCATCGCGGAGTGTTTCTCCGTCGAAGCCTGCAGCGGCCAGATGAAACCCGCAAAGTCCAACGAGTTCGGCATGTATCTGGATGGACAATGGTACCGCCTCGCCATCAAACCGGAACTGATCCCCATGCAAGACCCGGTTGCGCGCCTGGATGTCAGCCTGCTGCAGAACCACCTGATTTCCCCCGTACTGGGCATTGCCGACCCACGCCGCGACAAGCGCATCGATTTTGTCGGCGGCATCCGTGGCCTGTCCGAGCTGGAAAAGCGCGTCAACAGTGGTGAAATGGCCGTGGCCTTTGCCCTGTGTGCCACCAGCATGGAAGACCTGATGGCAGTGGCCGATGCCAACGAAGTCATGCCACCCAAGTCCACCTGGTTCGAACCCAAGCTGGCGGATGGCCTGGTTTCTCATGTCCTGAATTAAGCATCATCGGACACGCTCCTGTGGCTGACTTTATCGTCATTCAGGGCGTGTCCGACCCTTCACCCTTCCTCGATCAACTGATACGACTCACCGGCTGCAACAGCCATGACCGTATCGATGAGCGTCCCGTATTCCGTTTCCACGGCGGTAAATTAAACGCAGCCCTGGAGAAATTTTGCGTCGAGCATCAACTCGACTGTGCTTCGGTTCCCGCTGACCGACATCTGGCTCACTTTGGTTTGGCTGCATTCGACATGGATTCCACGTTGATTGCCATCGAGACCATAGACGAACTCGCGGATCTGGCCGGAATCAAGGAACAAACCGCCCCACTTACCGAACGCGCCATGCGCGGCGAAATCGACTTTGAAAGCAGTTTCCGACAGCGCGTCGCACTGCTCGCAAAATTACCTGCATCCGCTTTGGAAACAATCTACCAACAAAGATTTCGGCTCAATCCAGGAGGCGAATACCTGATCAAGGAATTGCAGCGGCATGGCGTAAAAACCGTGCTGATCACGAGTGGTTTTGAATATTTTGCCGAGCGTCTGAAATCATGCCTGGGGATCGATGATGCCGTTTACAACAGGATTGAAATTTGCGAAGGGTATATTACCGGGATGATCAGCGGCAAGCTGATAGATGCTGCGGGGAAAGCAAGCGCGCTGGAGAAACGCAGAATTGCCCTCGGTCTGCGGCGCGACCAGGTCATCGCCATCGGAGACGGCGCCAATGACCTCGCCATGCTGGGCATGGCAGGCATCAGTATCGCCTACCATGCAAAACCGCTAGTACGTGCCCAGGTAACGCATGCGCTGAATTTCGCTGGGCTGGATGGGGTACTCAATCTGTTTGAACCCAACCGGATCATTAACGCTCGGCCTTCTCCAGCGCGTCCTTCCTGATCTCGACTTTTGTCTTTTGCTTCAGGCTAGCAAGGTAAGCTGTAGCATATTCACGCTCCAGCATGTTGGCAAAACGCTGGGCATAAGCTTGCTTGCGGGCTTCTTCCATGGCCGCGCCCTCAACCAGCCTGGTCACTTTGACCAGGGTATAGCCCCCCTGGTTATTTTCTATCCCTATGTAAGCCGGAAGCTTGTCTGCTTTTGCCCTGAAAGTTTCCTTCAACACATCCGCCGTCAGGTCAGCCGGCTTGGCGCGGCTTACAAGTTGCGGCTGGCTCCAGGCCAAACCAGCAGGTGCATTCCCCTGCTGCAACTGAGCCAAAGCATCCTTACCCCATTTCACAGCCAAAACGGAGGCCTGCTGGCGCTGAAGCCGCTGACCCAGCGCAGCAGAAACCTCTTCCAGCGGCTTCACGCTGGCCGCTTTGTATTCCAGCATACGGGCGGCCACCAGCGTATTGGGCACGACCTCGACGGCTTCCGTGTTGCGCTTGTTTTTCAGCACCTCTTCAGTAAATACGGCCTGCAACAGTTTGGGGCTATTGAGCAGCGGCGTATCGCTCGCCAAGCGAGTGACCCAGCCACTCTGCTCGACCTTGAGTCCGAGTTGCTGGGCAACCGGTGTCAGGCTATCGCCCTGCTCGTAAACCAGATTACTGAAGTTCTCGGCGTTCTCGACAAATTTTCTGCCAGCCTTCTGTTTTTTCAGTTCCTGGGTGATTTCGCCATGCACTTCCTGCAATGGGCGCAATTTTGCAGGTTTGATCGCAGTCAGTTTGATGATGTGATAGCCGAAATCTGATTGCACCAGATCACTGATATCACCGGCAGCCATTTGGAATGCTGCATCTTCAAACGGTTTGACCATCGCACCACGGCCAAAGTAGCCAAGGTCGCCCCCCTGGGAAGCAGAGCCGGTATCCTGCGAATACTGTTTGGCGAACTGCGCAAAATTACCAGGGGCCTGCTTCACTTCCTGTAAAACCTTGCGAGCCTTGTCCATGGCTGCCGTTTTTTCGGCCGCACTGGCAGTCGCTGCCACGCCAATCAAAATATGGCTGGCCTGACGCTCTTCCGCCTGACCGAACTGGCTGGCATGTTCTTTGTAATAAGCCGCGATTTCTTCTTCGCTCACTGCCACCAGCGTGGTGAGATGTTCCGCTGACAGCACGACGTACTCGAGCCGAGCCTGTTCGGGCAGTCTGAACTCGTCCTGATGCTTATCATAATAATCCTTGACAGCAACTGCATCGACCTTGGCCTGGGGCATGAACTGCTCAATCTGGATCACGGACTGACTTGCTTCGCGCTGTTGCTCATTGATGCGAATCAGATTGTTCGCGACCACTCTGGGAATAAATGCATTTCGGCTTACCCCTTCCTGGGCGGTCTGTAGCAGCAAGTCCTGGCGCAGGCGATGCTCGAACATGCCGGTAGTCATGTTTTGCTGACGCAGGACCGATTCATAACGCGTATGGGAAAAGGTGCCATTTTCCCAGAACGCTTCGATTCCGGAAATGAACTTGGCAAGCTGTGTATCTGAAACAGTCAGTCCCTCCTGCGTCGCATCCGCCAACATGATGCGTTGATTGACCAGGCCATCCAGGACAGATTTCCGAATCTCAGGATTCGCCATGATCGACGGGTCAAAGTTTTTGCCCAGTGAGGCACGCATCTGCTCCTGCTGATCCTTGAGCGCCTGGAGAAATTCATTTTGCATGATTTCCCCTCCTGCCACCTTGGCTACCACCGGGCCGCTGCCGCCCTGTTTAAGATAGGAATCAACCCCCCAAAGTGCAAAGGGAATGATAATCAGGACCAGAATAAATTTGGCAATTTTGCCTTGAGCATGTTCGCGAATAACATCTAGCATAATTTTAACCCGGAAACGGCTTGCCAATCGGACGAAGCCGGTTTGATTTGGCGGCGACAAAGAAAAAAGGGTGAACCGAAGTTCACCCTTGTTTGGCGGAGTGGACGGGACTCGAACCCGCGACCCCCGGCGTGACAGGCCGGTATTCTAACCAACTGAACTACCACTCCATAAACCTTAAAACACAACTGGTGGGTGCTGACGGGGTCGAACCGCCGACATTCGCCTTGTAAGGGCGACGCTCTACCAACTGAGCTAAGCACCCGATGACTTTTAACCGGATCTATTCAAACCCAATCAAAATCAAAGAGCCGCTAGTTTACAGCATCCTTGAGCGCTTTGCCAGCTCTAAATTTAGGAGTCTTGGCTGCCTTGATTTTGATGGTGGCACCTGTGCGTGGATTACGCCCATTACGAGCCGCACGCTTGCCCACATAGAATGTACCAAAACCTACCAGAGTCACCATATCGCCTTTTTTCATGGCACCCTTAACAGCAGCAACAGCGGCATCCAGAGCGCGGCCAGCAGCAGCCTTGGACATGTCAGCATCTTTGGCGATCGCGTCAATCAACTCAGATTTGTTCACGTGTAGTCCCCTTTCAGTTTGGTTGATGTTACAAACAGTCCAGCAACCGCTTTATATCAAGCTGCAAATCCTTGTGTCAAGCGGTTCTGCGATGTTTCATGTCAAATATTTTAATGTTTGACAGCGGCAGTTACCGTCTTCTCCTCCGCTACTGCAGGAATCGGCGCCACCTCATCAGCCTTCTCCGGCAATGCCTCTGGCTTTCTTTCCAGTGCGATATCAAGCACTTGATCAATCCATTTGACCGGAAGAATCTCAAGTTTACCCTTGATGTTATCCGGAATTTCCACCAGATCCTTGACGTTCTCCTGCGGGATCAGAACTGTCTTGATGCCACCACGATGTGCTGCCAGCAATTTCTCTTTCAAGCCGCCGATCGGCAGCACCTCGCCTCGCAATGTAATTTCTCCTGTCATCGCCACATCGGCCCGTACGGGGATTCCTGTCAGTATTGAGACCATTGCCGTGGTCAGCGCTATACCTGCGCTCGGCCCGTCTTTGGGTGTCGCACCCTCCGGCAAATGGATGTGGATATCGTTCTTCTGATAAAAATCTTCCGCGATACCCAGACCACGAGCACGACTACGTACAACAGACAATGCCGCCTGAATGGATTCCTGCATGACATCACCCAGCTTCCCTGTGGTTGTCATCTTCCCCTTTCCTGGCAAAGCCACACCTTCGATAGTCAGCAGCTCCCCGCCCACTTCGGTCCAAGCCAAGCCAGTCACCTGTCCAACCTGGTTATGCTGCTCTGCCACGCCAAAGGTAAAGCGTTGCACGCCAAGGTATTTATCAAGATTGCGCGTCGACACGGCAACCTTCTTGCCACCCTTCTTGAGCAGCAGTTCCTTCACTACCTTGCGGCAGATCTTGGCGATTTCACGCTCAAGACTGCGCACACCGGCCTCTCGTGTGTAGTATCGCACCACATCACGCACAGCACTCTCCGCCACACTGATTTCCGAGTCCTTCAATCCATGCGTCTTGAGCTGCTTGGGCAACAGGTAACGCATGGCGATATTGATTTTCTCGTCTTCGGTATAACCGGAGAGGCGGATCACCTCCATGCGGTCCAGCAAAGGCGCCGGAATATTCATGGTGTTGGAAGTGGCAACAAACATCACGTCTGACAGGTCATACTCCACCTCGACGTAATGATCGACAAAGGTATGGTTCTGCTCAGGATCGAGTACTTCCAGCAAGGCAGACGAGGGATCGCCACGGAAGTCCATGCCCATCTTATCCACTTCATCCAGCAGGAACAGCGGATTGCGCACTGCCACCTTGCTCATGCTTTGAAGAATCTTGCCCGGCATGGAGCCGATATAGGTACGCCGATGGCCACGAATCTCGGACTCATCACGCACGCCACCCAGCGCCATGCGCACGAATTTACGATTGGTTGCACGCGCTATGGATTGCCCGAGGGACGTCTTGCCCACACCAGGCGGCCCGACCAGACACAGGATTGGAGCCTTGAGCTTATCCACGCGCTGTTGCACAGCAAGATACTCGACAATCCTTTCCTTGACCTTCTCCAGGCCGTAGTGATCCTCTTCCAGAACCGCTTCGGCAGCAGCCAGGTCCTTGCTGATCTTGGTTTTCTTCTTCCACGGCAAACCGACCAGAACATCAATGTAATTACGCACAACGGTCGCTTCTGCCGACATCGGCGACATCAGCTTGAGCTTCTTGAGTTCAGCTTCGGCCTTGGCCTTGGCTTCCTTGGGCATCTGCGCAGCCTGGATTTTCTTCTCCAGTTCGTCCAGATCAGCGCCCTCGTCCATGTCTCCCAGTTCTTTCTGGATGGCCTTGACCTGCTCGTTAAGGTAATACTCGCGCTGACTCTTCTCCATTTGGCGCTTTACCCGGCCGCGGATGCGTTTTTCAACCTGAAGAATATCAATTTCGGAATCCAGCTGGCCCAGCAGGTGCTCCAAGCGCTCGCGCACCGGAAACATTTCCAGCACATGCTGCTTCTGTTCCAGCTTCAAAGGCAGATGAGCGGCAATGGTGTCAGCCAGGCGACCCGCTTCATCGATGCTGGCCAGAGAAGTCAGAATCTCGGGCGGAATCTTCTTGTTCAGCTTGACGTATTGATCAAACTGGGCAAAAACACTTCGCATCATCGCTTCAGTTTCATTATCGTTTTCAGTAGGCGCCGGCACCACGTTAGCCTGTGCGGAAAAGTATGCCTCATCATCGAAAAACTCGGTAACTTCAGCGCGCTGATTGCCTTCCACCAGCACCTTTACCGTGCCGTCGGGCAGTTTCAACATCTGCAAAATACTGGCAACGCTGCCAATCCTGTAAAGATCATCCAGAGTTGGCTCATCCTTGGCGGCGGATTTCTGCGCCACCAGCAGAATGTGCTTGCCCGACTCCATGGCCGCTTCAAGCGCCTTGATGGATTTCGGACGGCCTACGAAGAGGGGAATCACCATGTGCGGAAACACCACCACATCGCGCAGAGGCAACAAGGGTAGTTTTAGAGTGCTGGAGAGCGGTTCGTGCGTTTGTAACGACATGGAATATGCACCTTAATAAATGCTAGATTATTTCAAATTAAGGGGAGGCCCGGGAATTTCAAGCCAAACAGGAAAATAAACTACAGCATGCGGGAGGGTATGGCAAAGGAAAAATCCGGAAGCGCTGGCGCGCTTCCGGAGGGCAAAATTCAGGCAACCTGAGGCTGATCCGCGTAAATCATGAGCGGCTTGCTTTCGCCGTTGATCACGCCATCATCCACCACCACTTTGCTGACATTGGACATGGACGGCAAATCATACATGGTATCGAGCAGGGACTGCTCCAGAATGGAGCGCAATCCACGCGCACCGGTCTTGCGCGCCAAAGCCTTTTTGGCGATGGCATCCAGCGCATCTTCACGGAACTCGAGTTCCACGCCTTCCATGCCAAACAGTTTCTGATATTGTTTGGTCAGCGCATTCTTGGGCTCGGTCAGGATACGGATCATGGCAGACTCATCGAGCTCTTCCAGCGTAGCAACCACCGGCAGACGGCCAACGAACTCCGGGATCAGGCCAAACTTGATCAAGTCCTCCGGCTCCACCTCACGCAACACTTCACCGATATCCTTGCGATTGTCCTTGCTCTTCACTTCAGCACCAAAACCGATTCCACCCTTTGTAGAGCGGTTGCTGATCACCTTCTCCAGGCCGCTGAAAGCGCCGCCACAGACAAACAGGATATTGGTGGTGTCCACCTGCACGAATTCCTGGTTGGGATGCTTGCGCCCCCCCTGCGGAGGAACCGAAGCAACGGTGCCCTCGATCAGCTTCAACAGCGCCTGTTGCACGCCTTCTCCGGAAACATCGCGGGTAATGGACGGATTGTCGGATTTACGCGAAATCTTGTCGATTTCGTCAATATAGACAATCCCGCGCTGCGCCTTTTCGATGTCGTAATCACATTTCTGGAGCAATTTCTGAATAATGTTTTCGACGTCCTCACCCACATAACCGGCTTCGGTCAGTGTAGTCGCATCCGCCATGACAAAAGGAACGTTGAGCAGACGTGCCAAAGTTTGCGCGAGTAAAGTCTTGCCGGAACCCGTAGGTCCAATCAGCAGGATATTGCTCTTGGCCAACTCCACTTCGTCATTCTTGTTATGGTTTTTCAGCCGCTTGTAGTGATTGTATACCGCCACCGACAGAATGCGCTTGGCCTGCGCCTGGCCAATAACATATTCATCCAGAATCTGATTGATTTCCTTCGGTACCGGCAGGTCATCCGTCCCACTCTTGGTGGACTGCTCGCTACGGATTTCCTCACGGATAATATCGTTGCAAAGATCCACGCATTCATCGCAGATAAACACCGAGGGTCCTGCAATCAGCTTGCGCACCTCGTGCTGGCTCTTGCCGCAGAAGGAGCAATAGAGCAATTTTTCACTGCCTGAGTCTTTTGCCATCGTTTCCTATTCCCAAATATGCAACCGTCTATGCCATTAAGCCGCAGCTTCGGCGCGATTGACAAGCACTTTATCTATCAGGCCGTACTTCACCGATTGCTCTGCGCTCATGAAGTTATCACGATCGGTATCTTTATCAATGGATTTGATGGTCTGACCGGTATGCTTGGCAAGGATCTCGTTAAGCTTTTGACGCAAATAGAGAATTTCCTTGGCATGGATCTCAATATCCGATGCCTGACCCTGGAATCCGCCCAGCGGCTGGTGAATCATCATGCGCGAATTTGGCAGGCTATAGCGCTTGCCCGGAGCGCCCGCCGTCAGCAACAGGGCGCCCATGCTGGCCGCCTGACCAATGCAAAGTGTAGAGACGTCCGGCTTGATGAACTGCATGGTGTCGTAAATCGCCATACCCGCCGTCACCGAGCCACCGGGAGAATTGATGTAAAGATAAATATCCTTGTCCGGATTCTCGGATTCAAGAAACAGCAGCTGGGCCACAACCACGTTGGCGCTTATTTCGTTGACCGGCCCCACCAGAAACACTACCCGTTCCTTCAGCAAGCGCGAGTAAATATCGTAAGCGCGCTCGCCACGACCGCTCTGCTCGATCACCATCGGGATATACCCGAGATTTTGCGGGTCCCAGCTGCTCATTTCATTCATTTACTTTTTTCCCATCAATTCGTCAAAAACGGTCGGCTTATCCACGATTTGTGCGCGAGTCAAAGCCCATTCGACCACGTTCCCTTCCAGTACCAGAGACTCAATCTCTGCCATTTGCTGCGGATTGGAGTAGAAGTATTTAATCACCGATTCCGCATCTTCATAACTCTGCGCCACTTCTTCAACCTGAGCCTGAATCTGTTCGGGTGTGGCATTGAGCTGATTAGATTTGACCACTTCTGCCAAAATCAAGCCCAAAGCAACACGACGTTTTGCCTGATCGCGGTGCAACTCCGGCGATGCCATACCTTCCAGCATCTGCACACCGTGCGACATCATGCTCTGGCGCATCTGCTCAGTCAGACGCTCGATTTCCATTTCGACCAGCGCTGTCGGCAAATCCACTTTCGTTGCTTCGATCAAGCAATCCATGACCTGAGTCTTGAGTTTTTCCTGAACGCGCTTTTTAACTTCACGCTCAAGGCTGGCTCGAATTTCTTCGCGCATTTTAGCCAAGTCGCCATCCGCAACGCCCAGATTCCTGGCGAATTCCGCATCAAGTTCAGGCAGTTTGGACTCTTCTACTGCATTCACCGACACTTCAAAAGTGACAGTTTTACCGGCCAGTTCCTTGGCGTGGTAATCCTCGGGGAAAGTCATGTCGAAAGATTTGCTCTCTCCAGATTTCATGCCTACGAACTGGCTCTCGAAATCGGCCAGGGTACGCCCCTCGCCAATAACCAGATTGAAACCCTTGGCTTGGCCACCGGCAAATTCGACGCCATCCAGGGTACCGCGGTAATCCACGTTGACACGGTCAGCATTGGCTGCGGCACGATCCACGGGCTGATAGCTCACACGTTGCTTGCGCAGGATTTCGATGGTCTTGTCCACCTCATCATCGCCAATCGTTGCCACAGGGCGCTCGATCTGGGTTGCACTGATATCGCCCAACACAACCTCCGGATAAACCTCGAATGTCGCGGTGAACATCATGGATTCACCGCCACCCTGGTCGGCCTTGGGTTCAATACGTGGATACCCGGCAACTCTAAATTGGTTTTGCTGCACTGCATCAGAGAAACTTTTCTGCACAGACTCGCCCAGCACTTCCTGTCGCACCTGACCGCCATGCTGCTGCGCCACGATTTTCATGGGCACCTTGCCGGGACGGAAACCCTGCATTTTCACGGTGCGCGCGACTTGTTTGAGGCGGTTTTCAACATCGGCTTCAAACTGGGCTAGAGAAACAGCAAGATCCAGAGTTCTTTCGAGCGGGTTCACGTTTTCCGATTGCATCTTTAACATTCCTTAGTAAGCACTTAAAATTCGAGATTTAATTTTCAATTTCCAGCTGCACCCAGCACGACGGATGCTGACAAAACAAATAATTTTCAAGTATAGCATAACCTGCCAAATCGCCATGCCCGCACTGCCCCGACAGCACAAGAGCCGCGATAGAAACTTGATTGTTCTTGGGAATTTGGTAGAATTGCTGGTTTTTCAACCTTGCCTTACCGTCCCGCATGGCGGAAGGCTTTAATCCACGAGGAGTGTGCATGCGACATTACGAAATCGTTTTCATCGTCCATCCCGACCAGAGCGAACAGGTTCCGGGCATGGTCGAGCGTTACCGCGGCATGGTTACCGCCAAAAGCGGCAACATCCACCGTCTTGAAGACTGGGGCCGCCGCCAGCTGGCTTACCCGATCCAGAAGATTCACAAAGCGCACTACGTGCTGATGAATATCGAATGCGACCAGGAAACCCTGGATGAGCTGGAACACGCTTTCCGCTTCAACGATGCAGTTCTGCGTTACCTCATGGTCAGCATGAAGGAAGCGGTCACCACTCCTTCCCCCATGATGAAGGAAGAGAAATCACGCTCCCTGCAATCCCAAGGCGAAGGTCAAGCTGCACCCGCTCCTGCCGCGGCCTAAGTGTCTGGCAACCGGATCGTACTGAGCGGTAAAATTCTTGCCATCGACCCACTGCGTTACACGCCAGCAGGCATTCCGGCACTGAATCTGACCCTGGGGCACAGCTCCAGACAAGTCGAAGCGGGAATGGAACGCGAAGTCGAATGTGAAGTACAGGTTGTGGCGCTGGGCGAACTGGCGCAACAGGCTGCCCGCTGCAAAGTGGAAGATGGAATCAGGATTCAGGGATTCCTGGCCAGAAAAAGCCGCAACAGTATGCAACTGGTATTGCATGCAAACAGAATTGAACTGATAGAAATTTAAAGAGGTAAATAAAATGGCACGTCAAATGTTCCGTCGCAAGCGCTTCTGCCGCTTCACGGTTGAAGGCATCAAGGAAATCGATTACAAGGATGTAGATCTGCTCAAGGATTTCGTCTCCGAAAACGGCAAGATCATTCCGGCCCGTATCACCGGGACCAAAGCCCGCTACCAGCGCCAACTGGGCACCGCCATCAAGCGCGCCCGTTTCCTGGCCCTGATGCCCTACACCGACCAGCACTAAGGAGAAATCATGCAAGTCATTCTTCTGGAAAAACTGGCCAATCTGGGCCAACTGGGTGATGTCGTCAAAGTCAAAGATGGCTATGGCCGCAACTTCCTGATCCCGCAAAAGAAAGCCAAACGCGCAACACCAGCCAACCTGGCTGAATTTGAAGCCAAGCGCGCAGAGCTGGAAAAAGTTCAGGCCGAAATCCTGGCTCAAGCTCAAGCACGTGGTGAAAAGATCAACGGCGTTACAGTGCAAATTGCTCAGAAAGCCGGCGTTGATGGCCGCTTGTTCGGCTCCGTTACTACCAGCGACATTTCGGAAGCACTCAAGGCCCAGGGCCTTGAAGTGGCCAAATCCGAGGTACGCCTACCTGACGGCCCACTGAAACAAGTGGGTGATTTCCCGGTGGATCTGTCCCTGCATACCGACGTAACCGCAAGCATTACGGTATCAGTCGTAGCCGCAGCCTGATCGCTACTGCAAAAACAAAAAAGGGCTGGCGACAGCCCTTTTTTTGTTTCCTCGCCAGTCTTGCCAATTCACCCGCGAACCCGGAAACTTCCGGATTTAGTCTGAGCAACCCTATTCCATGAGCGACGCACAACTCGACGCCATCAAACTCCCCCCCCATTCCATTGAAGCTGAGCAATCTGTGCTCGGCGGGCTGTTGCTGGACAACAGCGCCTGGGACCGGATTGCCGATGTCGTGGCTGAAAGCGACTTTTACCGCCATGACCACCGCCTGATTTTCCGTCATATTTTCAGGCTGCTGGAAAACGGCAGACCCGCTGATGTCATTACGGTTTCCGAAGCGCTGGAAAACAGCGCAGAATTGAACAATGCGGGCGGCCTTGCCTACCTGGCGGCACTGGCGCAAAACACCCCGAGCGCAGCAAACATCAAGCGCTACGCGGAAATCGTGCGTGACCGCGGAGTCATGCGCAAACTGTCAGAGGTCGGCACTGCCATCTCCGATAGCGCATACAACCCCTTGGGCCGCAACGCAGGGCAATTGCTGGATGAAGCGGAAGCCAAGGTATTCGAAATTGCCGAAGCCAACGCGCGTGGAAAACAGGGTTTCACCGCCATTCAGCCGTTGTTAATCCAGGTGGTGGAACGCATTGATGAATTATTCCAGCGTGACAATCCCAATGAAGTCACCGGCATCCCGACCGGCTTCCATGACCTGGACCAAAAAACCTCCGGCCTGCAACCAGGCGACCTGATCATCGTGGCCGGTCGCCCCAGTATGGGCAAGACAGCTTTCTCCATCAATATCGGCGAGAATGTTGCCCTGAATACCGGACTTCCCGTGGCCATTTTCAGTATGGAAATGGGCGGCTCCCAACTGGCGATGCGTATGATCGGCTCGGTGGGCAAGCTGGACCAGCAGAAAATTCGCACTGGACGCCTGCAGGACGAGGACTGGCTGCGCCTGACCAATGCGGTCGGAAAACTCAACGATGCACCGATCCACATCGATGAAAGCGGCGCCCTTACCGCTCTCGAACTGAGAGCGCGTGCGCGCCGCCTGCATCGGCAATGCGGCAAGCTGGGCCTGATCATTATCGATTACCTGCAGCTCATGAGCGGCAGCGGCGGCGCTGGAGAAAATCGCGCCACGGAAGTATCCGAAATTTCGCGCTCGCTCAAGGCCCTGGCCAAGGAACTGGAAGTCCCGGTGATTGCGCTCTCCCAGCTCAACCGAAGCCTCGAGCAGCGCCCCAACAAGCGTCCGGTCATGTCCGACCTGCGTGAATCCGGCGCCATCGAACAGGATGCGGACGTGATCCTGTTCATCTACCGCGACGAGGTCTACAACCCGGACTCTGCCGAAAAGGGTAGCGCCGAGATCATTATCGGCAAACAGCGTAACGGCCCGATCGGCACGGTCAGAATGACCTTCCTCGGTGAATACACGCGCTTCGAGAACTTCGCCCATGGCGGCGACTACCACGGCGGCGGAGGCTACTAGATCCATGCCGCGCCCGCTTCGCGCCACGGTGGATATTTCCGCGCTGCGCCACAATCTGGGCGTTGCCAAAAACCATGCGCCGCACGCGCGTATCATGGCGGTGATCAAGGCCAATGGCTACGGACATGGCATGCTACGAACGGCAAAGGCACTGGTGGGAGCTGATGGATTTGCTGTGCTCAACCTGGCTGAAGCCATCACCCTGCGTGAAGCCGGCTTCACGCAGGAAATATTGCTGCTGGAAGGTTTTTTCAGTGCAGATGAACTGCCTCTGCTGGCAAGGCATTGCTTGTCCAGCGTGATTCACGCGCAGTGGCAGATCGATGCCTTGCTGAAAATGCCCATCTCCGCACCCGTTTCCGCATGGCTCAAAATCAACACAGGCATGAACCGCCTCGGCTTTCAGCCCAACGAATTGCCCGCTGCATTGCAAAGCCTGCACCAGATTGGCGCCCAAGTGACGCTGATGACCCATTTTGCCTGTGCCGATGAAAGAGATGGCATCGCAGAGCAAATGGCATTGTTCAATTCCATCACTTCAAGCCAGCAGCTTCCCCGCAGCCTGTCCAATTCCGCTGCGGTACTGAACTACCCAGAAGCGCACGGCGACTGGGTTCGCCCGGGCATCATGCTCTACGGCGCTTCGCCCATGAGCCAGCAGAGCGCGTCGGAGCTTGGCCTCAAGCCCGTCATGACGCTTTCCAGCGAACTCATCGCCATGCGCGACATCCCGACTGGCGCAGCGGTCGGCTATGGGGCAAGCTTCCGCGCGCCCGAGGCGATGCGCATCGGTACCGTTGCCTGCGGCTATGCCGACGGCTATCCACGCCACGCTCCAAGCGGTACGCCGGTTCTGGTCGATGGACAGCAGAGCCGCATCATAGGGCGGGTTTCCATGGACATGCTGACAGTGGATTTAAGCCAGATTCCCGCAGCCCGGATTGGCTCACCCGTCACCCTTTGGGGCGCTGGCCTGCCAGTCGATGAAGTTGCATCCGCAGCGGGCACCATCAGCTACGAACTGCTATGCGCCATTGCTGCACGCGTCCCCATAGTGGAGGCTGCATAATCATGGCCAAGGCCAAGTCCATCTACACCTGCACCGAATGCGGCGGACAGTCTCCCAAATGGCAGGGCCAGTGCCCGCACTGCACGGCATGGAACACACTGCTGGAAACCGTTGCCGAAAGCGCTGCAGGAAATCGCTATAACGCCCTTTCCGTGACCAGCAAGGTGCAGAACCTGAGCGAGGTCGAGGCCCAGGAAGTACCGCGTCAACCAACCGGCATTGCAGAGTTTGACCGCGTACTGGGTGGTGGGTTGGTGCAGGGCGCAGTGGTTCTGATCGGCGGCGACCCGGGCATCGGAAAGTCGACTTTATTGCTGCAGGCATTGTGCCATCTGAGTTCGAAACATCTGGCGCTCTATGTCAGCGGCGAGGAATCCGCACAGCAGATCGCTTCGCGCGCCAAGCGCCTGGCGCTGGAAGCCAGATCCATCCAGTTACTGGCTGAAATCAGCCTGGAGAAAATTCTTGCCACCCTGGCAACGCATAAACCGGATGTGGCCGTAATTGACTCGATCCAGACGGTTTACTCCGAGGCGCTTCAATCTGCCCCCGGCAGCGTCGCCCAGGTGCGTGAGTGCGCGGCCCAATTAACCCGTTTTGCCAAGCAATCCGGCACAGCGGTGATCCTGGTAGGCCATGTCACCAAAGAGGGTGCACTGGCTGGCCCCAGAGTACTGGAACACATCGTCGATACCGTGCTCTACTTCGAAGGCGACAGCAACTCCAGTTTCCGCCTGGTGCGTGCTTTTAAAAACCGCTTTGGCGCCGTCAACGAACTGGGCGTCTTTGCCATGACCGAAAAGGGGCTGCGCGAGGTCAGCAACCCCTCGGCGCTGTTCCTCTCCCAGCATGGGCAGGACGTCGCCGGTTCCTGTGTCATGGTTACTCAGGAGGGAACCCGGCCCTTGCTGGTCGAAATCCAGGCGCTGGTGGATGAGGCTCATGCGCCCAATCCGCGCCGCCTGTCGGTGGGCCTTGAGCAGAACCGCCTGGCCATGTTGCTCGCCGTACTACACCGCCATGCAGGCATTGCCTGCTTCGACCAGGATGTCTTCGTCAATGCCGTAGGCGGCGTCAAAATCACCGAACCGGCGGCAGATCTTGCAGTGCTGCTGGCAATTGTTTCCTCACTCAGGAACCGGCCGCTGCCTGGCAAGCTGGTAGTATTCGGAGAAATCGGTCTGGCCGGTGAAATCCGCCCGGTACAACGCGGGCAGGAGCGGCTCAAGGAAGCAGCCAAACTGGGCTTCACTCGCGCGCTCGTCCCTAAAGGCAACAGGCCCAAGCAGGCAATCGCCGGCATGGAGATTACCGCAGTGGAACGGCTGGATCAGGCCGTCGATTACTTCAGGAGCTAAGCTCATGAGCGACAAGGCATTCACATGGGAATTTGCTGGCGCCAGCGACACTGGCCTCGTCAGACCAGGCAATGAAGATGCCATTGCCTGGGATGCCCATTTTGGACTGGCTTTGTTAGCCGATGGGATGGGTGGATATGAAGGCGGCGAAATCGCCAGCAACCTGGCGATCAAAACAGCACTAGAGTCCTTCAGTAAACCCCTGGCTCCGCACTGGCGCGAAGCCGAATGGACCCGTAAAGTCAACGATGCCGTATTGAAACTTTACGCAGCCGTCAGCGAAGCCAATCTGACCGTCCACAATACCGCACTTAAACAGACCCGCTATGAAGGCATGGGAACCACTTTCCTGGCAGCCTATTTTCATGGCGACCGGGCAACGCTGGCTCATATTGGCGATTCGCGTATCTATCTGTGGCGTAATCGAGCCTTGAAGCAACTCACGGTGGACCACACCATGGTTCAGGAACGCATCGAAAATGGAGAAATCACGGCTGGAGATGCTGCATCAGACGCTTACCGAGGAGTGCTGACACGCGCCCTGGGTGTGGATTCCGTGGTGGAAGTGGATATGCGGGAAGTCAGCATCCAGGCCGGGGATGTTTTTCTGCTCTGTTCCGACGGATGTTACGATATGCTCGCTTACGATGATATGGCCGCAATAATGAGCGTCTACCAGGAAGATCCGCAGCAACTGGTGCGGCAACTACTGCGGCAGGCAAACGAGAATGGTGGTTATGACAACATCTCGGCCATTGTGGCGCGCGTTGGCTAGGGAGAAACATGTCTAAACTGGTTTTGCAGGGAGAAAACGGTTCCGTCAAAGAGTTCGCTCTTGACCGTGAACGCGTCACGATCGGGCGCAAGGCGCATAGCGACATCCACCTTGATGATTCTGCGGTAAGCGGGAACCACGCTGTCATCATCACCTTGGGCAGCGACTCCTTCCTGGAGGATCTGGAAAGCACCAACGGCACCCAGGTCAACCAGAACCGCGTCCACAGATGTGTGCTGCAGGATGGCGATGAAATTCGTATCGCCCGTTTCACCTTAACCTTCATCAGCGAAGTGCTGGAACACAGCGCACCGGGAAAAACCATCGCTGCAATGCCAAGAACGGAGATTCCACGCCCTCAACATGCCACCTCGCTGGATGAGGTCACCAGAATGCCGGATCTAACCAGACTCGATGCCACTACCGATCGGGAGCCCGCCCCCCAGAGCGGCGAATTTGAAAAAAGCGAAGACAGCCAAACGGGTAGCGGTACGCTTGGCGTGCTGAGCATTGCCCTTGGTCCAGGCGCCGGCCAGATGCTGGAGCTATCCGAACCTGTCACCACGCTGGGCAAACCTGGAATTCAGGTCGCCGCCATCACCTTGCGTGACGGCCAGTATTATCTTGGACTCACTGAAGGTACAGACCTGCCCCTGATCAACGGCAGCGAAATCAAAACCCTCCCTTGCAAACTCCAGCACCGCGACGTCATCACCATTGCAGGCACCGAACTGGTGTTTTCCCTGAAATAAGAATTCGACCTTGCCACACTGGCAGGGGAACTTACGGCCAGACCTGGAATCAATTACCCTGAACATTTGAATGGAAAAGACTCAATTTATGCCCAGAATCTTATTGTTGTCCGCCATTGTGGCGACCTTGACACTTACCGCCTGTAGCAATGAACCCCTGGACACGCATCCGGACCAACCCGTCACCAAGCGCAAAGCCGTTTTCAAACAGATGCTCCGTACGCTGGAACCAATGGGAATGGTGGTGCGCGAACGCGAAGATTATGATCGCCAGGCCTTTCTCGCTGGCGCCATGAAACTGAAACAACTGGCGAATGAACCTTGGGTGCATTTCACTCCGGATAGCAATTACCCGCCAACTCGAGCCAAACCCGAGGTATGGCAAAAGCCTGCCGACTTCACCCTGGCTCAGCAAAAGCTGAAAGAATCTACAGATCAACTCGTCAAGGCAGCGGAAAGCGGGAATATGGGGCAGATCAGGCCCGCGCTCAACAGCGTCGAGGAAAGCTGTAAGTCCTGCCACCAGGACTTCCGCGGAAAAGTATAAGAATCCTTTGCCACCCGGCAGGCTAGTTCTTGCGGATTTTCCTGCCCGTTGCCGCCGCCTGAACCTCGCGGAAGACCGGCCCCCACATTGGGTGGCCGGCTTCTCCGGCACTCAACTCGAATTTCGGGTTAAGTGTTAAGACTTTCTTGAACTCCCCGCGACACGCCAGTTTCTCACCCGACACGCAGTAAATGAAGGCGAGATACTTATGCGCCGTCACCTGCTCGCCAAGCGTCAACTGCCCATCTCCCAAGGCATTCTGGAAGTAACCGGCTGCGGCATTGTAGTTGCCGTCCTCATAGCTTCGGATACCCGAGTTCAAGTCCTGCACGGCCTTGCGTACAGCAGGTGGCGGAGGTGGCGGTAGCGGTGAAGGTGGGGGTTCTGCTGGCTCCTCAGCCTTTTTCTGGGTCAGCACTTCATCCAGTTTGGTGTTGAGTTTCTTGAAACTGGTGTTGCTGCACGCGCTGGTCAATAACACCAGAAGCAGCAAGGAAAGAAGAGTCAGATTGGATTTCTGCATGGCCTTACTTGAATTTGTATTTGATTTTCAGCATTGTTTCCGGCTGGATATCAAGTGTTTGAGAATAGCTTGGGAAGCCCGGATTTCTGATCTCGATTCTGTGCTGACCTACGGACAGCCTCAATTCATTCAGAGGCGGAGAAACGCCTTCGCGCTTGCCATCCACGAATATCTCGCCCCAGGGCGTCACAGCCAAAGAAAGCGTTCCTTGGGGTGCGGGGGGTTCAGGCAGCAAAGGCGGATCAGGCTCGACAGCTTTAAGCTCAAGCTTTACTTCCGGGATATCCGGGCTTTGCGCTTCCTTCTGAATAGCCGGTTCATCACGGCTCAGAAGAAAAACCGCCATCACCAGAAATATCACCCCAGCACCCAGAAACGCAAAGCGCTTCCACCATAAGGGCCGTATATTTGCGTCAAGTTCCGCGCGTGCGGGCATCAGCATCGTCTCATCTTCTATTGGACGCGGTTTACTGCGGCGCTCCAGGGTGCGGGGTTTGCCACCAGATCCGGCAGCACAGAAACTCAACGGCGCCTGCAATATTCTATACCTGCGCAAATCTTCGGCCATCTCATCAGCACTCTGATAACGGTCGTCCGGATGTTTGGCCAATGCCTTGGAGATAATATAATTGAATATTTCCGGCAGATCAGGCTTTACCGTTACAGGAGCCAAGGGCATTTCATTGAGAATGCGATACATGATGGCGCTGATATTGTCGCCGCTAAACGGAGGTTTTCCGGTCAGCATTTCATACAACATCACCCCTAGCGAGAAAATATCGGAGCGCCGATCCACGTCCTGTCCGACCACCTGCTCAGGCGACATGTATTTTGGGGAACCCAGCACCACTCCCGACATGGTGCGCGAAGACGAGGGAATCAGCGCGATGCCGAAATCAGTGATTTTCGCCACGCCATTTTTCAGAATCATGATATTGGAGGGCTTGATGTCGCGATGAACCACGCCATGCTCGTGAGCGAATGCCAATCCATCGGCAACCTGACTCACGATTTCAACAATTCTGTCGAGCTCTAGTTGCGCGCCGGCATCCATGATATCCCGTAATTCCACGCCTTCCAGAAACTCCATCGCCATGTAGGCGATATTGTCGGTGTTGCCCACATCATGAATCGTGACAATATTGGGGTGGTTGAGTCGCCCTGCCAATTTCGCCTCACGATAGAAGCGATGCTCAAACTCTTCGAACTCATCCTTGGACAAGTCAAGACTGATGGTCTTGATTGCCACCGTCCGCTCCAGCAGGGGGTCCAGAGCGCGATATACCACGCCCATCGCGCCTTGCCCGATTTCCGAGATGATTTCGTAACGATCTATTTTCTGCTTGATCATGGAACAGGATTATAAGGTCTGGGCAAGTTTTAGGAGGATGTTTAGGCTAATTTTTACCCGGACTATTCAGATGAACGTGAGAAACAGCATCATTTTGGCATTGCCTAGATTCTTGTTCGCTCCATGGACGACGAAGCACACAAACCCGCCGTCAATGCGTTCTTGAGGCAGAGAACCTCCTGATCAAAATATGGTTGCCGACATCAATCCCTCCTTGCATCGTAGTCGAATGGAATGCGAGAATGCAGCGTGTAAAAAATAACAACAGGCAACCGCCCAGAGGGGAATAAATTTAAAATGTCAGTACGCAGCGCGCTAGAAATCACCACCATTACCGACCCGGGTATTGTCCGTTCATTCAATGAAGACACCATTGCCACCGAACCTGACCTGGGACTGGCCCTGGTGGCCGATGGCATGGGGGGATACAAGGCGGGAGACGTGGCAAGCGGCATGGCCGCCACAATCATGGTATCTGAGCTAAAGCGCCAACTGCGCGAAACCACCCCAACCGAAAACAACATCACTGAAATCCTGATATCTTCAGCAAACAGGGCCAATCGGGCAATATATCAGGCTGCACAGGCCAGCCCGCAGCATCACGGCATGGGTACCACGCTGGTTGCCGCAGTTTTTCATGACAATCGCCTGCACTATTCCCATATCGGCGATTCGCGTCTCTACCGCCTGCGCCGGGGCAAACTCAAGGTGCTGACTCAGGACCACTCCATTCTTCACGAGCAAGTTGCGCTCGGCCTGATTTCCAACGACGACGCCAAAACTTCCCATAATCGCAACCTGGTGACCCGAGCACTGGGAGTTGAAGCCCAAAGCCAGTGCGAAGCACAAAGCCTGGTAGTCGAGCAGGGTGACATCTACCTGCTATGCTCGGACGGCCTGAACGACATGGTGGACGATGCCAACATAGAACTCGCGATGAACGCCCTGCAAGCCAACCTGCCGCTCACGGCACGCCAACTGGTGATGATGGCCAACGACAATGGCGGGCATGACAACATTTCAGCGATTCTGATCAAGGTACTGGCCCCCTTCCCTGCCATCGAAGCATCCGGCGGAATGCTGAGCCGGCTCTTTGGCTGGTTGAAATAACAGGAGAAAACAATGGCAAAACTGGTTTTAAGCCTGGACGGCAACGTACTCGGATATCATTTTCTCGAAAAGGAACGCTTTGGCATTGGCCGCAAGCCGAGTAACGAGTTGCACATCGATGATTCGTCAGTCAGCAAGGAACACGCGGTCATTGTCACCGTGGGCAATGACCAGATCCTGGAAGACCTGGGCAGCACCAACGGCACACTGGTGAATGGAATCAAGATCAAGAAGCACATTTTGCAGAACAACGATGCGATCGATATTGGCCGCTATCAACTCAGATATATCAACCAGAAGGCCAGACCTGGTGTTGATTCCGACCGCACCATCATGATGATGCCGGTAATGAACCCGAGGCGCGGCGAAGGGCGATCGGAAACCTCGGCACAAACAAGCGGTCAAGCAGGCGCTGCGGTTTCGGTGGCGCGTGCGGCCAACGACATTTTCCCCCTCGGGGGCATTCAGGGTCTTGAAGGGCCTCATGCCGGTCAGACCCTGGAATTAAACCGCCCGCTCGCGACCTTTGGAAAGGAAGGTATCCAGGTGGCAGTCATCAACCGCCGTCCGCACGGTTATTCCATCACACGGGTGGAAGGCAAAAAGCAGCCGCTGGTCAATGGACTGGCAATCAGCGAAGAAGCGCAACTGCTGCAGGACGGCGATCAAATCGAAGTGGGCGGAGAAATACTACGTTTTTTTCTGAAAAAACAGGCCTAGTGTAGCGCGGCACACCACACTAGCACTCGACTATCTGGCCGCTCACGCCGCGGCTGTCGCTTCCCATCAGATACAGATACTGAGACATCAGGGTTTCCGGCAAGGGCAATGATTCCAGCACCTCGCCGGGATGCGTCCTGACGCGCTGGGTCGATTGCACCGGGCCCGGAACAATCCCGTTGATGCGCAGATTGGGATGCAATTCCAGCTCCTGCGCCCACATCTTCACCAGCACCTCGCCTGCCGCTTTGGATACGGCAAAACTGCCCCAGTACGCTGCCGGCGCATGGCCATGCGTTTCCGAAGTCATGAGGATTGAGGCATCCGGCGATGCTTTCAGCAAAGGCAGGCAGGCGCGGGTCAGGGCAAAGGGTGCCATGAGATTGACGCGCAATGAAACCTGCCACTGCTCGAGGGTGTGCTCCTCCAGACTGCGCAATCCATCGAGGTGGGAAGCATTGTGCAGAATGCCGTCAAGCCGGGAAAACTGGCGCCGGATTCCCGTCGCCAGCGCTTCGAAATCCTTGTCCCCGGCACTGAACAGGTCGAGCGGGAAAATAGCCGCCTGAGGCCAGCCTGCCGCCTCGATTTCATCATAGACCGCCTCGAGCTTCTCCACCTTGCGCCCGTGCAGAATAACCGTCGCGCCGTGGGAGGCAAAAGCCAGTGCCGCAGTGCGGCCGATGCTCTGGCCTGCGCCAGTCACCAGAATCACGCGATCCTGGAGCAGATTTTGGGCTGGCTGATAATTTTTCATGGGAATCCGTCATCGTGATTTCGAATTCGCGAATTATAGCGGATATCCCGGTCCGGCTTAACAAGGGGAATTCAAAACACCATCAGGCAAGGATTTCGCGGGCAAAAAACGGGCGTTACATCGAACAAACAAATACTTGAATGCTGTTTTTGGTGTGATAAAGCCCAAACCCATTACCGATCACGAAGTGTTTTTTGGTTTAAAGCGCTCTGGTTTGTTCCAGGCCTAGGGCTCCGGCGACAGGGTCTGTCCAGAAAGAGGCGCGGCATCGTGTGCCGAAACGAGGCTGGCTGAGCCTGCTTCCTCGGCAAGACGATTGGCAAGCTGGGCGCGTTCCGCATCGCCGAGGATGCCGAACAGGATGGCGAGATTCTTCAAGGTTGGCACATGGCGCGGATCGGACATGGATACCGTGGCCAGTTCATCGGCCACTGAGCGCACCTCGTTCCCCGTTAACTGTCCATCTTGCGGCTGCTTGGCTATTTTTCTGCTCAAACTCACCAGCCGGGTAATCGCGCGCAGATTGCAGATGGCGGCACCTCCTGGCGTGGATACATGCTCTTTGCCCGTTGCTTCATCCTTGGCCGGACACCACGGACTCAGCCTGTACAAGACCTCTTGTTCAGCATATTGGGCGGGTGTACCGTTAAGCACCTCAACAGCCAGCAACTGGTCGATGAATGCTTTGGCGTCGGCTGCAAGCCCTTCACTGCGTGCTGGAATGCTGGCCCGGTCGTCATAGGCCATCAATGCGGAAGCAAAGCGCGAGACCGACAGCAGGGGGGCACAAGGGCCGGTGCAAAACCCAGTGGAACGCAGCCAGCCACTCTGCCCGGACTGCATGCCCACCTGAACCCATGCGCCCTGACGCCGTTGCAGGTAATAAATGCTACCCAAGGGCAGCTGTCCCGCAAAAGGCGCGTTGTCATTCGGCGTCGCACGCAAACGATCCAGGTCCGCTGCGATTGAAACCAGGCTCAGGGCTTGTTCCGACGGCAGTTCCAGGCGCTGGGTCAACATCCGGTCCGGCCCGATGCGGTGCACCAGCCGGCCACGGCCTATCTCCGGCGGCATGTTGAAGGAAAAACTGAACGCCGAGCGCATCACCGAAGGCGAGAGTTGCATGAAACTGTCGATGCGTACCCGTTCGCCGCTACGCCGGATGGTGCCCCATATGGCCACCTGCACGCCCTGCGACTCGATCAGCGGCTCGACCTTGTCGAAATAGCGCAGTTTTCTTTCCTCGCTGGCCTTGCCGAGGTTGCCCACGTAGCGGAGCACGCCGACAGAACTGACCTTGCTGTTCATCAACAGATCGTGGCTCAGAATGCTTGCCACGGCGTTGCCAAGTCCGGTGCCGTCTGGGTCATCGAAGGTGAACACCGCGAAGCGGTAGCGCGCCTTGCCAATATGCTGCTGGGCCTTGCCATCGCGCAGCAGTTGCAGTTCCTTTTCGATATCCAGTTGCATGCCTGCTGAGGCCGCTCCGGAAAAAAACAGCGCGGCCAGCGCGATGAGCCACATCCGGAAACCCCGCTTTGTGTTCGTCAGCATCATTGCCCACCTCCCGTCAGCAATCCTTTATTGGGCAACTTGGCCTGACAGGATTTGCGCAACTCGATCAGCACCGTTGACTTGCCCAGGGCGGATTCTGCCGCCATGGAAAACTCCACGCACTCTGCGTAACGCCCTTCCTTCAGATAGGCTCTGAGCAAAGCGATCATGATGGGTTCCAGCGCCGCATGGCCAAGATCGGCAGAGGACGGCAGGTCGAGATTCATCTCCGGCGTGGAAGCCAGCGTCGGCAAGCTGGCGGAATCCGCATAGCGTGCCGAAACCTGCATATCGACTTTGAATTTGTTGTTCACGGGCGCCGCCTCGCCCACCACGAAAGCGTCGGCCTTGAGAGCCCGCGCCCAATCTGAATGCTCCTTCAGGGTTCTGGGCAGGGCATTGGGGCAAGCGAACACCGATGGCTGCTGGGCCGGTGGCAGATGCGTCTTCTGAATCTCGGTCAAAAGATCATACTCAAGTACCGCCCTGACCCGCCGGGACAGATCGAGATCATGGGTGGCCGAGGCAGGCGCCCGTACATGGCCGATCACCACGCTTCGTCCCGGCTCCGGAACACACCCGACGGCCTCGTTGCGTGATAAAGAGACCTTGTAACTCAGCTGGTCAGCCTGCCCCGAGGTCACGACCACATTACGTGGCTGCAAGGCATACCCCGGCTGCGAGACCTCCAGGGTATACGTCTGCGGTGCCGGCTTCACAGGCAAATTCACAAACATCTGGAAGACCCCATCGGGCTCGGTGGTACCCACGCTGAGGGGCGTTTGTCCGCTGATCAAAGCCACCCGCGCGCCACCCACCGCCTGCCCGGTAATCGAATCAGTGACCACTCCGGAGATATTGGTAGCCGCCTGGGCCGCCAACGACAAGCCCCACACCAGGATTCCCAGCGTCATTGCAATCACCGCAGGCAGGCCAGGTCTAACGCAAGCAGCATGAAGCCAGGCTTCGCGCCAGCCTGTTCTGTCTGGTTCAAAGCGGATCAATGACCACCCCATACCCACCTCCAAAATCCACATTGATGCGTGATCGCGGACACCCAGTAACAGCCTGCTTGCCAAGCGGACTGCCATCCCGCCCGCGCAGCATTGCACTCCATGTGGCATCCGGCTGGTTGAAAGGGCCGACTTCAAACGGCACAGGCGCACGTCCCAGGCTGAGCGCCGTGGTGCCAGCCGGCGTGGTGATATCCAGGGCCAAGCCGCTGGCATCCTGGGCAATCAGCATGGCTGACAGGCGGCATGGAGGCAGCGTGCGCTCCATGCCCCACCAGCCGACCCCAGCCAGGAACAATGCCACGGCAATGACACCTCCCCCGATGCGCAGCCAGCGGCTCCGAGCCCATCGGCTGAACAGGCCATCGACCTCCGCCACCGTCTCCGCCACCAGGTTGCCCTGCGGTTGCAGCACGGTAATCGCACTCAAATAGGGTGGAATGTCGCCGAATGGCGTAGGTTTGGCCATCACCGGCAGGACATGGCCCCGCGGGTTGGGAAACTGCTCGCGCGCGAACTTCAGCTCGGTCATCGTGTAGCGGCCGGGCTGGATCGACAGCGGGGACACCAGGAACAAATACAGGTCGCACGCAGCGATCGCTGCACGTATCTGGGCATCGTACCCCTCCCCCTCGGGCAGATTATCCTTGTCAAGGAATACCGTATGGCCTTCAGTACGCAGACGGACAGCCAATTCATCCGCGATTGGCCGTTCTTCGCTCGCATAGGATATGAATATCTTCATTCAGGCTCCGCCAGGCATCAGGCCATCGTAAGTGAATGCAATCATGTCGCCGATTTCCAGAAATACATCCTCAGCCATATTGCCACCCTTTACCCCTCCTTGGTAATCAAACGTCCTTCAACAGCGCCTGCCCGCGCTGGTAGCAATCGGTAAATCGATCCAGGCCGTGGGAACCGCCATTGATCAATCTGCGGGCATGGCGCAAGTCATATTCCATCAGCGCCTCCTTGATGGCGCGCTCCTTGGCCTTGATAAAACTGCACAAAAGTCGTGCGGCGATGAGCGGATCATTGGCCAGTTCGGGATTGTTGACCAGGTCTTCACCCAAGCCGATGGCCAGGCCGTGTTGCCGGTAGTTGGCTTTGCCGGTGAGCTGGATGAAGCCGCGGCCGCGATAGCGTTCGCCGTCGCCCGGCTGGCTGTTGCCGATATCGGTGCGCCGATCATATCGGTCGAAAGGTTTTCCGCCGGGAGAGGTGTTCCATTGCGACTTTCCTTCGGAAATGGGCTCGAAACCTTCCGTTTCCGCCCGTATGGTGGCCAGCGCCATCAGCACCATGGGCTTGTCCGCCAGTTCGGCTTCAACCAGCCCTTGCAGCACGGTGGGCAGGTGCTTTTCGATGTTCCTGCGCGGGGTGAAGGGAAACATGACGCAGGTTTTCTCCACCGTGACCTGCGGAATGGCGCTGGGCAAGGTGGCTTCGCTCGTCAACCCCAAGGCTGAGAGGGTGCGAGGCCCCGCGATGCCGTCTGCCAGCAGCATCTGGCTGTACTGGAAACCACGCACCGCAGCCTCGGTGCCAGGGCCGAAATCACCGTCGATCCCGCCGGGGGGAAAGCCCAGCTCGGCCAGACGGGATTGCAAGAGCTTGACTTCATCGCCGGATGATCCGGGGCGCAAGGTATTCATGATTGTTTGTCTCCTATCGTAGTTAGCGATCAAATCGATAATTTATGCTCAAAGAAGTGGCCCATTCATTTGAACAGCAGCCGGAGTTTATTAAGTGGAAATTCTGCCGAATCTCACACTGCCAGTTTAACCGACGGTAGCATCACGGCATAAGCCTCATCTGGTGTTTTCTTACCCAAGCTCGAATGCGGCCTGGAGACGTCTAGCGTCTGGTCCTCGCCGCCGGAGCGGTATTTGAGCGTGGCGCCCACCAGGTATTTCTTGCCCAAAGGGCTGGGTCCAGCCGAGCCGGGCGCTGGGAGGCCGCCGACTTTCCTGCCAAATGCCATCCGGAATAACCGGCGCACGGACCTGTCCGCCACGCCAAGGACCGCTTCGGCAAGCGCGGGATGTGGTGCGCGTGTTTCCATTGTTAGCGTCTTCATCATTGACCTACCTTTAAAGTATGAGTGCACTGCCTCATTTCCCGAGCAGGGAAATAAATTGCTCCGAATCGAATCCATCTTTCATGTACTGCCCGCGTACCACCAGATACGGCACCCCAACGCCGCCAAGCGAGCGGAACGCGCTTTCGCACGCCATGTCCGCTTGGGTATCGCATTCTGTGAAGGCAAAGCCGTTCTGCCTGAGCCAGCCCTTGGCCTGGGCGCAATAGGGACAATCGGTGGTGGTGTAGATCACCACGTCTTCCGGTTTGGTCGATGCCGCCAGCGTCTGCAAGTCGCCGGCGGGAGCTTCCCGGACGACATCCGTGTTCGCATCGGACTTGTTGCGATCCATGTTCACGCCTGCCCACGCGCCATAGAGCAGCGCAATAAATAGGATCAGCTTGAACCAGGGGAAACCGTTGTCCTGCGTCTCGATAGCGGCGTCATAGCGCGTCGTACCTGCCCAGGTCTGCATCGCGCTTCGCGCGGCATCGCCTGCCTTGACGTAGGCGACGCCGCAAGCCGGACATTGCCAGTCGGGGGCTTCATCGGTCTGTTGCCGCACATAGTTGCATTTAGGGCAAATGGTGGTCATGGTGTGATGCCTTTGCTTGGTTCATGGTGATATCTGCTTGGCTTCATTCGACGCTACCGGGTGCGCCTTACGCGGGTTTCTTCTGTTTGTCATAAATCGTGGTCTGTCCCCGGTTTTACTGATAAATCGTGGTCTGTCCCCGGTTTTACTGCGGTTTTACGCCCCTCATTGAACAGAGGCAGGCTATGGGGCAGGCTTAAGGTAGTGCCATTGGGTAGCGTCCCCTTTATATCCTTATATCGCTTTTTCCCTTGGACAACCTCTTGAACGAATACGCAAGAAATAGACCTAGTGGGAAATAAATCATGGTGGCAATGAATAATCCACTCATGGACCCAATAAATTCATTTATGGTTACCCCACTGCCCATTTCTGCTCGAACCACAATAGCGATAACGCCAAACACATAGGATATAACTGCAAATAGTGCAGCCACAGCAATAATGGGAATATTCTTATTTTGTGGAATGCGCCCTGCCCGCCAACCAATCCATGAATATATGGCAAGAATTAGAGACACTCCCACAACAATGCCAACAGATGTGATAGCCCACAATTCGTCGATGGCACTCATAATGACAAGCCTGCATAACTCCGCAAGCAATGGCAAGTTAATTACTTTCGCCAAATTTTTCATCTTCTGGCACTATCTTTCGCATTTAGGTGGTTTTTTCGGGCAAGGTGTGCTTGACTCTTTGCAGTGTTGTTGAATGCAACTACCTCCTCCAACAATCGAGCCAAGACATTGCAAACAAGCCAACTTGTTTGGAGAAGAAAGGCAGGCGCCACAATCAGTCCCTATCCCTACAAGACTAGTAATACCGCATTCATTTGCTAATTTTTCTTCATCGCAGCAAAGGTATGGCTTACACACATTCCCTCCACGCAGCATGCAGTCATAAGCACCTGGCGCGCAATTCCCACAATACTGGCCATTCGGAGCTAATCCAAGCGAATCCGAATACCACAGAGGGTTAGAGTCTGCATACAGATATGGGTGATTGAATTCTGGCTGCTCTCTGTAAAGCTGCGAGGCCAACTTGCTACTGACGACCATTCCTTGCGCCGCCAAACTCTTTGCAGCCATATCCCGGTACAGGACAGTGCCAATCGGATCGCTTGTCGTATACCGCCCAACTTGCGGATCATAATCCCTGAAATAGTTGTAGTGCAGCCCCGTCTCCTCATCCCAATACTGCCCCGGCAATCTCAGGTTGCTGGTGATCGTCGGCTTGTCCGCTGTCGGGGCGGGCGTGATGATCGTCGCCTGGCCGAAGGCGTTGTAGCTCGCCGCCCATACCACGTTCCCTTGTTTGTCCGTCGCCTGGATGGGCGTTTGCAAATGGTCGTGGTGGTAGTAGGCATACGTGTCCGTTCCGTTGCTGTTCGGGGCCTTGATGAACAGCATGCCGGTGGTGTACGGGTTGCTGGGCTTGGGGCCGTATTGGGCGGTGATCTGCGGGCTGCCGTTCTCGCTGACGCTGTTGTCGGCGTTGAGCACGATGGCCTGCTCCGCTTCGGCGATCAGCCCTTCGTCGGCGTAGAGGAAGTAGGTGCGCTTCTGGCTTGGGAGCGCGGCGCCCTGGCCGTCGCGGTATTGTTCTTTCCACATCCGCCGCCCCAGGGGGTCGTAGCCGTATCTTGCGATCAG
>JAUSBJ010000009.1 GCA_030652035.1 Sulfurimicrobium sp.
CCGGATTTCGGCTATGACTTCCATAGATAACACTCCAGTTTCTCCGGCACAAATACCGGATGGTTACACACCCCGGGGTGGAAACTATTGGACGCTGTTTACCCCGGAAATCTGGAAAGTTTTGCACGCTGTTTTACAGGATAACGTGCGGAAGCACATTCTTGCCACACCCCCGTCTTCTCCTCAGGCCAAGTGCATTGCCGCGATTTTCTGAAAGCGCGCTAGATACTATCCCCAGGAATGAGTGCTTTTAATGTTTCCGAATAGTCACTTCGAACGCGCATTGGCATTTCCATTTCTTTCTCAATAATTGGATGATTACAGCGGCTTGAATATTGAAGCCCCGCTTGCCTTCAACCTGCTGTAGAACTCAACTGCGTAACGATCGGTCATTCCCGCAACAAAGTCGCAGACCAAGCGCATCCTATCGCTCGTTTTCTTTAGACTACGGTGCATCGCTTGCACGTCATCCGGAAGAAGTTCGTGTTCCGCGCTCAGCGTCTTGAATAGTGTCTCCACAACCTCGTAACCTCGATACTCCACGACTTTAAGCCTTGGAGACATAATCGTCAGGAGGTAGTTAAGATGCTTTAGTGACTCAATCCTGATTTTTACATCTCGTTCAACATCCAACTTCGCAAACTGAAGGTGCTGATTTGAGAAAACCTTGGCAGATACGCCTTGGATACAAGCCCCGACCATTTCAGATGAAAACTCCGTTCTCATCCGGCCATCTGTTGCAACCAATTTGGATTGCCGGTACGTCAGCAGGGGGTCGTCGTGATCGATATCGATAGGTAGCATGTCGACGATAGAGTTAAATACTTCTTTCTTGGTGACATCTCGCACCTCGCCCTTCACTTTTTCCGTCAACCGTGATACCAAATCTTTGTCGCTCATGCGGTCAGCGAGTTCAAGTGGATGGGTGAATCCGCCTTTCATTGAATCTTCTAGATCGTATGTGGAGTAAGCTATATCATCGGCAATGTCCATGATTTGGCATTCTATAGTCTTGAATGGCACATTGCTGCCTGGTACATGGCCCACATTCTTCTTTATCTCTTGCACCAGTCTTTCTTCCGTTGCGTAGTAACCCTTGACTAACTTTGCCTCCTCGTTGCGTTCTGCCGGTATCTTACAGTCATATTTCAATATGGAAGCCAGACTGCGGTAAGTTAGATTTAGGCCAAGCCGAAGATCCTTGCCCTTTGTGGAAATGCCACAAATATCTTGAGGTTTCGCGACGTTTTCCAGCGCTTTTTTTTCAACCCGTGCGAGGATCCGGAGCGTTTGCGCGTTACCCTCGAAGCCTCCATAGGCCTTCATACAATCATCGAGTGCTTTCTCGCCATTATGTCCGAACGGCGGATGGCCCAAGTCGTGCGCCAAACCTGCGAACTCAACCAGATCCAAATCGATTCTAGATTCCTGAAACTCGGGGTGTGTGGCATTGAGCATTTGTGCAATACCTTTCGCCACTTGTGCGACCTCCAGAGAATGAGTTAGCCTGTTTCTGAAGAAGTCCGACTCATCCCCGGGGAAGAGTTGAGTTTTGCCCTGAAGTCGACGAAACGAAGGGGAGTGCAATAGGCGCCCATAATCTCGCCTGAATGGCGAACGCCCGAGAGCAGAGTCTTCTTCCTCAGCTTTGGTTCTTTTAAAATCACCATCCCTATACAGCGTATTCATGGCACCCCTTCTAGACATAAAAAAAGCCACCCTACGGTGGCTTTCCCTGTTCAGTGCGATCACGCTGTTGGGACCGGCACTCCCTCAGCTGCGCGCTTACCTGTCTTGTGCTGCTTGGCTTTTTGTTCGTTCACCTTGGGGATTTTTGCGGCTCTCATTTCACGAAAGAAGCCCAATTGCCCTTCAGCTACAAGTCGAGCCTCAACGATGACTTTAAAGTTAGATGCTTTCATAAGAACCTCGCAACAATGAGCAAAAATCGCACCATACCATATACCTCACTCTTCTAATATCATATAAAACTTAGACCAGCACAATGATATTAAGAGCCTAGAAACCCGATACAACTTTATCAAAGATTAGACCGTATAACAATCACATCTATTAATGGATCGTTGTGCTTCTCGTTCTTACTCCAACAGAGCATCGTTTGGAGGTCCAGTCAAAGGGATAATCAACGTTTTCGTCCGTCTGCTTTCTGGCGCTGGGCACCGACCGTGCCGCTTGAACCGAATGACCGCAATCGTTGCATTGTTGTCGCTCAAGCTTCAGGAATTGAATGCCTGCATAGGGTCGAGAGTACGTAGTCGCGTTGCGGAAAAGCGGCCCTTCGAGATGATTCCTGCGGCCTATGGCCGGTGAGTATTCCATTCCTGCCATTGGTCCATCCGGATGCCTCCGTCCGCTAAGGCCGATTAACAGACCATCGCACCGCCAATCCTGCCCAGCGTGAGCGCCGCAAGAAATCCCCTCCGCAGGCCGCAGGTTTCACGTGAAACGAGCGCCGCGAAGGGCTTGCCCGCTCTCCAGATCCTCATAGGCGTCTTTCGTAAACCTCGGCGTGCAAACCGCCAGGAATACCAGATCGACCTCCCCGCTATTGGCAATGCGCTGGCTGTGCATGGCCGGGATGGTGACCGTGTCGCCTGCCGCGACTTCTCTGGGCGCTTGTCCGCCCACTTCCACCCGGCCGCTGCCGGACAGGATGACGTATCTTTCCACGATGCCCCTGAGGCGGTGCAGGCGGGTGGTGACGCCGGGCGGGACGCGGGCGCGGGCGATGGAGACGTGCGGATCGTCCGGGGTGTTGAGCAGTTCGAGGATGTAGCAGCCTTCCTCGAAGAAGTATTCGTTTGTTTCGTCGGCCATGGCGCTTTGCCTGATGTGGGTCAATACTGTCTCACCTAAAATTCTAGCGCACGCTCACGTTCACCCGGTCGAAATGCCCGAAATCGTCCATGGCGGTGATGGACAGGCGGCCGGGATTTTCCGGGCGGTGGTGGAAGGGTTTCTTCCCGCTCTGGCGGGCGAGCATGCGGCCATTGACCAGCCAGTAGACCTCGCCTTCCGCGCCGCGGGTCTCCAGTTTGAGCACGGGCGGCATGTCCGGGCGCGGACGCTGGAGGATTTCGCCTTCGCTGATGCCGTGGATTTTCAGTCCGCTCAGCTGGCCTGCATGCGATTGGCACGCAGGGTGCCAGGCCGGGAGCCGGGCTTTTTCCCTGATTTCGCCTTCCAGCCAGGGTTCCAGCGCGGCGGGCCAGCGCGCGCTCTCAATGCTGCGCCGCGTGCCGCTGAAGCAGTCCGGGGCGACGCGCAACTCGCTGGCCTCGTCCACCTCGTAGGACAGGCGCACCGCGCCGCGCCGGATGCGGTCGGGGAAGGTGGGCGGGGCGGTATCGTTCAATAGCCAGGCGGTGCGCTGCTGGTGGCACAGGGCATCGTCGCCGGATTTCTGCAGCAATCCTAGCGGCCAGCATATCTTCGCCTGGCTGACCGAGGCTGGCGGGGTGCGATTGGTGCGCGGTTGCGGGCCCAGGGCGTCGAAAATATCGACCAGGAGGGGCGCGGCGATGTTGGCGCCGAAGAAGCCGGGATTGGGCGTGCCGTCGGGCCGCCCCACCCACACGCCGACCGTGTACAGGTCGGAAACGCCGACCGACCAGGCATCGCGGAAGCCGAAGCTGGTGCCGGTTTTCCAGGCGATGCCGCGCCTGAGTCCGGCCCCGCTTTCCACCGCGCGCCTGGAAGGGCCGCCGGATTCGAGCACGTCGCGCACGATATAGGCCGCGCCGGGAGACATCATGCGCTGCTCCTCGAAGGGCGTATCCGCGGTATAGCGCGGCTTGCCGGAGAGTCCCTGGCGGGCAAGCGCGCTATAGGCGCCGACCAGCTGTTCCAGCGAGGTGCCTGCGCCGCCCAGGATCACGGACAGGTTGGGCGCTGCTCCCCTGGGAAAATCCAGTTTCAGACCGCCGCGCCGCAGCAGGGAGACGAAGCGCACCGGGTCGAGGCGCTCCAGCACTTCCACCGCGGGCACGTTGAGCGAGAGGGTGAGCGCCTCCGACACGCTCACCGGGCCGTGGAAGGACTGCTGGAAATTGCCCGGCTGGTAGCCGGAGAAGGATTGCGGCACGTCCGCCAGCAGGGATTCGGAATGGATCAGCCCCTCGTCCAGCGCCAGCCCGTACAGGAAAGGCTTGAGCGTGGAGCCGGGGGAACGCGAGGCGCGCACCATGTCGACGTGGGAAAAGCGCTGCTGGTCGGTGAAATCGACCGAGCCCGCGTAGGCGCGCACTTCCAGCGTGGCATTGTCGACCACCAGCGCGGCCACGGAGACGCGCGGCGGCAGGGCGTTGAGGCGGCTGGCGAGGAGGAGTTCGACGTTCTGCTGGACTTGCGCGTCGAGCGTGGTGTCGATGCGCTGCCGGCCCTGCGCCTCCTTGCGCAGACGCTCCGCCAGCAGGGGGGCGAGCAGGGGGTCGCGCAGGGTGCGCGCCACTACCGGCTCCTGCCGGGCGTCGCGCAGGGCCGCTTCGCTCCACACGCCGCTCATGCGCTGCAACACCTTGTCGCGCGCCGCCCGGGCCCGCTCGGGATGACGGTCGGGCCGGTAGCGCGAGGGCGCCTGCGGCAATACCGTCAGCAAGGCCGCGTCGGCTTCGGAGAGGCGCTTCGACGGCTTGCCCAGATAGGCGCGGCTGGCCGCCTCCACGCCCTCCAGCACGCCGCCCATGGGGGCGTAGTTGAGATACAGGGTGAGGATCTCGTCCTTGGAGTAGCGCCATTCCAGTTGCAGGGCGCGGGCGATCTGCCTGGCCTTGCCCGCCAGGGTGCGCGGCGAGGGTTCGAGGATGCGCGCCACCTGCATGCTCAGGGTGGAGCCGCCCGACACGATCCGGCCATGGCGCAGCCACTGCCACCCCGCGCGCAGCAGCGCCACGGGATTCACCCCCGGATGCCAGCGGAAGGCACGGTCCTCATAGCGGATCAGGGCCTCGATGTAACGCGGCGAAACATCCGCCAGCGCGACTGGATGGCGCCAAACGTGATCACGGTCCGGGAAGGCGCGCAAGGGCGTGCCGTCGCGCGCGACGATCAGCAGGGCATGCGGCGCGTTGCGCCCCGGCACCGGCGGCGGGAACAGCCGGTCGAGGACGAGCAGCGCCAGGACGGCGGCCAGCAGCACGAACGGCCAGCGCCTGCGGATCATTTGGCTGGAACGCGGGCGTCCCGCCCGCTAATTTCTTTTTGAGGCGAGCAGGATGCTCGCGCTCCCCTAAGCTCCCTGCGCGCGCTGGAGTGCGGCCAGTCCTGCTCGTTTTGCACCAGTCCGGCCTTTACCGGATTGCCATGGATATAGGCGATGACGGCAGCGAGGTGAGGGTCGTCACGAATAAAGCGGTCAAAATAATCCCGCATCCATACCGCCCCTGTACGGCCAAGGTGCCGGTTGATCGCTTTTGCGGTAAAAGATTTCCAGCTATGCAAGACCTCCGGCAACGGCGAACCCGCGCGAGTTTCAATCAGCACATGAACATGATTGGGGATGACGCACCAGGCCAACAAGCGATAGCGCTGCCCATCCCAATGCAACAGCGCATTCCTGACGATATCTGCAATGGATGGCTGTTTCAGCCAGCATGCCCCATGACCGGCATCGAGCAGGTTTTCGATGCTTGTTCGCCTCTGGGCATCATCGTCAACGTCCTTTTGCAAACGCTCCAGCACGTCGGCTGGAAGGGCGTCTGCCAGGCGAAAAGTAATGGCCTGGAGCAGGCCGGGGGTATCGCAGTGGGGCAGATAACCACGGCTATGCCAGAATTTATGATCAGGAACGCGGGCGTCCCGCTCGCCTTGTTGCATGGCCATTGCGGGCGGGATGCCCGCTTTCCTACTCATGCATCATTCCTTCCCGTCGCTTACCTTCAGGCTGCCTTCGCCCAGCGCCAGGCCGTAGACGTCGGGGCGGTACATGTCCTCGGCGTAGAGGGGCGGGAAGACAAAGTTGCCCGGGGTGACTACCCGTGCGCGGTAAAACAGGGTCAGGCGGCCGTGCAGGCGCGCGGCCACCACGAAGCGGTCATCGCGGAACTCGACATGCTGGATGCGCGGGTCGAGCATGGCCTGGGCCGGGTTGATGTTTTCGATGTTCACCCCGCCCATTCCTTCTCCCTGCACGATGTTGAGGTTCTCGATTTCCAGCCCGGCAGGGATGCGGTCCACCACCATGCCGGTGGGGATGTGGCGGCGCGGATTCACGCTGACACGCACCATTACGGTTTCGCCCACACGCAGATTGCGGCTGCCGATGGGCTTGCCTTCCGCATCGAACAGCTCGCGCTTGAGTTCGATCATGTCGTCCCGCGCGGCGGGCATTTTGACGGGGTGGCCGGAGAGGCTGAGTTGCAGATACAGTTTTTCCTTGTGGGTATTCCTGATCCGCAGCCCGCCGGCGAGGTCGGACGCACTCAGGGACACGATGCGCGAGCCCTTTTCATTCATGGCATCGGGCTTGTCGCGCAGGGATATTTCCGCGCTCCAGGGATTGCCTTCCTTGATGTTGACGAAATTGCGCCCAAGCAGGAACAGGGCAAGTTTCTCCTGCGTGCTGGTGTAGCGGTTCTTCTCCAGTTCGTCCGCCGCCAGGCCGACCAGGTTATCCTGGCCATCGAGCTTGATCTTGTGGCGTTCGAGCAGCACGTAGGACAAGGCGGCATCGCGCATCGGGCTGCCGTAGTCGCCCCACCAGTAGCCGCTGTCACGCGGCTTTTTGATGCCCTCGGCGAGCACTTCCATGGCGCGCTTGTCGTCGCCCATGAGCTTCAGCGCCAGGCCGAGGTGCACCAGCGCCAGGCCGGAATGCGCCTGGCCGCGCAGTTCGTACATCTGGCGCAGGGTGGAGAGCGGCGCCCTGGATTCGCGCGCCAGCACGTAGGCGCCGTAGGCCAGCACGCTGAAGCGCCCGCCGCCGGCATAACGGTAGTCCTGCCAGCCGCTTTCGTTGTAGCTCACCTTGCCGCTCGGCAGTCCGGCCACGCCTTCCTGCAGGTATTTGAGCAGGAAGTCGGAGGCGTTCTTGTGCATGTTTTCCGGCACCTTGAATCCCTGTTCGCGCGCATCCAGCAGGAAATTGCTCACATAGGCGGAAAGCCAGTACTGGTACTCGGCCACATTGCCCCACAGGCTGAATCCGCCGTTGGGCGCCTGCATCGCGCCCAGGCGGGCGATGGCTTTTTCCAGCATGTCCGCGCGCTGGGCTTGGGTGTAGGGCTTGAGGCCGAACTGGCGCGCGGCCTCCTCGTCCACGAAGACGTGCGGGTAGGCCGTGCTGGTGGTCTGCTCGGCGCAGCCGTAGGGATAGGTGAGCAGGCCGCTGATGGCCGAGCGCACGTCGATCGGTGCCTTGTCGGAAATCTGCAGGTGGGCCTGCAGGGTGCTCTTCATCAGGCCGGACAGTTCTGCATCCTTGAGTTCCAGCGTGGCCCCCGGGTTCACGGTATAGCGCCGCACGATTTGTTGATTGGGGGTCGCCGCCTGTACTTGCAGGCCAAAACTGCGTTCCAGCTTGAATCCATCCTGCCCGCTCACGGCCAGCCTGACTTCGCCCAGGCCGAACGCGCTGCCGGATTCGACGTTGAAACGCAGGGTCTGCTTCTGCTGGTCCTTGAGGGCGAGCTCGCGTTCGGCGTTGTGGATCTTGAGTCCGTCCCGGCTGATCAGCGCCACTTTCAGCTTTTGCGCGGCGCCGGACAGGTTTTGCAGGTCGAGCGCGATTACCGCCTGGTCGCCGATGGTGAGAAAGCGCGGCGTCAGCAGCTCGGCCACCAGCGGTGCCGCGACCACCACCTCGCTCTCGGCGTTGGCGAAGCGGTCGGGTGTCGCCACCACCGCCATGAGCCGCAGCGTGCCGTTGAAATCGGGCACGTCCAGCGCGATTTCGGCCTCGCCCTGCGCGTTGAGCGCCACCGGGCCGGAGAACAGGTCCACCAGGCGCACCTTCTTGGGCAGGCTGCGGGTGGCCTTGGGCGCACTGTCGCCGCCGAACTTGAGCTTGCCCTTCTGGCCGCCCAGCTTTTCGATCAGCCTGCCGTAGACGTCATACATGTCGGCGCCGTAGCGCAGCTTGCCGAAGAAATGCTCGAAGGGGTCCGGCGTGGCGAAGCGGGTGATGTTGAGAATGCCGACATCCACCGCCGAGAGGGTCACCACGGCCTGCTGTCCCTTGGCCTCTGGCACTTTCACGCGCACCTTGAGGGGGGAGGAGGGCAGCATTTTCCTGGGGGCTTCCAGCGTCGCGGTCAGTTTGCGGTCACTGCGCTCCAGGGGCAGATGCAGCAAGCCCAGCGCGCGCGCCGGCGTGACTTTTTCACCTTCGCTGCCGGGGCGCAGGACCACGGCGGAAATGTACAGGTCGTGGCGCTTCCATGCCTTGTCGAGCGGAATGTCCAGCGTGGCGCCATCGAGCGGGACCGGGATGCGCTTCACCCAAAGGGTCTTGTCGGCCTCCACGGTCACCAGCGCTTCGCCTGCATGCGGCGGGGTCAGGGTCAGGCGCACGGTCTCGCCCTCCTTGTAGGCGGGCTTGTCGAGCTTGAGCGCCACGCGGTCGGGGCGTATGCCCTGGGTTTCGTCCGCGCGCGCGCTCCAGCCGGCGTAGAAACGGTATTTCAGGGTCTGGCTGGTTTCCGGGTCGGTGATTTCCACGCGGTAACGGCCGTACTTGACCGGCACGCCGAGCTTGCCGCGTGCGCCTTTGGCAATGTCAACCTTGTAGGTGCCCACCAGTTCGTCGCTTTCGGCGAAGCCGGAATGCCAGCCGCGCTGGTCGTCGAAGCGCCAGTAATAGTCGCGGTTTTCGCGGAACAGGCGCACCGGCAGCGCATTCGCGCCGAACAGCCGGGCCTCGGCGTCGCTGCGCACCACCTCGAACTGCGCCATGCTGCCCTCGCGCGCATAATCGCCCACGAACAGGGGACGGATGCCCACCAGCACCGGGGCGGGCCACAGGGTGCGCTCGATGCTGCGGATCACCGGCCGCCCGTCGCTTTCCAGCAGGCTCAGGGTGGCGCGCACGGTGTAGGGCGAGCGCTTGCCGCCGGCCGGGCCGAGGTCGATGTCGATGTCGGCATGACCCGCGTCGTCCAGGGTTCTTTCTTCCAGCTCGACGCGTTTTTTCTGGCTGTCCTCGTTGCTGTCGCCGAACTCGAAACCGGGTAGCTTCTGTGCCAGGGGGTTCTTGTTGCGCTCGAACTGCGCCACGCCCAGCAGGCGGTTGCCCGCCGCCGGCGCGCCGTACAGGTAATCGCCCTGCACGGCCAGCTTGAAGGGCTGTTCCGCTACCAGGGTTTTCTGGCTAGCAGCCAGGTCCAGCTTCATGCGTTCCGGCATGAACTCCTCCACGCCGAAGCGGAAGCTGGTTGTAGCCCGCTTGTCCGCCGGGTCTACGCGCAGCTCCAGGGTCCAGAAGCCGGTCGGTGCATCACCCGGGATTTCGATGAGGTGGCGGTAATAGCCGCCGAACTTCTGCTCCGGCTGCCAGGTCGCGGTGAACTGGTTCTTGCCGTCCGGCCGCTTGAGGATGGCCTGCACCGGCTGGGCAGGGATGGGCCGTCCATCCGCATCGCGTGCCAGGATGGAAAGGTCGAAGCTTTCGCCGGGGCGGTAGAGGTTGCGCCCGGAGTAGGCGAACAGGCTGACGGGCTTGCCCGGCGGGCCGCTGACCTCGTATTCGGAAAGGTCGAGCGCCGGTTCCTTGAGCGCGATGAGCGAGAGTTCCGCGCCCTTCTTGGCCACGATCACGCGCGCCTGAGCGGGCCGTTCGGCAAAGGGCGCGCGGCCCTCGCCGTCGGTTTCGGCTCGGGCCAGCACCTTGGCGTTCTCGTCCAGCCAGCTCACCTCCACGCCGGAAACCGCCTTGCCGCTGGTCAGCGAGCTGACGTAGGCATCCGCCCCCTTGGTGAAGATGCGTGTAGTCAGGCCCAGGTCGCTGACATAGAAATAGGTGACCTGGTAGTCGTAGCGGAAGCGGTTGGGCTGGCTCATCACCGCGATGTAGATGCCCGGCTCGCGCAGTTCCTTAATGTCCTCGACCGGCAGGAAGGTGACATTGCGCTTGTTGACTTTCTGCTCGGTGAGGAAACGTCCGACGTACACGCTCTCGGTCAGTTTGTGCAGGGTATCCAGCGACCAGTTGTTGACCGCCCCCTTGAGGTCGGTGGCGCGCCAGTCATGTTCCTCGTAATAGTCGCCTTCTTCGTCCGCATCATGCTGGCGCGGGGCGGGGCGCGGGCCGCTGATGACGCGGTCGAGAAAGCGCGGCAACTGGTCCGGCTTGACGCGCAGGAACTGCACGTCCACCTCGGGCACGTTCACCGTCACCACCGGCAGGCCGCCGTTCTGCCTGGCCGGCAGCACCATGCCGCGGCTGGCGAAATAATAGGCGGGGGAGACCGCGGCGGTGCGTATCGAGTAACGCGACTCGGCATCCAGTTTCTTGCCGCCAAGGTCTGGCAGGCCGGCGGCGATTTTCACTACATAACGGGTTTGCGGCTTGATGTGCGGGAAATACAGCAGGCGCGGATTTTCCCCCACCACCCAGGAACCCTTGACCAGCTTGCCGTCCTTGATCTCCACATCTTCGTCGCTGCTGCTTACCGAGGTGCCTGCTCCGCGGGGATCGCCGTCCTCCTCCATGCCTTCATCGGCGTTTTCATCGTGGCGCGGCTGGACTTCACCCGGGCGGGCAGGCATTTCGAAAACCTGCACGAATTCGTCGTAGGACCGTTTCGGGTCCAGTGGCAAGGTAAAGGTTGCGGCCAGGGCGGGCGAGCCATCGAGATCCCGGTTGGCCACCTCCACCAGGGCGAAATGGCCTTCCGAATCCGCCATCGCCTCGCTTTTCCACGGCTGCTTCACCACCAGCACCGTTGCTGCCGTCGGATGTCGGCCTTTTGACTTGCCGGTAATGTTTTCCACGGCTGCTTCACCACCAGCACCGTTGCTGCAGCCGCCATGCCGATCAACACGAGCAGGGGAATCAGGCCAAAACCACGTCTGGCAAAGTGCGGCAGCTTCATGGGTGTCTCCGGAATTTTTATTGAAGATAAACGGGAAAATGATTATGGCATGCGGCTATGGTTTTTTTATACATACACTACCTGGGCTATCCGAAAAAAAGCTTGAGGAATACTCAAAAATTGGGCATTGTGAAAAACCATTTCCTGCAAACGTATTTGATCGTCCCTTGGAAAACAAAACAACCCAGACCGGCGTGGAAACTGTCCAGGAGTCCGGCATGCGTGAAAAGTCGCTGGAAGCCCTGAAGCAATTCCGCCAGATCGTCAGCTCGGCGCAGCAGCATTTCCGGAAAATCGAGGATCAATGCGGGCTGAGCGGGGCCCAGCTGTGGGCGCTGAGGGAGGTGGCAGGGCGGCCCGGACAGCGGGTTTCCGATCTTGCCAAGGCCATGTCCGTGCATCTTTCGACGGCCAGCAACCTGCTCGACAAGCTGAGCAAGCGCAAGCTGGTTCTCAGGGAGCGCAACGACCCCGATCAGCGTATCGTCCGCCTGTTTCTCACCGAAGAAGGGCTGAGAGTGGTCGCAAACGCGCCGGGACCGGCGCGTGGCGTGCTTCCTGAAGCCCTTAACCGGTTGCCGGACGAAGCGCTGGACGACCTCAACAGAAGCCTCTCCGTATTGCTCGATGCCATTGAGGTCAGGGACGAGAAAGCCGCGATGCAACCGCTTTCCGCCCTGATCCCTTCGGATTTGTCGCGCTGACACTGGGCAGACCTCTCTAAGGACTCTAGCGCGCCCATCCCTTCCCGTTTTTTCTGGCGGCAGCGAGAAGCTGCCGCCTTTCTTGGGACTTCCCCAGAAAAATCTGGCATGCAGAAGAACCAATATGTGTTTTCAGTTTTCAAATTATTGATGGTCATTCGCTATTCAATATCGCATTGATATGATTCTGGCGTATGCAATACGATGATAACAGCCGATAGAAATCCGAATTCGACGGGGTAAGAGCTAACGATACTGTCAGGGTGGGGCTCGGGTCATGAAGAAAATCACTAAAGCAGTCTTCCCGGTGGCCGGTCTGGGCAGCCGTTTTTTACCCGCCACCAAGGTCAGTCCCAAGGAAATGATGCCGGTCGTGGACAAGCCGCTGATCCAGTATGCGGTGGAAGAAGCCGTAGCGGCGGGGATCACCGACATGGTATTCATCACCGGGCGCCACAAGCGCGCCATAGAAGACCATTTCGACATGGCATACGAGGTGGAGATGGAGCTTGCGGCACGCGGCAAGCATGCCTTGTTGCGCGAATTGCAGAGCGTTATCCCGCCACAAGTGAACTGCATCTATATCCGCCAGCATGAACCACTCGGACTGGGGCACGCTGTGCTGTGCGCACAACCGGTGGTACAGGAAGAAGCTTTCGCGGTCATTCTTGCGGATGACCTCATCGATGCCGAACCGCCGGTCACCAAGCAAATGGTCGATATTTTTGCGCTCCACCAGTGTTCCTTGCTGGGCGTGCAAGAGGTCCCCCGTTCGCAAACCGGCCACTATGGCATTGTCAGTACAACGCCCTTGGCGCCCGGACTGGAGCAGGTGCACGGACTGGTCGAAAAACCGCGCCCGGAAGATGCGCCTTCTACCCTGGCGGTGGTGGGGCGATATATCCTGACGCCAGGAATTTTCCATCACCTCGCGCAGCAACAGGCCGGTTCCGGGGGTGAAATCCAGCTCACTGACGGCATTTCCGCCTTGCTGCACGAAGAAAGACTGCTGGCTTATCGCTTCAGCGGGACGCGTTATGATTGCGGCTCCAAGCTGGGCTACCTCAAGGCGCAGGTGGCCTTTGGGTTAAAGCACGCGGAGTTGCATGAAGAGTTCTCCGCCTATCTTGCTACACGCCATTGATGTGATGCGAGCACCAGGCAGACTGGGGCGAAAATGAAGAAAGTCATCCTGTTCAGCGATCTTGATGGCACCTTGCTCGACGCAAGGCGCTATTCCTTCAGTGCTGCAATGCCGGCCCTGCGCCTGGTGCAGGCGCAGGGCATTCCGCTGATACTGTGCTCCAGCAAAACGCGCGCGGAAATCGAAGCCTGCCGCCAGCGCATGAACAATAGCCATCCTTTCATTGCCGAGAATGGTGGCGGGATATTTATTCCGCAGGGCTATTTTTCCGTGCCACTGGAAGCAGCAATTTCTGACGGCTATCACCTCATCCGGCTGGGCCTGCCTTACGTGGAAATCCGGAGCCGCTTTGTTGCGCTGCGGGAACAGTCTGGCGCAAAGGTACGCGGTTTTGCAGACATGACTGCTGAAGAAGTCGCCGAGTTGACGGGGTTGGCCCGCGACGAGGCGGTGCTGGCCAAACAGCGTGATTTCGACGAGCCCTTTGTCTTCGATGGCGCACCCGATGCGCAATTTCTGCAAGCCATAGAAGACGCCGGCCTGCGCTGGACACAGGGGCGGATTTATCACATCCTGGGCCATCACGACAAAGGCCGCGCCGTGCAAATCCTCAAGGATCTCTATGTCCAGGAACATGGCGAAATATGCAGCATGGCGCTGGGCGATGGCCTGAACGACCTGCCCATGCTCCAGGCCGTCGATCAGCCGGTACTGATCCGGCACGAGGACGGGAGTTTCGATGCGCGCATCGATTTGGCCGGCCTGGTGAAAACGGACAACGCGGGGCCTTGTGGCTGGAACGAAGCGGTGCTGCAACTGCTGCCCCGCCAGAATATGGCGCAAGAGTCGCCATCAGCGGTAGTGGTGTCGATTTTCAATGCCGCCCTTGCTGCTGTCGATCCGTGCCAGGCCATAAGTAATGCTGCAAAGCGGGAAAAAGAGGTGTTGCTGGTGGACGGAGCGCGCTACCCGCTGAATGAATTCACCCAAATCCTGGTCGTTGGCGCAGGCAAGGGGACGGCGCGCATGGCCCTGAGCATTGAAGCCCTGCTCGGAGAGCGGATTGCTGCTGGCTTGATAGTCGTCAAGGAAGGCCACACAGCCCGGCTGAACAAGGTGATGCAGATCGAGGCTTCCCATCCCGTGCCGGATGCAGCCGGGGCGGCAGGAACGCAACGCATACTGGACGTGGTGCGGCAAGCGGATGAAGGCACACTGGTGATCTGCCTGCTTTCGGGTGGCGCATCTGCTTTGCTGGTCGCGCCAGCCGGGGGCTTGACCTTGCAGGACAAGCAGACGGTGACCGCCATGCTGCTGAATGCGGGTGCCAGCATCGGCGAGTTGAATGCAGTGCGCAAGCACCTTTCGGCCGTCAAGGGTGGCAGGCTCGCGCAGGCCGCCCACCCGGCGCAGGTGCTGACGCTGATTCTGTCCGATGTAATCGGCGACCGGCTTGATGTCATTGCTTCCGGGCCGACTGCGCCGGATAGCAGCAGCTTCGCTTCCGCCTGGTCCGTAATCGAGAAATATGGATTGAAGCAAAAAATTCCCGCGCGCGTTTCTGATTACCTGCAAAGGGGTGTTTCCGGTCTCGAACCCGAGACGGTGAAGGACGGCGACCCCTGTCTGCACAATACCCGCAACGTGATCGTCGGCGGCATCAGCCAGGCCCTTGCCGCAGCACAGGAAAAATGCAGCCAGCTCGGGGTTGCCGCGACGATCATCAGCGCCGAGCTTCAAGGAGAGGCGTGTGTTGCCGCACGCTTCATGGCGCATCGCGCACGTATTGTTCACAACGGGATGAAGGAAGGTGAGAGGCGTTGCCTGCTTTTTGGCGGTGAAACCACGGTCACGGTCAGGGGCCGGGGAAAGGGGGGCAGAAATCAGGAGCTTGCCCTGGCCTTCGCCCTGAAGATCGAAGGCCAGCAGGGCGTGACCCTGCTTTCCGCCGGAACCGACGGCAGCGATGGGCCAACCGATGCCGCCGGGGCACTGGTTGACGGCAACACGGTTGTCCTGGCGCGCAGGCATGGGATGGCACCAGCCGCATTCCTTGACGACAACAACGCCTACACATTTTTTCAGCAGCTTGATGTGTTGTCTGGGACTAAGAGCCATTTCAAGACAGGGCCAACCGGAACAAACGTCATGGATCTCCAGATCATCCTGCTGGAAAAATAAGCGGGTGTCGCCATGGGCGACGGCTAAACATGCTTGTACGTCATAGGGTTTATCCAGATGATGAATGCAGTTACCTTGAGAACCGAGGTGCATGAGCAGGTCGAGAAAATCGGCTCTGCCGATATTGTGGTCGGCATTCCGAGCTTCAATAATGCGAACACCATCAGTCATGTCGTCCGTGCGGTACAGGCCGGGCTGGCAAAGTATTTTCCCACCCGTCGCGCGGTGATCGTGAATTCTGATGGGGGCTCGAGCGATGGCACCATGGAAGTCGTGCGGAACGCCTCCATCGAGGATTTCAGCGCCATCCTCCTGCATCACAGGGTGGAGCCCATTTCCAGAATCGCTTTCCCATATTCAGGGATTCCCGGGAAGGGGAGCGCTTTTCGAAGCATTTTCGAGATTGCCCGGACGCTGGAAGCGAAAGCCTGTGTGGTGGTGGATTCGGATCTCAGAAGCATTACGCCGGAATGGATCGAACTGCTCGTGAAACCGGTGCTGGAAGATGGTTATGACTATGTGGCGCCGCTTTACCATCGCCACAAGTTCGACGGCACCATTACCAACAGCATCGTCTATCCGCTGACCCGCGCGCTCTATGGCAAGCGGGTGCGGCAGCCCATCGGCGGGGATTTCGGTTTTTCCGGCCGGGTGGCCGGGTTTTACCTGAGCAAGGATGTCTGGGAGTCAGATGTCGCGCGCTTCGGCATAGACATCTGGATGACCACGACGGCGATTGCAAATGGTTTCAGGATCGCCCAGTCTTTTCTTGGCGCCAAGATTCACGATGCCAAGGACCCGGGTGCCGACCTGAGCAGCATGCTCTACCAGGTAGTAAGCGCAAACTTCGATCTGATGGAAGAGTACGCGGGGGTCTGGATGCCTGTTCATGGCTCCGAGCCGGTCCCGACATTCGGCTTTCAATATACCGTCGGGCTTGAGCATGTTCCCGTCAACACGGGCCGGATGTTGGGCCTGTTCCGTGAAGGCCTCAACAACCTGCGCGAGATATGGCTGGGCATACTGGGGGCCGGCGATTTCAGGGAAGTAGAGCGGCTGGGCGCCCTGGCCGATGACGCATTCTGCTTCCCCATCGGCTTGTGGACACGGGTTATCTACGATTACGCCATTGCCTTCCACCACAATAAACTTCCACCCGAACACCTGATCAAGTCACTGACACCGCTTTATCTGGGGAAAACCGCCTCGTTCATTCTCGCTGCGGCAAACATGGAAGGGGCAGAAGCAGAAGCCGAGATCGAAAAGCTTTGCAAGGCGTTTGAAGACAACAAGGAATACCTCGTAATGAGTTGGAGCAAGCACAAAGGAGATCAAACATGATGGACTTTCTGAATCTGATATTCGAGCCCCTGCAAGCGGTATTTCAGACTTTCAGGGTTTTCTTGCCCAATTTCCTGGCCATGCTTGTCATTATGCTGCTGGGTATTCTCGTGGCTTGGCTGATCAAATTCATCGTTGTGAAATCGCTGCATGCCGTTCACTTCGACAGCTGGTCCGACCGCATGGGGTTTACAGCCCTGATCCGCAAGGGAGATGTCTGGTCCAGACCCTCCGCCATGCTGGGTTCCATCACCTTCTGGTTTTTGATCATTCTTACTCTGATGATCGGTCTGGGCGCCCTCAAGATTCCCGCCATCGACAGCCTGGTCGAACAGGTTGTCGGTTACATGCCAAGAGCTTTTTCCGCCGCCGTGATTTTGATTGTTGGCTATGTGGTCGCTGGCTTCGTCAGCCAGGGGGTGTTGATCGCGGCAGTCAACAGCGGTTACCACTACGCCAAGCTGATTGCCGGGGCCTTAAGGATCTTGTTGATGGTATTGATTCTGGCGATGGCCATGGAACAGCTTCAGATTGCCCCCAGCATTGTGCTCGCCGCCTTTTCCATCATCTTTGGCGGCATCGTGGCGGCGCTCTCCATTTCCTTCGGTGTGGGCGGCATTGAGGCGGCGCGCCGGATGATTGAAAGGGAAACGGCTGAAAAGCCGGATGCGGGCAAGGCAAAGGATGAAATCGATCCACTTTGAAGGAGGGAATGATCATGTCGGATTTTTACCAGACAGGTGTCATCACAACGCTCCATCAACTCGGAAAAACGTCGCTCGAGCGGATCGAGGCAGAATTATGCGACTTTGCAAGAACCAGGCCGATCGCACTGGCCCTGCCGGCGCTCTATTCGGAATTCGAAGGGCCGGCGATGCCGGGCATTGTCCAGGAACTCGCCAAGGTCAAGTATCTGAATGAAATCGTGCTGGTCCTCGACAAGGCCTCAGAGGCGGAATTTCAGCGTGCCCGCGAGTTCATGTCGCCGATTTCGACGGAAGTCAGAATCATCCACAATGACGGCAAAAGAATCAGCGCAATCTATGAAACCTTCGCCCGCAACGGATTCAGTGTGGGTGAGCGCGGCAAGGGGCGCTCTGCCTGGATTGCTTACGGTTATGTGCTGGCGCGGGCACGTTCCGGCGTCATCGCCCTGCATGATTGCGATATCGTCACTTATAGCCGCGAGATGCTGGCAAGGCTGTGCTATCCCGTTGCCAATCCCAACCTGGACTATGCCTTTTGCAAGGGCTATTACAGCCGGATATCCAGCAAGATGAACGGGCGTGTCACCCGTCTCCTGGTGACACCCATGATCCGGGCGCTGCAACAGCTGATCGGTCCACATGCGTTTCTCGCCTTCCTTGATAGTTTCCGCTACCCCCTTTCCGGGGAGTTCAGCATGATTACGGAGCTGGCCCGGGTGAACCGCATCCCGTGGGACTGGGGGCTGGAGGTCGGCTCCCTGGCAGAGGTGCACCGGAACTATTCTCCTCGCCGGGTTTGCCAGGTGGACATCGCGGCAAACTACGAGCACAAGCATCAGGTACTTTCTGCCGATGATGCCAGCAAAGGCCTGATGAAAATGACGGTGGATATCTGCAAATCCATCTTCAGGACCCTGGCTTCGGAGGGCGTGGTGTTTTCCGATGGCCTGTTCAAGTCCCTGCTCGTGTCCTACCTGCGCCAGGCCGAGGATACGATCATGAAATACGAAGCGGACGCAGCCATCAATGGCCTCAGGTTTGACCGGAACGAAGAGGCCACGGCAGTAGAGGCTTTTACCCGGGCCATCGCCATGGCGGCCCAGGCATTTGAGGAAAACCCGATGGCCACGCCGCTTATTCCGAACTGGAACCGGGTGAGCTCGGCTATTCCCGGGATTTTCGATATGCTGAAACTGGCGGTGGATGAGGACAACAAATGATGGCCGGGCAAACCGGGACGCGCGCGATTCATTTTGCCGGTCAGGGGAACATTCCGGATTTTTGACGAATTCGGCGTGGTGGGACTATGATGATTTCAAGGTTTTCAATCGAGGATTTTATGAATCATCCAAGTACGCCCCCCAATGCTCTCATCTTGGCCACGCTCGACCACCTGAGCCGCTTCGCCCCATTCGACCGGATGGAGCGCGGGCATCTGGAGTGGCTGGCAGCGCGTCTGGAGATTGGGTATTACGCCAAGGGCGAAGTCGTGCTCTCGCCAGAACAGGGCGAGGCACACAAGTTTTTCCTGATCAAGCAGGGCGTGGTGCAGGGAGAGCAGGGGGTCGTCCAGGCGCAGGAAGATGCGGCCTGGCTCGAACTCCACGAAGGCGAGTGCTTCCCGCTTGGCGCGCTGCTTTCCAAGCGGCCCGTCACCAGCATTTACCGGGCGCGCGAGGATGTTTTCTGCTACGAGCTCGGTGCGGCGGATTTCATCGCCCTGACGCACAAGAGCGAGGCGTTCCACGATTTCTGCACGCGCCGTATCGCGAATCTGCTCGAGCAATCCAAACACATCATCCAGGCCCAGTATTCCCAGTCCAGTTCCGAGCAGCAATCCATGTCCAGCCCGCTTGCTGCCATCATCCGGCGCGAGCCCATCGCCTGCGCGCCGGAGACGCCGCTGCGCGAAGTGCTGGAATCCATGCAGCGGCTCGGCATCGGTTCCATGGTCGCTGTTGATTCCAGCCACAAGCCGGTCGGCATTTTCACCCTTCACGATGTGCTTTCCCGTGTTGCCCTGCCTGGCCTGAGCCTGGATACGCCGCTGGCCAGCGTCATGAGCCAGAATCCTTTCACCCTGCCGCCGAATGCTCTGGTCCACGAGGCTGCGCTGGCGATGACGAGGCACGGCTTCCGCCATATCCTGATGGTGGAAAACGGCCGTCTCAAGGGCCTGATATCCGAGAAGGACCTGTTCAGCCTGCAGCGGGTCGGTCTGCGCCAGGTCGGCAGCGCCATTCGCAACGCAGAGCGGATCGAGTGCCTGCAGCAGTCGGCTCTCGATATCCGTGAGCTGGCTCACAATATGCTGGCGCAGGGCGTTGCCGCCGAACAGTTGACCCAGATCATCTCCACCCTGAATGACCTGCTTACCAGCCGCATCATCGAACTGGAACTGCGCGACAATCCGCTGGGCGATATCGAATTCTGCTGGCTGGCGCTGGGTTCGGAAGGCCGTCTCGAGCAGACCTTGAACACCGATCAGGACAATGGCCTCATTTTCAGCTTACCGGCCGGCGCCAGCGCAGATGAGGTTCGTGCCCGCCTGTTGCCCTTCGCCAAGCGCATCAACACTGCCCTTTCCGACTGCGGTTTTCCCCTGTGCGGCGGCGATGTCATGGCATCGAATCCGAAATGGTGCCTTTCGCTTGACGAGTGGAAGAATACCTTCGACAAGTGGATTTACCACGGCGCGCCGATGGATCTGCTTCACTCCACCATTTTCTTCGATTTCCGCCCCCTGTATGGCGCCGAACATCTGGCCGGGGCGCTGCGCGAGTGGTTGAGCGTCGAGGCTAGCAAGAACTCGCGCTTCCTGCACCAGTTGGCGGTCAATGCCCTGAAAAACCGGCCACCGCTGGGCATGGTGCGCGATTTCGTCATTGGCGAGGGGCACACGCTGGACCTCAAGCTCAACGGCATCACACCATTCGTCGATGCAGCCCGCATCTACAGCCTGGCGCATGGCATTGCTGCCACCAACACCCTGCAACGCCTGCGCGAGATTGCCGAGCCTCTAAATCTCAAGCCTCATGATGCCGAAGCTTATTGCGACGCATTCCTGTTCATCCAGCTGCTGCGCCTGCGCCTGCACCACAAACAGACCGAACACGGCGAGGCGCTCACCAACAAGGTGGACCCGGACAGCCTCAACAGCCTGGACCAGCGTATCCTGAAGGAAGCCTTCCGCCAGGCACGCAAGCTGCAGACCAAACTGGGCCTGGATTACCAGGTATGAGCCTGTTGCACAGGCTGTTCGGCGAAAAACCGCAGCTGACGGTCGCTCAGGAGGCCCGCTTGCGGGCCTGGCGTGCCTTGCCCGGGCCGGATGCGCGGCAGCCCTTCGATGCCAGCCGAATGGTTGTGGTGGATGTCGAGAGCAGCGGCCTCGACGTGCGCAAGGATCACCTGATCGCCATCGGGGCGGTGGCCGTGGTGAACGGGAGGATTGCCCTGGCCGACAGCCTGGATATCGTCCTGCAACAAAGCCAGGTGAGTCAGAAGGACAACATCCTGATTCACGGCATCGGTGGCGAGGCCCAGCGTCTGGGCATGCCCCCGGCCGAGGCCCTGCTCGCTTTTCTGGAATTCCTGGGTAAATCCCCGCTCATTGCTTTCCACGTCGCCTTTGACCAGGCGATGATCGGCCGGGCCTTGAAGGATTATCTCGGATTCAGGCTCGAGCATGCGTGGGCCGATCTGGCTTACGTTGCCCCGGCTCTCTACCCCCAGCTGGCACGCCGTTATCGCTCACTCGACCAGTGGATGGCGTTTTTCCAGATTACTAACTACGCGCGTCATAGCGCCCTGGCTGATGCCCTGGCCACCGCTGAGCTGTTGCTTGCCCTGCGCCCTCAACTGGGTACACGAGAGGCGATGAGCTTTCAGGGCTTGCGTGATATGGAGCGAGAGCGCAGGCAACAGACGCACCCGGTCTGACATTTGGCTGATACAAGGCAACAAAAAACCCCGCCGCAGCGGGGTTTTTTGCATTCCGGAAAATCCGGCTTAGTGCGACTGGGCAGAGCCAGCGCCACGTGGGTAGCGGATGCCTTCCACCAGGTGCTGGATGTGATCCGGGCAAGGTGCAGTCATCTTCATCACGATGAACGAAACGGCAAAGTTGAGCAGCATGCCGATCACGCCGATACCTTCAGGGGAGATACCGAACAGCCACTGGCTGTCAGGTACTTTGTCCATGCCCAGCAATACGTCGCGCTTGAAGTACACGATGTAGGTCATGGTGAAGATCAGGCCGGTGAGCATGCCGGCGATGGCGCCGCCACGGTTCATCTGTTTGCTGAAGATGCCCAGTACGATGGTCGGGAACAGCGATGCGCAGGCAAGTCCGAAGGCGAACGCCACCACCTGGGCGACGAAGCCCGGTGGGTTGTACCCCAGGTAGCCTGCGATACCGACTGCCACGGCGGCAGCGATACGGCCCGCCAGCAGTTCGCCCTTTTCGGAGATGTTCTTGGTGAACACCCCCTTCAGCAGGTCATGCGAGATGGAGGAGGAGATCACCAGCAGCAGACCGGCGGCGGTGGACAGCGCGGCAGCGATACCGCCGGCAGCGATGAGCGCGATCACCCAGTTGGGCAAGCCAGCAATCTCGGGGTTGGCTAACACCATGATGTCGCGGTCGACCGTGCCGTCGAACTTGCCTTTCTTGTCGGAGCCCAGTTCATTACCCTTCCAGCCAGCAGCCTCGGCCTTGGCCAGGAAGGCCTCGTCCTTGCTCTTCTCGTTGTAGTACTGGATGCGACCGTCGCCGTTCTTGTCTTCCCACTTGATCAGGCCGGTTTTCTCCCAGCGCTTCATCCAGTCAGGACGGGTTTCGCCCTGGATGCTGGCTTCGGGAGCAAACACGTCGCCACCTGTGGCCACGGCGGTGTTCACCGTGGCATGCAGGTTGTAGCGCGCCATGGCGCCGACTGCCGGGGCTGCGGTGTAGAGGATGGCGATGAAGACCAGTGCCCAGCCAGCGGAGAGACGGGCATCATGCACCTTGGGCACGGTGAAAAAACGCACGATCACGTGTGGCAGACCCGCAGTGCCGGCCATCAGCGCCAAGGTGATGCAGATTACGTCAATCATGCTCTTGTTGCCCGAGGTGTAAGCGGCAAAGCCAAGATCAGTCACGGTCTTGTTCAGCTTGTCGAGGAAGTACATGTCTCCCGTGTGGCCGCCCAGACCCAATTGTGGGAAGGGGTTGCCGGCAATCTGCAGGGAGATGAATACGGCCGGAATGGTGTAGGCGAAGATCAGCACGATGTACTGTGCCACCTGCGTATAGGTAATACCCTTCATTCCACCGAGAACGGCGTAAAAGAACACCAGGCCCATGCCGATGATCAGGCCGGTGGTGATGTCCACTTCGAGGAAGCGGGAGAACACGATGCCGACGCCACGCATCTGGCCGGCTACATAGGTGAAGGAAATGAAGATCAGGCAGATCACCGCCACGATACGCGCTGTTTGCGAGTAATACCGGTCGCCGATGAATTGCGGCACGGTGAACTTGCCGAACTTGCGCAGGTACGGGGCCAGCAGCACGGCCAGCAGCACGTAACCGCCGGTCCAGCCCATCAGGTAGACGGAGCCGCCGTAACCGAGGAAGGCGATCAGGCCGGCCATGGAGATGAACGAGGCGGCGGACATCCAGTCGGCGCCGGTTGCCATGCCGTTGACGATGGGGTGTACCCCACCGCCGGCGACGTAGAACTCCTTGGTGGTTCCGGCACGCGCCCAGATGGCAATGCCGATGTAGAGGGCGAACGACAGGCCCACCACGAGAAATGTTAAGGTTTTCAGTTCCATTGTATTTTCCCCTTAGTCTTCGTGAACGTCATGTTCGCGGTCGATTTTGTCCATGCGCTTGGCGTACCAGAAAATCAGGCCAACGAAGACAAAGATGGAACCTTGTTGGGCGAACCAGAACCCAAGTGGGTAGCCTCCGAGGTGGATGCTATCGAGGGCATCGCGGAACAGGATGCCGGCACCGAATGAAACGACGAACCAGATGATTAAGGTGGTGACAAGAAGCTTAAGCGTGGCGCTCCAATACGCTTTTGGATCAAAGCTTTGAGGACTAGACATATTTTCCCCCTCAGGAAATGAAGTTGATTTCGGCTAATTTTAAATTGCTCGAGGTTTTCTTGCTGCAACATGCGCGAATTAGTCTACACCCCAAAATAATCCGGCAGCAATGTTTCTTTTGGCTCTGGACAAGGATTTCTGGATTCTTTTGTGGACACATCCGGACGCGCACAACGCGAGTATGAGTTTGAGATCTTCCGCTCATAAATGTTGAATTCCGCGGTGTGGGGGGAAGAAGGGTGAGCCGTGTAATTATTGGATGCGCGTTAATCGGCGCGACCATATCCACAGTAAATCAGGGCTGCAAGCGCTTGGCCCGCTGGGAGGCTAGTTGCAGTACAAAATAGTAAGTCCACAGCACGAAAGCCGCCAAACCTGACCACGTCGTCAATCCCAGCCCCACTAACAAAACGGCAACGCCCACGCCCAGCAAGCCGGCACCGCAGAGAATGTTCACCACCAGGACGGTAGCTGCCCAGGTCATGCCTTCGCCAATTTTCCTGCCGCGCCAGTCGGCCACATAGCGATCATCCTTGCGCACGGCGATCGCCCAGGCACGAAAGAACATCCCGCCGGCCATGAGGAAAATGCCCAGGAACATCAGGCGTGCCAGCCACATAAACCATACTTCCATCTTGGTGGAGCTCCTATGCGCAGTACGTTGAGGACAGTTCCGTGCCCTTGATGTGGTCATAGTAGCGAGCGCGGTACAGCAGGCGGCGGCAATTTTCATCGTCGCTGAATGCGCTGCGATCATGTAGCACATTGTTGCAGATCAGGCCCATCCCAGGCTCCAGGCGAGCGTGGAATATGTAGGGCGAATCGCTATTCAGCAATTGATCAAGGAAGGCGACGGCCGCTTCAAGCTCGGGGGTTTTTTTCCAGCGAATACTGCGCGTGCGGGCAGTGTAGCGCATGTGCAGGTTGCCGTTTTCCGGATGCAGGGAAAACACCGGCCCGGTTTCATCCGGGCGTGCAATGCCGTCTTCATCCATGCGCGCGGGGATGGTCATGGCATCCGGCGCCATCAGGGCGCGAATATAATCCGGGTTGGCGTCGCGCAGCAGAATGTAGGCGATTTCATGGTCCAGAAGGCCATTGTCGCCACCGCTGGCCGCGTTGCACACACAGTGCAGCAGTACTGCCCTGATCTTGCGCTCAGGTGGGTTATAATAGCCGTCGGTGTGCCATTTGATCGGCCGGTCGGTGTAAGGGATGTAATGCTGGTGTTCGCCACTGGCATGCACGGCGAGCGAAGTGATGCCGTCGTCGTCCGCGAGCATGTTGCGGTCGAGGCGCTCCAGGCCGAATTGCAGGCCCAGCTGGCGCGCGATTTCCTTGTCGGCTTCCTGCCCAGCCTTGCTGGCGTAAATTGCCATGTTGGCCTTGCGGCACAGGGCCAGTATGGCATCGTGTTCGGACTGGGTCAGCTTTCGTGGATCGTTGACTTGAACGATCAGGTCAGTGAGGCTGGCGGGGTAGTTTTTAAGCTTGCGATTGCGCCAGTTTTGGTAATCGGTGTCGTTGTCGAGTGCGAAGGGATTGAAGCGGGGATGACTCATGGGAACCTCGAATGGCGTGAATCTCGTCTGGCGGGGAGTATACCTTCCTTTCCCAGGGCGATAAAGAAACGCCGGACGGGCCGATTTGATGGAAATGGAAGAAAATTCATGTCAATCTTGATAACATTCAGATCTGGCATGATGATTGCTTTTTTAATTACTTATTAGTGTGTTATCGGAATCAGAATGCTTGACTTTCTGCCTTTTGGCCGAAAAAAACAGACTCCAACAGACCCCTTGACCAATCTCAAGGGGGCTACTGTGTGGATGCAGGATCTGCCCATGGGAGATGCCTTCGCCGCGCACAGTGCCGTGGTGCAGGCGCTGCAAGAATTCAACGAAAAAGCCGATTTGCCGAGCTTCGACCGCTTGCAGGTGCTGATGCATATCGACGAGGGCGCTCAGGAATTACAGCATAGCCTGGTCCAGCAATACCTTCTCAATCCCCGTATGCCTAGACAGATGGAGAGCCGTCTGTGGAATGCGATATTTGCCTTCAGCTGGCAGATGGCCCGCGCGTATCACACCTTTATCATGGCCTATGTGGGAGATCCTAATACCAGCGGGTTTCGACGCGAAATTCCGCTGATCACGGCACGCGCCATACGGCACTTCGCTATGCAGGCCAAGTGGCACTATTTTCGTTATGAAAGCGTCGCCCCCAAGATGTGGAAGCATGTTCATAACCTCTATCGACTGGCCGAATATGAAGAATTCGACCGCAAGTCCCTCTCTGTTTATCCGAAATCTCCGCACAGCACCACCTGCGCAGAGGAATATCTGCAATTGCTGAGTCTCGATGTGCTCAATACCAACAGCCTGTTTCCGAAGCAGGTCGAGATGGTGGATTTATGGCTTGATAGCTGGGCTTCCACACTGAAGTTGGAGCGTGCCTATGATCCTGAGCGTCACGTGTTCTGCGTCAATCTGGGCGAGGACAAGGGCCCGCGAAGAGCGCGCAGGCCCGTGGCAGACGGCATGTTGCGTTACTGGGGAAGCGATGGGTTGATGGCGTTGGTTTCACAGACGAAGGATGCGCTACGGAGCGGGGAAATGCCGGCCAAGCTTGGCCTGGGCGAGGACTGTCGTTTGCCCGCGTGTCTTGAGTTTATTGATCGGATCGCCCTGCAGTGGTCGCCTTCCGGCGAGGGCCGCGTAAGGCGAAAGCAGGAGCGGGTTGCCAAGGTCAAGCTGATTGACGTGATCAAGGATTTTCTGGAAATTTGCGCCTCGGTCAAGCAGGATAATGAAGCGCTCTCTCCTTCACTGCAGGAGGATGACCAGAAAGTTGTAATTAGTTATGAGGAAATGCTCGACGTACGCCTGTATGGTTTTGTTACCCAACGCACTCAAGACAAATTGGAGCAGGCAAGGTTACAGTCTCAAGGCGCTGCCAAGCCGACACAGACTGCGGCGCATCATGAGCGCTGGTTGATGGAAAACGAAAGCGAGACCGGCTTTGGGGCAACCGTGGATGCCATGGAGAAAGACTGGGTTCGTCTCGGCAAGCTGGTTGGTCTGAAGCCGGAGCGCAGCCAGAACTGGGTGGTCGGCGTGGTGCGGCGCCTTGCATTACTTGAGTCTGGACAGCGCAATGTGGGTATCGAAGTATTGTCCAGCAAACCGGTCACGGTCGCGCTCAGGGCGACGAAACCTCGTCATAGTGGTTATACCGTCGACGGTGTGGATGCGGTGGATGTCGTGCTGCCGGTCAGTGCGTTGTACCTGGCGGCCAGAGGTGAGGACAAAAGCGGCGTGAGCCTGATTCTCGACAGCGTGGAATATGCGCCCGGGCGCCGTTTTGAATTGAGCGCGCGCAGCCGCAGTTATTCCATAAGTTTAGGCAGGGTGATCGAGAAAGGGGACGACTGGCTGAGGACCAGTTTCGAGGTGCTAAAAAAGAATTAGCGCCTTGCGAACAGCAGTAAAAGAAAGGCCCCGCGAACGGGGCCAAAATATATTGAACAGAAACAAGCATCACACTTGCGAATTTAGTATAGCACAACATCCCGATAAAAATAGTCCTTTGTAACCAGACGGGATGGTCCTTATATGCCAGGGAAATCCTTAGCTCCCATCCGTACGTTTCGTCAGCCCATGCGCCAGAGCAAAAGTCGCTACCTGCACCCGATTGTCAAATTCAAGTTTTTCCAGGATGCTGCGCAGATGGTTGCGTACCGTGTTTTCGGAAAGCCCAAGAGAGTCGCCGATGGCGCGATTGCTTAAGCCGCGAGCAACATAGCTGACAATTTCCAGTTCGCGCTGGGAAAGCCTGCTGGCGATGCTTGGCCCCAGTTCTCCGCGGGCGATTTTTTGCAGGATCCGGGCCGGGAAAATGCTGTTTCCCTGCGAAACGGCAATAATGGACTGGATGATCTGGTCGGGTTCGCTCGATTTGAGCAGGTAACCATCCACTCCCTTTTCCATCGCATCGCGGATCTCGTGATCTTCCTCCGCCATGGTCAGCATGATGATTTTGATGTTGTGCTGACGCAACTCTGGCACCAAATCGAGACCATCCACTTCGCCCAGGGTGCGATCCAGCAAGGCTACGTCGGCATGGCCGCCCTGCTGGAGCCATTCTCGCACCTCGGCAGCGCTGGCGAGTTGCGCCGAAACCGTGATTTCCTGCCGGTTTTCCAGCAGGTGCAGCAGGCCCTTGCGAAACAGGGGATGGTCATCCACCAGAATGACCGAGAGAGGTATGGTGCGAAATTCGTTCATTTGGCTCGACTAGCTCTTGCCGCCCCGTTCCTGACGCGCTTTTTTGATCAGGTCATCGAGCACGGGCAGCAACTTTTCGTTGCCTCCGGTCTGCGAGGCGGAGGTCATATATTTGCCATCCACCACCAGGGCCGGCACACCTGTAACGGCAAATGCGCGGGTAAGCTGCTTGGCGCGCTGCGCTTTGCCCTGAACGGCGAAGGAATTATAGGTATCCATGAATTTCTTGGCTTCTATGCCGTTCCTGCCAACCCATTCCTGAAGGGTTTTTTCGTTCGTCAGGTCAAGGCGGTCCACGTGCATGGCGTTGAAAATGGCAGGATGCAGCCTGTCCAGTTGGCCCAGCGCTTCGGCGGTGTAAAAGACGCGCGCAAGAACCAGCCATTTATCGCTGAATACGGCAGGCATGCGGCGGAATGTGACATCGCCTGGCAGTTTCTTGACCCAGGGGTTCAATACCGGCTCAAGTTCGTGGCAGTGCGGACAGGCATAGGAGAAGAATTCCAGCACTTCAACGTTCTTGCCGCTTTCTGTCTGCTGAACGGGAGAAACCAGAACATACTGCTTGCCCAGCTCAAGTTCTGCCCGAGCCGATGCGCTCCACAACAGGCTGAGGCAAAGGGTGGCAAACAACATACGCAGAAATGCAAGATTCATTTTCTTCACTGAAAGTCTCCTAAAATTGAATATACGAATGATTATCGTGCTGCTGCCTGGTCATGCACCTTGACCAGGCTGGAGGTAATGCCGTTCTGCGTCAGGATGCTGCGAACCCGGTTCAAATCATCCACGTTGTCATAGGGCCCGACACGCACCCGATGCCACACTCCCTTGTCTGGAAGGTCCGCAGTCTGGATGCTGGCCTCGATCCCCATCAAAGCCATTTTGGCTTTGAGATTGTCAGCATCGGCTTCTTTCTGGAACGCTCCTGCTTGCAGGTAATACTGGCTTTTGGTCGCACTTGCCGGATCCTGCTGTTTGATGTCCTTTTCGGTCGCGGGTTCCTCGGTACCGGGCAGAATGGTATAAAAATCGAAGCGCGGTTTTTCAGCGCTCTTTGGTTTTTCTGTGTTTAGATCTGCCGTGGCGGCAGGGGCTGGCGCGACCTGCTCACTGCCATTCACCGTTGGGGGTTTGATGCGTTCCACGAATGGGCTTGGGCTTCCCTTGATGAAGATCGCCACAGCGAGTGCGATGGCTAGGCCGATGAACGTGCCGATGACGATGCCGGTCAGCATCGGGCTGCCGGATTTTTTTGCATTCCCCCTGGGGGTGGGTTTGTAGTCGCGGCTCACTACATTTTCTCCGGGCTGTTCACGCCGAGCAGGGTCAGGCCATTGCGTATCACTTCGCGCGTTGCGGTAATCAGGGCCAGGCGCGCCAGCTTGATGGCCTCGTCCTCGACCAGGAACTGTTGGGCATTATAGTAGCTGTGCAGTTCTCCGGCCAAATCCTTGAGGTAGTACGCAATGTAATGCGGCGCAAATTCCCGCGCCGCATTCTCCAGCGTTTCGGGATATGCTTCCAGTCGTTGCAACAGAGCCAGTTCGTGCGGCAGATGGAGGCATGTCAGGTCGGCCTGGGCGAGATCGTTCAGGTCGCCACCCCACTGCGCGAGCACGCTGCAGATGCGGGCATGGGCATACTGGATGTAGTAGACAGGGTTGTCGTTGCTTTGTGATTTGGCCAGTTCGAGATCGAAATCCAGGTGCTGGTCGCTCTTGCGCAACACGTAAAAGAAACGGCAGGCATCGTTGCCTACTTCATGGCGCAGTTCGCGCAGGGTGACGAAATCGCCGCTGCGGGTCGACATGGAAACTTTTTCCTCGCCGCGGTAGAGCACGGCAAATTGCACCAGCGCCACTTCCAGGCGCGAATCATCCAGCCCCAGCGCCTTGAGTGCACCCTTGACGCGCGGGATGTAGCCATGATGGTCGGCGCCCCAGACGTTGATGATGTGATCGAATCCGCGCTCGAATTTGTTGAGATGATAGGCGATGTCGGACGCGAAATAGGTGTATTGCCCGTTCTCGCGCTGCACCACGCGGTCCTTTTCGTCGCCAAAGGCGGTGGAACGGAACCATAGTGCCCCGTCCTGCTGGTAGAGGTGGCCGTTATTCTGCAGGGTTTCGACCGCACGCTGCACCAGGCCGCTGTCGAACAGCGACTTTTCCGAAAACCAGATGTCGAAGGTGACGCCGAATTCCATCAGGTCGTTGCGGCCGTCGCCCAACTGCTCGGTGAGGGCGAAATCATGGATGTAGGCGTAATCATCGCCGAGCAGTTTCTTGGCATTGGCGATCAGGCCGTCGAGATGCAGTTCATTCTGCTGCTTGGCCCACTTTTCGTCTTCTTCCAGCTCTTCTTCCGAGGAGCGCGGCGGCACGCCTTCCAGCAGGGTCCAGGGCTGATGCACATAACGGTCGCCATGCAACCGCCTGATTTCTCCTGCCATGTCACGTACATATTGTCCCTGGTAGGCATTGGCGGGGAAGGGCACGCTGATGCCGTTCAGTTCCAGGTAACGCAGCCAGGTGGACAGCGCCAGGATATCCATCTGCCGCCCGGCATCGTTGATATAGTACTCGCGCTTGACCTCGAATCCTGCCGCCGCCAGCACGTTTGAGAGGCTCATGCCGAAGGCGGCGCCGCGGCCATGGCCAACGTGGAGCGGGCCGGTCGGGTTGGCGGAAACGAATTCAACCTGGGCCTTTTTGCCTTTTCCGACCTGGCCGCGGCCGAATTCGGGGCCCTGTTGCAGGATCGTGCCGACGACGCGCTGTTTGGAAGCCGCACTGAGAAAAATATTGATGAATCCGGCACCGGCAATTTCGGCCTTCTCCACCCAGGGCGAGGCGGGCAGCGCGTCCAGCAGAGCGACGGCGATTTCGCGCGGATTGCGCTTGAGCGCGCGCGCCAGTTGCATCGCCAGGTTGCAGGCGTAATCGCCATGCTGCGCCTGCTTGGGGCGCTCCAGAATGATGCTGGCATCGTTCGCCTCCGGAGCGACGGTGCGCAGGGCCTGGGCGAACAAATCGGTCAGATGTTGTTTCAACTCGGTATCTCAAGACAAGCTATAAAGCCGCATATTCTAAAGCTTTCTGTGTGCAGCGGCTAGAAATCGAGCAGATACTGAATCTTCCGTTTTTATACGACAAATCGTTCCAGTACGAGGCCGCTATCTGCTATCCCGGGAGCCAGGGCCCATACCGTATTGAAAAATAGTATGGAAGGGCTGTTTCAAAGCGGGCGCTTGGGGCAGCAGTTTGTTCTGTCAGGCTGGTGGGTAACACCCTTATTTACTGCGCAACCTGCTCATCATGATGTTGATGCTGGCGCTGATGCGCTTGATGGACAGGGCGAGTTGGTGGATCTCATTGCCGGATTTCTCGTCAATGACGAGGTCATTCAAATCCACTTTCCGCCCAGTCGATACCTGCTCAGCCAGCTCGGTCAGTACCCTGACCGGCTTCACCACGGCCGACCTTACAAACAGGATAGGCAACACGATCACGAACACCAGCAGCGATAATGCGACCCAGGTTTTGCTGCTGACGCCCTTTGCCAGGGTCAGGGGAGAAAACTCTACCGGCACTCTGACGCTAATGATGCCCGCCACTTCTCCGGCCTTGAAGCCGAAACCATTGGCGCTGCCGTAGCGGTCGATTACATCCCTGGGTGCGCTGCTCGCCTCGCCGTGACATTTCAGGCAGGAATCCTTGACGAGAAGGGTGCGTGCGTAGCGGTATTCAGTCTGACTGAACTCGCCATATTCATCAAGTTTGCCGGCCTTGATGGCGCGTATCGCTTCCTTCTCGAAACTATCCGGCTGATTGGCAGGATTCATGTAATTATCGGAAGTCATGCGAAACTTGGCCTTGGATTCCGATTTTGCGACCACTTCCGAAAATTCCCGCTGCGCGAGTGCTGGATTTTTCGAGTAAAAGGTGGCGACCTTGCCCAGATCTTCCTCGGCCAGTATCTCTCCGACCGGCTTGATATTCTTGAGTTCGACATATTTCTGTTCGCTCAGATGGCTGCCGCTGTCCGTGTCCTTGACCCAGACCCGGCCATATTGTGAAACCCAGGCGCCGAAATCATTGACATTGTCAGACACGGTCCTTGCCCGGTTCTGGACTTCCGACTTGTAGACGTCAAGCGACAGCATATACAAAGCTCCGGACGCCAGGGTCATCGAGAGCAATACGAGCAGCGTAAAACGAAACGAAAGCGAACTCTTGTCAAACATCAACTAACTCCCAGCATTTTCATAAAGTAAGAAACAGGTCCAGAAATCGCTGCCGCCCGGCTGCATTCGGGATGTGCCGCGCCAGTTGCTCGGCATAGGCATCCGGTGCCAAGGCGTTTTTCTTCATCAGCATCAATCTTGTTTCCTCCGACAAAATGAACGCGACTGGACCGAGTTCTTTGCACAACGCCTCGTCAATCTCGTTGAGCCTGGCGATATCGACTCTGCCTGACTCATCGCGGGGGACGATATGCGACAGTGCTTGATGGCGGCTGATAATGATCTTGTGCACCATGCCGGGATTGCATTCGATGACGCCATTCGCGCCTTGTTTCTTCGCCCAGAGCGCATCGGATTCGTTGGCGTTGCGCGACATCAGGTAGACATCGGTTTCGCAGGACCCTTTCTCGTTAGTGATGGTCTTTGCAATTCGGAAGCCACTGATGTCTGGCATGGTCGTATCGCAAAAAACAAGACCTGGTTTCTCTGCCCGCCAGTATGCCAGCCCCTTCTCGCCTGAATCGAAAATCCAGGAACTCGCGTTTAGGATCAGGCTGGAAAACTCCCTCCTGAACTCGTCGGCTGATTTGGTAATTACAGCAACGTTCATTGCACCTCTGCCAATCGGATGTCCTTGTTCACAAATAAGAGGAAAATACCTGCGTGAATTCCTCGCTATTGCCACGTTCCATGTCTTTTTCCGCAAGCTTGAGGTCAGGATTTTCCGAGATTATCCTCAACGTAGCGCCAGTTCATGAGTTTATCCAGAATGGCCGTAGCGTAATCGAGGCGCCGGTTCTGATAGTCGAGGTAATAGGCGTGCTCCCAAACGTCGAGTACCGCCAACGGCACGTGCATGTCGCCCGAGATAGGGGTGTCCGCGTTACCTGTCTTGATCAGCGATAGCTTTTTGCTGCCCTTGTCCAGGACCAGCCAGACCCAGCCGGAGCCAAACTGGCCAGTCGATGCCGTCAGGAATGCCCTGCGGAAGTCGTCGAACGAGCCGAATGAATCATCGATCCTGCTAACCAGTTCCGCCCCCGGCTTGCCGCCGCCTTTAGGTGACAGGCTGTTCCAGTAAAATGTGTGATTCCATGTCTGTGCCGCGTTATTGAAGATGGCTGCCTTGTCGGCCTTGCCAGCGGATTCGCGCACGATCTCGACGAGAGACCGGCCCTCGAGGGGCGTGCCCGCGATGAGCTTGTTCAGGGCATCCACGTAACCCTTATGATGCTTTGCATAGTGGAAACCCACTGTGTTGCCCGAAATAACCGGATCAAGCGCACTCTGCTCCCAAGGGAGCTTGGGCAATTCGATTAAACTCGCGCCACCCGCCGCATTGGCGGCCAGTATGCCGCCACTCAATGAAGTCGCTCCGAGTGCGGCAGCAGCCACCAGAAAACCTCTACGATCAATGTTCATTTTTCTGCTCTCCTGTTGAAAACAGCCGCAATTCGGCTGAACCTGGCATGGACAATATGAGACTGCAAATACGGGCAGAAAACTGGAGTGCGCGAACTGAGATCATCACCTGTCCCTGCCCAACATCAAAAACCATGCGGCCAAATCTCCCGGGTATTTTCCGACACGCCCCCTGCCTTGACCGATCTCTGAACACGGATTCGCGCAACCGCTCCTTGCAGGGACGGTCAATGCCCAATCTTTGCCGATGAGATATCAAAACAGGGAGAGTTATGGATTTTTAATGGAGTATTATTTCTAACGCTTAATCAGGCATTATATAGAAAATCCATATATACGGATAAATAAAATGAATGGGCGTTGGCCTCGTTTCGTACCATGGGCCATGGAAAAATGCGGTGCCTGATTCCGAGATTCAGAAATCGAGCGGGTCCACATCCAGAGACCAGCGCACCTGACGGGCCTTGAGTCCCATCAGCGCGGCATTCCAGTGTTGCAGGAAATTCTGCAAATCGCGGCGTGAATCTGCCTGCACCAAGAGTTGGGCGCGTTCGCGCCCGGCAAGGCGGGCCATGGGGGCAGGCACGGGGTCGTAAAGCGTGATCTCGGCAGTGTTCGGCGCGGCCAGTTTTTTTGCCTGACGCAGGAAGAGCAGTGCCGTTTCCAGATGGGTTGCCTCTGCTCGCAGCAAGGCCTGGTGGCAGAACGGCGGGAAGCCGGCCTGCTTGCGCTCGGTTAACTGGTCTTTGGCGAAGGCCTCGTAATCCTGGTGGCGCAGCGCCTCGAACAGGGGGTGATCGGGGAACTGGGTCTGGATCAGTACTGTGCCCGGTTCGGCGGCGCGCCCTGCGCGTCCCGCAACTTGCATCAACTGAGCAAAGAGGCGCTCTGCAGCGCGGAAATCGGCACTGTACAGCGCACCATCCACGTTGAGCGCCCCAACCAGGGTGAGGCGCTTGAAATCATGGCCCTTGGCAAGAATCTGGGTGCCGACCAGGATGTCCACGCGCTCCTCGTGCACTTCCTGCAGCATTTCCTTGAGGGCGTGCTTGCGGCGCGTGCTGTCGCGATCGATGCGCAGGATGCGGGCGGCTGGAAAATGCTGCGCCAGGCTATCTTCCAGCCGTTGTGTGCCATGCCCCAGTGGGGCGAGGTCAGGATTGCCGCAGTCCGGGCAGGCGCGCGGAATGCGTTCTTCGTGGCCGCAGTGGTGGCAGCGCATGCGCCGCTCGCGCAGATGAACCACCAAACGGCTGGAGCAGCGCAGGCAGGGCGCCAGCCAACCGCACTGGTTGCACATCAATACCGGGGCATAACCGCGCCGGTTGATGAATACCAGGCTTTGACGGCCATGTTCGAGGTTTTCAGCCAGGGCATGAAGCAGTGTGGCAGACAGTCCATCATCTGGTTTTTCACTGCGCATGTCGACGCAGCGGATGGTGGGGAGTTGCGCTTCTTCTACCGCGCGTTTGGTCAGGCGTAGCAGGCGGTAACGACCGGACAGGGCGTTATGGTAGCTTTCCAGTGCCGGCGTGGCGGAGCCCAGCAGGATGGGTATGTTGCGCTGTTTGGCGCGCGCCGCCGCCATGTCGCGCGCACTGTAGCGCAGCCCATCCTGCTGTTTGAACGAACTGTCGTGCTCTTCGTCCACGATAATAAGCCCAAGCTCCGGTAGCGGGGTAAAGATGGACAGGCGCGTGCCGAGAACGATGCGGGCCTGCCCGGATTGGGCCAGCAGCCAGTGGTGAAGGCGCTCGCTGTTATTGAGGCTGCTGTGCAGGCTGACCACGGGCACGTCGGGGAAGCGGCTCTGAAAGCGTGCTTCCAGTTGCGGCGTGAGATTGATTTCCGGTACCAGCACCAGCACTTGCCGGCCCAGTTCCAATTGGGTGGCAGTCAGGCGCAGATAAATCTCGGTTTTGCCGCTGCCGGTGATGCCCAGCAGCAGCGAGGCCGAAAACCCTGCGGGGGCAGATGCGAATCGTTCAATCACGGCGGCCTGTTCCGGGTTGAGCGTGGGCAGCTCTGGCGCGGTGCCAGATATGGCTGGAACAAGGATTTTCGGGTGTGAATCCTGCTGTTCTGTAATCCAGCCCGCTGCGAGCATTTCCTTCAGATACTTGCCTGCGCTGGGCGAGAGGGCAAGGAGGGTTTCGCGTGCCGTGGTTGTTCCCCGGGCCAACTGGTGGAGCAACTTGCGCTTTACAAGTGCGCGCGCGGGTAGATCATCCAGCTGTGGCGCTGTTTCGTTGAGGACGTAGCTGGTCTGGCAGAAAAGCGAAGATGTCTGGTCGGAGCGTAGCCGCTGAGGCAGAGCGGTGAAAATTACCTCACCCAGTGGATGATGGTAGTAATCGGCGCAAAATTTCAACAGCCTGAGAATGTCCGGCGAGAGCGCGGGCGTATCCCGGAAAACTTTCAATACCGGCTTGATCTGTGCAGCAGGGTAATCGGAATGGCCGGCGAGGGCGACAATCATGCCCACCATTTTTCTGCGCCCGAAGCTCACCAACACCCGTCGACCGACATCCTCCGCATCGACATCTTCTGCCCTGTAATCAAACAGGGTATCGAGAGGGACATCTAGCGCGATCTTGAGAATCCGGGTCATGAGAGCGCTGGTTTAAACCTTGATTAAAATGGATTTAGAAAGCAGAGTCCCTTTGACGTGAAGCCGTCCAGGAAAAAAAATTACGCTCAAGTCATGAACGAAATTTTCATATAACCCAGCAAAGAGTTGAGGATAACTTTATCTTCTTGGCGTAACTGCCTGTCATGATTAGGGAATCCGAGTTACTCACAGAATCTGTGGATAACTCTGTGAGTAATGCGCCGCCAAGTAGAATAATTGCTTGGCGGGAAACAACTTTTTGCTTATGCGCAGTCCTTGGGCGATTGTGCAAAGTATAACAAATACAATCGGTTACCGAAAAACTCAAATAATCATGGTACGTTCCTATTGACGTCAGGAACTTTACCGGAACTGTGCATAAATCATCGTATATTCAGCCCTGTGCACGCTTAATTGTGGTATGGGCGGCTTAGGTCATGCACCGCTTCGACCAGTGCGGCTGCATTCTCTGGCGGGGTGAACTGTGAAATGCCGTGGCCGAGGTTGAATACATGGCCGGAACCCTTGCCGTAGGAAGCCAGAATCTTGCCTGTTTCAGTGCGAATGACTTCCGGATTGGAGAACAGCACGGTTGGATCGATATTGCCCTGCAGGGCTACCTTGTCGCCCACGCGGCGGCGCGCTTCGCCGATATCAATCGGCCAGTCCAGGCCAACCGCATCGCAGCCGATATTAGCGATGCTTTCCAGCCATAAGCCGCCGCCCTTGGTGAATACGATGGCAGGAATCTTGACGCCATCTTTTTCGCGCGTCAGGCCGCTGACGATTTTTTCCATGTAAGCCAGCGAAAACTCATGGTAGGCCGCGTGGCTAAGCGCACCGCCCCAGGAGTCAAATATCATCACTGCCTGCGCGCCGGCCTCGATCTGGGCGTTGAGGTAGGTGGTAACGGCCTGGGCGTTGATATCGAGGATGCGGTGCAGCAGATCAGGACGGCTGTAGAGCATGGTCTTGATCAGGGTGAAGTCGCTGCTGCTGCCACCCTCCACCATGTAGCAGGCCAGCGTCCAGGGGCTGCCGGAGAAGCCGATCAGGGGCACCGAGCCATCCAGCGCCGAGCGGATCTGGCTCACGGCATCCATCACATAGCGCAGATGCACATTGGGATCGGGAACGGTCAGGTCGCGGATTTCCCATTCGTCGCGCAACGGGCGCTCGAATTTCGGGCCTTCGCCCTGGGAAAAATACAGGCCCAGGCCCATGGCGTCAGGGATGGTCAGAATGTCGGAAAACAGGATTGCGGCATCGAGCGGGAAACGCGCCAGCGGTTGCAGTGTCACCTCGGTGGCCAGATCAGGGTTTTTGCATAGCGACATGAAGTCACCAGCACGCTCTCGCGTCTTGTTGTACTCGGGCAGGTAGCGCCCAGCCTGGCGCATCATCCAGATCGGGGTGTATTCGGTGGGCTGGCGCAGCAGGGCGCGCAGGAAGGTGTCGTTTTTCAGTTTGCTGTGCATCTTGTAACCCTCTTTAATCCCCAAGCCGTCGCCTACAAGCGATTCGAGGGGGGTAAATTACCTGGGTAAATCGGAAGACCCCATCAGGTATTCATCGACGGCACGCGCAGCCTGTCGCCCTTCGCGGATGGCCCATACCACCAGTGATTGACCACGGCGCATATCGCCGGCGGCGAATACCTTCTCCACCGAGGTTTTGTAGCAGCCCGCGCCATCTGTCACGGCTTTGGCATTGCCGCGGCCGTCCTTTTCCACCCCGAATGCGTCCAGCAGTTTTTGCACCGGACTGACGAAGCCCATCGCCAGCAGGACCAGATCAGCCTGCAATTCGAATTCGCTGCCGGGGATTTCGACCATCTTGCCCGCGCTCCATTCCACGCGCACGCAATTCAGCTTCTCGACCTTGCCATTGGCGCCAAGGAATGCCTTGGTGGTGACGGACCAGTCGCGCGTGCAGCCTTCTTCCTGCGAACTGGACGTGCGCATCTTGAGCGGCCAGTTGGGCCAGGTCAGCGTCTTGTCTTCCTGCTCGGCAGGGCGCGGCATCACCTCGATCTGGGTGACCGAGCGTGCGCCCTGGCGAATCGAGGTACCCACGCAGTCGGAGCCGGTATCACCGCCGCCGATCACCACCACGTGTTTGCCTGTGGCCAGAATCTGCTGCGGCAGTGTATCTCCGGCCACCACCTTGTTCTGTTGCGGCAGGAATTCCATGGCGAAATGCACGCCGCCCAGATCCCGTCCGGGCACCGGCAGATCACGCGCCTGCTCGGCGCCGCCGCTCAGCACCAAGGCATCGAACCCATCCCTGAGCTGCTGCGCGGGCACTTGCTCGCCAACCTGCTGATTGACGCGGAATTCCACGCCCTCCGCGCGCAGCTGTTCGAGGCGGCGGTCGATGTGTGATTTCTCGAATTTGAAATCGGGGATGCCGTAGCGCAGCAACCCGCCGACGCGGTCGTTCTTTTCGAACACCACTACGTCATGCCCAACGCGCGCCAGTTGCTGCGCGCAGGCCAGGCCAGCCGGGCCGGAGCCGACGATCGCGACTTTCTTGCCGGTTTTTTTCCCTGCCGGCTGCGGCACGACCCAGCCCTGCTCCCACCCCTTGTCGATGATCGCATGCTCGATGGATTTGATACCCACCGCATCATTGTTGATATTCAGCGTGCAGGCGGCCTCGCAGGGGGCGGGGCAGACGCGGCCGGTGAACTCGGGGAAATTGTTGGTAGAGTGCAGCACGTCCAGCGCCCTTCTCCAATCATCTCCGCTGCCTCGGTACACCAGGTCATTCCAGTCCGGAATGATGTTGTTGACCGGGCAGCCGCTGGTGCAGAAAGGAATGCCGCAGTCCATGCAGCGGGCGCCCTGGATGGCGGCTTGCTCATCGCTCAGGTGTTGTACGAATTCGCGGTAGTCTTTAATGCGTTCCGCGACCGGAAGGCTCGCCTCGTTCTGGCGGCTCAATTCCATGAATCCGGTAGGCTTGCCCATTTATGCAATCTCCTTTGCCTTGGCCTGCTGAGCCGCGATTTCCTGCAGGGCGCGTCGATATTCGGTCGGCATGACCTTGACGAATTTCGGCAGATAGCTTGCCCAGTTATCCAGTATTTCCTTCGCGCGCGCGCTGCCGGTGTAGCGCAGATGTTTTTCGATCTTGCCGCGCAGCGCCGCTTCATCGGCCTTGCCCAGATGGTTGAAGTGCACCCGGCCATGGGCTTCCACTTCACCGGTCTCGCTGATGGCCGCTTCTTCGGGGATCGGCTCCAGCTGCACCATGGACATATTGCAGCGGCGCTCGAAGCTGCCGTCCTCGTCGAGCACGTAAGCCACTCCGCCCGACATGCCCGCGGCAAAGTTGCGCCCGGTCTGGCCGAGCACGATCACCATGCCGCCGGTCATGTATTCGCAGCCGTGGTCGCCGAGGCCTTCCACCACCGCGACGGCGCCTGAATTGCGCACCGCGAAACGCTCGCCCGCGACGCCGCGGAAATAGCATTCGCCGCTGGTCGCGCCGTACAGCACGGTGTTTCCGACAATGATGTTCTCTTCCGCAACAATCTTGCATTCGCTGGGCGGCATTACCACGATGCGCCCGCCGCACAAGCCCTTGCCGACATAGTCGTTGCCCTCGCCGGTCAGTTCGAAGCTGACGCCGTGAGCGAGGAAGGCACCGAAGCTCTGCCCCGCCGTGCCAGTCAGCTTCACCGTGATAGTGTCGTCCGGCAGGCCGGCCTGGCCGTAGCGTTTCGCCACTTCGTGCGACAGCATGGTGCCGGCGGTGCGGTTGACGTTGCCGATGGTGCTGTTGATCACCACTGCCTGCCGGTTTTCCAGCGCGGTCTTGGCTTGTGCAATAAGCTGATGGTCCAGCGCCTTGTCCAGGCCGTGATCCTGCGTTTCGTTGTGCAGGCGCGCCACGCTGGATGGCATGGCGGGCTGGTGGAAGACTTTGGAAAAATCCAGTCCCCTGGCTTTCCAGTGTGCGATGCCCTGCTTCATGTCGAGCAGGTCGCTGCGGCCGATCAGGTCATCGAACTTGCGGATGCCCATCTGCGCCATGAGTTCGCGTGCTTCCTCTGCGACAAAGAAGAAATAGTTCACCACGTGCTCGGGCTGGCCAGTGAATTTCCGGCGTAGCACCGGGTCCTGTGTCGCCACGCCCACGGGGCAGGTGTTCAGGTGGCACTTGCGCATCATGATGCAGCCTTCCACCACCAGCGGCGCGGTGGCGAAGCCGAATTCATCCGCGCCCAGGAGGGCGCCGACCAGCACGTCGCGCCCGGTCTTGAGTTGCCCGTCCACCTGCAGGGCAACGCGCCCGCGCAACTGGTTCAGCACCAGGGTCTGCTGGGTTTCCGCCAGGCCGAGTTCCCACGAGGTGCCGGCGTGCTTGATGGAAGACAGCGGCGAGGCGCCGGTGCCGCCGTCGAAGCCGGATACCACGATGTGGTCCGCCTTGGCTTTGGATACGCCAGCGGCCACCGTGCCCACGCCCACTTCGGAAACCAGCTTGACCGAGATGGAGGCGCCGGGATTGGCGTTTTTCAGGTCATGGATCAGCTGTGCGAGATCCTCGATCGAATAAATGTCGTGGTGCGGCGGCGGGGAAATCAGGCCCACGCCGGGCACCGAGAAACGCAACTGGGCGATGTATTCGGACACCTTGTGGCCGGGCAGCTGGCCGCCCTCGCCCGGCTTGGCGCCCTGCGCCATTTTGATCTGGATCTGGTCGGCGCTCGACAGGTATTCCGCCGTCACGCCGAAGCGGCCGGAGGCCACCTGCTTGATGCGGGAGCGCAGCGAATCGCCTTCCTGCATCACCAGGTCGCGCTCGATGCGGCCCTTGCCGATGATCTCGGAGAGCTTTTCTCCACCCTTCACGGCCTTGAAGCGGGCGGCATCTTCGCCACCTTCTCCCGTATTGGACTTGCCGCCGATGCGGTTCATCGCGATGGCCAGCGTGCTATGCGCCTCGGTGGAAATGGAGCCGAGCGACATCGCGCCGGTCACGAAACGCTTGACGATTTCCTTCGCCGGCTCGACTTCGTCCAGCGGCACCGGCGCACCCGCCGGCTTGATATCGAACAACCCGCGCAGGGTCTTCAGCTGCGTGCCCTGATCGTTGATCAGCTTGGCGTATTCCTTGTAACTCTGAGCATTGTTGGCGCGCGTGGCGTGTTGCAGCTTGGCGATGGTTTCCGGCGTCCACATATGGGCTTCGCCGCGCACGCGGTATGCGTATTCGCCACCCGCTTCGAGCGCATTGGAAAGCACCGGATCCTTGCCGAACGCGGACTGATGGGTGCGCACGGCTTCCTCGGCAATCTCGCCGATTCCGACGCCCTCGATCTGGGTGGCCGTGCCGGTGAAATACTGCGCGACAAAGCCGGCGTTAAGGCCGACCGCCTCGAAAATCTGGGCGCCGCAGTAGGACTGGTAAGTGGAGATGCCCATCTTGGACATGACTTTCAACAGCCCCTTGTTGATGGCCTTGATAAAGCGCTTGCCGGTCTCCTTGCTGCTCAGTTCACCAGGCAGGGAACCGGTCAGGGATTCAACGGTCTCGAAGGCCAGCCACGGGCATACCGCCTCGGCGCCATAGCCGGCGAGCAGCGCGAAGTGATGTACTTCACGGGCCGAACCGGTGTCCACCACCAGGCCGGCGCTGGTGCGCAGGCCTTCGCGTACCAGGTGATGATGCACGCCGGCGCAGGCCAGCAGTGCCGGAATGGCCACACGGTCACTTGATACTGCACGGTCGGACAGGATCAGCACGTTATAACCGCCCGCCACGGCTGCGTCGGCAGCCTCGCACAGCGTCGCAATCGCGGCTTCGCAGCCTGCCGCGCCTTGCGCAGCCGGGTAGGTGGTATCCAGCACCCGGGCCTTGTAGCGCCCCTGGGTAAGCTGGTCGATAGCGCGCAGCTTCGCCAGGTCTTCACTGGACAGCACCGGCTGGTGAACTTCCAGGCGCAGCGGCGGATCGGTCTCGTCGATGCCGAGCAGGTTGGGCTTGGGCCCGATGAAAGAGGTCAGCGACATCACGATCTCTTCGCGGATCGGGTCGATCGGCGGGTTGGTTACCTGGGCGAAGAGTTGCTGGAAATAATCGTATAGCGACCGGTTCTTGTTGGAGAGCACCGGCAGGGCGGCATCGCTGCCCATGGAACCGGTGGCTTCCTCGCCCGCCGCGGCCATGGGCGCGAGGATGAACTTGAGGTCTTCCTGTGAATAGCCGAAGGCTTGCTGGGTGTCGAGCAGGGTTTCCTGGAGCGCGGGCTTGCCCTCCACGGCGGGCAGGTCGCCGAGGAAATAGCGTGATTTCTCGATCCACTCGCGGTAGGGCTTGGCGGTGGCGAGCTGCTGTTTCAGTTCGGCGTCGTCCACGATACGGCCTGCCACGAGGTCGATGAGGAACATCTTCCCGGGCTGCAGGCGCCATTTTTTCACGATCTTGTGCTGCGGAATGTCGAGCACGCCCATTTCGGACGCCATCAGCACGACGTCATCGTCAGTGATCAGGTAGCGCGCCGGGCGCAGGCCGTTGCGGTCCAGCGTTGCGCCGATCTGGCGGCCATCGGTGAAGGCCACGGCGGCGGGGCCGTCCCAGGGTTCCATCAGGGCGGCGTGGTATTCGTAAAAGGCGCGACGTTCCTCGTCCATCAGGGGGTTGCCCGCCCAGGCTTCGGGGATCAGCAGCATCATCGCGTGAGGCAGCGAGTAACCGCCCGCCACCAGCAGTTCGAGGGCGTTGTCGAAGCAGGCCGAGTCGGACTGGCCGTCCACGATCAGGGGCCACAGCTTTTCCAGGTCTTCGCCCAGCAGTTTCGAGGACATTGCCGCATGGCGCGCCGCCATCCAGTTCACGTTGCCGCGCATGGTGTTGATCTCGCCGTTGTGGGCGATCATGCGGAAGGGGTGCGCCAGATCCCAGGTGGGGAAGGTGTTGGTGGAGAAGCGTTGATGAACCAGCGCCAGCGCGCTGATCACGGCCTCATTCTGCAGGTCGAGGTAATACTTGCCGACCTGGTCAGCCAGCAGCATGCCCTTGTAGACAATGGTGCGCGCGGACAGGGAGGGGATATAGAAGCCCTTGCCTTGTTCGCCCGGCAGCTTGGAGATGGCATGTTCGGCCGTCTTGCGGATGACAAAGAGCTTGCGTTCGAAGCTGTCTGCATCCAGATTTTGCGCGCCCCGCCCGATGAATACCTGGCGTACGACCGGTTCCACCGCCTTGACGCTTTCGCCCAGGCTGGCGTTGTCTACCGGCACATCGCGCCAGCCCAGCAGGGTCTGGCCTTCCGCGGCGATTTTTTCGGCGATCGCACCTTCGCAGGCGGCACGCGCCGCCGTATCGCGCGGCAGAAAGATCATGCCGACGCCGTACTCGCCTGCTTCCGGCAGGTTCAAGCCCTGTGCGGAGCAGGAAGTTCGCAAAAATGCGTCGGGAATCTGGATCAGGATGCCGGCGCCATCGCCTTCCAGCGGGTCGGCGCCCACCGCGCCGCGATGGGTGAGGTTTTCCAGAATCTGCAGGCCCTGGCGGACCATGGTGTGGCTCTGCTTGCCCTTGATATGCGCGACAAAACCCACGCCGCAAGCGTCGCGCTCCTGGCGCGGATCATACAAGCCCTGTTGTACCGGCAACGAAGGATGGCTCACGTTGTTCCTCATCAAATCTGTACAGCTTTATGTGTGAAATTGTTGGTCTCAAGCACCAATATACCCAAGTAAAATCAGTGCGAAAGGGCGGAAATGTTACCCCGTCTGGAGCGGGATGGCAACCTTGTAGCAGTGGGTACGCGTATAGAGCGTTTCAGGGGGCGGCCTTGACCGGCACGGGCATTCTTTTCAGGGCAGCCAGATTTTGCCGCGCCCGGTCGTAGTCAGGTTTCAGATGGATGGCCTGCTGGTAGGCCTGTAGCGCCCGCGCGGGTTCGCCGGCAAGCGCATAGGCGTATCCCAGATTGTTCCACGGACGCGCCTTGGCGGGGGATTGCCTGACGGTGTTTTCCCACAGGGCGATTTCGTTGCGGTAATCGTGGTTACGGGCCAGCGTTGCCGTGACCAGCAACAGCAGCCACCCGGCCAGCGCGCCGTTCAGCCTATGGCGCCGGGCCGGATGGAGCGCGGCAAGTCGACGAAATATATTTCCGGCAATCAGGCATATGCCGATGCTGCCCAGATAGAGCTGGCGCTCGTTGGCGATGTCGAGGCGCGGCAGAATCGAGTTGGTCGGCAGCAGGTGCAGCGCCAGCCACAGAATGCCAAAGCCCAGCCAGGGCCTGAATTTTAGTTGCCTAAAACCAAGAATCAGAAATCCGCCCAGGAACAGCATTTCTGCCAGCAGCAGCGGTTCCCATTGGCTGAAGAGCGGCAGATCCGGGTCGATGTTATGCCCCCACAGCGCTAACAGGCGGGTCAGCAGATAAGTGACGGCATGAATCTGGGTCAGCAGGTTGTCGCCACTGGAACGCAGCGAAAAACTGAAAGCGAACAGCCCGGCATAGTCGCGTAGGGATAGCAGCAGCAGCGCTGCCACGGCAAACAGGAACCAGTGAGGCGCGGCACGCCGTAGCGCCAGGCGGGCAGGCGTGCCATGCGCTTTTTCCCACAACAGCAGGGCGAGCGGGAGGGTCACGGCGACTTCCTTGACCAGCAGGGCGGCGAGGAACAGCAGCGGGGAAACCACGGTGCGCAACGGGCTGCTGTGTTGTTCCAATCCGCGTGCATATGCCAGCAGGGCGGCGAGGTAGAACAGGGTCATGAGCGAGACCGAGCGTCCGCTGATATACGTGACTGCTTCGCTTTGCACCGGCAGCACGGCAAACAGCAGGGCGGCGACAAACGCGGTGTTTCGCGCCGTGTCCGCATCGGCGGCGGGCAAGCGCTGGAGCAGCAGATACACAAGCGCCGCATTGCTGCCGTGGATGATGAAGTTGACGGCGTGGAAGCCGCTCACGCCCAGCCCGGAAATCCAGTTCAGGGTATAGGAGAGCTTGAGCAGCGGCCGGATGCCGACGATATGCTGCCACCATGCCGTCAGGCTGTGCACATTGGGATTGTTGACGATGACGTTGTAGTCATCGAACTGAAACGCTGCATGGAAGCTGTTGCCGTAGGCTGCCAGGGCAAGCAGCAGCAGAATGGCGATTCGCACCGGGTCACGGTGCATGACTTGACGCCTGCACGGGGGCTGTTTCGGCGAAAGCGCGGTCCAGCATGGCGCTGGCCGTCCACCAGCGGTCGGGCGCATTCAGCAGCACCAGCAGCACGCGCCGCTCGCCACGCACCGCCAGCGCGATCAGGCATTTTCCCGCCTGCCGGGTATAGCCGGTCTTGACGCCGATGGCACCGGGGTAGCGGCCAATCAGCTGATTGGAATTGATGAGGCGATGGCGGCGGCCAGCGGTATCCAGCACATCGACTTCGACCTGCGCCACCAGGCGCGCGAATCCCGGGTGGCGCAGGGCCAGTTCGGCGAGGCGGGCCAGATCGCGCGCGCTGGATCGATGGGCCGGGTGATCGTGGCCACAGGCGTTGGCAAAGCGGGTGTCGTGTAAGCCCAGCTCGGACGCGCGCCGGTTCATGAGGGCGACAAAGGCTTGTTCGGAAGCGGCAACATGCTCGGCCAGTGCATGGCAGGCATCATTCGCCGATTGCAGAATGGCTGCCGCGAGCAGTTCTGCGACACGCATTTTCTCGCCTGGCTTAAGGCCCAGCCGGCTGCCGCTCTCCCGGCTGGCGGCTGGGGAAATGCGCACCACCCGCTGCAGGTTACCGTGTTCCAGTACCAGCAATGCAGTCATGATCTTGGTCAGGCTGGCTGGCGGCAGCGATTGTTCAGGCTGGTGTGCCCAGAGCGGGGTGCCGTTCACGCTGACGAAATAGGCGTTTGATGCGGCAGCGAATGGTCCGGCGAGCGCGTCCGCCCTCGCCGGACCGGCCCAGGCTGCGAAGAGAAGATACACCGCTGGCACTAATAGCCGCGCGGGGTTCATGGCGAGACAAACCTTTTATAAGCCGAATATGCCCTTGATCGATTTGAGCGGATTTTCGAGCACCTCCGAACCGCCCTTCTTGCGTGGCTGCGAGGTGTAGTCACGTCCGCCGCTAGCCCCAGCGCCAGCAGCGGCTTTTTCGCGCGGGTCCTGGCCCAGCATGGTCATGGTAGTGGATTTCAGGCGCACCTTGGTATTCCAGTCTGGCATCCAGCCTTTGGGCGGGTTTTTCGGCCGGGCCGGATGTGACAGGTCGAGATCCTGTCCATAGGCGATGAACTGCAGCATGGCGCCAGCATCCTTGAACACGCCCTGGGGGATTTTGCATTCGGTATTTGAAGGCGGCATGATCACGCGCTCCTTGATGAGTTTGCGCACTTCGCCGGTCGGCACGTAGTCCATCAGGCTCCAGCCCATGTGCGATGCTTCGCTGGAGACCCAGATCACCATTTCATTATCGCCCTGGCCGCCCATGGCCATGCTGAAATAGCCGGTCGCGTTGGGAATGGGTTTCCAGTGGAAGGGCACGGCTTTGGTCAGATCACTGCCCATTTCGGTGAATACCACTGGATCGAGGAAGTCCTGCTGGCGGGGAATGTCGAAACGGATTTCAGGCGCATAGTTGGCCTTGATCGTCTGCGGTCCGACCAGGGAGCTGTCTTTCGGGACGGACTGGCTGTCTTTTTCATTCGGCCAGCGGGCATAGGTCCAGCCATTGGCCGGGCGCGGCCCGCGCGGGGCGCTAACATTAAAAGCCTTGAAGAAGGCGGCATACTGTTGCGGCGTAGCGGTCGCCATATCCAGCACCTTGGGCTGGCTGGCGCGTATTTTATCTCCGCAGCCCCAGTACATCAGGATCTTGCCCTTGGGTTTTTCCGGCTCCTGCGCTTCATCCGGGGCTTCGTGGCGGGAGAGCTTGCCCGCGCGCGGTGAAATCAGGGGGAGGGACTCGCCCATGTTTTGGCCGGGGGGGATGAAATGATCGGCCTTGGGGTCGGGTGGTGTTTCCGCGCCGCTCAGTTGCAGCAGGACGGAGCGGCGGGCGCCGCCGGCGTCGCTTGGGCTGGATTTGCTGCTGCCGCCGAAAATGCCGCCCAGCAGCCCTTCGGTGACCATTTCGCCGACACTCGGCATGGCCATGCCGCCCATGCCGAACGCGCCGCCCACTTCGGTGGAAACGCTCATCCAGTAAACGGCCGGGGGCTTGTCCGCCGCCTGCACCGAAGTGATTGCGCCACACATCAAGGAAGCAGCAAAAGCGAATTTGGTTTTTGTCATGATTTCCCCCGTTATCCGTTTAGAACGACCGAAACCTGCGTACCGAAATGATATGCCATTTTCATCCCTCTGGAAATTGCGATGAATGATCCCATTTATGATGAGGTCGCATGATTGGCGCGACCCCGGTTCTCGGTTATGATTCACCACTATTGAAAAGGAACACCCCGAAATGAGCGGTTTAAACTCCGATACGCCCCGCCCCACTGAAATCAAGCTGCACCAGAAATCGAACGAACTGGAGCTGGCTTTTGATAATGGCAGCAGCTTCCGCCTGCCGAGCGAGTTCCTGCGCGTCTATTCGCCCTCCGCGGAAGTGCGCGGTCACGGCCCCGGGCAGGAAACCCTGCAGGTGGGCAAGAGAGATGTCGAAATCAAGGGCATCGAGCCGGTCGGCAACTATGCCGTGGTGCTGCAGTTCTCCGATGGCCATGATTCCGGGATCTATTCCTGGGATTATCTCTATGATCTGGGCATGAACCAGGACGCCCTGTGGCAGAGCTATCTGGCCCGCATGGCCGAAGCCGGAGCCAGCCGGGAGCCGCTGATACATGAAGCCATCGCCAAGAAATCGGGCGGTTGCGGTTCTGGCGGCTGCGGCACGGGCGGCTGCGGCAGCAAAGGCTGATTCGAAAGAGAAACTCATGACTGACAAGACCACCCACTTCGGCTTCAAGACCGTCGCCGAGGAAGAAAAAGCGGCCAAGGTCGCGGAAGTGTTTCATTCCGTGGCGAGCCGCTACGACCTGATGAACGATGTCATGTCGGTAGGCCTGCACCGGCTGTGGAAGATCTTCGCGATCGAGCAAAGCGGCGTGCGGACAGGAGGCCGGGTGCTGGACGTGGCCGGCGGCAGCGCCGACCTGTCCTTGCAGTTCGCCAAAAAGGTCGGTCCGGGCGGCCAGGTGATCCTGACCGACATCAACAGCTCCATGCTGACCGTGGGGCGCGACCGCCTGCTGGACGGCGGTTTCAACCCCACCGCAGTGCAGTGCGATGGCGAGAAGCTGCCTTTCCCCGACAACTATTTCGATTGCGTGACGGTGGCCTTCGGCCTGCGCAACATGACCCACAAGGATGCGGCGCTGCGCGAAATGCGCCGCGTCATCAAGCCCGGCGGCCGGGTGCTGGTGCTGGAGTTTTCCAAGGTCGCCGCGCCGCTGCGTCCCCTCTACGACCTGTATTCGTTCAAGATTCTGCCGGCCATGGGCAAGATGATCGCCGATGACGAGGAAAGCTACCGCTACCTGGCTGAATCCATTCGCATGCACCCCGACCAGGATACCCTCAAGCAGATGATGGAAGAGGCCGGTCTGGAGCGGGTCGAATATTTCAACCTCACGGGTGGCGTGGTGGCGCTGCACAAGGGCTTCAAGCTCTGAGCCTATGGCGTCCGAAACCGAAACACCCGAACCCCGCCGCCCGCTGACTGCCCAAGCCTTCGCGGCGACATTCAATCATTTGCTGCAGCAGCAGCCCTTTGCCCGGCAGCGCTTGCAGCGCCATGCCGGAAAAACCTTGCAGCTCAACCTGCCGCCCCTGTCCTTCCTGCTGACGGTCGATTCCGACGGGCAAGTGGAAGTGGCGGCAGAGGGCAGCCTGGCGGACGCCACGCTGGGCGTTTCCCCCTTGTCCATGCTGCATGTGCTGGCGGGCAGTCCGATGCCTTCCGAACTGGTGCATACGGCTGGCGACTCCACCATGGCGGTGGATTTCGGCAATGTCCTGCAGAACTTGCGCTGGGATGCGGAAGAAGACCTGAGCAAGGTGTTCGGCGATGTGCTGGGTCATCGCCTCGCCCGTTTCGGCGCCGGCCTGTTCGCGCAGCAGAAGCAGGCCGCCCTCAGCCTGGCCGCGAATTTCACCGAATACTGGACCGAGGAGCGCCCGCTGCTCGCCAAGCGGCAGCAGATCGCCGGCTTCGTGCAGCAGGTGGACCTGTTGCGCGATGATGCGGAGCGCCTGGAAAAACGCGTAGCCCGATTGCATCAGCGGACAGACGCCCGATGATGCGTCTCCTGCGGTTGTTCAAGATACTGCATGTGGGATTCCGCTTCGGGCTGGAGGAGTTTTTCCTCGGCCACGAGCGTTTCCGCATTCTTCGCCCCATCGTCAAGCTGGCCCTGTTCTGGCGCCCCATCCACGCGCCGCGCGGCGAGCGCCTGCGCCTCGCGCTGGAAGCGCTGGGGCCGATTTTCGTCAAATTCGGCCAGCTGCTGTCCACCCGCCGTGACCTGATCCCGCTCGACATTGCCGACGAGCTGGCCAAGCTGCAGGACCGGGTGCCGCCCTTCCCCACCGAGGCGGCCCTGGCTGCCCTGCAGCGCGAATATGGCAAGCCGGTGCAGGAAGTCTTTGCCGAATTCGACATGCAGCCCATCGCCTCTGCCTCGGTGGCGCAGGTTCACCGAGCGGTGCTGAAGAACGGCCGCCAGGCCGCGGTCAAGATCCTGCGCCCCGGCATTGCGCCGCTGATCTCCAAGGATATCGCCCTGCTGTATGTCGGCGGCGGCCTGATCGAGACCCTGTGGTCCGACGGCAAGCGCCTCAAGCCGCGCGAAGTGGTGGCGGAGTTCGAGAAGCATCTGGCCGACGAACTGGACCTGATGCGCGAGGCGGCCAATGCCTCGCAACTGCGGCGCAATTTCGAGGGCTCGGACCTGTTGCTGGTGCCAGAAGTGTTCTGGGATTACTGCGGCACCCATGTGATGGTGATGGAATGGATGGACGGCACGCCCATCAGCCAGATCGAGCGCTTGCGCGAGCAGGGCATCAACATCCCGAAACTGGCCAGCGCCGGGGTGGAGATCTTCTTCACCCAGGTGTTCCGCGATGGGTTTTTCCACGCCGACATGCACCCCGGCAATATCCTGGTGGCGCCGGACGGGCGCTACATCGCGCTCGATTTCGGCATCATGGGCACGCTCACCGACGTGGACCGCAATTACCTGGCGCAGAATTTCCTCGCTTTCTTCCGCCGCGACTACAAGCGCGTGGCACAGGCCCATATCGAATCCGGCTGGGCGCCGAAGGACACCCGCGAGGACGAGTTCGAGTCGGCCATCCGCGCGGTGTGCGAATCGGCTTTCGACCGGCCGCTCAAGGAAATTTCCTTCGGCCGGGTGCTGATGGGTCTGTTCCAGGCCTCGCGCCGCTTCAACGTGGAAATCCAGCCGCAACTGGTGCTGCTGCAGAAAACCCTGCTCAACATCGAGGGCCTGGGGCGTGAGCTCGACCCGGAACTCGACCTGTGGCAGACCGCCAAGCCTTACCTGGAGCGCTGGATGTCGGAGCAGCTCGGCTGGCGCGGGCTGGTGAATGCGCTCAAGACCGAAGCGCCGAACTGGGCTTGCATCCTGCCGCAGTTGCCGCGCCTGGCCCATGCCTACCTGCGAAGCGACAGCGGAAGCGATCTCCTGCGCCTGCGCACCGAGATGGCGGCCCGCGAGCGCCGCGAGCAGCGCCGTTTCTGGTTGCTGGCCGTGCTGCTGGCCCTGGTTCTGCTGTCGCAGACGCTGCCGTGGGCCATGCTGTTGCTGGAATAAGAATAGACGGGATTAACTGGTCTGACAGGACAAAACCCCAATCCGGTTAATCCTTGAATAGCATGTAAGCCTGTTTGTTTAACACTAAACGTGGAAACGCCCTCCATGCTGATGTGGTTTATTACGCTCTACCTGCTCGTTTCCATCGGCATCGGCCTGTATGCCGCCACCCGGGTTCACAATGCCCGGGATTACGTGGTCGCCGGCCGCCACTTGCCGTTGTATATCGTCACCGCCACGGTGTTCGCCACCTGGTTCGGCTCGGAAGCGGTGCTGGGCATTTCCGCCAAATTCGTGCAGGACGGCCTCAAAGGCATCGTCGAAGATCCTTTTGGCGCCAGCATGTGCCTGATTCTGGTGGGCATGTTCTTTGCCGCCAAGCTCTACAAGATGAATCTGCTGACCATCGGCGACTACTACCGTCAGCGGTACAACCGCACGGTGGAAATCCTGACCGGCATCGCCATCGTGATTTCCTACCTGGGCTGGGTTTCGGCCCAGATCATCGCCCTGGGGCTGGTCTTTTCCATAGTCTCGGGCGGCGCGATTTCAAACAGCGAGGGCATGGTGCTCGGGGCCTCGATCGTGCTGGTTTATACCTTGTTTGGTGGCATGTGGTCGGTCGCGCTGACGGATTTTTTCCAGATGAGCATTATCGTGGTGGGCCTGCTGTACATCGCCTATCTGGCCAGCGACATGGCGGGCGGCGTTGGCAGGGTGGTGGAGCACGCTCACACGGCAGGTAAGTTCGAGTTCTGGCCGGCACTCGAGACGCGAGACGTGCTCGCCTTCATCGCCGCGGCGGTCACCATGATGTTCGGCTCCATTCCCCAGCAGGACGTATTCCAGCGCGTCATGTCGGCACGCAACGAGAAAACCGCCGTGGCAGGATCGATCCTGGGCGGCAGCCTGTACTTCGCGTTTGCCTTTATCCCCTTGTATCTTGCCTATTCGGCCAGCCTGATCGATCCGGCCATGGTCTCAGGGTTGATGGAAAAGGACCCGCAACTCATCCTGCCCACCCTGATTCTCGACCACATGCCGGTTTTTGCCCAGGTGATGTTTTTCGGCGCCTTGCTTTCAGCCATCATGAGTACGGCGAGCGGCACCCTGCTTGCTCCCTCGGTGACCTTTACCGAGAACATTCTGAAAAATGTGATTGGCCAACAGAGCGACCGCCATTTTTTGTGGACCATGCGCCTGGTGGTGGTGTGCTTTGCGGTGATCGTCACCCTGTTTGCGCTTAAATCAAATGCGAGTATCTACGAAATGGTGAGCAATGCTTACAAGGTGACACTGGTGGTGGCTTTCGTGCCCCTGGTGTTCGGCCTGTACTGGAAGCGCGCCAATACCCAGGGCGCCCTGTTCGCCATTACCGCCGGACTGGCAAGCTGGCTGCTGCTGGAGAGCTTTAATCCTCAGGGTTTGTGGCCGCCGCAACTGGTCGGCCTCTTGGCCAGCGTCGCTGGCATGGTGACCGGCTCCCTGCTGCCTCACTTCGTCGGCAAACCCACGCCGCTGTCGCATCCGCATGCCGAACTGCATCACCATGCGGCGCATCCGCAGCATCACGTGGAAAAGTGATCCAACCGAGCTGGAATCAGCCTCTTCGGATGGGAGGGGGAATGTCTCCGTTGTGCGGGAGGATGCAAGCAAGCTGGCAAACATGGGGCCAGAAAACGGACGTTTGCCACTTTGCTGGCGATGATGGCCAGCGATCTGGCGGGTCGTAAGCGCGCTTTAGCGCGCCCCGCTTGATGGATGGGTCGTGGCGGATTTTTCAAGACGTTCGGCAAGCCACACCTTGATGATAGATTGTCTGGTTACACCAAGTCTCCCTGCTTCCCGGTCAAGAGACTCAATCATCCACGTTGGAAAATCGACATTCACGCGTTTTTGCTCTTGCAATACGCGTTTTGCCTTTGATAAATCCAACGAAGCGGTAAGATCAACATCATCATCAAACTGATGTTCGAAATCTTTAGCTTTCATATAACACCACCTCCTCGGTGCGTGAGCGACGAACGGAAATAAGCCGAATTTTTGCGCACCTGTATGTGTATGTAATAACGGCTGACCAGTGTTTTTCGTTAATCAGGCCTATCATGATAAATCGTGGTCTGAAAATCATCTAGCCGGCCCCACCTCCCACCGCGGTGAGGCGGTGGGGTTAAAGTGAGTTTGCGAACTTGCTTAACCACAGGAGGCCGAAGATGAAATATAGCGGAATTGACCTGCACTCGAACAACAGCGTGGTGACCGTGACGGACGAGGAAGATCGGGTGGTAGCGGAGAAGCGGATGCCCAACGACCTGGCGAAGATTCTGGGCCTGCTTGAGCCCTGGCGAAAAGAGATCGCTGGAGTCGTGGTCGAATCGACGTTCAACTGGTACTGGCTGGTCGATGGCCTGCAAGCAGCCGGGTTCAACGTGCATCTGGCGAACACCACGGCAATCAAGAAGTACGAAGGACTCAAGCACAGCGGCGATGAAGCCGATGCCCGTTACCTTGCCCACCTGCTGCGGCTGGGAATATTGCCGACGGGCACGATCCTGCCGCCGGAACAGCGGGCGGTACGCGATCTGGCCCGGAAGCGCATGCAGTTGGTGCGCAGCCGGACCACGCACATCCTCGCCGTCGAGAACATCACCGCTCGCCAACACGGTAGCCGGATCAGTAGTAACCAGGTCAAACGCCTGACGCCGGAGAGTATCGATCAGATGGCGCTGCCCGACGATGTGGCGTTTGCCATCAAAACCAACGTCGCAGTCATCTCCACGCTTTCCGTGCAAATAGACCTTCTTGAAAAGCGTCTTCAGGAAAGAATTGCGGGGCGACCGGAGTATGGACTCCTCACCAGCGTGCCGGGCATCGGTCGCGTGCTGGCGACCACGGTCCTGCTGGAAACTGGGCCGATCGACCGTTTCACCGCGCCCGGCAACTTTGCTTCCTACGCGCGCTGTGTCGATAGTGTGCGCACCAGTAACGGCAAGAAGAAGGGTGAAGGGAACGCCAAAAACGGCAACAAGTACCTGGCTTGGGCCTTCGTCGAGGCGGCCAACTTCGCGCTGCGCTACTGCGTCGAGGCCAAGCGTTTCTACGAACGGAAGAAGGCGAGGACGAACAACGTGGTGGCGATCAAGGCGCTGGCGCACAAGCTGGCGCGGGCCTGCTTCCACATTCTGAAGGAGCGCAAACCGTTTGACGTGACGCGCTGTTTTGCATGAGTTACGACGGCGGCCGGCAAGCCCGGATATGGGGACTGGAGCGACAGCCATTTGGTCTGAATGGGATGCCGTGCCGCCGTCACCGATTTGCAGTACAAGCGGATCGCCCGCAACGCGAGCCACCAAGGGATTGGCGCCTGAGAATCGGCAGCCACGGGTCTGTGATGAACCCATTGGACGCGTTGCGGCACCAACGTTCTTCTGGGGCGGCAACGCCGCCAGGGCGAAAGGCAGCATCATCGCCGCTCGCTTGATCCTGATGGGTGTCTGGCGCGATTCGTCGCAGCCATGATTTGAAGAAACGGGCGTGATCGGCAACTGCAAGCGGTAGTTTGGAGGGATTGGAAATGGGCGGCTGGCGCCGCAGGGGAATTGTTTGCTCGCTTGACACGGGCCGGCTAATGGATGTCCCCTATGTTCGTCCCCTACCGTTCGCCCTACCGTTCGATTTTTCATGTTTGTTTTCTGGTTAAGGGAGCGTCAAGCATCGTCAATGGCATCTCTGGTTTGTAGGCGCTGAGTTTGGCCACTTTCGAGTTCCTGGCGGATGGCCCCGAAACGCAGATACAGCGCCGGCACGACGATCATGTTGAGCAGCGTGGAACTGGCCAGCCCGAACAGAATGACGATGGCCATCGGCGACTGGATTTCGCTGCCCGGTTGCCCGGCGGCCAACGCCAGCGGAATCAGGGCGAGACCGGCGGCCAGGGCGGTCATCAGGATGGGTACCAGACGCTCCTCGGCACCGCGTTTGACGGCCTCTGCTGCATCGCGCACCCCCTCGTGTTCCACCAGGTGATGGATGTGGGCGATCATCATCACGCCGTTGCGGGTGGCAATGCCGAACAGCGTGATAAAGCCGATGATAGAGGCCACCGACAGCACGCCACCCGCGACAAATACGCCAATCACCCCGCCGATGATGGCGAGCGGCAGATTGAGCATGACCAGCAGCGCATCGCGGGCGGTACGGAAAGCGACGAAAAGCAAAAGAAAGATGCCGACGGTGACTGCGAGGCCCAGAAACAGCAGGATGCGGCCAGCCTCTTCGGCGCTCTCGAACTGGCCACCGTATTCCACGTGATAGCCCTGCGGCAACTTCACCTCCGCGGCCACCTTGCGCCGAATGTCGTCTACTACGCTCGCCAGATCGCGCCCGGCGACGTTAGCCATCACCACCATTTTGCGCTGCACGTTCTCACGGGAGATGGAGTATGGCGCCCGGTCGTTGCGGATATCGGCCAGCGCGGAGAGCGGCAGGCGCGCACCGCTCTCCGTGGTGACCAAGGTGGCGCGGATGGCGTCGAGGCTGGCTTTCGCCGACGGATCGAAGCGCACCGCCAGGTCGTAGCTTGCCTGGCCCTGCTGGATGCGGCTTACTGCCATGCCAGAAAACGCCACCTCGATGGTTTCCGCCACCTGTCGGATAGAAATACCGTGCCGGGCCAGGGCGTCCCGCTTGAAGCGAATGGTCAGGAAGGGGATATCGCTTTGCTGCTCGTCGGTAACGTCCACAGCGCCTGCCACGGTCTGCACCAGCGCCTTGATTTCCCCGGTCAGGCGACGCAGTTCACCAAGATCAGGACCTAAAATCTTCACCGCGATGTTGGAGCGACTGCCCGAGAGCATGTGGTCGATACGGTGTGAAATCGGCTGGCCGACCACGATCTGGGTACCGGGCACGGTCGAGAGGTCATCGCGAAGGGCGGCAAGGAAGTCCTCCTTGCTGCGTTCGCCCATCTTCAGCGTTACCTCCATTTCGGAAGCCGATACATCCATGGCATGCGGGTCGCCCTCGGCACGACCGGTGCGGCGGGCCGTAGCTACCACCTCCGGATGTGAAAGCAGGATCTGCTCGACCATTTGGCCCAGGCGGTCGGACTCTTCCAGTGCGGTGCCTGGCAGCGTAGCGGTGCCAATGGTCAGCGTGCCTTCGTTGAAATTCGGCAGGAAAGCGCGGCCGGCGAAAGAGAGTGCGATCAGCGCGACGGCCAACGCGACGACACTCACCGCAGTCACCGTTTGCCAGCGTGTGACCGTGGCTTCCAATATCCGTCGATAGGTCGTGTGCAGGAAATGGATGAAGCGCGGTTCGACGTTCTCGCGGACGATCTTCGAGCGAGGCAGAAACAGCGCTGCCAGCACCGGCGTCACCGTGATCGCCACCACCAGTGACGCAGCCAGCGACACCACGTAAGCGAAGCCGAGCGGCGCCATCAGCCGACCCTCCACGCCCGAGAGAAAGAAGAGTGGAATGAATACCAGAATGATGATTAGCGTCGCGAAGACGATGGAGCCCTGAATTTCCTTGGTCGCCCCCAGCACCACTTGCGCCGCAGCTCGTTGTTCGCTTTCCGGTTTCGCGAGATTCTCGCGCAGTCGCCTGACGATGTTCTCGACTACGATAATCGCGTCGTCCACCAGTGCGCCGAGGGCAATAGCCATGCCGCCTAGCGTCATGGTGTTGATGGTGGCACCGAGGGCCTTCATCGAGAGGATGGCCGCCACCAGCGACAGCGGAATGGCAACCAGGGTGATTGCCGTGGCCCGCGCCGAAAGCAGAAAGGCGAAGACGATTGCGATCACCAGGACAGCCCCCTCGCCCAAGGCGGTAAGCAGGTTGTCGATGGAAACGCGAATGAAGTCCGCCTGGCGAAAGATATGGCTTTCGATCTTCATCCCTGCCGGCAGGCCGGACTGGATGTCCGCCAGTGTGCGGTCGAGCCGGTCGGTCAGTTCCAGGGTATTGGCGCCAGGCTGTTTCTGGATGCCCAGCACCACGGCCGGCTTGCCGTTGTGGGAACCGACACCGCGCTTGGGCGCTGCGCCGATGCTCACGTCGGCCACGTCACGGATGAGTATGGGTTGGCCTTCACGTACTTTGATCACCGTGTCGGCGATGTCGTTCAGCACCGTGACGCGGCCCTGGCCCTGGATCAGGTATTCCTGACCGGATTCGACGTAAAAGCCGGCAGAGGTGTTCTGGTTGGACTCGCGTAGCGCCTGCGTCACCTCGTCCAGGGTGAGCTGGTAGGTCGCCAGCCGGTCGGGTTTCACCGTCACCTGGAACTGCTGGGTGTCGCCGCCGATTGGCAGCACTTCGGCCACGCCGGGGACGGCCAGAATCCGGCGCTTCAGCACCTGTTCGGCAGCGTTCTTCATCTCCATGCCGCTATGCTTGTCCGAAGTCAGGGCGATGAACAGAATTTCGCCCATGATAGAAGACGCTGGTGTCATCGCCGGCGCGGGTATATCCGGTGGCAGACTTGCGCGCGCCAGTTGCAGACGTTCGGATACGATCTGCCGGGCGATATAAAGGTCGGTTCCCCACTCGAATTCGACCGTCACCACGGACAGCCCGATCTTGGTGGCGGAACGTACCCGCCGCACATTGGGCGCGCCGTTCAGGGCCGTTTCAATGGGGAATGTGACCAGGCTTTCAACATCCGTCGGCGCCATGCCGTGAGCCTCGGTCACCACGGTCACCGCAGGCGCTGTGAGGTCGGGAAAAACGTCCACCGGGGTGCGCGCTGCCTGCCAGCCGCCCCAAGCCAACAGCAGCACGCCAGCGAGGACAACGAAAAGTTTGTTGCGTAGCGACCACGCAATGATGTGTCCGATCATGTCATTCTCCAGTTAGTGTGCATGACCATGGCCGATTTCGCCGGTCTTGGTGGCTGCGAGCTTGACCAGATAGGCACCGCGCGAAACCACGCGCTGCCCCGGCTCCAGCCCCTCGACGACCTCCAGCCAATCGCCATCCCGGGTGCCGATGCGCACCGGCCGCCGTTCAAAGGACTCGCCAGTGGTCATAACAAACACCGTCGGCACGCCGTTTTCATCGAGTACAGCGGATGCGGGAACGGCTACCGCTTCGCGCGCGGCGCCGGCGAAGACTTGCGCCTTGACCGCCATGCCGATACGCAGACGCTCGTCCGGTTGCGCGAATTCGAAGAGCACCGGCACGGTACGTGTTACCGCATCCACTGCGCCGCCGATGGCTATCAGGCGACCGTTCTTGCCAAGGATGACTTCGAAGCCTTGTTCGACCCCCTCCACACGGAACGTCGCGCCGTTCGGCGAGATCAAACGGGCCGCCTCCGACTCGGGCACGCGCAATTCCAGCCACAGGACGCGCCGGTCGGCGATGTGAAAGAGCAAGGCGCCTTCCTGCACAAAGGCGCCCGTTGAGACGCGGACATCGGCAATCGTGCCCGACACCGGTGCGCGCAGCGGCACGCCGCCGGCACCGCCGCCATATTGGCTTTGGCGCCCCTGGGCAGAGTCAAAATCGGCGCGGGCCGATTCCTCGGCAGCGCGGGCGGTCAGCAGCCGCTTCTCCGGCACAGCCTCGTCCTTGAACAGGCTTTCCATGCGGGAGCGCTCACGCACGGCCAGGTCTAGCGCCACCCTGGCTTTGCGCGCCCCGGCCTGGAGCGAAGCCATATCCGTATCGCCACCGAGACGCGGCGTGAAGTAGGCGAGGATGTCGCCCTTCTTCACAACCTGTCCGAGTTGGGGGAACTTGCCGGACGTCTGCACCTGTCCCGGTGCCGGTGCGGTCAGCAATGCCTCGCCGTCGGGTCGGGCGCGAAGCGTGCCGGTGGCGGCGATGGCGGCGCGGATGGGACGCCTGACGACCTCGGCGGTGGCGAAGTCCACCTTCCACTGTTGCTCCTTGGTGAACCCAATGCCGCCCTCGTCGTGTTCGCCGCTTGCAGCATCGGCAGCCTTTTGATCGGCATAGACTGTTACCGGCCCGAGCAAATGGCGCACGGTGAATTCCGGGGTGGCCACCTCGATCGCCAATTCCCGCTCGCCAGCCTGCTTCGGCAAGGCTTCTGGCCGGAAGATGCCGGGCTGGGTCGGTGTCTCGGTGGAAAACACCTCGTCCGGCTGGCTACCGCCGGTAAGAACGACGCTCACCTTGCCGGCAGCCAGCGCCCTGAAGTCGGCAAGCCGTGTGAGGTGCGCGGCGAAGGCGGATTTTTCCCCGGCCACCAGACGAGGGAACTCGACGAAGAGCTCGGTCTTGTCGGTAAAGTGGGTGAGTTTTTCGCCACCGGCCCCGTGGCCATGGCCGGCGTCGGCCGTGGGCGCGTGGCTATCGTCCTTGGCTTGTTGTTGGACAGCGTCGCCGCAAGCGGTAAGAAACAGTGCGGCACAAAGCGTTGCAATCAGATTTTTGTTCATTCGGTGACACTCCCAGTCAGCAGGTCATATTCGATGCGGGCTTCACGCGCTTTCCATTCGAGATTGAGTGCCGTGATTTCAGCCTCCAACGCACCGCGGTAGGCATCGAGCAGTTCAAGCAGGGTGGATTCGCCGCCCTGGTAGGCGGCTTCGGCGATACGCAGCAGCTCGGACGACTCGGCTACCGCATTGGTGCGGTAATCGCTAGCCGCCGTGGTCAAGCGTTCCACCTGACGATGCAGACCGCGCAGGTCGCCCTCGGCGCGGGAGCGGGTCAGGCTGTACTCGGCGCGGGCGTTGAGCGCCTCGGCCAGCGCGCGTTTCTCTCCGGCTTGCTGGCGATCGAAAACCGGCAAGGGAATCGAAAACGTGACGAGCGTGCCGTTCTCCCGTGTGATGCCGTTGTCCGTGAGTTTCGGACCAACGCCCAGCGTCACATCCGGCACCCAGCCGCGCGACGCGGCCCGGCCTTCAAGTTCGGCAGCCTCGGCGCGCCGCGACAGCACTTGCAGGTCCGGTCGCTGTTCCAGCTGGGGCAGCGCTTTATCGAGTGGTGGCGGGGTAGTGGGCGGCAAGACGCCAGTGACGCTTGCGGCGGCTCTGCCGGGGAGGCCAATCAGTGCTGCCAGGCGTTCTGCGGCACGATCGAGATCGGCCTGTTCGGTGCTCAGCCGCGCTTGTGCCGTCTGCCGCTCACGGGTGAGCCGGCGCCGGTCGTAGCCGGATGCTTCCCCGGCCTTGGCAAGTCTTGCGACCAGACTTTCGACGCGGATGAAGCGCTGGGTCCAGGTTTTGGTCGCCTGGACGGATTCCTGCTTGAACAGCGTTTCGTGGAAGCGGTGGCGGATTTCTGCGGTGATTTCGCTGCGTCGCAAGGTGTTGCCGGCATTCGCGGCATCGACGCGGCGGTCAGCCGCCTCGCGCCGCAGTCCCCGACGACCAGATATGTCAAAGGTCTGGGAGATTTGCCAGGTTTCTTCGGTGGAGCCAAGCGTTCCCCGGTTGCGGTCTCGGCTATAGCCGAGGGTGGGATTGGGAAGAAGTCCGGCGGCCAGAGCATTGGCCTCTGCCGCCTCGACAGTTCCGCGCTCCAGGTCGGACAGGTCGGTGCGCGCCAGTCCAAGGCGGACGGCCTCGGCTTCGGTGAGCGTCTGTATTGGATCGGCTTGCGCCCACGCGGCCAGCGGCAGCGCGAGCAGAACTACGGATAATAGGTGTCGCATCGGATTCCTCGTGACGAAAAAATAGGGTCGAGGTCACCGGCAGGCAACGAGGCCGATTCGCTGCTTTATGCAGCTTAGGCTAAGGCAGTCCCGCCGGCTCTAGAGGAGAGCCGACGGAGGCCAGTCAAACAGGAGGGGGATATGGGACGTAAAAGAAGCAGGCGATCTGATGGGTGGCCCGTTGGGTGATGCTTCGCTCAGTTTCAGGTAAGGCTCGAAGATCAGCATGCTGAAGACGGGATGATAATGGCCGTCATGGTGCCCGTCGTTATTATGTCCGTCAGGAGTGCCACCGGCTGCAAAAATGTCATGATCGACAGTATCGGCATCATGATGATCATGGTCGTCATCGTGAAAGTGGAATCCAGATGCCGATTCTTCGTTGCTCAGATGACCATGCAGGTTCTGCGTCGCCGACCAGGCGAACTGGAGCGGAACGATGAGCAGGAGAAGGATGGCTATGAGGCGACGCATCGACGCATTGTAGCTGAAAGTATTCTGAGGTTGGGGGCTGGTTTAAGTGAAAGGCTAATCAACTCAATGACACCTTTCGATTAGAAGCAGGAAAACGGACATGCGTAGAGCGCAATGCGATCTCGGTTAGCTGGCACGGATGTTGCGATAGCCTGTGCATTAAACACCATCGAGGAGATTTCCATGTTGAACTGGTTCACCGAAAGGACCTCGCCCAGCAAACAAAATCCACAGGCCAAAATGCCCCGAATCACCGGGGTGCCCCCGGAGGCTGAGGAATGTCTGAGTTATTCGTCCTACCGTCCCGATCAAGGCATCGAGGTGCAGGAACTGAGCATGGAGGAATTTCTCCGGGTTTATAAACAAGGGTGACGAAAAATCGACAAAGGTGGCGGCTTTTGTCTTGCCTGGGCGCGTACCCTCTTCAGTCGAGTGATCCATTTCCCCGCAAGCATCCCTTCCTCAGCACGTGCAGGGCGCATTGCGCCGCATGAAAAAGCCGCAACACTTCCGCCATACCCGATTGTCGACACGCCAGCCATATTGTTTACCTGGCCCCCTCTCCTTTCTGGGAGAGGGCAGGGGAAGGGAAATCAGACCAGGTAGCCGTCGGCCCTTAACCGGCTGACTATCCGCTCCATCGCCTCGGCGACATGGAGATTGCCGGTGTTGATGCTCACTTCTGGCGCATGGGGCGTTTCATAAGGGGCGCTGATGTCGGTGACATCCTTGATGATGCCTGCTCGGGATCGGGTGTAAAGGCCTTTGGCGTCGCGTGTTTCGCAGATCCCCAGCGGCATGGAGACATGCACTTCAAAAAACCCGCCTAGCGGCTCGATCATGTCGCGCACCGCCTGCCGTGTTTCGCGGTAGGGAGCGATCGGCGCGCAAATGGCGATGCCGCCCTGCCGGGTGATTTCGGCAGCGACGAAGCCGATGCGGCGGATGTTCAAGTTGCGGCCGGTTCTGGAATTAGCGGGCCCGCTGGCTAGCAGGGTGTGCGCCATGTCTCCAGCCAGCAGTGTGACCGGCCGGCCGGTCAGCTCCATCAGTTTTGCCTCCAGCGCAAGCGATAGCGTGGCTTTCCCGGCACTGGAAAGCCCGGTGAAGAAAATGGTAAAGCCGCGTTTGTTCCTCGGCGGGTGGCGTATTTGCAACTCCTCTACCACTTCAGGGAAAGACGCCCATTGAGGGATGGATTCGCGGCCGTCGAGAATGCGCTGCTTCAGCTCCCGCGAGGAGAGGCTTTGCGTGTCCTGGCCGGGTGGCAGGTACTCCTCCGGCATGTACTGTTCCAGTTCCGGGACATAAACCATGCGCGGAAAAGTAATCGGCTCGACGCCGATGGTGGCGAAATGTTCGGCCAGGGGCTGAACCCGCCCGGGAGCGAGCGCATCGCTGCCGCGACGAATTTCGCCCGCACCCGCGTCGCCGCCGATGATGTAATGGGAACAGCCATGATTGCGCGCCACGATGGCCTTCCAAAGCACTTCGCGCATCCCCGCCTGGCGCGATGCCAGGGGCAGCAGCCCGAGCTGGGCCGTATTTTCGGGGTAGCGCGGCAGCAGCGCCTGGAGGCAGCGGATACGGGTAAAGTAATCCGGGTTCGACGCTTCGCCCGCGATGGCCTGGATCAACAGCCCGGCATCGTTATCCTCGGTGCAATGGCGGGTGAATTCGAATTGGGCGCGGTGCATGACGTGGCAGGGCTGGAAGGCGATCGCCCGGCTGTGGCCTAGCCGTTTGAAATTTTCTCGCGCCATTGCAGGGGTCAGGCGCAGTGCGGCGAAATCCCCGTGCCGCGGCAGGGATAGTCCCTCCAGACGGCCACCAGCATAATGGCTGCCCAGTTGGTCGAGGTAATCCAGGCCGGCCTGGGCTGGCAGTTCGCAGCCATAAATCTGGCGTGCCTCCAGCGCCCTGTCGGCAGCCCACACGTCGCTTACGGCGAGAATGGCGAGTTTCTCGCCCGAGGCGTCGCACAGCGCGATACGTGTTCCCGGCTGCATCGCCATGGCCTGCACCGCGCCGATATCGAGGACGATGGGCAGGGGCCAGAAAGTGCCGTTCGCGAGCAGCATTTCCGCCCCTACACGGTCAAAATCCGCGCGCTCCATGAAGCCCTGCAAGGGCGACAGGGCGCCGCTCAGCAGTAGTTCCAGGTCGCACAGCTGGCGCATGTTCAGGGTCAGGGTGGGAAGGGTGGCGGCTTCGCGCTGCAAATCTTCACGGTGTGCGCCTTCGGCCATGAGATCTACCAGTTTGCCGCCATAGGGAGAAATCAGGCCCATCAGGGGGTGCTCCCGGCGGGCTGGAATGCGCTTGCAAAACAGGCGAGGAAACGCTCCAGTTCATTTTCCGGCAAATGGTTGATCCCGGCGGCACCCTTGCGCCCGCCGCCGCTTTCGAACTGACGGCACAGTTCGTCGGCGCCGGTCGGATTTTGGCGCGGGGCGCGCACGCTGACAAGGTAGCCGCCATGTGCCTTGCGGGTCAGCACGGCGTGGGCGAGGGCGGGTTCGGCGCGCGCCAGGTGATTGCCGAAAACCCCGCTGACACGTCTGCTCCAGGGCTGGTCGGGCAGGACGTAGGTGCAGCCGCCGGGGTGTTCCCATTCCGGCGTCAGCGCTTGTGCCAGCGCCATGTCATCCGCGTAGCCCTGTTTCAGGAGCGGGAAAGCAGAATCATGCGCGATAAAATCCAGCGGGTCGGCATAAGGGTGCAGGCGGCGGTAAAGCTCGGCGGGATGGAAATACAAATCGTCCACGCTTTCGCCATAGGCGTTGTAGTTGAGGTATTCACCCAGCTCGCGCAAGGCGTCGAGCTGCCGTGGCGTGAGATCCAGAGGTGCGGCGGCGCGTGCCGCGGCTTGGTGCAGGTTGTCGCCAAAAGCCGCAACCACCGCCCAGGCACGGAATCGCCCTTGCAGCATGCGGTCGACCAGCAGGCTGGTGCAGACTTCAGGGTCCGGATCGATCAGCGCCCGCAGCAGAGGGTGGGCAGGAATTTCCCCGGCGTAGTGGTGGTCCACGTAAGTCACGCTCGCGCCTGCATCCAGCAGGCGCAGCAGGGCGGCGCGGTTTTTGTCGAGCGAGATATCCAGCGCGGTGACCTGGTCGCCGGTGCCGGCCTCTACCTGCTGCAACAGTGCAATGTCGCGCTTGATGCCGGTAACCAGGGTGCCGTCACAAGGTTCGGCGAGCCTGAGTTGATGAAGGGCGCAGATGCCGTCGGCATCGCCATTGAAGACGTCAAATGTGCTCATGGGCTGATATGATACACATTTTTTACTGGGGTTCTGCGATGGAGGGGCGTGGTCTGGATGCATTGCGCGACGAATTGCGGCAATTTGCCGCCGCGCGCGACTGGGAGCAGTTTCACACCCCGAAAAACCTCGCCATGGCCCTGATTGTCGAAGCGGCAGAGCTGGTCGAGCAGTTCCAGTGGCTGACGCCCGAACAGAGCCAGAAGCTTGAGCCGGAAAAACTGGAGGCGGTGCGCCAGGAGTGCGCCGACATCCTGATTTACCTCACCCGCTTTGCCGACATGCTGGGCATCGACCTGCTCGATGCAGCGCGCGACAAACTGGTGATCAATGCGGCGAAGTACCCTGTCCAAAATAAGTTGAAAAACGATTAACCACGGGGAGCACGGGGGTATGTGACTTTAATAAATCCTTGGTCTTCCCCGTGCGCCCCGTGTTCCCCGTGGTTAATATGCCTTTTTATAAGGAAGTTGAAAATCCATGAGTTATTTCGAAAAGCACGTATTTTTCTGCACCAACCAGCGCGAGGATGGACAGCCCTGCTGCGCCAACCACGATGCCCAGGCGATGCGCGACCATGCCAAGGGGCGGATCAAGAAGTTGGACCTGAACGGGCCGGGCAAGGTGCGCGTCAACAGCGCCGGCTGCCTCGACCGCTGCGGCGAAGGGCCGGTGCTGGTCATTTATCCGGAAGCGGTGTGGTACACCTATGTGGACCAGTCGGATATCGATGAAATCATCGACAGCCACCTGGTGGGCGGCAAGGTCGTCGAACGACTCAAGATCTGAGCGTGAGTCTGAACGCAAAGGCGGTTCTTTCGGCCACGGGGCTGCGCAAGTCCTATGGCGCCAGCGAAGTGGTCGCGGGTCTCGATCTGGCGCTGGTGTCGGGCGAATGCTTTGGCTTGCTGGGGCCTAATGGCGCGGGCAAGACCACCACGCTGCGGCTGCTGCTGGGCCTGACCCGGCCGGATGGCGGCACGATTTCGCTGCTGGGTCTGCCTGTGCCCGAGAAAGCGCGCGAAGCACGGCTCAAGGTCGGCGTGGTGCCGCAGGTGGACAGCCTCGATCCGGATTTTACGGTGACGGAAAACCTGCTGGTCTACGGGCGCTACTTCGGCCTCAAGGACCACGAGATCCAGGCGCGTATTCCGGCTTTGCTCGAATTTGCCGAATTGGAGGGCAAGGCCGAGGCCAGCATCGAGTCGCTCTCCGGCGGCATGAAGCGGCGCCTGACCCTGGCGCGCGCGCTGGTCAACGACCCCGACGTGATCTTTCTCGACGAGCCCACCACCGGTCTCGACCCGCAGGCGCGCCACATGATGTGGCAGCGTCTGCGCCGCCTCCTGGGCGAAGGTAAAACCATCTTGCTCACCACCCACTTCATGGAAGAGGCCGAGCGCCTGTGCGATCGACTGCTGATCATGGACAAAGGGGTGGCGGTCACCACCGGCGCGCCGCGTGACCTGATCGCGGAGCATATCGAGCCGCATGTGGTGGAAATCTACGGCGATGAAGTGAAGTCGAACTGCGCCGGTTTATGCCAGCGCCAGGAACAGGTGGGAGAAACCCTGTTTTGCTACGCCGCCGACCCGCATGACCTGCTGGCCCAGTTGCAGCAGCAATGCGAATTGCGCTACCTGCACCGCCCGTCAAACTTGGAGGACGTATTCCTGAAACTGACCGGCCGAGAGCTGCGGGAGTGATTAATAGCGGTCAGCAGTCAGCAGTCAGCAGTCAGCAGTCAGCAGTCAGCAGTCAGCAGTCAGCAGTCAGCTGATAGCTGATAGCTGATAGCTGATAGCTGATAGCTGATAGCTGATAGCTGATAGCTAATACATGTAAAATATGTTGGGCACAGGCAAGGAGGCGCATCATGGGATTACCGCAATCACAAGCGCATTACACGGTTGAAGATTACATGCAGTGGCCGGATGAAATTCGCTGCGAATTGATCGATGGCGGAATCTGGGACATGTCGCCGGCGCCTACGCTGGAGCACCAGCAACTTGTTTCCAATTTGCACGTGGAGATTGCGCTGTTGCTCCGTGAGCAGGAAAAATCCGGCGGGGGCAGGCCGCCATGCAGTGTTCTGGAATCGCCCGTGGATGTCGTCCTTGCCTTCAATACCGTAGTGCAGCCTGACCTTATCGTGGTGTGCGACCCCGCCAAGCTGGCCAACCGCAAGAATGTTCAGGGCGCGCCCGACCTCGTGGTGGAAGTGCTTTCCCCGGCCACGGCGGCCAAGGATAAGCGGGAAAAGAGGGCCCTGTACGAGCGTTCCGGAGTGCCCCAGTATCTGATCGTCGACCCGGTGAGCTATTATGCAGAGCTCTACACGCTGCAAGCCGGAAGCTATGGCGTGCCGCAAATCCTCGGTGCAGAGGATGCGCTTATCCTTGCGGTGGCGCCAGGCTTCGGCAAGACCCTGGCCGAACTGTTCGGATGGCCGGTAAAAGTGAAAGTCCGAGAGCGCTAATTTGTCGTTAAAAACCGAAAAAACCGATTTCAGCCCGCCTTCCTTAAGCTGGCGCTTTGTTTCAGTGTGGCGGCGCAATTTCCTGGTATGGCGCAAGCTGGCGATTCCGTCCATCCTGGGAAACCTTGCCGATCCCGCCTTTTACATGCTCGGTCTGGGATACGGCCTGGGCAGCCTGTTGCCAGAGGTGGCCGGCGTTCCCTACATGACCTTTCTCGCCGCCGGGACGCTGTGCTATAGCACCATGAACAGCGCCACTTTCGAGAGCCTGTATTCCGCCTTCTCGCGCATGCACGTGCAGAAAACCTGGGACGCGATGCTCAATGCGCCGCTGGAGCTGGATGATGTGATGCTTGGCGAGCTGGCTTGGGCAACCAGCAAGAGCGTGCTCTCCGGCGTGGCGATCCTGGCCATCATCCTGGCGCTGGGGCTGGCGGATTCCTGGCTGCTGCTGTGGACCCTGCCGCTCCTGGTGCTGATCGGCTTCTGCTTCACCGGGCTGGCGCTGGTGATGAATGCGCTTTCGCCCAACTACGATTTCTTCATGTACTACTTCACCCTGGCGATCACGCCCATGGTGCTCTTGTGCGGCGTGTTCTACCCGGTCGAGCAACTGCCGGCCTTCCTGCAAGCCGTCGCGAACTGGCTGCCGCTGACGCATGCCATCGGACTGGCGCGGCCGCTGGTGCAGGGCGAGTGGCCGCAGCAAATTCTTGCTCATATCGGCGTATTGCTGGCTTACGGGAGTGCAGGTTTTTATCTGGCGTTGGTATTGGTGCGGCGCAGGCTGCTAAAATAGCGCGTGAATTTATTGGGCAAATTATCATGATCTTGGTCACTGGCGGTGCCGGCTTCATCGGCTCGAATTTCATTCTCGACTGGATTGCAAGCGAACAGGCGCCGGTCATCAATCTCGACAAGCTGACTTACGCCGGCAACCTGAACAATCTGGCTGCCCTGCAGGGCGACGCCCGGCATGTTTTCGTTCAGGGCGATATTTGCGATGGCGCCCTGGTGGGCCGCCTGCTGCGCGAGCACAAGCCGCGCGCGATTGTCCACTTTGCCGCCGAAAGCCACGTCGACCGCTCCATCCACGGCCCGGCGGAATTCATCCAGACCAACATCAACGGCACCTTCAGCCTGCTGGAAGAGACGCGCGCCTACTGGCAGGCATTGCAGGGAGGGGAAAAGGAAGCCTTCCGTTTCCTGCACGTTTCCACCGACGAAGTCTATGGTTCGCTTGGACCGGACGATGCGCCTTTCACCGAAACCACGCCTTACGCGCCCAACAGCCCCTATTCAGCCTCGAAAGCGGCCTCCGATCACCTGGTGCGTGCCTACCATCACACCTACGGCATGCCGACCCTGACCACCAACTGCTCCAACAACTACGGCGCTTACCAGTTTCCCGAGAAGCTGATTCCGCTGATCATCCTCAACGCGCTCAACGGCAAGCCCCTGCCGATCTACGGCGACGGGCAGAACATCCGCGACTGGCTGTATGTCGGCGACCATTGCACGGCCATCCGGGAGGTGCTGCACAAAGGCCGGCTGGGTGAAACCTACAACATCGGCGGCTGGAACGAGAAAACCAACCTCGACGTGGTGCATACGGTGTGTGCTATTCTCGATGAACTGAAGCCGGCGGCCAATAGCCAGCCCTATTCCTCGCTTATCACCTACGTCAAGGACCGCCCCGGCCACGACCGGCGCTACGCCATCGACGCGCGCAAAATCGAACGCGAACTCGGCTGGAAGCCGGCGGAAACCTTTGAAACCGGCATCCGAAAGACGGTGCGCTGGTATCTGGAGCATCTGGATTGGGTAGAAAATATCATCAGTGGCGAATACCAGTCCTGGATCAAAAAACAATATGGGAAAACACAATGAGCGAAGGATCGTTGTCGTTGTGGGCGGAAGAGGATCTGGTTGCTCGGCGTATCCTGTTGGTGCGAGGGCAAAAAGTCATGCTCGATGCTGATCTGGCCATGCTTTATGGTGTAGAGACCCGTGCGCTGGTTCAGTCCTTAAAACGTAATATGCAACGTTTTCCGGAAGACTTTATGTTTCAATTAACAGAGGAAGAGTGGGAAGTTTTGAGATCACAATCTGTGATCTCAAAAGGGCGTGGCGGGAGGAGGTATGCGCCATACGCTTTTACTGAACATGGCGCATTGATGCTGGCCAGCATACTTAATTCCCAACGGGCTATCGAGGTGGGAATATTGGTGGTCCGGGCTTTCGTGAGACTGCGCGAACTGCTGGCTGGCAACAAGGAACTGGCTGCCAAGCTGGATGAACTGGAACGCAAGCTTTCTACCCATGACCAGGCGATTACGGGACTCATCGATACGGTCCGGCAGCTCATGTCACCGCCAGCACGGGAGAAACGCCCCATCGGTTTTATTGTTAAGCCGGAGAATGATCAGTGAATATTGCCCCTAATCGTACCAAAGGCATCATCCTCGCCGGTGGCTCAGGCACGCGCCTGCATCCGGTGACGTTGGCAGTATCCAAGCAACTGCTGCCGGTGTACGACAAGCCGATGATCTACTATCCCCTGTCGACGCTGATGCTGGCGGGGATACGCGACATCCTGATCATCTCCACCCCGCAGGACACGCCGCGCTTCGAGCAGTTGCTGGGCGACGGAGTGCGCTGGGGGCTGAATATCTCCTATGCCGTGCAGCCCGAGCCGGAGGGTATCGCCCAGGCATTCATCATCGGGGCGGATTTCATCGGTAGCGACCCATGTGCGCTGGTGCTGGGCGACAACATCTTTTACGGTCACGAACTGTCGGAAGACTTGCAGGCGGCGGCGAGGAAAACTGAAGGTGCGAGCGTATTCGCCTATCCCGTGCATGATCCCGAGCGTTATGGGGTGGTGGAATTTGATTTGAACCGGAATGCTGTCAGCATCGAGGAAAAGCCAGCCAGGCCGAAATCCCGTTATGCCGTCACCGGCCTGTATTTCTACGACAACCAGGTGGTGGAAATCGCGCGCAACATGAAGCCTTCGGCGCGCGGCGAGCTGGAAATCACCGACGTCAACAAGGCCTATCTGGCAAGCGGCAAGCTGGATGTGGTGGTGATGGGGCGCGGCATGGCCTGGCTCGATACCGGCACGCACGAATCCCTGCTGGAAGCCTCGATGTTCATCGAAACCATCGAAAAGCGGCAGGGGCTGAAAATCGCCTGCCCCGAGGAAATCGCTTACCGCATGGGCTATATCTCGGCGCAGCAACTGGAGGCGCTGGCTGCGCCATTGGCCAAGAATGGCTATGGCCAGTACCTGCTGAATGTTTTGCGCGAAGAGGTGTATTGATGAAAGTTGTTGCGACGAGCATTTCTGACGTCCTGATCATTGAACCCCAGGTTTTTGGCGATGAACGCGGTTTCTTCTTCGAGAGCTACAATGCGCGAAAATTTACTGAATTGACCGGACTGAAAACCGAATTCGTTCAGGATAATCATTCCCGCTCGGCAAGGAATGTCCTGCGCGGCCTGCATTACCAGATCCGGCAACCCCAGGGCAAGCTGGTGCGTGTGGTGGCCGGTGCCGTATATGACGTGGCGGTGGACATTCGCAAAAACTCGCCCACGTTCGGCAAATGGGAAGGGGTTGAATTGTCGGCGGAAAACAAGCGCATGCTGTGGGTACCGCCCGGTTTCGCGCATGGTTTCCTCGTGCTCAGCGAATATGCCGAATTTCTTTACAAAACCACCGACTACTGGGCGTCCGAGCATGAGCGCTGCATCGCCTGGAACGACCCGGACCTGAACATTGCATGGCCGCTTCAAGGCGAGCCGCAACTTTCAGCCAAGGATCGTCTCGGCGCGGCTTTTTCGGGGGCTGAAGTTTTTTGATGGCGTGGCAGAATGGTTTCAATGAATTAGCAAGGAAGGCACATGAGATTACAGCCCAACGAAGTGAATGCTATCAGGCAGGCCGCGTGTGACGCTTTTTTGCCGGGAACGGCGGTGTTCCTCTTTGGATCACGGCTACGCGACGAAGCGCGCGGCGGAGACATTGATCTCCTGGTTGAAACGCCAGAGGCCTTGTCCCCTGAGGACTTGGTACGACGCCGCACGCATTTTGTATCCCGCATTTATCAGGCGCTCGACGAGCAACGCATTGATGTTGTGATCGCTACGCGTGGCCAACAGGACGGTCGGTCGGTCGTGACCATGGCGAAACGTGATGGCTTGCAGGTGGCGCAGGTATGAGCGCGACAGACAGAATGAATGCGGCGATCTGGGAAGCGGATCGTCACGTGGAAACGCTTCTTGAAGCACTTGGCGAGTGGGATTGCTCCCCGGCCTCTTCATGGGAAGCGCTTGAAATGGACCGTGCCCGGGTTCGAGTGATTGATCAGCTGCTATTTCGTTTCATGAAACTGCAGGATACGATAGGTGAGCGCCTGATCCCGGCAACGCTGGCGGTCCTGCGCGAATCTTTTGAGGAGTGGCCCATGCGCGACCGCCTTAACCGCCTGGAAAAACTGGGTTATCTCGATGTTGAAAACTGGTTGGCCTGGCGAGAGATTCGCAATCGTCTTGCTCATGAATATCCCGATCAGCCAGAAATCTGCTTCGCCGCATTAATGGCGGCCATTGAGGCTGCCCGTGCTCTGTCCACGCTGTACCAGGATTGGCATGCACGCCTGAAGCTGGCTGGCTTGACATGAAAATCCTCCTCACCGGCAAGCACGGCCAGGTTGGCTGGGAATTGCAGCGTACCCTGGCGACCCTGGGCGAGGTCGTGGCGCTGGATCGTCAGACGCTGGATCTGGGCAACCCCGATTCGATCCGCGCGGCGATCCGGGAGGTGAAGCCCGGCCTGATCGTCAATCCTGCCGCCTACACCGCCGTGGACAAGGCCGAAAGCGAGCCTGAGCTGGCCATGGCGGTGAATGGGACAGCGCCGGGCATCATGGCGGAAGAGGCCAAAAAGCTGGGTGCCGCCCTGATCCACTACTCCACCGACTATGTATTCGACGGCTGCAAAACCAGCCCCTACACGGAAGATGACATACCCAATCCCATCAATGTCTATGGCAAGAGCAAGCTGGCAGGAGAACAGGCGATTCAGGCCGTCGGCGTGCCTCACCTGATCCTGCGCACCAGCTGGGTGTACGGCATGCGCGGCAAAAATTTCCTGCTCACCGTCTTGCGCCTGGCGAAAGAGCGCGACGCACTGAAAATCGTGGACGACCAGATCGGCGCCCCGACCTGGAGCCGGATGATCGCCGAAGCCAGCGCACAAATCATTGCGCAGGCCTATGCGCCGGTTTCCCATCGCCCATTACCCATTGCCGACGTCAGCGGTATATACAATTTGACAGCGGCAGGGCGTACTTCATGGTGCGGATTTACGCGGGCCATCCTGGAAAACGCCCGGGAGGGAACGCGGGTGAGCCCGATTCCGACCACCGATTACCCCCTCCCCGCGCCAAGGCCGTTATTCTCCCTTCTCGCCAGCGACAAGTTGACCGAAACCTTCGGCGTGAAATTGCCGTCATGGGACGACGCCCTGGCGCTTTGCATGGACCGGGAAATCAGGGCACATGATTGAAAGTCTGTGTGTCTGGCCTGGGTGTTTTTTCGCGCACAAGCGCTTGGGAACAAATACCTGCGCATTGATTTTGGATTGAGTCTTTCTCCAAGTACAATAACTTCTTATGCTGATACCCATCATTCTTTCAGGTGGCGCCGGTACGCGCTTGTGGCCGATCTCCCGCGAATCGCATCCCAAGCCTTTCATGAAGCTTCCGGACGGGCAGAGTCTGCTGCAGAAGACTTTTGCGCGCGCGGCTGCGCTTGAAGGCGTGAGCGAAGTGCTGACCATCACCAACCGCGAGTACTACTTCAAAAGCCGGGATGAATACCAGTCCGTCAGGAAAAAAATCCCTGCTGTAACGGACAGCTTCCTGCTTGAGCCCTTTGGACGTAACACCGCAGCGGCGATCGCGCTGGGGGCCTTCAAGCTTGCCGCCGAACAGGGTGACGAGGCCACCCTGCTGGTATTGCCCGCCGACCATTTAATCGAAGACCATGCCGCCTTTGCCGCTGCGGTTAAGCAGGCTGAAAAATTTGCTGAGCTTGGGCAACTGGTGACTTTCGGCATTGTCCCCAGCGCCCCGGAAACCGGCTTCGGCTATATCGAGGCGGAGGGCAATACCGTTAAACGTTTCGTGGAAAAACCTTCCTACGAAACCGCGCAGGAATATGTCAGCTCGGGCCGATTCCTGTGGAACTCCGGCATGTTCTGTTTCAGGGCCGGGGCGATGCTGGAGCAGCTCAAGCGCCATGCGCCGGATATCTATCAACACGCGCAAAAGTGCTGGGAAGCCACCCGCGCCGCGAACCTGAATAACCTGGCGATGGTGGAAATCGACGCGGATACCTTTGCCGCCATCCCGGAAAACTCCATCGACTACGCCGTCATGGAGAAAACAGATCAGGTTGCCGTTGTGCCCGGCAGTTTCGGCTGGAGCGATATCGGATCGTGGAATGCCGTCAGTGAGCTATCGGCTCCCGACAACGCAGGCAACCGCGTCATCGGAGAAGCCATACTGGTCGATGTCGGCAATTCCTTCATACAAAGCGAAGGCCGCATGGTTGCAGCCATCGGCCTCGACAACATCATGATAGTCGATACCCCGGATGCCCTGCTTGTGGCGGATCGGGATCATGCCCAGGACGTCAGGCAGGTAGTGCAGCAACTCAAGGGGATGAACCACGATAGCTACAAACTGCACCGCACGGTCGCCCGCCCCTGGGGAACCTACACCGTGCTGGAAGAAGGCGCCAATTTCAAGATCAAGCGCATTGTCGTCAAACCCGGCGCTTCACTCTCGCTGCAAATGCATTACCACCGCAGCGAGCACTGGGTGGTGGTGAGCGGGACAGCGAGCATCGTGAACAATGAAAAGGAAATGCTGGTCAGGACCAATGAATCCACCTATATCCCCATCGGCCATAAGCATCGCCTGGAAAACCCCGGCTTGACCGATCTGGTGATGATCGAGGTGCAGAGCGGAGAGTATCTGGGAGAAGACGATATTGTGCGCTTTGACGATGTGTATGGGCGGGCGTAAGCCTTTGCAAGGTCGCGCCAGAGGCTGTGGCTTGAGAATAGGCCATCCAGTTCAATGCTGTCGAATCAACAACCGTAATATGCATCCGGTGTTCAAATGCCTGCATGGGCGCCTGGATTGGAATTGCGCATGAATATAATGATAAGTTCTTATGCAAACAGTTGAGAACCCTTTCTCTCAAGAAAGTCAGAAGCCCATCGGCGCGCTTCTTCAGGCGCGTGGCCTGATCACCTCTCAGGACCTGGACAAGGCACTTGCCTTCCAGCGCCAATTTAAGGGTCGTCTGGGTTCCGTCCTGGTCAGGATGGGTGCCTTGTCAGAGGATGCGTTGCTGCCTGTCCTGTCGGAGCAGCTCGGTTTGAGCTTGCTTGCTGTTGACCAGCTTCCTTCCCTCCCCGGTGAAATTCTTGGCGCAATCCAGCTAAGCGGTTTATCGCCGGAGTGGTTTGCAGACCAGCAGCTGGTCATTTGGGAAGGGGCGGATGGCGTCATTCACTGTGCATCGCGTAACCCCATAGACAGCAATCTCCAGGAGACGCTGGCGATTGCCATGGGCGAGTATTCACAGTCCTGGCATTTCGTGAGAACACAGGATTTGGAGCGCCTGCTCAAGCTGATTCAATTGAGCCCTGAGGCCGAATATGAAGACGAAGTGGCGCATCTGCGCGAGCTCGCGGAAGAAGCGCCCGTCATCGAGTTGGTCGGCAATGTCCTGGCGCAAGCCATAGATGAAGGCGCCTCGGATATTCACATCGAGCCGGAAGAAAATACTTTTGAAGTGCGCTACCGGATCGATGGCGTAATGCAGGCGCGCCTGAACCAGCCGCGCGAGCGTTTCGATGCAGTCGCATCGCGGATCAAGCTGATTTCCGGCATGGACATTGCCGAGCGTCGCCTGCCTCAGGACGGTCGCATTACCATGCGCGCCAGCGGTGCCGATATGGATATCCGCGTCTCCGCCCTGCCCGGCGTGCACGGAGAATCCATTGTCATGCGCCTGTTGCCGAAGGAGCGCTCCAACCTGAACCTGGAATGGCTGGGCATGGAGGCCGACCATCTGGCGCAGTTCAGCCGCTGGGTGCAGGAGCCGCACGGCATCATTCTGGTGACCGGCCCCACGGGTTCGGGCAAAAGCACGACCCTGTATGCCGCGCTCGACGCCGCCAACGATCGCAGCAAGAAAATCATCACCGTGGAAGACCCGGTCGAATACAAGTTGGCGGGGGTGACGCAGATCCAGACCCACAGCGAAATCGGCTATGACTTCGCGCGCGCCCTGCGCGCGATCCTGCGGCAGGACCCCGACGTCATCATGATCGGTGAAATCCGCGACCTTGAAACCGCCGAGATCGCCGTGCAGTCGGCCTTGACGGGCCACCTAGTGCTTTCTACCCTGCACACCAACGACGCGCTCAGCGCCTTTACCCGCCTACTCGACATGGGGGTGGAGCCTTTCCTGGTAGCTTCCTCGGTCAGGGCGGTACAGGCCCAGCGTCTGGTCCGTAAGCTGTGCGACCAGTGTGCGCGACCGGCCGAGCCGCCCCCAGCCATTGTCGAGATATCCCTGCAATTGAGAGAACTCTACCCCACACTATTAAGTCAGGCGCCTGCCTGGCGGGTTCCGGCGGGATGTCCTCACTGCCGCGGCAGCGGCTACCGCGGGCGAATCGGCATATACGAATTGGTTGAAGTGAGTCCGGCGATCAAGAACGCCGTGATGCAAAGGACCACGGCAGGGGAAATGGTGGGCCTCGCGCGGCAAGAAGGCTATCGCAGTTTGCGCGAAGACGGGCTGATCAAGGCTTGGAGAGGCTTGACGAGCATCGACGAGGTTTTGCGCGTGACCGGAATCGGCGAAAGCGAGGAATAAGGGCGTGGAATTCCAGTATCGTGCAGTCAACGCGCAAGGGCACAGCGTTTCCGGGCAAATCGGCGCCACAAGCGAGCGCGAAGCAATGCGGCTGTTGCGGCAGAAGGAATTAACCCCTCTCGAAGTTGCGCCTGCCGGCCACCCGCCTGTGACCAGCCAGGGGCGGGTGAAGCGCGCAAGCAACCAGGAAAAAACACTCGTCATCCGTGAACTGGCAACATTGCTGCAAGCCGGCGTTTCCCTGGCCGAGGCGGTCGAATCCATCGGCCAGAGCCACACCGACAGCTCGATCGGCGAAGTCTTCACCCATATTCACGGCAAACTGCGCGGTGGAGAAAGCTTTTCCAAGGGGCTGCAAAGCGCACAGCTCGAATGGCCGGATTACCTGTTTCAACTGGTTGCCGCCGGAGAGCATACCGGCAAACTGGCCCATGCCCTGCAAAGCGCCGCAACTCAGATGGAATATGAGCAAAGAATCAAGAGTGAAATGCGCAATGCACTGATTTATCCAAGTATTTTGGTGTTTTCCGGGATCGCTGCCACCTTGTTGATCTTTATTGTCGTGGTACCAAAATTCGCTAATCTCCTTAAAAGCAACCGTGCTCAGATCCCGGATATTTCCGTGTGGGTTTTGACCACCGGGCTGTTCGTCAAGGAAAATCTGCTCTGGGTCGGCCTGGGAACCGTTGCCGCGGTGTTGGCGATCGTCAGCATCGTGGCCAACCCCGTGCTGCGGACAAGAATGCTGCAAGCCCTTTCACGCGTACCGGTTCTGGGCACCTGGCTGATAGAAACCGAAATCGGCCGCTGGGCCGCGATGCTGAGCACCTTGCTGGAGAACCGTGTGCCGATATTAAAAGCCATGGAACTGACGCAACAAGGAATGCGCCTGACCGCGGTGCAACAGAAACTGCAACAGGCGCTACGCGAGGTACGGAGCGGCAAGAAAATGGCGGAGGCCCTTGCCGGGGTGCAGATGCTCAACGTCACCGGACTCAACCTGATCAGGGTCGGGGAACGCTCAGGCGAGCTGGCCAACATGTTGCGCACTCTGGCCACACTCTATGAAAATGCCGGGCGGGAACGCCTCAAGCGTTTTCTGATCTTACTGGAACCAGCGGCGATTCTGATTATCGGGAGCGTGATCGGAACCATCATGGTTGCCGTGATGCTGGCGATCACCAGTCTGAGCAATATCTCTTTATAAAAGTTGGGTGTATGGAAATGGAAAATAGAACCTCGAATCGCGGCTTTACATTAATTGAAATGCTGGTGGTACTGGTCATTATTGGCATGCTGGCGGGCCTGGTAGGGCCAAAGCTGTTCACCAAAGTGGACTCCTCCAAGGTTCAGACTGCCCAAACTCAAGTCAAAATGTTCAAGGGCGCACTGGAAACGCTGCGTCTGGACATCGGCCGCTTTCCAACTGAGGCCGAAGGGCTGGCTTTGCTCAACACCGCGCCCTCGGACGAAAAGGTACGCGGCCGCTGGCGCGGCCCCTATCTTGACGAGGACATGCCGCGCGACCCGTGGGGGAACCCGTATCAATACAGCCTGCCCGGAACCAATAACCAGCCCTTCGCGCTTTACTCGCTGGGCGCGGACGGCAAGCGTGGTGGCGAAAATTTCGACGCGGATGTCGGTTATCTGCCACCGCAATAAACCGTGTATGCCCTGTGGTTGCGATGCTGAATCGGATTAATTCAAGAGGGTTTACCCTGGTTGAAATACTGGTGGTGCTGGTTGTGATCGGCCTGATCGCCGGAGTCGCCATGCCCAACATGGTCAAAATTCTGCAAAGCACGGAACGGGCCGGCCAGCGCGATACGTTGCTTGGCGAGATCGCCGGCCTGGGGTATCGGGCCTATCTGACCGGGCAGCCGATTACCTTGGGAGAGGTGCCGGTAGCAGCAGGAGGGGAGGCAGAGCCTCAAGCGCCATTTCAAATCCCCCAGGGCTGGAAACTTGAGATTCATCAGCCGATTACTTATAACTTCAACGGCATTTGCAGTGGCGGTAAAATTACTTTGGTTAGCCCTGATGAGCGCCGCGAAATCTTCCGGCTCGAACCGCCCCGCTGCAAGATCCATGGCGAATAACAGGGTGCCGCGCGCAAATCAGCAGGGCTTCACTCTGCTGGAGGCCATCGTCGCCATGGTTCTTATTGCCAGCATCGGGATGGCACTGTTCAGCTGGATCAACACCAATATCGTATCCTTGCGCCACATTCAGGATTCAAATGCACGGGCCGAAGCAACAGTTAATGTTCTCGAATACATGAACACGGTCAACCCCATGTTGAAGCCCGAAGGGAAAACGGATTTAGGCATATACCGCCTGCGCTGGAAATCAGAGGCGCTGACAGCGGTGCAGGATGGAGCGAATTACCCGCAGGGAATCAGCCTGTACCAGCTGGCGCTATACCGCACAACCATCAACGTCGAAAAAAATAGCGGGGAACCCTGGTTTCAGCTATCCCTTCAGCAAGTGGGCTACAAAAAAGTACGGGAGCTTGGGCGGCCATTCTAGCCGGAACCAGATCAGGAAAATGCCACGAATTACAGCTACCTCCACTTTTCTCCAGCGAGGCTTCACCTTGCTGGAGATTCTTGTCGTCCTGGTGATTGTCAGTCTGGCAAGCGGCATTCTTTTTCAGGCGATGGGGCAGGTCGCGCACCTGCAGAAAAAATTTGGCGTCGAGCTCGTTCATGCCCAACAAGGCGAGATGCTGTCAAATTGGTTCCAGCAGAGCATCGAAGGTTTGTTGCCGGACTATCCGGATGGAAAAAATAAATTCAGTGGTTCGGAGCGCCGACTGTCCGGCTTGACCACCAACCCGCTGGCTGCCGAAAATGGAGTGCCCTCGCCGCTCGTATGGGAGCTTGCCTTTGACGCGGGCACGGGGGAAACCCGGCTTCTCTATGGCGCCAGCAAAGACGCCGCCCCGGTCATTTCCTGGTTGGGCAACAAAGGGAAGTTCACATACCTGGATAGCAAGGGAGAATTGCATGAGTCCTGGCCTCCACGACTAGGTCTTTGGCCGCAATTACCTGCGGCAATCCGGGTGGAAACCTTGCGCGATGGCGAGCCGGCCATCATTATGGCCGTTCCCATGGGGCCGGCCAACCCTCTGCCACGTATTGTGGATATTATTGGCGCCGTCAAATGAGCGCGCAATCATCAAGGCAGAAAGGTTTTGTTCTTGTACTGACACTGTGGATGCTGGCGATCATCACCATCGCGGCTGGATATTTGGCGGACCGCGTCATGCATGCCATGGAACTGGCGCAGCGCTCGCAAAAAAATACCCAGGTGCTGCTCAACCTTTCCGAAACGCGTGCGGAAATCCTGTTTCGTCTCGGCACTACGCGCCTTTCGCTTTATGGACTCGGGCAGGGACCGGATGGCACTATTGCGCTGGACAACCGCCCCTACCGGGGCGTCGGGGAAACCATCGTGCGCCTGCAGGACAACCGTGGGTTGCTCAATCTGAATATCGTCAGCGACGATCGGCTTCACCGTCTCCTGGGCATACTGGACGTGCCTGCCGGCCAGCGCGGTATGCTGATTGACACTTTGCACGACTATGTCGATGTTGACAGCCTGAAGCGGCTGAATGGTGCCGAAGCGCCGGAATATGCAGCGGCAGGATTGCCGCCGCCGCGCAACGAACGCTTGAGCACGCCTTTCGAGCCCCGGCGCATCCTGGGCTGGCGGGGTTTGAATCAATTATGGGATAACGAACGCTTGCCCAGTTTATCCACGACCAGCTACTCCGTCGCGCTCAACCCGAATACCGCGCCGTGGGAAGTGTTGGCCACACTGCCGGGGATGACCAACGAAGTTGCCCGAAACATCATCGTGCAGCGAAAACTCATCCCATTCGCCAGCCCGGATCAATTCGCGCAGTTAAGTGGCATCCCGCCTGCGCTGCTCTTTTTGCAGATCATCATGTTGCCCAGCGATGCTGTCAGAGTGATCCAAAGCGCCCCGGGGCTTCCCTGGGCCTTGCAGTATAATGTCAGCCTGACACCGAATGAAGACCACGGCCCTTGGCGCATTGACTATTATTATAAAACCAGGCTAACTTACAAAGATGACAAGGTTAAAGATATTCCGGAACTCCCTAAACGCTCTACGCTTCCTGCTGCCTTCTCCGCGCCGTTTTTACCATAAGCTTGACAAGGTCGAACCCGCCAGAAGCCGGCTGGGAAAGGTCGAATGGATACTAGCCCGGCCGCTCTATCGTTTCACCAAATTCGATCTGAAGCAAATCCCTCGTGCCAAGCGCAGGCAAGCGCTCAAGCTTCAACTCGACCAGTGGAGCCCTTATGCGGCGAGCGGCGTTTACGTGGCCTGGCAGGGCGACCAGGCGTTTATCTGGTGCTGGGACGCCGACGTGGTGAAGCGTGCGATCGAGGCGGCAAAACTGAATCCCGGGCATGTCACCATCATTCCGGAAAGCCTGCTGTACCCGGCCATGGACAGCGGGCTGCGCATCAATCCGTGCCTGAATGGCTTCGAGGCGCAGCTCTGGCGCAACAAACAGCTGGAGCAAAGCCGCTGGTGGCCGCAACGGCCCACTGCTGCGGAGTGGACGCTGTTTCAGCGGGATGCCTGCCTTCAGCCGCAGGACCAGACTGAAGCCATTCCCCTGCCGCAACCTCTCGTCATGCAGCCCAAGCCCTGGGCCAAATCCTCCGGGCTGCATGGGCATCTGGAGCAGGGCTGGCAATACGAACGGCTTGCTGTCGCATTGGGCGTGGCTTTACTGGCGCTGCCCACCCTGTGGTATGGCCTGAATCTGGTCAAGCTGCACAAGGCCTACGACATGCGCAAGGCCCAGCTCGCCAGCATCCAGCACCAGGCGCAGCCGGTCATCGAGGCGCGGCGTCAGGCGCTTGACGAGCTGGCCAGAATCAACGCACTACACAATCTTGGCCGCGATCCTGACCCATTGTTCCTGATGGCGAAGGTGGCCGTGATGCTGCCCGGAGACAAGACATTTCTTAAAGAGTGGGATTATCAAAGCGGCAAGCTCAAGATCACCATTGCCCTGCCAGAGCCGGCCGCCAGCAGCACCTTTGTGAGCGCTTTTCAACAGGCGGAGATATTCAGCGACGTCAAGGCGCTGGCCAGTGCAAACCCGAATCTGGTGATACTGCAAATGCAGGTTACGGGTTCCTGACCATGTTTTCAGAATACCTTACCCAAATCAGGAACAACCCGAGATTGCGCTGGGGGCTATGGGTGATTCTTGGCATTTCATGGTTATACGCCATCCTTTTATTGCGAGATCAGGTCAGGGATCAAACTGACCAATATGCCAATATCGCGAAAAAAGTGGCGCGACTTCAGACAGAAGTGCAACATCAAGCCTGGCTGGAGCGTGTGGAGCCGGCTAAAATATTGCGCGTGCAAATGGAGAGCCGCCTGTGGCAGGCCAGCACGTCAGGCTTGGCGCAGGCCGCCTTTCAGGACTGGCTGAACCAGATATTTCTACAGGCCGCGGTCGGTCGGCCCTCCATCACCCTTTCCGCTTTGGACGAAAAAACACCCGAAAAGACGGATGAAGTGGAAAACAACGGAGAAACGGCGGCGGTTCCCGTCGATTTGTGGAAGGTCAAGGCAAAGCTGGAGTTTGACTTCAATCCTCCGGCGTTCCTCTCGCTCATGACCCTGATCGGGGGGCACGATAAAAAGACCGTGATCGAGTCCCTGGTCATCCGCAAGGAGCCTTTCCCACGGGTTGAGGCCGTTGTGGCCGCCTATTTCCAGAAGCAGAAGCCGGCTGACAATCCGGCCCGGCCCGGTCGATGACCCGCCTCATCAGGCTTATTTCTTCCGCGACGTGCCGGTTATGCTTTAAAATTCATACCCCTCGGAAAGCTGTCTCAATAATGGAGCGCATGAGGCGGGGCAAAATTTGAACCTTATATCCAACAACATCGTTATTGCTCTGCTGCTTGCACTTGGCGTCTCGGCCGGGTGGATCTGGAAGGCGCTCCCGGAACCCAAGGTACCCGGCTCCGCTGCTGTCGCAGCCGAACAATGGGAACTGCCCGCCGAGGCCGAGGGCGATTTAAAGCAATCCGCCACGGTCATTACCGAGCGCAATCTGTGGGGCACGGTGGCCGCCGCGAAAGACATGCCGCTCAACGATCCCGAGTGGCGATTCGCCGGTGTCGTCAGGAACGGCGAGGAATATTACGTCCTGATCAGCATGGACAGTCAACCCGCAGAAATCCGCAAAATAGGCGATATCTTGCCGGGCGGCAGCAAAATACTCAAAATTTCGGAAGATAGAATATGCATTTTGATCGAAGGCAAGCAGCGCGCACTGGGAATTTACCGGCGTTGAAGCGCATCAGCCTTGTGAGTCCATATTGGATTGCGGGCGTGGCGGGGGTTTTGCTGCTTGGCGCCTGTTCCACGCAGCAGGGTCTCATCCCGCCACCGATGCTGACGCCCAAGGAGCTTGTTCCGGGGGCGGCGACGGCGCTCCCGGCGCCAGCGCGTGGCCCGCTCGTTCAGGACACCCCCAAGCCGCCACCCGCCGCCAGGCTCAGGACCGGCAAGGAGGCTCCGCCGGCCCCTCAGCCGGCAGCGGCAGAAGAAGCGAACGTCACACTGATGTTCGACCAGTTGCCTTTGCCCACCTTTATTCAGGTGGTCTACGGCAACATCCTCAAGAAAAATTTCAATCTCGACCCCCAGGTCGCCAGCCGCAGCGATATGGTGACACTGCGCACCGGCCAGCCCCAGACCCCGACCCAGGTGGCGGAAACCGCCAAGATGTTGCTGAAAAGTTACGGCATCGCGGTCACCGAAATCAGCCCCGGCTTCTACCGCATCGTTCCCGACAACAACCTGCAAGGCTACATGCCCGAAATCCGTCGCGGGCGCGCCCTACCGGAAGTGCCCCTGCCGCTGCGCCCGATTTTCCAGCTGGTCGAATTGCAGGCGGTGCGCAACACGGAAGTCGCCGGCTGGGTAAAAAGCATGTTCGGGCAGCGGGTCAACCTGCAGGAAGACCCGAACCGCAACGCCGTCCTGCTCAACGGCCAGTCCGACGACGTCATGGCCGCGCTGGAGGTCATTCATGTGCTGGATCAGCCCCTCATGAAAGGCCGTCAAAGCACGCGTATCAACCCCGCCTTCTGGTCCGCCGAGGAACTGGCGAAGAAGCTTACCGAGATTTTGCAATCCGAAGGCTATGGCGCCAGCAACACACCATCCAGCAACTACCCACTCACCCTCCTGCCGATTCAGGCGATCAACGCCATCATCGTCTTCTCGGCGGATGCCGCCACGCTCAGCCACGTGGTTGAGTGGTCCCGGACACTGGACAAGCCCAGCACCAGCCGTGGGGCGGGCAGCAGCTATTTCACCTACCAGGCGCGCTATACCGATGCGAAGGAACTGGCCGTAACGCTGCAGGATCTGATCAGCGGCGCCGCAACCGCAGTTGCGGCGCCGGCTGCGGGCCAAACCGCCAGTGTCGCAAAACGACCGGCGCGCGTGGTCGTGAACAATGCCACCAACACGCTGATCTTTCAGGGAAATACGGAAGACTACACGCAATTGTTGAATCTGCTGCAGGAATTGGACAAACCGGCAAAATCCGCCCTGATCGAGGTGACCGTGGCCGAAGTGAAGCTGACCGACACCACGCAACTCGGTGTGGAATGGGCCTTCAATGCCTCGGGCGCAAAAGGGACCACCATCAAGGGCGGCACGCTCGGTGGGCTGGGTATCGGCTCGGGTGGTTTCACGGTCAAGCGCCTCAACTCGATGCTGGACACGCAGCTGATTCTCAACGCCATGGCCAGCAGCAACAAGGTCAACATTCTCTCGAGCCCGCGCATCATCGCCCGCAACGGCGAAGCCGCGACCATACAGGTTGGTTCCGAAGTTCCCGTGATCACCAGCCAGCAGACCTCGCCGACCACGGGCGGGACGGGTAGCGTGCTGCAATCCATCCAGTACCGCAGCACCGGCGTGATTCTCAAGGTCAGGCCGGTCATTCATGCCGGAGACCGTGTAGACCTGGACATCACCCAGGAAGTGAGTTCTGCGGAATCCACCACCACCGGCGTTTCCACTTCCCCGACCATCAGCACGCGTAAGCTGGATACCAAGCTTTCATTGCGTGATGGTACAACGGTGCTGCTCGGCGGCCTGATTTCCAGCAACAAGACGCAAGGCGAATCGGGCATTCCGCTATTGAAGGACATCCCTGTGCTGGGCCAGATCTTTCGGACCAATAACGACACCGAGGCCAAGACCGAACTGCTGGTGCTGATCACGCCCTATATCGTGGCGGACGACCATGACGCGATAGCCGTCACCGAGGCCTTCCGCAAACAGTTGGGCCCGTGGGCGCAATACAGGCCCGCTCCGGCCGGCAAGGCGCCCCTTCCCGCCCCCCTGCCCAAACCTGAAGTTGAAAAACCGGCTATCCAGGCCGCGCCGGCAGAAGAGCTTGAGCCCTCAGCCGAAGAGGCCGCGCAGGAAAAGACGCCTGCTGGGCTTGCCGAAGAACCCCAGCCTGCGCTACCCGCCGCGCCAGAGGCGGCAACGGCGCCTGCCGCGCAAGATGCAGTCGTCACCGACCCCAAGCTGCTGCAGGAACTCAAGGCGGCGATGGAGCGTGAAAAAGCGGCTCAGCCCAAGGCGCCGGCAAAGCCGAAATAGCTTTTGCCGGCCCGGATGGCGGCGGCCTTGGTCTTATAAAGCGTATTGCCCGCTGCCCTGCCGTATCGAACACCCTTTGGCGTGTGAGACATGGAACCAATGGTGTTTGTGGGGAGGGGGGCGCCTGGACCGTGATCGCGTCGTTTTTCCCGCAATGAAGGCGCAGGGTTTATCAACGCGTACCCGGCGCGTCAAATATCTGTCATAATCGCGCAGCTTTCTGCGAGTAAAATCGCCAGGAACAGGGTAAAAAGCTACACCTGTTGTAATTACGCAACAATGATGGACGAATGTTTAGGTGTAAAAACCACATTCTTTGACAGGCATGGCGTATTTGCTATACTGCAACCGTCTTTCGAAAGACGAACTGCAGTTTTGGTTTGAATAACTAACCTTCTTTATAAAGAGGAACACAACATGAACAAACGCAATCTGATTCTGGCTTCCGCAGTTGCAATGGCGTTCTCCGCTATGGCCGCGCAAGCAGCAACCTTCACGACCACGACCACGACGCATGCAACTGAAATTTTTGGCACGGGTTCCAACGACACCCTGATCAAACTCCCTCCTTCGGTTTACACTGTTGGTGCTACCGCTGTTCCTGTTGGCGCAACCGATACTTATAAGTTCACCTTGAGCAATGGCGCTGTGTTTGGCGCAGCAGTAACCGGAGCGAACCTGACTGGTGGTGCCGGTGTATGGTCCGTCGTGAGCGGCGGTGCAATTGGCGACAACACGGTAATTTTCAAGTCCACCTTGATTCAAATTGCTGGTGGTGTCTTGACTCTGAGCCCGGCAGCTGGCGAAATCCAGGTCAAGAACCTGCAGGCATCTCTGAGTACCGCTGGCGGAATCGTGGAGTGGGCGGCTGAAGTTGCTGGCTACACCGATCTGGTGACCTCTACCGATCCTACCCCGAACGTTCTGACCTCTGCCGCTGGCGTGACCTTCACCACCGACATGACGACGACCACTAATCGCGGTGCTATCACGGCTACTGGCGGTACGGGTAAATACCACAGCATCAACGTGGCGGACACCTCCAAGAAGTTCAGCGCTGTGGGCAGTACTTCTTTCGATACGACCACATCCGTCACTCATTTGAGCGCTGCTGATCGTAACGGCGAGTTGGTGCTGGCAGTAACTGCTGGCGTTAAGAATGAAGCAGGTACAGCGTTCGGCTTCTCCAGTGGCGACACGGTTGCCGTCACCCTTGCTGGTAACTTCCCATCCTTCCAGACCGGGAATGGTGTTTACCTCAAGAAAGGTGCGACCTGCTTGCTGGCTGACACGCCTACCGTCGGCGGCACTACGCTGGCGGCTGCTACCAAGAGCGCTTCCCTCTTCACTTTCAACATCCCGGCTGCAGACCTGCCGGCGCCTGGCGGTTCTACAAAGTATAGTGTCTGCTTGACAACAAATACTACTACGGAAATTGCCGAAACCACCATTACTCCGGCAGCTGCGATCAACTACTTCAATGCTCGTTACATTGATGCCAACAAAGCTTCCAGCGATGTTGACGGCCTGAAGCGCAACGGCGTGACCCAGACCGTGCCTTACATGCTGTCCGGCACCAACAGCTACACCACCTACCTGCGCGTGGTCAACACCGGCACTATCAATGGCAGGATCAACGTAACCTGCTACAAGGATGACGGCAGCAGCGCAAACGGCATACTGGCGACCAGCCTGGCACCGAAGGCAGCCGTGATCAAGACCCCCGCTGAAGTTGCAACGGCTTGCGGCGCAGGCGGTGCTACCACCAACGCAAACTACAGCTATGTTCGCGTTATCGGTGAAACCAACGGTATGGACGCAATCCAGTTCATGTTCAACCCGAACGGCACTGTGACCCAGTTCAGCACCAACAACAACCAGAACAACTAATCGTTCCGGTTTAGCAGGTGTCGCATCAAACGGGGGCTTCGGCCCCCGTTTTTTTTATTCCTGGAATTCAGCAGGCCCCCTTTTCATGAACGCGAATCCACGCCACACTGCCAGCCTGGATGCCCTGCGCGGCCTGCTCGCCGTCGGCGTCGCGGCATTTCATTACCTGTATTTCCTGCTTCCCCACGCCTGGGGAAACGTGACGTATCTTGGCTATCTGTGCGTGAGCGGCTTCTTTGCCCTCAGCGCCTACCTGATTCCCGCCGCCCTGTTCCGGCAGCAGCAGGTTTTTCCTGCCTGGCCCGTTGCCACGCACCTGGGCCGCTATGCCCTGCACCGCCTCACCCGTCTGCTGCCCGCCTATTACGCCAGCCTGGCGGTGGTGGCTTTGCTGCTCTATCCCCTGCTGTCGCGCGGCGATGCAGCGCTGGCCGCAGGGGCGTTCTGGCTCCAGCTGGGCCAGCATCTGCTGCTGGCCCAGTTCTTTACCCCCGCAGGCTCGGCCTCTTTTGGCCTGAACGGCGCTTACTGGACGTTGACCATGGAGCTGATCTGGTATGCTCTGTGTCCGCTGCTATTCCTTCTGCTGCGTTCGATACGAGCGCGTTATGCCGCGCTGGCAGCCTTGCTGGTGCTGTATTTTGTTTACAAGCTGGCCGTTCTCGGCCTGAGCGATGCCGCCATCGCGCACTTTTTCGGCCTGCCTGCGAACGATGCAGTGGCCGCCTTCAACCATCGCGTATTTCTGTTGCGCCAGTTTCCCGCTCATCTGCCCTTTTTCATCGCTGGGGCGCTGCTGGCGCTGTGGCATGCTTCTGGCCGCAGCGTGCCGCTTTCCGGCCGCCAGGCTCTCGCGGCGAGCCTGCTCCTGCTCGGCCCGGGTTGGCAGTGGGGCGACAGCACCATGGCGGCGCCGTTGAATGCTCTCGTCAATGTCATCAACCCGCTGCTGCAGGCCGCGGGTTTTGCCTTGCTGCTTAACGCCCTGCTGCGCATACGGACGCATCAGCCGCGTATCCTGACATTTCTTGGCCGAATCTCCTATTCACTCTATTTGTGGCACTTCCCGCTACTGATCATTGCGCAGGAAAGCGGCGTGGCAAGCGGGATGAATGGCCTGGCGATGCTGCTGCTGTATGGCGGGGAGTTGCTGCTGCTCGCCACGGCTTCCTATTATCTGGTCGAGGAATCCGGTTTCAGGCTGCGCCGCAGATGGGAGGGCAAGTGGTTCAAGGGGGGCGCCGCAGAAAATTCCTGAAAGAAAGAAAAAGAGAGCGCGGACCTGCATAAAAGGTCACGAGATTGAATCGCAGTTTGCTATCTGGGTGCCTTCTTGGACGGCAACGCGCATGTCCAGCAGCCTGTCGGACTTAAAGGAAATCGGCTATAATGCATCTCAAATGCAACGCAAGGAGATCGTTATATGAAAACCGCTACGATTCCATCTCTTCGCGTCAATCCTGAGCTACGGCATGCCGCTGAAAGCGTTCTGGAGGAGGGGGAGAGTCTTTCGCATTTTGTCGAGCAATCGCTACGGGCGAACATCGAGCGCCGCAAGATGCAGCGTGACTTCATTGCTCGGGGTTTTGCCGCGCGTGATGAGGCGCGTCGTTCCGGTGAGTACTTTTCAGCCGAGGAGGTTTTGCTTGAATTGGACGGGATGTTGACTCAAGCTGAAACAAGGGCAGGTAAGTGACCTATCGGGTTCGCTATACCAGGGGAGCCCGGGAAGATTTGCATCGCTTATATGCGCACCTGCTGGAGCGCGACCTGAAGGCAGCGCGCCGGGCACGTGATGCCATTGCCAAGGGCATCGAAATGCTGGGAGAATTTCCTTTTACCTGCCGCAAGGCCTTGGCCGACAACCCTTTCTTGCGCGAGTTTGTGATTCCCTTTGGCGCAGCCGGCTACATTGCCCTGTTTGAGATCGATGACAACGAGACTGTCACCATCCTGGCGATTCGTCACCAGCGCGAAGATGACTACCACTGACAGGTCGATGCCGGGCAAAGATGAAATGGGGTGGGGTTTTCTTTTGCGGGCGGCAAGGGTACACTTCAACCACAAATGTAGTAACTTCTGTCGGAGGTGTCGGAATGTCAGCAAGCACATCGATTCGGATCAACCAGGATCTCTATGAGCAAGCCAAGCAAGATGCGACATTGGAGCATCGTTCCATTGCCGGGCAAATTGAATTCTGGGCACGGGTAGGGCGGGCTGCTCTCGACAACCCCGATCTGCCGGTCAATTTCGTGGCAGAGTCTTTAGCTTCAATGGCCGAACCGCGTGATCAGTCCAGGCCGTTTGTGCCCCGCAGCCACCGTACATGACGTGGTCAGTGCAGCAAACCCGACGGTTTTCCCGGCAATATAAAAAGCTGCAAGACAATACTGCTGCCGATGTGGATGCTGCGGTCGTTGAGGTAGGGAAAAACCCTGAAATAGGGGAGCGAAAGAAAGGCGATCTGGCAGCGCTGCGCGTCCTCAAATTTCGTAGCGGAGGGCCGTTGTATCTATTGGGCTATACGCTGGATGAGGAGGTTCGCTTGATCTATCTGGAAGCCGTTGGGCCGCATGAAAACTTCTATCGCGACCTTAAGAGATAGCAACCGCCCGGTAGGTTAAGCAAAGAATGCCAATCCAGCATTGCAATTGGTTTAAATCAGTTTAATCCATTTATTCAAAGGGAAGCGCATCAGTGGTCATTTGGCAAGGTAAAGTTCATGCATTTTCCCGTTCCATGACGGTATGGACATGTATTATGAAGGGTATTTAGGGTATATTCCTTCTTCCACGACCTTCCACGACCTTCCACGACACCCGCATGCATGCAGGTGTCGTGTTTATTGACTGACAAAATTCAACGCCTCTCACCATATCGCTCATGCACCTCAGCTCATACCAGCACATGGGTCGGCTCGCCGCCCAATATCTTGATCCCGCTTCTCCGCTTGATATAATCGACATCGGCAGCTATGACGTCAACGGCAGCTACCGCCCGCACTTCGGCCACGCAAGCTGGCGCTACCGGGGTGTGGACCTCAGCGCGGGCCCCAATGTGGAAGTGGTGCTGGAGACGCCCTATCTCCTGCCTTTTGCGGATCATTCGGTGGATGTGGTGGTGTCAGGGCAGGCATTCGAGCATATCGAGTTTTTCTGGCTGACCTGGCTGGAAATCGTGCGGGCGCTTAAACCGGGCGGCATGATTTTTCTTATTGCGCCGTCGCGGGGGCCGGAGCATCGCTACCCTGTGGATTGCTGGCGTTATTACCCTGATGGGTACGCGGCCCTGGCAAAATATGGGGGGCTGGAGTTGCTGGAGGTGAATACGGATTGGGATCCCAGCCCGGACCTGGACAGTGCGCCCTGGGGCGACACCGTGGGCGTATTTCGCAAGCCTGCCGCTTCCGCGCTGTTGAATCTGCGCAGAAGACTGATGCACCGTTTGCGACGCTGGTTGCTTTCCCGCTATTGAGCGGGGAAAGGCGGTAGACCTGTTCTGGCTTTTTACTAACCAATGGAGGATATATTGATGCGATTGCAATGGATATTGATTGTTGGACTGATGGCGGCTCCGCTGCACGGATTTGCTGAAACCCTGGCCACTGTCAATGGCGTACCAGTCACCCGCGAGGTGGTGAATACCGAGTTGAAATCCAATCCGGCCTTCGCCAACCAACCGGGCGCAGAGAAAGTCGCGCTGGAAAAAATGATCGCGGGCGAGCTCCTGGTACAGGAAGCCAGGAAACAAAAACTGGATCGAAGCCGGGAGGTGAAGCAGGAACTCGAGAACGTCACGCGAAAAATCCTGGCCAATGCGGCTGTCAACCGCTATTTGAGCGAGCATCCCGTCAGTGAGGAAGAAATCCAGGCACGCTACGATGGGTTTATCAAAAACAATCCGATCCAGTACCATATTCGCCATATTATGGTGAAAACCGAAGCCGAGGCGAAGGATATCCGCAATGCGATCAAGAACAGCAATGATTTTGCGGAGCAGGCCAGGCAGCATTCAATCGATACGGAGAGCGGGAAACAGGGTGGCGATCTGGGCTGGTTTATCCCAGATCAGGCGGCTAAATCCCTGGCTGATACCTTCTCGAAGATGGAAAAGGGTGAGATTTCCCAGCCGGTGCAGACCCAGAACGGCTGGCATCTCGTTGAGCTGGTGGAATCGCAGCCTTCCAAGCTGCCTTCGCTGCAACAAACCCGCGAGGCGATCGCGAAAGAACTTGCCAGCAAGCGTATCGAGAAATTTGTCGGGGAATTACACAAAAAAGCGAAAATCTCGCGGCCATAAAGCATTCACTCAATAATCCGGCCCTATTGGGGCCGGACAAAACATCCTCAGCCCGTTCCGCTATAATAATGACTTCAAAGCGTTTAAATTTCGGTGCGTGAGTCTTGGTGATGGTTTATGACGTTGTGCTATATGTTTGACGGGGTGGAAAAGATCCATTTGTTCGCCGTTTTGTCAGAAGGCATCAAGCGTTTCTGGCATTACCGCAATCTGATATTGCAAATGACCAAGCGCGAGGTGATCGGGCGTTATCGCGGCTCGGTGATGGGTTTATTCTGGTCGTTATTTAATCCGGTGTTGATGCTGGCGGTTTATACCCTGGTCTTCAGCGTGGTATTCAATGCGCGCTGGGGAGGCGGTTCGGGCAGCAAGACAGAGTATGCAACCATTCTTTTCACGGGCTTGATCGTTCACGGCCTGTTTGCCGAATGCGTCAATCGTGCACCAGGCCTGATTTTGAGCAACGTGAATTTCGTCAAGCGCGTCGTGTTTCCCCTGGATATTCTGCCCTGGGTGGCACTCGGCTCGGCGCTGTTTCATGCCGCTATCAGCATGGGTGTGCTGCTGGCTTTCTTTCTTGCCTTGCATGGTTACCTGCATTGGACGGCCATCTTCCTTCCGATTCTTTTTCTGCCGTTCCTGCTGCTGATTATGGGTGTGTCCTGGTTTCTCGCTGCAACAGGCGTCTACCTGCGCGATGTGGCGCAAACAACCGGACTTGTCACGACGGTATTGATGTTCCTGTCGCCTGTGTTTTATCCCATCACAGCACTGCCGGAAGCTTACCGCTCGCTGCTCTATCTGAACCCGCTTACCTTCATTATCGAGGAGGCGCGCAATCTTCTGATTTGGGGAAAAACGCCGGAATTGTCAAGCTGGGCTTTGTACTTTGCAGTGAGCCTGCTGGTTGCCTGGGCGGGGCTTTGGTGGTTCCAGAAGTTACGGAAGGGTTTTGCCGATGTCCTCTGATTTGGCAATCCGCGTTCGGGGATTGAGCAAGTGCTATCACATCTATGACAAGCCGCAAGATCGCCTGAAGCAAAGCCTGTGGCGCGGCCGGAAGCAGTTTTACCGAGAATTCTGGGCCTTGCGCGATGTTTCCTTTGAAGTCGCGAGGGGCGAAACGGTCGGCATCGTCGGACGTAATGGCTCCGGAAAATCCACGCTGCTGCAACTATTGTGCGGAACGCTTACACCTACCAGCGGTGAAATCGAAGTCCATGGTCGGGTGGCGGCGTTACTTGAGCTTGGCGCGGGTTTCAACCCGGAATTCACCGGGCGCGAAAACGTTTATATGAATGCGACCCTTTTTGGGCTCTCCAGTGGCGAAATCGATGCGCGCTATGATGAAATCGCCGCTTTTGCCGATATTGGCGATTTCATCGATCAGCCCGTTAAAACCTATTCGAGCGGAATGTTCGTGCGGCTGGCTTTTGCCGTGATCGCCCATGTCGATGCGGATGTGCTGGTCATCGATGAGGCATTGGCGGTGGGGGATGTGTTCTTTACCCAGAAGTGCATGCGTTTCCTGCGCCGCTTCAGGGAGCGGGGAACCTTGCTTTTTGTCAGCCACGATATAGGGGCGGTGACCAATTTATGTCAACGCGCTCTTTGGCTGCAAAATGGAGCGTGTAAAAAACAGGGTACGGCCAAGGATATTTCGGAGGCTTATCTTGAGGCGTTTTATCTGGAACAGCAAGGTTTCCAGGAACCGAAGGAAAAAATCGAGGGCCCAAAAAACCAAGTAAAGGAAAGGCCTGTCGATCCCAGGCTTGAATTGATTGATCGAACAAATTTGCGAAATGATATCCAGATATTTGCCTTTGATGAAAATGCTGTTTCCTTCGGAATGCAGGGTGCTTCGATCGGATTTATCGGATTAATCAATGAAGAAGGAAAAGTAATCAAATATGTTGTAGGCGGAGAATGGGTGTCGCTCGTCGTTGATGTACGAGCCCATCAGCTTTTGAGCGGGCCTATCGTCGGATTCTCGCTCAAGGACCGCCTCGGCCAGACATTGTTTGGCGATAATACGTATTTGAGCTATAAAGACTCCCCCTTGGAGGTAAAAGCAGGCGAGGTGTTTACCACCCGTTTTGACTTTTATATGCCTATCCTGCCGGTGGGAGATTACAGCGTGGCCATTGCAGTGGCCGAAGGCAGCCAGGAACAGCACGTCCAGCATGTCTGGATGCATGAAGGACTAATTTTGAAATCGCTAACGTCAAGCGTTTGCACAGGTTTGGTGGGTGTGCCGATGCTATCGATCATTATGGAGAAACCCGCGTGAACTCTCGTGAAGAATTTAATCCGCTGGATTATCCTTTGGCGTTTTCCCGCCCTATCAATATTGCAAAACCTTTTGCCTGGGTTGGGCATATTCCGTTTGCATTTCTCAGCGTCGATCTGGTTAGGCCAGCCGTTCTTGTCGAACTCGGAACGCATACCGGGAATTCCTATCTGGCTTTCTGCCACGCGGTAAGCAGTCTAAACCTGCCCACGCGCTGCTTCGCGGTAGATACCTGGCAGGGTGACCCCCATGCAGGTCATTATGGGGATGAGGTGTTCGGGATATTAAAAACCGCGCATGATCAGAAATATGGCCATTTCTCGACCCTTTTGCGGCGCACATTCGATGAGGCATTGCCCCTCTTTGAGGACCAGTCGATCGATTTGTTGCATATCGACGGCTTGCACACCTATGAAGCGGTAAAGCATGATTTTGATACCTGGTTGCCTAAAGTCAGCGAACGCGGCCTCATCCTCTTTCACGATACGCGCGTGTATGAGAACAATTTCGGGGTGTGGCGCCTGTGGCGTGATTTAAGCCAGCAGTATCCATCCATTGAGTTTGGCCATAGCCATGGCTTGGGTGTCTTGTTTGCCGGAAAGCGCAGTGTCGAGGAATATGGCCATATTTTGTTGAACGCCGTTCCTGATACCCTTGCCTCCCTTTTTACGCGTCTGGGCGATGCATTGGTTTGCGAGGCTTCATATGCGGATGCAATGGAGCATATTGTCAATCAGGACCGGGCTTATCAAGCCCTATCCGAACTTCGGATACGTGAGGTTGGAGAGAGGGATGCGGCAATTGTGCAAAAGAACGCCGAGATCTCCATGCTTTCGGGCGAGATTGAAACATTGCGGACAACAGCCAAGGCAGCGCAAATTCATGTCGAGTCCATGCTTGCTTCCAAATCCTGGCGGGTGACGAGTCCTCTGCGAAAGGCCGGGGATTTTGCAAGAAAGATCAGGCGTCTTGTATCGGGCCTGGCGGCCTTGATTTCGTCCCATGGCGGTGGCATGAAAGGCGTAGCCGGAATACTCAGGCGAGCGCGACATGCCATAGCGCTTCACGGTGTGAGGTCCACACTTTCACGTGGTTTGCGCATCGTACTGGCGTATGGCGGCGCCGCTCCCCGGCAGTTCGGCCCGGCTATCTCTCTTGTTGTCGAAAGCGTGCCGACAGTAAGCCGTGAGTTGCATCAACATGCAGCTTCGGTAGATATCATAGTTTGTGTCCACAATGCATTGAACGATGTGAAAGTGTGCCTGGAGTCAGTGGCAAGGAACACTTCTGCACCTTATCAACTCGTTTTGGTCGATGATGGCAGCGAGCTCGAAACGGCTGAATTCTTGCGCGATTTTGCAGCCCAGCATGGTTGCCTGCTGTTACGCAGTGACCAAGCCACCGGTTACACTTTTGCGGCGAACCGGGGTTTACGGGCGTCGTCTGCGGACTACGTCGTATTGCTTAATAGCGATACCATAGTTTCTCCGGAATGGCTGGATCGCATGGTGATGTGCGCCGCATCGGATGCAAATATTGCAATGGTCGGGCCTTTGAGTAATACCGCTTCGTGGCAGTCGGTGCCCAAGATCGAGGACAGCGGTGATTGGGCTGAAAATCCCTTGCCAGAAGGCATAACCGTTGAGCATATGGCAGGCCTGATTGCGGCGGATTCCATGCGACTTTATCCGCGCCTGCCCTTTCTCAATGGGTTCTGCCTGTTGATTAAGCGCACTACCCTGAAAAATATTGGCGAATTTGACGAAGAGGCGTTTGCTTCCGGCTATGGCGAGGAAAACGATTACTGCTTGCGGATATGGGCTGCAGGCGGCACATTGGCGGTGGCCGATGATGTGTATGTGTATCACGCCCAGTCCCGTAGCTACTCCCACGAGCGACGCAAGATGCTCATCACGCGAGCAGCCGAGGCATTGGCAGCGAAGCATTCACAACCAACAATTGACCAACTGGCGGCAGTATGCCGATATGACCCGGTTTTGGCAGGTATTCGCGCTCGGGTAGCGGTTTTGGCCGAACGGGAGACTGTCGTAAATGCGGCACGTGAACGTTGGGCAGGGAAACGCATTGCGTTCGTCTTGCCAGTCATGAATGCGGGCGGGGGTGCCAATATCGTTTTGTCGGAAGCGAAGGCGCTGCGACGCATGGGTGTGGATGCAGTTATCATTAACCTTGCAGCCAACAAGCCGTTTTTTGAGGCGAATTACCCGGATTCTGAGGTGCCGGTGGTCTATATCACAGGCCCGGCGGAGTTGTCAGCAAAGATACAGGATGCAGATGCTGCAATCGCAACAATTTACTATTCCGTTGCGTGGCTTGAACAAGCACAGAAAGATCTGAGCCCCAGAACAGCATTAGGGTATTACGTCCAGGATTTCGAGCCCTCTTTCTTTTCGCAGGGTTCTGATGGCTACAAAAAGGCGCTGCAATCCTACACATTAATACCCAAAATGAAACTGTTTTGCAAAACCGGCTGGAACCGTGACGAGGTACGTAATCATACCGGTGCGAACTGCACCGTTATTGGACCAAGTTTCGAAAGCGATTTGTTCCTGCCGCGCCCTAGACCGCTTCAAGATGCAGTCCGGGTTGTGGCAATGATCAGGCCGGCCTCACCTTATCGCGCTCCGCAGTTGACTATGGAAATATTGTGCAGCATTAAAAATCGCTATGGTGAGCGCGTGCAAATCGTCACTTTTGGTGTGGAACATGACGATCCCGCGTTTCTTTCTTTGCCGCATGATTTTGAATTCCAACATCTGGGCTTGTTGACTCCCTGGCAAATTTCTTCCGTGCTGAGCACATGCGATATTTTTGCGGATTTTTCCACCCATCAAGCCATGGGGTTGACTGCCATGGAAGCGATGGGATGCGCGATGGCGGTTATTGTGCCGAAGCGAGGCGGTGCCTCGGATTTTGCGATGGATGGCATTAATGCGCTAGTGGTTGACACCGCTGACCATGCGGAATGTGAGCGCGCTCTGGATCGACTGGTAAGGGATGCAGATCTGAGGTACAGCATAAGGGAAAGGGCCGTTATGGACATCACAAAATTTTTCCCGGAGAGGGCCGCTTTGGCGATGCTCGATACGATTTTTATGGAATGAGCGAGTTCCGTGGAAAAAATCGGCCTGTTGGTTCCTACAAGAAACGGTGGCGAGTTGTGGCGCCGCTGGTTGGAAGCATTTGCCAGCCAAACGGCGCGGCCTGAATACTTACTTGTCATCGACTCTTCATCAGACGACAGCACCGCAGTATTGGCAAAAGAGGCCGGCTTCAATGTTCGCGTTATTCCCGAGGCTCAGTTTAACCATGGGGGAACCCGCCAACTGGGTATGATAATGTTGACAGAAGCGGATATTGTGGTGTTGATGACGCAAGATGCCATTTTGGCAACCCCCGATGCTTTGAAACAAATATTGGCTTGCTTGGCCGACCAGCAGATAGGTGCCGTTTATGGGCGCCAGCTACCGGCACCAAACGCTGGCACGATTGAGGCACATGCTCGTTTTTTCAATTACTCTTCTGTAAGCACTGTTAAATCGCTTGCGGATACCCCCCGATTGGGTATCAAGGCAGCTTTCATGTCGAATTCATTTGCCGCTTACAGGCGTGAGGCGCTCGAGGCTGTCGGCGGTTTTCCGGGCGATGTGATCCTGGCGGAGGACATGGTGGTTGCCGCGCGGATGCTGATGCAAGGCTGGCAAGTTGCCTATTGCGCCGAGGCAATGGTCTATCACTCGCATGATTACAGCATGCTGGAGGAGTTCCGCCGTTATTTCGATACGGGCGTCCTGCATGCGCGCGAGAAATGGCTGCTGGAGACTTTTGGCAATGCTGAAGGCAGTGGCAAGGGGTTCGTCTTGTCCGAACTGGCTTACCTGGCGAAAAATGCGCCATGGCTGATTCCCGTTGCGTTAATGCGGACAGGCGTGAAGTATCTTGGCTATCGGCTGGGCAGGAATGAGGCGTTTCTTCCTGCGGGGGTGAAGCCCTCTTTGAGTATGAATCGTGCGTACTGGCAAAGAAACTAAATGAAAACAGGCGGTATGCTCAAAGGGCATGCAAGTGCTCTGCATCTTGCGATGTATGTGCTCGACTGGGGATTGATTGCGCTTGCCGCGGTAGTGGGTCATTACGGGTATCTGGGAAGCTGGTCTCTGCCGCAGGGCTACCTGATTTTGACCGGGGTGAGCCTGTTGTTTGCGGGCATGATCTTTCCGCAGTTTTCACTTTATAAAATATGGCGGGGCGTTTCTTTGGCCGAAGAGGCCCGCAGTATCCTGATCGCCTGGGCGGCCGTGCTGTTTTGCCTGTTTGGCTTCACTTTCCTGACGAAATCGGGTGCTGATTTTTCCCGTGGCTGGATCAGCTACTGGGCGATCCTGGGGTGGGTGTTTTTGTTGGGCGGCCGCATCGGCCTGCGTCTGGTATTGCGATCAATCAGGCGCTGGGGTTTTAACCAAAGGCAGATTGTCATGGCGGGGGATTATGCGCTCTCTCGGGAAGTTGCTGAGCGCTTGCTACATTCTCCATGGGCAGGCTTGCAGGTTATCGGGGTGTTTGGCGATCATCTCGTTCAGCAAGAGAGCAAAACGAGAATGCCTTTGCTGGGGTCTATCGACGACCTGGAGGCGTTTGTCAACGAGAGGGATATTGACCAGGTATGGATTACCTTGCCCCTCAAGGCAGAGGATACCGTTAAGAAAATCATGTTTTTGCTGCGTCATTCCACGGTGGATATTCGTTGGGTGCCGGACATCTCCAGCTTTCGCCTGATCAATCATTCCGTCTCGGAAATCGCCGGCATGCCGGTGTTAAGCCTTTCGGCCAGCCCCATGGTTGGCGTCAGCCGCCTGCTTAAGGCCTTGGAAGACCGCTTGCTGTCAGCCCTGGTCTTGATATTGATCGCCCCATTGATGGCGGCGCTGGCCGTCGGCGTGAGATTGAGTTCGCCCGGCCCCGTTTTTTATCGCCAGGAACGCGTGGGCTGGAATGGCAAGCCATTCATGATGCTCAAGTTTCGATCCATGCCGGTGGATGTGGAAAAAAACGGCGTTCGATGGGGCGGGGCGAAGAACAAGGAGGCGACAAAATTCGGGGCATTTCTGCGCAAGACCAGCCTCGATGAGTTGCCGCAATTCATCAACGTCCTGAAGGGGGATATGTCCATAGTCGGGCCTCGTCCCGAGCGGACCATGTTCGTCGAAAAATTCAAGGATGAAATTCCGGATTATATGAAAAAGCATCTGGTTAAGGCCGGCATCACCGGCTGGGCACAGATTAATGGCTGGCGGGGGGATACGGATCTGTCCAAGCGCATCGAGTATGATCTTTATTATATTGAGCACTGGTCATTGTGGTTTGATCTGCGGATTATTCTGTTGACGGTGTTCAGGGGGTTTGTCGACAGGAATGCCTATTGACCGGCATTCCGCCGGCCGTCGGCGCCGCTGATTCATAGGGGGCGACGCCCGGGCGATCCGGCAAGACTGGTTGCTGACACTAGTGTAGTGTTGCACGCTAAACGGTCCTTTCAGAGCCTTCCAAAAAGTGGCATAACAAGGCGCGGCGCGCAGGCAATGGCTATTCCCTTGTCAAGCGCCGCAACGCGGTTAGGACGCTTTTGGGAAGGCTCCCTCCGGGCAAGCGCCAGGGCGGCCATCTGCGGCGTTGCGGGCGCTTGGAATAGAATGACATTCCGGCGCACCCGCGCCTTGCATATGGCCGCCCTGGCGCTTGCTGAAAGGACCGTTTAGCGTGCAACACTACACTAGGCTATAATAGCCCGCATTTCTCCCCCTGAATTTATATGCCCTTCAAACGCAAATTCAAAGCCCTGCCTCGTTCGAGATCCATGGGCTTCATTTCAATTTCATCGGACGCCAAAGCGTAAAATCACCCGCCAATGAGTAGCAAAGACCTTTACCTGCGCCTGCTGCGCTATGTATTGCCTTACTGGCGGGTATTCCTCGTTTCCATCCTTGCCATGGCGGTGACGGCGGCGACGGAGCCGGCTTTTCCCGCCTTGCTGAAGCCCATGCTGGATGGCAGTTTCGTCGATAAAGATCCGGAAACCATGCGCTGGATGCCGTTCCTGATCGTGGCGATATTCGTGGTGCGCGGTATCGCCACTTACATCAGTTCCTACGCCATCAGTTGGGTTTCCGGCAAGGTGGTGATGGATTTGCGTGAATTGATGTTCGCCCGTATGGTGAATTTACCTACCGGCTATTTTGCCAACAATACTTCGGGCGCCCTGATTTCCAAGGTGTCATACGATGTCAGCCAGGTGACCGATGCGGCGACGAGCGCGATTACCGTGATGGTGCGGGATTCCCTGACCATTCTTGGTCTGCTCGGCTGGTTGCTGTACCTCAACTGGAAATTAACCTTGGTCGCGGTGATCGTGACGCCGGCCATCGCGCTGGTGGTCAAGGCCTTTAGCGGCCGCCTGCGGACCATGAGCCGCGGATCGCAGCGCTCCATGGGGGATATCACCCATGTGCTGGAGGAAACCATCGAGTGCCACAAGGTAGTGAAAATTTTTGGCGGGCAGGCGTATGAGGCGCGCCGTTTTCACGATGCGGTCAATGCCTTGCGCCGTTTCAACCTCAAGCAGGCGGTCGCGGCTTCCGCCAGCGTGCCGATCGTGCAGATTTTTGCCGCGATCGCAGTGGCGGTGATCGTTTACATGGCTTCCGCCCAGTCCGCGGCGAACCAGACCACGGTGGGCGGATTCGTGTCTTTTCTTACCGCCATGCTGATGCTGCTGGCGCCATTGAAACGGCTGACCGGCGTCAACGAGAGTTTGCAGCGCGGCCTGGCCGCAGCCGAGAGCGTGTTTGCCCTGATTGACGAAGAGGCGGAGCCGGATACGGGCCGCCAACGGCTGGAGCGGTCAAGGGGGGAAGTGGAGTTTCGCGATGTCAGTTTTTCCTACACGGCCGACAAGCTGGCCATGGACCATGTTTCTCTTGCCATCAGGCCGGGAGAAACGGTGGCCCTGGTGGGGCAGTCCGGCAGCGGAAAAACCACGCTGGTGAACCTCCTGCCGCGTTTTTACCATCCCAGCGGCGGACAGATTCTGGTGGACGGGCATGATATCGAGCACCTCCGCCTTGCCGATTTGCGCGCCAACATCGCGCTGGTGAGCCAGGACGTGGTGCTGTTCAATGATACCGTCGCCGGGAATATTGCCTATGGGCGCCAGGCGGCTGCCAGCGAAGCTGAAATTATCGCCGCCGCCGAGGCCGCGCATGCCATGGAGTTTATCCGCGAGATGCCGCAAGGTTTGCAGACCTTCGTCGGCGAAAACGGAGTGCGCCTTTCCGGCGGACAGCGCCAGCGCCTGGCGATTGCACGCGCCATCCTGAAGAATGCGCCCATCCTGATCCTCGATGAGGCTACGTCGGCGCTGGATACCGAATCGGAGCGCCACGTCCAGGCTGCGCTGGAAAATCTGATGCAGGGCCGTACCACCATCGTCATCGCCCACCGGCTATCGACCATTGAACATGCCGACCGGATCGTGGTGATGCAGAAAGGGCGTGTTGCGGAAATGGGAAGCCATCGCGAATTGCTGGCCCTTGATGGCATCTACGCCAACCTGCACCGCATCCAGTTCAGCCAGGAAAAACTGCGCCAGCCATGACCACCGCAAAACTGCATATCGTCCATACCGAGGCCTCTCTGGGCTGGGGCGGCCAGGAAATCCGCATTCTCACTGAAGCGGCCGGCATGATGCAGCGCGGCCACCAGGTAACGCTGCTGTGCCCGCCGGAGGCCAAGATATTTGAGGAGGCCCGGCTCCGTGGCGTTCCCGCAGTGGCACTGCCGATCGGCAGGAAGAACCTGAGTGGCGTCCTGGCGCTGCATCGCTGGCTGCGGAACAATCCCGCCGACATTCTCAACACCCACAGTTCGACGGACACCTGGCTGGCGGCGCTGGCTTCCTTGCTGCCAGGAGTACGGGCGCCGATCGTGCGTACCCGCCACATTTCTGCGCCTATCCCGAACAATCGGGCAACGCGCTGGCTTTATCAGAGCGCGACCCGTCATATTGTCACGACAGGTGAGAAGCTGCGGCAACAACTGATCGAAGAGAACGGCTACCGCCCGGAAGGGATCACCTCCGTACCCACGGGGATCGATACCAGCCGCTTCGTGCCAGGCGACAAACGGCTCGCCCGCCGCCAACTCGGGTTGCCGGAAGAGGGCGCCATCATCGGCATCGTCGCCACGCTGCGCAGCTGGAAGGGCCACGCTTATTTGCTGGATGCCTTCGCCGCACTGGGGGATGCGACGGCCCGCCTGCTGATCGTGGGCGGCGGCCCGCAGAGTGATGCCCTCCACAAGAAAGTGGCCGAACTGGGCCTGCAGGAGCGTGTCGCCATGCCCGGCAACCAGCGCGATGTGCTGCCCTGGCTGCAAGCCATGGATGTTTTTGTCCTGCCTTCCTACGCGAATGAAGGCGTGCCCCAGGCCCTGCTGCAAGCCATGCTCTGTGCCCTGCCGATTGTCACCACGCCGGTGGGCAGCATCCTCGATGCCATACAGGATGGGAAGAACGGGCTGGTTGTAGAGCCCAGAAGTGCCGAAGCGCTGCAACAGGCGCTCCAGCGCCTGTTGCAGGAACCAGGGCTTGGTCTTGCGCTAGCGGAGCATGCTCGCATGGATGGGCTGGAGAAGTTCGGACTCCAGGGCATGCTCGACAAAATGGAAGCGATCTTTTGCAACGCGGCCCATGGCTAGCCGTTTAATTCCGCGCCTCAAGGTTCTGGCGTTCGCTGCAGGAAACAGATTATTAATGTTGGGCCGGCGCAAGCCGCCCGTTTCGCCTCGCCGCATTCTGCTTGCCCATCACCTGCTCTTGGGCGACACTTTGATGCTGACACCGCTGTTGGCTAAATTGCGCGCTTGCCACCCAAATGCAACGATCGTCATGACGACCCCCAAGGCGATTGCTCCTCTCTACCAGCATCTTCCTTACGGGGCGATCTGCATGCCCTATGACCCGCGCGATGGCGGCACCCTCAAGATGCTGCTCGATACGGGGCGCTTCGATCTCGCCATCGTCCCTGGCGACAACCGCTACAGCTGGCTGGCTCTGGCCGCTGGCGCGCGCTGGATCGTGGCGTTCGCCGGTGACCGTCCGGCCTACAAAAACTGGCCGGTTGACCGTCTCGTGCCATATCCGAGCCAACCCGCTGCCTGGGGCGATATGGTTTCGGAACTGATAGACGGCTTGCCTCCTGCGCCCTACAAGCCTGAAGATTGGCCCGCGCCGGACTGCCTTCCTTTCGCGGTGCCTGCGCAGCCGTATTGCGTCCTGCATGTGGGGGCAAGCACCGTGCTGAAGCTGTGGAGTCCGGAAAAGTGGCGTGCCCTGGCCGAGTCCCTGACTAAATGCGGACTCCAGGTGGCCTGGAGCGGTGGTCCCGGCGAACAACGCATTGTCGACGAAATCGATCCGGACAAAAAACATCTTTCCTTTGCCGGCCAGCTGGATCTGGCTCAGTTGTGGCACTTGCTGGCCCACGCCCGGCTGCTGGTCTGCCCGGATACGGGTGCGGCCCACCTCGGCCGTATTGTCGGCATCCCAACGGTGACGCTGTTTGGGCCGGGGTCGCCGGTGCTCTGCGGCGCGGGCGAATTCTGGCGAAATAGCCCATACCGTGCCGTCACGGTTGAAGATTTTCCATGCCGGGACCAGCGCGTGCTTTTCAGGCGAACCATAGGCTGGGTGAGGCGTTGCGGTCGCAGCCAGCGCGAATGCGCCACTGTCGGCGCGTGCATGGACGGCATTCAGGTGGCTGATGTACGCCGGGCCATCGAAGAACTGGGCATTCGCGAGTAGATGAACAGGGTCTGTTACCAAATCAATTTGCAGCAAGGCTTCGGCGGCGGGGAAATCTATACCCGGTTTTTCAGCCACGCGCTCCAGCAGCTTGGCTGGCAAGTCACGCTTTTCGTCCACAAAAATGCCGGTTTCTGGCGGAAACTGGATATGCCCGGCGTCACGCTGGTCCCGGTTGGTAGTTATGAGGAAATCCACGCCCATCTGCCGGTCGAACGTTCCTTGTTCATCACCCATTCTCCCGCAATCGGCAGGCTGGCCGACACGCTCGCCAGCAAGCACGTCCTTGCAGGCTTCGCCCACATGCCGCTGTACAACCGGAATCCGGCGCCGTTCAGGCCCTACCACCTTGTTTTTGCCGTTTCCGGCCATGTCATCGACAGCCTGCGCGCGGCGGGCATCGACAGTTATTATGAAGCGCCTCTTTACGGCGTGGCCGATCTGACTCGCCCGACGATGGGGCAAACAACGGCGATCCGCGCCGCATCGGTTTACGATTGGGACACCCGCAAGGTACGTGACCGCCTCCTGAGCCATCTCTATCCCCCCCTCTTCGCACTCAGACCCGCGCGGTATTTTGAGAAAAGGGAAGGCCTGACCTTGGGTGTCGTCTCGCGTTTGACGCCGATCAAGCAATTCCCGTTGATGTTCGGCATCCTTGCCCCCGTCATCCGGCAGTTCCCCGATGTCAATCTGGAAATTTTCGGCAGCGGCGGCTATGCTTCGGTGCGCGATTTGCGCAAAAGCCTCCATCCTGTCGCTGGACAGGTGCGCTGGTGGGGGCACCAGAACAGCTTGACCGCGGTTTACCCGCAACTGGATTTCCTGATTACCGGACTGCCGGAAAAGGAAGCGCTCGGCCTCAACGTGATCGAGGCCCAGGCTTGCGGCACGCCCGTCCTGGCAGTGCATGCGCCACCGTTCACCGAAACCGTGCTCGAAGCGGAAACCGGCTATTTCTTCACCGATCCGCGTCAGGATAATGGCCGCGATTTCGCGCGGCTGCTCGGTAATCTCCATGCCGCGGAAGGTAAATTCCCCGACCCGCGCCGGGCAACGGCGCATCTCGAACGTTTTTCCCTTGCGCAATTTTCGCAGCGTGTGGAGCGGGCAATGAATGCGGCCATCCGCCTTCTGGAAGCGGCCCCATGCAATTGATTTTCAACTTCAGGAAAGGCTTTGCGCCGCTGAGGGAGGGCCTGGAGGCCCGTGGCTGCCGGGTCTTGGACAATGTGTGGGAGCCGGACGAGGCGCAACTCAAGGAAACCGGTGCCTGCATCATCAATTTTTACGAGGGCGTGCGGCAACCCTGGCGCACATGGCAGCTGAAGGCGCGACTGAAGCGGCATGGCATCCCCCTGATCGGCATCGACCGCGATGCGCCCTGGCATTTGGGGGTCCGCCGCCGCCGGCTGTGGCTGTTCAGCCTGTTTCGTCCGCTGGATATTTACGCCACCCACACCCTGCAGCCGACCCTGCCCTTTGCGCCGGAAACGATTTACCAGGCCAATGCGGCCTGGACCCGGCACTACCATCTGCATGGAACAACGCTGGAAGAGATGCGCAGCCCGGATTTCTTCCGCTATGATGTTTCCTTTATCGGCAACCTGGATGGACAACGTTACCGGGAACATCGCGCGCGTGCCGAATTTTTCGCTGAACTGGAGCGTCGCCTGTCCGGTAGCGGGATAAATGCCCTGTTCAGGCATGCCGAGAATCTATCCGCAAGCGATCAGGTCGACATCATCCAGCGCAGCCGCATCAACCTGAACGCCGGAGCCGCGGCGGACCATGGCGGAGAAAGAAGCTGGGGGCTGCCGGAACGCTGCTACGGGGTACCGGCATGCGGCGGTTTTCTGTTAAGCGACGAACGCCGCCATGCTCGTGACGATTTCGAACCCGGCGCGGAATGGGCGGATTTCCACGATATGGATGACTGTGTTGCCAGGATACGCCATTTTCTCGCCCACCCCGGCGAAGCTCGTGCCATTGCCGAGGCCGCCCACCTGCGGGTATTGCGTGAGCATACCTATGAACATCGTGCGGAGAGCCTGATTCGCCACATCCGGGAATGGCGGGAAAATCATGGGCCTAAAGGAAGGGGAGATATCATTAAATGAGCATTTGCAAGATTTGCCAGAACGAGCGGGGAAATGCTTCCTACCTGGCACGGGAAATGATGTTCAATTTCCGCGATGAATTTGAATACATCAAATGTGCTCACTGCGGCTGCCTGCACCTCGCGGAAATCCCGGAAAATTTGTCGAAATACTACCCGGATGCCTATTACTCATACCAGGAACCCCCCCGGAAAGAATACAGCGCGCTGTTGCTGCGGCTCCGGAAAATTCGCAGCCGGTCTTTTCTGGGGCAGCGCAGTTTTGTCGGCGGACTTCTGGCATCGCTATCCACCAGGCAGGAACATTTCGACTGGCTGAAACGCGCGGGTGTGAATTTCGACTCCGAAATACTGGATGTGGGGTGTGGTGCCGGCGGACTGCTCCTTAAATTGCAGCGCGAGGGGTTTCATCGCCTGAGCGGGGTGGACCCTTTTATCGCAGACGATATTGCTTACGAAAATGGCGTGCGTGTTTTCAAAAAGGAATTGGGTGAGCTCGATCGCATATTCGATTTCATCATGCTCAACCATTCCCTGGAACACATGCCCGATCAGCTGACAACCATGAAAAAGTTGCACGAGCTGATTCATCCCGATGGCTGTGTGCTGATCAGAATTCCTGTCGTGGACTGCTATGCCTGGAGGAAATACGGTATTGACTGGGTGGCCCTGGATGCGCCGCGCCATATTTATCTGCATACCGTTAAAAGCATGCATATTTTGGCGGAGCAGTCCGGATTCGAGGTGACTGAAGTCGTGTATGACTCAACGTTTCACCAATTCCAGAATAGTGAGCATTATTTAAGAGGTATTCCCTACAAGGATCATAAAAACGAATTCCGGAAGCCGGGGAACAGATTGTTTTCTGATGAGGAAAAACGCAAATTCGAAAAATTTGCAGAATTGCTCAATACCCTAAGGGATGGAGACACCGCCTGTTTCTACTTGCGAAAAAGTTCTAGGGGTGTTTGACCCGGATTAAACCTTGAAACCTCGGTTGACCGCTCATTTGGATACGCAACAGCATGTTTCAAAATTATTTACTCTCAATATTGGCATTCACCCGATGGGTGGGCCCGCTACAGGCTGTCCAACTGAGGCTTCTAGGTTAAATGATTCCCCCTCCTCTCGATTTACGGCACACAGAAGATGCCGGTTACGCTGAAAAGCGGCGCTGGCTGTTGGTGCCGGCAGCGCTTTTTCTGCTGGTATTGCCTTTCAATTACACGATGGCACTCCGGCTGCTGACCCTGTTTGCAGCTTTTGGCACCGCAATTTGGGTGTTCAGAAGGCACTCCGCGCCACGAGTGGCCATTAAGTGGCCGCTCGTGGCGTGGAGTGGCTGCGCCTTGCTGTCCGTGGCATGGTCACTCGATCCGGTTTTCTCGATCGGCGAGATCAAGAGAGAGATCGGATATGGGATGCTCGCATTTTTTACCTTCTATATCCTCACCCGGAGCGAGACGGAGTGGCGGTTGTGGCTTAACCTGATTGTGCTGTCACTGGCGTTGACCCTGGCAGTAAGCCTGTTCGGGTACTGGTCGTCCTACCCCGGTTACCAGTGGGATGATGTGCATGGCTATGTGAGTTACAGCACTTATCTCGCAACCGTGACGCCCTTTCTCCTGATTTGGTTATGGAACCTGAGAAAGCAGTCCAGGTGGCTGGGCGCCTTGCTGCTGGGCGTTTTTATCTGTGTTGCCTACCTGAATGCGAACCGTATGTTCTGGATCTCCTTCCTGGCGGTATTGGTCATCTTCGCAGGATTTCTGGCTTATCGGCAGCATACTGGCCGTGCCAAGGTCCGCATTCTGGTGATGCTGCTGCTTGCCATGATTATTTCCTCAATTTTCTTTGTCCAGGTGGCCAAGCAGCGTCCGCCAGACGCGGCCGCCATGATGGCCACGGAATCCGGCAGATCTCATCTCATGGATACGTTTGCCCAGAGCGAGCGATACCGTATCTGGGAATTCTGGATCGAGCGGATTGCCGAACGGCCGCTGGCGGGGGTTGGCTTCGGGAGAGATTTGCCCCATTTTGTATTCCAGAAACCCGCCGAATGGCCCGATCTGTTTTTTGCGCATGCCCATAATCTGGTGCTCAACTATGGCTTGCAGATGGGCATTCCAGGTGTCTTGGTGTTGCTATTCCTGTTCGGCGCAATGACGAGAGAGTTCTGGTGGATTGCGAGGCTTCCGGATAATCAGCACGGGGAAATCGGCCTGGTCGGTCTCGGCCTGATGGTTGCCGTTTTCTCCAAAAACATGACCGATGATCTTTTCTGGCGAACGGATGTGCTGCTTTTCTGGGCATGTGCTGGAATCCTTCTCGGTTATGGCGCACGGCTAAGGGATTTATCATCACGATGACTTTGCCTAACCATTCCCAAAGCTTTCTGCTTATTCGCCGTGACAATATTGGCGATCTTGTCTGTACCACGCCACTGTTCCGCGCCCTGCGCGAGCGTTTTCCTTCGGCCCGTATTTGTGCGCTGGTAAATAGCTACAATGCGGCGGTATTGCGGGGCAATCCGGATGTCGATGAGGTTTTCGCCTATACCAAGGCCAAACATCGTCCGATGGGGCAGAGTGTGCCGGGCGTCTATCTTGAACGCATGAGAATGCTGGCCAGGTTGCGGGCCATGCATTTTGATTACGCCATCCTTGCCGCGCCGGGATTCCAGGAGCGCTCCTTGTTGCTCGCCCGCATGATCCGGCCACGCCATATCCTCGGTTTTACCGAGAAAACAAAACGGGCATCCCGTCACGTCGATATCGGTGTTTCATTTGAATTTCTTCCTCATCTGCATGAGGTGGAGGATGTTTTTCGATTGCTGCAACCCTTGGGGATATCCGGTCTGCCCTCTGCCGCCGCCGTGTATGCCGATAAAGCGGAAGCCGGGCGAGGGCGTTCCCGGATGGTTCAAGCCGGGGAGGGGGGCAAACTCACCATCGGTATTCATATCAGCGCGCGCAAACCTAGCCAGCGTTGGCCGGTAGAGCGCTTCTCCGCACTCATCCGTGCATTGCATGAGCAGTATGCCGCACGCTTTCTGCTGTTCTGGTCGCCGGGGGATGAAAACAACCCATTGCATCCGGGCGATGATGGCAAGGCTGAGGAACTGATGCATTCTCTCGGAGATATGCCGGTTCTCGCTTATCCCACCCGGCGTCTGGAAGAGTTGATAGCGGGGCTGTCCTTGTGCGATGCGCTGGTGTGCAGTGACGGCGGGGCGATGCACCTGGCGGCCGGATTGGGCAAGCCGATCCTGTGCTTCTTCGGCCAGTCCGATGCCGCGCGCTGGCACCCGTGGGGCGTGCCTTATGTGTTGTTGCAGCCGGAAAGCCGTGATGTGAAGGATATCAGCGCAGCCGAAGCCTTGGCAGGCTTCAGCGAATTGATGGAACGCTCACCTGATATTTTGAGGACTCAGGTCGCGGTATAAGCCCAGCAATCGCCGGGCCATGTTTTCCGGCGACAGCGGGGTGACGGTTTCCCGCGCAGCGGTGCCAAGCCGTAATCGGGTTGCTTGATCCGTTAATTTGACCATGGCGGATGCCAGAGCGTTCTGGTCCAGCGCATCGCAGACAAAGCCGTTCTCACCCTCTCTGACCAGTTCCGCCGCCCCGCTCTTGGTGCTGGTGACGACAGGCAGGCCGCAGGCGAAGGCTTCCAGCGCGGTATTGGGAAACGGGTCGTACAAGGTGGGCAGGACGAACGCGTCAGCAGCGCCGTAGAAGGGTTTGGGGTCTTTCTGCCCATGTGCGAAGTGAACCCTGCCGGCGAGGCCGAGGTTTTCTGCCTGGCGCTGGTAATGTGCCAGATGCTTGTCCTTGCCGACGACCATCAGATGGCTGGCAGGTGGGATTTGCGCCATGGCCTGAAGTAGCGTGCGCAGCCCCTTGCGCTCGAAGCCTGAGCCAACAAACAGGAATAGTACGGCTTCTTCCGGGATCTTGTATTGAGCGCGGATGGTGCTCCTATGCTGGAGCTTCAGACCGGGATGGAAAGCTTCCAGATTCACGCCGCTGTAAATCACATGGAGCTTTTCTTCCGCCAGCCCGAAATAATGCCGGATTTCCTCTTTCACCATGCGGGAGTTGCAGATCACCGCTTTAAGGCTTGGGCTGTGGAATAATTTCCTCTCGGCCGCCAGGGTGTAGCGGTGGTATGGGTTTATGGCAACACTCAGCCTGCCGATTTTTCCCAGCACACGACGGCGCTGCTTCAGCCATTCGCGATGCACACCATCGCCTGCGCGATAAATATCGCAGCAGGGAATGCGCTCATGCGATTGCACCAGATCAAAGGAATGTTTTTGCAGCGTGCGGCAAACACAGCGTGCGAAGCTCCAGTCGCGCCACAGGCTGCCTAGATAGGGCGGGTTGCAGACCAGGGATTCGCCCTTGCCGTCGCTTTCCCATTGCCGCGTGACCACGGTGAGCGAAGCGCCTTCCGCCTGCAGCGCCTGCACGGCGTTGGCGACAAAGCGTTCTGCACCGCCAAACGGGGTGTAACGCTGGCGGATCAGGGCGATTTTCATGCGTCGTAAGGCTGCGAAACAGCTTGGGGGAAGCGTGCCCCCCGCGTGCATGGTCGCTTAGTTGACTTGCTGAATACCCGAAATGAACCAGCTGCCGTTGGACTGGCTGGTGGATTTCTGGATGTGCCAGATTTCGTTGAAGGATTCGGCGTTGGCGCCTTCTTCCTCGCGGATCAGACCGGAGAAGCGCACGCTGGCGATGGTGTGATCGCCTTCGGTGACGACATCCGCCATCTCTGCGTTGAGCGTCACGACTTCGGTATGCTGTGCTTTGCCGCCGCGCTCCTGAATCTGCAGGCTGATCTCGGCGAACATCTCGGGCGTGGTGAATTCGCGGATGTCGTTGATGTCGCCCTTGTCGTTGGCGTCCTGCAGGCGCAGGAAGTTGGCCTTGGCCTGGCGCAGGAAGGGCTCGTCCTCAAACCAGGCGGGGCGGGTGCTGGCTGCTGTTGCGGGCATGCCGCTGCCGCCTGCCAGAGATTGCGCCGGTTGCTGCTGGTTGTAGCCGCTGTACTGCATGCCGCCGGCTGTGGCGGGAACCGGCTGTGGCGCGCTATTGCGGCGCATAGCCCGGAAAATGAAGAAGATGGCGGCAGCGATGCCCAGCATCATCAGGATGTCCATCATCTTGATGCCGTCAAAGGCGCCACCCATGAACAGCGAGGCCAGCAGACCGCCTGCAGCCAGGCCGGCCAGGGGGCCGAGCCACTTGTTTCCGCCCGTTGGGGCAGCGGCCGGTGCGGCAGCCGGCGCCTTGGGCGTGGCCTGTTGGGAAACGCTTTCGCGCTGCTTGCCGAAGCTCTTGCTGCCTCCAAAACGCTTGGCGCTGGCTTCGCCGATGACCAGTCCAAAGCTGAAGATTGCTGCCATCAACAGTGCGATAAACTTTTTCATTCCATGCTCCGGTAAATTTTTTAGTCCGCCCATTCTAGCGGGAAGTCGTTGCTTTGCAAGTGTGCAACGCCAGTTGAGAGCCCAAATGCATTTTTCGTGGTTGGGTGCCTTATGCCTGGCGTGCAACACCACCCTAGACCCCGGCATGTGCAAAAAAGTTCGCGAATGCCCGGAATTTCTGCGCGCTTTAGCGTGAAATGCTGAGCGCAGGGTGGTTCGCCTTGGGCGTGTCGAGATGATAGCCCTGCACCATGTCGACACCGAAGTGCTTGAGCATTTCCAGCGTATCGGCATTTTCGACAAACTCCGCCACGGTAATTTTATGCATGCCGCGCGCGACATCCACGATGGCTTTGACGAACACCTGGTTGTCATGATCGTGGGTCAGGTTGCGGATGAACAGGCCGTCGATCTTGAGCACATCGGCGTTGAGGTGCTTGAGGTAGGCAAAAGATGAAAAACCCGTACCGAAGTCATCGAGGCATACCTGACAGCCGGTCTGGCGCAGGGATTCGATGAAGCGCTGGGCATCGTGCAGGTCGGTGACGGCCGAGGTTTCGGTCAATTCCACCAGCAGCCGCTTGGGCGCCACGCCCTGCAGTGCCAGTTGCTCGGAAATGAATCGCGGCAGCGTGGGATCGTCGAATGAGCGGCCCGAGATGTTGACGGCGATGGACGGGATCTGCTCCGAACCGCTCAGCAAACGGATGCATTCGCAAATCACCCAGCGGTCGATGTCGCGGATCTTGCCGTTCTTTTCGGCGTGGGCAATGAAATGCCCCGGCATGATGAGCTGATCCGGCCGCTCCACGTCAGTCATGCGCACCAAGGCTTCAAGATGGGCCAGCGAGCCGTCCAGAGTGTGATAAATGCCCTGAAAATGGAGTTGCAGCAGCCCTTGTTCGACGGCCCGGCTGATGCGGTCATTCCAGGTCAGGTGATTGACCATCTTGCGCGAATCGTCGAGTTCCGGCCGATAAGTGCGCCAACCGTTCTTGCCTGCCTCCTTGGCCTGGTACATGGCGGAATCGGCATGGGCGATCAGTTCCTCGGTCGAATTTGCGTGCAGGGGATAGAAGGCAATGCCCAGGCTGGAAGTCAGGCGCAAGTTCTGGCCATCGAAGCGCAGGGGAATTTGGGCGATGGCGCGCACGATGCGCTCGGCCAGCGCCTCGGCTTCCTTTTCGCTGGTGTCTGCGATCAGCACGGCAAATTCGTCGCCACCCAGTCTGGCCAGCAACTCGTTTTGCCGCATCACGGTGGCCGTTTCACCCGCGACACGGATCAGCATCGCATCGCCGGCGCGGTGGCCGAAGGTATCGTTGATGTATTTGAATTCATCCAGATCGAAGAACAGCAGGGCAAGCTGAGAGCCTCTCCGCTCCGCATCCGACACCATGCGCGACAGGTCTTCCTGGAAGCGGTGGCGGTTGTACAGCCCGGTCAGGGAGTCGCGCTCTGCCAGGTAAATCAGTTGTTCGGCCGTCTGCCGCTCGCGCGTGATGTCCTCGTAAATCCACAGACGCCCGATAAAACGGCCTTCCTGGTCATGCACCGGGTAGGAGAGCTGGGTCACGGTTCGGCCATCGGCCAGGCTGATTTCAAAGGTTTCGCTGACTTCATGGGTGCGAGTGACGCGCAGCACATGCTTGGAGAAATTGTCCGGCCTGGCAAGCACATTGGCGGAGTGATTGAGCACATCGATGGCGGGTTTGCCGATCAGGTCGAGGTTTTCCGGGATCATCCAGGTGCGGATGAAAGCCGGGTTGTAATAGACGATTTCATCTTTCTGGCTGACGAACAGGATGCCGAAGTTCATGGCCGAGAGCAGCGAGGTCAGGCGTGCGTGTTCTTCCTGTGACTGGCCCAGGTAACGCAATTGCAGTTCCTGTGCCTGTTCGAGTTCGGCGATTTTGTCACGCAACTGGCGTTCCGTTTTTTTGAGCCGGGTCACGTCGCGAATGCTGGCGCGCATGCCCTGACGCGTGCCGGATTCGTCATAGATCGGCTGCCACGAGGCTGCCACCCAGATAATTGCGCCATCCTTGCACAGCAAACGGAATTCAAATTCGTTTCCTGCCGCGCCACGCAAGGCACTGGAAAATTTTTGCCGGGCTTCATCCTGGTCATCCTGGGCAATGAGCGGCAGGGGAAATTCGGGCATGCTCAGGCACGCCTCGGGGGGGTAGCCGGTCACACGCTCCACCGAAGGGTTGACCCACAGCAACTTGCCATCCGGTGCGAACCAGCTTTCCCAGCCATAGGTATAGTCGGCAATGGCGTGAAAACGGGCCTCCTTCTTGCCCAGTTCCTCGATGCGGGCGCGCACGGCCGAGGCCATGGTGTTGAAGGTGGTGGTGAGCTGTCCCACTTCATCACGTGTTTTAACCGGCAGCGTGATGTCGAAATTGCCTTCCGCCACCGCCTGGCTGGCTGCATTCAGGCGCCCCAGGTGGCGCGTGAGCCAGAGACCGATGACGGTCAGCAGCAGGGAGGAGATTGCCAGGGCTGCAACGGCGATGAGCAGGCTCTCGCGCAAGAGTTGCGACTGGGCTTCCTGAATAAAGCGCGTGTCGATGCCGAAGCGCAGCGTTCCATAAGTTTGTTCTGCGATGCGGATCGGCAGTTCAGTGTTGAAAATCGGGTGAGCTTCACGCACGCTGACAGCAAAATCGCTGTCCAGTCCAGGGAGGGCGTCACCACGCTTCCATCCATCCATGGCGATGACCCGGCCGCCCATGTCGCGCAGGATCAAATATACGATACCCTGATTCTTGCGGCTCTCGCTGAGGATTTCCTGTAGCGAGGAATAATCCTTTTCCACCAGCGCGGGAGAGAGCGCCGTATTGAGCAGGAGGGCGTAATCCTTGAGGCGCAGCTCGCCCTGTTGCACCAGGCTGCGCTGCATCAGACGATCGCCGTTCCATGCCAGTGCCGACAGCATGACGACCTGGATCAGGATGCTGAGCAGAACCAGTTTGGCGCGTAGGGAAAGCGCACCCTTGCTCACCTGGGGAGTTCCAGCATGCGGCGGACTTCCCTGGCGTAGGGGTCAAGTTGCTTGAGATCGTCAATGCTGAGGGGTTTAAGGCCCACCAGGCTGGTTGTCCGGAAGAATTCCTGCCCTGCCGGGCTTTTCTCGAATTGCACCAGGGCTTCTCTGATCTGCCGCAACGATCCTGGTTCGACGCGTTGATGAGCCAGTATCATCTGTGAATCGATGGCCGGGCTGATGCTCAGCACGTGCAGTTGCTGTGAAACGTTTTCGGGTAATTGCTTGAGCGGCAGCATACCGATGATGCCTGCTGCGGCTTCGCCGTTGAGCACGGCCAGGGCGACGTTGCCGTGCGTGCCGGCCCAGTGGAAATGGTAATTCTTATTCGCTTCCATCCCCTTGTCGCGCAGCATCTTGAGGCCCAGCATCGTGACCACGGCGATGCGGTCGGGAGCGGCGATTTTTTGGCCTCGTAGTGTATTGAGATCGGTGAAGCGGCTGTTTTTGGCCACGACGATGGCGGCCGTGATGTTGTTGCGGTAGGAAAACAGGGGCTGATAGCCTGATTCGGTTTGCGCCAGGCGGGCAAAATGCGGGGCGGTCACGATCAAGTCATATTCGCCGCTTTGCGTGCGGCTGACAAAGCTGTTGAAGTCGGGCGCAGTAAAAAGGGTGACCGGCCGCCCAAGACGATGTTCGAGAAAATCCCGCATTGGCTGGTAAGTTTCCAGCAACAGGCGCGTACTGAGATTAGGGAAGAGTCCCACGCGTAGCGCTTCCGGCGCTGCTGCCGTGGACGTCCACGAAGTGAGGGCGAACAGCAGGCCGGACAGGAGGGCGAGCCAGTTTTTCATAAGGTTTTAACAAAAACCTTGGAGCGCCGTTGATAGTTATAGAGGCCCTGCTTCGCCTTGGGCAGGGTTTCCACGCCCGCTTCGGTGAAGCCGCGTTCGACGAACCAGTGGGCGGTGCGCGTGGTGAGCACGAAGAGTTTTCCGAAACCCTTGCGCAGCGCCTCGATCTGCATGTACTCGAGCAGGGCCTCGCCCCGTCCAGCCCCGCGGTAATCCTTGTTCACGGCCATGCAGGCAAGCTCTGCCGCCTGCTCTTCCGGGAAGGGGTAGAGCGCGGCGCAACCGATGATCAGGCCATCGTATTCCAGCACCGTGAAGCGGTCGATCTCCATTTCCAGGCGTTCGCGCGAGCGCCTGACCAGCGTGCCTTCGGTTTCCAGCGGCTCGATCAGCGCCAAGAGGCCGCCCACGTCATCGATGGTGGCGGGGCGCAGCGTTTCCAGCATGTCCTCGGCCACCATGGTGCCGATGCCCTCATGGGTGAACAATTCCTGCAGCAGGGCGCCGTCCACGTGGCGGCTGATCAGATGCACCCTGGCTACGCCATGGCGGCAGGCCCGAATGGCGCAGGGGAGGTAGAAGTCGGCATCCTCCATCAGCGCCTTGGGCCGCGCCAGGGCGGTCTCCGCTTCCTGGGTGGTCAGGCTGCGCAGCAGGTCGCCGCTGTCGTCGACGAGCCCGCTGGTGTTCATGAGGAAGATGAGCTTGTCGGCATCCAGCGCGATGGCGGTGGCGGTGGCGACATCTTCCAGCGAAAGGTTGAAGACTTCGCCGGTGGGGGAATATCCAAGGGGCGACAGCAACACCATGTCATTCTGGTCGAGGCGGCGGCGGATGCCGATGGCGTCGATTTTGCGTACTTCACCCGTGTGCATCAGGTCAATGCCATTGCGCACCCCCATCGGCTTGGCGGTGACGAAGTTGCCGCTGCCGACACGGATGTCGGCGCCGGCCATGGGGGAGTTCGCCAGACCCATGGATAGCAGCGCCTCGATATCGACCCGCACCGTACCGGCGGCTTCCTTGACGCACTTCAGCGCGGCCTCGTCGGTGACGCGCAGGCCGTTGACGTAACGGATTTCGGCGCCGCGCTCGGTCAGTTCCTCCTCGATCTGCGGCCGCGCACCGTGCACCAGCACCAGCCGCACGCCGAGACTATTGAGCAGATTGAGATCGTGCGCCAGGGCGACGAACTGGCCCTCGCTCACGACTTCACCGCCAAAAGCGATGACGAAGGTCTTGCCGCGAAATTTGTGGATATAAGGCGTGGCAGTGCGGAACCACTGTACGAACACGTCCACAAAAATTTCAGGCTTGACGAAACCTTCCTTGAGTTTGCTGTTTTTCGAGGGCATTTGTGTACGTCATGAAAGTGGCTGATACGGCGATTTTAAGCACTTTGCCTGCCGGCGCAAGCACAACCTTCAGGGTGGGCACGGCAAAGGCCGATCCATGGCGGGGGTTTGGTCAGAAATCACCCCACAAGGTTTGCATTGCGGCCAGTGCCGCGAGGGCTGCGGTTTCAGTGCGCAGCACCCGTGGGCCAAGACGGACTGGCGTAAAGCCGCAGCTTTCCGCGGCACGGATTTCGCTCGGGGAGAGGCCACCCTCAGGCCCGATCAGGAGGGTGACGGGGGTGGCCGGTGCAGGCAATTCGCCGAGGCTGTGTTGGGCGCCGGGCGCCAGCATCAAGTGCTGCGTCTCGGGTGGCAAGCCGCCCAGCCAGTGGATCAGAGGTTGAATGGGGGCGACCAGGGGCACGCGGTTGCGACCGCATTGTTCGCAAGCTGAAATCACCACCTGCTGCCAGTGCCGCACCCGCTTCTCGGCGCGCTCCCCAGTCAGTTTGACCACGCAGCGCTCGCTGGCCAGCGGCTGGATATGGTTGATGCCCAGCTCTACCGCTTTTTGCAGGGTGTAGTCCATTTTATCGCCGCTGGAAATGGCCTGGGCCAGGGTGACGGCCAGGGGGGACTCGGCTTCGCGTTCGTGAAACGCCGTGGTTTTGACTGTGACGCCATTTTTGCTGATATGCATGATGGTTGCTGCATATTCGCCACCTTCACTATTGAACAGCGTGATTTCGTGGCCGGCCTCCAGGCGCAGTACCTTTGCAGCGTGATGCGCTGCTTCAGGGGGCAGTTCGAGCATCTGGCCCGGGCCGAGGCGATGCGGGCAATAAAAGCGGGAGATGGACATGGCGTTTCTCGCTGGATAAGGCGTGATATATTAGCTAAAAATCAGGCGCGATTAACAGGGTGATCTGTTTCTATCCTGAAATCCCGTCCCAAAACGTTCAGGAGTATGAGTTGCATGGTCAGTCTGCAAACCCCGGTGTGTGATTTTAACTGGAAGGCCCCGGATTTTGATCTGCCGGGTGTCGATGGCAGGCGCTACGACCTGTCTAGCCTGCGCGGCCCCAATGGCTTGCTGGTAATGTTCATCTGCAATCATTGCCCCTACGTCAAGGCGATTCGCGATCGCCTGGTACGCGATTGTGCAGGGTTGAAGCTGCTCGGCATCAACAGCGTTGCGATCATGTCCAATGATCAGGCTGAATACGCGGAGGATTCCTTCGAAAACATGAAAAAAGCGGCTGCCGAATTTGCATATCCTTTCCCCTACCTTCTGGACGAAACCCAGCAAGTGGCCAAGGCCTATGGTGCGGTGTGTACCCCGGATTTTTTCGGATTCAATGCAAAATTGGAACTGCAATATCGTGGCCGGCTCGATGCCTCTCGCAAGGAAGCAGCGCCTCTTGACGCCCGGCGCGACCTGTTCGAGGCCATGCTCCAGGTGGCCAAAACAGGCCAGGGGCCGATGGAGCAGATTCCGAGCATGGGGTGTTCGATCAAATGGAAAGGGGAGTAGCCAGCAGCCGTCAGCTTTCAGCCATCAGCAAAACCGCGCGGCATCGCCGCGCACAATAGCTGACTGCTGACCGCTGATGACTGACCGCTCAAAACATATGCTCAACCAAGTCATCGAAGCTGTAAAAATCGTTGCCCAGGATGAAATCATGCCGCGCTACCTCAAGGTTGCGCGCCAGCGCAAGAGCGATGGCAGCATGTTTACAGAAGCGGATATTGCCTCGCAGAACGCATTGACTGCCGCTCTGGTAAAAATCGCCGACCATCCGGTGCTGGGCGAGGAAATGCCGTTCGAACTGCAAAAAGAATTGTGGCAGGCGGGAGATGGGGGCCTGTGGTGCATCGACCCTATCGATGGCACTTCCAACTTCGTCAATGGCCTGCCCTATTTTGCCGTGTCCGTGGCGCTGATGCGGCAGGGGCGGAGTGTGCTGGGCGTGGTGTACGACCCGGTGGCGGACGAGATCTTTTATGCCGAGGCGGGGAAGGGGGCTTTCCTCAACGGCATACAATTGCCGATCAAGGAATATATTCCCGACATGTGCCACTGCATGGCCGGCGTCGATTTCAAGCGTATCTCCGCAAAGCTGGCACAACAGCTTGCCAGTGCTCCACCCTACAGTTCACAACGGAATTTTGGCGCCAGTACGCTGGATTGGTGCTATACCGCTGCAGGCCGCTTCGATGTCTATCTGCATGGAGGGCAGAAATTGTGGGACTACGCTGCAGGTTCGCTTATTCTGGAAGAATCGGGGGGTGTCGTCAGTACGCTCAATCAGGCTGATTTCTGGACGGATGATGTGTGGCAGCGTTCAGTAGTGGCGGCGCGCAATATGGATTTGTTCCAGGCTTGGCATGCCTGGATAGAGGCTGCGAAATAAGCATTTGTTTGTCTTGCATAAAATAATTTTAATTACTCTTTTGGGGTAATCCCCCGTTGCCAATAATGTTAAAATGGAGCGAAAGCTCCTGATTTCTGTGTCGTTTCTGTTCTGGATGGTGGATGAAGCGGTGATTTTGGGCAGTTCTGGGCATACTTGCCCAAAAATTGCACGTGAGTAATAATCGAGACCTTTCACCAAGTTTTTTCGCAATAAATCCATTGCGCGCGATGGTTTTGTGCTTCGAGCTTGTTAAAGCCCGGTAAAACAATAAAGAATTTAAACTCTTGAAGGATCAAACAAATGGCAACTCGTAAAGAACTCGCCAACGCAATCCGCGTTCTCTCCATGGATGCTGTGCAGGCGGCCAACTCCGGCCACCCGGGCGCGCCGATGGGCATGGCGGAAATCGCGGAAGTGGTGTGGAATCATCACCTGCGTCACAACCCTGTTAATCCCAAGTGGTTCGACCGCGATCGTTTCGTGCTCTCCAACGGCCACGGCTCGATGCTGATCTACTCCTTGCTGCACCTGACCGGCTATGACCTGCCGATCGATGAGATCAAGAAATTCCGCAAGATGCATTCCAAGACCCCGGGGCACCCCGAATATGGCTATACCCCCGGCGTGGAAACCACCACCGGCCCGCTCGGCCAGGGCATCACCAACGCTGTCGGCATGGCGATGGCGGAAAAACTGCTGGCTGCCGAATTCAACAAGCCCGGCCATGAAATCGTCAACCACAACACCTATGTGTTCCTTGGAGACGGCTGCATGATGGAAGGTATTTCCCACGAGGCCTGCGCGCTGGCCGGCACCTGGGGCCTGGGCAAGCTGACCGCCTTCTGGGACGACAACGGCATCTCCATCGATGGCCACATCGAGGGCTGGTATACCGACGACACCGCAAAGCGCTTTGAAGCTTACGGCTGGCACGTGGTTTCGGGCGTGGACGGTCACGACCCGGCTGCCATCGATGCCGCCGTGCAGGAAGCCAAGAAGGTGACCGACAAGCCTTCCCTGATCTGCTGCAAGACCGTGATTGGCAAGGGTTCCCCCAACAAGGAAGGCACCCACGACGTGCACGGCGCAGCGCTGGGCGATGCAGAAATTGCCGCTACACGCGCCAACCTGGGCTGGACTCATGGTCCTTTCGAGATTCCCAAGGATGTGTACGAAGGCTGGGATTGCCGTACCAAGGGCGCCGGCCTGGAAGCGCTGTGGAACAACAAGTTCGCCGAATACGCTGCCGCCTTCCCCAAGGAAGCCGCAGAATTCAAGCGCCGCATGGCAGGCGACCTGTCCGCCGAGTGGAAAAAGCACGCTGCCGACTTCATCAAGGCCACAAACGAAAAAGCTGAAACCATTGCCACCCGCAAGGCTTCGCAGAACTGCATCAACGGCCTGGTGCCGGCGCTGCCGGAATTTGTCGGCGGTTCCGCCGATCTGACCGGCTCCAATCTGACGAACTGGACGGGTGCTCATCATGTGCACGGCAAGAAGCCCGGCAACTACATCAGCTACGGCGTGCGCGAATTCGGCATGTCGCACATCATGAACGGCATGGCCCTGCACGGCGGCATCCTGCCGTTCGGCGGCACCTTCCTGATGTTCTCGGAATATGCCCGCAACGCTCTGCGCATGTCTGCCCTGATGAAACAGCGCGTGATCTATGTATTCACCCACGACTCCATCGGTCTGGGCGAAGACGGCCCTACCCACCAGCCGGTGGAGCAGATCGCGACTTTGCGAATGATCCCCAACATGGACGTGTGGCGTCCCTGCGATACGGTGGAGTCCGCCGTGTCCTGGGTGTCAGCCGTGGAGAAGATGACCGGTCCGAGTTCGCTGATTTTCAGTCGCCAGAACCTCAATTTCCAGAAGCGCGACGATGCCACCATCGCCAACATCGCCAAGGGCGGCTACGTGCTGGCCGATGCGGCAAATCCGAAAGTGGTGCTGATCGCCACCGGCTCCGAAGTGGCATTGGCGATGGATGCCAAGAAGGTGCTGGACGAGCAGGGTGTGGCGACGCGCGTGGTTTCCATGCCGTCCACTAACGTGTTCGATCGCCAGGACCAGGCGTACAAAGACAGCGTGCTGCTGCCTACCGTTCACAAAGTTGCCATCGAAGCTGGCGTGACCGATGGCTGGTACAAGTATGTTGGTTTGCGCGGCGCTGTAGTAGGCATGCACAGCTTCGGCGAATCCGCTCCTGCTCCGGAATTGTTCAAGCACTTCGGCTTCACGGTCGAGAACGTGGTCAACACGGTCAAGGGTATTCTGTAAAAAAACTTGATCCGCAAAGGACGCGAAGGATCGCAAAGGAAAGCCTGTTCTTACCTTGCGGACCTTGGCGCCCTTCGCGGTAAATCTTTTTTTGGTTTTATTCATTTAAGGAGAGACGCATGACAATCAAAGTTGGTATCAACGGATTTGGCCGTATCGGCCGCATGGTGTTCCGCGCTGTGGCAAAAGACTTCAAAGACATCGAGATCGTTGCCATCAACGACCTGCTCGAGCCGGATTACCTGGCCTACATGCTGAAGTATGATTCCGTGCATGGCCGTTTCAATGGGGATATCTCCGTTGACGGTGGCAACATGGTGGTTAACGGCAAGAAAATCCGTCTGACTGCTGAGCGTGACCCAGCCAACCTGAAGTGGAATGAAGTGGGCGCCGACATCGTGATCGACTGCACCGGTTTCTTCCTGACCACCGAGTCCTGCCAGGCGCATATCACCGCTGGCGCCAAGAAGGTGGTTCAGTCTGCTCCGGCCAAGGACGCTACCCCGATGTTCGTGTACGGTGTGAACCACACCAAATACGCTGGCGAAGCCATTGTTTCCGCCGCTTCCTGTACCACCAACTGCCTGGCTCCTGTTGCCAAGGTGCTGAACGATAATTTCGGTATCAAGCGTGGCCTGATGACTACCGTGCATGCAGCTACCGCCACCCAGAAGACTGTCGATGGTCCGTCCATGAAAGATTGGCGCGGTGGTCGCGGCATTCTGGAAAACATCATCCCGTCGTCCACTGGTGCTGCCAAGGCCGTGGGCGTGGTGTTGCCAGAACTGAAGGGCTTGCTGACCGGCATGGCTTTCCGGGTTCCGACCTCCGACGTGTCCGTGGTCGACCTGACTGTGGAACTGAACAAGGCGGCTTCCTACGACGACATCTGCAAGGCCATGAAAGCAGCTTCTGAAGGCGCCATGAAAGGCGTGCTGGGTTACACCACCGAGAAAGTGGTTTCCACCGACTTCGTTGGCAACAGCGCCCCGTCCACCTTCGACGCCGAAGCTGGCATCGCCCTGGACCCCACCTTCGTCAAGGTCGTGGCCTGGTACGACAACGAGTATGGCTACACCTGCAACATGATGCGTTTGGTGCAGCACGTAGCAAAATAAGTAAAATGTGAAGGGTGAAACGTGAAAGGAGGGGGAGGCCCACTTTTCCGTTTCACTTTTCACGCTTCACACTCCGTGAGGCGTAAGGCATGGGCCCGCCTATCCCTTACACCTTATTTCTACAGGAGCTAAACCATGTCTGTAATCCGAATGACCGATCTGGATCTCAAGGGCAAGCGCGTCTTTATCCGTGCCGACCTCAACGTGCCCGTCAAGGAAGGCAAAGTGACTTCCGACGCGCGCATCACGGCTTCCATGCCGACCATCGAGCATGCCATGAAGGCCGGCGCCAAGGTGATGGTCACTTCCCACCTGGGTCGCCCGACTGAAGGCGAGTGGAGCGAAGAGAATTCACTCAAACCCGTGGCCGACGTGATGTCTGCCAAGCTGGGCAAGCCGGTGCGCGTGATTCGTGACTGGGTGGATGGTGGCTTCGACGTGGCCGAAGGCGAAGTCGTGCTGCTGGAAAACTGTCGCATCAACAAGGGCGAGAAGAAAAACGTTGAAGAGACGGCGAAGAAATATGCTGCCCTGTGTGACGTGTTCGTAATGGACGCTTTTGGCACAGCCCACCGCGCAGAAGCTTCTACCTACGGCGTGGCACAGTTCGCCCCCGTAGCTTGCGCCGGCATGCTGTTGACCGAAGAGTTGGAAGCGCTGACCAAGGCGCTACTCAGCCCGGCCCGCCCAATGGTTGCCATCGTCGGCGGCTCCAAGGTTTCCACCAAGCTGACCGTGCTCGAATCCTTGTCAGAGAAAGTGGATCAGATGGTTGTAGGCGGCGGTATCGCCAATACTTTCCTGGCTGCCAGCGGCAAGAACGTGGGTAAATCGCTGTGCGAAATGGATTTGATTCCTACCGCTCAGGCCCTGATGACAAAAATGACCGCCCGTGGCGCGACGATTCCAGTGGCTGTGGACGTGGTATGCGGCAAGCAGTTCGATGCCAATGAGCCTGCCGTCCTGAAAGATGCGGGCGCGGTGGCCGACGACGACATGATTTTTGACATTGGCCCGAAATCTGCACAGGAACTCGTGGATATCATCATGAAGGCGGGTACTGTGGTTTGGAACGGCCCGGTTGGAGTGTTCGAATTCGACCAGTTCGGTGCCGGCACCAAGGCCATTGCCATGGCGATTGCCAACACCAAGGCCTTTACCCTGGCCGGTGGTGGCGACACGATTGCCGCGATCCAGAAGTACGACATCTACGACAAAATTTCCTACATTTCAACCGCTGGCGGCGCCTTCCTCGAGTTTCTCGAGGGTAAGAAGCTGCCTGCTGTCGATATCCTCGAAAAACGCGCCCAAGCCAAGTGAGGAGATAGGAGTGAGGAGTGAGGAGCGTAGAGGGGTTTTTACCCCTCACCCCTCACCCCTCACTCCTCACCATCAATGATACGCAGAACAAAAATTGTAGCGACCCTCGGCCCATCGTCAAACGATCCCAAAGTGCTGGACCAGTTGATTGAGGCGGGTGTGGATGTCGTCAGGTTGAACTTTTCTCATGGTAAGCCGGAAGACCATATCGAACGTGCTGAAATGGTACGTTCACTGGCCCGGGCACGCGGGCGTGCAATCGGCGTGCTAGTCGACTTGCAGGGACCGAAGATCCGTATCGGTAAATTTGAAAACAGCAAAATCACCCTCGCCAATGGCGATATTTTCATTCTCGATGCCGACTGCCTACTGGGTAATCAGGAGCGTGTTGGCCTGGATTACAAGGATCTGCCCAAGGATGTTTCGCGCGGCTCGGTCCTGCTTCTCGATGACGGTCGTATCGTGATGTGGGTGGAAGAAGTGCGCGGTAATGAAATCGTGTGCCAGGTGCGCCAGGGTGGCGTGCTTTCCAACAACAAGGGTATTAACCGTCAGGGTGGCGGCCTTTCCGCGGCAGCACTGACCGAAAAAGACAAGGAAGACATCAAGACCGCGGCAGCGCTTAAAGCAGATTATGTTGCGGTTTCGTTTCCCCGTAATGCGGCTGACATGATTCTGGCGCGCGAGTTATTGCATGCTGCTGGCGGAAATGCCCTGCTGGTGGCGAAAATTGAGCGTGCTGAAGCCATCCCTGCGCTGGAAGAGATTCTCGATGCCTCCGACGCCATCATGGTGGCGCGCGGTGATTTGGGCGTGGAAGTCGGCGATGCCGCCGTGCCTGCGCTGCAGAAGAAAATGATTCGCATGGCGCGAGAAAAGAACAAGCTGGCGATCACCGCTACGCAGATGATGGAATCCATGATCACCAGCCCGATCCCGACGCGGGCTGAAGTTTCCGACGTTGCCAACGCGGTGATTGACGGTACGGATGCGGTCATGCTATCCGCCGAAACCGCTGCCGGACAGTACCCGGTTGAAGCGGTTCAGGCGATGGACCGTGTATGCGTGGAAGCGGAAAAGGAAATCGAGATCACGCCTGCAAACATGCGCTTGAACCGCAGCACAGTAGGGCAGATTGATGAATCCATCGCCATGGCGGCGATTTACACTGCGAATCAATTGCAGGTCAAGGCCATTGCGGCCCTGACGCAATCCGGCTCAACCACGCTGTGGATGTCGCGCATAGCCACGGCCGTTCCGATCTACGCCTTGACACCGCAGGTAGAAACCCGTAGAAAAGTGACCTTGTTCCGCGGCGTCCACCCGATCAATTTCAAGATGTTCACGCACGATCCAGAACTGCTGCTACGCGAAGCGGAAGACGAACTGCGCCGTCGTGGCGCGGTGCGCGATGGCGACACGATTTTGCTGACCATCGGTGAGCCAATCGGCAAAACCGGCGGCACCAATACCATGAAAATTGTTAAAGTGGGCGAACACAGAAAAGCTTGAGCTTTATAACGTGAAAGGTGAAATCGCTCGGGTTATGCCCTTGCGTGTGAAGCGTGAAATGTAAAGGCAGGCTTAGTGGATTTTTACATTTCACCTTTCACCGCGAAGCGTAGCGAGAGGCTTCACGTTTCACCCAAAAGATTCACGACTTACCAGTTAATTACAGGAGATAAAACATGGCATTAGTATCTATGCGTCAACTGCTGGACCACGCTGCTGAGAATGGCTACGGCCTGCCGGCGTTCAACGTCAATAATCTGGAGCAGGTGCAGGCGATCATGCAGGCTGCCGACGAGTGCAACAGCCCGGTGATCATGCAGGGCTCCGCCGGTGCGCGCAAGTATGCCGGTGAAGCCTTCCTGCGCCACCTGATCGACGCAGCAATCGAAGCCTATCCACACATTCCGGTGGTGATGCACCAGGACCACGGCGCTTCTCCGGCCGTATGTATCAACGCCATTCGCTCCGGATTCTCCAGCGTGATGATGGACGGTTCCCTGATGGAAGACGGCAAGACTCCTTCCAGCTTCGAATACAACGTGGATGTGACGCGCAAGGTCGTGGAAATGTCCCACGCCGTTGGCGTGTCCGTTGAAGGCGAACTGGGCTGCCTGGGTTCCCTGGAGTCCGGCCACGGCGAAAAGGAAGACGGTCACGGCGCAGAAGGCGTGCTGACCATGGACCAGTTGTTGACCGACCCCAACGAAGCGGCTGAATTCGTCAAGGCTACCGGCGTGGATGCGCTGGCAATTGCCATTGGTACCTCCCACGGTGCTTACAAATTCACCCGTCCGCCCACAGGCGACGTGCTGGCGATTTCCCGCATCAAGGAAATTCATGCCCGTATCCCCAATACCCACCTGGTGATGCACGGCTCCTCCTCGGTGCCACAGGAATGGCTCAAGATCATCAATGAGTTCGGCGGCACCATGCCGCAGACCTACGGCGTGCCGGTTGAGGAAATCATTGAGGGCATCAAGCATGGCGTGCGCAAGGTGAATATCGATACCGACCTGCGCATGGCTTCGACTGGCGCGATCCGCAAATACCTGGCCGAGAACACCAAGGATTTCGATCCTCGAAAGTTCTACGCCGTGGCGACGAAAGCGATGAAGGAGATCTGCAAGGCGCGTTTCGAAGCCTTTGGTTCTGCCGGAAACGCCGACAAGATCAAGCCGATCATGCTCGACAGGGTTGCGACCATGTACGTCAAGGGCGAGTTGAAAGCAATCGTCAAATAGGCCTTGTAACCCTTCTCCTTTGCAGGAGAGTGGGCAGGGAGCAGAAAAGGCGGATTCGAGACCGCCTTTTTTGCTTTCATGGCGCGTTGCTGCCTTTTTAAGCAGGACAAAACGGTATAAAATTACCGGCTTCCCAAATTAGCGTGACTTTATGAAAATCGGGCCACACCAGCTCAAGAACAATCTGATTGTTGCTCCCATGGCGGGTGTAACAGACCGTCCTTTCCGTCAGTTGTGCAAGTTGATGGGGGCTGGCATGGCAGTGTCCGAAATGGTGACCAGCAACTCCCTTCTTTACGGCAGCGCAAAAACGAAAAGACGTGCCAATCACGAGGGTGAGGTCAAGCCCGTCTCGGTGCAGATTGCAGGAGCAGACCCAGACATGCTGGCCGAAGCGGCAAGATATAATGCGGATCAGGGTGCCCAGATTATCGACATCAACATGGGTTGTCCGGCAAAAAAAGTCTGTAATGTCATGGCGGGTTCGGCGCTGCTGCAGGATGAAGCGCTAGTAGCGCGTATTCTCGGCACTGTTGTGAATGCGGTGGATATCCCGGTCACGCTAAAAATCCGTACCGGATGGGACCGCGATAACCGCAATGCGATCAATATCGCGCGGATCGCCGAAGATGCGGGCATCCAGGCGCTTGCAATTCATGGACGCACTCGCGCTTGCGGCTATAGCGGCGAAGCGGAATACGACACCATCGCGGCCGTCAAGACACATATCCGCATCCCGGTGATTGCCAATGGCGACATCACAACACCGGAAAAAGCCCGCTATGTTCTGGAACACACCGGCGCCGATGCAGTCATGATCGGTCGAGCGGCGATGGGCAGGCCGTGGATTTTCCGCGAGATTGCACATTATCTGCAAACCGGCAGGCATCTGCCTCCGCCCGAGGTAACAGAAATCCACCATGTGCTGATCGGCCATCTGCATGACCTGTATCAGTTTTATGGCGAGTACACTGGTTTGCGCATGGCCCGTAAGCATATTTCCTGGTACACCAAGGGGTTGGCTGGTTCGGCGAGTTTCAGGCATGCCATGAACCAACTTCAGAGTGTGGCTGAACAGTTGGCCGCTGTGGAACTGTTTTTCTCGGAACTGGGTGCATGTTCTCCCTACCTCACCTACCGCAGCGAAGAACTGGTTGCGGCCTGAAGCTATCGATACAACAAGGTAAGCGCAGCATGATGAACGAAAATGAAATTGCCGGTTGTGTCCGTAAGGCCATGTCACAGTATTTTGCCGATCTTGATGGTGAAACACCCTGTGCGGTCTATGACATGGTTGTTGGGTGCGTCGAAAAACCCTTGCTGGAAGTAATCCTGCACCATGCGGAAGGCAACCAGACCCGAGCGGCCGAAATGCTCGGCATCAACCGCAATACCCTGCGCAAGAAAATGCAGGCGCATGGCATCAAATAAGTAACACGCCTTTTGCCACGACGGGGCCTGTTTAACCGGAAAGTGATCAACTGTATCCCGGGCAGCGCCCTTTCTTTAATTTTAGGTAGCGATTATGACAATGATCAAACGTGCACTCATGAGTGTTTCGGATAAAACAGGGGTGGTGGAGTTTGCGCGCACCCTGCAGCAATTTGGGGTGGAAATTCTTTCTACCGGTGGGACAGCCAATCTGCTGCAGCAGGCGGGTATCGCGGTGATTGAAGTCGGTGACTACACCGGTTTTCCGGAAATGCTGGACGGGCGGGTCAAGACCCTGCATCCAAAAGTGCATGGCGGCATTCTGGGCCGACGCGATCTGCCCACACATGTCGCCGCGATGGAAGGCGCCAACATCCCTCCGATCGATCTGGTGGTGGTTAACCTGTATCCCTTTGCCGCTACCATTGCAAAGGCGGATTGCACACTAGAGGATGCCATCGAGAATATCGATATCGGCGGCCCAACCATGGTGCGCGCGGCCGCCAAGAATTATGCTCACGTGACGGTGGTGACCGACCCCGCCGATTACGCCGTGGTGGAGAAGGAAATGTCCGCCGCTCAAGGCGCCATTGGCCTGGAAGTCCGTTTTGAATTGGCGAAGAAGGCTTTCTCCCACACGGCGGAATACGACGGCATGATCAGCAACTATCTTACTGCCCTGGATGGCCAAGGGCAGCGCCAGTTGTTTCCACATAAACTCAACCTGCAATTCAGCAAGGCGCAGGATTGCCGTTACGGGGAGAATCCCCACCAGCAGGGCGCGTTCTATGTTGCCCAGGGCGAAAATGGCGATGCCTCCATTGCCAGTTCACGCCAACTGCAAGGCAAGGAACTGTCCTACAACAATATCTCCGATGCGGATGCTGCGCTGGAATGCGTCAAACAGTTCAGCGCAGCCCCTGCCTGCGTGATCGTGAAGCATGCCAATCCCTGTGGCGTGGCTTATGGCAAATCCCTGCTGGAGGCCTATGAACGCGCCTACCAGACCGATCCTGAATCCGCCTTTGGCGGCATCATTGCTTTCAATGGTGAGCTCGATGTGGACACCGCCCGGACTATTGTGGAGCGCCAGTTCGTAGAGGTCATTATTGCGCCCAGCGTGTCAGCTGCCGCAGTTCAAGTGGTCGCTGCCAAGAAAAATGTGCGCCTGCTCGAATGCGGACAGTGGGTGGCGCAACCGGCAAAACGCATGGACTACAAGCGCGTTACCGGCGGGCTTCTGGTGCAGGAAGCGGATCTCTTGCTACACAATGAACTGCGCGTCGTTTCCCGGAGGCAGCCCACCCCAGAGGAAATGGCGGATCTGCTCTTTACCTGGCAGGTGGCCAAGTACGTCAAATCGAATGCGATTGTGTATGGCAAGGGGAAAATGACCATAGGCGTGGGCGCCGGACAGATGAGCCGTATCAATTCGGCACGTATCGCAGCGATCAAGGCAGAACATGCGGGCCTTGAAGTACGCGGTTCAGTAATGGCGTCCGATGCCTTCTTCCCCTTCCGCGATGGTATCGACCAGGCGGCCCAGGCGGGTATCGCGGCGGTGATCCAGCCAGGTGGTTCACTTAGAGACGAGGAAGTGATCGCGGCGGCGGACGAGCATGGCATGGCGATGTTATTCACCGGCATGCGGCATTTTAGACATTAATTTAGCTATCAGCGATCAGCATTCAGTTGTCAGCCATACCCGGCAAGCACTGATCGCTGATTGCTGTGAGCAGATAGCCGAGAGCTAACAATGAAAATTCTGGTCATAGGTGGCGGCGGTCGCGAGCATGCGCTGGCATGGAAGCTGGCGCAGTCGCCGCGTATTCACAAGGTGTTCGTCGCCCCCGGAAACGCGGGCACAGCGCTGGAACCGGATCTCACCAATGTGCCGGTCACGGCCATACCGACCCTGGTAGCCTTCGCTCAGAGCGAGAAAATTGCCCTGACCGTGGTTGGTCCGGAAGCGCCTCTTGCGGAGGGGGTCGTGGATGCATTTCGCAGCGCCGGACTGAAAATTTTCGGGCCGACAAAACAAGCCGCACAGCTTGAAAGCTCAAAGGATTACGCCAAGGCCTTCATGGCGCGTCATGGAATCCCGACCGCGGCCTATGCCACCTTTAGCGATGCCGCTGCGGCTCACGCATACCTGGACCACCACGGTGCACCGATCGTAATCAAGGCCGATGGATTGGCTGCGGGCAAAGGTGTGGTGGTTGCTGCCACGCTCGAAGAAGCGCATGCCGCTGTCGACATGATGCTGGAAGGAAACAAGCTCGGATCGGCTGGTTCGCGCGTGGTGATCGAGGAATTCCTTGCGGGCGAAGAGGCCAGCTTCATTGTCATGGTGGATGGCGAACATGTGCTGGCGCTGGCCACCAGCCAGGATCACAAACGCCTGCTGGATGGTGATCAAGGCCCCAATACCGGCGGTATGGGCGCCTATTCCCCTGCGCCTGTCGTGACGCCTGAAATCCATGCCCGGGTGATGCGCGAAATCATTCTGCCAACCGTCAGCGGCATGGCCAAGGACGGTGTGCCTTATACCGGTTTTCTCTATGCCGGCCTGATGATCGATGGCCAAGGCCAAGTCAAGACGCTGGAATTCAACTGCCGCATGGGTGATCCGGAAACCCAGCCGATCATGATGCGTCTCAAGAGCGATCTGGTGACGCTGGTGGAGCATGCCGTCAATGGCACGCTGGACAAGGCCGAAGTCGAATGGGACCGGCGCGTGGCGCTGGGCGTGGTGTTGGCTGCCGCGGGCTATCCCGATAGCCCGCGCAAAGGCGATATCATTACGGGTCTGCCCGGGTCAGAAGCGGATGCGCATGTGTTCCATGCTGGAACAGCGCTGGCGGATAAAAATGTAGTTGTCAGCGGCGGTCGCGTGCTGTGTGTGACCGCGCTGGGTGACAGCGTGCGCTTGGCACAGACGCGTGCCTACCAGGTCGCCGACCAGATTCACTTCGACGGCTGCCAGATGCGGCGTGACATCGGCTACCGGGCTATTGACAAGAAGGCCCGCTGACGGGGCGGAAACATGCCGCGTTTATCTGCTGCCACAGCGGCTCTGTCTACGACCCTCCTGAACCGGATTCGCGCCCATCTCGAACAGGGCGGCGTCATTGCCTACCCCACCGAATCCTGCTACGGCCTTGGCTGCGATCCGCGCAACCGGCGCGCAGTCATGAAAATTCTGCGCATCAAAGGACGCCCGCAGCATAAGGGCTTGATCCTGATTGGGTCGACGTTCGTTCAGTTGCAGCCCTATGCGGCGCCCCTCACTGAGGCGCAATGGCACAAAATATCTCCTACCTGGCCAGGCCCCGTGACCTGGCTGCTTCCCGCAACCAGCAAGACACCGCCCTGGCTGCGCGGGCGTCATCAAAGCATTGCCGTGCGCGTCACCGCGCATCCGCTGGCCGTGCGTTTGTGCCAGGCATTGAATTTGGCGCTGGTTTCCACCAGCGCCAACCGGTCGGGGAAAAAACCGGCGCGGACCGCCGCAGCTTGCGCAAAGATTTTTGGACCTGACGTGCTGGTGGTGCCTGGTTTGATTGGGAAGCGCAGGCAACCATCGACCATCATGGATTTGATGACGGGTGCTGTGATCCGTTAGTCACACCCCGGAAAAAAACCATGTCCAGCGCATGGATAATTTCCGCATATTTATCCTTCAGGCGGGCTGTTGGCTCACCCAGGATTCTGGCGGGGACAGCGGCGAGTTCCTGTGTCAGCAAGACCAATTTCTCGCCATGGATTTCAACGCCGGGGTTAAGGTGTTTTGCACTTTTGTTTCCCATCAGATCAGGCCGCGTAGGGCGCAATAACCAACGGGCATTGCGCCGAACGAAAAATCTTCCGATACTCGCCTCAAGCCTGATTATTGACGCGCCTGGCACCCGGGCGGCGCAGAATCCGCCCTCGGTAATTTGAACTGACTGGAGACGAAATCATGCTTGTTGCCGACATTCCACCTGTTCCGGCTCAGGAAACACCCATCGTATGGATGCAGGCGGTGCCTCGCTCCTGGGAAGGTGACGCTCACTTGGATGATGCGCGGAACGAGGCCACATGCGGCGCAATGCCCGTTGGTTATTGCGCCCTACGCTTGCTACGCTTGCTGGTTCGCGCAGTTATTGCAAGGGCTCTTGCTCAATCTCATAAGCTTCAATCAGATCGCCGACGACAGCAACAAGTGAATAAAGCGGATGTTTTGTATCGTCACGAACCATATCAAGAAGGCTGTTTAGCAAGATTGTCGCTTGATCGTAGTCGGCTTCGGATTCAATGTGCGCAATGGGCGCAACGGATTGCAGGGTCTGCCACGCGGGCAGGAGTCGCTGGAAATCAATTACAGCATTCATTTTTTTCTCCAATCGTTACGGTCATACTCTGCATGAGTCATGACTTGGCGAATATACATTCGCTGTTTGTCGTAATGGATGACCGCAGCGACCCGATATCGGTTCCCGCCCAAATCGAATATTGTAAAGCCATCCACATAATCCGCTGAGCCGAAAGCCTGGCGCAACGCGGGAAACGAGGCCGCAGTGAACTGACTCGCCTTTCGGAACCATTCGTCCAGGGCGGGTCTGGATTCTGGGTGACGCTGCCAGAATTCTCTCAACGGCTTTTTTGAAATGATTCGCATGTCAACATGTTACTCGATATTTAAAATTTCGCACCTCAATCATCTGCCTGACGGAAATGGACGGAGTCAATTTATCTGGCGCAATGCCTGTTCACCCGGCCAAATCATCCGAGTGCAAGGGTTATTGCCCTAAGTGCTCTGGCCACCAAAAACAAGCCCCTCGCAGGGAGGGGCTTGGTGAGAGTTCGCGTGGGCAACGATGTTTCCCGCGCTATGTGCTTGCTTGCTAGAAAAATTGCTTGGCGAAATTCGCTACCGCGATACCAATCAGCACGCCCATCATCCATTTAATCAGCAGCAATTCCGATTTGAGGGGGGCGAGTTCTTTTTCGAGCTTGAGGTCGAAATACGCACTGGTCACAAGTTCGCCTTGGGAAGCGGAAACCACGCGCACAACTGCCTCTATTACCATGCTGATCAGAAGAACTGCTTTGCGAAGTTGGCGGCGGCGATGGCGATGAGCACTCCAAGCATCCACTTGAGCAGAGATGTCTCGTGGTCGAGTCTGGAGTCCAGCTTGTCTATTTTCACGTCGAGATGTTCAATGTCGCGTTTGGTCGCAAGCGTGTTGTCGAGCGCCTGCGCGAGAATGTCCTGCTGGGCGCGGACGAACGCCTCGGCCTGCGGTTCCGGGATGCCGGAATCACGAAGATCTTTAATAAACTTGTGGGTGTCGAAAGTGATTGGGCCCATGGCGTGAAGTTTACGCTGGCCTGTGCCTTAGTCAAGGCGAGTCAGGGATTAAAAAGCCCCTCTTGCGAGGGGCTTGTTGAGGTTTCGCGTGGGCAACGATGTTGCCCACGCTACGCATTCTTTTGTAATTTAACTTTGATGTTTATTTCGAAACGAGGATGCTGTCCTCCGTGATATTTCCATTGGGGGTGGTTATTTTGACCGATAATCTGCCGCTCAGCGTGGTATCAGCGCAAGGCGAACCTGTGCCATCACCTTTGATGCTAATGGTATAGGGCGTTCCGCCAACTGCGGTGCTATCCTCAATGCTGAAGCTGGCTCCGCTGGTTATCGTTCCGTTGTCGGCTGTAACCGCGACGGTTGTGCCAGCCGGTAGAGGGTTGTCATTTTTGTCCTTGATGGTCAAGGTGACAGACAGAGTGCCGCCACACGCACCACCAGTAACAGGATCAATAGTAGCGCCAGGAGCAGTTGCAAGGTCCAGGCTTGCGGGAAAAATCATGTTGAAAACAGGGATGCTTTTGGAAGACATGGCGAAGGAATCGGAGAAGATGATGGTCTGCGAGCCGCGCACATGGACGGTCTGTTTGTTGCACAAACCGGCGATGGCTGTGTCGCAGAGAATGCCGTCGTATTTTCCATTTGGGCCATCGTATTGGCCATTGACTAAGCCAGCATTGAAATCCAAGTAGGTTTCAACTCCAGGGTTATATACACCGTCTTCATTGATATCCAGAAATGCCTCGCCCAGATCGTCTATTGTGGGATTCCATTCGAGCTTGTCGTTGAACAAATAGTTTGCATCGATGTTGACGAATCCTTCTTCGCCGATGGCATAGGCTAGTACAGTGACTCGTCCACTGGTTAAAACATATGTTTTTGTTTTCTTATCCCATGTGAGCTGGGAAGTCGGGCGGAAATTCTGGCTGGTCATGGTGACACTGCAGGCCCCGGTTGCATTTGTGGTGCATGAGCCTTGAACGCTGCCGCCCTCACTGATGAAGGTTACCGCCGTTCCGGCCGGGACGGGGTTGCCGAAATGGTCGGCAAGCCGGGCGGTAATCGTGGTGGTTTCCCCGTCATAACGCCAACCCTCGATGTTGTGAACGCTGGCGCTGAGCGAGAATCCGGCCTGGGACGGAATGCCGGAGGTGATGGTCAACTGATCGGACTGGGTTGTAAGCACAGGGCTGACGGTCGACGCGGTTACCCGCACCGGCGTGGGAGCGGTTCCGGCGCTGACGGTCACGACCACAGAACCGTCCGCGCCTGAAATCGACGAGGGCGCGGAAAGGGTTATGCCGCCTACCGTGGTGTTCAGGCGGAACTCGACGGTTTTGCCGGACAAAGGATTGCCGCCTGTATCCACCAGTTTGAAAGTCAGGATGGAAGTTTCCTGCATGCCCAAACCGCCGGTCCCCTTCAGCGTGATGGTGGTAGGCAGGGCGCTGACGAATTGCAGGGAGCCGATGGAAGGCGCGGTGACGGTAAGGGTGTTGGAGGCTAAAGCGCCCGTCATCAATGCTGCGGTGACGACATCGGTTCCGGCACAGCCGTTATCGCGGTAGGAAACAGTTGCAACGCCGTTGAGAGTTGTGGCGGAAGCAGTCAGGACCGCCTTGCCTGCGCTGGCGCAGGGGGAGGAAAAGGTCACCGCCATCGGAGTGGTGTAGGGTGCGCCATTGCTGTTCACGGTGACGGTGACGCTGGTCGTGCCATAAGCTGAGAGCGTTGTCACGCCAAAGGAAAGAGCGCTCAAGGAGAGATTCGATGCGCCAACCTGGAAATTCACCGAGCCTGTGACCGTGGTGCTGCCGACTTGGCTACTCGCCGTGATGGCGGTGGCTCCGCTGTTTAAACTATCGGCTTTCAGGGTGACGCTGGCTTTGCCCAAGGCGTCGGTGAGTGCCGTGCCTGTGGTCGGGGTGAAGGTTCCATAGGCGGCATCTACCGCAAACAAGACTACCGCATTTGCTACGGGCAATCCGCTGCCGTCTTTTAGCGTTGCCGTTACGCTGGCTGAACCGCCGGACGGGACAGAGTTGATCGTGGCGCCAGAAGTATCAGTCAGAACCACAGTGAGGGTGGGGGCGGCAACGGTGGTGGAGCTAGTCATGCCGCCGGAAGCGCCCCCTCCACCACAACCTGATAGAAGGGTCATGAACCCGAGGATGGTAGCCGTCACCAGCGACGGGAACCAGGATAAACCCTGTGGTGTATTAAACAATTTGACCCCCTTAATTGTGTTTAATTCAGGCAGATAGCCGCTAAACTTCACATGGCACTATACAAAAGGCATGAAAAAACATCAAGCGCTATAATTGTCACCATGCTGTAATATTTCCGTCATATTATCCCAGCAGCTCAAACTTCAAGGACATCAGTATGGCTGCAAACATTCTCGTGGTGGAAGACGAACCGGCAATTCAGGAATTGCTCACCTTCAATCTGCAACAAGCGGGGCACCATACCCTCAATGCGGCGAGCGCGGAACAGGCTTTCGGCATGCTGCGCGAAACCCTGCCTGACCTGATTCTGCTCGACTGGATGCTGCCCGGTGTGAGCGGGATCGAATTTGCACGCCGCCTCAAGGCGGACGCCTACACCAAGGCCATTCCCATCATCATGCTTACGGCGCGTGGCGAGGAACAGGACAAGATCGTGGGCTTTGATACCGGTGCCGATGACTACATCACCAAACCTTTTTCGCCACGCGAGTTGATGGCGCGGATCAAGGCGGTGCTGCGCCGCCGCGCCCCGCAAATGACCGATGACCCAGTGGAAACAGGCGGGCTGCGCCTGGACCCTTCCAGTCACCGGGTAACGGCGGGGGGCAAGCCCGTCGAATTGGGGCCGACCGAATTCCGCCTGCTGCATTTCCTTATGACCCACGCCGAACGCGTGCATTCCCGCAGCCAATTGCTGGACCAGGTTTGGGGAAACCAGGTGTTTGTTGAGGATCGTACCGTGGATGTGCATATCCGCCGCCTGCGGCGGGCCCTTGAGGATACCGGCCACGAGTTCCTGATCCAGACCGTGCGTGGTTCAGGTTACCGTTTCTCGGAACATGCATGAAACAGTCCGGATTGAACCTGGAGAGAGATTGAATGTCCGGTTTGTGGGGACGCCTGCTCTGGCCACCTCTGGCGGCGGCACTAATGGCCTTGATTATATGGCCGGTATTCGGGCCTGTGAGTGCGCTACTGTTTTTCGGGGGCTTTGTGTTGTTGCTCTGGTTGCGTCATGCGATGCATCTGAACGCCCTGATTTGCTGGCTGCGGGCGGCACCTGGAACGGAGGTGCCGGAAGCTTCCGGTGTATGGGATGATGTTTTCAGCGTGCTCTACCGCTCAGGCCGGCTGCGTTCGACACATCAGGATGAATTGAGCGCTGTTCTGGAACGCTTCCAGCGTGCGGCAGAAGCCATGCCGGATGGCATCATCATGATCAATGAGGCGGGCCAGATCGAATGGTGTAACCCGGCGGCGGAAAAACAGTTTGACATCAGCAACCAGCGCGACCACGGCCAGCGTCTCAGTTACCTGGTGCGCCAGGCACAATTTACCGAATATCTGGTAGCGAATAATGACGGCGAACCCCTGGTAATGAAGTCGGCACGCAATACCGATCTCACCCTCTCCATCCAGTTGGTGCCATTCGGTGACCGCCAGAAATTGCTTCTCAGTCGCGACGTGACCCAGCTGGAACGTGTGGAAACCATGCGCCGCGACTTCATTGCCAACGTATCGCATGAACTGCGTACGCCACTGACCGTGGTGGGCGGCTTCCTCGAAGGATTCGCAGATGCAGAGCAGGTCAACATGGAGCAGAGCCGCCGCCACTTCCAGCTGATGCTCGATCAAACCCGCCGCATGCAGGGGCTGGTGGATGATCTGCTGACCTTGTCACGCCTCGAAAGCAATCAGGAAAGAATCTCCGAGGAAACCGTCGATGTTAAAAGCCTGATCGAAACCTTGCACAAGGAAGCCATATCCCTGAGCGCAGGGCGTCATCGCCTTAATCTGGAAGTCCATACGGACGCGAGGCTGGCAGGAAATGAACGTGAATTGCGCAGTGCTTTTGGCAACCTGGTCAGCAACGCGGTGCGCTACACGCCGGAGGGCGGGGAGATTGTCTTGCGCTGGAGCCTGAAAGACCAGGAGGCGCGCTTCTGCGTTCAGGATAGCGGGATTGGTATCGAATCCCAGTACATCAGCCGTCTCACCGAGCGTTTCTACCGCGTTGATCGTGGACGATCACGAGAAACAGGTGGAACCGGCCTGGGGCTGTCAATCGTCAAACACATTCTGACCCGCCATCAGGGACACCTGGAAGTCGAAAGCACGCCGGGCAAAGGGAGTACCTTCTGCGCCTGTTTCCCTATCGGGCGGGTGATTGTCCCGGATCAACCAAGAAACCGGTGAAATGTGAAGCCGCTTGGGCTACGCCCTTGCTGTGAAGCGTGAAATGTAAAAACATCCACTGAACCTGCTTTTACATTTCACGCTTCACAAAACATGGTTTACGTTAAAGCATCGGCTCGCTGACATAGGTGACCCTCTCGAAATTGGCCCCTTTTTCCAGCAGTGCGGTGAGTTTGACTGTTTCAGCCATGCTGGTGTAAATCTGCACGCGCTTGCCCGGCTGGAACCAGCCTATGGGCAGGACCAGGCTGGCGGGTTCCTGTTGTTCGGGTATGGCGGAAAGCTGGAATGCCGGGACAAAGAGTCCCATGTCTGCAGGGTTCAATGTCTCCTGCCGGGCAGCCAGGGGGGTGGGAAGACCAGGCAGCACACGAGTGCCGATGCAAAGGTCTCCCGCGTCGTTGTCCACCATCAGCCAGCGGACTACGGCAAGGCTGAATGGGGCGCTTTCAATGCTGCGCAGCGCAACCAGCTGGTTCTGGCTGATGCGTTCTCCCGCGCCGCTCCGAGAGAGACGGAATCCACCGGTACTTTGATCGAGATTGTTCCAGTTTTCCAGGGCAAACCCCAGACGCGAGAAGAGCAGATTTTTGGTGCGCTGGGTGACACGGCCGAACATGTGCATGTCTTGCATGATTTCAGGCGCGACATCCAGTGTTTCACCCGGCTGTTTGAAAGGCGATGCATCGCCAAGGAAAAAATAGATGGCGGGGAATGCGAAACATAACTGAACACTGCTTCCACCACTGTCTCGTGGGGAGGTGCGTGGCAGTGGCACTTCGCACCAGCGTTTGTAAAGCGCGCTGAGCAGTAATTCGCAAGAAGGCTGGATGCACTCGTCGCCCAGGCCCACCTCGGCCGGGTTGCCGCCACTTTTCAGGAATTTGATGCGCTTCCGGAGGGATAGGGCGATTCGCTCGGTATCCACAAAACGCTTCTCGCCCATTAATTGGCCGGTAAAAATCACAGCCCCGCTTTCTCCAGCCAGGTCCACGCTGACCAGGGGCAGCGTAGGTGTCGGTGGCTGATCCTTGCCTACTGTCATGCGGGCGGACCAGCGGTCGAGCCAGCGGTCGAGCAGGAGAATCTGGCGCGAAGCCAGTTGCTGCGGGTCGGCCAACCCCAGCAGCAGCGCCTTGGCATACGAGGCCTGACACGAATTGGTGCCATCATCGTGGTTCAGGGCATCCTTGATGCGTTTGGCGGCCACGCCCTGCGCTTCGGCGTAGCGGTATAAAAAATGCATCTGGCGCCACAGGGGAGCTGGCACAAGCCGGTAGGCATGAGCAAAACCCAGCATCTGGAAAGTGATGCAGTTCATGGCGCGCTGGGTGGTCAGGGCGGCAAAAGGGGCGATTTCGGCATCCCCTTTTTGCGCGGCATCCTGGCACTGCAGGTAAATTTTGCCGAAATTGAGCCACAAGGCCTGTTCATTGTTCCATGCGGTCTGTTCCAGGGACGAGAGGGGCATGGGTTTGTTGCGATATTTCTTGCCCAGTTCGCTCGCCAGAAAGGTCACGGTTTCACGCAACTGCTCCAGAATCTTGAGGCGTTCCAGCGCGGGTAGCGCAAAATGACCGAGTAATTCCAGTTGCTGGCGGAGTTCGCCAAGAAGTGTCTGGATATTGGTCAGTGGCAGGGTTTTCAGCCATTTCCGGCACGCAATGGCATCGCTGAATTCCGGACGTGGCGCATCGGCCAGTATGGCCGGGAGATCAAAATTTAGCATTCAGCGCTCAGCTTTCAGTGGTCAGTATTTAGCTATCAGAGTTTAGCGTTCAGCTATCAGTATTCAGGTCACGGGGATTTTGCTTCAAGCTAACCGCTGATAGCTGACGCCTGACAGCTCACAACAACACCCGCTCGATCCCGCCAGTTGAGGCCTTGTCGATATAATCCGTCTGCCAGTTTTCGCCCAGCAAGTGGCGCGCCAGCTCGACCACGATGTAGTCAGCCTCGATGCCGGTGTCATCATTGTAGCGGGAAAGTCCCTGCAGGCAAGACGGGCAGGATGTCAGAATTTTCATCTGCGCATCCGGGGCGGCTTCATGAAGCAATGCCGCGTCCTTGTTGAGTTCTTCCTGTTTGCGGAAACGAATCTGGGTCGAGATGTCGGCGCGCGTCACCGCCAGCGTGCCGGCCTCGCCGCAGCAGCGGTCATTCAATTTGACGTCGCTGCCCATCAACGTGCTGGCCACGGCGATCGGGGAGTGGGTTTTCATCGGCGTGTGGCAGGGGTCATGGTAAAGGTAGCGCTTGCCTTCGACGCCTTCGAGTTTGACTCCCTTTTCCATCAGGTACTCGTGAATATCCAGCAGCCGGCAGCCGGGGAAAATCTTGTCGAACTGGTATTTCAGCAACTGGTCCATGCAGGTGCCGCAGGACACGATCACGGTCTTGATGTCGAGGTAGTTCAAGGTGTTGGCGACGCGATGGAACAGCACCCGGTTGGCGGTGGTGATTTCCTGGCCCTTGTCCTCGTCGCCCGAGGATGTCTGCGGGTAGCCGCAGCACAGGTAGCCCGGGGGCAAAACTGTGACTGCGCCGATCTCGAACAGCATGGCCTGGGTGGCGAGCCCCACTTGGCTGAACAGGCGTTCCGAGCCGCAGCCGGGAAAATAGAACACGGCATCCGAGTCTTCCGAGAGTTTGGCTGGGTTGCGGATGACCGGCACCATGCTGGCGTCTTCCAGCCCGAGCAGTGCGCGCGAGGTCCGGTTGGGCATCTTGCCCGGCATCGGCTTGTTGATGAAGTGGATGACCTGGGCTGTGAGCGGGGGCTTGCCGAGCGTGGCGGGCGGATGCTGGGTCTGCGGTTTGACCAGGCCGAAATGTTTGCCCACGGCATAGCCCAGGCGTTGTGCCTTGTAGCCCCAGCCGATCATGACCGTGCGTATGGCCTTGATGGTGGCCGGGTCTGTGGCATTGAGGAACAGCATGGCGGCAAAGGTGCCGGGATTGAATTTCTTCTTGTGCTGCAGGCGCAGGAAGTTGCGCATGGCGATGGACACATCGCCGAAATCGATATTTACCGGGCAGGGATTGACGCATTTGTGGCAGACAGTGCAATGGTCGGCGACATCGTTGAATTCGTCGAAATGCTGCAATGACACGCCGCGCCGCGTCTGCTCTTCATAGAGGAAGGCTTCGATCAGCAGCGAAGTAGCCAGGATCTTGTTGCGCGGGCTGTAAAGCAGGTTGGCGCGTGGCACGTGGGTGCTGCATACCGGTTTGCATTTGCCGCAGCGCAGGCAATCCTTGATCGAATCGGCTATTTCGCCGATCGCACTCTGCTCCATGATCAGCGATTCGGTTTCCAGCAAACTGAAACTGGGGGTATAGGCATTGCGCAGGTCGGCACCGGGTAGCAGCTTGCCGCGGTTGAAATGGCCATGCGGGTCGACCAGCTGCTTGTAATGAGCGAATTTCTCGATTGCCGCAGCTTCGAGGAATTCCATCTTGGTCAATCCGATGCCGTGTTCGCCTGAAATCACGCCACCCAGCGATTGCGCCAGGCGCATGATGCGAGCCACCGCCTGGTTGGCCGCCTTGAGCATGGCGTAATCGTCGGAGTTGACCGGTATGTTGGTATGCACGTTGCCGTCGCCGGCATGCATGTGCAGCGCCACGAACACGCGGCTTTTCAGAATCTTGCCGTGGATGAGGTCGCATTGCTCGAGAATCGGCTGGTATTCGCGCCCGGTGAAGATGGTCTGCAACTCGCGCCGGATCTCGCGCTTCCATGAAACCCGCAGAGTATGGTCCTGCAGCAATTCGAACACGGTGCGGTGCTTGTGTTCGGTTTCCGGTGGCTGGAACTTGAAGCCTTCGATCGGCGTGTCCAGGTTGCCCAGCATTTCCTGCCAGCGTTTCTGCACTTCCTCCAGCATGTTGAGCGCGCGCAAGCGGCGGTCTTCGGTCAGCTCCGGGTCGGCGATGGTGTCCTCGTCCTGGAACAGCGGCAGCTGGCCTTTGAGGAAACGCTGCAAGGCTTCCACCAGTTGCAGCTTGTTTTGGGTGGAAAGTTCGATGTTGATGCGCTCGATGCCGTCGCAGTAGTCGCCCATGCGCGGTAGCGGAATCACTACATCCTCATTGATCTTGAAAGCATTGGTGTGAGCAGCGATGGCGGCCGTGCGGGCGCGGTCGAGCCAGAATTTCTTGCGCGCCGCCGGGCTCACGGCGATGAAGCCCTCGCCGTTGCGGCTGTTGGCCAGCTTGACCATTTCCGAAGCGACTTCGCCGCAGGCGGCCTCGTCATCCGAGACGATATCCGCCAGCAGCACCATTTTCGGGCGTTTGGTCCGATTGGCCTTGGTGGCGTAGCCGACGGCCTTCAAATAGCGCTCATCGAGGTGCTCCAGTCCCGCCAGCAAGGCCTTGGGATGAGCGTCGATGTAATTCTTGATTTCAACGATAGCGGGTACTGCGTCACGCACCTGGCAGAAAAATTCCATGCATACGGTACGGGTGTGTGCCGGCATGCGATGCAGAATGAACCTGGCCGAGGTGATAATGCCATCGCAGCCTTCTTTCTGGATGCCTGGCAGGCCGCACAGGAATTTGTCGGTGACGTCCTTGCCCAGCCCCGCCTTGCGGAAACATTGCCCGGGCACGCCGAGGATTTCCGGCTCGCCCATGAGCGTTTTGCCATCGGGAGCGAAACGGCTGATGCGGAAGCGGACGGACTCGGCATCGTGGATCTTGCCCAGGTTATGGTCGAGGCGCTCGACTTCCAGCCAGTTGGCATCGGGCGTCACCATGCGCCACCAGGCCAGGTTGTCCAGCGCTGTGCCCCACAGCACGGCTTTCTTGCCGCCCGCATTCATGGCCACGTTGCCGCCGATGCACGAGGCGTCGGCCGAAGTCGGGTCCACGGCGAATACTTGTCCAGCAGCTTCCGCCGCTTCCATGACGCGCCGTGTTACCACGCCGGCGCCGCACAGGATGGTGGTGACTGGCTCGGCCACGCCGGGCAGCGGTGTCAGTTCCACTTTGCCCAGCGCATCCAGTTTTTCGGTGTTGATTACCGCAGTCATGGGGTCGAGCGGAATTGCGCCGCCGGTGTAGCCGGTGCCGCCGCCGCGCGGAATGAGGGTCAGACCGCACTCGATGCAGGCTTCCACCAGCGAAGCGATCTCGCGCTCGGTATCGGGATTGATCACCACGAAGGGATATTCCACGCGCCAGTCGGTGGCGTCAGTAACATGCGAAACGCGCGCCAGGCCGTCGAACTGGATGTTGTCGCGGCGGGTGTGCGGCAGGAGTTTTGCCAGGACTTTCTTGCGCAGCTTGCGGGTATGTTCGAAACCAAGTTCGAATTCGTTGACCGCGCGGTGTGCCGCCTGCAGCAACTGCAATACCTTGATGTTGTCCTGCCGGCGTTCCTCGATGGCTTTCAGGCGATGGCGCAACGCTCCCACCAATGCAGTCTGACGTTTCTTGTTGGCGAGCAGGTCGTCCTGCAGATAGGGGTTGCGGTTGACCACCCAAAGATCGCCCAGCACCTCGAACAGCATGCGCGCAGACCGGCCAGTCTTGCGTTTGGCACGCAGGGCTTCCAGCACTTGCCACATGTCTTCTCCGAGAAAACGAATGACAATTTCCCGGTCGGAAAAGGAGGTGTAGTTGTAGGGGATTTCGCGCAGGCGGGTGGTCATTGTGACAGCGAGTTTTTCAAAACATTTATTCTAACCGATAGCTTTCCCAAACGGCAGAAGGAATCTTGGTATGTGGTAAAAGCCGCTGAATAGGGCGCCTATTCGAACATGAACCCCATTGCCCGAACTTTGCCTGCCGCAATCGTTCTCGGAAATCTCCCTTGGACAAGGTTAAGAGCAGCCCGCCGTCTGCGTGATATGGTCTGTCGTCGTATATGCGGCACATCTCAAAAAAGCACGAAGAAGCCGTCGGCAAAATAGATGAGGCCGACAAGCCCGGTGGCGATTCCTGAAGCCCATACCAGCTTTTTCTTCAACAGTCCTGCAATTGAAGAAAGCAGGATGGCGATCTGCAGGTAGATCACTGCGATACCAAAATCCTTGGCATGGATCTGTGCCTCGTCGCGGACCAGCTCAAGGTGTTTGGCTTCCTGCTGAATGCCGAGTTTTTCCTGTTCATACTTGTCGACTTTCTTGTGGTAGTCCGCAATTTTTTCCCGGTAGGCATCGGCCACGTCTGGTGAGGACAGATGGGTGACGCCGCGCAGTTCGAGATCGAGTTTTTCCAGTTGCATCTGGTACAGATAGCCCTTGATGGCCTTGGCCTGGTAAAAGGCCCACTGGTCGGAAGCCTGTGACTGGCTCATCAGTGAACGTGAGGAAAAGCCGGCTCCCTTGAAGGTGGAGAGGGTGGCGCAAACCGCGAAAATGATCGTGGTCAGGGCCAGCCAGTTGAGCCAGGGTTCTTTCTTGTCGTCAGCCATGGTGAATCTCCTTGTTATTGCGGATTGTCCTGGTCATCGCTGAAGATCGGAAATAGCAGCGGCAAGAGGATCAGCGTGAGCAGCGTGGCTGAAACCAGTCCACCCACGATGACTACCGCAAAAGGCCGCTGTGTTTCCGAGCCAATGCCGTGCGACAGGGCGGCGGGCAAGAGGCCGAGACCTGCCATCAGGGCGGTCATCAGGATCGGGCGCAGCCGCCTTACTGCTCCTTCAATCACGCTTTCGGAAACGCTCATGCCGTTCAAGACCAGTTCCTTGATTTGCTCCACCATGATCACGCCGTTTTGCACGGAGATGCCGGCGACGGCAATGAAACCGACCGCGGCAGAAACCGAAAGGTGCAATCCGGCCAGTGCCAGGCCGGCCAGTCCGCCGATCAGGGTGAAGGGGATCATCAGCAGCACCAGCAAGGCATTCTTGAGCGAGCGGAAGGCCCAGAACAGGACAAAGAAAATCAGCACGATGGAGATCGGCACGATAACTGCCAGGCGCTTCATTGCGCGTTGCTGATTTTCGAACTGGCCGCCCCAGGTGATTCTGTAACCGGGCGGCAGTTGAACTTCAGCGTTGACCCGGCCCATGGCTTCCTTCACGAAGCTGCCCTGATCTCGGCCAAGCAGATTGGCCTTGACCGAGGCGATACGCCCACCGGACTCGCGATTGATGCGGGTGGCTCCCTGCCGGGTTTCGATGCTTGCAAGCGACCCCAGCGGGACACTGCCATTGCCTCCGGGCAGCGCGATTGGAAGCCCAGATACATCGTCCACTGCGTCGCGGAACGGTTTGTCCAGACGAATAGTGACGTCGAAGCGCCGGTCTGCATCGTAAAAACTGTTGACCACCACACCTGCCAGTGTGGCTTGCAGGGTGGCGTTGATGTCGCTGATATTGAGGCCGTAGCGGGCAAGCTTGTCACGGTCTGCGGTGATATTGAGTTCGGTCTGTCCGCCCACCTTGATGGCGGCGACATCCGTGGCGCCACGGATGCTGGCAAGAATGCCCGCGATCTGTTCGGCCTTGGCTTCCAGGATTTCCAGGTCTGGACCGAATACCTTTACCGCGATCTCCCCTTTCACGCCGCTGATGGCTTCTTCCACGTTGTCCTCGATTACCTGCGAGAAATTGGTGGGTACGCCGGGAATGTTGTGGATACGTTTCCCCATATCGGCGATCAGGGCCTCCTTGTCCTCGAAGCGCCATTTGCCATGTGGCTTCAGGTCGGCGAGGATTTCCAGGTTATTCGGCCCCTTGGGGTCTGTGCCGTCATCGGGGCGTCCGACATGGGTAATGACATTATTCACTTCCGGATAGGTCAGCAAAATACTGCGCACTTCCCGCTCCACCTCTTTGGTTTTGTCCAGATGGGTAGAGGGGGGGAGTGAAATGGTCAGCCAGATATTGCCCTCATCCAGTTTTGGCAAAAATTCGCTGCCCAGTTGGGGGGCCAGCACCAGCGTGATTGCCAGCAGTGCCAGCGCACCAGCCACGATGTGCCAGCGTAGCGCCTGAGTGCGCAGCAGCAGTTGGCGGTAGCGCTCTTGCAGTACGTGTGTCCAGTGACTGTGTTTTTCCTCCATGGAATGCTTTTTCATGGTGTAGGACAGCAGTGCCGGGATCAGCGTGACGGTAAGCAGAATCGCGCCGAGCAGGGCGAAGCTCAGGGTGTAGGTCATGGGCGAGAAGATTTTCCCCTCCACACGCTGGAAGGTGAAAATCGGCAGGAAGGCGAGAATGATGATGGCCTTGGAAAACAGGATTGGCCGCCCCATCTCGATTGAGGTCATCTTAAGGGTATGGATGCGCCAGCCATAGGTGTCGTGGTTGGGAACGTGATCTCCGGCCGTCATGGTGAGGCGCACCATCAGCGCTTCGACCAGCACCACTGCACTGTCGATGATGATACCGAAGTCGATGGCGCCTAGCGAGATCAGGTTGGCCGATACTCCGCGCACATGCATCATGATGAAGGCAAAGAGCAGAGACAGGGGAATCACCGCAGCGACGATTAAAGCGGCACGCCAGTTTTTGAGGAAGATGATCAGAATGGCAATTACAAGAATAGCGCCCACCACCAGATTCTCGCTCACCGTTTGCACGGTATGCTGGATCAGCCGCGTGCGATCATAAAATGGCTTAATGCTTACGCCGGGCGGCAGGCGATGGCTGACCAGAGCGATTTTTTCCTTGAGATCCTCTACCACCTTGGCGGCATTCTGCCCCTTGGTCATGACCACGATGCCCTGTACGACATCGTCCTGTGCATTGAAGGCGACGATTCCGGAGCGGGTACGTCCCCCAGTGGTGATTTCGGCGATATCCGAAACCAGAACCGGTTTGCCATCGCGTGATGTCACCACCGTACGGCCGATGTCGGAGAGACTTTGGAATAGGCCAATAGAGCGAATGACCAGTGCCTCATCGCCCCGCTTCATCAGGCCACCACCATTGTTGGCGCTATTATTTCCCACTGCCTGAGCGACCTGATCAATGCCGACGTTGAATTTCTTCAGCGCATAGGGATTGACGCGCACCTGATATTCTTTCACCGAACCACCGAAACTGATTACATCCGCAACCCCGGGCGTGGTGCGCAGAATGGGGCGGATCATCCAGTCCTGAATGGCACGAGCTTCATGCAGCGGCATCCCGGCAGGTATGTCGAGCACATAGCGATACACTTCGCCCACGGCGGTGGCCAGCGGTGCCAGAGAAGGTTGCAGACCGGGTGGAAGATTAACGTTCTGGAGTTTTTCCAGCACCTGCTGGCGGGCAAAGTAATCGTCGGTGCGTTCGGAAAAAGTGAGTGTTACCACCGACAGACCCGTGATGGAAACCGAGCGCAGCTGGGTGAGATGCGGAACCCCGCTCATTTCCATCTCGATCGGTAACGTGACGCTGCGTTCGACCTCTGCGGGTGCCTGACCGGGCGCCTGGGTGACGACCTGTACCTGGACATCCTGCACATCGGGGAAGGCCTCGATGGGTACGTTTTGCAAGGCGTACCAGCCGCCAATGGCAAGAAGTGCTGCCGCTACCAGGATGAATATGCGTTGTTGCAGGGCAAAGGTGATGAGTTTCTCAAGCATGCTATTTCCTGCCGCTTGCCAGTTCAGAATTGAGCAGCAGAGCACCTGTCGTCACCACCCGCTCGCCGCTTTTTAGGCCGGCCTTGATCACGCTTTGCTCGCGCCCTTGTGTGGACAGCAAAACACGGCGCCTTTTCAGCGCACCCGGCGCGGTCTCGACAAACACGAAAGTGTTCAAACCCTCGGTGATCAACGCGGTATTGGGCACTTGCAGCGCGTTGCGACCTTTATCCACCAGCGGCGTTATGCGTGCGTACATTTCTGGTTTGAGCGATCCCTCCGGATTGTCCAGAATGCACCGTACCTGGACGCGGCGCGAGGCGGGGTCGAGTGCTACCCCAATGCTGGCGACTTTCCCCGCGAAGCGTTTTCCCGGGTAGGCATCCACTTCCACGCTGATAGTCTGATTGACGTGAACCTTGCCTAGATCGCGCTCGGACAGGTCGACGCTGGCCCAGAGGTGGTTGGGGTCAGTGATGACATAAAGCGGGGCCGGATTGTCCGGGCGTATTTCCGCGCCAGGATTGGCCTGGCGCTCGGCAACGATGCCCGTGATCGGCGCGCGCAGGGCAAATCGCCCGTCCAGTCCGGCCGTGCTGCCCGAGGTGAGATTTTTCATGCGGGCATGGGCGCGGCTGGCCTCGGCTTGCGACTGCTTGAGATCGGCATCGGCAGATTCGAAATCTTTTTTCGCCAGAACCTCGCCTTCAAAAAGGGTCTTGGCGCGCTGATAAGCAAGGTTTTTCAGGTGCAGATCAACATCTGCCTTGCGCTGGTCCGCAAGGGCGCTACCCAGGTCCGGAGAATCCAGCCAGAGCAGGGGCTGGCCGGCCTTGACGTGGTCGCCGGGCTGGGCAACGAGCTTGACTACCCGCCCTGCAATGGGCGAGCTGACGCGGCTGGTGCGGTTTTCATCATAGGCAATGCGTCCGTTGAGCGGTTCGCTCGCGGGCTCGGGGATTTCAGCTACCGGCTGGATACGCAGATAATTGAGTTGTGGCGCGCCGGGGGAATATCGCAGCACTTGGACTGCTGCGCCACCTGCAGCCAGCGCTTCGCCGCCATGGCTCAGGGGCAGGATGGCGCAAGATGCCAGTAACAGTAAATAGCGTGCTTTCATAATTTTTCTCTTGTCATACTGATTTGCCAGGCGCTTAGCGCTTTGGCGTAATTTGAACAGGCTCCGGCTGTTTCGAGCTGGATCGAGCGCAGCGTACGGCGGGCGTCGAACAGGTCCAGCAAGGGCAAGGCGCCACGCTGGTAGGCGAATTCGGCTGCTGCTGCTGATTTTTCGGCCTTTGCCAGCAACTCGTTGCGGTAGCGGGCCACGAGTTCGGCGGTGGACTCCAGATCGCTGCGGATACGACCAAGCTCACTTCTGGCCGCGGCCCGCACCTGCTCCAGGTCCTCAAGCGCCGCGCTGTAGTCGCTCTCGGCGCGCCGGATTTCGCCTTCATACTGGTAGTTGAGCTGGAGCGGAAAGGAAATGCCGATGCCCACGGTGTTGCGCGCATCGGGTGGATAGTGCTCGTATTGCATACCGACCGATACATCGCGCTTGAGCAATGCGCGTGCCTGGGCGCGGCGTGCATCCGCGAAGGCGACTCGTGCCTGCGCGGAGCGGATGTCGGGGCGGGTGTCGAGCAATGACTCCAGATCCAGTCCGGCGAGTGCCTGGACCTCGGGCCAGAGATCGCTGGCGTGGATTTGCGCGGCCTGTTTCTCCGCACCGATCAGGTAGGCTAGAGCGATCTGGGCTTTTTCCTGTTCTGCCTGGGACTGCCGTAGATCATTGCTGGCCCGAGCCGCCTCGACTTGCAGGCGTGCCAACTCGGTCGGCGCGACGTCTCCCGCTTTGAGGCGCAGATGGGCTGCGCCGACGGATTTTTCATACAGCGCTACCGTCTGGCGATTGATCCGTTCCTTATCCTGTGCCAGGAGCAAGTCGTAGTAGGCGCTGGCGAGGGCGATGCGTTGCTGGCGGATTATCTCGCTGGTATCTGCCTCTCCACTTTTGATGGCCTGTTCCGCTGTGCGGATGCGCAGTTCACGCTTGTCTCCGCGCTCGATGGACTGCTCCAGCCGCATCACGCTATCGAGCGGCTTGTCCCAGTACTTGCCGGCCGGCTTGCGTTCGACGCTGATGCTGGTGACGCCCAGCGAGAGGGTGGGGTTCGGGCGTTGCGCTGCACTGATACGGTCGGCGCGCAGGCCTTCCACCATGCGCTCTGCGCTCTGGATTCCGTGGTTGTGTGCCAGCAAAAGTGCCTCGGCCTGCGACAGGGTGAGCGTGCCCAGCGCGGCAGGCTCGGCATGGGCCGTGGTACATAGCAGTAAAGCCAGCACGACCAGAGAAGCGCGATAAACTTGCATACGTGATGCCTAATTGGGATCGTTATCGCGTGGCATAATAAATGCCTAACCTTTCACCTTCCTTTCACGGGAACCCGGCTTTGAGAATATTGATCATCGAGGATGACGTCCCGCTGGCGGACAGTCTGATCACTTCGCTGAAACAGGCGGAATATGGCGTGGACTGGGCCAAGGACGGCCAGGAGGCGGACTATGTTCTGGCGCACCAGGATTATGACCTGATCGTGCTGGATCTGGGGCTGCCCAAGCTGGACGGCTTTCAGGTGTTGAAGCGGCAGCGCGAGCGCAAGCCTCACTCCCCGGTGCTGGTCCTGACGGCGCGAGATGCACTGGGTGACCGGGTGAAGGGCCTCGACCTCGGGGCGGATGATTACATGACCAAGCCTTTCGAGTTGCCCGAGCTTGAGGCGCGTATCCGAGCCTTGTTGCGGCGCACCAGTTGGGGTGGAAAAGAACGAATAGGTTTGGGCAACCTGTCCTTCGATGCCAGTGGAAGGCGCCTCTATTGCGGAGAGCGGGCGATTGACCTTTCTGCGCGTGAACTGGGCATTTTCGAAATCCTGTTGCGGCGCGTTGGCAAAGTGGTGAGCAAGGAACAACTGCTTGAAGGTCTTTACGGATGGGAAGGTGAAACGGGTGACAATGCGATCGAAGTCTATATCCACCGCCTGCGCAAGAAGATCGACGGGGGCAGCGTCAGCATCTTGACGGTGCGTGGCCTTGGCTACCTGATGGATGCGCAGCAAGCGTGATGCTTTCCCTGAACCATTCGTTGCGTCGCAAGCTGCTGGTCTGGCTGCTGCTGCCGATGCTTTCCCTGTGGCTGGCGGGAGCGGTGGCAGCCTATTTTATGGCGCTCAATTTTACCAATATTGCCTACGACCGTACGCTGTTCGACTCCACCCGCTCGCTCGCTGAGCAGGTCAGGGTCGTTGATGATATCGCTGTGGTTGAACTGCCGCGCACGGCCTTGCAAATCCTGCTTTCCGACGAGCGCGACCGGGTTTATTACCAGATTGTCGGGCGTAGGGGGCAGTTGATTTCCGGAGAGCCCGATCTGCCCAGGCCGTCGATCCATGACCGGATTGGCGTGCCGATCCTGCATGACGGCGAGTTGCACGGCGAGAAGCTGCGCATTGCTTCGCTTTATGTCATTCCCATTGGAGAATTGACCGGAAGGACGGTTCTGATCCAGGTGGCGGAAACGCTAAACAAGCGGCATATCCTTGCAAGCGAAATTCTGACCAGCATGCTCGCCCCTCAGCTGGGGCTGATTTTGCTGGCGGCCCTCATCGTCTGGTACGGGGTCGGACGGGGGCTGCTCCCGCTCTCCGAGGTGCAGCGCGAGATCGCCAGCCGTTCGCATCGCGACCTGAGTCCGCTGTCGGAAGTGGCGGCGCCAGAGGAGGTGCAGCCGCTGATTCACGCCATCAACGAACTGATGGGACGGCTTGACCATGCTCTCGGCTCTCAGCAGCGCTTCATTGCGGATGCCGCGCACCAGTTGCGCACCCCGCTTGCCGGGCTCAAGGCACAGACTGACCTGGCGCTGCGCCAGAGTGAGCCCGAAAGCTTGCACCACGCGCTCGAACAGCTCTCGACCAGTGCCGGACGTACCGTGCGCCTGGTCAATCAGATGCTGGCGCTGGCGCGCGTCGAGCCAGGCGCGGACAAGGCGCTGGAACTGTTGTCCCTCAATCTTGCCGCCCTGGCGCGAGAGATCACCATGGAATGGGTGCCCCAGGCACTGCGCAAGACGATTGATCTGGGCTTTGAAGGGTCTGCCGGGCCAGCCTGGATCAAGGGGGACTCGCTGCGTCTGAAAATGCTGATCGATAACCTGATCGACAATGCCCTGCGCTATACCCCGTCTGGCGGCAAGGTGACGGTCCAAGTGACGAAGGCCGAAGCGTTTGTTGTATTGACAGTGGTAGACAACGGCCCCGGTATTCCAGCCGAGGAGAGGAAGCTGGTGCTTGAGCGCTTCTACCGGGTACTGGGCAGCGGTGAGGAAGGCAGTGGCCTGGGGTTGGCCATTGTCCATGAAATCGCACTGCTGCATGATGCCAGGGTGGAAATCGATACGCCCGAAGCGGGAACGGGAGTCGTGTTCCGGTTGATGTTTCCTGTGCCGCTGGGCATGAACTCACCATGATTCTTTATGAACCTGGGAACCCTATTTGGTCCACGGGGCACACGGGGATCACCGCAAAAACCGCCTGCCGGATTGTGTTCAGGTGCTGGCAAAGGCGACCACGCCATAGCGCGCGCCCTTGCCCAGCAGCATGAACAGGGCTGCGTGCCAGGGGTTGATGCGCAGCCATCCGGCTGCCACGCACAAGGCATCGCCAATCAGTGGCGCCCAGGCCAGCAGCAGGACCGGACTGCCATGGCGCTGTAGCCATTCAACGCTGCGATGATGGCGATCCTTCGGGAATAGCCGCCCCAGCATGTAGGACGTCATGGCGCCGAGCGTGTTGCCGATGGTGGCGGTGAGCAATGCTAACCAGAGCAGTTGAGGGTGCAGTTTGAGCAGCACGAACAGTACGGCTTCGGAGCCTCCAGGCAACACGGTGGCGCCAAGAAAGCTGGAAAAAAAAAGCGTCCACAGGCTGGATTCATCGCCCATCAGCCAGTCAGTAAAATTTTCCATTGAGGCGCGATCAGGTCTGAATCAGCTTGCGATGGGTTTGAATGCTCATCAGTGCGCCCATGCCGAACAGCAGCGTCACCGCCGATGTGCCTCCATAGCTCACGAGTGGCAGCGGCACGCCGACTACCGGCAAAATCCCGCTTACCATGCCGATGTTGACGAAGGCATAGGTGAAGAAGGTAAACACGATGCTCCCCGCGAACAGGCGCCCGAACAAGGTATGAGCATTGGCTGCGATCACGATGCCGCGCCCGATTACCAGCATATAAATCACCAGCAGGATGAGTCCGCCGGCCAGGCCAAACTCTTCCCCCAGCACCGCCAGAATGAAGTCGGTATGGCGTTCGGGGAGAAACTCCAGATGGGTCTGGGTGCCGTTGAGCCAGCCTTTGCCGAAAACGCCACCCGAACCCATGGCAATGGTGGATTGAATGATGTGGTAACCGCTGCCGAGCGGGTCCTGTGTGGGGTCGAGCAGGGTCAGCACGCGCTGGCGCTGGTAGTCGTGCATCATGGACCATAGCAGGGGGAGGCTGGCTGCGCCTGTGACGGCCAGGCCGATCATCACGCGCCATGACAACCCGCCGAGAAACAGCACGTAAAATCCGGCACCTCCCACCAACAGGGATGTGCCGAGATCGGGCTGTTTGAGAATGAAGGCAACCGGCAGCAGCAGCAGAATCGCAGCCACCACGAAATCCCGGAAACGCAGGGCCGCCGAGTGGCGGTCGAAATACCAGGCCAGCATGAGCGGTACGGCGATTTTCATGATTTCGGAAGGCTGAATGCGAGTAACGCCGATGTGCAGCCAGCGTCGTGCGCCGTGGCTGACATCGCCGAACAGCGCCACGCCGAGCAGCAGTAGCAGGCCGATGACATACACCGGCAGGCCCAGACGGGCGAGGTGTTGAGGCGGCACGTTGGCGACCAGCCACATCACGCAGAGCGCCACCGACAGATTCATCATCTGTTTGGTAACGAAGTGGAAATCCTCTCCGGCGGCGCTGTACAACACGATCAGGCCGAGCATCATGAGCAGGAAAAGAGCGAGCAGCAGGTAACCATCGAGATGTTTAACCAGGCGTGCCAGCAGGCGTCTAATCATGTTCCGGCTCCTCGGGGCTTTCGACTGGAGCGGTTTCTTTTGGCAGTTTGCCGAGCAGGTAGTAATCCATCACGGTGCGTGCGATGGGCGCAGCAATACTGCCGCCGTGGCCGCCATTCTCCACCAGGATGGCCAAGGCAATTTTGGGGTTGTCGGCGGGGGCGAAGGCGATGAACAGCGCATGGTCGCGGTGACGCTCGGCGACCTGGCTTTCCACGTATTTTTGCCCTTGCTTTATGGCGACTACCTGGGCGGTCCCGGTCTTGCCGGCAATCAGATATTCGGCCCCGGCACTGGCACGCGATGCCGTGCCGCCGGGGCGGGTGACATCCACCATGGCCGCTTTTACGCGTTCCAGGTTTTCTGGTTTTAAGGGTAATGAATCCGTCTCTTCCGGCGCCAAAATGCGGATCTGGCCGGTTTTACTGTCCTGGATGCTTCTGACCATGCGCGGGCGCATCAGCTGGCCGTTGTTGGCAAGGGCAGCGGTGGCTACCGCCAGCTGTAACGGTGTGGCGAGATTGTATCCCTGGCCGATGCCGACGCTGACAGTGTCGCCGGTGTACCACTTCTGTTTGAAGCGCTTCATTTTCCAGGCCTGGGATGGCAGGACGCCGGTTTGTTCGCCCTCGATGTCGATGCCGGTTTTTCTGCCGAAACCGAAATGGCTCATGAAGCTGGTGATGTTGTCGATGCCCATGTCCACAGCCAATCCATAATAATAAGTGTCGCACGAGATGACGATGGATTTGTGCAGATCTACCGAGCCGTGGCCGCCGGCTTTCCAGTCGCGGTAATGGTGGCTGCTGCCGGGCAACATGAAGTAGCCGGGGTCGGAAATGGTATAGGAGGGGCTGCGCTTGTTCAGTTCCAGCGCGGCCAGGGCCATGAATGGCTTGAATGTCGAGCCTGGCGGGTATTGGCCACGCAGGGCGCGATTGTTGAGGGGTTTGTCGGGCGAGTGGCTGTAGGCCTCCCAGTTGGCGGTATCAATGCCATCCACGAACAGGTTGGGATCGAAGCCGGGTTGGCTGACAAAGGCCAGAACTTCTCCGCTTTTCGGCTCAATCGCCACCAGAGAACCACGGTATTTGCCAAAGGCCTTGACTGCCAGCGCTTGCAGCTTGCTATCAATGGAAAGATAGAGGGTGTTGCCGGAAATGGGCGGTGTGCGCGACAGGGTGCGCACGGCGCGGCCACCCGCATCTGTCTCGACCTGCTCGAAGCCGGTGGTGCCATGGAGTTGCATTTCGTAGCTCTGTTCCAGGCCCTGTTTGCCGATATGGTCGGTGCCGCGGTAGTTGGCAAGCAGTTCATCTTCTTCCAGCTTTAGCATGTCACGCTCGCTGATGCGGCCAATGTGGCCGACCACGTGTGAGAACAGTTCCATGTGCGGGTAGTGACGGAACAGGCGGGCCTTGATTTCCACGCCCGGGAAACGATAACGGTTGACAGCGAATTTCGCTACTTCAACCTCGGTCAGGCGCGAACGGATGGGCAAAGTCTCGAAGTTCTTGCTTTCTTCCAGCATTTTCTTGAAACGTCTGCGGTCGCGCGGCGTGATTTCGATAATGTTTGCCAGTTCATTGATGGTTTCTTCCAGGTTGTCCACCTTGCTTGGTGTGATTTCCAGGGTATAGGCAGAATAATTGTGTGCCAGGGCCACACCATTGCGGTCCAGGATCAGGCCTCGGTTGGGAACGACAGGAACGATGGAAATGCGGTTGTTTTCTGCCAGGGTGTGGTAGTGCTCATGCTGCATCACCTGCAGATAAAACAGCCGCGTAGCCAAGATTGTGAAGGCAAACAGAACGAAGCCTGCAGCCAGCGCCAGTCGTATCCGGAAGCGGTGGAGTTCCTGCTGGTTGTTTCTTAGCTCGGTGCCAGATTTCATTCCAAACAACATGGCTTAGGACTCGTTAATCATTAACGAGCACTTACTTGTCGCCGCCACGCGGGGTGGTGTAAGTTATATCGGGCAGGGATTTGTGCTTCAGCGCCAGTTGGACAAGCAGGCTGAGGGGGGGCCAGATCAGCGCGCCGGTGACGCTGGCAAGAAAGTATCCCCAGCCGATGAATGCTGCACCGGAGATCAGGCGTACCAGAAGAACCAGTATCTGAGCGACCAGCAACAATGAAAAAATGTGCAGTGACTGCGGCCATAGGCTAAAAGCCTGGATGCGCCGGTGCAGGGTTAGCGCAAGAAAAATGGTAATGGTATAAGCCAGTGCATATTGACCCAGCAGCGCGCCATCGGCCACGTCCATTACCAAGCCGAGCCCCCAGGCTGCGCCCATGCCAATGCGCAGGGGTTGATGCACGGCCCAGTAGAGCAGCAGCAGCAGGACAAAATCAGGACGCAGCAATAGCGCTGCTCCCTGCCATGGAAGGATGTCCAGCATTAACGCCGCAAGCAGGGTAAGGGCGATGAATTGGCCGCTGGGCGGTCGTGCCAGGGTAGGTGCGTTGGTCACGTTTACTTTTCTTTCTTGCCGGGCGTTTCTAACGGCGGAGACGCTGGCGGCTTCGGTTTGCCGACGGAAATGATCAACAGGCTGCGGTAGCGATCCATGCCAGCGCTCGGCGTGCAGGTGATTTTCGCAAAGGGGTCACCGGCATTCCGCTCAATCTGTCTCACCACTGCAACAGGTACACCGCGCGGATAGGTGTCATCGATACCCGAGGTAACGAGCTGGTCGCCATTCTGGATGTCCATGTTGGCTGGCATGAAGGCCAGTTCAAGCGCATTGTCCTGGCCATGGCCAAAGGCGATGGCGCGCAGGCCGTTGCGTACTACTTCCACCGGCACGGCCTGGCCCTTGTCGGTAATCAGGGTGATTTCGCTGCTCAGCAACTGCACGCGGGTGACCTGACCTACCAGTCCTCTTTCGTCGATGGCAGCCTGGCCGGCCTGAATCCCGGCTAGGCTGCCCTTGTCAGTAATGATTCTGCGGCTGAAGGGGTCGCGCCCGGCGCTCATCACCTCGGCGGTGGTGGCGTGATGGGTCAGGCTCTCTCGGGTCGACAGCAGATTGCGCAGATGGGTGTTTTCTGCCTGTAATGACTGGTTGCGCTGTAATTGCATGGCATTGCCGAGTTGTAGCTGCCGCAGGCGAGTGTTTTCATCTGCAAGCTGGCTTTGTGTGACGAAAAACTCACTGGCACGGCGCAACAGGGTGAGCGGGCTGTTGGCGATCTGCTGCAGCGGGTGAAGCGCCAGACCGACACCTTGTCGCAGCAGAACAAGCTGGTTGAAGCGTGCATCGGTAGCCATCAGGAAAATGGAAAGCAGTCCGAAGAGTGCCAGCCGTGTAAAAGGGCTGGGGCCTCGTTTGAAAAATGGTTCGTGATCCATGGGGAAAAGCTATTTAGCTGTCAGCCAGTCAGCAGTCAGCTTTTTGGTGCGCGGCGTGCCGCGCGATTATTGGCTGATAGCTGACCGCTGACCGCTGACCGCTGACCGCTATCAATCATTTGTGAACACGGTATAGAGCTTGTCCATTTCTTCCAGCGCACGCCCGGAGCCACGTACCACGCAGGTCAGCGGATCTTCTGCGACTACCACCGGCAGGCCGGTTTCTTCCATCAGCAGGCGGTCGAGGTCGCGCAGCAGTGCGCCGCCGCCGGTGAGCACCATGCCCTTGTCGGCAATGTCCGCACCCAGTTCTGGCGGGGTTTGTTCCAGCGCCTGCTTGACTGCGCTGACGATGGCATTGAGCGGATCGGTGAGCGCTTCCAGCACTTCGTTGCTGGAAATGGTGAAACTGCGCGGAATGCCTTCCGCCAGATTGCGGCCCTTGACTTCCATCTCGCGCACTTCGGAAGCGGGGAACGCGGAGCCGATTTCCTTCTTGATCATCTCCGCGGTGGCGTCGCCGATCAGCATGCCGTAGTTGCGGCGGATGTAGTTGATGATGGCTTCATCGAACTTGTCGCCGCCAACGCGCACGGAAGATGCGTAAACCACGCCACCGAGCGAGATCACGCCCACTTCGGTGGTGCCGCCGCCGATGTCCACTACCATTGAACCGGTGGCATCGGCCACTGGCAGGTCGGCGCCGATTGCGGCCGCCATCGGCTCCTCGATCAGGAAAACCTGGCGCGCTCCTGCGCCGATCGCGGATTCGCGGATGGCACGGCGTTCCACCTGGGTCGAGCCGCAGGGGACGCAGATGATGATGCGCGGGCTGGGGGAGAGCATGCGCGAGTCGTGAATTTTCTTGATGAAATACTTCAGCATCTGTTCTGTGATAGTGAAGTCGGCGATCACGCCATCTTTCATCGGGCGAATGGCGGTGATGGAGCCGGGGGTGCGGCCGATCATCAGTTTGGCTTCGGCGCCAACGGCCTGGATGGTCTTCTTGCCGCTCGGGCCGCCTTCCTGGCGGATGGCCACCACGGAAGGTTCATCCAGGACGATGCCTTTGCCGCGTACGTAAATCAGGGTGTTGGCAGTACCCAAGTCAATTGCCAAATCAGTGGAAAAATAGCCGCGTAGGAATCCAAACATACATGTTTCTCTTGGTCTAGGGAGGTGCTTCGGTAAAATGAATTATGATAACCTATTAAGCTGGTTAAATTAAGTTTCACCGGGGTGAATTTTATGTCATTGACGCTGGACGATGTAAAACGCATTGCTCACCTGGCCCGGATCGAGGTCAGCGAGAGCGAGGCAGAGACGTATCTTGCGCAGCTTTCCAGCATTTTTGGATTGGTGGAGGAGATGCAGGCGGTGGATACCCGCGGCATCGAACCCATGGCCCATGCCCAGGACGTGGTGCTGCGCCTGCGCGAGGATGTGGTGAGCGAAGCCAATCGCCGCGATGCTTACCAGGCGGTTGCGCCACAGGTGGAAGCCGGGCTGTATCTGGTTCCCAAAGTCATAGAGTGATGTGTGATGAGAAATGGGTGATGGGAAGGCGGGTCATCATTACCCATCGCCCATTCCCCATTACCGGAAGAAAAAAATGTTGAATGCAAGTCTTAAAGAACTTTCCGCGCTGCTAGCCGCGAAGAAGGTTTCCAGCGTCGAGCTGACGCAAACCTTCCTGAAACGCATCGATGAGCTGAATCCCTCGCTCAACGCTTTCATTACTCTGGACGCGGACAAGAGCCTGGCACAGGCGCACGCGGCAGATGAGCGCATTGCAGCAGGCAAGGCGGAGCTGCTGACCGGCATCCCGTTTGCACAGAAGGATATTTTCTGTGCAAAGGACTGGCTCTCCACCTGCGGCTCTAAAATGCTGGCCAATTTCTCCGCGCCTTACGATGCCCATGTGATCGAACAGTTCAATCGCGCCGGCGCGGTGAATCTGGGCAAGACCAACATGGACGAATTTGCCATGGGTTCGAGCAACGAGACGTCTTTTTTTGGCAAGGTCAAGAATCCTTGGGATGTCAGCCGTGTGCCCGGCGGCAGTTCCGGCGGTTCCGCGGCGGCAGTGGCGGCGCGACTGTGCCCGGCGGCAACCGGCACCGATACCGGCGGCTCCATCCGACAGCCTGCGGCACTGGTCGGTATTACCGGCCTCAAGCCGACGTATGGCACGGTGTCGCGCTATGGCATGATCGCGTTCGCTTCCTCGCTCGATCAGGCGGGTCCGATGGCCAGGAGCGCCGAAGATTGCGCCCTGATGATGAATGTCATGGCCGGCTTCGACAGCCGCGATTCGACCAGCCTGGAACGGGAAAAAGAGGACTATACCCGCGACCTGAATCAACCTCTCCGGGGCCTGAAAATCGGGCTGCCGAAAGAGTATTTCGCCGAGGGTTTGTCTGCGGACGTGGCTTGTGCCGTGGATGCAGCGCTGGCCGAATACCGCAAACTCGGCGCCGAGACGGTCGAAATCAGCCTGCCCAACACCCGCCTTTCCATCCCGGTGTATTACGTGCTGGCTCCAGCCGAAGCGAGCTCCAATCTGGCGCGCTATGATGGCGTGCGTTACGGCTACCGCGCACCGGAATATGGCGACCTGACCGACATGTACCAGAAAACCCGCGCCCAGGGCTTCGGCGCCGAGGTCAAGCGGCGCATCATGATCGGCACCTATGTGCTGTCCGCCGGCTATTACGATGCCTATTACATCCAGGCACAAAAACTGCGCCGCCTGATTGCGCAGGATTTCGAGGCAGCCTTCAAGCAATGCGACGTGATCATGGGGCCGACCGCACCGACCACCGCCTTCAAGCTGGGAGAGAAGAGCGATGACCCGGTTTCCATGTACCTGTCCGACATTTACACCATCGCCGTGAATCTCGCCGGCCTGCCCGGCATGTCCGTGCCGTGCGGATTCGGGGAGAATGGCTTGCCGGTGGGTCTGCAGATCGTGGGCAATTATTTTGCCGAGGCCAGGATGCTGAATGTCGCGCACCAGTACCAGCTGGCGACGGACTGGCATTTGCGGCTGCCGCCGCTTTCTGGTGAGGAGTAATGGGTGATGAGTCATGAGAAAAAGGCCGTTCCATCCCCCATCCCCCATCACCCATCACTAGGAAATTAACATGCAATGGGAAGTCGTAATCGGGCTGGAAACGCATGCCCAACTCAACACCGCCTCCAAGATTTTTTCCGGAGCGGCCACCGCCTATGGCGCCGAGCCCAACACCCAGGCCTGTGCCGTGGATCTGGCCTTGCCGGGCGTGTTGCCGGTATTCAATCGTGTGGCGGCGGAAAAATCGGTCAGGTTTGGCCTTGCCGTCGGCGCACGCATCAATCGCAAGTCGGTTTTTGAACGAAAGAATTACTTCTACCCTGATCTGCCCAAAGGCTATCAGATGACCCAGCTCGAGCTGCCCATCGTGGCCGAAGGCGGCAAGCTTCGCATCCAGGTAGGCGAATACGAGAAAGACATCCGTATCACCCGCGCCCACATGGAAGAAGATGCCGGAAAGTCGCTGCACGAGGATTTCCACGGCATGACCGGGATCGACCTCAACCGTGCGGGCACACCGCTGATCGAGATCGTTACCGAGCCCGACATGAGCAGCAGCGCGGAAGCCGTGGCCTACGCCAAGCGCTTGCATTCCCTGGTGCGCTGGATCGGCATTTGCGACGGCAACATGCAGGAAGGCTCGTTCCGCTGCGATGCCAACGTCTCGGTGCGCCTCAAGGGCACGGACAAGCTCGGAACGCGCTGCGAGATCAAGAACCTCAATTCCTTCAAGTTCCTGGAAAAGGCCATCGACTATGAAGTCCGGCGCCAGATCGAACTGATCGAGGACGGCGGCCGGGTGGTGCAGGAAACCCGTCTCTACGATCCGGACCGCGACGAGACCCGTTCCATGCGCTCCAAGGAAGAAGCCAACGATTACCGCTACTTCCCCGATCCGGACCTGTTGCCGCTGGTGGTGAGCGATGCCTACATCGAGGAAATTCGAAGCGCGCTGCCGGAGCTGCCGCAAGCCAAACGCGAGCGTTTCATGGGCGAATACAGCTTGCCCGCCTATGATGCAGGGGTGATGACCGCGTCACGCGAAATGGCCGATTACTTCGAGGCCACGGCCAAGGAACTTGGAGGCGAGGCCAAGCTGGCGGCCAACTGGATCATGGGCGATCTTTCCGCCGCGCTCAACAAGGACGGGAAAGATGTTGCCGACAGCCCGATTTCCAGCGCGCAGCTCGCCAGCCTGCTGAAACGCATCCAGGACAACACCATTTCCGGAAAAATCGCCAAGGAAGTGTTCGCCGCGATGTGGAACGGGGAAGGCGAAGCGGATGCCATCATCGAAGCGAAGGGGCTGAAGCAGGTATCCGACAGCGGCGCGATCGAGAAGATCATCGACGAAATTATCGCCGCCAATCCGGGCCAGGTGGCCGAGTATCGCTCCGGCAAGGACAGGTTGTTCGGGTTTTTTGTCGGCCAGGCGATGAAAGCCAGCAAGGGCAAGGCCAATCCTGCTCAGCTGAATGACATCCTGAAGCAGAAATTGGCCGGCTGAAATCGGGCCGGAAAAGAAAAAGGGGCCTTTTCTGGCCCCTTTTCTTTTTGCGCTACCTCATTTGACGCTTTTTGCCGGCACTTGCGCTTGCTGTGCATTGGCTGCCGGAGCGGGCGATAAGCCTTTCAGCTCGCGGAAACGTTTTTTGTCGTCCTCGAAGCGTGCCTTGGTCGCTTCGAGTTCCTGCCTGGATTTAGCCATGCCGTCCTGGAATTTCCTGATTTCCGCTTCAGCGCGGGCGATTTCAGCGCTCAGATCGGCCGGGATGGGTTTCTTGCTTTTGACATAGTTGTCGTTTTGTCGGCGCAGCCCGTCCAGGCGCCCCTGCACTGAGTTGATGCGTAGCTGGGTGCCGTCAATCTGGGCCTGGGTGGCGACAAGATTGCGGTCGCGCGCCAGATCGATTTCCTTTTCGTTGGAATAGCTGAACAGCAGTGCCTTGTCGCGGCGCTGCTGCTCCACGGCTTTTTGCTCATCTTCCCTTTTCTTCGCTTCTTCGTCAGCCTGAGCCTGTCTTTCTTCGTCCGTCAGGTAGGTTTTCTTCTTTTTTTCCATGCCCCTGGATGTCATTTCGCTCGTTGTGCGGCATTTGGCTTCCACCTCGGGCGGGATCGAGTCGCCGTAATAGACTCGGCCCTTGTCGTCCACGCATTTCTTCATGGGTGCGGCTTCTGCCGCGCCGATGCTGAGCGCAGCGGCGATAAGAATGGAGAAAATTTTCACTGAACATTTCCTTGTTTTACGCCATATTGTTCGCGGTATGCTGCCACCGCGCCCTGATGTTGCGCCATCTCTGGATGGTGCTGCAAATAGCCGGTCAGGCTGTCGAGATCGGCAATGCTGATAACGGGTATGTCATAACTCTGGCTGACTTCCTGCACGGCAGAAAGTATTCCGGTGCCGCGTTCCATGCGGTCCAGCGCGATGGCCACGCCGCAGGGCCGGGCGCCGTGGCTGCGAATCAGGTCCACCGACTCGCGCACCGAGGTGCCGGCGGAAATCACATCATCGACGATCAGTACGCGACCCTGCAATGGCGCGCCAATCAGCGTACCGCCTTCGCCGTGGTCCTTGGCTTCCTTGCGGTTGAAGCAGTAGGGCACATTGCGCCCCTGCTCGGCAAGGGCAATGGCCACCGCAGCCGCAAGGGGGATGCCCTTGTAGGCCGGTCCGAACAGCATGTCGAAATCCAGACCGGCAGCAAGGATGGCTTTGGCGTAAAATTGCCCGAGTTTTTGCAGGGCCACACCATCGTTGAACAGGCCGGCGTTGAAAAAATAAGGCGAAAGCCGTCCCGCCTTGGTCTTGAATTCGCCGAAGCACAGCACCTTGCGCTGGATGGCGAAGTCGATGAAATCCTGTCTGAAATCGGTCATGATTCAATCTAAATTGAAGGGTTAATCTTGCGTATTATATCTGCAAATCTTAACGGCATTCGTTCTGCCAGCAGCAAGGGTTTTTTCGACTGGATGGCAAAACAGGGGGCGGATGTGGTTTGTGTCCAGGAGCTCAAGGCCCAGGCCGCCGACATGAAGCTGGAAATGCTCAACCCCGAGGGCTACCACGGCTGTTTCCATTATGCCGAAAAGAAAGGTTACAGTGGCGTGGGGATTTATTCCAAACGCAAACCGGATGCGATTGTCGAGGGCCTGGGCATTGCCGACATCGATGCCGAGGGGCGTTACCTGCAGGCGGATTTCGGCAATCTGTCGGTGATTTCGCTTTACCTGCCGTCCGGCTCCAGTTCCGAGGAGCGCCAGCAGGTGAAATTCTATTTCCTCGAACGTTTCCTGCCGCATTTGCGCGAGCTCAGGGCCAGCGGGCGGGAAATCATCCTGTGCGGCGACTGGAACATCGCCCACAAGGAGATCGACCTCAAGAACTGGAAATCCAACCAGAAAAATTCCGGCTTCCTGCCCGAGGAACGCGCCTGGCTGACTCACGTTTTCGACCAGGTCGGCTGGGTGGATGTGTACCGCCGGCTGCACCCCGAGGCCACCGGCGAGGCCTATACCTGGTGGTCCAACCGGGGGCAGGCCTGGGCCAAGAACGTGGGCTGGCGCATCGACTACCAGATCGCCACCCCAGGGGTGGCCGGAAAAGCGCTACGGGCGGCGGTCTACAAGGAGCAACGTTTTTCCGACCATGCGCCGCTGAGCATTGACTACGACTATGACTGACGTGTCGAGCACTGAAACTTCTGGCAACTGGCGCGAGGCCTTCAAGGTCTATACCCATCCGCGCGTGGCGGGCATGCTGCTGCTCGGCTTTTCCGCCGGGTTGCCGCTGCTGCTGGTGCTGGGCACCCTCTCGTTCTGGCTGCGCGAGGCCGGCATCGACCGCGCCACCATCGGCTTCCTGAGCTGGATCGGGCTGGCTTACGGTTTCAAATGGGTGTGGGCGCCGCTGGTGGACCGCCTGCAACTGCCCCTGCTCCATCGCTGGCTGGGGCGCCGGCGTAGCTGGCTTTTATTCGCCCAGGTCGGCATCGCCTGCGCGTTGGTCGGGGTGGCGCTGTCCGACCCGCAACAGAGCCTCTATCAACTCGTTGCTTTTGCACTCCTGACGGCCTTCCTTTCCGCCACCCAGGACATTGCGCTCGATGCCTACCGCATCGAGGCTGTGAAGGAGCGCATGCAAGGTGCGATGGCGGCCACCTATCAGGCGGGTTATCGGCTTGCCATGATCACCGCCTCAGCCGGCGCGCTGTGGATCGCAGCCGGTATTGCCGGCGGGGAAGGCTACCATTACCAGGCCTGGCGCGGCACCTACCTCGCGATGGCCAGCTTGATGCTGGTTGGCATGGCTGTCACGCTGCTCCTGCCTGAGCCGGAAACCAACGGGCTGTCGCAGGGCCAGCAGGACGAACAGGCCATGGCGCTGCAGTTGGCGCATCATCCCTGGCTGCCGCCCAGGGCGGCGCGCGCCATCGCCTGGGTGTATGGCGCGGCGATCAGCCCGCTGCTCGATTTCTTGCGCCGCTATGGCTGGCAGGCGGTGCTGATCCTGGCGCTGATCGCTACCTACCGCATTTCCGATGTGGTGATGGGCGTGATGTCGAACCCGTTCTACGTGGACATGGGCTACACCAAGGAAGAAGTCGCCACGGTCTCCAAGGTCTTCGGCGTGATCATGACCATCGTCGGCGCCGCGCTGGGCGGGCTGCTCACGGTGCGTTTCGGCGTGATGCGCATCCTCTTTGTCGGCGCGCTGCTGTCGGCCGCGACTAACGTGCTGTTTGCCTGGCTTGCCGGGCGCGGGCATGACGTGACCGGCCTGATTTTCGTGGTCTCCGCCGACAATCTTTCGGCAGGCATCGCCAGCAGCGCTTTCGTCGCCTACCTCTCCGGCCTGACCAATGTGGCTTATTCGGCCACGCAGTACGCCCTGTTCAGTTCCCTCATGCTGCTGCTGCCGAAATTCATCGCCGGCTTCTCCGGTGTGGCGGTGAATGCCTTCGGCTACGCCGCGTTCTTCAATACCACGGCCTTGCTCGGCCTGCCCGTGTTGTTCCTGGTGGTGCTCGCCGCGCGTGCGCATGACAAGGCGAAATCGGTGCCATGATGGAATACAGCCTGTTTGCAATTTTCCTCACCGGCCTCCTGGGCGGCACACATTGCGTCGGCATGTGCGGCGGCATTGTCGCCGCCATTTCCATGCAGTTGCCCGGCCAGGGCACGCGCTTCAGTTACCACTTCGCCTACAACGCCGGGCGCATCCTCAGCTATGCCGTGGCGGGCGGGGTGGCCGGCGCGGTAGGGGCGAGCGCCTTGCTGCTGGAAGGGCTGTGGCCGGTGCAGCAGGCGTTGTACGTGCTGGCGAACCTCATGCTGCTTGCGCTGGGACTTTACCTGGCGGGTTTGTGGCAGGCGGTGACGCAGATCGAGCGTCTCGGCGGCCTGTTGTGGCGGCGCTTGCAACCTTTTTCGAAATCCCTGCTGCCGGTGCGCAACCCGCTCCAGGCCTTCCTGCTGGGGACCTTGTGGGGCTGGCTGCCGTGCGGGCTGGTTTACAGTGTACTGATCACCGCGCTGGCGAGCGGGAGTGCCATTTCGGGTGCGGCAGCCATGCTGGCGTTCGGTCTTGGAACCTTGCCCAACCTCATCGCCATGGGCCTGTTTGCCCAGCAGTTGCAGGCTTTGACGAGGAATATCTGGGTGCGCCGGGCCTCGGGGCTGCTGGTGGCGGGGTATGGAGCCTGGGGACTGTTGCGGCTGGCGCTGGGTTAGGATTGTCTTAAAAACGGCATTTCACCGCAAAGGACGCTAAGGATCGCAAGGTACCAAAAGTAGGCGCCTCTAGGCGAAGCAATGGGTTAATAATTTGCAATAGCTAACCCATTGGGTGAGCCGCACAAGCTATTGAATTCCTTCGCGTTCCTTTGCGTCCTTTGCGGTTCAACCGCTTTTTCAAGGATTATTTAGCCGCGTTCGATCCGGTATGCCGCGACGCTGCCGCGAATGTTCGGCAGGAAGCCGATTTCCCGCTCCCCTTCCATCACCACCCGTTCCAAAATGCGGATGCCGCGCTGGGCGCAGAAGGCCTCGAAATCCTTGACGGTGCAGAGATGGATGTTGGGTGTATCAAACCACTGATAGGGCAGGTTGGGCGACACCGGCATGTGTCCCTGCAGCACTTGTACACGGTGGCGCCAGTAGCCGAAGTTGGGGAAGGCAACGATGGCTTCCTTGCCGACGCGCAGCATTTCAGCGATTACCTGCTCGATATGCTTCATCGCCTGCAGGGTTTGCGACAGGATCACGTAATCGAATGAGGCGGCTTCGAAGCCGGACAGGCCCGAATCCAGGTCGTTCTGAATCACGTTGAGGCCTTTTTTCACGCAGGCCAGGATATTGGCGTCCTGGATATCGACGCCGTAACCGTGGGCCTGGCGCGCATCCTTGAGGTATTTCAGCAGGGTGCCGTCGCCGCAGCCCAGGTCGAGCACACGTGAGCCGGGTTTCACCCATGCCGCGATGGTTTCGAAATCATGCCGTACCGTAGCGTTCGTCATGTTCATGCCGCCACCTCCATGACTTCCATAGCATGTTTTTCTGGTACTAATCGGTGGCCGGCGTCATTCACTGCCGGTCGCATCCCCACTGCACTGGGCCCCTGCTTCCTGTTCATGCCGCTTCCTCCCCCGCAACCCGCTCCATATAGGCCCGTACCAGATTGTGGTATTGCGGGTCTTCCATGAGGAAGGCGTCATGGCCGTGCGCAGCGGTAATTTCCGCGTAGCTCACGCCCAGGTTGTTGTCCAGCAAGGCCTTGACGATCTCGCGCGAGCGCGCGGGGCTGAAGCGCCAGTCGGTGGAGAAGGAAACCACCAGGAACTTCGCGCGCGCGGCGCGCAGGGTTTCGCTCAGGGAGCCGTGCTGATGATGGTGGGTGGGGTCGAAGTAATCCAATGCCTTGGTCATCAGCAGGTAGGTGTTGGCGTCAAAACTGTCGGCGAACTTGTCGCCCTGGTAGCGCAGGTAGGACTCAATCTCGAACTCGACCTCATAGCCGAAGTTGTAGGCGCCGGAACGCAGCATGCGTCCGAATTTCTCCCCCATCACGTCGTCCGACAGGTAAGTGATGTGGCCCAGCATGCGGGCGATGCGCAGGCCGCGGCGCGGCACTACGTTGTGGGCGTAGAAGTCGCCACCATGGTAGTCGGGGTCGGTCAGGATGGCCTGCCGGGCCACGTCGTTGAACGCAATATTCTGCGCGGTGAGTCGCGGCGCGGCGGCGATGACCAAAGCATGGCGCAGGCGGTCGGGATGGTTGATGCTCCATTGCAGCACCTGCATGCCGCCCAGACTCCCACCGACGATGGCTGCGAACTGGTGGATGCCAAGCAGGTCGGCCAGTCGGGTCTGGGTCTCTACCCAGTCTTCCACCGTCACCACCGGGAAACTGGCGCCGAACGGCTTGCCGGTCTGGGGATTGATGCTGGAAGGCCCGGTGGAGCCGTGGCAGCCACCCAGGTTGTTCAGCCCGATGACGAAGAAACGCTCGGTATCAATCGGCTTGCCGGGGCCGATCATGTTGTCCCACCAGCCGGGGCGCTTGTCGTGTTCGGAATGGTAGCCCGCCACATGGTGATTGCCGGAGAGGGCGTGGCAGACCAGGATGGCGTTGGACTTGCTGGCATTGAGCGTGCCGTAGGTTTCATACACCAGGTCGTAGAACGGCAGGGTGGCACCGCTTTTGAGTGTCAGCGGCGACTCGAAACGAGCGGTTTGGGGCGTGACGATGAGTTTGGGCATATGCGGGCGATTATCGTGAATTTGGCTCAGGCATTCAAGCGCGCCAGATACGCATGCATTCTTTCCGGCTCTTCGGTTCTCAGCATCCGATTCACCTGCGACGGCAATTCAGGCACGTTGGTGCGCAGAATTTGCTGTTTTACCGTCAGGAGATGGGCCGGGTGCATCGAAAACTGGCGCAGTCCGAGCCCCAGCAGCAGGCGGGTCATCTTGAAGTCGCCCGCCATCTCGCCGCATACCGAAACCGGGATGCCGGCCTTGTCTGCGCACTTGATGGTATAGGACACCAGTTGCAGCACTGCGGGATGAAGCGGGTCGTAAAGATGCGCCACGCTGTCGTCGGTACGGTCGATGGCCAGGGTGTACTGGATCAAATCATTGGTGCCGATGGAGAGAAAATCCAGGTGCTTGGCAAAAACATGGGCCGCCAGCGCGGCGGCGGGTATTTCGATCATGCCGCCGACGGGGAGATTGTCGTCGAAGGGAATATTCTCCTCCATCAGGCTCTGCTTGGCATACGCAATCAGGTGAAAGGCCTGGTTCAGCTCGGTCAGTGAGGACAGCATGGGGATCAGCAGCTTGATCTTGCCGTAATGCGAGGCGCGCAGAATGGCGCGCAGCTGGGCGTGGAACAATTGCGGTTCGGCCAGGCACAGGCGTATGGCGCGCAGCCCCAGGGCCGGGTTGGCGCTGACGTTTTCCGCGCCGAACAGCTGTTTGTCGGCACCCAGATCGAGCGTGCGGATGGTGACCGGAAGGCCGTGCATTTCCTCCGCCACGCGGCGATAGGCGAGAAACTGCTCTTCCTCGCCCGGCAGGTCGCGCCGGTTGAGGAACAGGAATTCGCTGCGGAACAGGCCGATCCCGGTGGCGCCGTTGGCCTTCACGTCGGCAATGTCGCTGGGCAGTTCGATGTTGGCGTGCAGTTCCACTTCCGTGCCATCCAGGGTCGTGGCGCGGGTGGTCTTGAGGCGTTTGAGTTTCTGTTTTTCCAGTTCCCACTGACTCTGGCGCAGCTTGTATTCGGCCAGCACCGTCTTGTCCGGGTTGACGATGACGATGCCCTGGCTGCCATCGACAATGATCAGTTCGCGTTCGCGAATCAGGCTGCGCGCATGGTGCAACGCCACGATGGACGGGATGTTGAGGCTGCGCGCGAGGATCGCGGTGTGGGAAGTGGTGCCGCCGACATCGGTGACGAAAGCGGCAAACTGGTGCTGCTTGAACAGCATCATGTCGGAGGGTGAAAGGTCGTGCGCCACCAGGATGCTGGTCTGATCCGGGCTGGCCATGCCGGGCGTATGCAGGGTGGCGTGGCCGAGCAGGGATTTCAGCACCCTTTCGACCACTTGCACCACGTCCGCCTTGCGCTCCCGCAGGTAGTCGTCCTCGATCTGGTCGAACTGCGCCAGAAGGGTATCCATCTGCTGCTTCAATGCCCATTCGGCGTTAACGCGCTGGGTTTCGATCAGTTCCTTGGGAACGGTGGAAAGGGTCGGGTCGCTCAGGATCAGGATGTGCAGGTCGAGAAAAGCATCGAACTCCGCCGGCGCGCTGGCGGGGATGTCGTCGCGCAGTTCCTGGAGTTCCTGCAAAGTAGCCTGGATGGCGGCTTCGAAGCGTGCGATTTCTTCGGGTATCTGTGCCTTGAGCAGACCGTACTGGGGCACGTCGAGGCCGACATGCGAGATAAGGTGCGCATGACCGATGGCAATGCCGCCGGAAACGGCGACGCCATGCATGGTAAAACTCACATTGCCCCCCGCTGATCGCTGATCGCTGACCGCTGATCGCCAATTCTCATTCACCTTCCCCGAACTTGTCATTGATCAGGTCGACAATCGCCTGCATGGCCTGCTCTTCATCCACGCCGTCGGTTTCAATGCCGATGGTCGTGCCCTTGGCTGCCGCCAGCATCATCACGCCCATGATGCTTTTGGCATTGATGCGCTTGTCGTTGCGGCTGAGCCAGACCTGGCTTTTGTGCTGGCCCGCGGTTTGCGTCAGTTTGGCCGAGGCACGCGCGTGCAGTCCCAGCTTGTTGGTAATTTCAATTTCCTGCTGCAACATGACAGGCTTCCATAGTGGTGTGGATGATGCCATCGTGGCCGCCGGATAGGGCTTTTTCAACCACGGTGGCCAGCGGTTCATCGCGATAAGTGAGCGCCCGCACCAGCATCGGCAGGTTGACCCCGGCGATGCCTTCTACCCTGCCCGCTTCCAGCAGGCGGCAGGTGATGTTGGTGGGGGTGGCGCCGTAGATGTCGGACAGGATCAGTACCCCGTCGCCCTGATCGAGCTGGCGCAGCATTTCCCTGGCCTGGGGCAATATCGCCACCGGGTCATCGTGGATGGTGACACCGAGTTGTTGCAGGTTCAGCGGCCGACTGCCCATGACATGGCTGGCGCAGTGGATCAGGCTTTCGCCCAGGGCGCCGTGGGCGACAATGAGAATACCGATCATTGAAATTCCTTGGCTTTTGCCATCACTTCGGAAAAAGGCGACATTTTACTCCGCTAAGGCAGATTCGTGGAATTTCAATCCCGCATCGAGAAACGCGACACGTTTTTTCATCGCGGGCGTCATGTAAACTTCGCCCCGGTCGTCGATCAGTATGGCCTGATCCACGTCCATCTTTTTCAATTCATCGCGCCAGCCCTGTTTGCCGGCGATGAAAGCCGGCTTGGAAGCGACATCCGACAGCACGCCCGCGCGCTTGCCGGGCGGGATCAGCACGGTGACCGCCTGGGTTCCCTGGGCCGGCAGGCCGGTGCGCGGGTCGATGATGTGGCAGTAGCGTTTGCCGTCAAGCTCGAAGTAACGCTGGTAATCCCCGGAAGTGCCGACCGCTTCGCCATCGCGCAGCTCAAGCGTGGCGATGGCGCCGGGTTTGCGCGGGTGCTGGATGCCGACCTGCCATGGCCGTTTGCCATGCTGGCCGAGGGCGATGATGTTGCCGCCGATGTTGATCAGGGCGTTTTTCACGCCTTGCGAGCGCAGGTAATCCGCTGCCGTATCGAGCGCGAAGCCCTTGGCGTAGCCGCCCAGGTCCACGCGCACGGAAGGGTTCTTGCTGTGGAACTCGATACCTTCGATGACGATGTCCGACATTTCCGGCTTGGCCTGCAGCAGCTTCTTGATTTCCGCCGGGTCGGGGTGCACCGGCTTGAATTCATCGCTTTGGAAACCCCAAAGCTTGATCAGGTTGCCGATGGCCGGGTTGAACAAGCCGCCGGATAGTTCGGAAAGCAGGCTGGCATCCTGGATAACGGGGATCATGCCGGGCTGAATTGACGCACGGGCTGGCGCATTGGCGAAAATCTCGTTCATGCGCGAAAGCGTGCCCGGCTTCCAGGCATGCAGCATCTGGTGGAGCTGGTCGAAATCGCTCAACACCTGGCCGGCGAGCTGTTTGGCGCGTTCTTCTTCCTCGCCGTAAAGCGTGATCTCGACTCGTGTGCCGAAGACGTAGCTTTCTTGCTGGTAGAGGGGTTCTTTGCCGCAGCCGGAAAGGGAAATAATCAGCGCCAGCGCCAGCAGCAAATAGGTGATGGGTGATGGGTGATGGGTTAAACCCAGGCTCACGAATTTCCATGCCTCACGACTCACGCTTCACCCCTCACCTTGTTTTCCAGCGCATCAACAAACATCCCTGCCACATTGAAGCCGCTCTGCGCCATGATTTCCTGAAAACCGGTCGGGCTGGTGACGTTGATTTCGGTGAGGTAATTGCCGATCACGTCCAGCCCCACCAGGAACAGACCCTGCTCGCGCAGTTTGGGGCCCAGCGTGTCGGCGATTTTCCAGTCGTTCTCGGAGAGCGGCTGGGCCACGCCCTTGCCGCCGGCAGCCAGGTTGCCGCGCGTCTCCCCGCTCTTGGGGATGCGCGCCAGGGCATAGGGCACCGCCTCGCCGTTGATCAGCAGGATACGCTTGTCGCCCTGGGCGATCTCGGGGATGAAACGTTGCGCCATGACGGTCCGGCTTTCGAGTTGCGTCATGGTTTCGAGGATCACATTGAGATTGGGGTCGTCCTGCCGGATGCGGAAAATGCTGCTGCCGCCCATGGCGTCCAGCGGCTTCAGGATGATGTCGCCGTGCTTGTCGATAAAATCGCGGATCAGCGCTTGCTGCCGCGTCACCAGCGTGGGCGGCATGAACTGCGGAAACTTCGCAGTGGACAGCTTTTCGTTGAAATCGCGCACCGCCCCGGGCCGGTTGAGGATGCGCGCGCCCTGTGCCTCGGCCAGTTCCAGCAGGTAGGTGCTGTAAATGTACTCCATGTCGAAAGGCGGATCCTTGCGCATCAGGGTGGCGTCGAAATCCGTCAGCGCATGCCAGGCCGGTTCTGCCAGCGTAAACCACTTCAGGTCTTCGTCCACCAGGTCGAGCCTGCGCGCATGCGCCTTGACCCTGCCCTCGTCCAGAACCAGTTCATGCTGCTCCAGGGCGTAAAGGACATGGCCGCGCGCATATGCTTCGCGCATCATGGCGTAGGTCGAATCCTTGCAGGTTTTGATGCTTTCGAGCGGGTCGAGAATGATGGCAATTTTCATATTACATTTCCAGCAGGCGGCTGTTTTCATCGCGCTTGCACATCAGATCGTGGGCGAGAGCCATGGCGTTCAAAGGATCAAAAAATCCAACAGTTTTACACGGTACGGATATCGTCACCGATTTGCAACAGGTGAAGTGGCGTAAAAGAGTGTTGAGGCGGATTTGTCGGCCATTGAACTTCTTCCGGAACGTGCTGCTGCAAAGAGCGGCAGGGTGTTTTTTGCGGAATTGCACTGAAGCCGAGTTTTTTCCCTTCTCCTCCCGGGCTGGGAAATCCACCAAAGATTGACCGCGATCAAAAAGACATGCGCGTCCTTTTATTAGAATCGCACACTCACAATTCTGTATCCATTTATAGGCGTAGATAGCATGAATGAACTCTTGGAATGGAATGACAGCCTTAATATTGGCATCGATGAGATTGACAATCAGCACAAGGCACTGGTGGTTTTGCTGAATCAACTGCATGTGGCCATTCATGAGAAACAAGGCACGGCGGCATGCATCGAGATTCTGGATAAACTGGTCGAGTACACCCGGGTGCATTTCACGGTAGAGGAAAGCCTGATGCGTATTTTGGGATATCCTGATTATGCAGCTCACCTTGAGGGTCACGAAATGCTGATTGCCCAGGTGGTCGAACTGCAGCAGAAGCTAAAGAGCGGCAAGGCCAATGTCAGCTTCGAACTGCTCCATTTTCTGAGGGGTTGGTTGACCCACCATATCATGGAGACCGACAAGGCCTACGTGCCGCATTTCATTGCAAAAGGGGTGGAGCAGAAGTCCTCCAGGAAAAGCTTCTGGAAATTCTGGTAATTTCGTCCACGCGGAATATGGCCGGAGGCGTGTTCAGCCGGGAGAATGGCTGAATCAAGCCTATTGCGAAAGGCGCGTGATTGCCTGTAAAACCCGATCCCGATGTTGCAGCGAAGCCGGGCGAGGCGTCGGCTAAACGCGAGAAGTGGTCGCAACATGTCGCGGAGACAAGCAATGCCTTGGACCTCGAAGCCGGGGTGTTCACCTGGCATGATCCGCACCGGATTGCACTTTCGCTGAAGAACTCTGCCGAAAGGAGCCAGCGCCGCAAGGCAGACCCGTTTCGTTCGGCCATGTCCATGCTGACTTTCTACATCAATCGCGCCGGACGCCGGCTCCCCGCCGTGCAACGTGCATGCCTTGAGTCTGCGAAGGATGAGCTTCGGGCGCTCTTCGGCAGGCCGCGCCGCCTTCCCCAAGCCCCAGGTGAAACGAACGAGTAAGAAATTACCGGTTCAAGTGCGCATTTGTGGAGAAAGAGCCGGCCTGTCGCGGGCTCTCAAAGTTGTTTGAGCGCATCGTCGATTCTTGCCGCCATGTCGTCATGGATAAGCACCTCGTCACGTGGCACGCGGGCAATCAGCATAATGCGCGCAGGGTGGCCTGCACGCTGGACTTCGGTCAATTCGACCGGTTTTACAGCATCCGCTTCCGGCGTGTCGAGCAAGATATTCATGTTGTCCAGATGTAGCGAAACCTCGTGGATCTGAAGCAACTTTTCCACGTTGTTCAGCACCAGCAGCAACTGATCCATGAAATATTGCAGGGTAGGCTGATGAATGGCAGTCTGGGCCAGAAGGGTTTCTTTTTCCCTGATCAAGCTGCAAATTTCAGCCATTTCGCCTTCGCTGCATTCGATACGGTCGCACAGGCAGGCTTTGCCGCTGTCCTGGCGCAGCTTCACCCTCATGCGGGCGCGCAGCAGGGCCAGTTCCTGCTCCAGGCCCTCGCACTCGCTACGCGCAGCTTCAATGTTGGCCAGCACCTTGTGCGCCACGAATTCCAGGGCAAAGGCTTTCAGTTTTTCGCGCAGGCCGCTTTCGCTGCCGGCGGATGCGACAATCCGGTGGTCAGTGAAACTGATCTGTGTCTGGGGTACTTCCCGCTGGATGATATCGCCTCTCATCGCGATACCCAGAACCTTGCGAACCTGCATGGTGGAGGCGATCATGACATGGCAGCTTGCTCCGTTACCCGGCTGTGCCGTTGCGATGCAATTGCGCAGGGAAGGGTCGCGTTTGAAAAACCTTCCCATCTCCTGTCCGTTGGCGAACAGGGTCCGCAACGCCGGCGTCGAGTTCCACTGCCGGGTTGCAGCATCGACCGGCCCGGCAATGCTGTCGATGACGTGATGGATATGTTTCAGCGCTTTCCAGACCGGCCCGCTGAGCGTTTCCTGATAACCGGTGAGGAAACTCAGGCGCGGATTGATTTCATAAAACAGCTGCTCGATGACGGTGTTGATTTCCGCCTGGTGTGACTGAAGGTGTTTCTGTTTCAGATAATGCCGCAAAACGCGACGGATCAGGCCCATTTTGTTTTTTTCCGAAAAAGGGCGGTCAGGTTGTCACGGCCGGGTGTTTTCCAGCTCGATTGCAGCTGCCAGCAGTGCCAGCCTGGCCACTACGCCATAGGCATAGAAGCGGTTGGGCGGAGTATCAGGCCCGGCTGCGCTGTCGGGCAAAGTGCAGGAAGTGTCGAAAGCCAGCGGAACGAAGTGCATGCCGGGTGCGTTGAGGTTTTCGTCCTGTCCGCGCCCGGTATGGACACGGTAGAAGCCACCCACCACGAAGTGGTCCATCATGTACACCACCGGCTCGGCCACCGCCTCGTTGATGCTTTCGAAGGTGTAAACGCCCTCCTGGATGATGACTTCGCTGACCTGCTGTCCTTCCTTGATGACCGACATCTTGTTGCGTTGTTTGCGGTTGAGGCCTTTGACTTCGGAAGCATCCTTGACCGTCATGATGCCCATGCCGTAGGTGCCGGCATCGGCTTTGACAATGACGAAGGGGGCGTTCTTTACGCCGTATTCGCGGTATTTTTCGCGGATGTCCTGGAGCAGTTCGTCGACCTGGACGGCCAGGCATTCTTCTCCGCGCCGCTCGCTGAAGTTGATTTCGCGGCAGTCGCCGAAGTACGGGTTGATCAGCCAGGGGTCCATGTGGATGATGGTGGCGAATTCCGCCGCGACCTGGTCGTAGGCGCTGAAGTGGTGGGTCTTGCGCCGTGTCGCCCAGCCGGCATGAAGCGGCGGGAAAACAGGTTGTTTCAGCCCTTTGAGAATCTCCGGGATGCCTGCGGAAAGATCGTTATTAAGCAAGATGGCGCAAGGGTCGAAATCGTCCAGCTTGAGCTTGTTTCCTTCGCGCCGTACCGGCTCCAGCGTCAGGGTCTGGCCATCGGGCAGGTCCAGCACCGTGGGTTCAGTGATCTCAGGGATCAGGGTGCCAATCCGAACGTACAGCCCGGCATGGCGCAGGATGCTGGCCAGGCGCGCCACGTTTTGCAGATAGAAGGTGTTGCGGGTGTGATTTTCCGGAATGAGCAAAAAACGCTGAGCGTCCGGGCAAATCTTTTCAACCGCCGACATGGCAGCCTGCACACATAGCGGCATGAAATCGGGGTTCAGATTGTTGAAACCGCCGGGAAACAGGTTGGTGTCTACCGGCGCCAGCTTGAATCCGGCGTTGCGCAGGTCCACCGAGGCGTAAAAGGGGGCGTCGTGTTCTTGCCACTTGGTGCGGAACCACTGTTCGATGCGTGGCTGGGCATCCAGTATGTGCTGTTCGAGTTCAAGCAAGGGGCCGGTGAGGGCGGTAGTAAGGTGTGGGACCATGGACTGAATATGCCGGGTAGGATCGTAACAATTGTAGCGGATGTGGCTTGTTTCGTCAGGCAGGGAAATAAAGCCCTGAATTAAGATCAAGCGGGTTGCATATTTGCCTGTTCGGTGGAATGTATTTTACAAAACACTTGATTGTGCATGGCGGATTCACACCGGGTATGTTTGTTTTTCACCCGGTTCAACCTCGGCCGCTATCATTTCATGATAGCGGAACGCTTCGAAAACTTGTGCGCGCAATGCGTCATCTTCCCACGGCTTGGTAATGAATTTGTAAATGGCGCCGCGGTTTACCGCCTCGGCAATACTGGCCAGGTCGGCGTAGCCGGAAAGCACCATGCGCACCGTGTTCGGGTACATTTCACGAACCCGGCTGAGGAACTCGGAACCGCTCATTTCAGGCATGCGCTGGTCGGAGAGAATGACATCTACCGGTATCCGGGCCAGGATCTCGAATCCCGCAGCCGGTCCGCTCGCGGTCAGGATGCGATAATCATCGTGACGCAGCAGGCGTTGCAGTGCGGCAAGGATGTTGGGCTCGTCGTCCACCAGCAGCAGGGTGCGCACCGGGCCTTCGGTTACACCAGGGAGATCGAGGTGGCGGCCGTCGCGCAACAATTGCTCCATTTGATCCGGCGCCACGGGGCGGCTGAAATAGTAGCCCTGGATGGCATCGCAGCCGTGGCTGCGCAGAAAGCTCAACTGGCTTTCTGTTTCCACGCCTTCCGCAATCACCTCGAGCTTCATGCCGTGAGCGAGGGCGATGATGGCCGATGATATGGCGGCATCATCCGGATCGGAAATAATGTCGCGTACGAACGACTGGTCCAGTTTGAGCTTGTTGATGGGGAAGCGTTTGAGGTAGCTGAGACTGGAGTAGCCGGTGCCGAAATCGTCGATCGACAGCCTGACGCCCATGTCACGCAACACGCCCAGCGTTTGCTCGGTGGTTTCGGCGTGCTGCATGGCCACGCTTTCGGTAATTTCAAGTTCCAGGTATTGGGGAGGGAGCCCGCTTTCCGCCAGGACTTGTTCCACCAGTTGCGGGATGTTTTCACGGAACTGGCGGCCTGAAATGTTCACTGCGATGCGTACCGGAGGCAGGCCCGCATCGTGCCATGCCTTGGTTTGTTTGCAGGCGGTACGCAGCACCCAGGCGCCGATGGGGGTGATCAGGCCGGTATCTTCCGCCAGAGGGATAAAGTTGACGGGTGAAATCATGCCCAGTTCAGCGTGCTGCCAGCGCAGCAGGGCCTCCATGCCGATCACCTGCCCGTTCAGCAGGCTGACCTGGGGCTGGTAGTGGAGCGCAAATTCATTGCGCTCCAGTGCGGCGCGCAGGCTGTTTTCCAGCATCAGGCGCTGGAAAACACGGCTATTGATCTCGGCGGTGTAGTACTGGATGCTGTTGCGGCCCTGTTCCTTGGCCTTGTACATGGCGGCATCCGCATTTTTCAGCAGAGTTGACGGATCCTCTCCGTCACGGGGGAACAGGCTGATGCCGATGCTGCAGGTGACAGTCAGCTGGTGGGACTCGATCATGGCTGGCTTGGCAATGGCAGCAAGAATCTTGTGCGCAACGCGCGAAATATCCTCTTCCTGCGAGACATCGGTGAGGACCACCGCAAAGTCATCGCCTCCCAGCCTGGCCACGGTATCGCCGCCACGCACGCAGTCGCTGATGCGATGCGCCATGACTTGCAGCAACTGGTCTCCCACATTGTGCCCCAGGCTGTCGTTGATCACCTTGAAGTTGTCGAGGTCCACGAACAGCAAGGCGAGCTGCCGATTGGCGCGGCGGGCGAAGATGATGCCCTGGGCCAGGCGGTCCTGGGCCAGGTTGCGGTTGGGCAAGCGGGTCAGGGTGTCGTGGGCGGACTGGTAGGCCAGTTGCTCCTCATACTGCTTGCGTTCGGTCACGTCGTTCTGGATGCCGATGTAGTGGGTGACCACTCCCGCGTCGTTGCGCACCGGCGAAATATAAAGCTCGTTCCAGAACAGGCTGCCATCCTTGCGGTAATTGCGGAGTAGCGCCCTGCCGTCGCGCTGCTCCTTTGCCGCGCGGCGTATGTTCTCCAGCTCGGGCTGGTCGGTGTCCTCGTTCTGCAGGAAACGCCCGTTCTTCCCTAGCGCTTCGGTCGCGCTATAGCCGGTGATGCGCTCGAACGCGGGGTTGACATAGACATAGGGGAAATCCGGGTGCGTGGCATCGGTGATGGTGATGGCATTGACGCTCGATTCGAGCGCCCGTTTCCATAGCCGCAATTTCTCCTCTGCTTCCTTGCGGCTGGTAATATCCTGCTTGACGCCGACGAAATGAGTAATTTCCCCCTTATCGTCCTTGACCGGGGAAAGCGTGGCGGCTTCCCAGTACAGTTCGCCGTTCTTTTTGCGGTTGTGCAGTTCGCCGCGCCATACCTCGCCGGCAAGAATGGTTTGCCACATTTCGCGATAGGTCTCCTTCGGCGTTTCGCCCGATTGCCATACACGCGGATTGTGGCCGATGGTCTCTTCGCGGCTATAGCCGGTCAGGGCGTAGAAGTAAGGGTTGACATATTCGGTCACGCCATCGCGATCGGTGATGATGATGGTGTTGGCGCTCTGTTCCAGTGCCTGGGTGAGCTTGCGCAGTTCGGTTTCCGTCGCTTTGCGCCCGCTGAGGTCGCTCAGGATGGTGGAGATGAAGGTGGCCTGGCCATCTGCAGCACGGTGCGCCAGAATCAGTTGCTGAACCGGGATCTCCCGGCCTTCCCGTGTCAGCAAGGCAGTTTCGCCGCTCCAGTGGCCGTCCCGGAGCGCGCCAGGGATGCCGTCGCGCATTACGATCTCATGTGCCCAGCCGGGCTGTAGGGAACGGAAGTCGATGCCGCTGGGGTCTTCTTCTTGTGGTATGCCGATCCAGTCGCGCGCAGCGCGATTGAGAAACTGGATTCTCCCCTCCGGTGTGGCGGTGGCGGCGAAATCGGGCATGGCAGCGATAATTTCCGCCAGGCGGGACATCTCGCCGATGTAGTGTTCCATTTGTTCCGCGCCCTGATTGAAGCCGCGCATGAGATCGCCGATTTCATCCGTGCGATGGGTGTTTTTCATTCGCACGCTGCGGTCGCCCGCGGCAAAGCACTTGACCATTTCGGTGACCGAAATCAGGGGCGCCACGATGCGCCAGCGCGCATAGGCGATGAGAAGGGCGAAAAACACCAGGTTGAGCCCTACTATTCCGGCAATCAGCCAATCGATCTGTCGATGCGTGCGCAGGGCCGCCGTGGTGAGCGCGCCTACCACGAGGTCGGCGCGCTCCAGGATGGCATCGCTTTGCCGGATCAGGCGGGGCAGGTCTCCCCGTTTGATGGTGGCGCTGGATTCGGATAGGGATTTATCCATTATTTGCTGGAAAGCGAGCCAGCTTTCGCGCACCGCCCCGATTTGGGATGCGAGCCTTTCGTTTTCGCGAAGCAGCAGGGGATGCAGGTTTCGGCTTTCCTCTTCTACTCCGGAAAGCGTGTTTTCAAAGCGTTGCATCAGGGGCGGGATCTCGGCGCTGAGGCGTTCCTGCAATACGGATTCGGCACTGAAATAGGCCAGTCTCTGGCTCAGGTAGCGCAGTTTGCCGCTTTCGTTGACCAGCCGGGATACGCCCGCTATACCGTTGTAGAGGGTTACCACCAGAACCAGGCTGGATGCGGAGAAGAGAAAAAAAACAAAAAAAATGGCCGCCAGCTTCTGTCCAACCGTAAAGCTCTTCCAGCGAGGGTGGTGTGGCTTAATTTGGGCGGGTGGCAGCATATTTTTCGTTTTATATGTAGCGGGGAGGTGGAAAGTTTCGTGGCTATGTTGGCCGCGTCCGGAACCCTCCCGCCAGATCCTTGTTAAGTTGCTATAATAAGCATATTTTTTTGCGAACGGGCTACAAATTGATTTCCACTGCCAACATCACCATGCAGTTCGGGGCTAAACCCCTGTTCGAGAACGTCTCCGTCAAGTTTGGCGAGGGCAACCGCTACGGCCTGATTGGTGCCAACGGCTGCGGCAAATCCACTTTCATGAAAATCCTCGGCGGCGATCTGGAGCCGTCCGGGGGGAATGTTTCCATCGACCAGGGCGAACGTCTGGGCAAATTGCGCCAGGATCAGTTTGCTTACGAGAACAGCGTGGTGCTTGACGTGGTGATGATGGGCAATGCCGAACTGTGGGCGGTGAAGGAGGAAAAGGATGGGATTTACGCCAATCTGGAAGCCACCGAAGACGACTACATGCGCGCGGCCGAGCTGGAAGTCCTTTTCGGCGAACTGGACGGCTATACCGCCGAATCCCGTGCCGGTGAATTGCTGCTTGGCGTCGGTATTCCGGTGGAGCAGCACACCGGGCTGATGAAGGAAGTGGCGCCCGGCTTCAAGCTGCGCGTGCTGCTGGCGCAGGCGCTGTTTTCAGACCCGGACATTCTGCTCCTGGACGAGCCGACCAACAACCTCGACATCAACACCATCCGCTGGCTGGAGGATGTGATCAATGCCCGTTCCAGCACCATGATCATCATTTCCCACGATCGCCACTTCCTCAACAGCGTGTGCACCCACATGGCCGATCTGGATTACAGCACCATCCGCATCTACCCCGGCAATTACGACGAATACATGATCGCCGCGACCCAGGCGCGCCAGCGCATGCTGACGGACAATGCCAAGAAAAAGGAGCAGATTGCCGAGCTGAATGCTTTCGTCGCCCGCTTTTCCGCCAACGCTTCCAAGGCGCGCCAGGCCACCAGCCGTGCCCGGCAGGCGGACAAGATCAAGGACAGCGTGGTCGAGGTCAAACCCTCCAGCCGCCAGAGCCCCTACATCCGCTTTGAAACCGACGACCGGGAAAAGCTGCACCGCAAGGCGGTGGAGCTTCTGGATATCGCCAAGGGCTACGACAAGGTATTGTTTCACGGCCTCAACCTGCTGCTCGATGCCGGCCAGCGCCTTGCCATCATCGGCCCCAACGGTGCGGGCAAGACCACCCTGCTGAAAACCCTGGTGGGCGAGATCGAGCCGGATCAGGGTGACGTGAAATGGGCGGACAAGGCCAAGATCGGCTATTTCGCCCAGGATCACCACGCCGAGTTCGAGCATGACATGACCCTGTTCGAATGGATGGAGCGGCATGGACGCAAGAGTGACGACGACCAGATCATTCGCGCCACGCTCGGCCGCCTGCTGTTCACCGGCGACGATTCGAAAAAATCGGTGCGCGTGCTCTCTGGCGGCGAGAAAGGCCGCATGCTCTACGGCAAGCTGCTGCTGGAACGCCCCAATGTGCTGGTAATGGACGAGCCGACCAACCACATGGATATGGAGTCGATCGAGGCGCTCAACATGGCGCTGGAACAGTACAAGGGCACGCTGATTTTCGTCAGCCACGACCGCCAGTTCGTATCTTCCCTCGCCACGCAAATCCTTGAACTGGATGGCAATGGCGGCTTCCGCCACCATATCGGCAATTACGAGGATTACCTGTTAAGCCAAGGGATCGCTTCATAATGGAAAAAACAATCGTCATTGTCGGCCTGGGCCAATTGGGACGTGTCTTTGCGGGCGGTTTCCTGCGTTCTGGCTTTGTGGTGGTGCCGGTCAATCGCGGTGACGACCTGGATATCGTCGCCGCCCGTCATCCCGAGCCGCTCCTGGTGCTGGTGGCAGTGGCCGAGCCGGATCTGCACACGGTCCTGGCCGCCCTGCCGCCACAGTGGAAAAAACGCATCGGCCTGATCCAGAACGAGCTGCTGCCGCGTGACTGGGAGCGGCACGGGGTCATTAATCCCACCGTGATTCCGGTGTGGTTCGAAAAGAAGAAGGGCAGCGATGCCAAGCCGCTGATTCCCTCGCCGGTGTTTGGTCCGGCAACGGAAGCTGTGCTGGCCGCCTTGCAGTCCATAGACATCCCCTGCCGTGAAATCCCTTCAGAGCAGGATCTGGCCTATGAACTGGTGCGCAAGAATGTGTATATTCTCACCACCAATATCGCCGGTCTCAGAAGCGGTGGCAACGTCGGCGATTTATGGCGGCAACAGCGCGAATTTGCCAGCAGCGTGGCGCAGGAAGTGGTGCAGATCCAGGACTGGCTGACAGGACAGAAGAATGATCTGGCGCGCCTGATCGAAGGCATGGCGGAAGCCATCGAGGCCGACCCGGGGCATTTGTGCACCGGCCGCAGCGCGCCTGCCCGGTTGGCGCGGGCTTTGCAGCATGCGGATGAAGCGAGGCTGGTTGTGCCTATCCTGCGAAGAATCCAGCAAGCAGGCGGCACCCAGGCCTAATTCCGGGGTCTCGATCCTAGTTCGCTTTGCGCTGGCTTAGCAGGGGGTCCCGCAGCCGCGCGAAGTTTCGCGGTGCGACGTACTGCAGCAGTTCCTTGCCCTTCTTGTCCAGCGTAATCGCCAGCCCCTTGCCCGGATAGAGCAGGTGCTCCACCTGTTCGGAAACGCGGATGCGTTCGCCCGGCGGGCCGAAGCGGGCAAGAGCGGTCTCTTCGTCCAGGCTGGCCGAGGGGATGAAGGTGATGCTGCCGATGGGCGCGCTGTAGGCGAGCGCCAGGTCTTCCGGGCTGAGGGTATATTTCTTTGCGCTGCTTTCGGTATAAGTGCTCTTTCCTGCGTGCTGGCGCATGCGCTCAACGCTTTCCTTGTCCAGGTCTGCGACCAGGATCATTTTCCCCGTAAGCACGCCCGTGGTGACCCGGCCGTAGTATGCCTCCAGCGAGCCCGTTTCCTCCCGCCTGGCGATCACGGCGATTTCCATATCCGGGCCGAAATGTTCGCGTGCGTCGCCGAGCGTGCTCTGTGTGAGCGTCAGGCCGAAGACCTTCGAGTTGCCGTCCGGCAATAAATCGATTTGCCATGGCAGCCCGGAGACCGGCAGCCCTTTGCGTTCTGTGTCCCCGGAGCGCAGCAGCACGGCGGTCAGCACCACTGCGGCAAGCAGAAGCGGGATCAGGACGATCTTTCTCAGTGCCACAAAGACCTTTGCCGGCTATGCGGGGGTGAGGTGTATGGAATAGGCGGCTCCGCTGGCGATTATCTCGAACAGGCGGTCGATGTTGGGATGCTTGCCGGGATTCCGCCGCGCGTCGCCGGTATGCTCGGCATAAAGCGCTAGCCCTTCGTGGGCTGCGTCCGGATTGATGGCGCTCCACTTTTCTGCAAGGTGGAGATACACCCGGAGCGAGCCCTGGCTGCCGGGTTTGTTTTCGATCACGGCGACAGAGTTGCCTGCGCTGTCGAATAACTCCAGTTTGGAGAAATTATCCGCGTCGGCCAGTTGCGCCAGGTTTTCTGCGAAGTTTCCCATATTCAAACCCAGTAAGTCGTTTTGGTCATGATCTTCGATGACATCTGCATCGCCGCTTTCACTGGCGGAGGCAGCTCCGCGCCGCCGTGTTCCAGTGCGGTGTTGGCGTGCTGGATTTCATCGCTTTTCATCTGTTCCAGAATGGCGCGGCTGCGTTCGTCCTGTTGCGGAAGACGGCCAAGATGACTGTCCAGATGTTTTTCCACCTGGCGTTCGGTTTCCGCCAGAAAGCCCAGATTCCACTTGTCTCCAAGCGCCCCGGCCAGCGCGCCCAGAGCGAGAGAGCCGGTGTACCACAGCGGGTTGAGCAGGCTGGTGCGCCCCCCCAGTTCGGCAATGCGCGTTTCGGTCCAGTTGAGATGCTCGGTTTCTTCCCATGCGGCCTGCTCCAGTGCGGCTTTCACCTCCTGGTTGCGGGCAGTCAGTGCTTGCCCCTGATACAGGGCCTGAGCGCAGATTTCGCCGCTGTGGTTGATGCGCATGAGCGAGGCGGCAAGACGCTTCTCTTCCGCGCTCAGTTCCGCATCGGGAATGTCCTTGCCCGGCAGGGGACGCAGAGTGGGTGCGTGGGCGAAGAGGGTGCGCAGACCCTTGTCGAATTCGATGATGACTTTGTTCAGATCAAGCATGTTCATATCCCATTTGCCGTGCCACCAGGTATACCGGGTGCAGCACTTCGATTGCGATGCCCTCTGCCCTGAGTCCGGCTGCCAGATGCATGGCGCAGCCTGGATTGGAAGTGGCGATGATGCGGGCGCCGCTGACTTTGATTGCCTCGATTTTATCACGCAACAGCAAGTCTGCCATTGCCGGTTGGGCCAGCGCATAGCTGCCCGCCGCGCCGCAGCACTGGTCGTTCCCGTGCAGCGGCATGACGCTGGCGCCGGGAATGCGCTGCAGCAGTTGATAAGCGGCGTTCTGGTCGTGCAGGACGTTGCGGCTGGAACAGGGCTCGTGTACCGCGATGGTCTGCTGTAATGGCGCTATTTGAGCCTGTTCCCAGTCCTGTGCCTGGCTGAGGAAACTGCTGATATCGAGCAGGGGCGCCGGCAGGGAAGGCTCCTGCTCGGCCAGGGTGGCGCCGCAGCCGGATGCGGCATGCAGGATGGCCTCAAGAGCTGGCGAGCCGAAGGCGCGCCGGTTGTCGTCTGCAAGCTCCCGTGCAGTGCCGGTGGCGCCATTGTGCTGATGCAGCGCGCCGCAGCAGGTTTGGGCGTGCGGCACATCGACGCTATAACCCAGCCGGTTGAGGATGAAAATGGCTGCACCCAGGGTGGATGCGTCGGTCAGCTGGGCGACGCATCCGAGAAACAGGCCAACGGTGCCTCGCGGCGTACCGGGCGCGGCATGCATGCCATGCAGGGGGCGGTTTTTTGGCAAGGCGGGCAGTTGTGCCTCGGCCCGTTCCAGGCCGAGTGCTGCAAGCGTGCCGGATTTTCGCGCCAGTTGCTGCAGGCCGGATGCCTGGTAGGCGCGCAGCAGCCAAGCCGTGCTCCGCAGCCGGTACGGGCGGCGCAGCGTGTCAAACAGCATGCGCCGCAGCCGTTGTTGCCCTGCCGGACGTTGCCGTTGCGGCTCGATCCAGGCCCGCATATTGTCGGCCAGCCAGCCATAGCGCACCTGCGAGGGGCAGGCATTCTCGCAGGCGCGGCAAGTCAGGCACAGATCCAGGTGGTGCAATACCTCGGGCGAAAGCGGCAGGCGCTGCTCCAGCAGGGCGGCCATCATGAATATCCGGCCGCGCGGCGAGTCTGCCTCGTTGAGCGTTTTGCGATAGGTCGGGCAATGCGGCACGCATAGCCCGCAGGCGACGCAGCGGCCCGCTTCCTCGCTCAGCCGGATAGTGGATGGTGGCTCGCCAGGTAAAGAGCGCAAACTGTGGTCGGGGATCATTTCGGAAATGCCTGGATTGGACGGGGTCAGCAGGCGTCAGGAGGGTTCACAGGCCAAGGTTAAGTTTGGCGGGGGTGAAAGTCAATGCCGGACGCTGGCATGGGCCCTATTATTCCAGATAATGGTATTGAGAATGCTTGGTATTTATATCAAGATAGCAGGCAGCGATTTTCCAGTCTCGATTAAGGGGTCTTCTCATGGAACATCTTCTTTCCCTATCCCGTGCGGCACGTCTGATCGGCGTCACCCGCGGTGCATTGCAAAAAAAGATCCAGAACGGCGAGATGCCTTCCTTTGATGGCACGGTAAAGGTGGAGGATCTTCTGGCGGCCTACCCGGATGCCCAGCTGGAAAACAATATCGAGTTCGACCGCGTGCGTCACATCAAGGAGAGGGCGTTCGGCAAGCGGGTGTTCGAGCGCGCGCTGCCGGAGGCGGAGGTGCTCGCTGCCCGCGTGACGGAATTGAGCACGGAACTGGCCAATAGCCAGACGCAGGTCCGGCAGTTCAATGTCCTGCTGGATCGTTTAAGAAACAGATTGGGCGAAATCGAAGGGCAGTGCAAAGACGAGATGAAAAGCGCTATGGCCGACTTCAGGGCCTGGCTCAAGGATGAGGCGTCGGCAGCCATGGAGCCGGGTTACCTCAACCCCCTGGCCGTAAGAGACAGTATTCTGCGGGTGATGGCGGCCCATGTGCGGGTGCTGCCCAGCGGGCACGACTTTTTTATTGATGGGCAGGACTCCATCCTGGAGGGTGCGTTGCGGGCCGGCATCCCGCTTAATTATGGCTGCAGCAACGGTAATTGTGGCTTGTGCAAGGCGAAAGTGGTGTCGGGTCAGATCAAGAAAATCCGCCACCATGATTACGTGATCTCCGAGACGCAGCAGAGCCAGGGGTATGTGCTCTTGTGTTCCAATACCGCGATGACCGATGTGGAAATTGAAGCGCCGGTGGCCGGAAGCGTGCAGGACATCCCGTTCCAGCAGATATCCGCCAAGGTCAAGGCAATCGAACCGCTCTCGCACAACATGGCTCTGCTGCACTTGCAGACGCCACGAACCAGCCGCCTGCGCTTCCTTGCGGGGCAATATGCGACCTTGCAGCTGGGCAAGTCGCTCTCGGCCGACTTGCCGATCGCGAGTTGCCCTTGTGATGATCGCAATCTGCACTTTCATGTGCGCCGCTTGCCGGGCAACCTGTTTTCCGATTATGTGTTCAACCAGCTCAAGCGCAACGAAGTGGTGGACGTGGAGGGCCCGCAGGGCGAATTCATCCTGCAGGAAAAATCACCCCGCCCGCTGTACTTTATTGCTTTCGACACGGGTTTTGCGCCGATCAAGAGCCTGATCGAACACGCCATGTCGCTGGATGCGGCCGAAGCCATCCATCTCTACTGGATCGGCTCGGATGTGGATAGCATCTACATGCCGAACATGGGACGGGCCTGGGCGGATGCGCTGGATAATTTTTCCTTTTCCTCCCGGGTCACTGGCTATGACTTGCGCGCCGTGAGCGGCAAACGCGAGACAAACCTGCGTGCCATGCTGGAGGAAATTATCGAGGGACGCCCGGATTTGCGGGCCGGAGATGTCTATCTCGCCGGCCCCGAGTCGGCGGTCATGGTTGCGGAGAATTTCTTCCTTGGCCTCGGGTTGCCCAAGAGCCGCGTATTTTCCAGTTTAGTTTAGTAAATTAGTAGGGTAATATGGGGCGCTTTATCCCGAGGAGATTTGAATGAGCAAACCCATTTGTGCCCAGCGCGCGCCTTATGCCATGGAACTCGAAGCCGGTGATTACTGGTGGTGTTCGTGCGGCAAATCCAAAACCCAGCCGTTTTGTGACGGTGCTCACAAGGGCAGTGAATTTTCTCCGCAGAAATTTTCTCTGGGCGAGAAAACCAAGGTCTGGCTATGTGGCTGCAAGGCCAGTGCCAAGGCGCCTTTCTGCGATGGGGCGCACAAAAACCTGGAGGTTTAATCCGAACAGGGCACGGCCTTCAACTCCGTGCCCGGAAAATCCAGTTTCAGCTTCACCAGATCGGTTTCGAGATTTGTGCCGCTGGCCTTGATAAGCATGCTGGTGTGGCCGTCATCCAGTGTACGGGGTCCGGACCTGGCGGTTTTCACGTTGTTCTTGGTGCGGAGTTCGGCGAGGAATTTGTCGGCGGCTTCCTGAGTGGAAAACACCCCCAGGGAAATGGCGTGGCGCCATTTGTTGTTGTCCTGCATCACCAGGCTGTCCTCAACACCCAGCGCTTTCAGCTCTTCCTGCTTCTTCTGTGCCTCCGGCCTGGATTTTTGCGGTGGAATGTACACCCAGTATTTACTTGTTTTTTCCGGCGCACTACGCAGTGTGATGGCATCCTCTCCCAGTTGCAGCGGCTTGAGCGCATTTTGCGCACGGGCCAATTCCTGTTTGGAGAACATCCCCCACTCCAGGCAAATTTTCGGGGAGGCTTCAGCTTGTGCAGGCTGCTGCGTTTGCGTTAAATCTGCTTCCGGTAGCAAGCGGATTTGTTCTGCATGGTAGGGCGCATGACTGGCCATCGGGTCGCTGCCGGATTTTCCCTGCGAGAATTGCATGACCGTGAAGAAAGCGATGTTGGCGATGAGCAGCAGCACGAACATCCAGCGCATGAATACACTCATTGTATTTTTACCTAGCCACGCCGCCACACCAGGTCAAGCTCCCGCGCCGCCTTGACATCATCCAGGCGGCGTACCGGCATGGAATAGGGCGCCCCCTTGACCAGTTCAGGCTGGCTGTAGGCCTCGTCGCGGATTTCCTTGAGTGCCGCGATGAAGGCGTCGAGCGTCTGCCTGGATTCGGTTTCGGTCGGCTCGATCAGCAGGCATTCCTGCACCAGCATCGGGAAATAGGTGGTGGGGGCGTGGAAACCCTTGTCCAGCAGGCGTTTTGCCACGTCCATGGCGGTGACGCCGGTTTCGTCCTTGAGTTTTTTCAGGGTGATGATGAATTCGTGGCTGGCGCGGCGTTTGGCGAAAGCCACGTCGAAACCGGCCTGGGCCAATTCCACCATCAGGTAATTGGCGTTGAGGGTGGCGAATTCAGCCACCCGGTGCATGCCTTCCGCGCCCAGCATGCGGCCGTAGACATAGGCGCGCAATAGCACCCCGGCATTGCCCATGAAGGCGGAAAGGCGTCCGATGCTCTGTGGCCGGTCCTTTTCCGTCAGCCAGCGGTAGCGCCCGGCTTCAATGCCCACCATGGGGATGGGGAGAAAGGGTTCGAGGCGCGGGCTGACGCCCACCGGCCCGGCGCCAGGCCCGCCGCCACCATGGGGGGTAGAAAAGGTCTTGTGCAGGTTGAGGTGGATGACGTCGAAGCCCATGTCGCCCGGTTTGACCCGGCCCAGAATGGCGTTGAGGTTGGCGCCGTCGTAATACAGCAGCCCGCCGGTTTCATGCACGATGCGCTGGATATCCTGAATACTTTTTTCGAACACGCCCAGGGTGGATGGGTTGGTCAGCATCAGTCCCGCGGTTTGCGGCCCGACCGCGGCTTTCAACGCGGCCAGGTCGACGTTGCCTTCGCTGTCGGTGGGGATTTCGCGCACCGTGTAGCCGCACATCACCGCCGTCGCGGGGTTGGTGCCGTGCGCCGCATCCGGCACCAGGATCTCGCTGCGCGCCGTGTCGCCGCGCGCGTCGTGGTAGGCGCGGATCATCGCCACGCCGGCAAATTCGCCCTGTGCTCCGGCCATCGGGGTGAGCGAGACGGCGGCCATGCCGGTCACTTCCTTGAGCATTTCCTGCAGGTCGTACATGGAGGCCAGGAAACCCTGCCCGGTGTTTTCCGAGCTCATGGGATGGCGCGCCAGCAGTTGCGGCAGCATGGCAAGCTGGTTGCAGGCGCGCGGGTTGTACTTCATGGTGCAGGAGCCGAGTGGGTAGAAGTGGGTGTCGATGGAGAAGTTCTTCTGCGACAGCCGGGTGTAATGGCGCACCGCGTCCATTTCGGAAACTTCCGGCAGCAAGGGAGGCTGCCTGCGCCGCAAATGGGCCGGGATGTCGTCACAGGCGGCCAGGGTCGCCGGCGCCTGGACAGCGTTGCGGCGTTTGGGCTGGGAGAGTTCGAAGATCAGCATGAAATAAACCTACATTTAAAAATATTCACCGCAAAGGGCGCAAAGGTACGCAAGGGGAATCAACCAGGATTCTTACCTGAGCTTACGTTTTTCCTTGGCGTACCTTTGCGCCCTTTGCGGTTTGGGCTTTTATCGACCGCTCAAGGCCTGAATCGCCGCATCGTAATCCGGCTCCTGCGTGATTTCAGGCACCAGTTCGGTATAAATCACCCGGTCTTTTTCGTCGAGGATGATCACCGCGCGGGCCATCAGGCCGGACAGCGGCGGCTCGGTGATCATCACGCCGTAATCCTTGTGGAAATCGCGCCCGCGCATGGTGGAGAGCATGATCACATTGTCCAGCCCTTCCGCGCCGCAGAAACGGCTCTGGGCAAAAGGCAGATCGGCGGAAATCACCAGCACCACGGTGTTGGCCATTTCGCTGGCGCGCTGGTTGAAAACGCGGGTGGATGTGGCGCACACCGGTGTGTCGATGCTGGGAACCACCGACAGCACCTTGCGCTTGCCGGCAAATTCGCTGAGGGAAACATCCTTCAGGTTCTTGTCCACCAGCATGAAGCTGTGGGCAGTGTCTCCGATCTGCGGGAAATGTCCGCCAACATTGAGTGCTTCGCCTTCGAGCGTTACGATAGCCATGTCGATCTCCTCGTTTTTACCACTTGCTGGTGGCGGTGGGTACAAGCTTGGTACAAGTCGGGCCTGAACTGCGCCTGGAAATGATGCGTTCCAGTTGCTCGGCATATTTTTGCAGATCGGCCGCCGTCCGGGTTTCGGTAGCGCAGATCAATATCGCCTGGCCGAGTTCCGGATAATACGGGCTCAGGTCGAAGCCGCCGACGATGCCCTGAACTTCGAGTGCGCGCAGCACGTCGCCGACCGGGATCGGCAGGCGCAATACGATTTCGTTGAACACCGGCTGAGTGAAGGCGCGCTTAACGCCATTGATTTTTACCAGGCTATTCAACAGCGTCACAGTATTGGCGTGGCATGCAGCCGCCACGCGCTCCAGGCCGTCCGGTCCGAGCAGCGTCATGTGGATGGTGGCGGCAGTGGCCATCAAACCCTGGTTGGAACAGATGTTCGAGGTTGCCTTGGCGCGGCGGATATGCTGCTCACGCGCCTGCAGGGTCAAGGCAAAGCCGGGCTTGCCGTCGAGATCCACGGTGCGGCCGATGATGCGGCCGGGCATCTGGCGCACCAGCGCCTGCTTGCAGCACATGAAGCCAAAATAGGGGCCACCGCTGGAAAGGGGCGACCCCAGCGGCTGGCCTTCGCCGACCGCGATGTCCGCCCCCTTGCTGCCCCACTCCCCGGGGGGGCTGAGCAGCGCCAGTGCCAGCGGATTGACCAGGCCGATGACCAGCCCGCCCTGGCTGTGAGCCCAGTCAGTCAGCGCGTCCACTTCTTCCAGGCAGCCGAAGAAGTTGGGCTGCGGGATGACCAGTGCAGCAAAATCCTTCTCTTCCGGCAGCGCGGTGATGCCTTGCGCGGGATCGTAATCCAGCTCGACGAGTTCGATTTTCTGGTGCCTGACGATGCTGTCAACGACCCGGCGATAGAGCGGATGCACGGTTTTCGGCATCAGCACCCGGCGCGAGGTCTTGTGCGCGCGCACTGCCATCAGCACCGCCTCGGCCAGGCCGGAAGCGCCGTCGTAGAGGCTGGCGTTAGCCACGTCCATCCCGGTCAGGGAGGCCATCATGGTCTGGAATTCGTACAATAGTTGCAGCGTGCCCTGGCTGGCTTCGGCCTGATAGGGGGTGTAGGCGGAGTAGAATTCACCGCGCGTGGCGATTTGCCACACCGCCGCCGGAATGTGATGCTCGTAGGCGCCGGCGCCGGCAAAATTGAGAAAGCGGCCATCCGCCTCGGCGCGTTCGGTCATCAGGCGGGAGATGTCCATTTCCCCCATGCCGGGCGCGATGCCGGACAGTTGACCGCTACGCAGTTCGGCGGGAATTTCATCGAACAGATCGTCAATGGAAGACACGCCGATGCGCGAAAGCATGGACTTGATGTCTTCTTCGGTGTGAGGAATAAAGGGCATATGTTTTCCCAGTGAGGCGTCAGGAATTCGAAGGGTGAAAGGTGAAACGTGAAGGGTGAAATGTGTTCATTGCGAGTCGTTTACCATTCACCCTTCACAGCGCAGCGGCTTCACTTATCACCCTTAATGGGCTTCGCTGTCCACCAGGGCCTGGTAGGCCGCCGCATCAAGCATGGTGCCGAGATCGGCCGCGTTGTCGGGCTTGATCTTGAACAGCCATGCGGCGTAGGCATCCTGGTTGATGCTTTCCGGCGCGCTTTCCACGTCGCCATTGGCGGCAATGACTTCGCCCGCGATGGGCGCATAGACGTCGGAAGCGGCCTTGACCGATTCGACCACGGCACACTCTTCACCCTGGGTCAGCTTGCGGCCGGCCACCGGAGTTTCCACGAAGACCATGTCGCCCAGAAGTTCCTGGGCATGGTGGGTGATGCCGACAGTGACGCTGCCATCGGCCTCAAGGCGCGCCCATTCGTGAGATTTGGTGTATTTCAGGTTAGCCGGAAGAGTCATTTTATTGTCCTAGGGAGTTCAATGTTGTTTTCCGGAATTATGCCACTAAACGCTTGCCGTTGCGCACGAAGGGGTAGCGCACGGCCTGGGCGTTGAGCAATTTTCCGCGGATTTCCACCTGTACGCGATCGCCCGCCGCGACCGTCATGGGCAGGCGAGCCAGAGCGATGGACTGGTTGAGCGTGGGCGAGAATCCGCCGCTGGTGATTTCGCCTTCTCCCTCTGCCGTGATCACTTTTTGGTGGCTGCGCAGCACGCCCTTGTCGAGCAACAACAGGCCCATCAACTGGCGGTTTACCGCCTTGGATGTAAGTGATTGCTTTCCGATAAAGTCACGCGGGCTGGCGAGATCGACTGTCCAGGCGAGGCCGGATTCGAGCGGGGAAACGCCTTCGTCCATGTCCTGGCCATAGAGATTCATGCCTGCCTCCAGACGCAGGGTGTCGCGTGCGCCGAGGCCGATGGGCGCCACCCCCTGCTCCAGCAATGCCTGCCACAGGAAAGGCGCGGCCTTGACCGGCACCATGACTTCGAAACCGTCTTCCCCGGTATAGCCGGTGCGGGCGATCAGCATGGTGCCCATTTCCGCCGCCTGGAAGGGTCTGAGGTGTTCGCTGATGTCCTTCGAGCCCGGCATGGCGGCCCAGAACCTGGTGCGCGCATTGGGGCCCTGCACCGCGATCATGGCGAGGTCGCGGCGCGGTGTGAGTGCCAACTGGGGCGCCAGCTTTTCGCGCTGGGTTTCCATCCACGCCAGGTCTTTCTCGGCCGTGCCCGCGTTGACCACGATGCGGAACCAGTTTTCACGCATGAAATAGATGATCAGGTCGTCAATCACTCCGCCCTGCTCGTTGAGCATGCAGGAATACAGCGCCTTGCCCGGTAGTGTGAGTTTGTCCACGTTGTTGGCCATCATCTGGCGCAGGAAAGTGCGCGCGCCTTCACCCATCAGGTCAAGCACCTGCATGTGGGAAACGTCGAACATGCCGGCGTCGCGTCGCACCTTGTGGTGTTCCTCAAGCTGGGAGCCGTAATGGAGCGGCATGTCCCAACCGCCGAAATCCACCATCTTGGCCCCGGCAGCACGATGCGCGGCGTTGAGAGGGGTCTGTTTGAGCATTGTATTCTCCACGGTTGCTGCTTCAGCCCGGATAGGGCTGGGACGGATAAAACAGGTATAGCCGGTACCCTTCGGCCTTGAGCTCGCCCAGATCCATCAGCAGTTTGACCGCCACTTCACCGCTGGGGGGGATGCCCTGGGGTATGGATGCCGGGTTGCGCAGGTATTCTCCGGGAGGGAACAGCAGGCGCGCCACCATTTCATCCTTGGTGTTGGTCAAGGTCAGTTCCAGCGTGGGATAAGCCTGGACATGGGTTGCGCGGTTACGCAGTATGCTGGTCAGCACCACGATATTGGCACGGGCAGGATCGGCATGGAGCTCGGATGACTCGATGCTGATCAGGTCCGGGTTGCGTGGCAGGTTGACGCGGCACTCGAGGTGGACGCAAGCCTGTTCCAGCAGGGGGCGGGTCGGCGGGTAGTGAGCGGCGATATCGTCGCGGAAAGCATAAATCCCCTGGCCGGCCAGCCCAATCAGCAACAGCAGGTTTGCCAGCGCCCACGGCCAGGCGCGCTTGGGCTTGGGTGGGGGGGCGTATTTGGGGCTTGCCGGCGAGACCTTGGGCTGAATGATGACGGGAGGCGGCAGGATGCGTACCACGCGGGCTTCAGCTTTGCTTTCTGGCTCTGGCTCTGGCTCTGGCTCTGGCTGGGGCTCGAAATCGGGAGCTGCTGGCACTTCGGGCGATGGTTCCGCCGGAGCCTTGATGGTGCTGGCTTCTTTATCGGAGAGCGTCGCCGGGCGGCTTTCCGGCGGCAGTGGCACCATGTCCGGCAGCGCATCGAGATGAGTGGTCTCAAGCTCGAACAAGGGCTCGCCAGCGTCTACCTGGAATTCTGGATAGGTGATGTCAAGATCGAACAGCGGTTCGCTAGTATCGTCGCCGGTTTCTGGAGCAGGGGCTTCCTCTTGCCGGACTTCCTGCCCGTGCATGACGGGGGGCTCCTGAACTGGCAGGGGCGCTTCTCGTTCTGCCGCGCCGGTTTGCTGGGTAGAAGCGGGGACGGGCTCCGCTGCCAGTGGGGGCGGTTCATCAATCAGGGTAGCGAGGGCATTGAAAACATGGGAGCAGCGGCCGCAACGCACGCTCCCATTGCGCATCTGTAACTGCTCTTCCGTCACCCGGAAACGGGTCTGGCACTCGGGGCAGGCGGTGATGTGGCTCATGTTTTTCGGATGCCGGAAAGGCAAGCCCAGCCTTCCGATTCGTCTGCCACTTCGATGTCGAACCAGTTGCGGTAAACCGCCAGCACATCGTCTGCCTGATGGGAGAGAATGCCCGAGAGCACGATTCGTCCGCCTGGGAGGGCCGCATTGGCCAGCATGGGGGCGAGCATTTTGAGCGGATTGGTGAGGATGTTGGCGACCACGATGTCCACACTGACCTGTGGTGCGTCATTGGGCAGGTAAAAGTCGGCCTTGACCTGGTTTTGCTCGGCGTTGAACACGCTGGCCTGAATCGCCTGCGGGTCGATGTCGACTCCGATGACTTGGCCGGCACCGAGCTTCAGCGCGGCAATGGCGAGGATGCCGGAGCCGCAGCCATAGTCGAGCACTGTTTCGCCGCCGCGTATGTTGCGGTCCAGCCATTGCAGGCACAGGCGGGTGGTGGGGTGGCTGCCGGTACCGAAGGCCAGGCCGGGATCAAGGATCAGGTTGATGGCGGACTTGTCGGGAGACTCGTGCCAGGTCGGCACGATCCACAGGCGTGGAGAAATCGGAATCGGCGCGAACTGTGCCTGGGTCTGACGCACCCAGTCCTGTTCCGCCACGATTTCCACCTCGAAGGCCGGCGCGGCGGGTAGTCCGGCTGCACTGGCAGCTTCGGCAACGATTGCGGTGAGATCGGCATCCGCCTCGAACAGGGCGTTGACCAGGGCATCCTGCCATACACCTGCAGGCGGTTCGCCCGGTTCACCGAAAATTTCCTGCTCTTCCGGGGTGCCGGCGTGCGCGTCTTCGATGGAAATCGAGAGCGCGCCCAGTTCCATCAGTGCATCGCCAAGAATTTCGGCAGTGTGGGCGTTCGCCGCAATTTTCAGCGCTTGCCATGCCATGATGATCCCCGATTTCTTTCTCTGGTTGATAACAGGCGATTAAGTTTTTTTCTTGTCTGCGAGCATCTGTTCCAGGTAGTGGATGCTGGCCCCGCCCTGCAGGAAAGCGACGTCGTGCATCAGGTCGCGGTGTAGCGGAAGGTTGGTCTTGACGCCGTCCACCACCATTTCGGAGAGGGCCGTACGCATTCGCGCAATAGCCTGTTCACGGGTGTCGCCGTAAGCGATCAGCTTGCCGATCATGGAATCGTAATGAGGCGGCACGAAGTAGTTGTGGTAGATGTGGGAGTCCACCCGGATGCCCGGCCCGCCGGGTACGTGGTACTGGGTAATGCGTCCGGGCGAGGGTACGAAGGTGTAAGGGTCCTCCGCGTTGATGCGGCATTCGATGGCGTGGCCCCGGAACTGGATTTCCTTCTGCTTGTAACGCAGCTTTTCGCCAGAAGCGATGCGCAGCTGTTCCTGCACGATATCCACACCGGTGATCATTTCGGTGACGGGGTGCTCAACCTGTACGCGGGTATTCATTTCGATGAAGAAGAATTCGCCGTCTTCATACAGAAATTCGAAGGTGCCGGCGCCACGGTAACCGATCTTTCGGCAGGCCTCGGCACAGCGTTCACCGATCTTGTCGCGCAGCTTGGAATCAAGACTGGGAGCCGGGGCTTCTTCCAGCACCTTCTGGTGGCGGCGCTGCATGGAACAATCGCGCTCACCCAGGTGAACGGCGTTGCCGTGCTCGTCGGCCAGCACCTGAATTTCGATATGACGCGGATGCTGTAAGAATTTCTCCATGTAAATCATTGGGTTGCCAAAAAAGCTTTGGGCTTCTGTCCTGGTCATGCTGACCGCGTTGAGCAGTGCGGCTTCGGTATGCACGACGCGCATGCCGCGTCCGCCGCCACCGCCCGCCGCCTTGAGGATAACCGGGTAGCCGGTTTGCTTTGCGATCCGCATGATTTCATCGTCATCCTCGGGCAGGGCGCCGTCGGAGCCGGGCACACAGGGTACGCCTGAGGCCTTCATGGCGTCCTTGGCGCAGACCTTGTCGCCCATCAGGCGAATGGTTTCCGGGCGAGGCCCAATGAAGATGAAGCCGCTGTTCTGCACCCGTTCGGCAAAATCGGCATTTTCGGACAGGAAGCCATAGCCGGGATGAATGGCCGTCGCATCGGTGACTTCCGCCGCACTGATCACGGCCGGGATGTTGAGGTAACTGAGCGTGGAGGATGCCGGTCCGATGCACACCGATTCGTCGGCCAGTCTGACATATTTGGCTTCGGCATCGGCTTCGGAGTGGACCGCCACGGTCTTGATGCCCAGTTCGCGGCAGGCGCGCTGGATACGCAGGGCAATTTCGCCGCGGTTGGCGATAAGGACTTTTTCTATCATCTTGTTAAAACCTTAATGGCCACAGAGAGCACAGAGGAAAGCCTCTCTGGCAGGCGGCGCTGGCGCCTCTGTGGCAAAAAATTAGCCGATAATGAACAGGGGTTCGCCATATTCGACGGGTTGGCCGTTTTCGATCAGGATGGCTTTGATGATGCCGCTCTGGTCGGCTTCGATCTCGTTGAGCAGTTTCATGGCTTCGATAATGCACAGGGTGTCGCCGGCGGCAACGTTCTGGCCGACTTCCACGAAAGATTTGGATTCAGGCGAGGATGCGCGGTAGAAGGTGCCCACCATGGGCGATTTCACGATGTGTCCTTCCGGCTGGGCCGGTTCCGTGGCGGCGGGCAGGCTGGCCTGCTGGGTTGGCGCAGCCATCATTTGCTGCGGTGCGGCGTAATGCATCATTTGGGGTGCCTGGCCGTAACGGCTGATGCGAACTTTTTCTTCGCCCTCGGTGATTTCGAGTTCGGCAATGCCGGAGTCTTCCACCAGATCAATCAGTTTTTTCAGTTTGCGCAAGTCCATGATGAGCCCTTAATTTAAGGTTGTGCCAATGCGAATTCCAGCGCCAGCTCATAGCCTTTTGCCCCGAGGCCGCTGATGATGCCCACAGCGAGGTCGGAGAAGTAGGAATGATGGCGGAAGGATTCGCGGGCGAAAACGTTGGAGAGATGTATTTCCACAAAAGGGATGTTCACACCTGATAGCGCGTCGCGCAGGGCAACGCTGGTATGGGTGAAAGCAGCGGGGTTGATGAGGATGAAATTCACCCCGTCGCGCCCCGCCTGATGAATGCGGTCGATCAATCCGGATTCGCTGTTGCTTTGAAATGCCTCCAGGCTGGCGCCGGATCGTTGGGCCTGTTGCATGAGACGCTGGTTGATGTCTTCCAGCGTGTCGCGTCCATAATGTTGAGGTTCACGGCTGCCCAGGAGATTGAGGTTGGGGCCGTGCAATACCAGAATTTTGCTGTTTTTAGCGGGCATCCGGCCACCTGTCGGTGAGGTTTTCATAAAACGCAAGTTTGCCGCAAATGGGGGTAAATTGTCCAGTTATTGCTTCTAATTGCAGGCAAAATGCAGGACCTGAAGAGGATTGATCCTGGCAATTCCGCGTTATAACAGGGAGTTGAGCGTGTTTTCCAGGTCTTCCTGTTTGTATTCGCCGGTCACTGTTTTTGCGATGGCGCCATCGCGGGCGAAAACAGCGGTAAATGGCAGCCCGCCGAGGCGGTTCCCTGCTGATTTCGCCAGCTCCACCGCATCGTTCTCGCCCAGCAGGATGGGGTAATTGACGCCCATTTCGTCGACAAAAGCCTGCACCTTGTCTTTCTGGTCCAGCGCCACGCCGACGAAAACCACGCCCTGTGTGCGGTATTTTTCCTGCAGCCGGATAAATGCGGGCGTTTCCTCTCGGCACGGCGGGCACCAGGGCGCCCAGAAGTTGAGCACCAGGATTTTCCCTTGCCACTGCTTCAGCGGCTGGGGCTGGCCTTCCAGGTCGGGCAGGCTGGCGGCGAAAATCGTTGCGCTTGCGCTCGTGCTCGTGGCAGCGGGCGCCTCCTGCCGTTCGGCGCAGGAACTCAGACCCATGGACAACAAGGCGCCGGCAAGGAGCGCAGTGGCGATTCCGGAGCGCATCATTTCAGGACGCTTTCGGTGCGGGCAAGAAACTTGTCCGGATTCTCATAGCCGACCAGACGGTTTTTTTCCTTGCCGGACGGGTCGAAGAAAATGATGCCCGGCGGGCCGAACAGGCCGAATTTCTTCAGCAAAGCCTTGTCCTCGTCGCTGTTCGCCGTGACATCGGCCTGCAACAAGATCATGTCCCCCAGCCGTGCCTGCACACGGGCGTCGCTGAAGGTAAAGCGCTCCAGCTCCTTGCATGACACGCACCAGTCGGCGTAAAAATCCAGCATCACGAATTTGCCTTGCGCCTGCTGTATGCGTTGATCGAGTTCGGCCACGCTTTTGACTTTCTCGAAACGCACATGGCCGCTTTCCGCTGCAACTGCCGTGCCCGCTCCACGCAGCCCGGACAGGGGCTGAAGCACGTCGCGTCCGCCGGACAGTGCGCCGATGAGCAGGGCAACACCCGCGATCAGGGCCACCACGCCCACGCCTTTCCAGAATTTGGCCCAGCCTTTGCTCGGGTGCGGCAGCGGGTCCAGGGCGCGCAGATAAATCGCCGACACGATCAGCAGGGCGGCCCATAGCAGCATGTGCACGACCGCCGGAATGACCGGCGAAATCAGCCAGATCGCGACACCCAGCAGCAGCACGCCGAAGAATGCCTTGACCGCTTCCATCCACCCTCCGGCACGCGGCAACAGCGCCCCGGCGGAAAGCCCGATCGCCAGCAGTGGCGCGCCCATGCCCAGCGCCATGGCAAACAGCGCCCAGCCGCCCAGCCACACGTCGCGGGTGAGGCCGATGTAGGCCAGCGCGCCCGCCAAGGGTGCTGCGACGCATGGTCCGACGATAACCGCCGAAAGCGCGCCCATGGCGAATACGCCGGTCAGCTTGCCGCCTTTCATCTTGTTGCTGGCGTCGTTGAAGCGGCTCTGGATGAAATTCGGCATTTGCAGTTCGTAGAAGCCGAACATGGAAAAAGCCAGCGCCACGAACACCAGCGCAAACGTGCCGAGAACCCAGGGATTCTGCAGGGCGCTGGTCAAGAGCGTGCCGGACAATCCGGCGGCAACGCCTGCGGCAGCGTAGGTGATGGCCATGCCCAGCACATACGCCAGGGAGAGCGCGAAGGCGCGCGGCCGGGTGAGGTGCTGCCCCTGTCCGACGATGATCCCGGAAAGAATGGGAATCATGGGGAAGACGCACGGGGTGAGCGCCAGGAGCAGGCCGAAACCGAAAAAGCTGGCGATCACCAGCCAGAAGTTTCCGCCCTTGAGCAGCGTTTCGATCTGTGATGATTCCGATGCGTCCCCATTTGCGGAGGCAGGTGCTGGAGCGGCTTCAGGCGCTGATGCCGGCTTGGTTTCAGGGGTGCCGGACGGCATGGAAGCAGGCAGGTCAAGCGTGAAGGTCTTGTTCTGCGGCGGATAGCACACGCCCTTTTCGCTGCATCCCTGGTAAGTGGCTTGCAGGGTGAGTTTTCCGGCCGCGCCCTGGAGGTGGACGAGCGCCTGGAAGGGGTGGTGGTACACTTCGGTGGCGCCGAAACTCGGGTCGGTCTTGGTCTCGCCCTTGGGCAGTTCGATCTTCGCGATGCTGACGCCTTCGGCATCCTTCAGCACGAATTTTATCCTGTCGCGGTACAGGTAATAGCCTTCGGCCGGCGTGAAGTCGGCCACCAGCGTTTGCGCATCCCGGGCCGTGAGCGCCAGCTTGAAGGCCTGGTCGGGTTCGAGAAGTTCATCCTGCGCGCCACCCTTGATCAGCGCGGTCAGCGCCGCTAGACCGCCGGAAGAGGCTTGGGGGGGGGGTTCCGCCGCTGCTGCCGGCAGCGTGAGCTTGATTGTCTGGGTGGTCGGCGGATAGCACACGCCGACATCGGCGCAGCCCTGCGATACGGCTTTCAGCGTGATATTCTGCGCCGATGAGGCGGTGCGCGTGAGTGGCAGCTTGATGACCAGGTTCTGGCGATAGGTTTCCACCTTGCCAAAGTATTCGTCCTGCTTGATCTTGCCTGCCGGAAATTGCCCTGTGCCTAGGGTCACACCTGCCGGTTCGATGCTGAACTTGAATTTTTCGCGATAGAGGTAATATCCATTGGCAATCTGGTAACGCACTTCGATGTTGTTTGCGTCCAGCACTTTGGCGGAGAACCTGAATGCCTGTTCCGGCTCCAGCAGATCGCCTTCTTCGGCATGGGCGCCCAGGATATGCAGCATCAGCAACATGCTGATAATAAAACGCATCATTTAGTGTTGCTCCTCGTTGTTATTGGTTTCCGCCTTTATCCAGGCGAGATATTCGGGCAGACCTGCGTGAACTGGGACTGCGATGATTTCAGGAAGTTCATAAGGGTGTTGCTGCCGGATGGCAGTTTCCACCTTGCTGTAATGAATCGCCAGTGTTTTAATCAGAAGCGGGATTTCCTGAGCCGTTTCAACCTGGCCCTGCCAGCGGTAAACCGAGGTGCAGGGCGCCAGTATGTTAACGCAGGCAGCCAGATGCCGGGAAATCAAAATTTCCGCCATGCGCTGGGCGCTCTCCTGGTCCGGCAGGTTGGTGATGACTAGTAAAGGTTCCATAACTCCATGCAATTATTGTTCGTTTTTTTGATTTTACTCAGTTTTCCGGCGCTTGAGATTGTAGTCCTGTTTCGGCTGGCGGATGCTATCGGCTGGTGGCTCCTGCCCTGGCTGATTCTGAGCGCGGCGGCAGGCTGGGCACTGATTCAGGAAGAGCGGCTGGCCATGTTCGGCCGTCTGTTTTCTGCCCTTCAATCGGGTCAGCCGCCGGGATTCGCCATGCTGGACAGCCTGCGCACCCTGTTCGCCGGCGTGCTGCTGATATTCCCCGGCGTGATCAGCGATGGCCTGGCCGTCATCCTGCTGCTGTTGCCCCGTTCCAAAGTGCCGCCTTCTCCGGCGCGTGAAGCCGGTGAAGGCGAGGTCATTATCGAAGGGGAATGGCAGCGCGAAGAGGACAAGCGCCTGAAATAGAGCTCATATCAGCGGCGGCTCAGCATCAGGCCGATTTCATCCTGATCGTTGATCCCGGCGTCCAGGCCGACAAAATTCTTGTTGACCGTGGCCTGAATTTTATCGTCGATCAGGTACACCGGCCATTCCTCCCCGCGCTTGCGCAGAAATGCCAGCAGGCTGCGCAGATCCTGCACGCTGGGCGGAAGTTTCAGTTCTTCGGCGGTCGTGCCGAGACGATCTGCGAGAGTGGAAAAATACAATATCCTGGCCATTCGTAAGCTCCGTTACCATTTCACTACATGAACATTGGACAGCGTCCGCCCGAGAAAGCGTTCGCCTATGGTCTGAAAACGCAGCGGGACATCCGTGACATAGAACTGGTAGTCCGGCTGGCTGCGTTGCGGGTTGGCCAGCTTGAGTTCGGCCAGCAGGGCTGCAGTCTCCTCCGCCATGGCTTCCGCTGAATCCACCAGTTTCACGCCGCTGCCGGCCACCTCCTGCAGCAAGGGCTTGAGCAGGGGGTAGTGGGTGCACCCCAGGACCAGGGTGTCGATGCCTTGCGCCAGCACCGGCTTGAGGTATTCCTGGGCGGTGAGGCGGGTGACAGGGTGGTCGAGCCAGCCTTCCTCCACCAGGGGCACGAACAGCGGGCAGGCCTGGGAAAAAATGCGCACATCCGGCTCGTATTGATGGATGGCCCGGGCGTAGGCATTGCTGTTGATGGTGGTGGGCGTGCCGATGATGCCCACCTGTCTGCGCTCGCTGGCGGCAATGGCGCCCAGCGCGCCGGCGTCGATCACGTCCAGCACCGGCACCGGGGAAAGGTCCTTCACCACCTGCGAGGCCACGGCTGCCATGGTGTTGCAGGCGATGATCAGCATCTTGACCTGCTTTTGCAGCAGGAATTCGGCAATTTCCCGGGTGTAGTAGGAAATGGTCTCCACCGATTTGACGCCGTAGGGCACACGCGCGGTGTCGCCGAAGTAGACGATGTTCTCGAACGGCAGGCGTTCCATCAGGGCGCGCACCACGGTCAATCCGCCGACGCCGGAGTCGAATACGCCGATGGCGTTGCCGGGATTAGCTTGCATGAGTCATTCCTTGTCAATCTTAAAAACGTTTGAACCGCAAAGGACGCGAAGGGACGCAATGGGATTCAAAAGCGAAAGAACCTGTTTTGTCTATCCGCAGAAAATTTTTAACCTGTCGCTTGGCCTTGCGAACCTTCGCGTCCTTTGCGGTGAGACGCTGTTTCCAGAGCCAACCCTAGCGCGACGCCGGGGTATTGCAGTTTAACTTTCAGTTCCAGCTTGATGCGGCGATTCAGTATGCGGCGCGACTCCGACATGTAGGACAGCATGCCCGGCGATATTTCCTGCTGGGCCTCCTGCCAGGAAATGCGGCGCGGACGCTCAAGCTGGTAATGGTCTGCCACGAGATCAAAGTAATCGGCCATTTTCATCGGCGCATCGTCGCTGGCATTGTAAACCCTGTTGGGGCGTCCGCGGGCCAATGCGGCGGCGGCAATGCGCGCCAGGTCGTCGCCGTGAATATGGTTGGTGTAGCCGTCGTCTTCTTCGCGCAGGGCCGGGATGCGGTTTTCCAGGCGTTCGCGCGGCAGGCGGCCTGCGGCATAAATGCCCGGCACGCGCAGGATGCTCACCCTGACGCCGTTACGCTTGCCCCAGCGCCGCAAGGCCGCTTCCGCATCGGCGCGCCGTATCGCGCGGGCCGTGGTCGGGCGGGTGGGGTGGATTTCGTCCACCTCGCCGCCCTGGCAATCGCCATACACCCCGGTGGTACTAATGTAGACCAGACGCTGTGGTAAAATTTTTGCCTGCGATAAAGCGGCAAGCAGGTTGCGGGTGCGCAGATCGCTTCGGCCCTGGCGCTGAGGCGGTGCAAAATGCAGCACAGCGTCCGCCAGTCCGCCCAGGCGTCCCAAGGTGGCAGGCTGGTCGAGATCGCCGGGTACAGGCGTCACATCCAGCGTACGCATCCGTTCCGCGCTCGCGGCACTGCGCGCCAGCGCGTAAATGCGAAAGCGGCGTGACAGCAGTGCTGCGGCCCGGGCGCCGATATCGCCGTAACCTACGATCAATAGTTTTTGCATTCTTTACTTATCAGGGTGTGCCCATGTCATTTCAAGTCACCATCAAGCCCAGCAATCACCAATATTCCGCCCCGGAGCATGAAACCATTCTGGAATCGGCCCTGCGCGAGGGCTTTGCCCTGCCGTACGGATGCCGCAACGGCGCCTGCGGCAGTTGCAAGGGAAAGATTCTGCAAGGCCAGGTGGATTACGGCAAGTACCAGGACAACGCCCTCAGCGAGACCGAAAAACATGCCGGCATGGCCCTGTTCTGCACGGCAAAGCCACTGACCGACGTGGTGATCGAATGCAGGGAAGTCGGCGCGGCGCGCGATATCCCGGTCAAAACCATGCCGTGCCGGGTGCAGAAGATGGAAAAAGTCGCGCACGACGTGATGATACTGCACCTCAAGTTACCGGCCAATGAACGTCTGCAATTCCTCGCCGGGCAATACATCGACATCCTGCTCAAGGACGGCAAGCGGCGCAGCTTTTCCCTCGCCAACGCGCCCCACGACGACGAATTCCTGCAGCTGCATGTGCGCCACATGCCGGGCGGCGTGTTCACCGGCCAGGTGTTCAACAGCATGCAGGAAAAGGCCATCCTGCGTTTCGAAGGCCCGCATGGCAGCTTCTTCCTGCGCGAGGACAGCAAGAAGCCGATCCTGTTCGTGGCCGGCGGCACCGGTTTCGCCCCCATCAAGGGCATGCTGGAACACGCATTCCAGGCGCACTGCAAGCGTGAAATGGTGCTCTACTGGGGCGCGCGCAGCCTGCGCGACCTCTACATGCCGCACCTGGCCGGGCAATGGCAGCAGGAGCATCCCAACTTCACCTTCATCCCGGTCCTGTCCGAGCCGCTTGCCGAAGACAACTGGCCCGGCCGCACCGGCCTGGTGCACCAGGCGGTTGCGGATGACTTCGCCGACCTGTCCGGCTATCAGGTCTACGCCTGCGGCGCGCCACAGATGGTGGAGGCCGGTAAGCAGGCGTTTGTTGCACGCGGTCTGCCGGAAGACGAGTTTTTTGCGGATGCGTTTACGTTTGCTGCGGGAGTGTAGGGGGCAGCTCTGTGCCATCAGCGGTCGCAAATATATCCACAAAATCGGATTGCCGAACGGCGGTTCCCACCATTAAGCGGCCACCGACTTTCCCGCGTTGCGGTAGGATTTTGTCTGCATATAGTGCGCGGTGCTTACTGAGTTTGTAGAAAGCGCCGTAACTGAGCGGTCATTCCATAGTGACCAAGCAGAGCCGCGCTATATGCAGACAGCCTCAATGAGGCGCTTCACATATTCTGTATCGTCCTGCATCAACAGCACGTTCAAAGCGCGGAAATCATCCAGCGTCGTGATACCCCACTTTTGCAGGTCGCCCATCCGTGTCGGCGAAATGACGAAACTGCTCAGTGTCACCGCCTTGTCGGCAAGGCGACTTTCGATGTCCTTAATGGTCTTGAAGAACTGCACCTTCGGGCTGGACGGGCCTTCGTGGATCAGGCCATGGGGTTCGATGAAGGCGATGTGCTGCTTGCTGCCATCGAGCACCCAAAGAATGAAGTCGGGATAGAAACTGCCCGCCTCGAAGAATCCGATGCCACCGCCGCGCGCTTTGTTTCTCAACAGAAAGAATTCCTTGCCCGCATAGGCTGTCTCACTTGCCGCAAAATGCGCGTGCAAGTCATTCACGAATCTGAACTCGCTGTCTTTCAAGGCTACGGGCAGCACCTTGATACGCGCAGTTGCTGCCGTCCCGTCGGGCATGTGCAGCAGGGGCGAATAAAGATGAATCCCGCCCAGCAAGGCCCGTGGTGGATTTCCGGAAGACTTCGGTTCCTCGTGCAGCTCATCGGCCTTTCCCGACTTCTTGATAGTCTGCGCCAGCTTCTCGACATCGGCGGCCAGCTGTTTGAGATCGGCCACCAGCGCCGTTTCGTTACTATCCACCATGACCTGCCAGCGTTCGCCGGGCTGAGGCAGGTTCTCGTCGTCCGCCGTCAACTCCCGATATTCAAGACGACGTTCGAAGAAAGCATCGACGTAATAGTTGAAGAGCGCTTCCATCAACCGCTTCAACAGGGTGGTGACGATCACCTGCCACTGCTTTACCTCAGCCCATGCGCGGGGCTGCATTACGGAATCCGGTGCGTAGAGGCTATACCAGCCGCTGGCGCCGTCGGCGAATAGCAAGGGCAGGTCTTGGCGCTGAATGAGCAGATTCTCGAATCCCCGCACCCGTTTGAAGGCTTCCAATTCAAAGAACACGGCATCCCAATCCACCAATGCAAGCTGATGGCTATGGAGCTGCTGCGTCTGCTTGGTAGTGGCCTGCGCCACGTTCGCCTTGCCCACGGCCATGGCCTCGATGCGGGGATACCAGTCCAGCTCGACACGCCGGACCAACAGTTTCGGCGGCAGCGGCAATTTGAGGATCGGGAGCGGCGCATCCAGCTTGAAGTCGTATTCCTTGCCGTTGTCCTTCTTACGCTTGGGTCGCAGTACTTTCAAACGATTGCCGAAATCGCGCGTGGTATGCATCGGCATCTCGATGACTTCCTTGCGCTCGTTACCCGGCAAACCTTCCTCGGCAAGATAGTCGCGGAAGCGCTGCATGAACTCAGCCTCGATGCCGAACACCTGCAAGGTTTCCAGCCACTGAATGTTGGCCGGACGCGGGACATTGACACGTGTGCAGCGGCTGCTGCGTTTCAGGCTCCAATCGAAACCTTTGAGCCGCACGCCACGGCCAAAGAGCTGGATAATTTGCGAGCCTTCCGACTTGCCGACGTGCATCAGGCCAAGCGTGGAAACCCGCCAGCAGTCCCAGCCTTCGATGAATTTCTTGGCGCCGATGAGGATATTCACCGGCGACTGGCTGTCAGACGCTGCCGCAAACAAGGGCCGGTCGTCAAACTCGCTGTCGGCGATTTCCACTTTGTCAGCCGGAATCTGCTCGCCGATATGGTCTGCCAGGCCCTTGGCGTCGCCCACATTGATCAAGCCAAAGGGATGCTCCGCGTGGCCGACACGCAAGTGAATCTCACCGCTGTCGCCCTTGATCCGCGTGATGCGTAGCACGCCATTGGCCTTGGCTTGAAAAACTTCCGCCAGGATCAGCCGATAGATTTCGTCGGCTGACGTGTCGCCATGCAATATCGCCTGCAACACGGGAAAGCAGTTGCCGAAGATGTCGCTGCCGTTGGCATCCACCATTCCATTGGCCGCGCCCGATTGGGTGAGCAGCAGCTTGATGTCCTGCTTGCTGGTGGCCGGATCGGCAAGAAACTCGCCGAGAAACAGGACGATCTTGGCCACGTCCGCAATGGCCGCCTTCTCGTCCTGGTTGGCGCCACCGGGCTTGCTGACGCTACCGCCCACGAACACCCACAACGGCTTTTCCAAATGAAAGGGCCGTAACGCCAGAGCCTCGCGGTCGTAGAGGCGAAGCTGCTGGAAATAGGCCAGCAGGCAGGCCGTCAGGTAGCGCCGCGTATTCGTTCCCTCCTGCGCCAGGTTGAGGATGCTGTAATCCTTGCCGAAGCCGTCCTCGTAGAAGTAGCGGTAGGAGTAGTCGAACAGCACGCTCTTCGCATAGGTCTGGGTAATGGTTTCGCTGCCCGCCGCTGCAACGGCCTGGGCGAACGTCGCCGAATACTCGAAGACGAAGCCGCGTGCCGCGATGGCCGCTCGGCGTTTCAGCCAGCCGGTTTCTTCCTCGCTGCCCAGCCCCCGGTGGCCTTCGTCCACCAGTAGCAGATTGTTGTCGCCGAACTCGGAGACAGCCACCGTGTTTTCTCGGCGCACCTCACCCAGCTTGGTGATTTCGATCACATCGACGCGCCCAAGATTGGGCGTGCCCAACAGGTCCGCACGAAATCGCTGCGACGCGAGGCCGTTCAGCGCCATCTCTCGCAGATGCTGGTCGGTCAGCGATTCGTTCGGTGTCACCAGCACCGAACGGGAGAACTCATTCTCCCGGCCCGATGCCTTAGCGTAATGGCGGAACTGGATCACGTTCGCGTGCATCAGCAAGGTCTTGCCGCTGCCGGTAGCGTTCTGGTAGCACAGGCGATTCAGATCGGAGACGGTAAACGCCTCGATGGCGGTCGGCAGTTTCGCCTTCGCGCGCCAGTCGTTGAAGCGCGACAGAAAATCGTTGAGCGAATCCAGCAAACGCGTCGGCTGGTGGAAGAACAAATCGAGATAGCGTTCCGCGAACAGCAGGGAAAGCCACTGGTAATACTTCCAGACGATGGGGCGCAGGCCCTTGGCCTGACGCCGGTCGTTCAGCGCCTTGGTGTGGGCGAGGATATTGTCTTCATAGCTCGCCAGCTGTGCGGCGATGACTGGTGCAGTGGCCGGCCAGTTTGCATTCAGCTCATGGAAGAAACGATGGCGGCCATCTACATGCAGGCCTTCCTTGTCCTCGTCGAGGAGCGCATAAGACAGCTTGCGGATGGGGGGCAGGGTTCGCCCCTCGGCATCCCTGTGCTCCACCAGCGGATCAACCCCGAATTGCTCGATCATCCACGCATTCAGCACCAGCTTGAAAATGAATGGATCAGCCGTTGCTTTCGTCGTCCCTTTGCGCCCTCGCTTTTCCGTTCCCGTCGCGGCTGCCTTTGGTTGTCGTGCCATGAGTTATTTTCTCTTTACGGCTGCACGGCAGCGGCGTTCTGTTTGTCGATAGCGGCGGCAATCAATGGCGCATTCTCGCGCAAGCCGTTCAAGTCCAGCTTCCCCTCCCGAAACAGGCGATACCAACGCCGGCGCTGACGCAGGACACGCTCATCATCGCGAAGGTGCAACCGATTCAGCGTTTCTTCGGCAAGCGCACGCAGATGGTTTGGAACCTGGTCGGTAACGACCAATTGCAGGGATGGCAACAACACTTCAAACCAGCCGTTTTGCACCAGCAGCGGGTCAAGCACTGTTACGGCTTTCTGTTTGCTGCTGTTTATCCAAGCCGACGCAAAGCGGTAATTGTCCCAATCGTATGCCCGCGTTTCGTCAGCATCCACCGGAATGAAATGATCGACCGTGCCGACAGGCTCATACATGGCGCCATAAGCGCACAACTCGCAAAACGCATCGGATAGCTGGGGTTTGAATGCAGACCAGAAGGCCTTCGGACGCTTGTTTCCCTTGCGCGCGGCTTTCGGATGAGCGGCCAGCCACTGCAATCCTTTTTGCCGGCACTTCGCATCGAAATCAGCGGGCTCGTTCAAGCGTGCCGGATCAATAGAAATCATGCGCCGCCCTTTTTGCTGCGGGCCAGGCCTCTTTCGGTTTCCACCACCCAGCGCGGCCAAAAATCGTCGTGCCCTGCCAGTACCCGTATCAACTCCTTGTGAATAGCGGCTTGCGTTTTCAAGTTTTCTGGCAAGCTGGCTTTGTCGCCGCGCATCCAGGCCTCAGCAGCTTCAATTGCCAGTTCAGCCTCCACGGATCGCGCCTGCTGCAATCCAAACGCATCCGAAACCAGCCAATTCACCACATCGCCTTGCTTGGCCCAAACCGCCTGCTCTATACGAGCTTCACCGTCCTTCAAGGTGAGGTTGAACACCGCATCTTTCTCTTCATCGAAAGCGGGTTCAACCGAAGCCAGCACCAGCGGCGAATGTGTCGCCACAATCAGTTGCACCGGAATCTTCCTGCCGGTAAGGGCCTGCATCACATTCAACAGTGCCGGCACAATCCGCCGCTGCCACTGAGGGTGAAGATGGCACTCGATTTCATCCACCAGGAAAATGATTTCCTTGGCTGCCTTACGCCCTGTCTGCTGGCAAGCTATCAGGTGTTCCCGCCAAGTCCAGACCAATAGGTAAGCCAATGCCGTAATCCGGCGCATTCCCGCCGAAGCATGAATCAGCGCCACGTCTTGCCCATAAGGCATCCGCAATGAAGGGTAATCCTTTACGTCCAGCCCCACCCGCACCGGCTCGCCCGGTGTGAGTTTTTCCTCCCCGGAAGGGGACAAGGCATCCAGTACCTTGGTCAAATCAGCAAATGCCGGGTCTTGTCCCTTTTGCCACAGCACCCAATCCAGGATCAGACCGTTGCAGTGGCGAATCCCGCCGCTGCCTTCAAGGCCCTTCCAAACCTGCTCCGGCGTGAAATTAAAGGCTTTCAGGCGTTCAAAACCTTGCACGTCCTTATCCTGCCAATAGTTACGCGCCGGGTCCCAGGCCGAAAAACTGCCATCCACACCGGCATAAATCACTACGCCCGGAATCGGCGGGCGCCCCTGCTTCACCGGCCAGACCTGCTCGCTGCGGTTGAAAAAACTCTCATCCACGAACGCGCCCGGTGTCGATTTGGTGTAGGCGTAAGAAATGCCTGGTTTTTTTGCATCCCGCTGCGGCACGGCAACCGAGTCCCGCGCCCAAGTGCGCGTCAGCACCCACCATGCCGTATCCAGCAGAAAACTCTTGCCTAGCCCGTTATCCCCGGTAATGAAGTTGAGCCGTTGCGCAAACTCCACCGGCCCGAACTCCTTCGCCGGGCCGACGCCCTTGAGGTGCAATGATTTCAGCATGGTTAAACCTCCTCCTGTGCCCACATGCGCCGATGGAACTCTTCTTCCAGCAGACGCACTTCTCCATATTTGCCGAGATTCGGCAGGTTGTGGGTGCCGTTGATGTAGATCACGTCGTAAAGCGTCTTGTCCTCGCGCCGCGTGGGATGCCACTTCATTTGCCGGGCCAGGAAGGCTTCGAGCACAGCCGCGTCCTGCTCGGGATCGTCGCTCAGCGTGCGCCACAACACCAGCACGCTCTGGCGGTGCCGGTCATCACCCGGCACGGTGCGCACATAGCCTTCCACCGGACGGAACCACCAACCATTTTCACTCCCTCGCCCCTCCGGGGAGAGGGCTGGGGAGAGGGGTAACTCGGTCAGACTATCCACCTGCAAGCGAGTATGGGCATCCTTCGGCAACAGCGGATCAGGCTTGCGGACAAAGGTCGCCGAAAAACGCCGCCCGGCATGGAGCTTATCCACATGCAGGCCGATCAGCCAGTTGAAGGTTTCCACCAGATCGACGTTGCGCTTCACCCGTTCGTCGGAGCCCGGTTTCTTGATTTCCAGTTGATAGGCCGTGGGGTCGCGGAACTCGGCCACGTTGAGCAGGCTCTGGCTGCCCTGTGTTTCCACTTCCAGCATGTAGCGCAGCAGGTAGTCCCTCTGGAATGCGGGACTTGTGGCCACCTGAGTTGCCCCCTCGTTGTCGTTGAGGGCGAGGTTGTTCAGACAATCCTCGTAGGATTCCAGGCGGAGCACCTTGATGCTTTGACTAATGCCTTCCCGACCGGCTGGCTTTCCTATCCGCCAATCCTTTGAATAAACGGCTTTGAGGATGCGGGGTTTGAGCACCGTATCAAAATGCCCCCCCATTTCCACGGTCACATATTTTCGCGAACCTTGATCGTCCCGATTCAGTTTGATGACGGCGTGGGCCGTGCTCCCGGTGCCTCCGAAACAGTCCAGCACAACACTGTCCTTCTTGGCGGCATGCTGAACGAATCGGGCAACGAAATCCGCATGTTTGGGGGCAAGGAACACCCCTGACCGTCCAAACATGGCAGAGGTCTGCTTTTCGCCATCAGAATAATCGGCGAAAACGCTCTTCCCTACATTCGTTTCGACTTCGTGAAGCATGCGTTTAAGGCGGGGAACTTTCTTTTCGTCCGGCCCCCATGCAATGCGATGGTCTCGATCCAGTGCCACGAAGCTTCTTTTATCTGGTGAATCTTCATCATCATCGTAAGCAAACTTCCAACCGCTCTTCGGGTGCGTGCATTGCTGGCGAGTTATAGGGTGGGGTGGCTTATAAAAGCGCCAGTTCTTGTGGTCTGGATCACGAGTGCTCGCAGCTTGCTTGGTCGCCGGCATAGATGCATCACCCTCTTGCCATACCCATATTCTGGCTTTCTTATCTCTTGCTGCCATCTCAAATACTAAGTTCCCGTCTTCGTCCCGGTATTCCGCATTGTTGTAATTGTATAGGCCCTTCCAAGGGTCATTCCCCTTTTCGTCGTCCCATTCAAGCCCCTGAGCCTCAACTTCCGTCCGATATTCAACCTTATGCCTCTCGTAGAGTTGCTTGATCTCTTCCTCAATGACAGCAATCTGTGGATAAGACGGGTTCAACGCAGCAACAAGCTCCATGACTTCCTTATACCCGGGCTTCGGTTCCCGAAACATCCCTTTGTCTTGCTCTGCTGTCGGTTTGTCCTTGGCATAGACCAATACATATTCGTGATTGGTCGAGTAGTTCGGTGCCTGACTGTTATTGGTGTTCATTGACCAGATCAGTTCTTCAACACGATTGCTGAAGCCGAAAACGCCATCCATTACGTGCTCAAGGACAGTACGCTCAGCTTTGTCGATACTGACAAACATTGCACCATCTTTACGTAGCAGAGGATGAAGCGCCGCTACACGGTCATTCATCATCGAAGCGAACGAAGAATGCCTGTAGTCGTTCTTGTAAGGAATCGAACTGCTAGCCGTGTTGTAAGGCGGGTCAATGTAGATACATTTCACATCTTCCCGGTAACGTGTGCACAACGCCTGTAACGCTTGAAAGTTGTCGCTATGAACTAGCGTCCCTTCGGTCGTAGAATCAAGCTCCTCTATGCTTTCAAGCAGATTTCCCGTGACGGCAGCATCAAAGAAACGGGTATCCAGAAGCAAGAAGGGGTTCGCTTTCAGGAACTCGACTGTCAATGGAACGGAATAACTTGCTACGCCCTCTATCTCATCAATGGCAAAAAGGGTCACCCACTCTTCCCGCTGGCGCTCGTTGACGGCGATCTCGGGATAGAACTTCTCGGGAATGCGGTCGAGCGTGATGCAGTAGTGCGTCTCGACGACGAATTTCTTTTTCAGCCAGAGCTTTTTCTGGAAGTCTTCGAGCTGGGTGAGGAAGTCGATCAGCCGTTGGGACAGCAGGCGGATGGCCTGCACTATTTCCAGTGCGCTCTGCATGGCTTTCAGCCGGGCATCCGAGATACCGCCGGCCTGCACGTCGGCATCTTCGCCGCCGACGAAATCGTCCAGTTTCAGGACTTCATTTTTCAGGTAGAAATCCAGCTCGCGGCGCAGGAAGCCACCAAGGTCTTTGTGGATGAAATAATCCATGGTGTTGCTGGCGGTGTATTGGCCGAGGTAGCGGGCGAGTAGCGCTTGCTTCTTGTCCTTGCCCTTCGGTACGTCACGGGCCAGCACGTTGCGGTATTCCTCGGCCAGCGCCTTGCCATCGCCCGCCACGCCCGCAAGCGTTTCGAGCACCTTCTGCACCGTCTGCTCGTTGCGATCGGCCTGCCATTTACCCTTTTGTGCCCGCGAAGGCTTGGTGGCATCAGGCTGGTAGTTGATGCGGATGACCAGCTCCGAGCCTTCCCATGCGATGGGGGCTTCATCGTCGAGGATGAAGTAGCGCTCGTCCTTGTCGCTGGTCTTGACGTTGTTATGCGCTCCCTCGGCGGCATCGATGACGCGGAAATGAACTTTCAGCGCCGCCCCGCTGCTGCCTTCTTCATCGAACAGTTGCCGGTTGATGCCGCGCTCGTCTTTTTGCAGCGCCTTGCGTGGGTCGAAACTGAAATGGGAAAAGTTCTCGGTGGTCTTGATGTAATACTGATCCTTGTTGGCCCAATGCAGCACGACCTCGGAGCCGTCGTAAGGCACCGCATAGGTTTCCGCGCCGCCTGCCGCCCCCTTGCCATAGCGCCTGAGCGACATGAAATCGCCTTCGTCGTAGTAGCGCGAAAAGAAGCGGTGGAGGTGGTCGTAAATCTCGGCGTCCTCGCCGCCGGTGAGGCGAACCACTTCGTAGCGGGCGCGGGCCTGCTGCACCTTGGGCGCGGCATCGGGGTCAGGGGCGCCAAACTCGATGGCCTGCTGCCGGGCGCCCCGGCTGGCAAACACCTTGTCGATAAGCTGGTCGAATTCGGTTTCAAGGAAGGCTTCCACCTGCCCGCGCTTGGCGTGCATGATGCGGTAGAGTCCGAAATCCAGATCGGGCTGGTCGAGCTGGAACATCTCCCGCAGCAGGTTCAGCAGGCGCTGTTTCTTCTCGTTCATCTTGTTTTCGACGGCCATGGTGCTTCTCTCAATAGTCAAACCACCCTGAATCTCAGGGTGAATAGGTTATTTGTTTCGGTGTGCTGCTGGATGCGTTTTTCGAGTTGGTCGATCAAGGCATCGCGGCGCTCGATGATTTCGTCCTCGACGGAAAAAATGTCCTGCCGCTGTCGCCGCTGGCGGCGTTCCAGTCCGCGCAGTTCGTTCTGGATGGAGGATTGCTCTTCCAGCGTGGCGGCCTTGCGGGCGTCGCGTTTTAGTTGGGCGATACGGGCCTTGGTCTCGCGCAGGCCTTCCTCTGTGGCCAGCAGCTTGTCGTCGGCCCACTTTTCCAGCTTGTCTCGTTCCTCATTGAAAAGGCGCTGGTTGGCTTCCAATAGCTCGGCAATGCGTGCCTGTATCTGCCGACCCGCGTTGGCGGCCAGCGAATCGGGGGGCGTTTCGGTCGTGGGCGATGGCTTGCCGGTGGCCTGCACCGAGAAGAGCTTTTCGCAGGTTTCCTGATCGAGGGTTAGTCCGTCGTCGGTGATGGCGGAAAAAAGCAGCGATTCGGCAGTATCGAAGGCCATGGCGGTCAGAGTGTTGAGCGTCAACCAGCCGCTCTTGCCGCGCAGCTGCTCGATGACCGAAAGCCGCGTTGCGTGGCCGCTGGAATCGAACGTCAGTTCGGCCAGCGGTGTGGCCGCTTGCCTGGCGTTGTCCAGCACCCATTCGCCCAGAGGGTGGTTGAGGCGGTAAGCATGGGCGAGCATGTCGCTCTGCTTGCCGCCGCGCACCAGCTGATAACGCCCCACCGGGGCCTCGGGCAGGGGTGATCGGGCCAGCGAAAACGCATAGTTGGCCTCCTCGAAGCGAGTGCCGCAGTGGGTTTCACGTTCGAGAACGTGGCGCGTCGCCCCCCAGAACCAGCGACCGATCTTGTCGAGGCGGGCTTCGGCCTCGTCCAGCCGCAATTTCAGGCGGTCATGCACGTCTTCGTCGAAGTGTTCCAGCAGTTGGGTCTGGGTTTCACGGATACGGTTGCCGATGTCCTCTTCCAGCTCCGCTTGCAGTGCGGCGAAGGCGGCCTCGATGTCTTCGGGCTGGCGGCAGGTATCGTAGATTTGCAGGATGCGGCGCTCGAAGTCGATACCGCTCTCGATGCGGCCCAGCACCTCGTCGGACGCGCCGAACACGCCGGAGAACAGGCTGAACTTCTCGGTCAGCAACTCCAATACCCGCTGGTCGGCCTGGTTGCGGGTGTTGAGGAAGTTGATTACCACCACGTCGTAGCGTTGGCCATAACGATGGCAGCGGCCTATCCGCTGCTCGATGCGTTGCGGGTTCCATGGCAGGTCGTAGTTGATGATGAGCGCGCAAAACTGGAGGTTTATGCCTTCGGCTCCAGCTTCGGTGGCGATCATGATGTCCGCACCGTGGCCATCCATGCGGCGAAAATGGTCGATCAGGGCGGTGCGGCGATCCACCTGCGGCGATCCGGCGATGCGGTCGCTGCCCTTGTTGGCCACCATCCAGGCCTGATAGATGCGGGTGGATTCTTCTCCCGTATTGGTGCCGCTGAATGAAACCAGCTTGTCGCCGTAGCCGTTGGCGGTGAGGAAGCGGAACAGGTATTCCTGTGTGCGGCGGGATTCGGTGAAGATGATGGCTTTGCGGGGGGCTTTCAGCTCGTCCATCTTGTCGAAGCCAAGTTCGAGTGCGACCAACAGGGCTTGGGCCTTGGTATCAGTTTCGATGCGCCCTGCCGATTCGATGAAGCTGTTGATTTCGGCAATCTCCCGCCGCACGGCTGCCGGGTCGAATTGGGTGGGTTCGCCGTCGGTGGTGTCGTCGGGGGCATCGCCGGATTCTTCGAGGTAGTCGTCCCCGATTTCCTCGTCCTCGATCAGCTTTTCCAGCAAGCCATCGTCAATGTCGCCTTGGCCTTCAAGCAATTTTTCTAGCCGATTTCGGATGGTGGTCAGCGTGGCGACCACGGCATGGGAGCTGGAAGCGAGCAACTTGCGAAGGATCAGGCCCGTCAGGTGGCGCTGCTGCCGGGGCAGCGCGTAGGAGTCTTCCGTGGCGAGGAAGGCGGAAATGGCTTCGTAGAGGCTCTGCTCGTCGTCAGTGGGATTGAAAGGCTGCGTCAGTGCCTTGCGTTCGGTGTAGCGGACGTATTCCAGCACCTGCTTGCGCAGGGTTCGCTTGACGAAAGTTTGCAGCCTGTCGCGCAGGCTGGAAAGCGGCGCACCTGCCGACATGAACTGCTTGCGGAAAGCACTCTCGTCGCCGAATAAATGCTCATCAAGCAGTGTCGAGAGGCCATACAGCTCTATCAGGGAGTTTTGCAGCGGCGTGGCCGTCAGCAGCAGCTTCTTCCTGCCGTCGAAGGCCCGCCGCAAGGCCTGCCCGGTGCGATTGTTGGCACGATGGGCATTGCGAAGCTTGTGGGCCTCATCGATGACCACCAAATCCCACGGAATGGCCCGCATTTCGGCTTCCAGCCTGGCGGCGAACTGGTAGGAGACAATCACTATCTGTTTGCCGGCGAGACCTTCCAGCGTTGATAACGGCGTGCCGGCCCGCAGCTTGCGAAGGCTTACGGCATCGAGAACGGTAGCCCGCAGGGCGAACTTTTCCAGCAACTCCTGCGCCCACTGCTTGCGAAGGCTGGCAGGGCAAACCACCAGCAGCCGTCGCCGCCGTTCCGCCCAATACTGGCACAGCACCAGTGCCGCTTCGATGGTCTTGCCGAGGCCCACTTCGTCGGCCAGCAGCACGCCCTGCTGAATCGGATTACGCAGGGCAAACAGGGCGGCATCGATCTGGTGAGGATTTAGATCGACGTTGGCATCAAAAAGCGATTGGGAAAGTCGATCCACGCCATCGGTTTCATGGCGCCGCGTCAGCTCGTAAGCGTAATATTTTGCGTGGTAGGCGGAAATCACAGGCTGTCGTTCATTTGCTTTTTCTTGATAGGTTGCGGTGCGGGTTTCATCAATAGTTTGACCTATTTGCCACCTGTGGCGGGTTTATGCCCATCAGCAGATTGGGCGCCCTGTTCGGGGATCGTGACACCGTTCCGCCCACAATAGTCCCGAATCATCACCTCAACCATATTGGCGATGCTGCGGTGTTCCTGCTCGGCGGCGGTGCGTAACGCATCTTTCAGTCCCGGTTCGATACGAAAGGTCAGCGTGGCGGTTTTGGCGGCGGCCATTGTTCTCCCTCAAGCAGCGCTTGTAATGCGAATGTGCTGTAATGTACCGTAATGTCCGGCATAATCCAAATAATCGATTCCACCTCACCGAAGGAGCGAACACATGGCCCGGTTCGACTTCACCATAACTTGGCGCTGCGCTGTGATCAGATTCAAAGACTACGGAGCAGTTTCATGCAGAGCGAGATTCCTCAATTGGCCGGTAAGCGGACTTTCCGACAGCGAAGGCTTCTATGACTGCAACGGGTCGAAAGTGACTATCGGTTGGCGCGTAGGAGTAAAAGCGGAGGGTTAACGCTGCCCACTGGGAATTACCGGAACGGGTTCCTGATGCTCATCGCGTCGATGTCCATTCCATCCTGCATGTCTTCCGAAAGCAAGACTTCCGCGCCAGGCAAAACGGCGGCTGCGCAGATATGGGCGTCATGGAGCGATATCTTGTAGCGCCTGGAAATCTCGACTGCTTTTTCGTGTGATTCCAGCGTTAGCGGGGCGATATCGCAAGTGGCCTTGACGGCAAGCAGGATGCGGTCGATTTCCTCCCACGTCATTTTCAGCTTGCGCAAACAAACGGAAACGACTTCGTTGAGCGCCTGCACAAGCGCGGCGGGGAGCCTCCCTTTTTCTTTTTTCCGTTACTGTCGTGCTCAGTAATGATTAGCAGCCCGGGTTCATTTGAACATGAGCAGCCCGACACCAAAGACAATCGCAGCGGTGCCTATGGCTTGAATGCTCGTTAATTGCTCACTCAGAAAGAAGTAGGCGAGGAGCGCGGCCACCAGGGGATAGGCCCCGGATATGGCCAACACGACTCCGGAACTCAGGCCCGGGAATGCCATGGCTTTTACCAGAAAAATATTCCCCACTGCGCCACTCAAGGCGGCGAGAACAAGCCAAGGAATATTTCCACTAATCTTGTCAAAAGGAAACGGGTCTGAGCGGGCCATGGCTAGCGATGCGGAGATGGCCGCGCCAAAGAGCATGACCAGCGCGACCACCCACTCCCCTTGTATTTCCTTGAGGGACAGCAGCTTGTAGGAAAACCCCCATACACCATAGAGCAACAGGGCCAGCAGGGTGAGCACGAATCCTTGGGTCATTTCCAATCCATATCTAATTCAAAACCTGTCTTTATTAACACAAACCCGGCCACGGCGCCCGGGGACAAGCGCAAAACCGCTAACCCACCCGACATTTGGCTAAAGTTGGTGCCATTGGATGGCGTCTGTTTATGTTTTACGTGAATGAGATTGAAGTCGATAACGCGCCGGGATTGGCGGGCACAGAGCGATCAGATCATTCCCGGCAAGCAAGCATGCCCTGATGTTCAATCATGTGGATGATTTCCTCCAGCCCCTGGCCGGTTTTCATGTTTGAAAAGATGAAGGGGCGCTCGCCGCGCATTTTTTTCGCATCGCGATCCATCACTTCAAGCGAGGCGCCCACCATGGGGGCGAGGTCGATCTTGTTGATCACCAGCAGGTCGGATTTGGTGATGCCGGGGCCGCCCTTGCGCGGGATCTTCTCGCCGGCGGCCACGTCGATGACGTAGAGGGTGAGGTCCGATAGTTCCGGGCTGAAGGTGGCGGCGAGGTTGTCGCCGCCGCTCTCGACGAAGATCACGTCCAGGCCGGGGAAGCGCTGGTTGAGGCGCTCCACGGCTTCGAGGTTGATGCTGGCGTCCTCGCGGATGGCGGTGTGCGGGCAGCCGCCGGTTTCCACGCCGAGGATGCGCTCGGGCGCCAGGGCCTGATTTTTGACCAGGAACTGGGCATCTTCCTCGGTGTAGATGTCGTTGGTGACCACCGCGATGTTGTACTTGTCGCGCAGCGCCAGGCACAGGGCCAATGTCAGGGCGGTCTTGCCGGAGCCGACCGGGCCGCCGATGCCGACGCGCAGGGGTTGGGATGGATGGTTCATGATCTGAATAATCTCGTGTATTGGGTTTCGTGGCGGCAGCAGGCAATGGCGAACGCCGGCAGGTAATTATGGGTTTCAACAAGCGGTGCGGACACGGCGGCTTCCGCCAGGCGCGGGAGGTGGCTGCCCAGTTCGAGCAGCATGCGCTGGCCCGCCGTCTGACCCAGCGGAACCGCCTTGACTGCGGCCATGACCTGGTTCTCGGCCCAGGCCCAGAGATAGCCCGCCACCGCGTCCGGACCGGAGATCGCCCAGTGGGCGGCAGCGCAACTCCAGGCCAGGGGGAAACTCGGTGTGGCGAAAGCGGCGAGGCCTTGCGCGGGGAAGCCGCTCAGGTCGTTCAGCAGGCGCGTCAGCGAGTAGCCCATTTGCAAGGTTTCAGCGCGCAGCTCGGCGCTCTCACGGCTGGCGATGAATTCGGCATCCAGTTCCGCCAGCCGCGCCATGTCGCTCCTCTGCCAGGCGGCCTGCATGCGGGCGAGATACACCGCCTCGAAACGGGCGATGCCGAATTCCATGCAATCCCTGATCCACAGCAGCGCATCGGCTTCGTTCCGGATGGCCGACGTTTCCACTGCCCATTCCAGGCCTTGCGAATAGGTGTAGGCGCCAACCGGCAGCGTGGGGCTGGCGAGGTGCAGGAGACGGATCAGGGCGAGGTTCATCAGCGCCCGCGCCCCGCCATGTCGTGGATGCGCGGGCCGCGCCCCTCGCCGTCGGCGCTGTGGCCGTGCGGCTGGGTATGGCCGCCGTGGCCGCCATAGGCGCCGCTCTCCGGGTCGAAGGAGGCTTCGCATTCGGTCACGGCCAGGCCCAGGCCGCGCACCATTTCGCCCAGCACGTGATCGCGGCCAAAGCGCAGCAGGCCGGGCTGCAACTCGACCGCCACATGGCGGTTGCCGAGGTGATAGGCGGCGCGGGCCAGCAACAGCATATCGCCGCTGCGCGCTTCCATCACGGCTTCGGGCGCAGCATGGACCTGCACCACACGCCCGTCGTTGGCCAGCAGCAGGTCGCCGGCGCGCAACACCGTGCCGCGCTCCAGGAACAGGCCGGCTTCCTCTCCGCTTAGCAGCCGGGAACGGAAGCGGCATTTGCAGCGCACGTCGAAGGGCAGCAGCAGGTACTCGGTAGCCTCAGCATCGGCGGGGGCTTTTTTTTCGATCAGCATCATGAAGCTATAAACCTCAATTCATAACCGCAAAGGACGCAAAGGTTCGCAAGGTAAGGCAATGCATGGAATAAAACCCTACACCTCCGGCCAACAGTTCTGCTTTTTCAAGCCCTTGGCTTCCTTCGCGTACCTTCGCGTCCTTTGCGGTGAAACAGTATTTAAAATTAAAACAGGAAATACCGTTGCGCCATGGGCAGCACGGCAGCCGGTTCGCATACCAGCAACTCGCCGTCCGCACGCACGGCATAGGTTTCGGGGTCCACGTCGATGTGCGGCGTGGCGCTGTTGTGCACCATGTCGCGCTTGCCGATGTTGCGGGTGTTTTTCACCGCCATCAGCGGCTTGGACAGGCCCAGTGCCATGACGGCAGGGTTGTTCAGCGCGGCCTGCGAAACGAAGGTGACGGACGATTTGAGCCCGCCGCCGAAGCTGCCGAACATGGGGCGGTAGTGCACCGGCTGCGGCGTCGGGATCGAGGCGTTGGGGTCGCCCATGGCGGCCGCCGCAATCATGCCGCCCTTTAAAATCAGGCTGGGCTTGACGCCGAAAAAGGCCGGCTTCCACAGCACCAGGTCGGCCAGCTTGCCCACTTCCAGCGAACCCACCAGATGCGAGATGCCGTGCGTGATGGCGGGATTGATGGTGTATTTTGCGATATAGCGCTTGACCCGGAAGTTATCGTTGCGCGCCGGGTCGCCCTGCAGGGTGCCGCGCTGCAGCTTCATCTTGTGCGCCGCCTGCCAGGTGCGCAGGATGACCTCGCCGACCCGGCCCATGGCCTGGGAATCGGAACTCATCATGGAGAATACGCCGAGATCGTGCAGGATGTCCTCGGCGGCGATGGTCTCGCGCCGGATGCGGCTTTCCGCGAAGGCGATGTCCTCGGCGATGGAGGCATCCAGATGGTGGCACACCATCAGCATGTCGAGATGCTCGTCGATGGTGTTCACGGTGTAGGGCATGGTCGGGTTGGTGGAGCTGGGCAGCACGTTGGGCATGGCAGCCGCCCGGATGATGTCCGGCGCATGGCCGCCGCCCGCGCCCTCGGTGTGGAAGGTATGGATGGTGCGCCCCTTGAAGGCGGCCAGCGTGGATTCCACGAAGCCGGACTCGTTCAGGGTGTCGGTATGGATCGCAACCTGCACGTCCATTTCCTCCGCCACAGAAAGGCAGTTGTCGATGGCGGCGGGCGTGGTGCCCCAGTCCTCGTGCAGCTTCAGCCCGATCACGCCGGCCTCGACCTGCTCCCTGATGGGCGCGGGCTGGCTGACATTGCCCTTGCCGAGGAACCCCAGGTTCATGGGAAAGGCGTCCGCCGCGCGCAGCATGGAGTGGATATGCCACGGCCCCGGCGTGCAGGTGGTGGCATAAGTGCCGGTGGCAGGCCCCGTGCCGCCGCCCAGCATGGTGGTCACGCCGCTCATCAGCGCTTCCTCGATCTGCTGCGGGCAGATGAAGTGGATGTGGCTGTCGATGCCGCCTGCGGTGACGATCATGCCCTCGCCGGCGATGATTTCCGTGCCCGCGCCGATGGGAATGGTCACACCCGGCTGGATATCCGGATTGCCCGCTTTGCCGATGGCCGAAATATAGCCCTGCTTGATGCCGATATCGGCCTTGATGATCCCGCTCAGCGCATCCACGATCAGCGCGTTGGTGATGACGGTGTCCGCGACTTCCGCTGACACACGCTGGCTTTGGCCCATGCCGTCGCGAATCACCTTGCCGCCGCCGAATTTCACTTCTTCGCCGTAGAGGGTGTAGTCCTTCTCCACCTCGATCCACAGCTCGGTGTCGGCCAGCCGGACGCGGTCGCCGACAGTGGGCCCGAACATTTCGGCATAGGCCTGGCGGGAAATTTTCTGGTTCATGGCATCGTCCCGGTTAGCATGAAGATCAGGATAAGAAAAGCGTTGCGGCAAGCGCAGTCATGCCGGCACCCAGCCAGCGGTCACGATTGGCGCGCTGCAGCACTTTCCCCAGCACAAGGCCGGTGCCCAGCAGCAATGCGGTCGCAGCCAGAAAACCGATCACATAAGTCTGCGGCGCAGTGGCGACAGGCAATTCCATGCCATGGGCAATCCCGTGCCAGACCGCGAACAGGGCGGCGATTGCAGCCTGCGCGGCCAGCGGCAGGCGCATGGCCAGAGTCGCCAGCAAGCCTGCTGCCAGTGCGCTTGCGGCAATCGCGGATTCCATGAATGTCGGCTGCAAGCCTTCAAAGCCGAGCAGCCCCCCGCCGATCATCCCGGCGAGAAACGCAGCGGGGGGAAGCCAGAACTTTTTGCCGGTATTGCGCGCAGCCCACACGCCAACCGCGATCATGGCCAGAATGTGGTCCAGCCCGCTGAACGGATGGATAAAGCCGGACCACAGGCCCGAGCCGGCATGACCTGGATGTGCCCAAGCGCTGACGGGCATCAGTACGAGCAGTGCCAACAAAATGCTTTTTTTCATGATTTCTCTCCTCTTGTTTGTGAAGGCACGCCTTACAGCGCGCCCATGATGCGGCCCTGAAAGCCATATACCTTGCGTTCGCCCGCCAGCTCGACCAGCGTGACGGTGCGGCTCTGTCCCGGCTCGAAGCGCACCGCCGTGCCGGCTGCGATATCGAGGCGCATGCCGCGCGCCTGCTCGCGGTCGAAGGCCAGGGCATCGTTGGTTTCGTAAAAATGGTAGTGGGAGCCGACCTGGATGGGACGGTCGCCGCTGTTGGCCACGCTCAGTGTGATCGTCCGCCTGCCGGCGTTGAGTTCGATCTCGCCGGGTTCGATCAGCATTTCTCCTGGAATCATGTCAGTATTACCCCTCGTTCCAATAAAAGCATCAACCGCAAAGGAAAGGCTATTAGGCCAGCCTGCCCGGTGGTTCGGCTTTTTCCTTCGCGAACCTTTGCGTCCTTTGCGGTAAAAGTTTTGCCTGTTTATTCTGCACAAAATCCAATTTCAGACTATCGGATGATGCACAGTCACCAGCTTGGTGCCGTCCGGGAAAGTGGCTTCCACCTGGATATCCGGAATCATTTCCGGCACGCCTTCCATCACCTCGTCGCGGCGCAGCAGGGTGGTGCCGTAGCTCATCAGTTCGGCCACGCTGCGACCATCTCGCGCGCCTTCCAGAATGGCGGCAGAGATGAAAGCCACCGCTTCCGGATAGTTGAGCTTGAGGCCGCGCGCGCGGCGCCGCTCGGCCAGCAGGCCGGCGGTGAAGATGAGGAGTTTGTCTTTTTCGCGTGGTGTCAGTTCCATCTTTTCTCCTTCAAGCGCTCGCAGCTTTAGTAGGGTGGGTTAGGCACGCTTCTGTGCCGTAACCCGCCAGTCGTGCCGTCAGGCACTCATCATAAATGCGTTGTGTTGCTACGCAACGCTTGGTGGGTTGCTAACCCACCCTACATTTAAATTGAGCGCCATCACGTATTCCAGATGCGCGGCGTGCGCGCCTCGCAGCCGATCAGGGCTGGCCTCAGGATTTGCCACAGCGCAGAAAACCAGTTGCGCGCGGATTCCGAGGCGTGACCCAGATAGCGGGCGACAAAAACCTCCGGCAAGTGCGTGAGACCATATCTGGCACCCGTCTCGACCGGAGCAATCTCCCGGCAGGCCGCCAGCAGCGCGGCATCGAGCCCAGGGCCGACTGCCAGCAGGGTAGCGCTGACGCTATAGCCCGCAAGGCCTGCCGGCGATTCCAGCAAGGGCGAACCGCCTTCCAGTTTTCCGCGTTCCAGCCAGATTGGGCGGCCATCCTGTTCCATGCGCGTGTGCAGCAGAATCTCGCCCGAGTCGAAGCGCTCTCCCCCTGCCCTGCGCCCCAGGCACAGCACTTCCCAGCCGATAAAGCGGGCGCCCCGCTGCAGGGCGATTTCCGTGCTCATGCGCGCCCTGGCGCCGTCGAACACAATGGTTTCCTGCGGCAACCATTCCAGCAGGCCGTTTTCCGCCACTTCCAGACGCAGCCGCTGTGAAGCTTCCGGGCCGCCGCTGCGGTACCACTTTCCCGCACCCGGCGTGGTCAGCAGGGCATGGGCGTGCGGGCCGATCCGCAACCCGATTTCCAGTTCGTCGCCACCGGCAATGCCGGAAGGCGGATGCAGCACGATGGCGTGGCAGATGGCCTCGCCTTCGGGATAAAGCGCTTTCTGCACGCGCAGCGGGCCGAAATGCTCGCGCCGCGCCAGGATCGTGGCCTGGTCGCGGCGCTCGAAACCCAGTTGCAGGCGCGCTTGCCAGCCAGCGGCTGGTAATGGGAGGGCAGACATCAAGCCATTATACGGAAAGCAATTCCCGGATGCCGTCCTTCTCCATGTCCGCGCCGGGGCCCTGGCGGATGATTTCGCCGCGTTCCATGAGCAGGTACTGATCAGCCAGCGAGCGGGCAAAATCGTAATACTGCTCGACCAGCAGGATGGCCATGCTGCCCTCCTCCGCCAGGCTGCGGATGGCGCGTTCGATGTCCTTGATGATGGAAGGCTGGATGCCCTCGGTGGGTTCGTCCAGAATCAGCAGCCTGGGGCCAAAGGCCAGCGCGCGGCCGATGGCCAATTGCTGTTGCTGCCCGCCGGAGAGGTCGCCGCCGCGCCGTTTCATCATCTGTTTCAGCACCGGGAACATCTCGAAAATACGCTCCGGAATGGGCGTGCCGGCGGGCCGGGTGGCGAGGCCCATGCGCAGATTTTCCTCCACCGTCAGGCGCGGGAAGATTTCCCTGCCCTGCGGCACATAACCGATGCCCGCCTTGACGCGGGCGTGCGATGCCGCATGGGTGACGTCCTTGCCGTCGAACACGATGCTGCCGCTCTTGGCCGGCACCAGCCCCATCAGGCATTTGAGAAGGGTAGTCTTGCCCACGCCATTGCGTCCCAGCAGCGTGGTGACCTGGCCGGTTGGCGCGGTGAAGCCTACATTGCGCAGGATATGGCTGCCACCGTAATACTGGTTGAGATTTTCTACTGTCAGCATGCTTACCGCCCCAAATATACTTCGATGACGCGCGGATCGGCCTGCACGTCGGCCAGATTTCCTTCTGCCAGCACCGATCCCTCGTGTAGCACGGTCACTTTTCCGCCCAGTTGCTCAATGAAGGCCATGTCATGCTCGACCACCACCAGGCTGTGTTTGCCCGCCAGGGATTTGAACAGCTCGCCGGTACGCTCGGTTTCGTCGTCGGTCATGCCGGCCACCGGCTCGTCCAGCAGCAGCAGCCTGGGTTCCTGCATCAGCAGCATGCCGATCTCCAGCCACTGCTTCTGTCCGTGCGAAAGCAGGCCGGCAAGGCGGTCGGCTTCATGGTCGAGGCGGATCAGCCTGAGCGTGTCCGAGATTTTGTCGCGACCTTCCTTGCCCAGCCAGGCAAACAGGCTGGTGAAGGCGCGCTTGTCCATTTTCATCGCCAGTTCCAGGTTCTCGAACACGGTATGGTTTTCGAAAATGGTCGGTTTCTGGAACTTTCGACCGATGCCGGCATGGGCGATTTCCGGCTCGGTCATGCGCGTGAGGTCGATCGTCTGGCCGAAAAAGCAGGTGCCGGAGTCCGGCCGCGTTTTGCCGGTGATGACGTCCATCATGGTGGTCTTGCCTGCCCCGTTGGGGCCGATGATGCAGCGCAGCTCACCCGCGTCGATGGTCAGGCTGAGATTGTTCAGCGCCTTGAAGCCGTCGAAGCTGACTGAAATATCGTCCAGGTAGAGGACAACCTTGTGGGAGATGTCCAGGCCCGGCTGGAGCATGTGCCCCGTGGCGGGCGCTGAACCATCCCAATGGCTCTCGATTTTTGTGTTCATGCCTGTCCTTTTTTAGTCCAGCGTTTCCACAGGCCGACCACGCCTTCCGGCAGCCACAGCGTGACCATGACGAACAGCGCGCCCAGGAAGAACAGCCAGTATTCAGGGAAGGCCACGGTGAAGTAGCTCTTGGATAAATTGACGATGGCCGCGCCGATGATCGGCCCGATGAGGGTGCCGCGCCCGCCCACCGCGACCCAGATGGCGATCTCGATGCCATTGGCGGGCGACATTTCCGAGGGATTGATGATGCCCACCTGCGGCACGTACAGCGCACCGGCCACGGCGCACAACACGGCGGACAAGGTCCACACGAAGAGCTTGAAGTGCAGCGGGTTGTAGCCGATGAACATGACGCGCGACTCGGCGTCACGGATCGCCGCCAGCACCCGGCCGAACTTGGAGGTCACCAGGTAGCGCCCGAGCAGCAGGGTCAGCATCAGCACCAGCGCGGACAGGCCGAACAGGATCACGCGCGTTTCCGGCGAAGTGATGTCGTAGCCCAGGATGCGCTTGAAATCGGTGAAGCCGTTGTTGCCGCCGAAGCCGGTTTCGTTGCGGAAGAAAAACAGCATGGCGGCGAAGGTCAACGCCTGGGTGATGATGGAAAAATACACCCCCTTGATACGTGAACGGAAAGCAAAGTAACCGAAGATATAAGCCACCAGCGCGGGCACGACCAGCACCAGCACAATCGACCAGAGGATGGAATCGGTCCCGGCCCAGTACCAGGGCAGCTCCTTCCAGTCGAGGAAGACCATGAAATCCGGCAGGTGCGAGTGATAGGAACCGTCGGTGCCGATCTGGCGCATCAGGTACATGCCGAAGGCGTAGCCCCCCAGGGAGAAGAACACGCCATGGCCGAGCGAGAGTATCCCGGCATAGCCCCAGATCAGGTCCATGGCCACCGCCACGATGGCGTAGCACATCAGCTTGCCGCCCAGGGTGATGACGTAGTTCGAGACATAAAACGGGCTGTCCGTGGGCATGAACAGGTGCAGCGCGGGCATGACCACCAGGGTGATGAGGGCAAACAGCGCCATGGCGATCCAGCCGCTGCGCGGCATGGCGCTGAGAAAACGGATGACGAAGGGCGTTCTCATGATTCGACAAACCTTCCTTTGAGAGCGAACAGACCCTGGGGCCGCTTTTGGATAAAGATGATGATGAACACCAGCACGGCGATCTTGGCGATCACCGCACCGGCCCAGCCTTCAAGGAACTTGGTCACGATGCCCAGGCCCAGCGCAGCCCAAACCGCACCCGCGAGCTGGCCGACGCCGCCCAGCACCACCACCATGAAGGAATCGACGATATAGCCCTGGCCCATGTCAGGGCCGACGTTGGCAATCTGCGACAGCGCCACACCGCCCAGGCCGGCAATGCCCGCACCCAGGCCGAAGGCCAGGGTGTCGATGCGCCCGGTTGGCACGCCGACGCAACCTGCCATGGGCCGGTTTTGCGTCACGGCGCGAACGAACATGCCGAGACGGGTGCGGTTCATCAGCACCCACACCAGGGCCAGCACGAACAGGGTGAAGCCGATGATGACGATGCGGTTCCACGGCAGCACCATGCCGGCCAGTACTTCCACGCCGCCGGACATCCAGGACGGGTTGGCCAGTTCAACATTCTGCGCGCCGAACAGCACGCGTGCCGCCTGGATCAGGATCAGCGAAAGCCCCCAGGTGGCCAGCAGGGTTTCCAGCGGACGGCCATAGAGCTTGCGGATCACCGTGCGTTCCAGCGCCATGCCGACCAGCGCCGCGGCAAGGAACGCGGCCGGGACGGCGGCCACCACATACCAGTCGAGATAAGCCGGGAAATAAGTGCGGAAAATGCCTTGCGTGAAATAGGTGGCATAGGCGCCCACCATCAGCAGCTCGCCGTGCGCCATATTGATCACGCCCATCACGCCGTAGGTAATCGCCAGACCCAGCGCCGCCAGCAGCAGGATGCTGCCGAGCGAGAGGCCGGAGAAAATCTGGCCCACGGTTTCGCCCAGCGCCAGGCTGGATTCAATCGCCTTGAGCGAGGTTTTTGCCGCCTTGCGCACCCTTTCGTCCGGCTCGTTAGTCGCATCGAGCAACGGCAGCAGCAGATTTTTTGCGTTGGCGCTGGCACTGTCCGCCAATGCCTCCACGGCCGTCAGGCGCAGGCCTGCGTCGGGGCTGCCGAGGCTGGATTGGGCGTGGGCCAGTTTCAGAAGCGCTTTGATTTCCGGGTCGCCTTCCTTGGCCAGCGCCCGCGCCAGAACGGGCACCAGCTCGATGCCGGCATTGCTTTGCAGTTCCCGTGCGGCGGCAAGGCGCACCGCGCGATCCGGGTTAAAGAGACGCAGCGCGGCAATGGCATTGCTCAATTCAGAGCGGATGCGATTGTTGATGGTGATCGCGTCATAGCTCTCCGGCGCAGGCTGGATGAGCGCGCCGCTGGCGGCATCGACAGGCTTCTCGCCGTCCAGCAGGTACACAGTGTCGCCCGAGACGAACAGCGCGTCCTCGGACAAAGCCTTCAGCACCCGTGCAGCGTCCTTGTCGGCACTGGCAGCCAGTTGCTGAATGGCGGCAATCTTGTCGTCTGATTCATCCGCAGCCAGTTGCTTGACCACGGCGGGGTCGAGCGCAGCCATGGCAGGCAGGGCGCAGAACCAGAGGAGCAGGGAAAATAGTATGGATTTCATGGGATTTCTTGGTGGATGCGCATCCGGCATGGATGTTTTGGGCACTCTAACCCCCCTCAATCCCCCCTTGTGCGAGCATCCGCTACGCGGATTGCCTGCTTGACCCACTTCAGGGGGGAAGCCGTTTGTCTCCTCCCCTGACAAGGGGAGGCCGGGAGGGGTTTGAGGTGGCGTTTCAACCAACCGGATGCGCAATCTCTAAACGATGGAAGGAAAATTACATGCTGTCAGGCACATCCTTTTTCTTGTCGTTGCCGGGAATGTAGGGGCTCCAGGGCTGTGCGCGAACCGGGCCCTTGGTCTTCCACACCACGTTGAACTGGCCGTCCGCCTTCACTTCGCCGATGAATACCGGCTTGTGCAGGTGGTGATTCTTCTCGTCCATCTTCACCGTGAAACCGGACGGCGCCTTGAACGTCTGGCCGCCCATCGCTGCGATCACCTTGTCCACGTCGGTGGACTTGGCTTTCTCGACGGCCTGCTTCCACATGTGGATGCCGACGTAGGTCGCTTCCATCGGGTCGTTGGTCACGACTGAATCGGCCTTGGGCAGGTTCTGCTTCTTGGCCCAATCCTTGTACATGGCGATGAACTTGGTGTTGTCCGGATTCTTGATCGACTCGAAGTAGTTCCAGGCTGCGAGATGGCCCACCAGCGGCTTGGTGTCCACGCCGCGCAGCTCTTCTTCACCCACCGAGAAAGCCACCACCGGCACATCGGTCGCCTTCAGGCCCGCATTGCCCAATTCCTTGTAGAAAGGCACGTTGGAGTCGCCATTGATGGTGGAAACCACGGCGGTCTTCTTGCCTTCAGCGGAGAACTTCTTGATCTTGGCGATAATGGTCTGGTAATCGCTATGGCCAAACGGGGTGTACTCTTCCATGATGTCGGCGTCAGCCACGCCCTTGGATTTAAGGAATGCGCGCAGGATCTTGTTGGTGGTGCGCGGATAAACATAATCGGTACCCAGCAGCACGAAACGCTTGGCCGAACCGCCGTCCTTGCTCATCAGGTATTCGACTGCCGGAATGGCTTGCTGATTGGGCGCAGCACCGGTGTAGAACACGTTCTTCTCCAGCTCCTCGCCCTCGTACTGAACCGGGTAGAACAGCAGGCCGTTCAGTTCCTTGTAAACCGGCAGCACCGACTTGCGGGAGACTGATGTCCAGCAACCGAAAGTGACTGCAACCTTGTCCTTGCTCAGCAACTGGCGGGCCTTTTCGGCAAACAGCGGCCAGTTCGAAGCCGGGTCCACCACCACCGGCTCCAGCTGCTTGCCCATCACGCCGCCGGACTTGTTGATCTCGGCGATGGTCATCAGCGCGGTTTCCTTCAGCGCGGTTTCGGAAATAGCCATGGTGCCGGACAGGGAATGCAGAATGCCGACCTTGATGGTGTCGGCGGCGAGTGCGGAAAGGCTGGTCAAACCGGCGGCGGCCATGGCCACCGTGAGCGTGGCGACCTTGATGAAATTGCGACGTTGCATGGAAGGCTCCTTGTATGAATTGAGTTGATCGGACTGATGGGGTTTCCAGTCGCACTCAGATTACGAGGTGGAGCCTTGCGGAGGAATACGTCAGATGACGTATAGGGGGTCGTCAGCCAGCGCGGTGGCACCAGAAGTTGGCGCCATTGACAGGATTTCCGTAACATGTCCTCGGGAATCACAGGAGTCGAGCGATGGAAGCAAGAACACTGACCATTACCCTGCAACCGGACTGGCAGGAAGCATTGCGGCAAGCGGCAAAGACGGCCTTTCAGGCAGATGCCTACCAGGGCGAAACGCTCAACTTCGATTCTCCCGCCGCATTTTTCTCGCGTATGACTGAACGGCGCTGGGTGTTGATCAATACGCTACAGGGCTGCGGCGAGTTGCCGGTGCGCGAGTTGGCGCGGCGGGTCGGACGTGACGTCAAGCGCGTCCACGAGGACGCCGGTGTCCTCGTGGACCTCGGCCTGGTGGAACGCACCCCTCGCGGGGGCTTGATCTGCCCGTTCGCCGATATCCATGTGGATATGTACTTGCACCAGGCTGCATAAAAATAAGATCGGTAAGGAAAAGCGGGAGTATCAAACTTTTCGGTAATGCAAAATAGGTGGCGGGGGGTGTGATCGTTTGGCCAATAGGGTTCGCCCAGACAAACAAGGGTATGGTTTCCGAATTGCGGCAAGGAAATGCCATGAAGCCAGACCATTCAACAGCATGTGGTGCCGCCAGCCGCTTGAAGATGGTTGCCATGTGCCATCCTTGATTTTTTAAATCCCTTACTATAAGGTAAGGAATTATGAAACAGGAGGGCTTATGTCGACTGCAACCATAACCAGCAAGGGCCAGATCACCATCCCCGCCACCGTACGCGCCGCGCTCGGCGTCGAGGCTGGAGACCGGGTAGAGTTCGTCCAGGTTGAACCCGGACATTTTGAGCTGGTTGCCGCGACGCAACCGGTAACTGCGCTGAAAGGGCTGGTGCGCAAGCCTGCCTCGCCGGTGACGATAGCGGCGATGAATGAAGCCATCGCCACCCAAGGGGCCAAAGCAAGATGATCCTAGAAACCTCAGTTGACCGCTTAACTAAGCGCATAACATGATGATGTTAATAAAATTATTTGCACACATCGTGCTCATCTGCCGGGTGAATACGCTACAGGCTGAATTGCACGGATTTTGGCGCACATGGCTGCGTTGTAACTCCTTGGAATGGAATGACCATTCCGCGTCGTTACGCCTTGCCCTGCGCCCCAAAATCCGCACACTTCAACCTGTCCAACTGAGGTTTCTAGGATGATAGGTTTGGACACAAACGTGCTTGTTCGCTATATCGCACAGGACGATCCAAGGCAGTCGCCCAAGGCAACGAGCCTGATCGAATCGTTGACAGCGGATGCGCCGGGCTACATCAGCATCGTTTCGGTGGTGGAGCTGGTATGGGTGCTGACAGGTTGCTACGCATCAACCAAAGGCGAGATTTGCGAGGTGCTGGAAACACTGCTGCGCACCAAGGAAATTATCGTGGCGCACGCCGATACCGTGTGGAAAGCTTTGCGGCTGTTCAAGGAAGGCAAGGCAGATTTTGCAGACTGCCTGATAGAGCGGTCGGCAAATGAAGCCGGGTGCGGCTATACGACAACATTTGATCGCGACGCCGCCAAGCATTGCGGGATGCGGTTAATCGACTGAGTGTGTATGGTGGGGGCGTTGGTGTGGAAGATTATGACGCATCAATCGAGTCTGGCTCTATCGATCGAAATTGCGACGTTGCATGGAAGGTTCCTTGTGTAAGTAAAGTGGATCGGACTGATGGCGTTTCCAGTCGCAGCCAGATTACGAGGAGGAGCCGTGCGGAGGAATACGTCAGATGACGTATAGGGGGATGCTGGAATTAATTTGCAGTCTGATTGGAAGTCGCTCATTCAGGAAGAATGGGCAGACCAACTTGGAGTCATTTATATTTACAACGACTAAATCATAAGTTTACAATAAACGCTATCTACGTTTACAAAATACAACATGGCCAAACCCTCAAAGTTTGAAACTCTCGTTCTTACGGTTACCCAAGACGTCGTTAATCATCCGCGCGACCTTACGCGACATTATGCTGAACGATTTGGAATTTCAAGGGTCGCGGCCAACCGATATATCCAGAAACTTGAAACTGAAGGCTGGATCGCACGAAGCGGACCATCAACACACCCCGTATTTAGCCCTGGCTACAAGCGACGAGCTGCACATCTTTACAAGTTACAAGGACTGGAAGAGCACGTAGCGTGGGAGCGCGACTTTAAGCCCTACTTTAATCTCTCTCCAAATGTACAAAACATCGTGAATCTCGGCTTTACGGAGATGCTGAACAATGCAATCGACCATTCAGCTGGCGATTCGGCCTTCGTTTGGGGTAGCCAAAATGAAGACGTATTCATCCTAATCATTTCTGATGATGGCGTAGGTATCTTTGCAAAAATCGCTGCAGCCCTTAATCTGCCGGATATGCGCCAAGCCCTATTTGAGTTATCGAAAGGAAAACTGACAACAGACCCTAGCAAGCATACTGGTGAGGGGGTATTTTTTACTTCTCGCATGTTCGATTCATTTGAGATTGGCGCCAATGGTTTGCAGTTTAACCACCGAGAAGATTCACCTAATGATTGGCTACATGAAGCAAAAGGTGTTTTCAGCAAAGGTACTGCTGTATACATGCAAATCGCACTTAAATGTGAACGTAACGCATCTGATGTGTATGCGCAGTTCACAAATGCTCCAGAAGATTATGACTTTTCTAAAACCATAGTACCTATGAAGCTGGCCACATTTGGGGATGAACAATTGGTTTCCCGCTCACAAGCTAAGCGACTAATAGCAAGATTTGATCGCTTCAAAACTGTAATCTTAGACTTCGATGGCGTTCAAGAAATAGGACAGGCTTTCGCTGATGAGCTATTTCGCGTTTATGGAGCCAGTCACCCCGATGTTGAATTATTACCGAAGAACATGTCTGCGCAAGTAGAGCGAATGTGGCTCCGCGCTGTCTCGTAGTAGCGAGTTGCAAGCCATACTTTCCACATCCTGATAGAAGTCCCTCTACCCGATCCCCGCAACCTTCCCGATAGCCAGATTGGCCGCTGCCGTGCGCGTTTCCACACCGAGCTTCTCGAATACATGTTCCAGGTGCTTGTTCACCGTGCGCGGGCTGGTGCCGAGGATGTCGCCGATGTCCTTGTTGATCTTGCCCTTGGTGACCCAGTAGAGCACTTCCGCCTCGCGTGCAGTGAGGCGGAAGGCGCTGATCAGGGCTTCGATGGTGGCGGCATGGTTTTCCTCGTGCAGTACCAGCAGCCATTCTCCTTCGTGGCCCAGGCTGCTGGGATCGTGCAGGGTGGCGAGCAGGCGGCGGCCATCCATATTCACGAGGACCGGGGGTTCGCGGTTTTCCCTGGCGGCCAGTTGCGCTTCCTCGATCCAGTCCAGGAGGCGCGGGGGAGAGTGTTCGGTATCGAGGTCGAAATAGGCCTTGAGCAGTTTGCGCGCCAGCGGGGTCTGCCATACCAGGCGGCCATCGCCGCGGCGCACGGCGGCGGTGGCCTGGCCGAAGGCGTCGAGGGCGCTGCGGGCCTGCTTCATCTGGCGGGCGTTCTGCATGTGGGCGAATATGCGGGCCAGCACTTCCTGCGGGCGGATCGGCTTGGTGACGTAGTCGGCTCCGCCGGCGGCGAAGGCGGCCACCACGTGCTCGGTTTCGGTCAGGCCGGTCATGAAGATGACGGGAATGTGCTGGGTGGCGAAATCCGCCTTCATGGCCCGCGCTACCTGGAAGCCGTCCATGCCGGGCATCATGGCATCCAGCAACATGACGTCGGGCCGGCTCTGGCGCGCCCGCTGCAGGGCGCTTTCGCCGTTGGTGGCCACCAGCACCGTGTAACCGGCTTCATCGAGGGCATCGTGAAGCAGGGAGAGGTTTTCCGGCACATCGTCCACGATCAGGACGATGTCCGAATTGATCCGGTCAATCGGTGTCATGCTGTTCCTGGCCCTTGCGCAGTATTTCCTTCATCGCTTCAAACTGGAACTGGCGCGCCAGCTGGCGCATCACTTCGACAAATTCGCTGTGAGCAACATCGAGCCGCTCGATTTCACCCAGCTTGTTGAGGATGCCCCGCACGTAGCCGAGGTCGATCTGCTCTTCCAGTGCTTGCAGGTATTCTTCGGGAGGATAGTTTAATCGCACCGGGGCCGAAGCGGGAGCGGGCTCTTGGGGCGGGGCTTCGGCCCGGACCCATTCCAGGTCGAGGTGCCGCCCGATCCAGTCGAGCAGGGCGTCCATCCGCACCGGCTTGGTGATGAAGTTTTCACTGGCGAGGTTCACGTCATTTTCAGCGCCTTTTTCGAAGGCGTTGGCGGAAATGACGGCGATTTCGGCATCGGTCATGCCGCCCTCGTGGATGCGGCGTATGGTTTCCCAGCCGTCGATGCCGGGCATGGCCAGATCCATGAAGATCAGGTGGGGGCGAAAGCGCGGGATCAGGTCCAGGCATTCCTGGCCAGAATTCGCCTGGGCCAGTTGGAAGCCGAGCGGCTCCAGCATGCTGACCAGCAACTCACGGTCGGTTTTTTCATTATCGACGATGAGGATGCGGCGGCGCACGCCGACGTAGCCGATGGGGCGCACGCGGGCGGCGCCTTGCCCGCTCTGTGTCGCCGCCGCGAGCTGGGGCAGAAAGAGACGGATGCGGAAGCGGCTGCCTTGGCCCGGCGTGCTTTCCACCGTCAGCTCGCCGCCCATCACGTCAGTCAGCATTTTTGCAATGGTCAGGCCGAGCCCCGTGCCCCCTGTGGCGCCGACATGGGCGGCGCGGCCGCGCGAGAAGGGCTCGAAAATGCGCTCCAGCTCCTCCGTCGCGATGCCGGGGCCGCTATCCTCGATCTCGAAGGTGGCCATCTCGCGCTGGTATTTGAGGCGGAACACGACGCCGCCACGGGTGGTGAATTTGACCGCATTGCCAATAATGTTGATCAGGATCTGGCGCAGGCGTCGCTCGTCCGCCCGCACTTGCGCCGGCAACTCACTCTGGGGTTGGTAGCTGAAATCGATGCCCTTGTTGCGTGCCTGGAACTCGAACATGGCCACGATCTGCTGCACGAATTCAGGGAAATCCAGCGCCCGCACGTCCAGGCTCAGCTTGCCGCTCTCGATGCGGGCGATGTCCAGGGTGCTCTCTATCAGGGAGAGCAGGTGGTCGCCACTGCGATGGATCACGCTCACCGCCTGGCGGCGGTTGGGTGGAATGGCCTCGTCGCCGTCGAGGATCTGGGCATACCCGAGGATGCTGTTCAGGGGGGTGCGCAGTTCGTGGCTGATGGCGGTGATGTAGCGGCTCTTGGCCTGGTTGGCCTGCTCGGCGGCCAGCTTGGCCTTCTGCAGCAACTCGTCGGTGCGGCGGTGCGAGTCGATTTCATGCAGCAGCAAGCGGGTCTGCCGGCTGGATTCCTCCTGCGCCACCTGGCGGCTGCGGTTGGCGAGCACCACCCACCAGGCAATGACGCCGGTGACCACCAGCAGGGCCGCCGAGGTGCGCGCGAACACATCGCGCAGATGGGGCAGCAGGTAGGCCTCGCCATCCTTGAGGGCCAGCATCTCCTGGTAATAGAGCAGGCCGATGAACAGCCCCAGGAGGGACACGATCCCGATCATCATGAGCAGGTAATGGCCCAGCCCCGCTTCCAGATAGGGCCGGGCAGATGCGGGCAGCAGGCGTTCGAGCAGGGCGGTCCACTGGTCGACGAGACGCGCGCGGGGCTTGCACTGGTCGTGGCAACGGGCGTCGAGCGTACAGCACAGGGAACAGATGTTGCCCTGGTAGGCCGGGCAGCGGGCCATGTCCTCCCCTTCGTAGTCCTTGCCGCAGAGGGTGCAGGCATGGGTGGCGCCAGCCAGGGCATTCCCGGCCCCGAGGTCCACGGGCTGGCGGGCGATGTAGTAGCGCCCTTTGGTCAGCCAGGCGATCAGGGGCGAACACACCAGGGCAGCGATCAGGGCGATGAAGATGGCGAAGGGCTGTATTTCAGGGCCGAACAGGCCGACGTAGGCCAGCACAGAAAGCAGCGAGGCGATGCCCATGGCGCCGATGCCAACCGGGTTGACATCGTACAGGTAGGCGCGGCGGAACTCGATGCCGTGCGGCGACAGACCGAGCGGCTTGTTGATCACCAGATCCGCAACCACTGCCATCATCCAGGCCACGGCCACGTTGGAGTAGAGCCCCAGCACCCGGCCCATGGCCTGGAACAGGTCGAGCTCCATCAGCATCAGCGCGATCAGGGTGTTGAACACCACCCACACCACCCGCCCCGGATGGCTGTGGGTGATGCGCGAGAAGAAATTGGACCAGGCCAGTGAGCCGGCATAGGCGTTGGTGACGTTGATCTTGAGCTGGGACACCACGACGAACACCACCGTGGCGGCCACCGCCCAGCCCGGATTGGAAAAAACATAGCCATAGGCCACCAGGTACATCTGGTTGGGATCGACGGCATGCTCCTGCGAAATCCCGTGGCGGATGGCGAGATAGGCAAGAAAAGCGCCCCCAAGCATCTTGACCACGCCGGGAATCACCCAGCCTGGCCCGCCGATCAGCACCCCGGCCAGCCAGCGCTTGCGGTTTTGCGTGGTGCGCTCCGGCATGAAGCGCAGGTAATCCACCTGTTCGCCCATCTGGGTGATGAGCGCCAGCGCCACGGCCAGCGCCGCGCCGAACAGGTGGACATCGAATCCGCCAGCCGGATTTTCGCTGCCGCCATGGCCGAGCAAACCGGCAAAGGCCTGCGGCTCCTTGATCAGCACGAACAGATAAGGCAGCAGCAACATCAGCAGCCAGACCGGCAGGGTGAGGGTTTGCAAACGGCTGATGGTGCTGATGCCGTGGGTCACCAGCGGGATCACCACCAGCGCGCAGATCAGGTAGCCCCAGGCAGGCGGGATGCCAAAACCCAGCTCCAGCGCATAGGCCATGATGGCCGCCTCGAGGGCGAAGAATATGAAGGTGAAGGAGGCGTAGATGAGCGAGGTGACGGTGGAGCCGAGATAGCCGAAACCGGCGCCGCGCGTGAGCAGGTCCATATCCAGGCCATGAAGAGCCGCGTAGCGGCTGACCGGGATGCCGGCGAGAAAGATGATGATGCCCGCCACCACGATCGCCCAGGCGGCGTTGAGGAAACCGTAATTGACCAGCAGGGTGGCGCCCACCGCCTCCAGCACAAGGAATGAGGCAGCACCGAAAGCGGTGTTGGCGACCTGCATCTCCGACCATTTGCGGTAGCTGCGCGGGGTGAAACGTAGCGCGTAGTCTTCCAGCGTTTCGTTCGCTACCCAGGTGTTGTAGTCGCGGCGCACCTTGAAAACATGCTGGGCAGCCGGGTTATCCTTGTTCTGGGGGGCTGGACCTGTGCTCATGTTCAATGACGCCCCTTGCTTAAATTCTCTGGAAACTGATATTCAATTTTGGCCAAGTCGGCCCAAAAGCCGCGGCACACCGGGTTGAATCGCACAAGATTCATGAGGCAAGCTGAAACGGATGCCTTTTGTATTGAACTGAAGCTCAACGCTACGGCGTCATCCCTGCGTTGGGATAGTCGGCGCAAGCCTTGCCCGCCTGTGCCAGGTAGGCATCGCGCCGGTCGAATGCCTTGAGCTCGTGAGCCGCGCGGGCGGCGATCAGGGCATTTAATTCCGGCGTCTCGCCCAGTTCAAGCGCATGGGCAGCGTGTTTCTCGGCCGCCGCATAATTGCCGGCGGCAAAGTTCTGCATCCCTTCGGTCATTGCGCTGCGCGCCTTGTCCTGCTGCCTCTGCTCCTTGAAAGCGCGGACGTGGGCAGGCAGCCGGAGTACACGGCGCGCTATGCGCAACAGGCCATAAGCGATGAAAAAGGCTGCCGCCAGCAGGGTAAGCAGGAGGTTGAGGCTCAACTCGATGCGGTAGGGCGGATAGACCAGCAGCACATAGCCGGTATTGTGCGTCGCGGCTATGGTCAATGCCACGGCGAGAAGCAGGATGGCCAGGGTCCAGAACAGGGCTTTCATTTGCCGGCTTTTTCCCGTCCCAGCTTGAAGGTGCGCGCCGCATTCAGGCTGGCGGAGATGTCCGGCAGGTCGATGGAGAGGCGGCTCTGGCCAAGCTGCTTGATGTGGTTGAGCGCAACGTGGACGCTTTTGTCGCTGGTGTCGAAATAGCGATTCAGCCAGTCTTCAGCAGCCTTGATGTCAGCCTTGTAACTTGCCTCGTTGCGCTGCAGCAGGGCAAGGCGAGCCGAGAGCAGGCGCAGTCTCAGGTTCTCGCGCAGGAAATAAGCCTGCTCGGGCGGCAGGAGGGGCAGTTCGGATTTTTCCAGATTCTGGATGCGCACCAGTTGCTTGAAATCCTCCCAGGCTTCCTCGCGCAGGCGCAGCCAGAAGCTCTCAGGCTGGGGTTGGCGCGGGGCGGGCTTTCCCGTTCCGCTCACGCGGCCCGGCAACAGCGGCAGATGCTCTACTTCCGCAGCCATGCTGTCGAGCCGCAGATTGAGGCCCGCCAGGTCGATCTGCGGCAGGGCCTGCAATTGCTCGATGTCCTTGTTGATTGCCTTGCGCAGCGTGAAGAACTGCGGCTGGTCCATGCGCTGCAGGCGACTCTCCGCAGTTTGCAATGCGATCAGCGCGCCCTGGACATTGCCGGCCAGTTGCAGTTGCTGGTTGGCTATGAGGAGCATCTGTTCGATTTCGGACAGTACCCACTCGTCGCGGTTACGCGACATTTGCTGATACAGCTCTTCTACCGCCAGCTGGTGGCTCTCGGATTCGGCCATTTTCTGCGCCAGCAGGTCAAGTTTGGCCTGGGCTTCGCGCACGGTTTCCTGGGTCTGGCGAGCAAGGATTCCGCTTTCCTTGCTGTGCGCTTCGAATTCGGCCAGACGGCGGCCCAGGTTCAATTCCAGTTGCATATCCCGCTGGCGCGAGTCGAGCCAGTGCCAGCCGAGCAGTAGCAGCGCCAGCAAGCTGAACAGCAGGGATAAACGAAGCCACCATGGCGCCTGTCCTGTCGCTGGCGCATCCTGGGCCGGAATTGTTGGCGTTGTGTCTTTATCGTTCATGAATTGCGGAGTTTCCATTCGCTCAAACCTGCAACCAAACCCTCATCTCCCGGCAGCGTCACAATAACCTGCGTCAGGCCCATTTCATGCGCGATCTGTGCAATTCGTTGATGGGGCACGAAGAGCGGAGTTTTTTTCAGCCATTGTTGCCCAAGTTTACCCAGCAGATCAAACAGATTGTGCAGGCTCTCGCCGCTGGTGGCCGTGATGGCATGGATTTCGCCACGCGCCCAGCGGTGCAACAGGGGCGCGGTGTCGATGCTGGGTTTGCAGCGCCGGTAGCATTCGGCGTATTCGAGCGTTGCGCCGCGCGAAATCAGGGCGTCGCCCAGGACTTCGCGCCCCCCCTCGCCGCGAAAAATGACCACTTTCTTGCCGTGCATGTCCTGGAACTGGGGCAGGGCGAGCAGGCCTTCGCTGTCGAACTGTTTTTCGGGCGCGACAATCTGGGTGATGCCGCAGTGCTGCAACTCCTTTTTGCTGCCTTTCCCAATGGCCGCGATCATTAATTGCGGGGGCAGTTGGCGTTGCGCGCGAATCAGGTTGAGTGCCTTGCTCACCGCATTGGGGCTGATGAAAATCGCTACGTCGAATTCATCCAGACGGGCGATCAAGGCATTGAGCGGGCGCAGATCCCCGGCATCCTGAATTTCCAGCACCGGGAACAGGATTGCCTCGCCGCCCGCGCCGGCGATCAACTGCGCCAGGTTTTGCGCCTGATGGATGGGCCGTGTCACCACCACGCCCATGCCCTCGAGAGGCGAAGCGTCAACCATTAGATGGCGAGTTCGGCGAGAATTTTGTCCGCGCCGCGCGCGATCAGGCGTTGGCCCATCTGGGCGCCGAGTTGCTCGGCATCAGCAGGCTTGCCGCGCACTTCGTCGCGTACCATGCGCTGGCCGTCGATGCTCGCCACAAAACCGCGCAGGTGAAGCTCGCCGTTCGCGATCTGGGCAAAACCGCCCAGCGGCACCTGGCAACTGCCTTGCAAGGCGCGGCTCATGGCACGTTCTGCCGCGACGCAGGCGGCGCTCTCCGCATGGTGCAGCGGCGCCAGCAGTTGCACCAGATCATCGCGCCCTTCGCGGCACTCGATGCCGAGCGCGCCCTGTCCTACGGCGGGCAGGCTTTGTTCCGGCTCGATCAGCGCGGCGATGCGGTGGCCCAGTTCCAGCCGCTTGAGCCCGGCAGCCGCCAGGATGATGGCGGCAAACTGGCCTTCGTCCAGCTTGCGCAGCCGGGTCTGCACGTTGCCGCGCAAGGGTTCGATCTTGAGGTGGGGAAAGCGCGCTCGCAACTGGCATTCACGGCGCAGGCTGGAGGTGCCGACCACGCTGCCTTCGGGCAGGGCTTCGAGATTGGGGTATTGGTTGGACACGAAAGCATCCCGCGGGTCCTCGCGCTCACCGGTGGCAGCCAGCATGAAACCGGGCGGCAGGGTCATCGGCACGTCTTTCATCGAATGCACCGCGATGTCGGCGCGGCCTTCTTCCAGCGCCTGTTCAAGCTCCTTGACGAACAGGCCCTTGCCGCCGATCTTTGCCAGCGGCGAGTTGAGTATCTGGTCGCCAGTGGTGGTCATGCCCAATATTTGCACGTCCAATTGTGGATATAATGTCTGCAGGCGGCCTTGGATATGATGAGCCTGCCACATTGCCAAGGCGCTTTCGCGCGACGCGATGATAAGAGTGTTTTTCAAAAGGGGTACCTGCGCAAAATGGTAATTAAGCGTTTATTTTCAAAGGTCGTGGCGACCAGCTTAGGGCTGGCTAGTTTAGCATGGTTCAGCATGGCTGGCGCGGCGAACCCGCTGGACGAGATCCTCTCGGCAACGGATTTGACGCGCGAAGCGTCCGTTGCCCAAAACAGGCAAGTGCCGATCCTGATTCTTTTCACCTCCCCGAAGTGCGCATATTGCGAGCGCGTGAAGCAGGAGTTTCTGCTTCCAATGCAGCGTAATCCCGAGTATGCGGACAAGGTTATCCTGCGCCAGATCGAGTTTCAGGACCGGACCAGGCTGGTGGATTTCTCCGGTAAAATCACTACCCCCGCCCGGTTTTCCCGGCAGCAGAAAGTTCGGCTGACGCCGACCGTCAAGCTCTTCGATGCCGCCGGACATTCGCTTGCCGATCCGCTGGTTGGCCTGACCACGCCGGATTTCTATGGCGTTTACCTCGATCGGGCGATTGACGAAGCGCTGACGAAGATTCGCGCGCCATCCAAATAGACGGCAAGCCTGCTTCACCTCTCGCCATCATCTTGCGCCCTGACGGACAAACCGGGTTTAAGTTTAGTCATAGCCAGATTGACCTTCTGCCGAATAATCGGTATGCTTCCGGCTGCTCGAAACGGAGAGATGGCCGAGTGGTCGAAGGTACTCCCCTGCTAAGGGAGCGTAGGGTTTATAGCCTTACCGAGGGTTCGAATCCCTCTCTCTCCGCCAGAAACACATAAAAAGCCCACGCAACGTGGGCTTTTTTCATTTGATTCCGTTTTGCTTTCGTGCCCATTTCCTTCCGCTTATGGCCGGTGCGATCCGTATTGCAGTCCGTGTTGGAATCATTTAACCTGAATTTGAGTTTGGTTAACCCAATGACATGGATGTGAACAATTCCCCCCCCATGCGGGTCTCTGAGCCTCAACCATTTGAGGCGAGTTGCCTGATCGTATCTTAAAGTGGGAAGTGGGACGATACTCGACTTTTGTGCTGAGAAGTGTGGCCGTTGCCTGGGTTTCAAAGGGCAGGGTGGAAACGAACCTAAGGAGGTCGCATTGCAGGAACCCGCATTTCCCGCCGACGAAGCGCATCGAATTGAGGTGTTGCGCGCGCTGCATATTCTGGATACGCCTCCAGAGGAGCGCTTTGACCGCATCACCCGCGTGGCCCAGCGCTTGTTTGATGTGCCTGTTGCCCTGGTTTCCCTGGTGGATGCAGACCGGCAATGGTTCAAATCCTGCCAGGGGCTGAGCGCAAGCGAGACGCCGCGCTCCATTTCCTTCTGTGGTCACGCCATTCTCAGCAGTGACACCCTGGTGGTTGCCAATGCCCTGGACGACCCGCGTTTTGCCGACAATCCGCTGGTTACCGGGGCTCCGCACATTCGCTTTTATGCCGGACGTCCGCTCAAGGCCGCCGATGGTAGCCGGCTTGGGACCTTATGCATTATTGACTACAAACCCCGGCACTTCTCGCCCGACATGCTGGCCTCGCTGGCGGATCTCGCGGGCAGCGTGGAACGGGAACTGAATCTGCACATGCTGGCGGAAGCAAACGTCAGTATCGATGCAGGCCGCCAACTATTGCAGGCAGTGCTGGAGAGCGTCCTTGATGGCATTATCACCATCAACGCTCAGGGCATCATGGCATCGTTCAATCGTGCCGCCGGGCGTATTTTCGGTTATACCGCGGAAGAAGTGATCGGGCGTAATGTCATGATGCTCATGCCGGAGCCTTATCACAGCGAGCATGATGGCTACCTGCACAATTTTCTTAGCACCGGCAAGAAAAAGATTATTGGAATCGGCCGTGAAGTCACTGGCCTGCGCAAGGATGGATCTACCTTTCCCATGGAGCTGGCTGTCAGCCAAATGGAGGTTGACGGAGAGTCCATGTTTACCGGCATTGTGCGTGACATTACCGACCGCAAGAGAGCCGAAGCGGCCATCAAGGCCAGCGAGACACGTATCCGAACGCTGGTCGACACCATAGTCGACGGCATTATCGTGATTGATGCCAAAGGCAGCATCCAGACGCTGAACCCGGCGGCAGTGAGGCTGTTCGGTTATGCGCCGGATGAAGTGCAGGGGAAAAACGTCAAGATGCTGATGCCGGAACCCTATGCCCATGAGCACGATGGCTACCTGCACAACTACCTGTCCACCGGAAAGAAAAAGATCATCGGAATCGGCCGTGAAGTCACCGGCCTGCGCAAGGATGGATCGACTTTCCCCATGGAACTGTCGGTCAGTGAAATGGAGGTTGACGGCGAGCGCCTGTTCAACGGTATCGTGCGCGACATCACCGAGCGCAAGAAAACGGAGCGTTTGAAAAGCGAATTTGTATCCACGGTGAGTCACGAGTTGCGCACGCCGCTGACCTCCATCCGGGGGTCGCTGGGCCTGGTGGCGGGCGGCGTGGCGGGCGAATTGTCGCCCCAGGCCAAGAGCCTGATCGATATCGCCTACAAGAATAGCGAGCGATTGGTGGGGCTGATCAGCGACTTGCTCGATGTGGAAAAAATCGAGTCGGGCAAGATGAAATTCGACCTCACGCCATTGCGCCTGATGAATATGATCGATCAAAGCGTGCAGGCCAACCAGGGTTATGCGCAGCAGCATGCTGTTCGCTTCGAGGTGATGCAGCGGGTTCCAGAAACCATCCAGGCGGTGGTTGATGAGATGCGTTTGATGCAGGTGCTCTCCAACCTTTTGTCCAATGCCGTGAAGTTTTCATCCCAGGGTGGCGTAGTCGAGATTGCCGTGACGCGGAACAGCGGTCGTATTCGCGTCAGTGTGCGGGATCATGGACCGGGTATCCCGCTGGAATTCCAGACACGCATATTTCAGAAATTCTCGCAGGCGGATTCCTCCGACACTCGGCAAAAGGGCGGCACCGGACTGGGTCTCAGCATTTCCAAGGCAATTGTCGAGCAGATGCATGGAAAGATCGGTTTCGAGACCCGGGAGGGCGAGGGGGCAACCTTCTGGTTCGAGTTGGCGGAGTGGAGCGGTGAACCCGAGAACCTTGCTCCGGCAAGCTGTGTGGCGTCTCAGCAAATATCCAATATCCTGATTTGTGAGGATGATCCGGATGTGGCTACCTTGCTGGCGCTGATGTTGCGAGAGGCCGGCTACGAGCCGGATATCGTACATGATGCCGAACAAGCGAAGGTGATGCTGGCAAGCCACAGCTACGCTGCCCTCACGCTGGATCTCAAGCTCCCGGGGCAGAGTGGGGCGGAGTTGATTCGCGAACTGCGGGCCGATCCGGTCACGGCGAATTTGCCCATCGTGGTGGTTTCCGGAAAAATGGAGCAGGGCAAGGCGGAAATCAGTGGCGGTTTCAGTGTCTCGGACTGGCTGGGGAAACCTATCGAGCAGCAGCACCTGCTTGAAGCGCTGCACAGCGCCATCCATCGGCTGGGAGATAATCGGGCGACAATCCTGCATGTGGAGGACGATCCGGACCTGCGCCAAGTGGTGGCTACCTTGTCGCGTGACATTGCCGATTGTGATTTTGCGGCCACGGTCGCCGAGGCGGCGGACAAGATCGCGGCACAGCGATATGATTTGGTCATCCTGGATCTGGGCATGCCGGATCAATCCGGGTGGCATGTGCTGGAATATCTGCGGCAATGCCGGCCGCAGCCGCCGGTGCTGGTATTTTCCGGACAGAAATTGTCGAAGGAAGAGTCTGCTCGAGTCGCTTCTGTGCTGGTCAAGTCTCAAACCAGCAATGCTGAGCTGCTTGAGACGATCCGGGCGCTGGTGCGGAAAATGTGAGGGGTTCAGTGACGGACTGGATGCGCCAGCCCGGTTTGTATGTTGTGGAATAAAGAGAATAATCATGGAATTGAAAAACATTTTGTACGTGGAAGACGAGCCGGACATCCAGGCGGTTGCGCGGCTGGCACTGGAGATGGTGGGTGGGTTTGCCGTCACCATCTGTAGTTCTGGAGAGGAGGCGCTGGCCCAGTTTCCCGTGTCGAAACCGGATCTGATTTTAATGGATGTGATGATGCCTGGTATGGATGGGCCGACAACACTGAGTCATCTGCGCGAGTTGCCAGGTGCGAAGTTGACCCCGGCGATTTTCATGACAGCCAAGGTTCAGCCCGACGAGGTGGCGCACTACAAATCGCTCGGCGCACTGGGTGTGATCGCAAAACCTTTCGATCCCATGACCCTGTCCGAAACGATCCGTGGCATTTGGAATGAGTATCGTCAGTCTGCCATCTGACCCTCATCTCGCCGAGCGCCTTGCTGGCCATTCTGGACTGTATTATTTAAAAGCGTTAGAAAATGCCCGAGGGTTTTCTGCCGCGCAATAGTTGGCCAAATTTTTGTTGTACTGTTCCAATTAAGAAATGAGTCATGAAAGTATCCAAGGAATCACTGCAGGAAAGCGTTACTCGTCAACGCGAAGCGTTGCTGGAGCTGTTGCAGGAGCCTCTGGGCCGCTTGGCTGAGGCCTGCTGCCCGGTGTGGGGCGAGCGTGAAAAGCTTAATGCCTTGCTGGGAGATGCGCTGAAGGCCTTGCCTTACTGTAAACACCTTTATGCGCTTGACATCCATTCGATCCAGATCAGCGACAACGTCAGTCACGATGGATTGCTGGAGGGTTTTGGGCGGGATCGTTCAAAACGGCCTTATATGAGCGAAGTCGAGCCCAGCGCGGGTTTTGTGCTCTCCGACGCCTACATCAGCCTGCGCGAACGGCGCCCCTCGCTGACCGCCATTCAGCTTGTGCGCAACAAGGAAGGCAAGGCTCTCGGCTTCATCGGCGCCTATTTCGGCCTGCGCGATCTGCCCCTGACGCGTGAACTTTACGAGGAGCCCCGCTACTGGCGGCAGATCAAGGGCGATCCCTCGATTCGCGGCACGGTTTTCCACCAGACCCGCACAGAAAGCGAGATGGACCGGCAGATTGATACCGTGCTCGGCGTGGTATCGGAATTAATGCTCTATCACGGTGTATTTCATGTGAGTCTGCATTTTTCCAGCAGCCGCGCCATCATCTGGCTGGTTAAAGATCCATACCGCTACCGCTTGCTGGATATCAACGAACTGATTGATCCGGATACCTGCCTGGCCTATCCCCGCAATCCATATCCGGCGGATGCGCTGGTTCCCCCAGACCAGATCCGGGAGGTGCTGGAGGCCTTCCGGGGCTTGCGTCTGATGGATGAGATGTTTTATCTGCGTTCCGGCGCCTTGAATATTTTCAATGGCATCGTGGGCCTGACATTTTCTTGCGACGGTTCGCACTACATTCCCTATGATGAATTCCTGAAGATGGACGATAATTTCTGGATAGGAGCCCAGCAGTGACAACGGCAATAAATATCCGGAGCGTATGCATGAAAGCGAAAGTGTGGGTTGCGGTGCTCGGTCTATTGTCGGCGACTCATGTTTTTGCTGCCGCGCAGGTGGAAGAGCGGGAATTGAAGCGCAATGCGGTTGAGTCTGCGCAACTGAAAGCCGAGTTCGCGAGAAAGCAGGCGATAGATTCGGAGCAGCAGGTGCGGGCAGCAGAGCGGGAGGTGGCCGAGGCTGAACGTGCCGATCAGGAAGCGCGGCAGCGCGCCAGTGCCACCGCCAGCCGTCTCGAACAGGCAAGAGCCAGGCTAAGCCGGGCCCAAGCCAGCCGGGCAGCAGCCAGCGCGTCTTCGGAGCGTGCTGTGGATGAAGTAAACAAGGAATGGTCGCAGCGCGAGCGCCTGCAATAAATAGGCATTCAGGTCAGAACACAGCAGGATACTGCAACCCTACTCTATTCCTTGCGCACGGGCACGCGCCACAGGAAAAAGGCCAGCGCGACTGCGATTGCTGCCAGCATGGCACGGTGCCAGTGCGATTCCATCAGCGCGATTGAAGTGCCGAACGACAAGCCCATCAGCAGGAAGGCCCAGGGTTTGACGCCTGGCGGCATGCTTCGATGCTCCTGCCATTCGCGGATAATCGGTCCTGCTACACGGTGCGCCAACATCCTGTCGTGCAGATGCGTGGAGCCGCGTGCAAAGCAGGCGGCTGCCAGCAGCACGAATGGCGTGGTTGGCAGCATCGGCAGGAAGATCCCCGCCACCGCCAGCAGCAAAGCCATGATGCCCAGCCCGAGAAAAAAGACCCGCATCAGGCGTGAATTGTGAAGACGCTGGTGATCCATGTATTTTTGAAGCACTCGACAGTTTATCGATAACCCGCCCAGCCGCTATTTTCCTGCACGCGGCGCGATTCGGCGCGCTAACGCTTGCGCCGCCGCTTGCGCATGACATACAAATACCAGCCAAGGCTGATCAGGACATAGCAGGCCAATCCGGCAATGGTGGCCGTGATCGAGAGGCCGACGAGGAGCGGCAGCCCGATGCCTGCAATGCGCTCCCAGAAGCCTTCTTCCGCATCGGCAGGAAGGGCGGGTTTGTTCGGCACGCTCTTCTCCGCATCTTCTCCGGTTATCCATGCACCGAGTTTGTAAGCCGCGTAATAGATGGGCGCAAAGGTGACCGGGTTGGTCACCAGGGTGCTCGCGGCGGCGGCGGGCAGGTTGGCGCGCAACAGCACGGCGGCTGTGGCCGAGATTGGGATTTGCGCAACCGGGATCAGAAGTCCGAAGAAAACGCCGATGGCGACACCCATCGAGACGCCCCGGCGCGACCAGTGCCAAAGCTGGGGATGGTGCAGGAGTGGCCCCAGCCAGCGTAGCCACCGGCTGGCGAGCAGGCGTTCTCGGTTCGGCAGCAGTTGTTTGAATCGATTTTTCATTTAAGGGTTTCGAGAGGACTCGCTGCTGGCTTCGCTCCCGGTCTCCTTGGGAAGAGGAGTGAGCGAGGTCAATCTCAGGTGCAGTGCTGCTTTGGCCATCAGATGCGCGGAAATCGGGGCGGTGATGAACAGGAACAGGGCCACCAGCACCTCGTGCAGGCTCAGGCTCTCGCCGGTGACGCTGAAATAGACCGCCGAAGCAATCAGCAGGCTGCCCACGCCGAGCGTGGTGGCCTTGGTCGGGCCGTGCAGGCGGGTGTAGAAATCTCCGAGCCGGGCCAGCCCGAGCGAGCCGATGAAGGTGAATATGGCTCCGGCGAGAACCAGCAGGGAAAGCAGGAGTTCGGTCGCGTCATTCATTCGATGATATCTCCGCGCAGCAGGAATTTGCATAGCGCCACCGTGCCGACAAAGCCCATGAGCGCGATAAGTAGCGCTGCCTCGAAATAAAGGGCGCTGCCGAGCTGGATGCCAAGCAGCACAAGCAGCGCGATGGCGTTGATGTAAAGGGTGTCGAGCGCGAGAATGCGGTCAGGCGCGCTGGGCCCCTTGAGCAGGCGCCAAAGCGTGAGGGCAAAGGCCGTGGTGACCAGGGTAAAAGCGATAACTAGCGCGATGTTCAGCATTCGAAAATTTCCTTGAGTGGCGCTTCATAGCGCGCCTTGATCGTGGCGACCAGCTCATCCTGATCGTCGACATCGAGCGCATGCACGAGGAGGCTTAGCCTGTCCTCGCTTAAATGCGCCGACACCGTGCCCGGGGTAAGGCAGATGGTATTGGCCAGTACGCTGATGGCGAGTTCGTGGCGGACATCCAGGGGGACGACCACAAATGCCGGGCGCAGGGTCCGCGGTTGGCCGAGAATCAGCCACGCCACTTTCAGGTTCGCGAGCAAAATATCGAGCAGCACCACGCCGGAAAAGCGCAGCAGTGTACGCCGGTGGCGAATGCGCACTTGTTCCGGCCAGAAAGGGAGGGTAAACAGCGGAATGGCCCAGCCCAGCAGCAGGCCGAGCACGATCTGGCCAGGTGCCATGCTGTTGTTGAGCAGCAGCCACACCAGGGCCAGCATCGGCGTGAGGATAGGGTGAGGAAGCAGGCGGTTCATCGTGCACCTCCCAGGACGGCGGCAATGTAGGCTTCAGGTTGCAGGAGTTGGGTAGCGGCTGCGCGGGCAAAATTGGAGGCGGGCCCAGCCCAGATGGTCAGGCCGATCGCGAGCGCGAGCAGGCCGATGATGGGTACCAGCTCCTGGCTCGTAGGTGAGAAGCGGTTGGTGACTTCTGTCTTGTCGGGATGCGAACGGAAGAACAGCAGGCTGCCCGAGCGGGCCAGCGCGATCAGGCCGAGCAGGGCGGTCGCCAGTACGATGCCCCATACCCAGGGCAGCGCGGAATGGTCAAGTGCGGCACGCAGGATCATGAATTTGCCGATAAAGCCCGACAGCGGCGGCAGGCCAGCGAGCAGCACGGCACTGATGAAAAACAGGCCGCCCCAGAGCCCGGCGCGCGGGATGTCGCCGGAAGTCTTGAAAAAGTCGGCGCTGGCGCCGCGGCGCCGGGCAATGGCATCGCTGAGCAGAAACAGCGATGCCGCCGCGAAGGTGCTGTGGGGCAGGTAATAAAGCCCGGCGGCAATGCCATCGTGGGTGCCGAGTCCGAATGCAATCAGCAATGTGCCGACCGATGCCACCACCAGGTACGCAGCCTGCTGGGTAAGCCGCGTAGCCGCCAGGACGCCGAGCATGCCGAAGGCCAGTGTTGCAAGTGCTGCCGGGAGCAGCCAGGGCTGGACCAGATCGGCCAGAGGGCCGGCCTCGGGGCCGAACAGCAGGGTATGGGTGCGCAGGATTGAGTAGGCGCCCACCTTGGTCATGATCGCGAACAGTGCGGCCACCGGCGCGGTAGCCGAGGCGTAAGCCGCAGGCAGCCAGAGGTGAAGCGGTAATAATGCCGCCTTGAGGGCGAAAACACCGAACAGCATGAGGCCGGCGGCACGCACCAGGCCGAGGTTTTCTGGTGGCGTTGCCGCAATCCTGACGGCCAGATCGGCAAAATTGAGCGTGCCCAGCACACCGTAGAACAGGCCGGCGGCGAACAGGAACAGGGTGGAGCCGAGCAGGTTGAGCACCACGTAATGCATGCCTGCCCGCACTCGATGCGCGCCGCCGCCGTGCAGGAGCAGGCCATAGGAGGCGATCAGCAGGATTTCGAAAAAGACGAACAGGTTGAAGAGGTCGCCGGTCAGGAAGGCGCCGGAAAGCCCGAACAACTGCATCTGGAAGAGGACATGGAAATGCCGCCCGTCGCGATCGATGCCGCTGCCGGCATAAAGCAGCGCAAACAGGGCGAGCAGCGCCGTGGTCAGCACCATCCATGCAGCAAGGCGATCGGCAACCAGCACAATGCCCCAGGGCGCAGGCCAGTCTCCCAAGGCATAAACCAGAATGTCGCCACCACTCACCGCGCACAGCAGGAGTACCGCGAGCACGATCTGGCCGATTGCGGCGGTTGCTGCAATGCGGCGCCGTGACGGCATCGGCAGGTCGCGCAGCAAAAGCAGGATGACGCCGGCCAGAAAGGGAAGCAAGACCGGTGCAATGACGAGATGGCTCATGGCTCACCCCCGCCGTCGACATGGTCGTTGCCGAGTTCTGCACGCGATTTCAAGGCCAGCATGATGACGAAGGCGGTCATGGCAAAGCCGATGACGATGGCGGTGAGCACCAGCGCCTGCGGCAGCGGGTCGGCAGAGGTCGCTGCGGCGCCGATCACCGGCGGTTGGGCAATCGCCAGTCGTCCCATGGCGAACAGAAACAGGTTGACCGCGTAGGAAAGAAAAGTCAGTCCGAGCACTACGGCGAAGCTGCGGGCGCGCAGCACAAGATAAACGCCGCAGGCGGTCAGCAGGCCGATCGAGAGGGCAAGCAGGGCTTCCATCAGGGGGTGTTCTCAAGTTTTTGCGGGGCATGGCTTGCGTTGTGCGCCAGCCCGAGGTTGATCAGGATCAGCAGCGTTGCCCCGACCACCACCAGATAGACGCCGAGATCAAACGCCATTGCTGAGGCGAGTTCGATTTCTCCAGTCAGCGGGAGAGCAAAATGGCCGAAGGCGGAGGTTAGGAAGGAATGCCCGAAAGCCCAGCTTGCCAGGCCCGTGACCAGCGCGATGGCAAGGCCTGCCGCGATCAGGGGATGCGTGTGCGCGGGCAGCCGGGCGTGGGTCCAGGCGACGCCGTTGGCGAGATACTGCATGATCAGCGCCACGGCGGTGATCAGCCCGGCGATAAAGCCGCCGCCGGGTAAGTTGTGGCCGCGCAGCAAGACGAATACCGATACCAGGAGCGCGAGCGGCAGCAGAAGCCGGGCAAAGGTGGCCATGATGAGCGGGTGCGTGTCGGGATCCCAGTGCCGCCCCGCCGCATCGCGTAGCGGCGCCGGCAGCCGCAAACCGTCGAGCATCGCGAAAATACCCAGGGCGGCGAGCGCCAGCACGGTGATTTCACCAAAAGTGTCGTAGCCGCGGAAATCGACCAGGATGACATTCACGACGTTCTTGCCGCCCCCGCCGGGGACGCTGTTGGCGAGGAACCAGCCGGAGATGGAGTCGTAAGGCCGCGTCAATACTGCCCAGGCAAGCGCGGATGCGCCCGCGCCCGCGGCCATGGCAAGAGAGGCGTCACGCAGGCGCCGGCTGTGGCTCGATTCGGCGGGGCTTTGTTGCGGCAGGAAATAGAGCGCAAGCAGCAGCAGCACGATAGTGACCACCTCGACTGAAAGCTGAGTCAGCGCGAGATCCGGGGCCGAGAATTTGATGAAGATGAGCGATACCACGAGTCCAACCGCGCCGGCCAGGATCAGCGCCGTGAAGCGCTGCCGGTGCAGGATGGTCGCGGTCAGGGCTGCTGCCGCGAGCGCCAGGGCGGCAACGAGGCTTACGCCGTCCACCGGGAGGAGTGTCCGCGGCCCGGTAAGCGGCGCGGCGGATGACCACATGCCAGCGGCGCCCAGGCACAGAGCGGCGGCAACGAACAGCAGGGTCTGGCGTTGCAGGGAACCCGTGTCAAGGCGCGCCGTGAGCGCATGCGCCAGCTGGTACAGCATTTCCATGACCCGTTCGAATATGATGCGCGCATTGAGATTTTTCTCCATGTGGTCATGGAAGGCGAACAAGGGTTTACGGACGGTATAGAGGAGCACTCCGCCGACCAGTGCGATCATGCTCATCAGAAGCGCCGGGCTGAAACCGTGCCAGATCGCCAGGTTGTGTTCGGGCAGCGGAGCCTGGAGCACCGCTCCGGCAGCTGCCGCCAGGAGGGGTTCGACCGTCAGCGAAGGCAAAATCCCGACCAGCAGACAGAGCACCACCAGAATCTCCACCGGCACCTTCATCCAGCGCGGCGGCTCGTGCGGTGTCCTCGGCAGGTCGATCGGCTCGCCGTTGAAGAATACGTCGTGGATGAAGCGCAGAGAATAAGCTACTGCGAAAATGCCTGCGACCGTCACCGCCGCAGGCAGCAGCCAGCCGAAGCTTAGCCGGCTGGCCGCGCCCGCCGCTTCGGCGAAGAACATCTCCTTCGAGAGAAAACCGTTGAACAGGGGCACGCCGGCCATTGCCGCAGCCGCCACCATGGCGAGCGTGGCGGTGTGCGGCATGGCTTTCCACAGGCCGTTGATGCGGCGCATGTCGCGCGTGCCGGTCTCGTGGTCGATGATGCCGGCCGCCATGAAAAGCCCGGCCTTGAAGATCGCGTGGTTGATGATATGGAAAACGCCGGCCACCGCCGCAAGCGGTGTGCCGATGCCGAACAGCGCTGTGATGAGACCCAGATGGCTGATCGTCGAATAGGCGAGCAGTCCTTTCAGGTCATGCTTGAACAGGGCGACAACCGCGCCGATAAGCAGGGTGGTAATGCCGACGCCGCCCACCAGATAGGTCCATGCCTCGGTGCCGGAAAGCGCCGGAAACAGGCGCGCGAGCAGGAACACGCCGGCCTTCACCATGGTCGCCGAATGCAGATAGGCCGAGACCGGCGTCGGCGCAGCCATTGCGTTGGGGAGCCAGAAATGGAAGGGAAACTGCGCCGATTTGGTGAATGCGCCGAGCAGAATCAGGATCAGTGCCGGCAGATAGAGTGGATGGGCGCGGATGATGTCGCCGCTGGCCAGCACCACGGAGAGCTCGTAGCTGCCGGTGATTTCACCGAGCAGCACGAAGCCGCCAAGCAAAGCCAGCCCGCCCGCCCCGGTAATGGCCAATGCCATGCGCGCGCCACTGCGGGCTGCCTGGCGGGTGCGCCAATAACTTATCAAGAGGAAGGAGGAGAGACTGGTCAACTCCCAGAAGATCAGGAGCTGGATAAGATTTTCGGACAGCACGACCCCCAGCATCGAACCCATGAACAGCAGCAGATAGGCATACAGCCGTCCGAGGCTGTCCTGCTGCGAGAGGTAGTAATGGGCATAGAGAATGACCAGGAGGCCGATGCCAAGAATCATCAGTGTGAACAGAAGCCCCAGTCCGTCGAGACGAAATACCAGGTCGAGGCCGAGGGCAGGCATCCAGACCAGACGCTGAAGCGTCGTTTCCCCGGCAAAGGGGGCGGCCAAATCCGGCAGCAGGATGGCGAGCGACAGCAATGCCACGCCGGCCGCCGCCCATGCGCTGGCCGCCCGGCTGCGGCGGGAAATATAGGCAACGAAAGGAGCGCCGATAAATGGAACGAGGATAGCGAGCAGGAGATTCATGCGCCGAATGGTACCATCATGCCGTCACGAGGCGAAAAGCATGGGCCGCGGCAAGACGCGTGCCGACAGGTTTGTGCTGGAAAGAATAGGGGTCGGTGCTTTCATGGGCGTTCTCCTGGGGGCGAACAGGAGCGGTCAAATGTTCGGCGGTGCGATTCTGCACATCGCGCATCGGGTAGCGCACGGTTTGAGTGCCAACAGTCTTCATCTTGCTCAGCGCCAAAGACTGAGCGGCGGATCGGTCACCACCGCGCGCAGAATGTCGCTGCGCGAGACAAACCCGACCAGACGCCCTCTATCATTCGTAATCGGAACGCCGTCGACACCATGCTCGAGCATGACGGCGGCGATTCGCCGAATATCGGTTACCGGTGCGGTGGCGATCACGGGTGTGGTCATGACATCAAGCACCCGCCGATTGATGGCCTCGATGATCCGGCCGGCATCGATATTGAGGGCGGTCAGCAGATCGCGCTCGCTGACGATGCCAACAAGTTGCGCACTGTCGTCAAGCACGGGCGCCTGGTGGATGCGGTGATCGCGCAAGGTCCGCCAGGCCTGCGCTACATCGTCGCTGTCAGCGACGGTGATGACCCGGCGCTGCATGATCTGGTCTGCATGATAGAGCGGACCGCGTTCGATCTCGCGCGGCAGCATGGCACGGTAGGCTTGGACGGCTTCTTCGTGCGACCGGCCGGCCTCGGCGTCGATGCCGCGATCGTCGTCATCCCGTGCGACGGTGCGGGCCGACTTGGCCCTTTCAAGTGCGCGCACCCGGTTCATTTCCTCCAGCGTGCCCCGGAAGAGCTGACCGCTCAAACCATAAATCGAGAACATGCGCCTCTCCTTGTAGTTATTTTCTTTCGTTGCGTGTCGCCAACAGCCCGATCTGGCCGGAATCTTTTCCAATCCACGGGTTTCCGGTGTTCGCGTACCTGCTCTGGCTGCGGTTCCATGTTCATTTGACCAGGATGGGCATGCCGAGCAGCGGCCAAAGTAGCGTGATCGCCAAGCCCAGAACGCCCAGCAGGGCCAGGCTCATGGGGATGCCGTGCCTGAAAAACTCGCCTGTGGTGAATTGCCTGGAGTCGTAGGCAATGGCATTGGGGGCGGCGCCGATCAGCAGCAGGAAAGGCATGCCGGCGGTGACCAGGGAGGCGTACATCACCACTTCCGGCGCCACGCCCATGTATTTGGCGATGACCAGCGCCACCGGCAGGACGATGGCGATGGCCGCCACATTCATGATGAAGTTGGTCATCACCAGCACAAAGGCGGCGATACCCATGACGAACACGAACCAGTGCGCCTCCTGGAGCAAGCCCAGCCATTGCACCGCCATCCATTCCGCCGCGCCCGTCTGCCACAGGCAGAAGCCGATGGACATGGCGCCGGAGAACAGCAGGATGATGTTCCAGGGGATATCCTCCAGATCCTTCACCGTCAGGATGCCGATGATGAAGAACAGCAGGGTGGAAATCAGCATCAGCGCGGCGCGGTCGATCTGCTGCAAAAACGGGATGAAGCCTCTGAGGGTCATCAGCACGACCACGCCCAGCACGATTAAAAGTACGATTTTCTCGTGCATGCTCATCGGCCCCAGGCCGGCGGATAGACGCTTGACCGTATCCTTGAGGCCGGGGATGGTCTTTTTTTCCGGTTTCAGGAAGAGGATCAGGTAGAGCCAGATCAGCAGCACCATCAGCCAGCCGATCACAAACATGTAGGATGTGAGCTCGAAGAAGCCGATCTCGTTGCCGGTGAATTCCTTGTACATGCCCGCCGCAGCAGGGCCGCGCGCAGCCCCGAGGAAGGTGATGATGCTGCCTGCGCCCGCGGCGTAAGCCATGCCGATAAACAGGCTCTTGCCGAAGTTGGTTTGCTTGTCGCCCTCGCCGTACAGGGAGTAGATCGCCAGCAAAATTGGGAACATGGTGGCTGCCACGGCTGTATGTGCCATCAGGTGGGTGAGGGCCGCTGTCACCACCAGGCAGCCGAGCAGGATCATGTTGGTGTTCTCGCCCGCCACACCGAGCACCTTGTAGGCAATGCGCCGGGTCAGGCCGGATTTGGTGAAGGCCAGGCCAATGACGATGGAGCCGAAGATGAACATGACCGAAGGGTCCATGAAGTCGCGGAAAGCATCCTTCCCGGGGCGAATCAGGAACAGGGCCTGGAACACGCCGATGGCAATGGCGGTGACGCCAATGGGAATGACCTCGAAAACCCACCAGATGCCGGCCATCAGGAACAGGCCGATGGCGGCCTTGCCTTGCGGCGAAAGATGGAAAAGCTTTCCGGCAGGGTCGATGGCATCCGGCCAGGCCGGCATGAAATAGATCGCCAGAAAAACGCCGAGGCCTGAGAGCAGGATGAGGAGCTTTTTCCAGTCATAACGGGTTTGTACTGCCTGAATGTGGAGCGATGCTTCGCTATTCTGGCTGGCATCAGTCATGCAACACCTCGGTGGCAGCCTGGTTGAACACGTCCACGATGCGCACCACACCGACTACCCGCCTGCCATCCAGCACCGGCAGCATGTTGACCTCGTGTGAAATCATCAGGTAGGCAGCGCGAGTGAGCGGATCTCCGGCCTGCACAGTGCATCGCACCGGCGTCATGTAACTTCCCACGCGCACCTCGTTCATTTGCCGGCATTGCGCTACAAACGAATCCTGCCAGAGAATGCTGAGCGAGGTGTCGTCGGGCAATGCGCCGGCGACGTGTTGCGCCGTGGTTGCCTTCAGGTAGCCGGGCATCAACGCGCGTAGCAGATCGCGAATGCCAAGGATGCCTACCAGGGTTTCCTGTGCGTCGAGCACCAGCAGATGGCGGAAACGCCAGCCGGCGGTCTGCTGATTGTTCTGGAGTACAGCGAAGGCATCACGGATGGATGCTTCATGAGTAATATGTGGAAAGTCCGCAAGGGGGACGAGGATGTCGCGGATCTGGTTGGCGATCATGTTTTTTCCTTTGCTCATTCCGTATCATGCGCGGTGGTTTTTTCCCGCCACGCAGGCGTTTCCTTGTCCATCATTGTCGCCTGTGCTCGAAGGTAGAGCTAATCCTACAGGTCTTTTTGAATAAGGAAAATTCGAATTATCCTTATGTTATGTTCGTAATCTCCGATCAATTCGAGGCCACGTCTGGAGGACGTGGGGTGGGAGGGTGTGGACTGACTGCCTGCTTCGGAAGGGGCGGTGCCAGACAGGCGATAACTGCTTATGCATTCTTCCTGCGCGCTGAAAACCGGGGCACCACCTTGCTTCAAACCCGGCAAGCGGCAAGTTTTTCAAAGGATTTCAGAAATGCCTGCTTCGCAATCTCCGGCGCCATCGGCCGAATGATTTCGAGACAGGGCTCCACGCCTTCAAGGTAGGTCCATGGCTCGGCGGAGTAGGGCATCAAGTCGCGTTTCTCGGTCGCCAGAGAAATCAGATCGGCCCGTTTGATGGCCGGGTTATGTTGCAGGTCTACGCCGAAGCGTTCGCCAATAATTCGCGTCACGCTGTCCTCGATATCCGAAAATGCCGGCAGCAGAACCTTGAGCGGCTTCACCATGTCCCCGAGATAGGCTTCCGCAGCATCGTGCAGCAAGGCCGCAAATTTCAGTTCGTCCGGCACCAGCGAGGCCACGATCAGGCTGTGCTGCGCAACGGAGTAAAAAGCGCTGGTCTGGCCGTTGAAGCGGCACTGATAGGCCAGCCCATGGGCGATGTCTTCAATCGCCACATCGACGATGCGCGGCTCCAGCGGGTAAAAACGGTTGCCCAGATAGGTGGATACATACAGCGTGCTCATCGGGACTCCATGACGTTTGATCTGTTCAATTCGGCTTCAGTATGGCACGCTGTGGGCTCACCATGTGAGCCATGAAGAGGAAGTATGGACCGTACCGAACGTTTCTACCGCATTGATCAGTTGATGAACGAGTACAAGGTGGTGCCATTGGCCACCTTTCTGAATGAACTTGGTATTTCCCGCGCCACCTTCAAGCGCGATCTCGAATATTTGCGCGACCGGCTTAATGCGCCGATTGAATGGGATCGCGATGCAGGAGGCTACCGCTTCGGCAAGGCCGACACCCTGGCCCCAAAATACGAATTACCCGGACTGTGGTTCAACGCCTCGGAAATCCACGCCCTGCTCACCATGCAGCAACTGCTCGCCAACCTGCAGCCGGGCCTGCTCGGGCCGCACATCCAGCCGCTCCAGTCGCGGCTCAACCAGTTGCTGGATAGCGGCGATCATTCGGCGGAAGAGGTCCAGCAGCGCATCAAGATCCTGCATGCCGCGGCGCGCCGCGTGACATCGGAGAATTTCGAGCTGGTCAGCCATGCGCTGCTCAAGCGCCAGCGCCTGCAAATCACTCATTACAGCCGCAGCAACGACCAGCAGACCGAGCGCGAAATCTCGCCGCAAAGGCTGGTGTATTACCGCGACAACTGGTATCTCGACGCATGGTGCCACCTGAGGAAGGGACTCCGGAGTTTTTCTGTCGATACCATCCGCAAGGCGGTGATCCTCGACAAGGCGGCCAAGGCGGTACCGAACGGGCAGTTGAACGAAACCCTGGGCAGCGGTTATGGCATATTTTCCGGCAAGGCCATGCACAAGGCCATGCTCAGGTTCACGCCGGAGCGGGCGCGCTGGGTGGCCCAGGAGCAGTGGCACCCGAAGCAGAAAGGGCGGGTGGAGAAAAACGGTGCTTATATGCTGGAAATTCCCTACAGCGATGACCGCGAGCTGGTGATGGACATTCTCAAGTACGGGCCCGATGTCGAGGTGTTGGCGCCTGACACGCTGCGTGAGCGGGTGAAAAAACTGCTCAAAAGCGCTTTTTCCCAGTACGGCAAGTAAATCTATGTGGGCTCATCCTGTGAGCCAACGGGTCTGCATACTGGCATCACGACGACCAAACAAGGAGAACGTGATGAAACTGGGAAAAATCAGCAGCCATGCCCGTGTGAAGATGCGGCAGTGGGGAATCAGCGAAGCGGCGTTGCAGGGGCTGTTGGCGGGCGGCCGTGTGGAGCAGGACCATCTGGGCGGAAAAATTGTTTATTTTGCCCATGAAGCGCGCACCCGCTTTCGCGCCGAGTGTTTCGAACAGGGCCACGACTCCTACGCCGTGATGGATAGCCACGGCGAAATCATTACCATGGGCAGCCGCTTCAGCAGGATACGCAGGCACTGAGCTGGTTTTATCGTCATGCGGCGAGAGGCGGCCCGCCAGTTGCTATAATGGTTTTTTCGCCTGGAATGACCTTGTGGCCTCTTGCTCCGCCTTTTCCATGATTTTTGCTTGCCCCATGCGGTCCAGGCGATGATATCCGCTTTGGAGTTGCCTCTGGTATTCGTCGACCTGGAAACGACGGGCGCCAATGCCAGCGGGGACCGCATTACCGAGATCGGCATCGTGGAAGTCTCGGAGCATGGCGTCAGCGAGTGGTCCACCCTGGTGAATCCGCAAGCGCCGATTTCGCCTTTCATCCAACGCCTGACCGGCATCAGCAACGAGATGGTGTCCACCGCCCCAACTTTTGCCGAGGTCGCCGGGGCGCTGCTGGAGCGGCTGAGGGGGCGGCTTTTTATCGCGCACAACGTGCGCTTCGACTACGGCTTCCTGCGTAGCGAATTCAAGCGCGCGGGGCTGGATTTCCGCGCAGACGTGCTGTGCACGGTCAAGCTCTCGCGCAAGCTTTTTCCTCAGCATCCCAAGCACAACCTGGATGCGCTGGTCGAACGCCATCAGTTGCCGGTGACTTCGCGCCACCGCGCGCTGGCGGATGCACGGGCGATCCATGCCTTCTGGTGCAAGATCCACGAAGAATTGCCGGTTGAATCCATTCAGGATGCGCTGCATGAACTCCTGAAACCGCCCCGCCTGCCGCCGGGGCTGGACGTCTCGACCGTGGAAGACCTGCCGGAAGCGCATGGCGTTTACCTGTTCTACGGCGAAAATGATGCGCCGCTGTTCATCGGCAAAAGCAGCAATATCCGCCGTAGTGCCCTGGCGCACTTCGCGGCGGACCGCAAGCACCACCGGGACACGATGATTGCCGAGCAGATCAGGCGTATCGCGTGGATCGAAACGGCGGGCGACCTGGGGGCGCAGTTGACGGAATCGCGTCTGCTCAAGACGCTTCATCCCGTGCACAATCCACCCAGAAAGGGCGACCATGAATTGTGTGCCTGGAAGCTGGAGCCAGCAGATAATGGCGGCATGACGGTCAGGCTGGTGTACGCACGGGAGCTGGATTTTGGCACCGAAACGGGCCTCTATGGGCTTTTTTCCTCGAAGAGGAAGGCTGTCGATGCCCTGCGTGAAATCGCCGCCGCGCACCGCCTGTGCCTGATCCAGTTGGGCCTCGAACATCCGCCGCAAGGCAAGCGCGCTTCCTGCTCGGCTTATCCTCACTCACATTGCAAAGGGCTATGCGTCGGCAAGGAAGCGCCCGGCCAGCACGACATTCGCCTCATGGGCGCGCTGGCCCGCATGATGGTGCAAGCCTGGCCATTCTCCGGGCCGGTGGGCATACGCGAAACGGCTAATTGGGGCAGCATGATGGAAATTCACCTGATCGACCACTGGGTCTATCTGGGATCGGTCGGTTCGGAACAGGAAATTCCGCAAATGCCCGGCGCGCGTCCCGCGTTTGAACTGGATGTCTACAAATTGCTCACCCACTACCTGAAACAGGCCAGAATCGACATCATTCCCCTAACGCTGGCGACAAGTCAGCCAGAGGGGGTCAATCCAGAGTGAATTTTTAGCCGGTTTCAGAATCTCAGGGTTTGTGAACTTATTGGTTTTTAAGATTTTGCATTGCGAGTCTTGTGAGGGGCGCCGCATTGCTGGCTATGCCGCTAGCGGTGATGGTATGATTACATTGGTTATTTTGAAATCGGGATGACCCAATGCGCTCTATTCCCAGTATTCCACCTACGCCATCCGTAGTCACGGATGCACTGGACGTCAAGCCCATAAACTATCTGCGTGCGCCGCCGCCCGTTGGCGAAAGGAATCTCACCCCGCTCGTGTTTCCTCATCGCCAAACTGCCGAAAAGGCAGGGTCCGGAGCTGCGGGCAACGTGCCGCCACTTGTGGAGCGGCGTCGCAAAAACGAACGGCGTAAATACTCCCGGCGCATTCGGCCCGCAGGCTCGACCCTGTATGACACACGGGCACACGAGGAACGCAGGAGCGGCAACCGCCGCGATAGCGATATCACCACCAAAATTCAGGAAAAGGCCTAGCGGCCAACAGATCAATGATCTCACGCGGCGTGACGCCGGGATCAAAGCCCATGTCGCGTCAGAGAGGCAATGGGCGGGTCATGTTCTGGCTTTGAAGCCTCTTCACCTGATTGATTTGCGCATCCATCTTGCGCAGCGTTGCCTTTCGCATGCGCGTCTTGCCCTCGGCTGCCGCCCTGCCGCAGATGCGGCGGATTGCCAGCATCAGTTCCAGTTGATTGTGCTTGTCCATTTCGATTTCCCTTTCCACCCGGTTGCAATTTCGCCGCGCATTCCGTTGCGCAACAGCTCGTATGGGTGCCATTTTCCAGCATGTAAAGCTCATGGGGTGAGCCACATAAAAAATGAACTTGCCGAACCAGGAGGCAAACGGCAGCGTCGTGAGCGGAGTCGACTTTTGCTATGATAGGGTCTTTTCACTGGCCAGGCTGGGCGCCGCCTAGGCCAGTGGACCTTAATTTACGGAGTAGCACATATGGCCTCTTTGCAAGATCAGTTTTTGAAAGCCGGTCTAGTCGACAAAAACAAAGTCAAACTGGCCAACCAGGACAAGAGCAAGCAGAAGAAGGTCGAGCGCCGGACCGGTACGCACAGTGTCGATGAAGTACACTTGGCCGTACTCGAAACGCAACGCAAGAATGCCGAGCGGGCACGCGAACACAATGCCCAGCGCGATGCGGCCGCCACACACAAGGCGATCGTGGCGCAAATTACCCAGATGGTGCAACAGAATCGCCAGAGCAAAGGCGCCGGCGACATTGCCTACAATTTTACCCGCGACAATAAGATAGAACGGCTGTATGTGTCGGCCACGGTCCAGGCCCATTTAGCAGCCGGTCGCCTGGTGATCGTCTGCCAGGGCGGCACCACAGAATTGGTGCCCAGGATTATCGCCGACAAGATTGCCGAGCGCGATGCCTCGCTTGTCGTTCGGGTGAACAAGACCAGCGCAGAGATCGATGCGGACGATCCGTATGCCGACTTCCAGATCCCGGACGACTTGATGTGGTAGCTCGGTGGCCTGCCTTGCGCGGGGCCGTACCATGTGGCTTCGCTACTGTCGTTATGAGTACTCAGCACCAGTTCCGGATCCACGCAGACCATGAGTGAACGTCTCGGTCTCATTTGCAAAGCGGCCCCATCCAACCTGTGTGCCGAAACTGAAAATGTCGCTCAAAGCCAGAATGCGGCTTCGGCTGGTAAGCGAACTGGCTAGCAGGGAGTAGCAGATAAGACCTCCATGGGTGCATGGGAAGCGCTTCTGTTAGATAGTTCAAATGGGTTGGCTCTATGGGGGCTCGGCGTTATCCATGCTCAAAGAGAAGAGTTTGAAGAATCAAGAAAAAGTTTTGTAAAAGCTGAACCATTTTTTCCAGCTTACCTCAACGCGCAGCGGGATGTGATTGGCGGGCTGGCAAGTTGACCGTGAGAGTAGGTTCGAAACCTGGCTACTATGCGTTGCGGGGAGCAAACCACCGCCCGAAAACCCGCATGGTTACAGGGTTTCTCGCCTTGACCGGGCTAGACAAAAACAGAGAAAAGAGAGGAATTCGGGTGGCCGGTGGGGCGAAATCAGGACCTACCGGCGATCATCGGAATTCGCACCGCCTGGGAAACCCCGCCACTGCAGGCGTTTCGCGGGCGTGAAAAAGCCCGGAGCATGTCCGGGCTTTGGAAAGATGGTGGACCGAAGGAGGATCGAACTCCCGACCTCTGCATTGCGAACGCAGCGCTCTCCCAGCTGAGCTATCGGCCCGATGGATGGGGTAAATTCTACTTGAGCGCCGCCGGAAATTGAAGCGTCCTGGAAGGTGAACGGTGATTCCCCCTTGCCTGATGCGCCGATTTCGTGTGCAATGACACTCCTATGGCCGACAGTAAAAAATACGAAGTTCAGGTGGAAACCAATGTTGCTTATCTTCCCGATCAGTCTGACGAGAAGAGCGAGCGGTACGTGTTTGCCTATACCATGACGATTACCAATACCGGCACCGTGCCGGCGCAGTTGATCAGCCGCCACTGGGTGATCACCGATGCGGCCAATCAGGTGCAGGAAGTGCGCGGCTTGGGCGTGGTGGGGGAACAGCCCTTGCTGCGGCCTGATGAGCGTTTTGAGTACACCAGCGGCACTTCCCTGGCGACGCCGGTGGGCACCATGCGTGGCAGCTACCAGATGGTGGCGGAAGATGGCACCCGTTTTGAGGCGCCCGTTACGGAATTTATCCTGAGCGTGCCGCGCGTGCTGCATTAGGCTTGGGTGTGATTTTGTAAAGATGAAGATGCTACGACTATTCCCCTGGGCCTTGCTGACCCTGCTTTCCGCCTGTGCCACAGTGCCTCCCCCCGTTCCCCCCGCGCCTCCGGTCTCTGTGGCGCCGGCTGTTCCCCCTCCCGCGGTTGCGGTGCCTGCTTTACAGGCGGCGCCATGGAATGCCGTTGCCGGCTGGTTAGAGGATAATCCCGCGCAGGCCTGGGATGCTTTTTTGCAGAGTTGCTCCGCGCTGAAGCAGCAAGCGGCGTGGCAAGCGGTGTGTTCGGCGGCGATGGCGCAGTCCTTGCAGCCGGAGGCGCTGCGGCGTTTCTTTGAAGAGAATTTTACCCCCTATCAGGTCACCAATCCTGACAGCAGCAGCGAGGGGATGATCACCGGCTATTACGAGCCGCTGCTGAATGGCAGCCGCACCCGCAGCAGCCGTTACCGCTTCCCTCTGTATGCGCCTCCTGGGGATATGCTGGTGATTGATCTGGGCTCGGTTTATCCGGAGCTGAAGAACATGCGCCTGCGCGGCCGCCTGCAGGGCAACCGGGTGGTGCCTTATTTCAGCCGTGCTGAAATCGAGAATGGCACGGCACCCATGAAAGGGCGTGAATTGTTCTGGGTGGACGATGCGGTGGATCTGTTCTTTCTGCAGATTCAGGGATCGGGAAAAATCAAGTTGCCGGACGGCGAAATGGCGCGCATCGGCTATGCCGACCAGAATGGCTATCCCTACAAATCCATTGGCAAGGCGCTGGTGGACCGGGGCGAGCTGACGCTCGACAAGGCTTCGATGCAAGGCATCAAGGATTGGGGCAAGCGCAATCCCGGCAAGTTGACGGAATTGCTCAATTTCAACGCCAGCTATGTATTTTTCCGCGAGTTGCCGAACCATCTTGCCGGCCCCCTGGGCGCGCTGGGCGTGCCGCTGACCGCGGGCCGCAGCCTGGCCGTCGATCCGCGTGCCATTCCGCTTGGCGCGCCGGTATTTCTCTCGACTACCTGGCCTAACGAGGCCAAGCCGTTGCAGCGCCTGATGGTGGCGCAGGATACGGGCGGCGCCATCAAGGGCACGGTGCGGGCAGACTTCTTCTGGGGCTTCGGCAGCGATGCCGGAAAACAGGCGGGCAGTATGAAGCAGCAGGGCAGGATGTGGGTGTTGCTGCCGCGCGATTACCCGCTGCCGCAAGTGCAATAAACCCGGGCGCTGGAAATGTTTTACCTGGCGCTTAAATTCATCCACGTCAGTTGCGTGGCGTTGACTATCAGCCTGTTCCTGCTGCGTGGTTACTGGATGTTGCAGGATTCGTCGCGCTTGCAGCAGCGCTGGGTGAAAATTCTTCCCCACGTGATCGATGCCACGCTGCTGACCAGCGCCCTTCTGCTGGCCTGGACTCTGAACCAGTATCCCGGCGTGCATGCCTGGCTCACCGCCAAGGTACTGGCGCTGCTGGTTTACATTGGCTTGGGCACGATCGCGATCAAGCGCGGAAAAACAAAACGGACCCGAGTGATTGCGTGGCTGGCGGCGATCCTGGTGTTCGGCTATATCGTCTCGGTTGCGCTCACGCGTCAGATAATCCCGGGATAGCCTGTGACCTCAATACGCTTGTTTGCGGCTGGAGATGTCGCCAGTTAGTTCGCTGGATTGGGCAAGGTCGCTGTCGATCAGCTTGATCTGGGCATTGATGAGGTGATCGACAGCCTCGCCAAAATCCGTCTCGAAGAAGGCTGCGCTGGCAAAAGCCAGGTTGCGCCCCACGGCCGCGCGACCGGAGATTTCCGCGTTGTCGCGATGGCGCTTGAGCAGTGCGCCGGTCAGCCCGTCATAGATGAGAATTTCCACTTCAAGCCGACGTTCCGTTGCCACGGGGCGGATGCCGGCAACCACGCTGTTCCAGGGCAGGCCAAGCTCGAAGCGCCGTCCCGTCTCGCGGCCTTGCCAGCCGAAATAGGGGCGTATGGATTCGTCGCTGACGGCGGCGTCAAGAATGATTCCGGAGACTACCAATTCGCTGCCGTCCTGTTCGGCAATGCGGCGGACCCGCTCACGGCTGGCGGAAGAATACGGGTTGAGGTCGCGCGGATCCGGGAACGGCGAGGCCGTGCTGTGGCGCGCCTCGATATTTCCCCTGGCCTCCAGCCGGCGCAGCAATTCGAGCGGGTAGCCGTTCCAGATGTCGGCGATATCCTCCACCTGAAGCGAATTCGCGACCTGGAAACGGGTGAAGGTGACGGTTTTCTTGTGCGCCCTGTTCCGGGCGGCGTTCGGTTCCGTGGGCTGCCGGGTCAGGTCGATTCCGGCAACCGGACTGGTGGTGTTTTCCGCTTCGCTTGAGTGTGCCGTTGATGTGGCGGCAGCCAGCAGCACGATCAGCGCGGCAAACCCACGCCTCAAGATCTGTTTGCCAAATTGAGACACTACGGAAGCGGGTGCCGGCATTACAGGGCCTTGTCGGTTTTAATGGTGAAAGCAATTCCGACGGACTTCAAATCCTTGATTTCGTTTTCCAGCAGGGAGCGGGTGAGGGTGTTGTGTTCCAGCCAGTTGCGGTCGATGGTGAGAGAAAAGCTGCTGCCGCCGGCCTTGAGTTTCATTGCCGGCAGCTCTGCATCGCTGCGGCTGCGGCACAAGAGAACCGCGAGCCGCAAGACCAGGATCAGCATCCATTCGTCGCTGTTCCTGACCGGCATTTGCTCCAGCAGCTTTTTGAGGGATCCGCGGTGGGCGCGCACCAGCAGGCTCAGCAGCCCCTGTTCGCGGGTGGAAAAGCCCGGCATATCGGCGTTCGCCAGAATGTAGGCAGAGTGACGGTGATAACCGGTATGAGCGATAGAGATGCCGGTTTCGTGCAGGCGCGCTGCCCAGGCAAGGTACTGGCGGGGGGCGTCGATATACCCGGTCAGCTTGTTGGCGACTTGGTCGAACAGGGCGTCTGACAACTCCTGCACCCTTCCCGCCTGAGTCGGGTCCACATGGTAGCGGCGCATGAATTCGCGCACCGTGGACTCGCGCATGTCGCGATGATGGAAGCGCCCCAGCAGATCGTACAGCACGCCTTCGCGTAGCGCGCCGCTGGCCACTTCCATGTGGTCGATGCCGAGTTCGCTGAAAATACTGTTCATGATGGCGAAGCCGCCCGCCAGTACCGGCACGCGGTCGGAGGGCAAACCGGCCAGTTGCAACAGTTTCACGTCGCCCGACTTGAGCAGGAGTTCGCGCAGGCTGTTCAGGCCGTCCCGCGTCAGCCCTGACTGGGAAAGGCCATTTTGCTCCAGAATTTCCGCCAGCGCCCGAGCCGTTCCGGAAGAGCCGATGGCCTGTTGCCAGTGACCAGCCGAGAAATCCGCGGTGATGGTCTGGATTTCGCTGCATGCGGCCAATTCAGCCAGCTGGAGGTTGTCCCGGGTGATTTTTCCATCGGGAAAGAAGCGCCGGCTGAAGCTGACGCAGCCCATGTACAGACTTTCCATGCGCTCTGGCTGGTAGCCGGAACCGACGATGAACTCGGTAGAGCCGCCGCCGATATCCACCACCAGGCGTTTGTTTTCAGAAGGTGGCAGGCCGTGGGCAACGCCGATGTAGATCAGGCGCGCCTCTTCCCTGCCGGCGATGATTTCGATCGGAAAGCCCAGCGCGGCCTGTGCGGCTTCGAGGAAAGGTGCGGCATTCTTTGCCACGCGGAAGGTGTTGGTGCCGACGACACGCACCGCTTCGCGCGGCAGCCCGCGCAGACGTTCGGAAAACAGCTTGAGGCAGGCCAGGGCGCGCTGCTGGGCTTCCTCATCGAGAAACTTTTCTGGCGTCAGCCCGGCGCCAAGCCGGACAGGCTCCTTGAGTGAGTCAAGGGGGTAAACCTGGTCGCCTACGACCCGTGCGACCTGCAGCCGGAAGCTGTTGGAACCCAGGTCAATAGCGGCAATCGTGGAATATTCCCTCACGTTGACTATTCCCCGATTTTTCGCTCCATTTCTTCCACCGTGGAATGACGCACCGTCTTGCCTTTTGCCATGTAAACCACGTAGCCCGCGATGTTCTTGGCGTGATCTCCAATGCGCTCCACGGCCTTGGCGGCAAACAGGATGTCGATGGAAGTCGAGATCATGCGCGGATCTTCCATCATGAAGGTGATCAGATGACGCAACACTGCGTCGAATTCCTCATCCACCTGGATATCCTGGCGTTTCAACTGGGTCGCGGCAGATATGTCGAGGCGGGCGAACGCATCCAGCGAGGCGCGCAGCATTTCCAGCACCATGTCGCTCATGTGCTTGATTTCGGTGAAACGCGGGGTGGAAATGCGATCGGAGCCGTAAATCTTTTTCGCCATGCGGGCGATTTTTTCTGCCTTGTCGCCGATCCGCTCCAGGTCGGTGATGGTCTTTTCCACGGTCATGATCATGCGCAGGTCGCCTGCGGTGGGCTGGCGTAGCGCGATAATCTTGGTGCACTCCTCGTCGATCTGAATTTCCAGATCATTGATGTGGAAATCGTTGGCGATGACTTCGTCTGCCAGTGCCAGGTCGCCGTCGGTCAAGGCTTTGATGGCCTTGTTGATCTGCTCTTCTACCAGGCCGCCCATTTGTAGAATGCGTGAGCGGACCTGTTCCAGTTCCGCGTCGAATTGTTTGAAGATGTGTTCCTGAGACATGGCGGGTTCCCCTTGCTGCGTGCCCAATCGGCAGATTCTAGTGGTGTAGTGTGATGTTTTTGTGAAGCTGTTATTTTGCAGTCATGGTCTTGACGCCATCGGCGGCGCCAAGCAGCAGCACATCCGCTGGACGGCAGGCGAACAGGCCATTGGTGACCACGCCGGTAATCTGGTTGATGGTTGTTTCCAGTTCCACAGGGTTCATGATTTGCAGGTTGTGGACATCGAGAATCACATTCCCGTTGTCGGTGGTGAAGCCCTGACGCAGCACCGGCTGGCCGCCCAGCTTGGTGAGCTGGCGCGCCACATAGCTGCGGGCCATGGGGATGACTTCGACCGGCAGGGGGAACTTGCCCAGCATGCCGACCAGCTTGCTCCCATCGGCGATGCAGACAAATTTTTTGCTGCATGCGGCAACGATTTTTTCCCGCGTCAGCGCGCCGCCACCGCCCTTGATCATGTGCATGTGCTCGGTGATTTCATCCGCGCCGTCGACATACACCGCGAGTTCGGTCACGCTGTTCAGATCGAGGACTTCGATGCCATGCTTTTTCAGGCGCTGTGCGGTGGCTTCGGAACTGGCGACCGCACCATCCAGCTTGTGCTTGATTTTTGCCAGTTCGTCGATGAAAAAATTGGCGGTGGATCCGGTGCCCACACCGATGATGCCGCTGGGGACATGTTCAATGGCAGCGCGTGCCACGGCTTGTTTCAGTTCGTCTTGAGTCATTTTCGCTGGGCTTCCAAAAACAATCGGTTCTAAAACCTAAAGGATAGCGGCTAGCAACGATTTAGGCTATAGGGCATCTGCTCAAAAACGCTGAATCCTGTTAATCTTCGGCTCATATCCCTTCAACTATTTAGCCTTATGCCAAACGATTACCTGGAAAAAATTCTTACCGCCCGTGTTTATGATGTGGCCATCGAAAGCCCGCTTGAAGTCGCGCCCAATCTTTCCGGCAGGATGGGCAACACGCTCCTCCTGAAGCGCGAGGACATGCAGCCGGTTTTCTCCTTCAAGCTGCGCGGAGCCTACAACAAGATGGCACAGTTGCCGCGGGCGGCGCTGAAGCGCGGCGTCATCGCGGCCTCTGCCGGCAACCATGCCCAGGGCGTGGCGCTGGCTGCGCAACGCCTCAAGTGCGAGGCCGTGATCGTGATGCCTGCGACGACGCCGCAGATCAAGATCAACGCGGTCGAGGCGCGCGGCGCGCAGGTGGTGTTGCACGGCGACTCCTATTCCGATGCCTATACCCATGCGGTAGAGCTGGCGAAGGAAAAGAAGCTGACCTTCGTTCACCCTTATGATGATCCGGAAGTCATCGCAGGCCAAGGCACCGTCGGCATGGAGATCCTGCGCCAGCACGGCGGACCGATCCATGCCATTTTCGTGCCGGTGGGCGGCGGCGGGCTGATCGCCGGCGTGGCAGCCTACGTCAAGCGCTTGCGTCCTGAAATCAGGATCATCGGCGTTGAGCCGGTGGACGCCGATGCCATGTATCAGTCACTGCGCCTGAAGGAGCGCGTGATCCTGCCTCAGGTGGGGATTTTCGCCGATGGCGTGGCGGTGAAGCAGGTGGGGGAAGAAACCTTCCGCCTGTGCCAGGAACTGGTGGATGAAGTGATCCTGGTGGATACCGATGCCATCTGCGCCGCGATCAAGGATGTATTCGAGGATACGCGCTCCATTCTCGAACCTGCCGGCGCGCTCTCCGTTGCGGGTGCCAAGCTGTATGCCAAGCGGCATAAGCTCAAGAACAAGAATCTGGTGGCCATTGCTTCCGGCGCCAACATGAATTTCGACCGCCTGCGCCATGTGGCAGAGCGCGCGGAGCTGGGCGAGCAGCGCGAAGGGCTGTTTGCCGTCACCATTCCGGAGCGGCCGGGCAGTTTCAAGGATTTCTGCGCGCTGATCGGGCCGCGCAGCATTACCGAATTCAACTACCGCTTCTCCGACCCGGCCAAGGCGCATGTTTTCGTCGGGGTGCAGGTGCAGAACCGGGGCGAGGTGAGCAAGCTGTTGACTGCACTGGAAGAAAAAGGTCTGCCTGCGCTTGATCTGTCCGACAATGAAATGGGCAAGCTGCACATCCGGCATCTGGTAGGCGGGCACGCCCCTCTGGCGAGAGATGAACTGGTGTACCGCTTCGAATTCCCCGAGCGTCCTGGTGCGCTCATGAGGTTTCTCAATAGCATGAGCCAAAACTGGAATATCAGCCTGTTCCACTACCGCAATCATGGCACCGATTATGGCCGTATTCTGGTTGGTATTCAGGTGCCGCCACTGGACAAGGCGGCATTCACAGAGTTTCTCGACAAGCTGGGCTACCGCTACTGGGACGAAAACGACAATCCGGCTTACAAGTTGTTTTTGGGGTAATGCAAGGGCAGACACAACCGGGATGCGGCAATGGTCAGGTATGGCGAGCGCTTAAGAGTCAAGCCGGGAAAGCAATGAGAATGGGCGGCCCATCGGTCGCCCATATTACGTGAATTACTTCTTGGGTGTTGCCTTGACGCCTGCAACGGCGTCTTTCATTTTGGCACCCACCTTGAATTTGACGACTTTCTTGGCCGGGATGTTGAGTTCCTTGCCGGTGGCCGGATTGCGTCCGGTGCGCGCTGCGCGTTCTTCGACGGCAAAAGTCCCAAATCCGATCATTTGCACATTGTCGCCGCTACTGAGGGCGTTTTGTACAACGGCCATGAAAGCATCAAACATTTCCCCTGTCTGGGCTTTCGAGTGCTGGGTAATCTTGGCTACAGCATCAATCAGTTCGCCTTTGTTCATGTTGGTGACTCCTTGTTATGGTTAATGGGTGTTAGGATTTTAGGGGATAAAAGACCCTCAAGCCAAGCTACATTTGCATTTCATCGATAAAGTTGTGCATTTCGCCCCTTAAATCAATTGCCGCTCATGGTGAAAATCTGTTGCAATCTGTGCAAATAAATGGAAACTACGATGTCATCACGGTGAAACATGTGACGGGTAGATTGTCAGAGTTGTTTGATATTTCTTAAGGAGAAATAACATGGCAATTTCCTGTTCTGAGCATGAGCTGGCCTACGCCTTGGCGGTTGATTTATGCTCGCAGTGGAAGCATAAAAACTGCAAGACCATTTTATCCGTGGATGATCTGATGAAAATCAAGGAATGGATCAATACGTCCGGCAATGGTGTTATAAAATATCCAGCCATGGCGCCTCTGGCCACACAGGGTCTGGATGATCTGATTGCGGAAAACTTCCGGACGGATCCTCCCGGGGCCAATCTTTTGAGAATATAGGAACTTCTTTGGGTTTGTCGCCACGAAGATGCTGGAATGATGAAAGTGGTGACTGCATGAAGAACTCTTGGAAAGACAGCATCTACCTGCAACGGGAAGAGCTGGCGCGCAAGCTGCGCGAACCGCTGGCGCACCTCGCCGAGCGATGCGCCCCGGCATGGGGCGACCGTGAGAAGCTCAATGCGCTGCTCATGGAAGGCTTTGCCTCTATCCCCTATTGCACCTTCCTGTACTGCCTGACTGGAGAAGGGGTCCAGATTTGCGATAACGTCGGTGATGCGGGAATCGTGCCGGAGCATTTCGGGCGCGACCGTTCACAGCGCCCTTACATGAAGGAAGTCGTGCCCAGCTGGGGGTTTCTGCTCTCCGACGCCTACATCAGCCTGCTGAGCCGCAGGCCCTCACTGACAGCGCTCCAGATTGTGCGTGCAGACGGCCACGTACTGGGCTACCTCGGCGCCGATTTTGACTTGCGCAACCTGCCGGTCACCGCCGAGCTCTACCACGAGCCCGGTTACTGGATGCAGGTCAAAGGGGATCCTGCGATTCGCAGCACGGTGTTCTTGCAGTCGCGCACCGAAAGCCCGTTGGACCGCAATATGGATCAGGCTCTGTCCATTCTGGAAGAGTTGCTGACACATCGCGGAGTGTTTCAATGCATTATCCACTTTTCCAGCAGCCGGGCCACGATCTGGACGGTGGATGACCCGTTCATCTATCACATGCTGGATCACGAGGCGCTGAATGATCCGGATGTCTGCATGCTTTTCCCCCCCCACCCCTATCCAAGCAACGCAGCCATCGATGAGGTCGACATCCGGCGCATTCTGGACACCATGCAATCCCTGCGCCTTGCCGACCCCACTATCTATCTGCGCACGGCTTCGATCAACATTTTCAACGGCATGATCAGCCTGACTTTCTCCTGCGACGGCTCGCACTACATGCCGCACGTGGAGTTTCTGCTCAAGGATACTTCGTTCTGGTTCTAGGCAAACATGACTTCCCGAATGCCAGACTGGCAACAAGCGGCCTGGGCTATCCGATTATATGAATGCATCGCCTGAACGCCACGCCAGAATTTTCCTGCTGAGCCATATGCGCGCCCTTACCAGCCTGGCAGGGCATATTCTCGGCTCGCACCCCGAGATCAATGGCTACTATGAAATGCATATCAGCTATGAGGACGCATCCGCGCTGGACAAGCAGCTTGAAGTGTTCCAGGAAAGCGATGTGCTCAAGAAAAACAGCCGTTATCTTTTCGACAAGCTGCTGCACAACGACTATGTATTGAAGCCCGGGCAGCTTGGGCCGGCGAATATCAAGATACTGATCTCGCTACTGGAACCGGAACGCACGATTAAAAGCATCGTTGATCTGTTTGCGCAAAAAGAGATCGAGGATCCTTATGCCTCCCCCCTTGAGGCGGCGAACTACTACATCGCGCGCGTCCAGGCGCTCGCCGACTTCAGCCGGACTGCCAATCAGCCCTATTACTATTTCGATGCCGAGTTGTTGCAACGCACGCCGGAGAGTCTTCTTCCCAGGCTGTCGGACTGGCTGGAACTGGACACCCCGTTAGCTGAGCACTATCAAGTCTTCAGCCAGACCGGGAAGGCGAGAAAAGGCGATTCGTCCGGGCGCATTCACAGCGGAAGAATCGACAGGACTCCGACCGACCGCTCCCATATCGCCATTCCGGAGAATGTGCTGGGCAGGGCGCGAGAGGTTTACCGGGAATGCCGCCGGGAGATTATCGGGAATGCGGCGGATTCGGTCAGATTGGGTTAGAACAGGCTATCCCAGGCATCCCGTTCCGCCCGGTAATTCATCAAGGCTTCGACGATCTGGCGCTTGCGCTCTGCGCGATGCCCGGCTGACTGGATTTGGTGCCAGGCAAGCGCGCGCTCGCCAAAATTGCGGTCGATGTTGTCGATGAAGGCCTGTACCTGGCGCAACGCAGCTGCCAGTTCAGGTGAATTCAGCCACCAGTGCCCGGCATTGAACACGAGCTCATTCAGTTGCCTGTTCTTGCCAACGATGGCGTCATGCTTTTGCTGGTACAGCGCCAGCAGTTCGGCTTCTTTCCGGGCGATGACGGCCTCGATTGCCTCTCGGGCAAAGGGCTGGTTCACATCCGCTTCTTTGACCAGCTCTTCGGTTGAAAACAGCATCAGGTCGCCGAAGAACTGGCGCTCGAACTCGTTGGAAAGATCGATGCTTTGCTGTTCAACCCCCAGTTTCACGCCGGGCCGGAAATCGTCGTCCAATCCCGCCTCGGTGGTGCGCCGGTGCAGGTTGGGCATGTTGAAGGAGGCGAATCGCCCGGCAATCTCGGCGGCGATCAGCCGCCCGGCGGTGGGGCCGGACATGCGCAGCCGCAGGTGGCCGAAGGGGATGATGTATTTCAGCCCCGCGTAATTGACGATGTAATTGCCGGGGTAAACTGTGCGCGCGGGAGTGAGCAGGGTGAAGCCGCTACCATAGGAAAACCAGGTCTTGCGGAAGAGGTGTTCGCCGAAGAAGAAAGCATTGAGCCGACTTGCGAAATCCCTCAGGCACGCGCCATGGTCATGCTCGCTTTCGAGCCGGCACGGGTAGGGAAAGCTTGCCGGCCTGTTTTCAAAGCCGAACAGCCCGGCCATGTCGTGATAGGCGGCGTCGGCTTCCGATGTGTTGGCCGCGTTCTGGTAGTAGGGCTGCGCCGGATCGCTGGCCGCCATTTCATGCAGAAAGCCGGCGACGTCATCAAGGAAGGTGCCTGCCATCACGGCGGGGGAAACGGGCGGGTCGCCGACGACTTTCCCGGTCAGCACATCGGCGTCGCTTGCGCTGAAAATTGCGTCGAGCTGGGCGAAGAAGTTCACTGCGCACACGTCGCCGTCCGCCGTGTCCACGTTCACCTTGAACTGCTGGTCGGCGTCGAGCGTGTAGACCAGCAGCGGCTCATCGGATTGCTGGCGTTGCGCCAGATGCAGGTAGGCGAGGTTACGCATGATCGCCTGCCCCTTGTGGCCGAATGCCTCGCGCGGCGCGTTGCCGATGATGTGGCTCAGATCCAAGTCGGGCAGCGTATCCAGCAGCGCGAGCTGCTCGCTCAAACCGAAATACTCGATAGCCAGACCTTTGGCGGTGAATTCGCCAACCAGCGCCTGATTGGCGGCGATGGTTTCGGTTGACTCGGAATCATCGGCCAGCAGCACCGAAACCTTGCTGAAATAGCCGTCCTTCATGCCGCCGTAACCGAACGCGCGGCAGAGCTCGATCAAGCTCGCGAGGCAGCGCTGCAGTTGCGCCGGGCTGTCGGCCACCGGAATGACGATAACAAAATGATGGCGCGGGTCGTCGCGCTTGGCGAGCAGAGTTTCGAGCCGCCGCCAGGCCGATTGATACGCTGGCAGCAGCGCGGCGTTGAAGCCGTTTTCCCACAGCGCCGTGTCAAACCGGGCAATGACGGCGTGTTGCGCCGCGATCTGTTCGTCGAGGCTAGCGAGCCGACAGGTAGCGGGGGAAGGCATGTTTGTCGAGCAGGATTTCGATGAGGTTGATGCCGCCGGTAAGGTCGGCGCGGGCAAACAGGCGGTCGAGTTCGACCTCGGTTTCAACGCGATAGTGCTGGATGCCAAACGACTGCGCGAGCAGGCCAAAGTCGGGGTTCACGAAGTCGCAGTCGATGTAGCGTTCGCCATACAGCTGGAACTGGTTTTTGCGGATCAGACTCATGGTGCCGTTGTTGATGACGACGACATTGAGCGGGATGCCGTAGTTCACCGCCGTCATGATTTCCATGCAGCACATCTGGAAACCGCCGTCGCCGAGGATGGCGAAGGTGGGGCTGTCCTTGGCAAAACAGCGTGCGCCGATGGCGGCCGGGATCGCGTGGCCGAGCGAGGAAATGCCGGTGTTGGGAAAGTAATGGTTGCGGTCGGAGACATCGAACCAGCTTTGCGCAAAGACGATGTTGTCGTCGAACACCAGCGCGTTGTGCGGGAAGCGTTGCGCGAGCTGGCGGTAAAAAGCCTGCATCAGGCGAAAGGCCTGGTTCGCGCCATCATTGCTGGCGGGTTGCGCTGTGTTGGCCTGATGGCCGTCGAGCAACGCGCGCGCCTTGGGTGGTGTGCCGTCGGCTTGCAGCGCAGCGAAGACGTCTTCCATCACCGCGCGAATGTCGCCGCAGATCGCCACGTCCGGTTGGAATACGCGGCCGAGTTGCGCGGCGTCGCGATCGACCTGGGCGATTTTTTTGCCGGCCAGCAGTTTGGCGTCCCACAGATAACTGGTGCGTTCGTTGAAGCCCGCACCGAGAAAAACCAGCAGGTCGGCGTGGTCGACCAGGTAACGGTAGGCGTCGCCGTTGGAGGTGACGCCGAGGCAGCCGAGCGACAGTGACGTCCCTTCGGCCACCACGCCCTTGGCCTTGAGGCTGGTGGTGACCGGAATGTTGAAGGTGTCGGACAAGGCCGCAACGACGTCGCGCGCGCCTGCCTGGATGCAGCCGTGGCCGGCGATGATCACCGGCGATTGCGCCCCCCGCAGCAGGTCGGCGAGTTCTGCCGTCGACGTGCTGTGGCGGGATGCCACGCAGCTGGGAATATGCACCGCGTCGAGCACGCTGTCGTCGACCTGCTCCTTCTGCACGTTGTAGGGGATCGACAGCAGCACCGGCCCCGGCTCGCGCCCCAGCAGCGCTTGCGTCGCCTGGTTCAACACCTGACCCAGATAGTCGGTGCGCTCGATCAGCTTGTGATAGCGCGTGATGCTGGCGAACAGCGCACCCTGATCGATGGCGCCGCCTTCGCCCGAGCTTTCCTGCAGACCGCCTTTGCCGAAAATATAGGTCGAGGTTTCACCGGTGATCGCCAGCACCGGCAGCCGCTCGGCGTAGGCATTCGCAATCCCGGTAATCAGATTGGTTGCGCCGGGACCGGCGGTGGCGATGCAGGCCGACGGCTGGTGCGACACGCGCGCATAGCCGCCCGCCATGAAGGCTGCGCCCTGCTCGTGCTTGACCAGTACGCTCTTCACGCTGGAATCGCGCAGGCAATCGTAGATTGGCAGAACGTGTGCGCCGGGCATGCCGAAAAGGGTGTCGATGCCCAGGCGTTGCAGATACCGGACGAGCAATTCGCTGACAGAAATATTCATGCTGATTTTTGATCCTTGCGGTCTCGCTCCAATCCGGCGGCTCTGGCGGCGCGCTCGGATGCACTGGATTGGAGCATAAGACGCGGCGCAGGGAAACCATGTTGACGACGCTTTGCCATGCAGTCCGCAACATACGCAAACGTCACAGCAGCGTCGGTGGGTCGCCGGGTTGCCAGGGATCAAGCCTGGGCATGATCGAAACAAACAGCGAGGAGTGCGTCCATGCGTCCAGCCAGCGGCGCAAGGCGGGGAAGGGCGCAGCCAGGAACCAGCCCGGATCGACCCCGGCAAACTGGCGGATAAACGGCACGATCGCCAGGTCAGCCAGGGTCGCTGTCTCGCCCAGCAAATAGGGCGACAGGCTCAGACGCCGGTTCAGCGGCGCAACAAACAGAGCGACGGCCTCGTCGCGATAGTGTTCAGCCGGGTGCGTCGATTGAGGGTCGGCATATTTGTAGCTGTCGAGCAGACCTTTGAATGCGCCGTCGTTCAGTGCAATCAGGGCCTGTCCGGTTGCGTCATCCATGCGCCAGATTTCCGAATCAGCCTGGCCGAGCGCCCAGTGCATGATGTCCATGCTTTGTTCCAGCACGCGGCCATCGGGCAATTGCATGATCGGCACCGTGCCTTTGGGCGACAGCGCCAGCATGGCGGCAGGCTTGTCCCGCAGGGCGACTTCGCGCACCACAAGCGCGATCCCGGCGAGCTTCAGCGCCAGCCGGGCGCGGATGGCAT
>JAUSBJ010000037.1 GCA_030652035.1 Sulfurimicrobium sp.
CGCCGGATTTCGGCTATGACTTCCATAGATAACACTCCAGTTTCTCCGGCACAAATACCGGATGGTTACACACCCCGGGGTGGAAACTATTGGACGCTGTTTACCCCGGAAATCTGGAAAGTTTTGCACGCTGTTTTACAATCAGAACTTGCCATTCCCGTTTTTCCACTCGGCCTGCGGGGGAATGTGTTCAATAGTGTCCCAGTGTTCGGCAATCTTGTCTTTTTCGACGCGGAAGAGGTCATAGAACGACGTCTGGCGCCCCGCAAAACTGCCCTCGCTGACGACCAAAACAAGGTTGCCTTCACCGAGTACTTTGTGAATTCGATCATACTTCATGGTAATGCCCTGCTCCGCCATATTCTTGAGCGCGACACCGAGTCCGGAGAGCCCGTTGGCGATGTTGGGATTGTGCTGAATATAGTTGTCGCCATCGAAATATGCAGCGAGCTTCTCCATTCGCCCGTTAACCAGAATGTCGTCGACGAATGCACGCACCAGCGATTTGTTTTCCCCGGTTTTATTCAGATCGGTTATTTGAGTTGAGCCATCCAGCATGGTGTTCCCACTCGGATTAGGCGCAGCTGGCTTTTCCTGGAGGTTGTCCCAGTGCTCTACAATCAGGCCATTTTCGAAGCGAAAAATATCGAATCCTACTTTTGGTCCGAAAAAATTGTAGTCTGTATGCGCAATGACATAATCACCATCTTGAAATATTCGAACGGTGTTAACCTTCGCTGAATTCTTAGGCAGCGCCTGAAGCACTGCACCAAAACCGGCCAAGCCATCGCCAACAGCCAGATTATGTTGGATGTATTTATTGGAATTGATATAGGCAACCGGTTTTTGGTCGCCGGTTTCGATACTATTAAGCAAGCTGGTGACCTGCTGTTTATAATTATTGGACATTTTATTTTCCTGGGATTTAGTTGCGGAGTGCGCCACGTTTGGGACATGCATCAACACGGCCAGAACCACATAGCCGAAATAAAATCGCTGCGAGAGAGTAAGCGTCATTAATGTTAACTCCTTGTATTTGTATAAGAATAGACAAAATCTCTAAACATATAATCAGGCGGGGAAACCCGGCTCGCTTCGTGGCGATACTTTGCGTTGCGGCAAGCTGCTGAGCAAGGTATATTCCAGACTAATAATGGTAAAAAAAAGACACGATGAGTCTATGCGCAAGAAAAAACAGGCGGGTGGCGAGATCGCTCCAATCGGTTACAACCCGCGAGCAGCTTATAAGTTACATTTGGAGATTTTTCCGGTATCCGCCCTTAAGCAACGGGTAGGGATGGACTATTCGTGGGGCCTTGAACGGATTGAATTCCACTTGCTGATTTACATCACAGAAGGCCGTTGCACGCATGTAGTAGATTTTGAATCGATTGCATGTGGACAGGGCTCGTTGCTAATGCTTCAGCCGGGACAGGTGCAGCGCTTCGATATGACGACCGAATGGCAAGGCTGGTTAGTCATATTTCGGCCCGAGTTTCTACTGCCGATAAAACCCACGGCACTAGTGCCCGAGCTGGAGGTATTTCACCATTTGGAGGAGTTACCCGCGCATCTCGCCCTGAAAATGAGCGAGCAGAATGCTGTGGTGGAGAGCATCACACGGATGTTTAACGACACCCAACTTGATGTTAACACCAGCATCATGCACATGCTCTTAAGAAACCAGCTTCAAGCACTTCTTAACCGCCTGCACCTCATTGCAGACCTCTGCGAACAAGTCGAATGTGCGAATACTGTTCTGCTAAAGCGTTTCGAACTTTTTCGACGTACTGTGGAACAGAACTTTCACCGAGAGCATCGGGTCACGGAGTATGCAAAACGCCTGGGATGCTCAGAAAAGAGCCTCTGCCGTGCAGTGCAGGAGGTTTCAGGGAGCAACACAAAGGTATTTCTATCGAAAAGGATTGCGCTGGAGGCCAAGCGCTTGCTTGTTTTTACTTGCTTGCCAATATCGGTAATTGGGCATCAACTTGGTTTTGATGAGGCAACGAATTTCGTCAAGTTCTTCCGACATGAAGCCGGTTGTTCACCCAGCGACTTCCGGCGGCAAATCTCCCAACTGAGCTCTGCATAATCCAAAAGCCGCAAGTATCCGCGCCCGGTTTAATGTGGCGATTCCATAAGGCCTATTTCTGGTTAATACGTTTACCCGTATGGCGACTCCGCTACGGAGCGCTCACCCCACCCTGACCATCTGTGGTTTCTGGGTTAAAATGACCGACAAAGTGGGGCGTCTGGCCGGGTACTTTCGGACATGCGCTTAGGCGGACTAACGAGGCTGTAGGTTATTGATCATAAAGGCGTGATTTTGCATTTTGAGTTTTTCTACAGCCTCAACGTTTAGGTTTCTACAAATGACACATACTGCATTTATTGATTTGCCTCCCTTGCTGAGCGCACGGGGTACGATGCGCCTCCCCGGCTCGAAAAGCATTTCCAACCGCACCCTGCTGCTCGCCGCGCTGGCCGAAGGCGTGACTGAAGTCAAGGCGTTGCTGGCATCGGACGACACCGGGCACATGCTGGAAGCCCTGAAGAAACTCGGCGTCAAATGGGAGCAGCACGGCGACAGCCGTGATTATCAAATCCAGGGTGCGGGGGGCGCGTTCCCCGTCAAGCAGGCTGAACTATTCCTCGGCAATGCAGGTACCGCCTTCCGCCCGCTGACCGCCGTGCTGGCTTTATGCCAGGGCGAATACCATCTAAGTGGCGTGCCGCGCATGCACGAACGGCCCATCGGCGATCTGGTCGATGGCCTGCGCCAGCTCGGCGCTGACGTCCGCTATCTCGCTAACGAAGGCTTTCCACCACTGGCCATCAAACCGGCAGCCATTCATGCCGCGGGCAGCATCAGAATTCGCGGCAACGTTTCCAGCCAGTTCCTCACCGCGCTGCTGATGGCCGCACCGCTGGCCGGGCAGGATGTGAACATCGAAGTGATAGGCGAACTGATTTCCAAGCCCTATATCGAAATCACGCTCAACCTCATGCGCCGTTTCGGCGTTGAAGTGGAACGACAAGGGTGGCAGGTGTTCACCATCCGCGCCGGCCAGAAATATCGCAGCCCGGGTGAGATCCACGTCGAAGGCGATGCCTCCAGCGCCTCCTACTTCCTCGCTGCCGGCGCCCTTGGCAAAGGCCCGGTGCGCGTCGAAGGCGTGGGCAAAACCAGCATTCAGGGAGATGTGCGTTTTGCCGAAGCCCTGGCGCAAATGGGTGCAAAAATCGAGATGGGCGACAACTGGATCGAAGCCAGCGGCACGGGCAAACTCCGGGCCATCGACCTCGATTGCAACCACATCCCCGATGCCGCCATGACCCTGGCCGTGGCCGCGCTGTTTGCCGACGGCACCACCACCCTGCGCAACATCGCCAGCTGGCGCGTCAAGGAAACCGACCGCATTGCCGCCATGGCGACTGAGCTTAGGAAAGTAGGCGCGACCGTGGAGGAAGGCCCGGACTACATCCGCGTCACCCCCCCCTCAGCCCTGACGCCCAATGCGGTCATCGATACCTATGACGACCACCGCATGGCCATGTGCTTCGCGCTGATCTCGCTGGGAGGGGTGCCGGTGCGCATCAACGACCCCAAGTGCGTGGCCAAGACCTTTCCAGACTACTTCACCAGCCTGCAATCCATTGCCCAACATGCCTGACACTTCACCTTTCACTTTTCACGTTTCACACGACATCCCCGTCATCGCCATTGACGGTCCTTCCGCTTCCGGCAAGGGAACCGTCGCCGCCCTGGTAGCCAAGGAACTCGGATTCCATTACCTCGACAGCGGCGCCATCTACCGCGTCACTGCGCTGGCAGCATTGCGCGCAGGCATTTCCCTAGACGACGAAGCCGCTCTGGCGCAGTTGGCGGGCCAACTGGATGTGCAATTCGATAATGGAGAAATCTGGCTAGGCGGAGATAAAGTGGGCGATGATGTGCGTTCCGAAGCTTCAGGCAATGCCGCGTCCCGTATCGCCGCCCTGCCACGCTTGAGACAGGCCTTGCTTGAATTCCAGCGCAGCTTCCGCACGGCCCCTGGCCTGGTGGCGGATGGCCGCGACATGGGGTCGGTGGTATTCCCCGATGCCATGCTCAAAATCTTCCTCACTGCCAGTGCCGAGGTTCGAGCCGAACGGCGCTATAAACAGTTGATCGAAAAAGGAATGCATGCTAATCTTTCGCAGATTTTGCAGGATCTTCAACAACGCGATGCTCGCGACAGCGCTCGTAGCGTTGCACCCCTGCAAAAATTTGCGGATGCCCACCTGCTTGAAACCAGTTCCATCAACATCGCCGAGGCGGTGAGTGAAGTTCTGGGCCATTACCGGGAATGCATCCGTCAGGCGTCATGAATTTAGGTTTTACAGAATTCTAAGCGGCGCGTTTATCGGCTTCGAGGCCGGAATGGACGCGCCGTTTTATCTTTTGTGATCACAGCCGATTCTGACAATCAACAACTTGCCCCGTGGCTCATTACGGGTTAGTGGATTTTATTTTTTATGACTACTGCTGCTCCTGCCTCCTCCGAAAGTTTTGCCGCCCTGTTTGAAGAAAGCCTGCAACGCCAGGAAATGCGTTCAGGCGAACTGATTACCGCTGAAGTCGTGTCCGTGGACAGCGACGTGGTGATCGTCAATGCCGGCCTCAAGTCCGAAAGCGTGATCGACGCCAACGAATTCAAGAACGACATGGGCGAAATCGAAGTCCAAGTCGGCGATTTTGTCAGCGTTTGCATCGAAGCCATGGAAGATGGCTACGGCTCCACCAAACTGTCGCGCGAAAAAGCCAAGCGCATGGCCGCCTGGAACGACCTCGACAAGGCAATGGAAGAAGGCACACTGGTCAGCGGCGTCATCAGCGGCTCTGTCAAGGGCGGCCTGACCGTTACCGTAAACGGCATTCGCGCCTTCCTGCCAGGCTCGCTGGTGGACATCCGCCCGGTCAAGGACACCACGCCCTACCAGGGCAAGCAGATGGAATTCAAGGTCATCAAGCTTGACCGCAAGCGCAACAACGTAGTGGTTTCCCGCCGCGCCGTGCTAGAAGCCAGCCAGGGTGCCGAGCGTCAAGCCCTGCTGGAAAACCTGAAAGAAGGCGCAGTGGTCAAGGGCATCGTCAAGAACATCACCGACTACGGCGCGTTCGTGGATCTAGGCGGCATCGACGGCCTGCTGCACATCACCGACCTGGCCTGGCGCCGCGTCAAGCATCCTTCCGAAGTCCTTACCGTGGGCGACGAAGTGGAAGCCAAGATTCTCAAATTCGATCAGGAAAAGAACCGTGTTTCCCTGGGCATCAAGCAATTGGGCGACGATCCTTGGGTCAACCTGTCCCGCCGCTACCCGCAAAGCACCCGTCTGTTCGGCAAGGTCACCAACCTGACCGACTATGGTGCATTTGTTGAAATCGAGCAGGGCATCGAAGGCCTGGTACACGTTTCCGAAATGGACTGGACCAACAAAAACGTTCACCCTGCCAAGGTGGTAAGCCTGGGTGACGAAGTCGAAGTCATGATTCTGGAAATCGACGAAGAACGCCGCCGCATCTCCCTGGGCATGAAGCAGTGCAAACCGAACCCATGGGACGAGTTTGCCGCCGGCCAGAAGAAGGGCGACAAGGTTTCCGGCCAGATCAAGTCGATCACCGACTTCGGTATCTTCATCGGTTTGCCTGGCGGCATCGACGGCCTGGTTCACCTCTCCGACCTGTCCTGGAACATGCCTGGTGAAGAGGCCGTTCGCAACTACAAGAAGGGCGACGAAGTGGAAGCCGTGGTGCTGGCCATTGACGCTGAAAAAGAACGCATCTCTCTCGGTATCAAGCAGATGGATGGCGACCCCTTCTCCAACTACGTTTCCACCCATGACAAGGGCGACATCGTCAAGGGTAGCGTCAAGACCATCGATGCCAAAGGTGCTGTCATTGCACTGGACGGCGAAGTGGAAGGCTACCTGCGCGCCTCTGAAGTTTCCCGTGATCGCGTCGAAGACATTCGCAGCCACCTCAAGGAAGGCGACGAAGTCGAGACCAAGATCATCAGCGTGGACCGCAAGAACCGCAACATCAGCCTGTCTATCAAAGCCAAGGACATGGCAGACGAGTCCGATGCGATGAGCAAGATGGCCAGTGAGCAAAGTGCTGCCAGCGCCGGCACCACCAACCTGGGTGCCCTGCTGAAAGCCAAGCTGGACAACAAAAACAGCGGTCAGTAACGATCGGACAAAATTCGGCCGGGGGAAAGCTCCGGTCGATTGTCCATGCAGGGAAAACTCATGACCAAGTCAGAATTGATTAACAAGTTGGCGGCTCGCTATCCCCAGCTTGTGGCAAAAGACGCAGAGCTTGCGGTCAAGACTGTGCTGGATGCCATGGCAACCAGCCTGGCCCAGGGAGAACGCATTGAAATTCGTGGTTTTGGCAGTTTCAGTCTGAACTACCGCCCGCCACGCGTCGGTCGCAATCCGAAAACCGGCGGCAAGGTAAGTGTGCCGGAAAAATACGTCCCCCACTTTAAAGCAGGCAAAGAACTGCGTGAACGTGTGGATTATCCGGAATAAAGCATTTGACACGGTTTCAACCGGTCAGCCTAATATGGCGGCATTATCGCAAGATCATGCCGCTTTTTTTCTTCCAAGATTAAGACATGCGATATCTGTCCTTGATTTCCGGCTTCATCCTGTTTCTGCTGGCGCTCGGTTTTGCCCTCAAAAACAGCGACAGCATCACCTTGCACTATTTCCTTGGCTACCAGTGGCAAGCACCGCTGGTCCTGGTACTGATGCTGGCATTCTCCCTTGGTACGGCAGCCGGCATCGCGGCAACTCTCGGGCTGATTTTCAAGCAGCGAAGGGAAATCCAGAAGCTGCGACTCGAAATCAAGCATTCCGCTAACGCCCCCTCCAACCTGGGCGCCAGCGTCCAGTCCAACCCCTGAAAGTGGCACGGCAATGGAATTTGAATTCTGGTGGCTGCTGGTTCTTCCCCTCTTCTTCAGCCTCGGCTGGCTGGCTGCACGGATTGACATCAAACACCTGCAGACTGAATCCCGTCGGCTTCCGGCCTCCTATTTCAAGGGCCTGAATTTCCTTCTCAATGAACAACAGGACAAGGCGATCGAGTCATTTATCGAAGTCGTGCGCGCCGATCCAGAAACAGTGGAACTGCACTTCGCCCTCGGCAACCTGTTTCGTCGCCGAGGGGAAATCGATCGTGCCATCCGCATGCACCAGACCCTGGTTGAACGGACGGGTCTGGATGCGGAAAAAAGGCTGAGCGCCAACTTCGAACTGGGGCAGGATTACCTGAAAGCCGGTCTGCTCGACCGCGCAGAGGCGATTTTCAGCGACTTGCGCAAAACTGCCTATGGCGAACAGGCGCTCAAATTCCTGCTGGAAATTTACGAAACGGAACGCGACTGGAAAAACGCCATCATCATCGCCGAGCAGCTAAGCGCGACATCCCCCTCCCCATTCAACAAGGAAATAGCCCAGTTCTACTGCGAAGAGGCTGCTCATGACATCGCCCAGAGCAATCCAGAAGCCGCTCGCGACCACCTCAACCAGGCGCTGAAAAGCTCCCGCAGTTGCGCCCGCGCCAATCTCATGCTGGGGGACCTGGAAGCACAGGTGGGTCGCCATGCCGAGGCAATCCAGTTCTGGAAGCGGATTGAAACCCAGAATTCCGAATTCCTGACACTCACCGCCGCAAGGCTGCTCGATAATTACCGATCCCTGGGGCAAAGCGGCGAAGCATTGATCCTGCTGCGCGGCTATCTGACCCATTATCCTTCCATCGATATGCTCAACACCACATTCCAGGCCGTACTCGAACTTGAGGGACCACGCGCCGCCTACGAACTTGTGCGCGACGAGCTACGGCGCAACCCCAGCCTGCTTGGCCTCGACAAACTGCTTGAAGCCGCGCTGCTGGATGCACCCGCCGAACGCAGGCAGGATATTGCGCTGGTAAAAAATCTGATTCACCAGCACAGCCAGCGTCTGGCCCTTTACCGCTGCGAAAGCTGCGGCTTCAAGGCACGCCTTTTTCATTGGCATTGTCCCGCCTGCGGCGGCTGGGAAACACTGCCGCCCAAACGCAAGGAAGATCAGGACACCCCATCATGACTAACAAGACTCAAATTCCGGACCCGAAGATCATCGTGGCACTGGATTACGCCAACGCAGCCGCCGCCTCGCAACTGGTGGAGCGCCTGGACCCCACCCTGTGCAAGCTCAAGGTGGGCAAGGAACTGTTTACCGCCGCCGGGCCGGCCTGGGTGGAACACCTGGTCAAACAGGGCTACGGCGTTTTTCTCGACCTGAAGTTTCACGACATCCCCCACACCGTAGCCCAGGCCTGCAAGGCAGCGGCCAGCCTCGGCGTATGGATGGTCAATGTTCATGCCCTCGGGGGCCGTGCTATGATGAATGCCGCGCGCGAAGCGCTTGAAACGATGCCGCAACGGCCGAAACTGATCGCGGTCACTGTGCTGACCAGCATGGGCTCGAGCGACCTGGCTGATCTTGGCATCAGCGAGGAACCCCGGCAACTGGTGCGCCGGCTGGCCGGCTTGGCGCAGGATTGCCGCCTCGACGGCGTGGTTTGCTCGGCGCAGGAAGCGGCCATGCTGCGTCAGGAACTGGGATCGGACTTCTGTCTCGTCACGCCCGGTATCCGCCCGGCCAGCGCCAGCGCCAGCAAAGACGATCAGAAACGCATCATGACGCCTGCCGATGCACTGCATGCAGGCGCGCATTACCTGGTGATCGGACGCCCCATCACCCAGGCGGCCGATCCCCTGCAAGCATTGCGGGCCATCGGACAAGAGATTGCAAACATTGGAGAACTGAAGTGAAAGTCAGCATTATTGGAACCGGCTATGTCGGCCTGGTGACCGGCACCTGCCTGGCGGAAGTGGGCAATGACGTGGTGTGCCTGGATCTGGATGAACGCAAGATCGGCATGCTCAAGCAAGGCCAGATCCCCATTTACGAACCCGGGCTGGAAGACATGGTCCAGCGCAATCAGGCCGCGGGACGTTTGCGCTTCACCACCGATATCGCGGAAAGCGCCGCCCATGGCGTGATCCAGTTCATCGCCGTAGGCACGCCGCCGGACGAGGACGGATCAGCAGACCTGCAGTACGTCGTCTCGGCGGCACGCGCCATCGGCCAGCACATGAACGAATACAAGGTCATCGTTGACAAGTCCACGGTGCCGGTCGGGACGGCGGACAAAGTCCGTGCGGCGGTGCAGGAAGAACTGCAGAAACGCGGTTCCGACCTCAGTTTCAGCGTGGTTTCAAACCCGGAATTCCTCAAGGAAGGCGCCGCGGTAGAAGACTTCATGCGCCCCGACCGTATCGTGGTTGGAACTGACAACACCCGCGCAACGGAACTGATGCGCACCCTGTACGCCCCGTTCCAGCGCAACCACGAGCGCCTGATCGTGATGGACATCAAGTCCGCAGAACTCACCAAATACGCCGCCAACGCCATGCTGGCAACCCGCATTTCATTCATGAACGAGCTTGCCAACCTGGCGGAAATCCTCGGCGCAGATATCGAACAAGTGCGTCATGGTATCGGTTCCGACCCGCGTATCGGCTACCACTTTCTCTACCCGGGCTGCGGCTATGGCGGCTCCTGCTTCCCCAAGGACGTGCAGGCGCTGCAACGCACCTCGCGCGCCCACGGCGTCGAACTCCAGGTATTGAAAGCGGTGGAAGATGCCAATGACCAGCAGAAGCACATCCTGCTCAAGAAAATCACCGAGCGCTTCGGCAACGACTTGTCCGGAAAGCGTTTCGCGCTTTGGGGCCTGGCATTCAAGCCCAACACCGACGACATGCGCGAAGCGCCCAGCCGCGTGCTGATCGAAGGCTTGTGGCAGCGCGGCGCCACGGTCGCCGCCTACGACCCGGCAGCGATGGAAGAAACGCACCGTATCTACGGCGACGACCAGCGCCTCACCCTGTGCGACTCGCCCATGGCAGCCATGGCCGGCGCCGATGCACTGGCCATTGTCACCGAGTGGAAAGAGTTCCGTGCACCGGATTTTGCCGCCATCAAATCCGCCCTGAAAATCCCGGTCATTTTTGACGGCCGCAATCTGTATGAGCCGAAAGCGGTGCGTGAACAGGGCTTGGAGTATTTCCCCATTGGAAGGCTGTGAGGAGTGAAGCCGCTTCGCTGTGAAATGTGAAAAGGGTTTATTTCACGCTTCACAACAAGGCGAAGCCGAGTGGCTTCACGCTTCACCCAAAACGAGGTGAACAGTGACAAGTAGCAAGGATTTAAACAAAGCCCGCGTTCTGGTAGTCGGCGACGTCATGCTCGACCGCTACTGGTTCGGCGAAGTCAGCCGCATCTCGCCTGAAGCCCCCGTGCCGGTGGTGCATGTCAGCAAGACCGAGGAACGTCCCGGCGGCGCGGCCAACGTGGCGCGCAACGCCGCCGCCTTGGGCGCGCAGGTGTCGCTGCTCTCGGTGGCTGGCACGGACGAAGCAGGCGAATGCCTGGCTCGCCTGCTGGAACATGAAAATATCCGGGTGGTGCTGCACCGCGATGCGGAACTCGACACCACCATCAAGCTGCGCGTCATCGGCCGCCAGCAGCAATTGCTGCGCATCGACTTCGAAACCTGGCCGGGCCACGAGGTACTGCAGAACAAGCTGGCCGATTTTGAACGCATGCTGGCGGACGCCGACGTGGTGATCCTCTCCGATTACGGCAAGGGCGGCCTGACGCACATCAAGCGCATGATCGATCTGGCCCGCGCCGCAGGCAAGCCCGTTCTGGCCGACCCCAAGGGAGAGGATTACGAACGTTACCGCGGCGCTACCCTGCTCACGCCCAACCGCAGTGAGTTCAAGCAGGTCGCAGGAAGCTGGCGCAATGAGGATGAACTGACGCAGAAGGCCCAGGCGCTGCGTAGCGAGCTCGGTCTTGAAGCCTTGCTGGTCACGCGTAGCGAGGAAGGCATGACGCTTTACCGCGACGGCGAGACACTGCACGAGCCCACCCAGGCGCGTGAAGTATTCGACGTCAGCGGCGCCGGGGATACGGTCATCGCCACCCTGGGTGCCATGCTCGCCGCCGGGGCGGACTTGTCTGAAGCCGTGCAGTTCGCCAACCGCGCAGCCGGCATCGTGGTCGGCAAGCTGGGCACGGCGGTTGTCAGCGCAGAAGAATTGTTTTCGGTGCCATAAACCCCTCCCGGCCTCCCCTTGTCAGGGGAGGAGCGGTGGCCTCCCCCCTGATAAGGGGGGACTGAGGGGGGTTAGCTTTTAAAAAGGAAAAATCATGTACACCATCGTCACCGGCGCCATGGGCTTTATCGGCGCCAACATCGTCAAGGCTCTCAACGAGCGCGGCGAAACCAACATCATCGCCGTGGACAATCTCAAGAAGGCCGACAAGTTCAAGAACCTGGTGGATTGCGAAATCGCCGATTACATGGACAAGGAAGACTTCCTCGACGCCGTGCTGGACGGGGCGTTCGACGACTCCATGAATGCCGTGTTCCACGAAGGTGCCTGTTCCGACACCATGGAAACCGACGGCCGCTATATGATGGAGAACAACTACCGTTATTCCATCACCCTGCTCGAGCACTGCCAGAACGAGGAGATCCCTTTCCTCTACGCTTCATCCGCCAGCGTCTACGGCGGCGGCAGCATTTTCAGCGAATCACGCGAACACGAAAGCCCGCTCAATGTCTACGGCTACTCCAAATTCCTGTTCGACCAGTACGTGCGTCGCATGTGGGAAGAGAAAACCGGCCAGATCGTGGGCTTCCGCTATTTCAACGTATACGGCCCGCGCGAGCAGCACAAGGGACGCATGGCCTCGGTTGCCTTCCACTTCTTCAACCAGTACCAGGCCGAGGGCAAGGTCAAGCTGTTCGAGGGTTGCGAGGGCTACGGCCACGGCGAGCAGCGGCGCGACTTCGTGTCGGTGGAGGACGTGGTCAAGATCAACATGTGGTTCCTCGACCACCCCGACCAGTCCGGCATCTTCAACCTCGGCACGGGCCGCAGCCAGGCCTTCAACGACGTCGCCGTGGCCGCCGTCAACGCCTGCCGCAAAGCCACAGGCGAGTCTGCGCTGACGCTGGAACAATTGCAGCAGCAGGGCATCATCGAGTACGTTTCTTTCCCCGAGGCGCTCAAGGGCAAGTACCAGAGCTTCACCCAGGCCGACATTTCGGCGCTGCGCGAGGCCGGGTACGACACTCCGCTGTACACCGTGGAGCAGGGCGTGGAGCGCTACGTGGAATATCTGCTGAAACAAGGGTAAAAACAACGCCTAGCGCAGATCCGCCAGATGAAAAACTGCCTGATCGCGTTATTTTTCTACATTGGCTTCTTGGTTCCGGCCTGGGCAGGCGCGTTAGTCGACCTTAACAACGCCACCCAGGCACAGCTTGAGTCGGTGACAGGCATCGGCCAGGTGAGAGCCAGGGCCATCATCGACTACCGCAGCAGAATTGGGCCATTCAAAAGCGTGGATGACCTGAAAAAAGTGACGGGGTTTGGCGAAAAAACCATTGCAAAAATTTGTTCCGAACTGACCGTTGGCAGCACCCGCCCATTCAAGGCAAAAACCGAGGCCGGAAAGAACAGCTAAATGTGGCTGCTTCCTGTAAACCCCGCGCCAAGCGGGGCTTTGCTATTTGCGTTGGGAAAAAACGTGCATAATAATCAACTATGATCTGCTCAAGAAATATTCAAGCATGAATCCGGCCCGCTTCGCTTTCATACCGTCCTGGATTGATCCGCTACGCGCGATTGCCGTGGCCCTGTTCGACAGCAACGGCGATGTTATCGAGGCCAATGAGGGCTATCGCTTCACCTTGGCGCCTGAAGCGGGTGAGGGCGTAAAGCAGCGCCTTGCCGAACCGCCGCTTGGGCAACTGGTCAAAATGCAGCCGGATGAAACGGGTTTGCTTTACACCGGCCTGATCACCCTCAATATCGGGCACGGATTGACGCGGGCCTTTGCCGGTTCTATTTTCCGCCGCAACCAGCTATTCATGCTTGTTGCCGAGCTGGATATCTCCGCCTTCGAATCGCTCAGCAGCGAAAACGAGCGCCTCAACCAGGAACTGGAAGAAAACCGGAAACTGCTTTCCAAGCGCAATCACAGCCTGCAGAAGCTGCAGGAAGCAATTGAAGCACACAAGCGCAATGACGGATTGACCGGCCTGGCCAACCTGAAGCTGCTCGACCTGCGCGTAAGCGAGGAGATCCAGCGCTGGGAGCGTTACCGTCGGCCCTTGGCGCTGCTGCTGATGGACATGGATAATTTCAGCCAGATCAATGATGAATTCGGACGCGAAGTGGGCGACGAACTGCTGCAGCATGTCGCCACCATCCTCAACGGCGCGACCCGCACACTGGATCTGGTTGCACGCTACGGCGGGCAGGAATTTGCCATCCTGCTGCCGGAAACCAATGAAATGGGCGCCATGATCGTGGCGGAACGCCTGCGCATGGATCTCGAAGACCAGCTCATCCTGCCCCTGCTGCGTCCACTTACCGCCAGCTTTGGCGTGGCCCTGCTGCAACCCGATGAAAAACGGGAAGCATTCTATGCTCGTGCCGGGCGCGCGGTAAAATTCTCCAAGGCGCATGGCAAGAGCTGCATCACCATCGCGGGAGTCGTAGCCGAATGCGACCACATTTACCAGGGCGCTGCCCAGGAAACGGATACCCATGTTTAATACTATCGAAGATTTTGTCGGCAACACCCCGCTGGTGATGCTTAAACGCATTCCCGGCGACACCTCAAATACCGTACTGGTCAAACTGGAGGGAAATAACCCGGCGGGATCGGTGAAAGACCGCCCGGCCCTGTCCATGATCATGCGTGCCGAGGCACGAGGGGAAATCAAGCCCGGCGACACCCTGATCGAGGCCACCAGCGGCAACACCGGCATCGCCCTGGCGATGGCGGCGGCGATGCGCGGCTACAAAATGGTGCTGGTGATGCCGGAACACATGAGCGTGGAGCGACGCCAGGTGATGCGCGCCTTCGGCGCGGAAATCGTGCTCACACCGAAAGAAGGCAGCATGGAAGCCGCGATCGATACCGCCAAGCGCATGCACGCAGAAGGGCGCGGTCTGATCCTTGACCAGTTTTCCAATCCCGACAACCCGCTCGCCCACTATGAAGGCACCGGCCCCGAAATCTGGCGCGACACGCAAGGCACGATTACCCATTTCGTCAGCAGCATGGGCACCACCGGTACCATCATGGGCTGCTCGCGCTACCTCAAGGAACAGAATCCGGAGGTGCAGATCATCGGCGCCCAGCCGTCTGAAGGCTCGCAGATTCCCGGCATCCGCAAATGGCCGAAGGAATACCTGCCCAGCATCTGCGATTTCAGCCAGGTGGACCAGATCATCGAAGTCAGCCAGGCCGCGGCGGAAGACATGACCCGGCGCCTCGCCCGCGAGGAAGGCATTTTTTCCGGTATCTCCTCGGGTGGTGCGCTGGTGGCAGCGCTCGAGGTTTCCGCCCGGGTCGAGAATGCCATCATCGTTTCCATCGTCTGCGACCGCGGAGACCGCTACCTCTCCACCGGTGTATTCCCGGCATAACCAGGCGTTTTATCAGGACGAGTTCACATGGCAACAGTACGCGGCTGCGATTTTCCCGATAATCTTTACTACAACACCGAAAATAATGTCTGGGTACACCTCGAAGATGACGGCTCCGTCACGGTGGGCATGACCACCTATGGCTGCGCGCTGGCTGGCGAAATCGTGTCCTGCATGCCGAAAAAGCCAGGCAAGACCATCGAGCAGAACAAATCGGTTGCCACCATCGAATCCGGAAAATGGGTGGGACCTGTCAAGGCACCCGTGGGCGGTGAAATCATCGCCATCAACGAAGAACTGGATGCGGATCCCGGCCTGATGAACCGCGATCCCTATGGCGCCGGCTGGGTAGTCCGGATGATGCCCGCGCAGTGGCAAAACGAGTGCGGCGAACTGACTACCGGCCACACCATGGCAGAGGCATTCGAAGCCAAAATGGCAGCTGAAGGTTTTGCTGGCTGCGGCGGCTGATCCAGATGCCTGACTGGCTCGCTGCCACCCGGCAGATCGAGGCACTGGAAGATCTCGCGCTCGATCCGCTTCTGGTCTCTCAACTGGAAGCGCAGCGCCATGCGCCCGCCCCGATCCGCTTCCACGTGCCCGGCTTCAAGTCCTGCAACCTGGATTCTGTAGCCGGATGCGGCAAGGAAAGCTGGCCTGCGATCTCCATTACCGGCGGCGATTGCAAGCTGCAGTGCGACCACTGCAAGGGCAAAATCCTCGCGCCCATGATTCCCGCCCGCACGGCGGAAGATTTGTGGCGCATCGTCAATGAAAAGATCGCCCTGGGTGCCAGTGGCATGCTCTTGACCGGCGGTTCAAACCATTGCAACGAAGTCGAATACGATCCCTATTACCCCACCCTGCGCCGCATCAAGAACGCCTTTCCCCGATTCAGGATTGCCCTCCACACCGCCCTGGTGGACGGGGATACGGCACTGCGCATGGAAGACGCCGGCATCGACACCGCCATGATGGATGTCATCGGCGCACAGGACACCATCACTCAGGTCTATCACCTGAAGCGTAGCGTGGCCGATTTCGAGCGCACACTGGAAACCCTGACTGCCAGCCGCATGCAGGTCGTGCCGCATATCGTCATCGGCCTGCACTACGGCAAGATGCTCGGCGAATGGAATGCGCTCGCCCTGCTGCAGCGCCACCCCCCGAGCGCGGTGGTGCTGGTGGTCGCCATGCCATTCTACGCGCCGCCGCAACGCCCTTTCGCCACGCCCGACAGCCGTGCCGTGGGATACTTTTTCCGCGAAGCGCGGCGGGCGCTGCCCGGCATTCCCCTGCTGCTGGGCTGCGCCCGCCCGCCGGGACGCGCCAAGCTGGAAATCGAAAGTTACGCCATCATGGCCGGACTCGATGGACTGGCCCACCCTTCCGAAGGCATGCTGGAACTGGCTTCAACGCTCGGCAGGGCAATGCGCATCTCGCCCGCCTGCTGCTCCATCGCCAGCGAATTCTCGATATTTAATCCCAAAAAAAGCATTTGAACCGCAAATACCTTAAAGGGCACAAGGGACGCAATGGGACGCGAAGGACTTAAGAGCTTGGATAGTTTGTGCTACCCTCCCGACGGGCGAGCCTGACGCGATTTGTCAGCCCCTTGTTTTCCCTTGCGAACCTTCGCGACCTTTGCGGTGAAATGCTGTTTTCATGACAACCACGACCCTCTAGCCCGATGAACCTGCTAAAAGCCCTCGCCACCGTTGGCGGCATGACCCTGATCTCGCGCATTCTCGGCTTCCTGCGCGACGCCATCATCGCCCGCGCCTTTGGTGCCGGGATCGCCACCGATGCCTTCTTCGTCGCCTTCAAGCTGCCCAATCTGCTGCGCCGCCTGTTCGCAGAGGGTGCTTTTTCCCAGGCATTCGTGCCCATCCTGGCCGAATACAAAACGCGTCGCGGCCACGATGCCACGCGCGACCTGGTGGACCACGTCGCCACGCTGCTGGCGCTGATTCTGCTGGGCGTGAGCCTGATCGGCATTCTCGCCGCGCCGGTGGTGATCTACATCAGCGCGCCGGGCTTCGCCGCCACGCCGGAAAAATTCGACCTCACCGTGCAACTGCTGCGCTGGATATTCCCCTACATCTTCTTCATCTCGCTGGTATCGTTGGCAGGCGGGATTCTCAACACCTACAGCAGGTTTTCCATACCCGCTTTCACCCCGGCGCTGCTGAATCTCTCCTTCATCGGCTGCGCGCTATGGCTGGCGCCCCACATGCATCCGCCGGTCATGGCGCTGGCAGTGGCGGTGCTGCTTGGGGGGATTTTGCAGCTTGGTTTTCAACTGCCCTTCCTGGTCAAAATCGGCCTGTTGCCGCGTTTCCGCCTGAACCTGAAGGACGAAGGCGTATGGCGCATCCTGAAACTCATGGGCCCGGCGGTGTTCGGCGTTTCCATCGCCCAGATCAGCCTCTTGATCAACACCATTTTCGCCTCCTTCCTCGCAACCGGCAGCGTATCCTGGCTCTACTATGCCGACCGCCTGATGGAATTCCCTACCGGCATGCTGGGCGTGGCGCTCGGCACCATCCTGCTGCCCTCGCTGGCAAAGCACTATTCCGACGACTCGCCCGAAAAATTCTCCAACCTGCTCGACTGGGGGCTGCGGCTGACCCTGATGCTGGCCCTGCCTGCGGCGCTGGCGCTGGCGATCCTGGCAGTGCCGCTGATTTCCACGCTATTCTACTATGGCAAGTTTTCCGCCCACGACCTGTGGATGACGCGCGAGGCGCTGGTCGCCTACAGCATCGGCCTGCTCGGCCTGATCATGGTAAAGGTGCTGGCGCCCGGATTCTATGCGCGCCAGAACATCCGCACGCCGGTCAAGATCGCGATTTTCACCCTCTTTGCCACCCAACTCATGAACCTCGCCTTCGTCTGGAAACTGCAGCACGCCGGGCTGGCGTTGGCCATCGGCCTGGGTGCCTGCATCAATGCCGGATTGCTGTACTACCAACTGCGCCGCCACCAGATCTTCCAGCCACAACCGGGCTGGGCGGTTTTCCTGCTCAAGCTCGGAGTCGCGCTGGCGGTCATGGGGGTCACCCTGTGGTATGTCATGGGTCCACAGGCAGCCTGGCTCACCGGCGGCATCCTCGACCGGGCATTGCATTTGAGCTGGGTGGTCATCGTCGGTGCGGGGGCCTACTTCGCCGCGCTCGCGCTACTGGGATTCCGGCCGCGAGATTATGTCCGCCGGGCTGCCTAGCCAGGGCGTGTTAACATGGCTTGTCGACACCCATATTTATGGGTATGATGATTATTCTTCCTCTGGCGGGAAATAATCAACCATGAAAACCACTATTGAAATTCCTGATGATCTCTTTCGCCAGGCCAAGGCCGCCGCAGTAGCCCGTGGCATGACATTGAAGCAACTGATTACCGGAGCCGTCGAGCACGAACTGGGGCAAGGCGCGAACAAGGACGACGAGGAAACCGCGCACCAGCGGGCTATCCGCTTCGCTACCGAAATCGGGCGACTGGCGCAGGACAATGCAGCGGACTGGAATAACGACAAATCGGCCATGCAACAGCTTTTTGAAGACCGCCGTGCTCGCGATTATTGATGCATCGGTACTCGTATCCGCGTTCAAGGCGGATGAAGACCAGCACATGACAAGCCTGGCATTCCTGAGCACCTCGATTGAATGCGGCGTGCAACTTTGTGCACCTGCCATACTCTTTCCAGAAACTGCGGCAGCTTTTTCCCGCCCGGGTAGGAACACCCGCCTTGCGTCCCGGATAATGGAGCAAATCCGGGTCTGGACCCCCATCAGAATTCACCCCATTGACGAATCGCTGGCGCTGGCAGCAGAGAAAGTCGCGCTCGAATGCTTTATCCGGGGTGCTGACGCGACCTATACCGCCTTGGCGGACAGACTGGGCGCACCGCTGGTAACCTGGGACCAGGAACTGCTGGCACGCGCGCCAGCAGGCGCCAATGCAACGACACCTGGAAACTGGATACGCCAGTTTTCCTGACTTAAATCCACCTGAATACTTAAAATATCATGCTGAAAATCTACAACACCCTCGCCCGCGCCAAGCAGGACTTCATTCCCATCGAACCCGGCAAGGCCCGCATGTACGTATGCGGCATGACAGTGTACGACTATTGCCACCTCGGTCATGCCCGGGTACTGGTGGTGTTCGACATGATCCAGCGCTGGCTCAGGGCGGAAGGTCTGGATGTCACCTACGTGCGCAACATCACCGACATCGACGACAAGATCATCAAGCGTGCAGCCGAAAATCACGAGGCGATCGACATCCTGACCGGCCGTTTCATTGCCGCCATGGACGAGGATGCCGCCAAGCTCGGCGTGGAAAAACCCGACCATGAGCCGCGTGCCACCCAGTACGTACCGGGCATGATCGAAATGATCTCAAGGCTGATCGGGAACAATCTGGCCTATGTCGCTGAGAATGGCGACGTGTGTTACTCGGTGCACGACTTCCCCGGTTACGGCAAGCTCTCGGGCAAGTCCCTGGAGGATCTGCGTGCCGGCGAACGGGTGGATGTGGCAGCCGGAAAACGCGACCCGCTCGACTTCGTGCTCTGGAAGTCGGCCAAGCCCGGCGAGCCTAACTGGGAATCGCCCTGGGGGCCGGGTCGTCCTGGCTGGCATATCGAGTGCTCGGTGATGAGCGACGCGCTGCTGGGTGAGCATTTCGACATCCACGGCGGCGGCGCGGACCTGCAATTCCCGCACCACGAGAACGAGATCGCCCAGTCCGAGGGCACGCATGGTCACCAGCACGTCAATTACTGGATTCACAATGGCTTCGTGCGGATCGACAACGAGAAGATGTCCAAGTCGCTGGGCAACTTCTTCACCATCCGAGAGGTGCTGCAGAAATACGACCCTGAGGTGGTACGCTTTTTTATCCTGCGAGCCCACTACCGCAGCCCGCTGAACTACTCCGACCAGCACCTCGACGATGCCAAGGGCGCGCTGACGCGGCTTTATACCGCGCTCAACAACACCCATTCCCCATCCCCCATCCCCCATCACTCTATAGACTGGAAAGATCCCTTCGCCGCCACTTTCAAGCAGGCCATGGAAGACGACTTCAACACCCCGGAAGCATTCGCCGCGCTGTTCGAGCTGACAAACGAGGTCAACAAAAGCAATGACCCTGAGCGGGCGGGCCTGCTCAGGGCGCTGGGCGGAACCCTGGGCCTGTTGCAACGCGAACCGGAACAGTTCCTGCAGGGCGGGCTGACTGGAGAATCCGAAGGCGGCTTAACGCCACAGGAGATCGAGGAGCAGATTACCGCTCGTGCCGAAGCTCGCAAAACTCGGAATTTCGCCGAGTCGGATCGCATCCGCGACAATCTCCTGCAGGCCGGCATCGTCCTCGAAGACAAACCCGGCGGCGAAACCCTGTGGCGTCGCGCCTGAAATTTCCGGGGCATCCATCGTTCAGGCTGCCTTCTGGCCCATGAAGTGACGGGCGTAGCGCTGGTTGAGACGCGCCAGCGGCAGCAGCACCAGCACATCGGCAGTATTGAAATCGGGGTCCCAGGCCGGCTCGCCGCAAATCCAGGCGCCGGTACGCAGATAACCCTTGATCAGCGGCGGCATGGGCGGATTCAGGTCGCGGTTGAGTGCATCCAGCGGCAGCGGATGGCGCGGGAACACGCGCCATTCCACCGGGCACATGTTGTCGACGCTGATGCGGTGATACAGGCTCGCGGCGCTGTGGCCGCCGTCCGCCATGCTGATGCTGGCGCAGCCGATCAGGTAGTCGTAGCCACGGGTGATCATGTACTCGGCCAGCCCGGCCCAAAGCAGGGTAATCGCGGCACCGCTGCGGTAATCGGGATGCACGCAGGAGCGGCCGACTTCCGCCATGCGGTCGCTCAGATGTGCGATACGAGTGAGATCGAATTCGCTCTGGGAATAGAAGCCGCCAATTTTCTTCGCCTGTTCCGGGCTCAGGATACGGTAGGTGCCGACCACTTCGTTGGTATCGCCATCACGCACCAGCAGGTGGTCGCAGTAGGGATCGAACATATCCTGGTCGACGCCGGCCTTGCGGGTTGGCAAACGCGCCCCCATCTCCTCGGCGAAGACCTTGTAACGCAGGCGCTGCGCTTCCTCGATATCGGCTTCGCTCTGGGCGAAGCAGTAAAACAGTTTGGCCTCGCGGCGCTCCGTTACGCTGGTCTGCTGGCTCAGCAACATCTCGTTCTCTCCTCTTCGATTTCCGATGAGCGAACGATAAACAGGGCCAATGACACTCCGGTTACAGCAAGCTTAAGTTTTTGTGACTGCCCGAAAAAGGCATTTCACCGCCAAGGACACGAAGGTTCGCAAGGTAAAACCATTTATGATTGGCCGCGGCTGACAGTCAGGCCAATCATTTGTTCAAGCCCTTGAATTCCTTCGCGTCCCTTCGCGTCCTTTGCGGTTCAATTGTTTTTTTAAGGTTAAAATAACCCCCATGCAAACTGCACCCAACATCACCTCCTACCGCAAATACTGGGCCAAACGCTTCGGCACTGCGCCTTTCCTGCCCACCACACGTGCGGAGATGGAGGCGCTCGGCTGGGACAGTTGCGACATCATCATCGTCACCGGCGACGCCTACATCGACCACCCCAGCTTCGGCATGGCGCTGGTGGGGCGGCTGCTGGAGGACCAGGGCTTCCGCGTCGGCATCCTGAGCCAGCCCGACTGGCAAAGCCCGGCGGCCTTCAAGCAACTGGGCAAGCCCAACCTGTTCTTCGGTGTTACCGCAGGCAACATGGATTCCATGGTCAACCGCTACACCTCGGACCGCAAGATCCGCTCCGACGACGCCTACACAGCCAACGCTGAAGCCAACAAGCGCCCGGACCGTGCGGTGATCGTGTATTCGCAGCGCTGCCGCGAGGCCTACCCCAAGGCCAACATCGTAGTCGGCAGCATCGAGGCCAGCTTGCGCCGCATCGCCCACTATGATTACTGGTCGGACAAGGTGAGGCGATCGGTGCTGCCCGATTCCAAGGCCGACATGCTGATCTACGGCAACGCCGAGCGCGCTTTAGTATCCCTGGCGCATCGCCTCGCCGCCGGGGAGGCCATTGCCGACATCACCGACCTGCGCGGCACCGCCTTCATGCGCAAAGGTATCCCGGAAGGCTGGACAGAGATGGATTCGAGCCACCTCGACATGCCGGGCCCGGTGGCTGCGCACCCCAACCCTTACGACGAAAAACCAACCCCTCCCGGCCTCCCCTTGTCAGGGGAGGGGAAAACCACCAGCCTCCCCCCTGACAAGGGGGGATTGAGGGGGGTTGAAGCACCTTTGCACTTCCACCCAAAACCCAAACTCGACCGCGGCCACACGGTGGTGCGCATCCCGTCCTACGAGCAGGTCAAGGATGATCCCGTGCTGTATGCCCACGCCTCGCGCATCCTGCACCTCGAATCCAACCCCGGCAATGCGCGCGCCCTAGTGCAGGGCCACGGCGAGCGCGACGTGTGGTTCAACCCCCCGCCGATCCCGCTCACCACGGCGGAAATGGACCACGTCTACGGCCTGCCCTACGCCCGCCGCCCGCACCCGTCCTACGGCGATGCGCGCATTCCGGCCTTCGAGATGATCCGCTTCTCGATCAACATCATGCGCGGCTGCTTCGGCGGCTGCACCTTCTGCTCCATCACCGAGCACGAAGGGCGCATCATCCAGAGCCGCTCGGAGCAATCCATCCTGCACGAGATCGAGGAAATCCGCGACAAGACGCCGGGTTTCACCGGGACGATTTCCGACCTGGGCGGACCGACCGCCAACATGTACCGGCTGCACTGCAAGGACGAGAAAATCGAATCCGCCTGCCGCCGCCTGTCCTGCGTGTTCCCGGATATCTGCGTCAACATGGGTACCGACCACGGCCCGCTGGTGCAGCTCTACCGCAAGGCGCGCGCCATTCCCGGCGTAAAAAGGGTGCTGATCGGTTCCGGCGTGCGCTACGACCTGGCGGTCCAAAGCCCGGAATACGTCAAGGAACTGGTGACCTACCACGTCGGCGGCTACCTCAAGATCGCCCCCGAGCACACCGAACCCGGCCCGCTGTCGAAAATGATGAAGCCGGGCATGGGCACCTATGACAAGTTCAAGGCCATGTTCGAGAAGTTTTCCAAGGAGGCGGGCAAGGAGCAGTACCTCATCCCCTACTTCATCGCCGCCCACCCCGGCACCACGGACACGGACATGCTGAACCTCGCGCTCTGGCTCAAGCGCAACGGCTTCAAGCCCGACCAGGTGCAGCAGTTCCTGCCCACGCCCCTGGCCTCGGCCTCGACCATGTACCACACCGGGCACAACCCGCTGCGCAAGGTGCGCCGCGAACCGCCGAACGTGACGACGCCCCGCGGGCTGCGCCAGCGCCGCCTGCACAAGGCCTTCCTGCGCTACCACGACCCGCTGAACTGGCCGCTGCTGCGCGAGGCGTTGCAGAGGATGGGACGGGCCGACCTGATCGGGCCCGGCCGGGAGCAGCTGGTGCCGGCGGCCGGCGCGCCCGCGCCGAAAGGGCGACCGCCGCGCGGACCAGTCCGGCCGAAGCCGCCGCCGAAGCGCCACTACGAGGAGTAATCCGCCGCCGTCACGCGAAGCGGCCCCCGCCCGAGGGCGGGGGCCGTTGACTTCCCGTCACGTCGTGTGCGGGACGGTCACTTCACGGTCGTGAAGCTCTTGTCCGCGTAGACGCCGTCCATCGAGTAGCGGGGCTGGAACTGCTGCACCGGCGTCACCGTCACGTTGGTGCCGTTGACCGTCATGTCGAAGACGTGCCACCAGCCGGTCCCGTCGGCGCCGGCCACTTCGACGTCCGCGGCGTTCCAGGTGCGGATCGTGCCGCCCACTTCCAGACGCACCTGGGCGCCGGAATCGTGGGTGTTCTGGGAGTTGTTCTGCGAGTAGTTGTGGACCCAGTACTGGTACGTGCCCTGGTACAGATGGGCGCTGCTGATGATCTCGGGCCCGTAGGAACTGGTGTCGTCGGTGTCCAGCATGGTGTAGGGATCGTCGCCCATGTCGCCCATGCTGTAGTAGGCGATGTTGTAGTAGTCGTATTCCGCGTTCCAGGTCATCGGGATCAGCAGGTGCGAGTCCAGGTCGTACGGGCTCGCGCCCCAGGTCAGGGTGATCGCGAACGCGGGCTCGAGCAGCATGAGCGGGCTCTCGAGGACGACCGGGCACTCGGTGCCTACGGTCACGTTGACGATCGCGCTGGCGAAGCTGCCGCGCATGGCCCAGACGTCGGAGCTGGCGTTCTTCATGGCGCGCACGCTGAAATGTCCCGCGGCGTCGGTGAAGTCGTCGTCCATGATGGCGTAGTCCACGCCGCGGCTGAACACGCGGGCGCCGGCGACCGGCTGCTCGTTCATGTTCAGGACCGTGCCCTCGATCGTGCAAACGTCGTCGACCGGCAGGTCCCAGTTCCAGGTCGTGAAGTGCGAGACGTCGGCCACGAAGCTGCCGTCGACGTAGTCCGCGGCGCCGTCCTCGCGCCAGACGCCGGTCGCCTCGTCGAACCACCACATCGGGATCTGGTCGACGACCCGCTTGGATTCGTCGACCTGCAGGCTCAACTCGGCGGTGGTGCCGGGGGCCAGGCGGACCTCGGCGGACTTGTCGGCGTTGTACATGTTGACGCCCATGAAGCCGAAGCTCACGAACTGCGTCGTGGTGCCGTCCTCGCGGATGCCCTCGAAGTCGCCCGGGAAGGCGTCGTAGAAGTTGGGATCCTGGGGCACGACGGTCGAGACCTCGAGGTTCACCTCGCCGGTGTAGGGATCGCCGTCGGCGTCCACGAAGGAGTCCGCCGCGAAGGTGACGGTGCCGTCACCGACCGTGGCGCTGCCGCCGTTGTCGCCGTCGATCGCGAAATCAACCGCGAAGGGCAGGTAGATGTTGGGAATGTGCAGGTTCTCGCCCGCCACCACGGTGACGACCCTCTGGACCGAGAGGTAGCCGGACTGGGCGATGTTGACGACGCGGTTCCCCACCGGCACGTTGGCCAGCGAGAAGTAGCCCTGCTCGTTGGAGGTCGTCGTCAGGGTGCCGACGGTGATCGTGGCGCCGCTGATCGCCGACTTGACGGAGCCGCCGTCGACGATGCCGGAGATCGAGCCGTACGTCGTCGCGGGCGGGTTCCCGCCGCCGTCGTCGTCGCCTCCGCAACCCCAGACCACGAGCATGCCCGCCATGAGCAGCAGGACCAACCATGAAAATCTCTTCATCTCCCACCTACCTGTTAAGGATCGGACTCGACGTCCATGTCGTCGATCACTCGGAGCGCAGTTTACCAGATCCGCTTGGGGCGTCACCCCGAAAATGGAAACTTTTATTCAGGGTTAAATGCTCTTGTATTAGCGACCTGCTGGTGCCGGCATCTCCGCAGAGCGATATTCTGCTGTGCAACGATCATGCCTGTGCAATTTTATGGTCCCGGAACCGCCCCGACACGCAACGAGGACGACCATGGCCCTGCTGACCCTCAAGGACGTGACCCTGGCCCACGGCGGTCCGCCCGTGCTCGACGGCGTGGACCTGCGTTTGGAGAAGGGCGAGCGCGTCTGCCTGCTCGGCCGCAACGGCGAGGGCAAGACCACCCTGTTGCGCGTGCTTGCCGGCGCCATCACTCCGGACGGGGGCGAGTTGATCCGCGCCGCGGGGCTGCGCGTGGGCCTGCTGCCCCAGGAGATCCCCGCCGACCTGGGCGGCCGCGCAGCCGACGTGGTGGCCGAAGGCTTGCCGGCGGGCGTCGAGGCCTGGGAGATCTCCCACCGGGTCGGCGGCGTGCTGGACCAGGTCGGCCTGGACGCGGACGCCGAGGTCGCCGCGATGTCGACCGGCCAGCGCCGCCGCGTGCTGCTGGCGCGCGCGCTCGCCGGCGAACCCGACCTGCTGCTGCTGGACGAACCGACCAACCACCTGGACATCCCGGCGATCCGCTGGCTCGAATCCTTCCTGCTGCGCTGGCGGGGCACGCTGCTGTTCGTGACGCACGACCGCGCCTTCCTGCGCGCGCTGGCGGGGCGCATCCTGGAACTGGACCGCGGCCGCCTGCGCGACTGGCACTGCGACTACGACACCTTCCTGCGCCGGCGCGACGAGGACCTGGCCGCCGAGCGCCGCCAGCGGGCCGAGTTCGACCGCGTGCTGGCCCAGGAAGAGGCCTGGATCCGCCAGGGGGTCCGCGAACGCCGGACGCGCAACGAGGGGCGCGTGCGCCGGCTGCTGGCGCTGCGCGAGGAGCGGTTCGCCCGGCGCGACCTGGGCGCCGCGGCCCAGATCGCGGTGCAGGACGCCGAGCGCAGCGGCAAGCTGGTGCTGCGGGCCGAGGGCGTCGACGCCGGCTACGGCGATCAGACGGTGGTGCGCGGCCTGACCACGACGATCCTGCGCGGCGACAAGGTCGGCGTGCTGGGCCCCAACGGCGCCGGCAAGACGACGCTGCTGCGGGTGCTGCTCGGGGAGCTCGCGCCGCTGGCCGGCCGGGTGCGGCAGGGCGCCAACCTGAAGATCGCCTACTCCGACCAGCAACGCGACGCCCTGGACCCCGAGCTGTCGGTGCAGGAGAACATCGCCTCGGGCCGCGACCACGTCGTGATCGACGGCCAGCACGTCCACGTCATCACCTACCTGCAGCGCTTCCTGTTCCCGCCCGAGCAGGCCCGCGCCCCCATCACCCGGCTCAGCGGCGGCGAGCGCAACCGCCTGCTGCTGGCCAAGCTCTTCACCCAGCCGGCGAACGTGCTGGTCCTGGACGAGCCGACCAACGACCTCGACCTCGAGACGCTGGAGCTGCTCGAGGAACTGCTGGTCGACTTCG
>JAUSBJ010000002.1 GCA_030652035.1 Sulfurimicrobium sp.
CGAACGCATTCTGGTTTCGCGCAAGCATCCGCAACAAGGTTATCGCACCTGCCTGGGCGTATTGCGACTGGCCAAAGTCTACGGCGATGCCCGCCTCGATGCGGCTTGCCAGCGCGCACTTCAGATCAACGCACTGACCTAAGGGTTTTATTCGTAACCCTTCAATAGCGCTGATAAAGGGTGCCAAATTCAGGGTGGTGACGCGTGCCTGTACACATTGGCTATGCAGCCCGCTGCGCAAATTCGCATCAACCCGATATTCCGTTGATGTTTGCTTAAACGATCAGGACAGCCTGATGGCGCTTACTGGAATACAACTCTTGAAAGGAACGATCATGCTTAAAAATTTCATGCACTCCAAAAACACCCCGAATGAAACCCGCAGTCAGGCAGTGGAAGCTCCCAATGCGCCGGTAGAGATCAAGCCGGAGAACCCAACGCCTCCAAAAATGGTGTCGCCGCGTGTGGAGGGCAATAAACTGATTGTTGGGCCAAACATTAAACTCAAAGGCACGGAAATTACCGATTGCGAAATTCTGGAGGTCGAAGGCAGGGTCGAAGCTTCCATGAACAGCCGGGACATACGCATTGCTGAAGGCGGGGTATTTTTCGGCAAGGCCGAGATTGATGTTGCAGAAATAAGAGGACTGTTCGAGGGTGAACTGACTGCGCGCAAGCAACTGGTAGTTTATGCTTCAGGAAGAGTCACCGGAAAAATCCGTTATGGCGCATTGACCATTGAAGAGGGAGGGGTCATCTCGGGAGAAGTGGCCGCCATCGTCAAGGAAACTCAAAGCACTAAAATGGTGGCCATTGCCGAGCCGGTTGTTGAAGTGTTGCCAAGCACAGCGGATTTATCCAAAGCGGAGCGTATCTATGCCTCCTCTGTTCTGGGGCGTGCCTCACTGGGTGCACGGCATGGCTGACCATCAGCGCGGCATGCTTCTGCATTTCAGCGCCCGGCAGGTCTGAACTGGCGAGCCAGATGCAGTAAAGGCCACTCTTCGGGGTGGTCTTTTTCATTTCTGGTGAGGGGAAGAGGGACTGTGGTAGGCTTGCCTGGCATTTATCCTGACGTCTGGCCGAGCCGAATTCAGGGCATACTTTTTTCAATACAGGTGCAATCCCAGCCATGGAATACGAAGTTGTCGATACACAAGTTTCACCCACCGGCAGGCTGGAGGTGCTGTCCAGGACGGAGGCCGTCAAACTGCTGCACGAAGGGCATGGCGGTTTGCACGAGCTTTATCGCAACTGCTCGCTGGCCGTGCTCAGTTGCGGCAATGAACTGGACGATGGCAAAGAGCTGCTGGAGCGCTACCGCGCATTCGATATCCGCATCGTCCAGCGCCCGCGCGGCATCAAGCTGGATATCAAGGGGGCGCCGGCAAGCGCTTTCGTGGACGGCAAGATCATCGCGGGTATCCGGGATCACCTGTTCGCCGTCCTGCGCGATGTCATCTATGTCAGCGACGAGATACGCGACAATCCGCGATTTGCCCTCGATACATCGGACGGCGTGACCGACGCGGTGTTTCACATTCTGCGCAATGCCTGTGTCCTGCAGCCGGTGGCGGATCCCAATGTGGTGGTCTGCTGGGGCGGGCATTCCATCAGCCGCGAGGAATACGATTACACCAAACTGGTTGGCCATCAGTTGGGTCTGCGCGGGCTTGATGTCTGCACCGGCTGTGGTCCGGGGGCCATGAAGGGGCCGATGAAGGGCGCTGCCATCGCTCACGCCAAGCAGCGCATCGCGAACGGGCGCTACATCGGCTTCACCGAGCCGGGGATCATCGCCTCCGAGGCGCCGAATCCGATCGTCAACGAGCTGGTGATTTTCCCCGATGTCGAGAAGCGCCTGGAAGCGTTCGTTCGCACCGGACATGGCTTCGTCGTCTTTCCCGGCGGCGTCGGCACGGCGGAGGAAATCCTTTATGTCCTCGGCGTCCTGCTCCATCCGGGCAATGCCGAGCTGCCCTTTCCCCTCATCTTTACCGGACCGAAGAGTGCGGAGGCGTACTTCCGCCAGATCGACCAGTTCGTCGGTGCCACCCTTGGCGCCGAAGCGCAGCGGCGTTACCAGATCATCATCGACGACCCGGAGCAGGTGGCGCGTGCAATCCAGGCCGGCATCAAGCAGGTGCGCAGCTTCCGCAAACAGCAGCGGGATGCCTACTACTTCAACTCCCTGCTCAGGATCGAGCACGATTTTCAGCGTCCCTTCCGCCCCAGCCACGAGAGCATGCGCAAGCTAAAGCTGCAGAAGAACCAGCCGAAGCACACCCTCGCGGCCAATCTGCGGCGAGCCTTCTCGGGTATCGTTGCAGGCAACGTCAAGGACGAGGGCATCCGTGCGATTGAAAAACATGGCAGCTTCGAGATCTATGGCGACCCGGCAATCATGGAGCCGATGGATGCCCTGATGTCATCATTCGTTGCTCAGCAGCGCATGAAGATATCGACCAGGAAATACAATCCCTGCTACCGCATCGTGGCCGGGTAAGGGCGGGCCTTTTCGTTTTTACTGGCTGGCCAGCTTACTTCGGATATCCCACAGTTTGGGCGAGGGTGATCTGCTGATGCGGGGCCAAGCCCAATGCCGCTGCCAGCGCTTCCCGCTCCACCGAGCCGCGCACCACGGTTGCCAGACCGGTTGAGGCACAGAACAGGTAGACGTTCTGGGCGATGAAGCCGGTGTCGGTCGCGGAGTAGAAGCGCTTGTTCTCCTCGCTATTGTTTTCCTATGCCCTGCGCAGATCATGGTGCTTGAGTGGCAAGGAACGGATGCGCTTGCCGGTGGCGGCAAAGATCGCGTTGATGATGGCCGGCGTGAGGGGAAGGATGGCAGGCTCGCCGTGCCCACCCCAGAATCCGCCGCTAGGCACGAGTACGACTTCAACCTCGGGCATCTCGGAGATCTGCGGGAGCGGGAAGTCATGGAAATTCGATTCCACGACGCGCCCATTTTTTATATTGTTTTCCTGATACAGGATGCTGCCGAGGCCGAACACCACATTGCTCTCGGCCTGCGCGCGGCAGGTGTCCGGGTTCACCACATGGCCCGAGTCGATGGCGACGATGATGCGGTGGACCTTGAGCGCGCCTGCCGCGCTCACCGACACCTCTGCCACCATGGCCGTGAGGCTGCCGAAACCGTCGGCGATCGCGACGCCGCGATGTATGCCGGGCGGCAGCGTTTTCCCCCAGCCAGCGGCCTTGGCTACGGCTTCGAGCACGAGGCGGTTCTTGTCGCCTTGCTTCAGCATCGCCAGGCGGAATTCAACCGGGTCCTTGCCGGCGGTGAATGCCAGTTCGTCGATGAAACATTCGCGGTAGAAGGAATTCTGCTGGCCCGGCGCACGCCAGAAACCGACCGGGACATGGCCGTTGCGCATGGCGTAATCCACCTGCTGGTGCGGCACCGTATAGGGCATGTCGTTGAAGGTGCGAACCGCGGTGAAGTCGATGCCGTCCTTGCCGAGCATCCTCGGCATCAGGGTTGTGAGGATGGACGGGCAGGCGATGCGGGTGTGCATGGCGACGAGATTGCCTTGTGCATCCAGTCCGGCCTTCATGCGCACCATGCTGGCGGGCCGGTAGAAGCCGTGCTGCATGTCCTCGGCACGCGACCACATCAGTTTCACTGGTACGCCGGGCATCGTTTTGGCGATCGCCACCCCCTGTATGACGAAGTCCTGGGGCGCGCCGCGGCGGCCGAAACCGCCGCCCAGCATCATCTTGTGTACCTCGACCTTTTCGAGCGGCAAGCCTGAAGCTTCCGCAGCGGCTGCCATGGAGGCTTCACCGTTCTGGGTGGAGGTCCACACTTCCAGGGTCCCATCCGGCTTGAACCATGCCGTGCAGGTTTGCGGTTCCAGGGTCGCGTGGTTGAGGTAGGGCGACTGGTATTCGGCCTCGACCACTTTTGCCGCGCTGGCGAACCGGCCCAGCGCATCCCCCACCTTGTGCGCCTCGGGCAGCTTTGTATCGTTCAGGCCTGCGCGCAACATGGTGGCGATGGTCTCGTTGCTGGCTTTGCCGTTGCCGCCCTCGTCCCACTCGATGCGAACTTTTTTCAAGGCTTGATCCGCGCGCCACCAGTTGTCGGCGACGACGGCGACGAAATCCTTTTCGCGTACAATTTTCTTCACACCGCGCATTTTCTCCGCGGCGCGTGCGTCCACGCTGTTGACCTTGCGGCGCGTGCGTCCACGCTGTTGACCTTGCCGCCGAATACCGGACATTGCGCGATGGACGCGTGCAGCATGCCGGGCAGGGCGACATCGACGCCGAATACCGGCTTGCCGAGCACCTTGTCCGGGATGTCGAGACGGTGCAGGGGCTTGCCCGCGATCTTCCAGTCCTTGGGGTCGCGCAGCTTCACATCCATCGGCGGGGTCAGCCTGGCGGCGTCCGCTGCGACCTGGCCGTAGCGGAGTGTCCGCTTGCTGGGCCGGTGCGTGATGATGCCGCGCTCGGCCGAACATTCTGCTGCAGGAACCTTCCACTCGGCAGCCGCTGCTGCGACCAGCATTTCCCGGGCGCTGGCGCCTGCCTTGCGCACATAGTCCTGCGACGAGCGCACGCCCATGCTGCCGCCGGTGGACATGGAGCCCCAGATGCGATTCCTCTTGATGTGCTCGTTGGGCGAGGCGAATTCCGCGCTGACATTGGCCCAGTCGCAATCAAGCTCCTCGGCGACCAGTTGCGCCAGCGCGGTAAAGGTACCCTGCCCCATCTCGGAACGGGCGATGCGGACCACGACACGGTCATCGGGGTGGATCACGATCCAGGCATTCACTTCGGTGGCGGTTTTGCCATTGCTGGCTGCGGAGACGACAGGGAAGGAGAATTCGAGCGCAAACGCGCCGCCCAGCGCGGCAGAGGCTTTCAGGAATTCACGGCGGGACACGGTCAGAGTCATGGCGCTACTCCTCAGGATTTCTTCGCGGCGGGTGCGGCAGTGGCGAGGGCATGAATGGCTTTCCTCACCCTGGGATAGGTGCCGCAGCGGCACAGGTTGGTCATGGTCGCGTCGATTTGCGCATCCGTGGGGTTCGGATGTTTCGCGAGCAATGCTGCCGCCGACATGATCATGCCGGTCTGGCAGTAACCGCACTGGGGCACTTCATGCTCGATCCACGCTTGCTGGATGCGGTGGAGGCCACCCTGGGACATGCCTTCGATGGTGACGATCTTCTTGCCCACCGCCGCCGACACAGGCAGGGTGCAGGAAGTCACGGCCTTGCCGTCGATGTGCACAGTGCAGGCGCCGCACTCGGAAATCCCGCAGCCGTACTTGGCGCCGGTCAGATTCAGGTGGTCGCGCAACACCCAGAGCAGGGGCATGTCGGATTCGACATCGACGGTGTGGGTCTGACCATTCACGTTCAATTTCAGCATTTGGGCCTCCTCCGTGGGTGATGCAGAGATCAACTATACAGAATTTTATTGCGTGCTGCGAGTTGCATAAGGCACTGACTTATAAACTTAATTTATGATATTCAGTGCCAATAGGCACTTGCTTTCAAAAGGCCAGTGTCTGGCCGAATGCAAGAAAAAACTTATTTGATTGCGAATTTGCGCTTTCAGTTTTCCTGCAAATCGCCAGGCTGGTCGATGTCCCGTATGACCCCGGCATCCGTACATTCAATCATGCCAAGATCGATCTGATGTTCGCGCAGCAGTTGACGCGCGCCCTCGTCACCCTTGAGTGCCAGCAGATCCTTGCGAAACCTGCCGTCGAACCCGACAGGATGGCCGCGCTGGCCCTGGAAAAACGGCGCGGCCAGCGGCGCGCCCGATTGCAATGCCGCGAGCACGCCGGAAATGGTATTTGGACGAATGAAGGGCATGTCTGCGAGCGCCACGACCCAGCCGGAAGCATCCGCGCTAGCGGCGATACAGGCTGAAAGGCTGCTTCCCATGCCTTCGTCCCGCGTTGGAGCGGGGATGATTGCGATGCCTTCCGCCGCGAGCAGGCGCGCCAGAACTGGATTGTTCATATTCACCGCGGCTATCACGCGCGGCATGGCCGCGAGCATCGCCCTGGCGCTGGCCAGGGCAATCGGGGTGCCATCCGGCAGGGGGTGGAGCAGTTTGTCGCTGCCGAAGCGGGTCGAGCGCCCGGCAGCGAGCAGGATGCCGCAGAAATTTCCGCCATCTCCGCTCATGCCGGTTCGCACAGGCTGGCGGAGCCGGCGTGAGCGGCATTTTTCACCGCGATCATCTCGGCGAGAATCGCGACGGCGATTTCCGGCGGCGTCCTGCTGCCGATGCGCAGGCCAACGGGGGCGTGCAGGCGCTGCATCTCGGCTTCTGTCACGCCGCAGTGCTGCATCATGCGTTCCCGCCTTTTGGCTGCGTTCAGGCGCGAGCCCAGGGCGCCGACATAGAAGGCGGGCGAACGCAGGGCCTCCAGCAGGGCGAGATCGTCGAGCTTGGGGTCGTGCGTCAGGGTCACGATGGCGCTGCCGGAATCGGGTTTGAATGCGACGACGGCATCGTCCGGCATGGTGGAGATGAGTGGTACCGAAGCCACCTGCCAGGCCGCAGCATATTCCTCGCGCGGATCGCAGACGCTGACGGCATAGTCGAGCGCCTGGGCCATCGAGGCAAGATAGCCCGAAACCTGCGCGGCGCCGATGATCAGGAGACGATTTTGCGGGCCGTGCACCGTGGTCAGGCGTTTGCCGTCCCAGATGAGGGGGTCGTTCCGGTTGGCATCTTCCAGCATCGCCTGGCCGGTCGCGACGTCCAGCGTGCGGGCGGTCATCAGGCCAGCATCCATGCGTTGCAGGAGCAGCTTCAGGCCGGCAGGGTCGGGTGCCGGTTCCACCACGATTTGCAGCGAACCGCCACACGGCAGCCCGAAACGGGTCGCTTCATCCTTGCTCACGCCGTAGGACAAGCATAGCGGTTGGTCATTCGACAGCAAGCCTTCACGCACACGCCGCACCAGGTCGTCTTCTACGCAGCCGCCCGATACCGACCCGACAATGGTTCCGTCGTCCCGCAGCACGGCCCATGAGCCCGGCGGCCGGGGTGACGATCCCCATGTCCGGGTCACGGTTGCCAGTGCGATATGCCACCCACCATCGAGCCATTCGATCGCGCTGTCCAGTATCTGCTTGTCCGTGCTGTTCATCAGGGCTCGCCGCAACAGTGTTAAGGGTCACCAGGTGATGGTGGATGCCTTGAGGATCGGTGCCGATATGCTTGCCTCCGGTGCGTTGAGAGACTTGAGGAAAATATTGGCAAATAAACCGGGTAAGCGCAAGCGCATTCCAGAAATGGCATCACCGGAATAATTCAGTTTAACGGGGTATCAGGAGATACTGGCGTGAAGAAAATCCGGGGCGATATAAATTATTACAAGCACACCGCGCCAGAGGCGAGGATAATTGCGCATGACCAATATTACCCCTCCCTTTTCCACGCCCGCAGCCAGCGCTGCCGGGCGTTCTTTCAACGAACTGCCGCTGTCGCCCGGCATATTGGCGACATTGCAGCAGCTCGAATACCTGACGATGACGCCGATTCAGGCCGCCAGCCTGCCGCTTGTGCTCGCCGGGCAGGATCTGATCGCGCAGGCCAAGACCGGCAGTGGCAAGACAGCTGCTTTCGCGCTGGCCCTGCTGACCCGGCTCAACCCGCGCCGCTTTGCGGTGCAAGCCATGGTGCTGTGCCCGACGCGCGAGCTGGCCGATCAGGTGACGCAGGAGATTCGCCGCCTGGCGCGCTCCGAAGACAACATCAAGATCGTTGCGCTGTGCGGCGGCACGCCGATGCGCCCGCAGATAAACAGCCTGGAGCACGGTGCGCACATCGTGGTCGGCACGCCGGGCCGCATCATCGATCACCTCGGGCGCGGTAGCCTGAATCTGGAAGCGCTCAACACCCTGGTGCTCGATGAAGCCGATCGCATGCTGGACATGGGCTTTTACGACGACATCGCCTACGTGGCAGAGCGCTGCCCGGCAGATCGCCAGACACTGCTGTTCTCGGCAACCTTTCCCGACGGCATTGCACGTCTGGCGCGCCACTTCCTGCGCAATCCGCAGGAAGTGAAGCTGCCGGAGCAGCACGAGGCGGGCAAGATTCGCCAGCGTTTCTACGAGGTCAGGAACGAGGAACGTTTGGAAGCCGTCGGTATGCTGCTCAGGCACTTCCGCCCGGTCAGCACACTGGCCTTCTGCAACACCAAGCAGCAATGCCGCGATTTGCTGGAGGTGCTGCATGCGCAGGGTTTTCATGCGCTGACCTTGCATGGCGACCTGGAACAGCGCGAACGCGACCAGGTGCTGATCCAGTTCGCCAACCGCAGTTGCTCGGTGCTGGTGGCTACCGACCTGGCAGCGCGCGGCCTGGATATCGCGCAGCTCGAAGCGGTGATCAATGTCGATGTCACGCCTGACCCGGAAATCTACATCCACCGCATCGGCCGCACCGGCCGCGCCGATGAGGCGGGCTGGGCGCTCTCCCTGTGCGGACATGCCGACAAGCGCCGCGTGGCCGGCATCGCGCAGATGACGGGCAGCGAACCGGAGTGGCATGACATTGACGAACTGCAAGGCGAGCGGGGCGCACCACTGGTGCCGCCGATGGTGACGCTTCAGATTCTTGGCGGGCGCAAGGACAAGATCCGCCCCGGCGACGTGCTGGGTGCGCTCACCGGCGAAGCTGGGTTCACGCGCGAGCAGGTCGGAAAAATCACGGTGACCGAGCAATTCACCTATGTCGCCGTGGCGCGCAACATCGCCCGCGAGGCCGTGCGCAAATTGTCGGCGGGCAAGGTGAAGGGCAAGACGGTGAAAGTGCGCGCACTGGAGGATTGAGCCGTCTTGGATTTGGCGCAGCAAGGCATGGCGCTTCGCGCGCCTGGCCTGCTATTCCGCCAGGGGCGTGGCAGAGTCGGGAGCGGAGGACGGCCAGAGCGCCCGGCCGGTGGCTGCAAGATGGCAGAGGTAAGCCCGCAGGTCGAATTCCAGCTGGTGGTAATCGGGCTCCATGTGCAGGCACAGTTGATAGAAGGCCTTGCCGTGCTCGCGTTCCTTGATGTGGGCAAGTTCGTGGACCACGATCATGCGCAGAAATTCCGGCGGCATCTCCCTGAATACGGCGGCCACGCGGATCTCTTGCTTGGCCTTGAGTTTTGCACCCTGTACCCGTGATTTAGTCGTGTGCGTGCCCAGTGCGTGCTGGATGACATGCAGCTTGCTGTCGAACGCCACCTTGCTCAGTTGACCCGCGTTGCGAAAATACGTGCCTTTGAGTTCCAGCACGTAGTCATAGAGCGCCTTGTCGGTACGCACGGTGTGCGCAAGCGGATATTTCCGCAGCAGCATGTGGGCCAGCTGATCCTGTTCGATCAGCCGACGCACTTGTTGTGCCAAGGCTTCTGGGTATCCGGCTAGGTAATTCGGCGGCGGTTTTGGGCGCATGACTGCATGCCGGTGAGTGGCGGGTGGCGGTGCCTCCTGTCGCGCCAGTGGATGTGGTCGGCGCTAAATCCACTACGCGCTGCACTGCGTGGTGGATTGCCCAACTTGTTTGTAGCGCTACCCAGTCTTAAAATTCCTCCCACTCATCATCCTCGTTGCCTTTCATCGCCGGAGTGGGCTTTGGCAGGACTTTAGGTTTTCCCGGCGCGGCCGGTTTCCTGGCAGGGGAGGGCAGGGCGTGTCTGGCAGCCGGATTGGCTGCACGGTGAGGTGCACCCGAACGGGTCAGTTGAGCGTCATCTGTTTTGAAAATGCTTACGGATTGGGCGAGATTTTGCGCTTCATCTTCCAGCGATTCCGCTGCGGCCGCAGCTTCTTCGACCAGTGCGGCATTTTGCTGAGTGACTTCGTCCATCTGGGTGATCGCCTGGTTCACCTGTTCGATGCCCTGGCTTTGCTCCGCGGAAGCGGCGCTGATCTCGGACATGATGTCGGTGACGCGTTTGACGGCGTTGACGATTTCTTCCATGGTTTTGCCCGCGTCGTCAACGAGCTTGGTGCCGACATCGACCTTCTCCACGGAGTCGCCGATCAGTGTCTTGATCTCCTTGGCGGCTGCGGCGGAGCGTTGGGCAAGGTTGCGCACCTCGGCAGCCACGACGGCGAAGCCCCGGCCTTGTTCGCCGGCACGCGCGGCTTCCACCGCCGCATTCAGGGCGAGGATGTTGGTCTGGAAGGCGATGCCGTCGATGACGGCAATAATGTCCACGATTTTGCGCGAGGATTCGTTGATGGAACCCATGGTGTCGACGACCTGGTGTACCACGGCGCCGCCTTTTTGCGCCACGGAGCTGGCGCTGTACGCCAGCTGGTTGGCTTGTTTGGCATTTTCCGCATTCTGTTTCACGGTCGAGGTGAGCTCTTCCATGCTGGCGGCGGTTTCTTCCAGGCTCGATGCCTGCTGTTCGGTACGTTGCGACAGGTCGGAGTTGCCGGAAGCGATTTCCTTCGATGCGGTGGTAATCGTATCGGTTGCCTCCTTGATCTGACCGATGATTTCCTTGAGTCGATCGGAGGTCGTATTGGCATCGTCCTTCAGTTTGCCGAAGGTGCCGCTGTATTCGTTGGTGATGCGGTCGGTCAGGTCGCCGCTCGCCAGTGAACCCAGCATGCGCACGACTTCCTGCAAGCCGCGGTCGGAGGTTTCCATCAGTTGATTGATGCCCTCGGCCAGCTGCTCGAAGAATCCCTCCTTACCCTGCATGGCGATGCGTTTGGTGAAATCACCTTGTATCGCGCCTTCAACGATGCCGGCCACTTCCTTTTCCACCGCGACTTCAACGGTGCGGTCTTTCCATTCCAGCGCCGCGCCCAGACGTGTGCCACGCTCATTAATCACCGGGCTTGCCGTCAGCGCGAAAGTACGTCCGCCTATTTCGATCTGGGTGCGATGCGGGCTGCTCAGGCTTTCCAGCATGGATTTCTGGTGCGCAGGGTTTTTGTGGAAAGCATCGATGCTTCCGCCCATCAATTCGGCTGCGTTGAAGTTTGGAAGCCCTTTGCGAATATCAGCCTCGGCCTTCTGCATCAGATCGCTCACCGCCTTGTTCATGTAGATGATTTTGCGTTCGGGGTCGGAGATCATCACGCTGGTAGAGACATTGTCGAGGCCTATCCGGATGCGCAGATTCTCGTTTGCGACCCGGCGTGCTTCCGCTGTGTCAAAACCCAGCCTGATCTGCATGGACCTGAGGCCGTTCATCAGGCTGCCCACTTCATCGGCGCGCTCCGGCATGATCAAGTTGTCATATTTGCCTTGTGAAACACTTTGCAGCAGGCTGGTGACTTTCTGCAGCGGGCGCAGCACGCCGGATAGAACCGTCAGCATGGCCCAGATTGCCAGCAGTGCGCCGATCACGATCAGTGTGATGGCCTGGTTGCGAATGCTTGCATAATTAAGCCCTGCGTTCTGGTATTCGCTTTTGGCGACTTCGAGTTGTAATTGCATCAACTTCTGGATGCCGTCCCCAGTGGGCTCGTAGAGCGGGCGAATTTTCTCCGTTACAAGTTTGTTGGCCAGTGCAATATCGTTGGCACGCAGTGCTGCTACAGTTGGCTTCAAGCCTTCCACCACAAAGCGCTTCCTGTCCTCGGCGAACTTGTCTGCCAGAATCTTCTCTTCCGGAGTGCGAAAGCTGGCGGTATACGCTTCCCAGGTCTTGGTGATCTCCTCGATGTTGTTCTCCACATCGGCGGTATACTGCTGGATCACCTCCGGAGTTGGTGTCACCAGAGCCGCAGTCACGCGTATCCGGTTAACCAGCAACAGTTTCTGAATCCGTGCAATCTGCTCCATGTGGACCGTACGATCCTCATAAACAGTACGCAGGCTTTCATTGCTCTTGCCCATGCCGAACAGCCCCAGGCCGCCAAGCACCAGCATGAACAGGGACAGGGCGAGCAGTGCTGTCAGCATGCGCGTTTTGATTGAGGTGTTTTTCATCAGGTTCAGTTTGCCCAGCAGGCTGGGTTTGACCACCTTTCCGTCCCTGATGCGCAAGCTGCCTGCCTGGCCGTTGCGGAATAAGGCATAGGCCGATGACGCGGCACTGATCTGCTCCTGAGTGGGTTTGCTGCGCACCGACATATATCCGACGCACTGTCCGCCCTCGTAAATGGGCGTGGCATTGGCCATCACCCAGTAGTAGTCACCATTCTTGCAACGGTTTTTGACCATGCCGGTCCACGGCCTTTTTGCTTTCAGCGACGCCCATAGATCGGCAAATGCCTCCACCGGCATGTCGGGGTGGCGCACGATGTTGTGCGAGGTGCCGATCAGTTCGCTCTCGCTAAAACCGCTGATACGCAGGAAATCCTCGTTGATATAGGTGATGACGCCTTTAAGATCGGTCTTGGAAACGATGGAATCCGTTTCCTTGAGCACGTATTCCACGTTGGTTACCGGTTGATTGTTTTTCATATTCCCTGACTCCGCCCGAATTGGGTTAAACGAACTATTACGCGATGGCTTTTTCCATCAAGGCCATATCGGCACTGCTCATGAGCTTTTCAATATCCACCACGATGATCATCCTGTCATCCGCGGTCCCAAGCCCGGTGATGTACTGGGTACCCAGTATTCCACTGAATTCCGGTGCCGGTTTGATCTGGTTGGCAGTCATTGCGATGACGTCGGATACCCCATCCACCACGATGCCAACGACCCGGTTGGCAACGTTGAGGATAATGACTACGGTAAGGTTATTGTATTCAACGTTTCCAAGGAAGAACTTGATGCGCATGTCCACGATCGGCACGATAATGCCGCGCAGATTGATCACCCCCTTGATGAAGTCCGGCGTATTGGCGATGTGCGTGACAGCGTCGTAACCGCGTATCTCCTGCACTTTGAGGATGTCCATGCCATATTCCTCATTGCCCAGTGTGAAAGTCAACAGTTCGCGGCTGTTGCCGTCCGTGGCCTGTCCCTGATTTTCATACATTGCGATTTCCCCCTTGTTCGTTCCGTATCCAATAAACCCGATTGTTTTGGTCGGACTATATATCAGACTAATCCACTTTGCTATTGTTATTATTCGGAAGAATGAAAAATCTTTTCAGCGCCAGAATGAAGCGAGCTCAGTGGCTCAGGGCATTTATTTGGCGAAGAGGAAAGATATGTGAAGAGACGTGCCGGATATAAGTGGACGATTGATCCAACGGAAGCTGGCCAGAAAATGAGTCATTCATTGTTTTTATCGAATGTTATCTGTAAGCCCGGTGTCCAGGCGAGTTATTTTGGAAAATTAATGGGTTCACGGGGCGGGTGAATGGTCCAGCAGTGCCAAGCGCGCCATTTCCGTCGCCCCATCCTTGGTCCTGTGCCCGGCGACAAAGCGCGCCCTATGACAAAACACGCAGCCTGCCATGCCGATGACCTCGTCCAGTTCCTCCCCGTCCAGCCCAGCCCAGGAAGCAGGCAGGGATTTTCTGTTCCTGAAACTTCCCGCATGCTCCGGCACGGTATGCACATGCCATTTCGTCTGGGTATCCGGTGAAACCACATAAAGGAGCTGCTCGTGGCTGGGCGACCCCAGGACGACTTCCTTCCACGGCACATCGTTATCAAGCACCAGTATCTGCCCTGTTTCCAATAAAACACCCTGGGCCACAACGGCACGCGCCGCTTCCATTCCCATGGCATCGCGGATGGTGTTTTGCAGAATGGTTTTTGCCCAGGAGACAGCCTGTTCGAAGGCCTGGTTCCGGGCTTCAGGGGAGGTGTCATCCTGCCAGCCTGGATTGAAGCCGCCAATCGCCGAGGAAATGGACATCATGGTGACAAGCGGGATTTCCTTGCTTAAGGTAATGCCGCAATCTACCGCATCCACACCCTGCACCATCCAGCGATCCACCCTGGATGCCGCGGCGGCAGATCCACAAAGCGTCGTTCCCAATTCACGCCAAATCAGGCCGAATGAACTGAAAGGAATGCCGTTTCCTCGCGCTTCCTTGTATTCCAGCTGATGGTGGTCGAAGCGGCAGGTTGCAGGGTCGTAAACCCGGCCCACATCGAACACGATATCTGCTGCGTCCAGTTGCGCCTGGTCGCGGGTGCGCAGTATGGTTAATGATGGATTCGCGAGTCGCAATGCTGCCGCAGCCAATACCTCGTCGGCATGGAAAGAGCCCGAATGGGTGGCAGCAACGACTCGCGGACCCTGGAGGAGGGCGTAAAGATTCGGTGCATTATTCACAATTACGGTCCCTAAGGTGCCGGGCCCTTGGGTGGTCTCTTGTGAAACTTTCTGGCCGGTTTTTTGCCTTGCGGAGCGCCACCAGATTTCTTCTGGTCGGAAGGCGGGGGGGCGTTCCGGCGCTGGCCTGAATCACGGGATTCCGTGCGGTTCGCGGAAGCTAGCGTAATTTCCAGTTCGTTGATCTCATCCCATTGGGCGTCGGTTCGCTGCCGTTCAGGGATGGCAAGAAGTTCTTGCAGGCGATGACGCGGAGAAGTTGGTTGTTGTTCGTTCATATCGACATTATCCCACTAACACATCAATGGCTGATGTTTTTTATCGTTTTCGCAAGGGTTCAAGCAGAGAGGACAGGCCGTTGTGGTCCAACTCCTGCATCAGCGCCAGTAGACGGCCGATTTCGCCGGATGGAAATCCTTCGCGGGCAAACCAATTGAGGTACTGTCCCGGCAGGTCGGCAATCAGGCGGTCTTTGTATTTTCCATAAGGCATGGTGCGGGTGACTAGAAGAAGTAAATCTTTGGAATTCATCGCAACCTATAGGCTTTCAATGTGAGATCGGTTGTCAATAATGGACACCAACTGGTTCATGCAGCCAGTCTGTTTTCGTAAAACTGGATTTCAAATGCAACAGGAGACAGGTGGCCTAACCGGGCCTGTTTGCGCTGCCGCCTGTAAAATATCTCGATATATTCGGTGATGGCCTGTACTGCCTCGGCGCGACATCGATGCCGCCATGCCAAACTGATCGAGCAGCTTACCTCTCCCCTCTCATGCCTTGAATAGTTTACTCCCAAGTCCCGCGCAATTGCCAACCTGAGGCCGCCGTGACCGGCTTGCCGCAAATGCCTTAGAATTACGTCTTCGATAACGAAAACGAAGTGCAAGCATGAGTGAAAATCATCCCGATCCCTACGCGTACATGGCCGAACTGCAGGAGGGTTTGTCCGAAGGCGAGAAAACCGAGCTTGAGGGCCAGTTGAGCGAAAAGCGCCTTCAGTTGGAAAGCCTGGGCGGCGCCGATACGCTGGAACGCGCCCGTCTGCAACTGGATATCGCCGAGATCCTGGTCTGGCTGGAGCACAAGGAGGAGGCATGGAGCCTGGCGCGCGCAGCCTTTGACGCAGCGCTGGAGAATGAAGCCTGGCAGGACGCGGTGGAGGCGTGCAACGTGCTTTACCAGACCGAGCAGCCGCTCTCGATTCCCGCGCTGGGGATGGGCGTCTGGCTGGCGGTGACCTTCCCGGTCCAGCCCGAGCTCACTTTTGCCATGCTCGACCACGTGGTGAGCGAGACGCCCGGCCATTCGGATGGCGCCGCGCTCGCGGCTGTTGCCACGCGCTACGTGATCGACCTGCGCGCCGACGATGCGCAGCACGAGAACCTGAGCCTGCTGGCGAACAACCTCATCGCCCGCGTTGCCGCGCGCCACAGCAATGTGCAGGATCAGCAGGCCCTGAATGCGTGGATGGACAAGCTGGAATTGCGCGATCCGCAGGTCTTCCTGCCCAGGCTGGGCCAGGTGGTGAATGCCATCGTGGGCGGCAACTGGTGGTTCGACCGCGACGAACTGCGCAACAAACTGCCCGATTAGCCGCTTCCGATCCTGGGTTTGGAATACGAAAAGGGCCTGCAAAACTGCGGACCCTTTTCAATGGCGTGTCCTGAAACCCGGTTAGCGCCTTGGCTCTGGCGTTTCAGGATAATCTGATTAAGCCATGGCCCGCCGCGCCAGCCTGGCCGCTTCCACCATGTTCCTCAGCGCCGCCTCGGTTTCCGCCCAGCCGCGGGTTTTGAGCCCGCAGTCCGGGTTGACCCACAGGTTCCGGCGCGGGATGACGGCGGCGGCCTTCTCCAGCAGGCGGCTCATTTCCGCCACCGAGGGCACGCGCGGCGAATGGATGTCGTAGACGCCCGGCCCGATTTCGTTGGGATAGCGGAAATCGCCGAATCCCTTGAGCAGCTCCATGCCGGAACGCGAGGTTTCGATGGTGATGACGTCCGCGTCCAGGGCCGCGATGGCGGGCAGAATGTCATTGAATTCCGCGTAGCACATATGGGTATGGATCTGCGTTGCGTCGGCCACGCCCGAGGCGGAAACCCGGAAGGCGCGCGCCGCCCAGTCGAGGTAGGCCTGCCAGTCGGCGCGCTGCAAGGGCAGGCCCTCGCGGATCGCGGGCTCGTCGATCTGGATGATGCCGATGCCGGCGCTCTCCAGGTCAGCCACTTCGTCGCGGATCGCGAGCGCGATTTGCAGGCAGGTCCGGCTGCGCGGCTGGTCGTCGCGCACGAAGGACCACTGCAGGATGGTCACCGGACCGGTGAGCATGCCCTTCATCGGTTTTGCGCTTAACTGCTGCGCGTATACCGTCCAGTCCACGGTCATGGGCGAGGGGCGCGAAACGTCGCCGAAGATGATGGGCGGCTTGACGCAGCGCGAGCCGTAGGACTGCACCCAGCCCTGCTGTGTGAAGGCGAATCCGGCCAACTGCTCGCCGAAATATTCCACCATGTCGTTGCGCTCGGCTTCGCCATGCACCAGCACGTCCAGGCCCAGCGCCTCCTGCACCCGGACCGCACGCGCAATTTCGGCGCGCATTTTGTGGCGATAGTCGTCTTCGACGATCTCGCCGCGTTTGAAGGCGGCGCGTGCGGCGCGGATCTCGGCCGTCTGCGGGAAGGAGCCGATGGTGGTGGTGGGGAAGGGCGGCAAGTCCAGATGCAGGCGTTGTTTTTCCTGGCGTTCGGCAAAAGGTGAGGCACGCCGGTCCGCATCGGGTGGCAGCGCTTCCAGGCGCCGGGCAAGCTGCGGATTGTGGACGCGCGTGCTGGCCCGGCGTGTAGCCAGAGCAGCGCGTGAGAGACTCAATTCCTGCCATGCCGCATTCACGCCATGGCCGAGTACCTGCTTCAATGTTCCCAGTTCATCCAGCTTCTGCCGGGCGAAGGCCAGCCAGGACTTGATTTCAGGGTCGAGCGCGGTTTCCGCCGCCAGGTCCACCGGCACGTGCAGCAGCGAACACGAGGGCGCCACCCACAAGCGCTGTCCGAGGCGCAGCCTGGCTTCCATCAGGTCGTCCAGGGCGGCGTCGAGGTCGCTGCGCCAGATGTTGCGCCCGTCGATCACGCCCAGCGACAGCACCTTGTAGACAGGGAGGCGGTCCAGCACGGCGGCAAGCTGTCCCGGCGCACGCACCAGGTCTATGTGAAGGCCCGCCACGGGCAGGTTGGCCACGGTCGAGAGCTTGTCCTCGATGCTGCCAAAGTAGGTTGCCAGCAGCAGCTTGACTCCGGCCGAGTTGAGTTGCCAGTAGGCGCGGGAGAAAGCGGCGATCCATTCCTGCGGCAGGTCGAGCGCGAGGATCGGCTCGTCGATCTGCACCCATTCCACGCCTTGTTCCTTCAGCCGCGCGAGGATTTCCTGGTAGACCGGCAACAGCGTATCCAGCAGCGACAGGCGGTCGAAACCTTCCGTTTTTTCCTTGCCCAGCCACAGGAAGCTCAAGGGGCCGAGCAGCACGGCCTTGGCCGGAAGGTTCAGGGCGCGCGCCTCGGCCACCTCCTCGAACAGGCGTTCAGAGGCGATGCGGAAGGTCGTTTCCGGGGTGAATTCCGGCACCAGGTAGTGGTAGTTGGTATCGAACCACTTGGTCATTTCCAGCGCGGGCTGGCCTTCGCCGCCGTGCGCCTGGCCGCATCCGCATGCTGGAGCTTCGCCGTTTACTCCGCGTGCCATGGCGAAATGGCGCTCCAGTTCGGGCTCCGCGCCGCTGAAGCCAAAGCGCGCCGGTTCGCAGCCGAGCAACTGGATGTGGTTGAGCACGTGGTCGTAGAAAGCGAAATCGCCCACACTGACAAAATCCAGCCCGGCCTCCCGCTGCTGCGCCCAATGCCGCGCGCGCAGCTCGCGCCCCACGCTTTCCAGCGCGGCGGCGCCGGTCTCGCCGCGCCAGTATCGTTCCAGTGCAAATTTCAGTTCGCGGTTTGCGCCGATGCGCGGAAAACCGAGGGTGTGAATAGTCGTCATGGCTTCTCCTTTTTGTGTTCCGCCATGATCCGCATTCCTGGTGTATGATTCAAACGCATATATTTCACATTTTAATGAATTAAATTCATGATTGAATTGCGTCATCTGAAAGCCGTCGCCAGCCTGGCCGAAACAGGGAGCATCACGCGCGCTGCGACCCGGCTGCATCTGACCCAGTCCGCGCTTTCTCACCAGCTGGCCGCGCTGGAAGACTATCTGGGCGTGGCGCTGTTCGTGCGCCAGCAGCGCCCGCTCAAGCTGACGGAGGCCGGCCAGGCGCTGCTGCAGGCCGCGCGGCGGGTGCTGCCCGAGGTGGAGGCGGCGCGCCAGGCCATCGCCCGGCTGAAGGCCGAGCCGCTCACCCGCGAATTGCGCATCGCGGTGGAATGCCACACCTGTTACGACTGGCTGATGCCCGCCATGGATACCTTTCGCGAGCACCATCCAGAGGTGGAGCTCGACCTGGTGCCGGGCTTCCACGTGGAGCCGCTGACCCTGCTGACCGAGCACCAGGCGGATGTGGTCATCGTGTCTGAAGCGAAGCGGCATGCCGGAATTACCTATTTCCCCCTGTTTGCCTACGAAATCGTGGCACTGATGGCGCGCGACCATGCCCTGGCCGCAAAAGCCCATCTCACGGCGCAGGATTTCGCGCCGGAAACGCTGATCACCTATCCGGTGCCGGACCGCATGCTGGACCTGGTGCGGCGCGTGCTCAAACCCGCCGCGGTCAATCCGCCGCGCCGCACGGCGGAGCTGACGGCCGCGATCCTGCAACTGGTGGCCTCGCGCAGAGGAATTGCCGCCTTGCCGCGCTGGGCGGTGCAGGTCTACCTGGAGCGTGGCTATGTCGCGGCGCGGCCGATTGGCGCGAAAGGCCTGCATGGCAAGCTCCATGCAGGGATGCGAGCGGGTGAGGAGGTCTTGCACGAAGACTTCGGCGCTACGCTGACGCGCACGGCTTTCTCGACCCTGAGCGGCTTGCAACCCATCGTGGATTAGCGTGAGCAGCGCTGCTGACAGTGTTCGCGCAGCCCCCGATAACGCTGTGCCGGCACCGGATATTTGATAAAGTGATGAACGTTGCTCAAGTCTCGTAGCGCATCATCATTTTCAGGAATTCGAAGTGGAACAGGTAGACCCGCACGCATTAGTGGCACTCGGCATACTCGACATAATCGAGGATGGTGCTTTCGTGTTCAGCCCTGAGTCCTTGATTTTCAGCTACGTGAACGAGGGCGCGGTGCGGCAAACGGGCTATTCCCGGCAGGAACTGCTCAGCATGACGCCGCTCGACCTCAAGCTGGAATTCGGCGAAGCCCCCTTCCGCCAGATGCTGGAGCCGCTACTGAGCGGGGAAGCGCGCGTGCTCCGGTTCGCTGCCAGCCACCGCCGCAAGAGTGGCGAAGACATCTCGGTGGATGTGATTCTCCAGTATCTTGCGTCCGCTAATGCCGAGCCGAAACTGGTCGCCATTGTGCGCGACATCTCCGATCGCAGGGAAACCGAGCTTGCCTTGAAACGCGAGATGTCCGAGTGGACGCAGGCCATGGATTCCTTCGAGGACGTGATTTATCTGCTCGATACGCAGCGCCGGCTGGTGCGTGCCAACAAGATGTTCTATGCGCTGGCGCGTACCTCGCCAGCGGAGGCCATCGGCCGCCACATCACTGAAATTATCCACCCCCTGGGCGAACTGGTGCCGTGCCCGGTGTGCCAGGCGCAGGAAGAGAAACGCGATGCGGTGATCACCATGGAGGCCGATCATCCGGACAACCCGGCCGGCCGGCCCCTGGAAATCACCGTCAAGATCATCCGCGATGAAGCCGGTATGGCCAGCGGCATCCTGATGGCCATCCACGATCTGAGCCATGCGCGGAAAATCGAGGCCAAACTGCGGGAAAACAAGGAAACGCTCAAAAGAGCGCAGGCGATTGCTCATGTCGGCAGCTGGAAGCTGGATATCCCCACTCAGACCGTCAACTGGTCGGACGAAACCTACCGGATTTTCGGCCTTCCAATAGGCAGCCCGATCCGCCATGACACGCGTTTTTCCATGGCGCTTTCCGAAGACCGCGAGTTTGTTGCCAATGACTGGAATCAGGTGTTGGCGGGATCATCCTACGATATCGAATACCGTATTCAAACATCCCATGGCATCCGCTGGGTGCGGGATCGTGCGGAAGTGGTTTTCGATGGCGAGGGCAAGGCGCTGGCCTTGATCGGTACCGTACAGGACATCACTGAAAACAAGGAAAAAGAAGCGCAGATCGAGTTCCTGGCTTTTCACGATCCCCTGACCCGCCTGCCGAACCGCCTGCTCGCCAAGGATCACCTGGAGATGGCGGCGGCCTATGCCAGCCGCACCCATACGCGGGTGGCGCTGCTGTTCCTCGACCTCGATAATTTCAAGACCATCAACGACTCGCTCGGCCATGCCGTCGGCGATGCCCTGCTCAAGGCGGTTGCCGCGCGCTTGCGCGACAGCGTGCGCAGCACGGATACCATCAGCCGCCAGGGGGGTGATGAGTTCCTGATGCTGCTGCCGGATGCATCCGACACCGAAGCGATTACCGACATCGCCCAGAAAGTTCTGCGCACGCTGAATGCTCCCTTCGACATCGATGGGCATCAGTTAGCCACCTCCGCATCCATCGGCATCGCGGTCTATCCGGATGACGGGAGCGATTTCGACACCCTGCTCAAGAAAGCCGACACGGCCATGTACCAGGCGAAGAAGGCCGGACGCAGCACCTATCGCTTCTACACCGAGCAGATGAACGTCGACGCGGTCGAGCGCCACCAGATGCTGACTGGTCTGGCGCGGGCGCTGGAGCGCAAGGAATTCGTGCTTTACTACCAGCCGCAGATCGACATTGCCAGCGGCGCGGTGGTCGGCGCCGAGGCGCTGATCCGCTGGCAGCATCCGGAACGCGGCCTGGTGCCGCCGGGGCTGTTTATCCCGGTTGCCGAGGACAGCGGGCACATCGTGCCGATCGGCGAATGGGTGCTGCAGGAGGCCTGCCGCCAGGCAGCGGCGTGGCAGCAGGCCGGTTTGCCCGAGTTGATCATGGCCGTGAACCTTTCGGCGGTGCAATTCAAGCGCAGCAATCTGGAAACCAGCGTGACCCAAGCCCTGGCCGATTCCGGCCTGAGGCCCGAATTGCTCGAGCTGGAACTGACCGAATCCATCCTGATCCAGGACACGGAAAACATGCTGGGCACGGTGCACAGGCTCAAGGCGCTGGGGGTGAAACTGTCCATCGACGATTTCGGCACCGGCTATTCCAGCCTTTCCTACCTGAGCCGTTTTGCCGTCGACAAGCTCAAGATCGACCAGTCCTTCGTGCGCGACATGGTCGACAATCCGGGCAATGCCGCGATTGTTCGCGCCATCATCCAGATGGCCAAAAGCCTCAACCTCAAAACCATCGCCGAGGGCGTCGAGGACGAAAGCCTGCTGGCCCCGCTGCGCCTCCACCATTGCGACGAGGCGCAGGGCTATTATTTCGCCCGGCCCATGCCGGCAGACGAATTTGCCCTCTACCTTGCGAAGAAGCAGGTCTAGAGCCTGACTCCGGCCATCCGGGGCGTGGCTTCCCCGCGTTATCCGCTTTACAAAAGCCATTTTCTCGCGCAATATTGAATTCCGTAACATTATTCAATATGGCCATCATGACCCAATCCACACGCGGCGGCGCGCGCCCCGGCGCAGGCCGCAAACCCTCTCCCGACCCCAGCACCACCATCCGGGTGCCGGGCAGCCAGAAGGCAGCGGTGCTCGATTTCGTCAGGCAGCGCCAGGCCGGCTTGCGCATCCCATCCGGCATGGAGATTTTCGCCTTCGCGGAGCACCCGCCCAGGCGGCAATTCCCCCTCATGAGCCATGCGGTCCGGGCGGGCTTCCCGTCGCCCGCCGACGACTACGTCGAGAAGCGCATCGACCTCAACGAGGAGCTGATCCAGCACCGCGAGGCGACCTTCTTCCTCAGGGTCAAGGGGCAGTCCATGGTGGACGCCGGCATCGACGACGGCGACGAGCTGATCGTGGACCGCGCCATCAAGCCTGAACATGGCCGCATCGTGATCGCCGCCGTGGACGGCGAACTCACCGTCAAGCGCTTCTTCCAGCGCGATGGCGTGGTCAAGCTCATCGCCGAGAACCCGAAATACCCCGACATCGAGTTCAAGGAAGGCCAGGAGATGCTGATCTGGGGCGTGGTCACCCGCATCATCAAGTCGGTATGAGTAGTGTCCTGTTTCACGCCAAATGGCTCTTTCAGCGAGCCCCTGAGCGGTCATCAGCAAGACGCGCGTGCGCCGGAATAGTCACTCTATTCCAAGTACGCGCAACGCGGCAGATGGCTGCTCAGGGACTCTCCCGAAGGGAGCCCTCCCAAAAGCGCCCTGACTGCGTTGCGGCGCTTGGCAAGGGGGTGGCCATTGCCTGCGCGCCACGCCTTGCCATGCCGCTTTTGGGAGGGCTCTGAAAGTGCCATTTGGCGTGAAACAGGACACCAGCACTTTCGCCCTGGTCGACGGCAACAACTTCTACGTCTCCTGCGAGCGGGTGTTCAACCCCGCGCTGGAGGGCAAGCCCGTGGTGGTGCTCTCCAACAACGACGGCTGCGCGGTGGCCCGCTCCGCCGAGGTCAAGGCGCTGGGCGTCAAGATGGGCACACCCTGGTTCCAGATGCAGGACCTGGCCCGGAAGCACGGCATCATCGCGCTGTCGTCCAACTACACGCTGTACGCCGACATGAGCAACCGCATGATGTCGCTCTTGCGGCAGTTCTCGCCCCGGCAGGAAATCTATTCCATCGACGAATGCTTCCTCGGGCTGGAGGGCTTCAATCGCGACCTGACGGCCTACGGGCAGGAGATCCGGCAGCAGGTGAGGCAGTGGATCGGCCTTCCCGTCTGCGTCGGCATCGGCCCTTCCAAGACCTTGGCCAAGCTCGCCAACCATATTGCCAAGAAGGGGCCGGAATGGAACGGCGTGTGCGACCTCGGCGCCATGCCTGAAGCGGAACGGGATCGCCTCATGGCCAGCATCGAAGTGGGGGAGGTGTGGGGCGTGGGCAAACGGCTGCGCGAACAGCTCGCCGCCATCCACATCCACACCGTGCTGGCGCTGAAACAGGCCGACACCGCGCTGATCCGGCGCCGCTTCTCGGTGGTGCTGGAGCGCACCGTGCTGGAGCTGCGGGGCATCTCCTGCCTGGGGCTGGAAGAAATCGCACCCAACAAGCAGCAGATCGTGTGCAGCCGCTCCTTCGGACAGCCCGTGCTGCACCTGGCGGAACTCAGCGAGGCGGTGAGCAGCTACGCCACCCGGGCGGCGGAGAAGCTGCGGCGCCAGTCCTCCGCCGCCGGGGCCATCCACGTCTACATCACCACCAGCCCCTTCCGCGAAAAAGATCCCCAGTACGGCCAGGGCATCACCATCCCGCTGCCGGAATCCGCCGACGACACCTCCAGGCTGGTGCGTGCGGCGCAATGGGGGCTGAAGCGGATCTACCGCCCCGGCTACCGCTACGCCAAGGCCGGGGTGATGCTGATGGAGCTCGGCCCGGCAGGCAGCCGGCAACAGGCGCTGTTCAGCGACGAGGGGGCGGAAAACCGCTCAGCCCGGCTGATGCAGGTGCTGGATGGCATCAACCGGAAGATGGGGAAGGACACGCTGTTCCTGGCGAGTTCGGGGATTGTGAAGGGGTGGGGGATGAAGCAGGGGAACAGGTCGCCCTGCTATACCACGGTCTGGGGGGAGTTGGCGGAGGTATCTGGCTGAGTGTGGCTGCTACCAGAAACTATTATTTATTTCGCGGATGTTCGATACCAGTCTGGCTCGCCGGATTGGACAAATCTGGTAACTGGTTCTTGGAAATTCTGATTCGCTGAAGTTGAGCCTGTTAGTGGATGAAGGGTACTTAAGTCTATTGAGTTATATCAACCCTGCTCTTCATGCTCGGTGCTTTTGGGTGCCCTTTTTTTGATGCGTTTTGGTTTCTGTGCTGCCTGATTTGTTTTGGTTTTCTTTTTCTCAACTACTGAGAACGCCCCAAGATCCCAAGGAAGTTTAATGCTGGGATAACCCAATTTCTGGGAAAGAGAATATATCTCGGCAACCCCTATCGCATATAACGATTGTGATAGTGATAAAACAATACTTTCATCCTTTAAGTTGGGAGATTCCGTGGTGTCGTCCCACTCATATACCCCAGAAACAGTAATGCTCAATCTGAATGCATATTCTTTTTCACTCGTATGGCTTTTTGGGAGACCAAATACATCAACTTTTATTTCGCCAAGTGCAGAATTACTTTCAACACCGTCACTTACTTTGTGTTGAATATCAACTTTAAGCATCCCCCCCTTGGCATCAACGAGTGTGCCTTGCTCTGCACATATTCGAGAGAATTTAACATTGGCTAAACGGATTCCTATTGTAGATGCCATGACTGTTCTCCATTAGTTAACCCACTATCGAAAGTGGCAGAAGACTTAACTACCGACAATGATTTTTTCTTGGCAAAGGTATCAGGATAAGGAGTTTTCAGTTTTACAATGCAGTCATCTACCATTTCGAATATGTTGTCATGCGATTCATCCTCCAGTGATACATGTAGGAAAACTTCTCGAGCATGTCCAACCTTCGGTATTAAAATCTTCTTGCGAGCAGCTAACCAAGAAACAGTTTCCGGGTAATGAATGGCTAGATATAGTAGGTTGGTCATTGCCTCATCTGGCAGAAAATCGTCATGTTCGTATTTTGAGAAGGCAACCGGTCCACCACCAAATAACTGCCCAGCCATGGCTTGGGTCAATTTGTGACGTTGGCGCATTTTGACAATCTCTTCACCTAAAGGAACGCCATCAACCTGTTTTCGGAATCTCACCCACTCCCGTTTGTTTTCGAGAGTCTGAGTGGCATCTGCAACCTCGACACCACACACATCACAAACAGAAAAGTAGTGACGAATTTTTCCATGTTGAGATTTATATTCAACAGCATCCCACACATCATTTGGACTCAAATGACCCTCTCCACATACGTTGCATGGGCGCAGAGATTTTTCGGCATTCATATTTCGTTCCTGTCAGGTGTGGCAAGAAACAACTAGCAATAGTGTTCCTGTCTTAGATATGGCAAATTTCAAGTAATAGCTGCAATCTAATTCTTTATGTGCATGTTGATTCCACTCTTTTCTGGTCAGAACATAGACGTCACAAAGTGCCCAAGGTCCATCCGTCTTTTGTTCACACCATTCGGAATTCTTAAATCGACCACGTTGGATAGCATCCTCAATCAAAGAGGCAACCCCCGGCAAATCGAGATCCAATTCTCGCACGTCAGATTGACACTCACGTGTCCACAAATTTAACATGTTTGCGTCTAGGAGCTTTTGGATGTCATCCAGAGGATACTTGGGGCCGCCAGCGACCTTTCGCTGAGCGTCGCTTGCACCCTCTTTAGGAGGATCCCCAAAGACTGAGCTAAGATTATATCTTTTTACCACAATGGTAAGTAAAAAATTTCCAGGTTATTCTTAACTGGGATCCCCGTTCAAGTAACACGGGGGTTACGGATCTTTAGTTACACACACTATCAGTGAACACCCATGCCATCAACATTGAAATTCAATAAATCCGAATATTGAACGTGAGGGTTGCCCGGATTTGTAGCTCTATAGAGTAAGGTTTTGAGCGCAGTGCACGAGCGCAGTGCACGGGGTCAGGAGCGCAGTGCACGAGTGCACGGGGTCAGTTCTAACATTCCAACATTTCCTTCTGAAGATCGCAGGTCGTCAGGATCAGGTCTAGATTCGTAGCCTTGTGCAGCCCTCGCCGACTGCCCCGGCTTGGTTGTGCAGTTCGGCGGTGGACCGAGCATCAAGCCACCATCGGCGTCTGCTGGGAAACATCCCCTATTCCCGCCAGCAAGCCGGCGATGGAAATGTCTTCGTCGAGTTCGTCCCAGTGCAAGCCCTTCAAGCTGATCTCCACTCGCCCTCGCTGCTCGGGTGTGGCGTGTAGCAGTCGTGGGAACCATGCGAGGGGCACAGCGATGATGCGTCCATCGGACAGATCGACCCAGATGCTGTTGTCGTCAAAGCGCACGGATTTAGCGGAAGTGCTCATTCCAACTCCTTTCAATCAGTTCGGCATTTTGTTCCACCACCTGAAGCAGTTCGCGTAGGGTGCGCGAGTCAAAACCATCACTCTCCGTCGAGTAGAAGAAAAACGGGAATCCTTTGTGGCGAAAGACGATGGCATGGTTTGACTATAACGCAAGCAGGTTTTGCACGCCACATTGTCCGGTGTCAATCAGCATCCAAATTTGACCACCTATCAGCGTCCAATTTTGACCAGGGATTCAAGCTGATTTCTTGCGCTGTTTAAAGCGGAAGGAATCATTACCTGTTTCCAGAATGTCGCAGTGATGAGTAATGCGGTCGAGCAGCGCGGTGGTCATCTTGGCATCGCCGAAGACCTGCACCCACTCCCCGAAACTGAGGTTGGTGGTAATGATCAGGCTGGTACGCTCGTAGAGCTGGCTGATCAGGTGGAACAGCAAAGCGCCACCGGATTCCGGGAACGGTAAATACCCCAGTTCATCCAGAATCACCCCATCCATCTGGGTCAGCTGTCGCGCCAGGGCGCCAGCCCGGCCTTGAGCCTTCTCCTTCTCCAACTGGTTCACCAGATCCACTGCATTATAGAAACGCACCCGTTTCCCCGCATGGATCGCCGCCACGCCCAGCGCTGTCGCCAGATGCGTCTTGCCGGTACCGGTGCCGCCCACCAGAATCAGGTTATGCGCCTCTGACATGAAGGCACCGGTAGCCAGTTGCAGGATCTGCTGTTCAAGCACAGGGGATTCCGGCCACTGGAAGCTCTCCAGATCGCGGTGGACCGGGAACTTCGCTACGCGTAACTGATAACGCAGGCTTCTTGCCTGGCGATCCACGGCTTCCGCCTCGACCAGGCGCTGGAGCCACACCTCTGGTGCTTCGGGTTTGCGGGTGCGTTCCGCGCCCATCTCTGCCAGTTCCGCTGCCATGCCATAGAGGTGCAGCGCCTTGAGGCGTTGGGTCAGTTCAGCCAGCATGGCATCCCTCCGCGCAGGCTGTCGTAACGTCCGCAATCAGCCACGGGCTCGACGACCAGCATAAGTGAGTTGGAAACGCTGACTGGCTCGGGTTTAGCCGGCGTCAGCAAGCGGTGCATGTGATTGAGGATGACCGCGGATGAGACCGTGCCTTGCTCCAGCGCCAGCTCACAGGCCACAGTCACCAGATCGGCGCCGTATTGGCGCATCGCCAGCAGCACTTCGACAAAGGCGCGGTCGCCCTGGGGTGACCTGAGCAGTCTGTCCTTCACCATTCCAATAGCAGTTGGCAAGGCCCAGTCCTGGAACGGCGCACCGTTCCTGAGTGCGCCGGGTTTCTTCTCCAGCACCGGCAGGTAGTGCCAGGGATCGAGAATCAGTCGTTCCCGCCCGAAGTGACGGGTATGGTCGGCGATCTGCTTGCCATCCGCTACCACCCGGATGCGGTTCGCATCTGCCCGGACAGAAACCCGCTGTCCGGCATGCTCTGCCGGCACGCTGTAGCGGTTGCGGTCGTAACTCACCAGGCAGGTGGAGGACACCCGGTTGGTCTGTTCGAAGTAGCCGTCAAATCGAGCCGTGACGGGGCGTAGGCAAGGCTGCTCTTCGGCGAAGAGATCCGAGATGCTACGTTCCTTCCACGTGGGATGCGGTCGCTTGGCCAACTCGGTACAGCGGATTTCCAGCCAGGCATTCAAGTCCGCCAGGGTGTCGAAACGCAGCATCGGTGTAAATAGCCATTCGCGCACGTTGCCGACCTGGTTCTCGACCTGTCCTTTCTCCCATCCGGAAGCCGGTGTGCAGGCTACCGGTTCGAACAGGTAATGGCTGGCGAGCGCCAGAAAGCGGCGGTTGAACTGGCGTGCCTTGCCGCTGAAGATGGCATCCACGATGGTTCTGGGGTTGTCGTAGATCATCCGCACCGGCACCCCCCCGAAGTAGGCGAAGGCGCGGTTGTGGGCGTCGAACACCATTTCCTGGGATTCGCGCGGATAGGCTGCCAGAAACATCTGGCGGCTATGGGCGAGACGGAAGTGGGCGAGCTTCACGACCTGGGCGACCCCGCCCAGGATGACATGTTCGTGGCTCCAGTCGAACTGGCAGGCGTCGCCTGCGGCGTAGACCAGCGGGACAAAGGCATCCTGGCCGGCGCCGGGACGCTGTATCTTCCACGCCTTCACAAGGCGCTGCACGCTGTCGTAGGCGCCGGCATAGCCTTCCCGTTGCAGGTCTTCGAACAGGCGCTGGGCGGTACGGCGTTCTCGCTTGGGGCGTTGACCATCTTGTTCCAGCCAGTTCTCAAGTGTCGCCTGGAACTTGCCTAGCCTGGGTGCTGGCTGACGTTCTCGCTGATAGACAGGATCTGCTGCTGCATTGAGGTATTTCTTGACGGTGTTGCGGGACAGATTGAGGTCGCGGGCAATCGAACTGATGCTCTCGCCCTTGACCTTGTGACGGCGGCGTATCTTGCCGATGGTTTCCATACAGATCACTCCAGGTTGCTCCAGCCCAAAAAGGCCGGATGATGGCACATCCGGGGTGGTCAAATTTGGACGCTGTTTACCCCGGATTCCTGGTCATTTTTGCACGCTGATTAACAAGCGGTCTGACCATGCGCTTTCAGCACACGGCTGAAGGTGGACTCGCTGGCCAGATAAATACCGTCGTCGGCCAGCATGGGCACGATGCGCGCCGGTGGTATGGCGGCAAAGCGCGGCTCATTGGCGACGGCAAGCACCTGCGCGCGCTCG
>JAUSBJ010000003.1 GCA_030652035.1 Sulfurimicrobium sp.
GAGAGCCAGGTGCACCGCGAACTGGCCTCGGGCCTGTCGGCGCCCATCGGTTTCAAGAACGGCACCGACGGCAACATCCGCATCGCGACCGACGCCATCCAGGCGGCCGCCCGCGGCCACCACTTCCTGTCCGTCCACAAAAACGGACAGGTCGCCATCGTCCAGACCAAGGGCAACAAGGATTGCCACGTGATCCTGCGCGGTGGCAAGCAGCCCAACTATGACGCGCAAAGTGTGGCCGCGGCCTGCAAGGAACTCGAGGCCGCCAAGCTGCCGGCCACGCTGATGGTCGATTGCAGTCATGCCAACAGCAGCAAGCAGCACGAGCGGCAGGTTGACGTGGCGCGCGACATCGCCTCGCAGATCGCGGCCGGCTCGCGCCAGGTCTTCGGGTTGATGATCGAGAGCCATCTGCAGGCCGGCGCCCAGAAGTTCACGCCCGGCAAGGACAAACCGCAGGCGCTGGAATACGGCAAGAGCATCACCGACGCCTGCCTGGGCTGGGACGACACCGTGCGCACGCTGGACCTGCTGGCCGACGCAGTCAAGAAGCGCCGCCGCTGATTCTCCGGCCAGGCCCGCCGGAGTCAGGCCGATCGCGCCGCGATCGCGCTCAGCAAGCGTGCATGAACGCCGCCGAAGCCGCCGTTGCTCATGCACAGGATGTGGTCTCCCGGGCGTGCAGCCGCCGTAACCTGCGCCACCAACTCGTCGATAGTGGCTGCGACCGCTGCGCGCGCGCCCATCGGCGCCAGCGCCTCGCGTGCGTCCCAGTCGAGGCCGCCGCTGTGGCAAAAGGCCAGATCGGCCTGCTCCAGGCTCCAGGGCAGCTGCGCCTTCATCGCGCCCAGCTTCATGGTGTTGCTGCGGGGCTCGAAGACCGCCAGGATGCGCTGTGCGCCGACTTGTCGGCGCAGGCCGTCCACCGTGGTGTGGATCGCGGTCGGGTGGTGGGCAAAGTCGTCATAGACCGTGATGCCACCCGCCGCGCCGCGCACTTCCATGCGTCGCTTGACGTTGAGGAAACTGCCCAGCGCCTGGGCCGCGACTGCCGGCTCGACACCGACATGTCTGGCTGCGGCAATGGCGGCCAGCGCGTTCATCTGATTGTGCAGCCCGCTCAGGGACCACTCGACCCGGGCCACCGGCCGCCCCCCGTGCAGCACCTCGAAGGCATGCGGCTCGCCAGAGGCCTGCCAGTCGCCGCCGGCCCCGAAGCCCGCCCGCTGGCTCCAGCATCCTTGACTCAACACCCGTTGCAGGCTGTCCTGCCCGGCATTGAACACCACGCAGCCTGACGCCGGCACGGTGCGCAGCAGGTGATGGAACTGGCGTTCGATGGCAGCCAGGTTGTCGAAGATGTCCGCATGATCGAACTCGAGGTTGTTCAGCACGGCGGTGCGGGGGCGGTAGTGCACGAACTTGCTGCGCTTGTCGAAGAACGCAGTGTCGTATTCGTCCGCTTCGATGACGAAGCAGTCTCCCGCGCCCAGGCGGGCCGACACGTCGAAATTCAGCGGCACGCCGCCCACCAGGAAACCCGGCTCCAGGCCGGCTTGCTCCAGCACCCAGGCCAGCATGGAGGTCGTAGTGGTCTTGCCATGCGTGCCGGCCACTGCCAGCACATGGCGCCGGCGCCCCGGATGGTGCAGCACCTGCTCGGCCAGCCATTGCGGCCCGCTGGTGTAGGGCAGGCCGGCTTCCAGGATGGCCTCCATCAGCGGGTAGCGCGCCTGGCCGTCTTCGCGCCGTGCGCGCGACACCACGTTGCCGACGACGTAGACATCGGCCCCGATGCCGGTCTGGTCGGCACCATAGCCCTCGATCAGCTCGATGCCCAGGGCGCGCAACTGGTCGCTCATCGGCGGATAGACCCCGGCATCGCAACCTGTGACCTTGTGTCCGGCCTCACGCGCCAGCGCCGCCAGACCCCCCATGAACGTGCCGCAAATCCCCAGTACATGTATGTGCATGCGGGGATTCTAGGGCTTGGCCGCTGCCCAAACGGGGCAGAATCCCTCCCCATGGACACGCAGAAAGCCGAGATCGCCGCAACAGCCGCGCGCATGGTCGTGGAAGAGGGGCTGGAGTACGCATCGGCCAAGCGCCAGGCGCTGCGCCAACTGGGCCTGCCTGCGCGCAGCGCCCTGCCCGGCAACGATGAGGTCGACGATGCGGTGCGTGAGTACATCGCCCTTTTCTGCGCCGACACCCAGCCCGCCGAACTGGCGGCATTGCGCCGGCTGGCGCTGGTCTGGATGGAACGCCTGGCCGATTTCCGCCCTCATCTGGGCGGCGCGGTGTGGCAGGGCACAGCGACGCGGCAGTCGGACATTTACATCCAGCTGTTCTGCGACGATCCCAAGTCGGCGGAGATCGCCCTGATCGATCACGGCGTCGCCTACGACCCCCGCACAGTGACCGGCTTTCAGGGGCTGCCGGTGGAGGCGTTAAGCTTGGCAAGTCCGAGCCCTGAGCTTGCCCAAACCATAGGTGTCCATTTGCTGGTGTACGACCATGACGATCTGCGCGGTGCGCTGAAACCCGATGCCCGCGGCCGTGTGCCGCGCGGTGACCTTGCCGCCGTGCGACGGCTCACGGCTCAGACTGGTGCTTCATGAGTGAGCTCCCAGCCGAAGCGGTGGACCCGGGCTTTGCGCGCCGGCGTCGGCTGTTGTATTCGGGTGTGGCGGCTGCGGCAGGGCTGGCCGGGGCGGGTCTGGCTTGGTGGCGCTGGTCCGCGCAACCTGAGTCCGCTGGCGCCACAGCAGCCTTCTGGGTCACCCGCTTCACCAGCCCTGAGGGTGCCGCACTGCCGATGAGCGCGTTCCGGGGCAGGCCGCTGCTGGTGAATTTCTGGGCCACGTGGTGCCCGCCTTGTGTCGATGAATTACCCATGGTGGATGCCTTCTACCGGCAAAAGAAGGCTAACGGCATGCAAGTTCTGGGAATCGCCGTGGACAAGGTCGATGCGGTCCAGGCCTTCCTGCGCCGCACACCCGTCAGTTTTCCGATTGCCATGGCCGGCTTGCCGGGGGCCGATCTGAGCCGGTCGCTGGGCAATGCGGCGGGCGGATTGCCCTACACCGTGGTGTTCGGATCTGACGGGGTCCTCAGACATCGTAAAATAGGCCAGTTGTCGCCCGCGGACCTGTCGCGCTGGGCAGATGTGGCATGACCCCGCGGTGTGCCGCCCGGAGTTCCCCTTCATCCCGGATTTGAGTGCCAATAAATAAAAATAGAATCAAATTAGGCGACGAAGATAATAATTAGGTGTTTTTCGAGTAAATTCGCCATCTTTCGTTGTCTCGCTGGAGAACCCCATGGATTTACGCAAACTCAAAACCCTGATCGACCTGGTGTCCGAGTCGAACGTCTCGGAGCTTGAAATCACGGAGGCCGAAGGCCGGGTACGCATCGTCAAGGGGGGCGGGGGCGTGGTGCAGCACTATGCCGCGGCGCCCATGCCGGTGATCGAACAGGTCGCTGCCGCGGCGGCGCCTCTCGCGCCTCTCGCGCCGGTGGCGGCGCCCGTGCCGACCGGCCACGTGGTCAAGTCGCCGATGGTGGGCACTTTCTATCGCGCCGCCAGCCCCGGCGCCAAATCATTCGTCGAAGTTGGCAGCCAGGTCAAGGAAGGCGAGACTGTCTGCATCGTCGAAGCGATGAAGATCCTCAACGAGATCGAGGCCGACAAATCGGGCACCATCGTCCAGATCCTGTGCGAGAACGGACAGGCTGTGGAGTACGGCCAGCCCCTGTTCATCATCGAATGACGACTCCAGCCAACGGCCATCCATGTTCAAAAAGATTCTTGTAGCGAACCGGGGCGAAATTGCGCTGCGGATCCAGCGTGCCTGCCGCGAACTCGGCGTCAAGGCCGTGATGGTCTACTCCGAGGCCGACCGGGAGGCCAAATATGTCAAGCTGGCCGAAGAGGCGGTGTGCATCGGGCCGGCCTCATCCGCGTTGAGCTACCTCAATATGCCGGCCATCATCTCCGCGGCCGAGGTCACGGACGCCGAGGCCATCCACCCCGGCTACGGCTTTCTCAGTGAAAACGCAGCCTTCGCCGAGCGGGTGGAGAAAAGCGGCTTTCAGTTCATCGGCCCCACGCCCGAGTCGATCCGCATCATGGGCGACAAGGTGTCGGCCAAGCAGGCCATGATCAAGGCCGGTGTGCCCTGCGTGCCCGGCTCCGAAGGCGAACTTCCCGACGATCCGGTTCAGATCCGGCGCATCGCGCGCAGCGTCGGCTATCCGGTCATCATCAAGGCGGCTGGTGGCGGGGGCGGCCGCGGCATGCGTGTGGTGCACACAGAAGCGGCGCTGATCAATGCCGTGCAGATGACCAAGGCCGAGGCCGGCGCGGCCTTCGGCAATCCCGCGGTCTACATGGAGAAATTCCTGCAGAACCCGCGCCATGTCGAAATCCAGATCCTGGCCGACAAGCACAAGAACGCGGTCTATCTCGGCGAGCGCGACTGCTCCATGCAGCGGCGGCACCAGAAAGTCATCGAAGAAGGGCCCGCGCCGGGCATCCCGCGCAAGCTGATCGAGAAAGTCGGCGAACGCTGCGTCGCGGCCTGCAAGCGCATTGGCTACCGCGGCGCCGGCACCTTTGAATTCCTGTACGAGGACGGCGAGTTCTACTTCATCGAGATGAACACGCGCGTGCAGGTCGAGCATCCGGTCACCGAGTGGATCACCGGGGTCGATATCGTCAAGACCCAGATCATGGTCGCCGCCGGCGAGAAACTGCCTTTCACGCAACGCCAGATCGTGATCCGCGGCCATGCGATCGAATGCCGCATCAACGCGGAAGACCCCTACAAGTTCACGCCATCTCCGGGCCGCATCACCATGTGGCATGCACCGGGCGGGCCGGGCGTGCGTGTGGACTCGCACGTGTACACCAATTACTTCGTGCCACCCAACTACGACTCCATGGTGGGCAAGATCATCGTTCATGGTGACACGCGCGAGCAGGCGCTGGCGCGCATGCGCACGGCGCTGGCTGAAACCGTGGTTGAGGGCATCAACACCAACATCGCCCTGCACCGCGAGTTGCTGGTCGACGCCAAGTTCATGGCTGGTGGCACCAACATCCATTACCTCGAAGAGTGGCTGGCGGCGCACAAGCGCTGACAGGCAAGGCGCATGTTCGAACTCCGCCTGCTGTGCCCCGAGGACAAGGTCGAACCCGTCGGCGATGCACTGGAAGTGCTGGACGCGCTGAGTGTGTCGGTCGAGGATGCCGATGCCCAGACCGAGGCCGAACAGGCACTGTTCGGCGAACCCGGAATGCCACCGCCCAAAGAGGGCTGGCAGCGCTCGCGGGTGCTGGCCCTGTTTGCCGACGAGGACGCCGCCCGTCAGGCCATGGCGCTGCTGGCGGCGCAGGACTTCTTTCAAGGCTGCCTGGCGCAGGGCGTGGCTGCGGTGGCCGATCAGGACTGGGTGAGGCTCACGCAGTCGCAGTTCGCGCCGGTCGAGATCACGCCCGAATTCTGGATTGTCCCTTCCTGGCATGAGCCGCCGGCGCAGGCGCGCCACGTGATCCGGCTGGACCCCGGCCTGGCCTTCGGTACGGGCACGCACCCGACGACGCGCATGTGCCTGCGCTGGATCGCCACCCACGCGCCGCATGGCGCCCGGGTGTTGGACTACGGCTGCGGGTCGGGCATCCTGGCCATCGGCGCGGCCAAATACGGAGCCGGGCAGGTCGACGCGGTCGACATCGACGAGGCCGCCGTGGCAGCAACCCTGGCCAATGCCCAGGCCAATGCGGTGAAACTTCATGCGGGGCTGCCGGACCAGGCCGCGGGGCAGTACGACCTGGTGCTGGCCAATATCCTCGCAAGCCCTTTGAAGGTGCTTGCCCCCTTGCTGTGGTCCCATGTGGCGGCGCAAGGCGTTTTGGTGCTGGCCGGCATCCTGGAGCGCCAGGCGGCGGAATTGACTGCGGCTTACGCCCCCTATTGCGCGCTGCGCGTGGCCGACCGCGAGGATGGCTGGATTCTGATGGTGGCGGGGGGATAATCTCTCGCTCATGAGCCTGATCACACGCTGCCCCGCCTGCGGGACGTTGTTCAAAGTCGTGCCCGACCAGCTCCGGATATCCGAAGGCTGGGTGCGTTGTGGTCACTGCTCGGAAGTATTCGACGCATCGGCCCATATCCAGGATGAGCCGTCTGCGGTGCCGCAGCCAGTGCCGCAGCCAGTGCAGATGCCGTCGCCGGTGCCCCCCGATGTGCCTGCGTCGCCGCCCGCGCCCGTTGCGGCAGAGCCCACGGTCGAAGCGCGCATCCCAGCCGCCGCCGGACCGGCTTTCGATGCGCCGCTGCCTGCCGCATCCGCCGAGCCGAGTGAGCGGACTGAGCCGATTTTCGTCAGCGAATTCAACTGGCGTTCCTCCGACGAAACCGGGGCCTACGCGCTGGATCTGCCGGCACGCGATCCACCGGCGCCCGAAGCCCTGGCCACCGACCTGATCGAGCCTTTGCCGCCCGTCACAGAGGCCCCCCTGGGGGACCTGTCTTTCGTGCGCGATGCCCGACGCAAGGCCTTCTGGCGCCGGCCCCTGGTACGCGTGCTGCTGGCCGCGATCACGGTGCTCCTGGTCCTGATCCTGGCAGCCCAGGCGCTATGGCAGGAGCGAGACCGCGTGGCGGTCTGGCAGCCGTCGCTCAAGCCCTGGCTGCAGGCGATGTGCGAGCCGCTGGACTGTACGGTCGGTCCCCCGCGGCAGATAGAGGCCGTGGCCATCGACAGTTCGACCTTCGTCAAGCTGCGCGACGACGCCTACCGCCTGACGCTAGGCTTGCGCAATCTTGGCACGACCGCCGTCGCCATGCCCGCGATCGAACTCACCCTGACCGATGCGCAGGAGCAGCTCGTGTTGCGCCGCGTGCTGTCGCCTGCGGAGCTGGGCGCGAGCACGGATGCGCTGGCGGGCTCCGCCGAATGGACGGGCACGGTGGCTTTCAATGCGCCTGCGCGCGTCGCGGGCTACAGGGTTCTGGCCTTCTATCCTTGAGGGCAGGTTCTCATCTTTCAACTTCATCTCCGGCGAGTCGACCGGCACATCCTATGGCAGCACTGATTTGCGGTTCCCTGGCGTTCGACACCATCATGAGTTTCGAAGGCCGATTCCAGGAACAGATCCTTCCCGACCAGCTCCACATCCTCAACGTGTCCTTCCTGGTGCCGGCGCTGCGCCGCGATTTTGGCGGCTGCGCGGGCAACATCGCCTACAGCCTGAAGCTGCTGGGCGGGCATCCACTGCCCATGGCCACGGTGGGCAGCGACGGCGCACATTACATCGAGCGCCTGCGCGCGCAGGGCATCAGCACGGAATTCGTGCGCGAGGTGGCCGACAACTACACGGCCCAGGCCATGATCATGACGGACCGCGACAACAACCAGATCACCGCCTTTCATCCGGGTGCGATGATGCAGGCCCATCTCAACACCATCAGTGCGCGGCCCGACATCGCCATCGGCATCGTGGCGCCCGATGGACGCGACGCGATGCTGCAGCATGCGCAGCAGTTTCACGCGGCGGGCATTCCCTTTGTGTTCGATCCCGGGCAAGGGCTGCCGATGTTCGATGGCAAGGAGCTCGCTGCTTTCGTGACCCAGGCCAGTTGGGTCACGGTCAACGACTACGAGGGCAAGATGCTCAGCGAGCGCACCGGCTGGAGCAGCGCCGAGATTTCACGACACGTGAAGGGCCTGGTGGTAACCTTGGGCGCGCATGGCGCCGAGGTCTGGGTCGATGGCCAGAAAACCCTGGTGCCGCCCGTGCGCCCCGCAGCTGTGGTCGACCCCACGGGCTGTGGCGATGCCTGGCGCGGCGGACTGCTGTTCGGACTCGAGCGCGGCTGGAGCCTGGCGCGTTGCGCGGAACTGGGCAATCGCCTGGGAGCGATCAAGATCGCGCAGCGAGGTCCGCAAAATTACAGCCTGACGGAACTCGGGCCGCTGGCTGACTGAGTGCCGGCGATTCAGGCGTAGGGTGGGAAGTCGATGTTCGCTTCGGTGGCCAGCGTGGGGCTCACCAAGGGGTAACTCTCCCTGAGCTCGTTCCGATTGATCGACAATGCGGCCAACTTACTCTGGCAAAGGGTGTGCAGTTTCGAGAGTTGATCGACGATGGCGCGCGAGTTGGCATGCCTGTGCGGGGGGAACTCGTCCAGTTTTTCTTGCAGGTCGCTCAGGTAGCTTTGCGTGGCCATGGCCAGACTGGCGTAGAGAGGCGCTGGCGCGCGCACGTTGCCACGGGCCGCCTCGACGACTGTGTCATAGCCGTCATTCAGCAACCGCGTCAGGTTTTCCAGGCTGCGGTCGTCGATGCCACCCATCGGGGTCTCGGACAAGTCGAAAGACTCCACTTTCGCGAACGGGCGCAGAGCCGCACTCAAACCGGTGGCGCCCTTGAGATGGCTTATGAAAAGCGGCCCACCGCGCTGTTGCAACCCACCGCCGTTGAGTATGGCGCTCAATGCGGTGCTGAAACCGGTACGGTAAGCAGTGGATCTGTCCATGTGCGTTTCTCTAAGGTGTTTGCGGGTAAATCCGGCGCCATGTTCGGACGCCGGGATGAATCGGAAGGGGGGATCAGCCGCCCTTTTTGGCGCGCTTGCCGGGATTCTTTTTATTGTTGGTCGCGGTGCCACGCTCCAGGCTGCGCTTCTGGCCGCGGCCCGAGGTGGTGGTGAAGCCGGGGGCAGGGATGGGCTTGGGTGCGCGGATATCGGCTTCGGTGCGGATTTTCTGGGTCATTGGGGACTCCGTGAGGATGAGGAATAAAACCTCCAATTAGGCCACAGTCGGATCGGGTCTGTGTCATCCTGCGTTTCCGGCTGCGACCGGCGCGCCCGCTGCGGCGGGCCGAGCGGCCCGTTTCGCCGGGCTGGCCGATGGTTCTAAACTCGGGGATATCCCCAATGTGCCCAATCTGCCCATGAAGCCCATCCAGCTGTTCGATCCCGCCTCCAGTACCTTCACCTATGTGTTGTGGGATGCGGCCACGCGCGAGGCACTGATCATCGACCCGGTGGACGAGCAGATCGAGCGCGACCTGGCCCTGCTCGACGAGCGCGGCCTCAAGCTGATCTGGACCGTGGAGACCCATGCCCATGCGGACCACATCACCAGTGCCGGTCTGCTGGCCGAGCATGCCGGCGCGCGCACGGCGGCGCCGGTGGGCTGCGGCATCACCACGGCTTCGGTGCAAGTGGTCGATGGCGACGTGCTGAACTTCGGGCGGCAGAAGATACGCGCGCTGCACACGCCGGGACATACGGCGGGCAGCATGAGCTACGTCTGGGAGACGGACGACGGCCAACATGTGTTCACGGGCGACACCTTGCTGATCGACGGCTGTGGTCGCGCCGACTTTCAGTCCGGCAGTGTGGAGGACCTGTACCGCAGCCTGACCCAGGTTCTGTTCGCCCTGCCCGATGACACCATGGTCTGGCCCGGGCACGATTACAAGGGCCGCAGCCACTCGACCATCGGCGCGGAGAAGGCCGGCAATGCCCGCGTGGCCGGCAAGTCGCTGGCGGAGTTCGCGGCCATCATGAACGCTTTGAATCTGCCGCGGCCCCGGCGCATGGACGAGGCCGTGCCTGCCAACCTGAGTTCCGGCCTGCGCCACGATGCCGGCGGCGGCGCCATCGCCGACGCCCGCCCCGCCCAGGGGTATGCGGGCGATGTGCCGGCGCCGCTGGCGCTGCGCTGGTGGCAGGCCGGCGAGGCCGTGCTGGTGGATGTGCGCACCGACGCCGAGCGTGAATGGGTGGGCTTTGTGCCGGGCGCCGTGCCCGTGGCCTGGAAGCAGTGGCCCGGCATGGCCATGAACCCGGATTTCGACGCGCAGATCCAGGCCGCCGTGCCCGCAGGCAAGAAGGCCCTGCTGCTGTGCCGCAGCGGCGTGCGTTCGATCGCCGCGGCCAAGCGCGCCACCGAACTGGGCCTGCAGGCCTACAACATTCTCGAAGGCTTCGAGGGCGACCCCGACGAGCAAGCGCACCGCGGACTCAGGGGCGGCTGGCGCAAGCAGGGTTTGCCCTGGCGCCAGGCCTGAGCGGGCTGTTATTCATCAAGATCAGGAAGAAAATATGGCTGTCAATCTCTCCGCCCCCCAGGGCGCCGACCTGTTTCCCGTGGCGGGCCTGCGCATCGGTGTGACCGAAGCCGGCGTGCGCAAGGCCGGTCGCAAAGACCTGAGCGTGCTGCTGCTCGACGAGGGCGCATCGGTTGCCGGGGTCTTCACGCAGAACCGTTTCTGCGCGGCGCCCGTGCTGCTGTGCCGCGAGCATCTGGCCGCCGGACAGCCGGTGCGCGCCATGGTGATCAACACCGGCAACGCGAACGCTGGCACCGGCGCGGACGGGCTGCGCCGCGCGCGCAGCACCTGCGCTGCGCTGGGGCGTTTGCTTGGCGTCGCGCCGCAGCAGGTACTGCCCTTCTCCACCGGTGTCATCCTGGAGCCCCTGCCCCATGAGCGGATCGAAGCCGGACTGCCTGCGGCCATCGCCGATGCGCGCGCGGACAACTGGCTGCGTGCTGCCGAGGCGATCATGACGACTGACACCGTGCCCAAGGCCTGCAGCCGGCAGGTGCGGGTGGATGGCGTGTGCGTTACCATCACTGGCATCAGCAAGGGCGCGGGCATGATCCGCCCCAATATGGCGACGATGCTCGGCTTCATCGCCACCGATGCCCGCATCGCGCCGGCTGCCATGGCGCAGCTGGCGCGCGATATGGCCGATTCCTCCTTCAACCGCATCACGGTCGATGGCGACACCTCGACCAATGATTCGATGATGCTGATTGCCACGAACAAGGCCGACCACCCGCTGATCAGATCGTTCGACGGCGCGGCGGGGCAGGCGCTGAAGCAGGCGCTGATGGATGTGGCCCGGCAGCTGGCCCAGGCCATCGTGCGCGACGGCGAGGGCGCGACCAAGTTCATGACCATTGCCGTGGAAGGCGGCGCAAGCGTTGCCGAATGCCGCCAGGTGGCGTATGCCATTGCCCATTCGCCGCTGGTGAAAACCGCCTTCTTTGCCTCCGACCCCAACCTGGGGCGGATTCTCGCCGCGATCGGGTATGCCGGCATCGGCGACCTGGATGTGGACAAGATCCGGCTCTATCTGGGCGATGTGCTGGTGGCGGAGAAGGGCGGGCGCGCGGCCAGCTATCAGGAGCAGGACGGCCAGCGCATCATGAAGGCACCGGAAATTACCGTTCGCGTACAGCTCGGGCGCGGTACCGCTGCGGCCACGGTGTGGACCTGCGATTTTTCCTACGATTACGTGAAGATCAACGCCGAGTACCGCAGTTGATGTCATTGCGAGCATAGCGAAGCAATCCCGCTTAAAATCCAGACTGCTTCGCTATGCAATCAATGACGGGGCTTATGGGGTGGCATGCTTCGCCAGGAACTTGTCCAGTTGATTGGCAAATGCTGTTCGGTCGCCCTGGCTGAAACCGGATGGGCCGCCGGTCTCCACCCCGCTGTTGCGCAACTGCTCCATGAAATTGCGCATGGTCAGGTACTCCCGGATATTGTCCGGGGTATAGAACTCCCCCCTCGGATTCAGCGCATGTCCCCCTTTTTCAATCACGCTGGCTGCGAGCGGGATGTCCGCGGTGACGACCAGGTCGCCGGGTTCGATTTGCTGCACGATCTGATCGTCTGCCACGTCGAAACCGGCCGGCACCTGAATTGCCCGGATATGGCGCGAAGGCGGCGTGTGGATCAATTGGTTGGCGACCAGCGTGAGCGGCACCTGAGCCCGCTCCGCGGCACGGAACAGGATTTCCTTGATGACCTTGGGACAGGCATCGGCATCGACCCAGATTTGCATGGCGGCCTTGGTTAGCAGGAAAAGGCCGAATTTATTTTTGTGATGGACGGCAAGCCACACATAAACAATCCGCTCTAATATCCCATCTGAATTTCAATCTTGCTTGCCTGATGGAGAAAGTCCGAGTTGCTGTTCGACAAGATTGAAAAATCGCTCATAGAAGGCCGTATCCGTAATCGTTTCCCCGGATACTTTGACCAGTGATTCCGTGGTGGAGCCCCAGGGAAGGTTGAGGGAGCCTACGGATGGAATGCTGATGCCGGCGGCCTGCTTGGATTTCTTGATGTCATAACGGGTCTCGACTGCATTTGCGTAGAGGGTCGTGTCGCTTCTTGTCATTGCACATACCACATCGAACTCGATGGTGACATGCTCGTCTTCATCCGGCTGGAAGGATTTTGTGCCTTTGAGATGATGGGGGCGTGTATCGTCAACGGTATAACCCTGGCTCAGCAGCGCCAACCGCGCGCCCTCGCATGCCGGATCCAGTGCGGTGGGGATACGTCTCTGGAAGGGGCTGTTGGCATCGAACGTTTCGCGTTCGTAGACCGGGCTGCTACCGCAGGCGGCCAGCCCCAGAATCAGCCATGCGGCCAGCAAGCGGTAGCCCGTCGCTCGTTTTTTCATGATCGCCTTTCGCCACAAATCGTGGTCTGCTTCCCATGCTGTTCAATTTACCACAAGCCACGGAAAAGCCACATATCGGCCAGTCCCGTTCGGCGGCAGGGGTGGCTTGCGCAGGATGGGTCGGGATGGGTAGGGCGCAGCGCAACCCATTATCGCTTACCAAAGTCATTGCCAGCAGCAGATTCACCCCGCCAGGATTGAAAGCCGGGTCATTAATGTCTGAGCTGTTGCTGCCATATGCGTTTCTGTTGCTCGATACGCCTTCTTTCTGCCTCATCCCTCATGCGTTCTTCCTGCTCAGCACGACGCTGTTCGCGTTCCTCATCGCGTTTCGCCTGTTCCTCGGCACGGTGCAGATCGCTGGACACCTGCGCGGCATATCGGCGATTTTCCTCAAGCTCGCGTTGTTGCCTGCGCTCGATTTCCTGACGCTCGCGTTCCAGGCGGCGTTCCTCTGCCGCAAGCCGGTTCTCCTCGGCTTGGCGTCGATACGCTTCATCCCGGGTCTCGGCAATTTCATCCTGATTGCGCGTCGCGGCGAAACTGCTCTGGTTTTCAACAAATTGCCTGGCGCGATAGTGAGAATAGAGGGTAAATACAATCTGAATGGCCATGCCGATGGCGATCAGGCTGCCGATCACGATGAGCAGGATTTTCTGGGGCGTCCAGCGCGCTTCGCGGATCTCGACGGCGAATTGAATGTCGTCGACAGGTGAGGCAAGCGCCACATCATACCCCGCGCGGCGTGCCGGATCGGAGAGCGTCCAGTATGCCTGATTGAGGCGGTTGATCCGCCGTCCGGCCTCTTCCTGCGTCAGCCCGTGCCTGCCCGAGGTCAAATGAGACAGCAAGCGCTCGTAGGCGGCCTGGATATCCTCCGCGGATGCGCTTACAGCGAGATCCAGTTCCTCGTAAAAATTCTTCCGGGTTTTCATTCTTCGTTTTCGTTGCCGGGTTTCGTGTTGTTTCCGCTACGCCATTTTTCTTGCAGTCGCTCGATGCGTTCACGTTCCTGCGCTTGTTTTTCCCTCTCAAGCTCTGCCTGGTGGCGCCGCTCTTCCTCGGCTTTCTGGCGCGCCTGTTCCTCCGCATCGCGAAGATTGCTGGAAACCTCAGCGGCATAACGCAGGTTTTCCTCAAGTTCCCACTTCTGGCGGCGCATGGCCTCTTCCTGCGTGCGCTGGAATTGCTCCGCCTCGGCTTCTCTCCGGCGCGCCTCGGCCAGTTCTTCCCCGGTTTTGCGGTCTTCCGGAGACAGTTTTCCATTGATGGCATCGTAGCCTTTCAGGATGCTCCCTTTCTCGGATGAGGCGGGGGCATTATTGGCCTGACTGGCCATGTAAAAGCTGACCAGCATGAAGCCGATCTGAATCATCAGCCCCATCACGATCAGTCGTCCGACAATGTTCAGGATTGCCTTGGGAGATGTCCAGCGCGGCTCCTGGACTTCTACCGAAAACCGGGGCGGGGAACCCGGCTTGTCCAGCGAGAGATCGTAGCTGGTGCGCCGTGCCCTGTCGGAAAGCGCCCAGTAGGCCTGGTTGAGCAGATTGATCCGGTGGCCGAGTTGCTTGGCATCCAGGCCGTGTCCGCCGGATTCGAGTTGTTTTAAAAGACGGTCGTAGGCAGCTTCGATTTCGGACTCGGAAGCCTCGCGGGGAACCCCGAGAATTTCATAAAAATCGATGGGTTTTCGCATAGGATGGAGTGTTAATTCTGGAGTTGTCTCTGCCACTTGCGACGCTGTTCTTCCTGGCGATATTGCTCTTTCTCGCGTTTGATGCGCTCCTCCTCCTCAGCGCGCTGTCTTGCATATTCGGCCTCCCGGCTCGCCCGCTCCTCGGCGGTGTGCAAATCTTGCGACACGCGAGCGGCGTACCGCCGGCTTTCTTCGAGTTCCCGCGCCTGCCTGCGTTCCGCTTCCCTGTTCGCATACTCCTGCCGGCGCTCATCGGCCTTCTGGCGCGCTTCTTCCTCCCGAATCTGGATGGCGGCGATTTCGCTTGGCGAGGACGTGCCATTGGTCATCTCGTATTCCTTAAGCGCGACCTTCTTGTCGGCGAGCGAAGCGCTATCCCCATCCCTGAGCACACGATTGTGATTCATGGCGGAAAAAGCAATCTGAATGAAAATGCCGAGAGCGAATAGCCCGCCAATAACCGTTACCAGCAGCCTGGTAGGAACGAGGCGCGATTTGTTGCTGATGCGAATTTTCAGGTCAGGTGCGTCCATCAGGGGGGCATCCAATGGAACAGCCAGGGTGGCATCGTAGGCTGAACGCCGCATATTGTCCGAAAGCGTCCAGTAGGCTTGCTTGATCAGGCTGAGCTGAAAGTTGGCCTCTGCATAGTCCAGGCCGGAGTCGCCCGATTCCAGCCGTTGCAGCAAGCGCTGGTAAGCTGCCTGGATATCCGCATCCGTGGCGCCTGACGTGACCCCGAGTATCTCGTAGAGCGTCTTTTTCATCTATGCCAATCTACCGCTGGTTGATATTGCATCCAAGAAAGATAGAGCTTGAATCAAGAATCAATGGGAATCAACAACAATCAATGGGGCCGGACTTGAACGGCAGAACCATCAGGATAAGCGGCTATTCTGTAGGCTAGAAGGTGTGTGTGTCAGTACTCCATTGGCCAATGCGATTTTCTGAAAGAGCCACCAAGTGGTTGGAGAGTGGCAAACGTAGATCATTTAACTCTGTAGCGGCACGCAACCGACCTCAACGACCCGAAGTTATTGCCACAAACGTCGCCGCATTGTATGACGGCTAGCGCCGAGCGGAAACTAAAGCCTCGTCCACCAACCCTTTCAGCTGTTCGTAACCAAAGGCCGGCAGCGGCTTGCCGTTCACGAAAAACTCCGGCGTCTTGGTCACATTGAGCGCCCGTGCATCTGCAAGATCCTGCGCAATCACGCTGACGATTGCGGGTGATGTCATATCCGCCTGCATCTGCTCAAGATTCAAGCCGAGTCCTTCGAGGTGTTTCCAGACCAGTGCCACCTGTGGTTTGTGGTGCTGCACCCAGTCGGCCTGCGCGGCCAGCAGTGCTTCGAGTGCTGGCCAGAATTTACCCTGCCTGCGCGCTGCCTCCAGCACCGCCACCACCTGTTCCGATCCGTTGTGGAACGGCGCATAGCGCAATACCAGTCTAATCTGGTCGGGATTGGCTGCCATCATTTCCTTGACCAGCGGATAGAACGCCCGGCAGGTCTCGCAGGCGGGATCGAGAAACTCGACGATGACGACCGGTGCATCCGCCTTGCCGAGCGTCGGCGAATGCATGCGAATGAGCGCTGCCCGTTGCAAATCGGACATCTGTACGGACTGATCCTCTTTCTGGGCGGTATAGAGCAACGTGCCGATGATAAAAGTCAGCAGCAGACCCGTCAGGGCAATAATGAAAAGCGTTTTATGCTTCATTTGGAACTCCGAAAATGCGCCATGATCAGCAACGCAATGATAGTTGAAAATGCCGCGACCGAAAGCAGTGGAATCGTCACGAAGCCGAACCACTCGATCACCTTTGCCGAGCAGGGTACGCCCTGGGTGCATGGCCTGATGCTTTCTGGGATCACTCCGGCGATCAGGAGCAGGTGAAAGACGGCAAACAGCCAGCCGAGGACAGCCAACGGCAGCGCATAGCGGATCACTTTCCTGTCGAGGGGAAACAGTCCGAACGGCAGTATCAGCGCCAACGGAAACATGAAAATGCGCTGATACCAGCAGAGGACGCAGGGCGGAAGTTGCATGACTTCGCCGAAAAACAGCGCGCCGAGCGTCGAGATGCAAGCGACCAGCCAGACGCAAAAAATCAATGCCCACGATGTGATTTCTTTACTCATGAGCGACGAATTTCAGCGACGGATTTCAGGGTCAGTTCTAACATTCAAACAATTCCTTCTGAAGTGTCTCGTATTTTCTGACTGCTCGGCTCACCGTCATGTAATGGACCCTGAAATATTGTCCAATCTCGGCCATGGTGTAGGCGCTCGACAGATAAGCCCGGGCCATGGCCTCATCCCGATCCGGATAACGTGTCTGGTATTCGTCCAAGGGCAAGGCAACCAATCTTCGGTGAGTCTTTGAAATCTCGCGAAGCACATCGTCGCCACCCGTTTTCCGGTGGCTTTTCACAAAGCCGTCATCGCCGAGCAGTAGCTGATGCCGGACACCTTGCAAGGGACTCGGCACGTCTCTGCCCGCCATGACGAAATCGCGGTAAGCCTGGATCGCCTTGCCCCGTTCAGGAGCAAACTGACAAAGCAACCAATCCGTATCCAGCCAAAGGGGAGCGGCTTCCTGTCCCGTGACGATGGGGTAACTGCTCCAACGCCAATCCTCAAGGGCATTCACCATGTGGGCGCGCAACGGGTTCAGCACCACGTAGCGTGTCAGTTCCAGCAAATATGCCTCTTTCTGAACCAGGATCGCCTTGTAGCGCCCCTGAAAAAGATGGCCAACCAAGCCGTGGCGACGGTTGAATCGCTGGGTATACAAGCCATTCAACTGGCGCATCCCCCTGGATAGGTTACCGTCCACCGTTTCCAGCAGCAGGTGGTAATGGTTGGTCATCTGACAAAAGGCATGAACCACCCAGTTGAACCGGTCACAAACAGTGCCCAGCACATCCAGCCAATCCTGGCGGTCATCGTCGCACAGAAAAATATCCTCCTGGCGATCACCCCGCGAGGTGACGTGATAAAGCGCTCCAGCAAATTCGAGTCTCAGGGGTCTGACCATGATCAAAGCGTAGCATAAATGTTGGAATGTTAGCGTAGCAATCGGGCCTCGGCCGCAAATCGCCCCGAAGAAACACACGGTGGCTGCGTTGTGGCAAAGTGGAATGCGGCGCTGCGGAAGACCGATTGGTCAATGGTGCATATTGCCCGCATGTTAGCGTGGTCCTGGGTGACGTCATCGACATTGGTGAATCGGTTCGGCGGTTCAGAGCCGCCGGGCCGATATCCCGTTTGAGAGAGTGAGCTAGACGACGTACCCGATGCGGCGCCACATTCCAAACTGAATGATGGAGCAAGCCATGTCCCAACGCAATCGCAGCGTCAACCTCAAACCGGGCAAGTCCCGATCCGCCCTGACGATCACCCACCCCAACGCCGCCGGGATTGACATCGGCAGCGCCTCTCATTTTGTCGCCGTGCCACCGGACCGGGATGTCGAACCGGTGCGCGAGTTTCCCAGTTTCACGGTCGACCTCAACGCCTTGGCTGACTGGCTAAAGGCCTGCGGCGTCGACACGGTCGCGATGGAATCCACCGGCGTGTACTGGATTCCTCTGTTCGAGCTGCTGGAATCGCGCGGCTTCACCGTGCTGCTGGTCAACGCACGTCACGTCAAGAACGTCTCGGGTCGCAAGTCCGACGTGCTCGATTGCCAGTGGTTGCAACAGCTCATGACCTACGGTTTGCTCAGCGGAGCGTTTCGTCCGTCGGATGCGGTGTGTGCATTGCGCTCGCTGTGGCGCCAGCGCGGCATGCTCCTGAAAGCCCAAGGCAGGCACGTGCAGCACATGCAAAAAGCGCTCACGCAAATGAACATCCAGCTCAGCAACGTCATCTCCGATGTGGTGGGCGTGTCGGGCCAGAAGATCCTGCGCGCCGTCGTTGCAGGCGAGCGCAACGGACAGGTACTGGCCGCGATGAAGAACAAACGAATTCGCGCCAGCCAAGATGAAATCGCCAAGAGCCTGCAAGGCAATTGGCGTGCCGAGCATCTGTTTGCGCTCAAACAGGCGCTGGCAATGTTCGATTTCATCGGCACGCAACTGGCCGAATGCGACCGGGAGATCGAACAACAGTTGCATAGGCTGCAAACGCATGATGGCGACCCAGCAAAAGCCAAGCGCCGAAGCAATACCCGCAATGCGCCGAAATTCGACCTGCGCGTGCAACTGTTCAGGATGTGCGGAGTAGACCTCACGCGCATCGACGGCATCGACGTGACTACGGCACTGGCGGTCATCAGCGAAACCGGCACGGACCTGTCACGCTTCCCCACGATTGGGCACTTCACGAGTTGGCTGGGATTGTGTCCGGGCACCAAGATCACCGGCGGCAAGGTGATGAGCGGCAAGACCAAGCGCGTGACCAACCGAGCAGCCCAGGCCTTGAGATTGGCGGCGGCAGCACTGCGCAGCAGCCAATCGGCGCTGGGCGCGTACTTCCGTAGAATGTGCGCGCGCATGGACAAGCCCAAGGCGGTGACTGCGGCGGCGCACAAGCTGGCGCGGCTGATCTACACGATGCTCACCAAGGGCGAGGAATACACCGATCAGGGGCAGGACTACTACGAGGAGCGTTACCGCGAACGGGTGCTGCGGCAACTGGCCAAGCGCGCCGAAAAGATGGGCATGAAACTCGTCGCCAGTGAAAATGCTGCCTAAAAACTTATATGACATCAATTACTTGAGATGTGTTTCTTGAGAGAACTGACCCCTTCGGCGCGTCGCGATACGTCGGCGCGTCGCGTCAAAGTGCGCGATAGCGGGGCCTGATGAGGACGGCGGGATCGTAGGCGGGTGCGCCTTCGTCGTCGCTTTTGTAGCGCTTATGGAAAGCGGAAAGGTCGAGTTCATGATCGACCAGATGACACAAGGCATGTTCGAAACTGCCGGGGATGACTTGCCGGTCAAAGTCGACGGGAAGCAGCTTGAGGCCTTTGTGTATGGGATTGAACCGCGCCATGTCACTCCCACTTTTATGCTCACTCGATAGTGAAATTATGACAGAGTGCATGGCGAAATTTCTTGGGATTTCAGGGTTTTTCTACAGCCTCAACGTAAAGTTGAGGGGCGCCGCTTTTGGCGCGTCCCTCTCGAACGCCATGTTGGACAATGCTCTCTCAGAGGGTCGCATACGTGATCGGTGCTCCTAGGTTCAATCGTCATGCTCCAGAGTTATGATGACATTTCCCTTCTTGCGCCCGGTGTCGACGTAGCGGTGAGCCTCGGCGATCTGCTCGAACGGATAGCGCCGATCAATGAACGGTTTGAATTCTCCCGCCTCAGCCAGTCCCGCGAGAAAGCGCAAATCTTCCGCGCGCCCGGCCGCTGGCCCAGCGATGACTTTCTTGCTGCTCGTCATCGACTGCCATGGAATCCGGAGCATGTCTGGCAGCCCACCTAAAACCATAAGAAGGCGTCCTCCTTCCTTCAACGAAGCTTTGCTGCGGGAGAAAGGGGCCGTGCCAGCGGTATCGACAATGACGTCATAGGTTTCACCATTCTGCGTGAAGTCCTCTTTGGTGTAGTCGATGACATGACTGGCACCCAGCGATCTCACCAATTCCACGTTCGCGGTACTGCACACCCCGGTCACGTCTGCCCCGAAGTGCTTGGCAAGCTGCACCGCCGCTGTGCCTACCCCTCCGGAAGCGCCATTGACGAGCACTTTTTCCCCGCTCTGAAGTTTTCCTCTTCTGAAGAAATCCAACGCCGTTGTTCCGCCAAAAGATAGTGCGGCGGCTTCATCAAAAGTCAGATTGGGCGGTTTTAGTGCCATCGCCCCGTCTTCCGGCATGCATTTGTACTCTGCATGACAACCCATGGCGGCATCGCTGAACGCAAAAACTTGGTTACCGACCTTGAATTTCCTTACATCTTTGCCAACCGTTTCAACTACCCCGGCCAGCTCTGTCCCGAGTATGGGTTGCCTTGGTCTTGTGACTCCAAATACCAAACGCATGATGAGCCCAAAGCCGGCTGGCACATTGAGACTTCGCACCCTCCAGTCCCCGGAGGATACCGTTGACGCATGTGTTTTTATCAGGACTTCATTGTTCTTGGGCGTGGGTTTTGCGACCTCCTTCAATTGAAGAACCTCGGGTGGCCCATATCTTTCATACACAATTGCTTTCATGCGTTATCGCCCTCGAAGGTTGCTTTGATCCGCAGTCTTTCGCGTTGTCCAACGTAAAAGTGAGGGGCTGCGCGCTTTTGCGCAGTCCCTCTCGACTCCCGGGTTGGGTGTTGCAGCCGTATTCCTACCGATTTGCGCGGTTTGTGCATGACATGCGCTCTTCGATCAAGCGTTGTTCCTCGGCGCGCCTCGTTGTTTGTTCTTGCGCGGTTAGGGTTCGTCCGTTGTATCTCTTTTCGAATTCTTCCGCGCGGCGGTTGCTCCCTGCAATGCACTCCGCTTCCTTTGCGACAGTGGCCGGCGGGATCGCCGTCCTGCTGGATCGACGGCAATCTTCATGACGCTGCGCAACAGCGGCAAGGGCAGCATTCATGTTCTTGGACCAAGCGAGGTACGCTTCCTGGTCATTTTTTGATGGAGGCTGGATAGAAAACTCCCGAATGATTCGATTTTGCTCTGCTTCGGCCTGAGCGTCACACTTGTTCTGAGCACTGGCGGTAAGTGGTAGTAGAGCAACGAGGAGAAATATCGTGATGTGGTGTGTCATGGCGATCCTTTGAGGACTATTGAGCGAAATGCTGGGGTCAGGTCTTGCATGATCACATTATTTCTTGGCATGCTTCGACTCATAAGCCCTCACAGTCCGGCTCACCGTAGTGTAATGCACGTCAAAAACATCCGCGATCGCTTTCATCGCATAATCGCCGGTCAGATAAGCCAAAGCCATCCCTGTGCGCGGGTCGTCGGCGTACTCTGTT
>JAUSBJ010000007.1 GCA_030652035.1 Sulfurimicrobium sp.
GTGTGGCGCATGGACGAAGATCCCGACGGAATAGTACTTGACCATGGCGACGACCTTGTCCATGGTTGGGATGTACTGCTTCCATTCCCCGGTGGTGAAGTGCCAGAAGATGGCGAACACCCAAAGTCCGACCAGGGTCCAAGCTGCGATGGTATGCAGGTCCACCGCCTTGGCGAAGCCGAGGAGATGGTAGGTGCCATGCACCTCGAAGCCGGTGATCAGCATGAAGATGATGAGTGAAGCCTGCGACCAGTGCCAGAAGCGCTCGAAGAGTTTGAAGACATAGATTTTTTCTGACATGATCTTATCCTTTCCTGTTGCTCATGTAGATGCGGCCGGCACCGTGGATGATCACACCGAGCAGGGTCAGGAGGGCAAGCGTCCAGCCTGCCATGTCGAGCATCTTGTTGTTGTCGCTACGCCCTGGCATGTAGATGCCCTGGACGTTCTTGAGGCGACTGTCATTGCTATGGCATGACACGCAATCGAGCGCATCTTCCTTGGGTGCGACCATGTGTGTGATCGGCCAGTACATCTCGGTTTTGATGAAATCGACCTTGCCAGAGAAAGGTGCGCCCATGTTCTTCATGCCGTCGGCAATGGCTTTTTCCCACTCGTAATTTTTCCAGTAGCCGATATCGTCGTTGCCAGCCGTATGGGGCATGACCAGGGTATGATTCACCGGGTCGAAGGGCTGCGTGCCACGCATGACCTTCATGGGCCAGATCATCGACTTGCCATCAGTCGGGCTGCCGTCAATACGGTTGATCGGGGTTGCGATATCGCTTTTGCTTACCTTGTCGCCGAGCAGGGTGTACTTCACCTTGCCGTTGAACCAGAAGTATTCCGGCACGACATTTTCACCCATTACAAAATCCCCTTTTCTGGAATCATAGATGACATGACCTTTTTCATCTTTCTTGGTCATGGGTTTTCCGTCGGGCCCCATCTTGCCGGCAGTAGACCAGTCCCAGGACATTTTTGTCGCCACGCCACCACGCGCGAAGCTGGGGATATGGCAGGTCTGGCAGGCGATTTTGCGGGTATGTTCGTTCAGTTTGTTGCCATGATTATCCAGTTTGGCCAGATTGACCGGATGCGGCTGATTGCCATGGCAGGACTGGCAGGTGGCCGGGTTGCTGTTATCCGCCTTGCCGCGGATGTGGGCCTGTTCCTTGTCCATGGCCGTCGGCGTGTAGCGGCTACCCGGTACGTCGTGGCTGGATGTCTTGTGGCAGGTGCTGCAAGTGAAGTCCAGGCCGACTGAATCCATATGGACATCGAGCTCCTTTTCAGGCGATGCCAGCGAGCTATCCATGTCGCCGTGTTTCACGCCATCTCCGCCGCCTCCATTGAAATGGCAGGCGCCGCAGGTATCACGACTGGTTTTGCCAACTTTCTGGGCCACCTTGGCGAGATCCACCGGCTTGATGATCTTGCCCGAGCCGGGAGGAAATTCCATTTCCTTGTAGGCCGGGTGACCGGCCAGGCCGGGCAGTTTCCTGTAATTGCCGGTTCGGTCGTGGCAAACCAGGCAGTCGACATTGTTTTCCGAACTGAAGTCGAAGTTCTTGTCCTTCCATCCGTAACCGGTATGGCAGGAGGTACAGAAGGCATAATTCTGCGAGATGGAAATGCAGAAGTTGTTCATGACATTTTTTTTGCCCAGGCGCTGGTTATTCTCCGGATTGAGAAATTCCCAGGTCCAGTGCTTGGTTTTGTGAATCTGTGAGGCGGCTTCGGTATGGCAAGTCAGGCAGGCCTTGGTGACATCTGGGCCGGACTGGAAGGTTTGCTGCAGTTCCTTGAATTTGCTGTGGTCAGCGGTCGAGGTGTTGGCAGCGCCAACCATGCTGCTCATGGCCAGGGCGCACAGCGTGGCCAGCCAGCCCGTAAGCGTTACGGCGGCAGACCAGCGAGTATGCTGGGAGTTCATGGCGAATCCTTCCGATAAAGCACGATGTCAGTGAACCATTTGATACATGTTTCAAGGTATTCGAGGCGGACGGGGCATGCATTGTCCGCCTCGCAAGCTTGGGCTTATTTGCTACGCTCCTTGATGCTGAACGTGCCATCTGCATTGAATTTCATTTCTGCATCTATGAAATACGTCTGAAGCTCGTTGCGCATCAGTTTTGCTGTGTCATGGGCTTCTCCCGAGCGGGCCCCTGTGCCGCACAGAAAAATGATGGGTTTGTCCTTGGGCAGGGTATCTAGCTTTTTCTCCAGATCCCCGATGGGAATGTTGATCGCTCCCTTGATGGTAGCGGTCGTGAATTCCTTTGCATCGCGCACATCCACCAGCAGCAGGGAATCCGGGTTTTCCTTCATGACGCGTTCAAAGGACGCAACCGTGATGGAGCCTTTTTCCTTGCCGGGCTCGACACCGGCTTTGGCCTTGGCAGCAGGGCCGGCACTATCGGTCGCAGCGGAGGCTGGCGCTTGACCATAGAGCTTGAGCCAGTCCGGATGCCCTTCAACATAGGTTTTGACATCGGTGTACCCGAGTTTCCGGGCTTTATCGGCGGATTTGTCGCTGAGCACGCATTCCAGGCCACCACAGTAGTAAATCAGCGGCGTCGCTTTGTCAGCTGGGAGTTGGTCCACGTGCTTGTCAAAATCGGTGTCGGAAATATGCACTGCGCCTGGAATGGCACCCTTGTCAAAAGCGCGTTTAGGGCGGGCATCTATCAGCATGAAATTGGCTTTTTCATCCAGCAGTTTCTTGATGTAGGAGCCAGAGACGGATTGCCTCATTCCTTTGGCTGCCCAGTCAGGTGAGCCGTCGGCATATACACGAATATTGGTGTAGCCCAGCTTCTCTGCCTTGAAGGCGGAGTTGTGGCTCAGCATGCACTCAACGCCGCCGCAGTAGAAAATGAGCAGCGTGCTCTTGTCCTCAGGCAGGCTGGCAGTCATCTTGTCGAACTTGCTGTCCGGGATGCTGACCGCACCGGGAATGTGGCCGTTGTCGTATTGACGTGCCGCAGGGCGGGAGTCGATCAGCATGACGCCCTTCTTGGGCGGGATGTCGACATTCTGTTTGACGAACTCGATATCCACGATATTGCTGTACCAGCCTTCCTTTGCCTTGGCTTGTTCTGCGTGAGCCGGCGCCACCCAAGCTACGGCGGGCAGGGCGACAGGAAGGGACAAAACCAGTGCAAGTCCCAGATTGTGCAGTCTCTTGTTCATTTTGTTGTCTCCTATAGTTATTAAATGACAGTAAACTTTTCAGTCGATTCGTTGTAGCGAACCAACAGATACCACAACAGCAGAATCGCGCCGCTAATCAGGTAGGTCCAGCCCCAGCCTCCTGTCATGTCCGGCAGGTAGGCCTGGAAGCCCACGGCGGTTTTTTCGAAGAGTTCCACGTTGTCTTCATCAATGGACGTGATCTTGAATTTCTTGAATAGCGCACTGGCAATCGAGCCTGCCCAGGAGAAGAAGAAAATCGCCACCCACAGTTTGATATGCCCTTCGCCCATGCGCCAAAGCGAACCGGATGCGCAGCCACCGGCGAAAATCATGCCGATGCCGAAAATCAGGCCGCCGAGCAGGGAACCGATCCAGAAGGCCGCCGGAATGGCGACATAGGGATCGAGGACTTTCTTCTGGAACAGCAAGGAGGAAATCAGCAGGCCGACGGTCAATGCCAGGATAATGGCCTTGGTCATGTCGCCCTCGGCAGTCATGAAAGGCTCACGGAAGGCGCGCGCAAAGCACAGGCGTGAACGGTGCATGATGAAACCGATGGCGAAACCGGCCAGCACGATCACGGCACGGGCTACCCATTTCTCATTGCCCGAGCCATACCACTGGGTCGCCCAGAACAGGACGCCGATCACCACCGCCAGTCCGATCCAGGGATAAATGCGCAGCAAACCCTGAGGTGCCTGAAGCGCAGGTGGCGCCACCATGCCCCATTCGATATTTTCCAGCGTCCACAGCAGCAATTTGAGGCCGATGACGGCGCCCGCCAGCAACCCCACCCACATGGCCCAGCCAGCCGGGGAGGCATGCAGTACCGGGTTGAAAAAACCGCCGGTGGTGCAACCGCCGGCCAATGCCGCACCGGTACCCATCAAACAGCCACCCAATGCCGCCCAGATATATTCCAGTTTTGGCGGGCGGCGGGGGAGAAACTGGCGCGACAACAGCGCTGCGCAGAAAGAGCCCAGCAGCAGCATGATGTTCATCAGCGACATGCGGTGCATGAGAAAGCTGTCGAGGTCCTGCGGGACGCCGAGAAGCGGACCCAGGCCGATCAGGTTATTGAACCAGTCGCCCCAGAATTTGACGCCGCCGAATACGCCCCAGAACAGGCCATTGATCATCAGGGCAATTATCACCATGACCAGGAGGATGCTGCCCAGATAGGGTGACCACTCTTCGACAAAAATAGTTTCGTAATCCGCCTTGAAACCGGCGAGCCAGGAAGGACCATTATCAGTACTCATCAAGCACCTCAGGCAAGTGACTCACGGGAGCGCTTGGCGCTCCCGATTTATGACTACACGACAAGAGCTTTTTGATTAACTGCAGCTGGCTGGGCTGTCGCCATCCTTTGCGCCTTTGGTCACAAAGGCTTTGATGTCTTCCAGGAGCTCCTGATCGGGCACATCGGCGAATTTTTCAGCGGCCTTGTTGCTGGCCTTGATGCTGGCGCGGTATTGCTGACTGATGTACTGCTTGACGCTATCCTTGCCTTTGGCGTGTTTGTCCGCCTGGAGGTAGGCAGCCCATTCGGCCTTGGTCTTGGTAGTGGGGGAAATGGCTTTTTCTGTTTTTGCGACGTGACAACTGGTGCATACCTGGCGGTAGTAAATTCGTCCGCGTTTCCAGTCGCCATCATAGGCCTGCGCGGTGGTATATGCCGTGCTGCCAAGTATGGCGAGAGCGACGACTATAGAAAGCTTGGTTCTCATGGAAATCCCCCTTCATTAGTTTATTGTTGGATACGAATATAATCATTTATCATCTTTCTGGCAAATCCTACCGAAACAGGACATGAATGTCCAATTAAAATTGGATATGAGTTTATAAATTGGAACTCGCTTTTAAAGAGGGCGGCTTCCGTCGGGCGACACTGATCTAAGCGCTGTCAGCGCTTGCCCTGATTCTTGCTGGGTGCCGGGTATTTCTTGTACGGAAGTTTCTTGGTCTTAACGAAGCTGGCCGTTAACTGCGCGCCAGTGTTGATCCAGCATCCAGCGCAAATGTGCCGGAGTGCTGGCCTCGCTTGCCGTCTGTTGTACCTGCGGCAGGTTACGGCCCTGCACGTCATTGGCCAACGCAGGCCAATGTATCAGAGCGAGCAGAGCCAGCAGCGTTGCGCTGAATTTAAACGCGCCACTTAACCATTCCTTCATGATTTACCCTCCATTTCAGTCATGGTGCGGGAAGTATGTTGCAAAACTATTTCAGTTCAAATAAAACTGTATCAATGTGTTTCAGGCCTGATGGTCGTCTGTCAGGCTCCGCTGAGAGCTGTTTTATGGGGGGATTTATGCAATAAAAAAGCCGGGCAGCTTTCGCTGCCCGGCTCCCCCAGCCGGGGTGGAGGGAGGGAGACTCTAATCCACTTCTTCCCAGCCGGTAATCATGGCCTTGATGTGCGCTGTTGGGGTATGGCCCGCGGTGGTCAGGTAGACGTGTGCGATCAGGAACAGCAGCATCATGAAGGCGCCTGCGGTATGGAAGAACGCCACCCACTCGAGCGAGATGTACTGGTCCACGCCCCAGGCACTCCAGTCGCCGAAGAACAGATAGAACCAACCCGAGAACCACAGCAGCGGCCCGATGAACAGCAGGACGCCGAGATAGGCCAGGCGTTGCAGCGGGTTATGCTTTTTCAGCGTGGTTGCACGGAAGGGGTGTGGCGCATGGACGAAGATCCCGACGGAATAGTACTTGACCATGGCGACGACCTTGTCCATGGTTGGGATGTACTGCTTCCATTCCCCGGTGGTGAAGTGCCAGAAGATGGCGAACACCCAAAGTCCGACC
>JAUSBJ010000008.1 GCA_030652035.1 Sulfurimicrobium sp.
ACGAGGAGCGCTACCGCGAACGGGTTCTGCGGCAACTGGCCCAGCGTGCCGAAAAGATGGGCATGAAACTCGTCGCCAGTGAAAACCCCGCTTAAATACGTCATGGAAAATCAGTTACTTGGGTGGTGTTTCTTGAGAGAGTGTCCACTACCAATAACCTTGTTTTTTTTGTTTATTGGCGCCCCGAAGACGAATCGAACGTCCGACCTACCCCTTAGGAGGGGGTTGCTCTATCCACTGAGCTACCGGGGCGAAGGCGTGATTTTACGCTAAAAACGCGACTGATGGAAAAGGCGGATGCGGAATGCCAGGGAGCGGGGCGAAAGCTTGGCTTACGGGCGCGATCTGGTTTAATCCGCGCCGATGTCAAGCCGGGCGCCGGGATGAGGCTGATTTTCCAGCCAGCGATCGAGTTCATCGACAGGCATGGGTTTGGCGAAATAGTAACCTTGCAGATGATTTGCGCCCAGTTCGAGCAGTTTGGCGGCTGTTTCCGCCGTTTCCACCCCTTCTGCCACCGTTTGCAGGTTGAGTGCATGCGCCAGATTGATGATGGCCTGTGCCATGGAAAGCCCACTTGCTTCATGCAGGCGCCGCACGAAGGAAATGTCGATCTTGAGTTCATCCACCTGCATTTCGTGGAGTTGTGATAGCGATGAATAACCGGTGCCAAAGTCGTCAATGGCAATACGGAAACCTGCCTGCTTCAGTTCCTGCAAACGATCCGCAGCATGTTCCACATCCAGCAGCGCGAGGCTTTCCGTGACTTCGAGGGTGATGTTTTCCGGAGCAATCCGGTGGTTCGCGACCTCTTCGCGCAGGCGTTCGGTGAAGTAGGGGGTAAAGAGCTGGCGCTTGGAGATATTGATTGCCAAGGTAAGGCTCCGGCCGGCTTCCTGCCATCGCTTGGCGGCGGCCAGGCTGGCGAGCAGCACCTGTTGCCCGAGTTCGTGGATCAGGCCGAGATTTTCCGCCATGGGGATGAAGGTGGCGGGGCTGATCCAGCCCTGCTCATCGTCATGCCAGCGGGCCAGCACTTCGACCCCTACGCAACGGCCACTGTTTGCAGCAATGATGGGCTGGAACCAGGCCTGTACTTTTTGGGTATTGATGGCGGTGGCGAGCCGGTTCTGGATATAGAGCTCTTTCTTGCCTATCCCCTTGGCGGTCATGTCTCTGAAGAAGCAGGTCTGGTTACGTCCCTGCGCCTTGGCAAAAAACATGGCACGGTCAGCCTGGGAGAACAGGGTTTCGATATCTTCCCCATCGTTGGGATACAAGGCGACGCCCATGCTGAAAGTCACCAGCATGTCGGTATCTTCAAGCTGCAAGGGGATTTGAACTTCCTCGCTCACTTTCATGGTGACATCGCGTATGTCCTGTTCCGAGTCCATGTCGGGCAAAAGGAGCACAAATTCATCCCCGCCCCAGCGCGCCACAGTATCGCCCTCGCGCAACTGGCGACGCAGACGTTCGGCAAAAGCCAGAAGAAGTTTGTCGCCGGATTTGTGGCCGAGAGTGTCGTTGACGTTCTTGAAATGGTCCAGATCGATAAAGCAGATGCCGACCTTTTGCTGTGTGCGGGATGCCTGGCGCAGTGAAATCTTGATGCGGTCTTCCAGCAAAACCCGGTTGGGGAGGCCGGTGAGGGCATCGTGCAGCGCCATGTGGGTGATTTGTTTCTCGTTTAGATAGGCTTGTGTAATGTCGCGCAGAACGCCGCGTACGCCAGCCATCTTTCCTGCCTCATCGTGAAAGCAGACAAAGCGGCATTCAAGCCATGGCACATGCAGACTGCCCTCCACATGCAGGCGCAGGCGCAACAGTGCGTAGCTTTTCTCGCCGCTGGAGAGGATTTTGCATTGCGACCGCAAGACTTCGCGGTCTTCGCGATGAATGAAATCGTAGAGACTCTTGCCGATTGCATCACTACAGTGAGAGAGCTTGCTCCAGCCAGGACTGGCACGCAAGATTACGCCATCGCAGCTCAATTCAAGGACCGCCTCCTCGAGCATGGACAGGGTGTCCAGATAAGCTTTCTGCTCAAGGTTGCGGCTTTCGATCTCATGCATGAGTTTGTCCATGGCATTAGCCAGATCGGTGATTTCGTCCGGTTGCCTGCCTGCTGCCTGGAGTTGTTCGCTGGCCTGCGTCGCCAGGCCGATCTTGGCGTAGTTGTTGGTGGCTGTTTCCAGATTCTCAATGCGCCTGACGGTGCGTGTCAGCCAGCGCCCCAGGCCAAGCCAGATCAGGCTGGTGATAATCAGAATGACAGCGATAGGGCGCAGCAGAAACTCTTTTAGCGGGTAGGCAAGGTGCAGTTCACGCTGCGCGATCAGCGTCGGCTGAACGCCGCCGCCGGGCCAGTCCAGATCTGCCTGGACCAGCTGCAGCCTGTTTGGCGTATACGCTTGTTTCATGCCGGGTCGGATTGTTTCGTGGATGTCTCCGGTGGATGTGGCGAGGATCTGATCATGGAAATACAGGTAGAGGCGGGTTTCCGGTGCGGCCATGGCGCTCATCGCGGCATTGTCAACGGTTTTCAGCAACAGCAGCATGCCTTGCCCCTCCTCGCCTAACCAAATCGGCAAGCGATAGACGCGATACAGTTCACGGGGTTCCTCGGCATAATGCCAGGCAGCGGTAAACAGGGTGGGGGTGCTTTGTATCTTGTGCGCTACGGGCCCGTAGCTGAAGATGATCTGGTCTTCCCCGCGCACAATCAGTAGATTGGCAAAGCGGGTGAATTCCGATTGCGCATTGAGGAAGGCATTGAATTTAGGCCAGCGTGCGTCATTCTTTTCTTCCAGGATGCGGGAAAACTCGATACGCGCCTTGATCTGCTCGGCCTCGTCCTGCCAGCGTTCTTCTTCCCTGGGCAGCTCTTTTTCATAGAGTTGCTGGATGGAAGCGCGTTTCTGAGCGACCTCTCGTTCTCGCTGGGTGTAATAGTTATTGGAGGCCACTATCGTGATGATGACAGCGACGAAAAGGCCAACCAGCAGCAGGCGGGCCAGTGCCTGCCCGAGCAAGGTGCCCCGGTCTCGCAGCAGCCTGGAAATACACCTTGAAATCAGTTGGACTATGGTTTGACTCCTGCGATCTGGCTGTTTATCAGTGTGTTGATGTCGAAGGCTTCATCCGCAAGAATGCCCGCCGCGCGCATGAATTGCGCCGTGGCTTCGATCTGGCGGCGCGAGAAGCGGGCATCGCTCGGGTACATGCCACGCTGGCGCGTCAGAACGTCGATCAGTTCGAGTTTTTCATCCTTGTCCTGAAGGTTGAGGCGGTTGACAACCCCTGCTGCGTCAGTCTTGGCTATCCATTCAAAGGATTGGCTCAGCATACGTACCATGGTCTCAGCGTATGGCGAATTTAGTTTCAGATATTCGGAAGAGGCGGTGAGCGTGGCGCGCAAGTGGCCAGCGCCGGGGATTTTGGCCATTATCCTGGGGTCGCTGAAGTCGCTGAGCACAAAGCCGGCTTTGTGCCGCGCCAGGCCGCTCATGAAGGGTTCCTCGCAGAACACGGCATCGACAGATCCACTGCTGAGTGCGCCAAATTGCCCATCCCAGTTCTGTGCCGTGGGTACCCAGCGGACCTCATGGGGCTTGATGCCATTGGTGATCAGAAAAACTTCCGTCACTTGCTGAAGATAGGTCTTGCTGGTGACGTTCCCGACAGAAACGCCAATCGAGCGGCCCTTGAGATCGGTGACACTTTTGACCTGTTTGCGTAGCTCATTTCTCACCACGATGCCATAGGGCGGAACCTGGCCGCTCAAGGGGGCCAGGGCCTGGGCTTTGTAACCCTTGCTGTGGAAGGCGTGCAACACAGTAAAACCCTGCGCGGAAAACTGGGCGCTGCCAGCCAGCATATCCTCCAGAGCGCGTACACCACTGGGAAAATAACGAATAATCAATTGCACGCCCTGATTGTAGTCAATACCCAGGATGGGGATGAGTTCGATGGGCAGGAAGGGTAGCGAACGGGGGCCGGGGATGTTAATGCGTATTGGCGTTCGGCTGGTTTTGGCCGTAGCCGTTCCGCTGAATGCTGTCAGAGGCAGGGCAGATAATGCTTTCAGGACCTTCCTGCGCGACGGGTTCACGGTCACCTTTGTTTGTCCAGGCCGGCTGCGGCGGAATGAATAGCTTCGGCTATGTTAAACTCCAGACTATTGCAATGACAATAGACGCAGGAATTTAAGGGCTTTATTAGGAATCATCATGGCACTCTCGGCAGAGCAGCAAAAACAACTCGAATTAGCGTTGAAAACGCGTTATCAGCAATTGATCAGTGAAGTTCGTCTTGAACTTGGGCAGGATGGCGAGCAGCATTTCGCCGATTTCGCCGAAGCGGGTGGCTCAGACCAGGGCGATGAATCGGTTGCCGATGCGCTGGCAGATATTGCCGCTGCGCGGGTGGATCGTCAGGTGAATGAGATGCGCGCCATCGAGTCGGCGCGCAAGCAGATCAAGTCAGGCGAGTATGGCATTTGCGGCGACTGCGAAGAAGATATCCGTTTTGAGCGCTTGCTGGCCTACCCCACAGCCGTACGTTGCGTCAATTGCCAGCAGCAATATGAAAAAACGCACGCCAGCGAAAACACGCCTTCGATCTAGGGCGTGTTAACACTAATTTCACGTCTGCGTTGCAAGGAGAAGGCGATGGATGCCAGGCGCGGGGCGCAGCGAATGGTCGTTCCATTCGCAAGCGCCGCAACAACGCAGACATTGTCTTCTCCTTGCAACCCTTCGGGACGGGGGCGATTTGGGTGCCCCCCTTTGTCACAAACCGCTTGTTGTGGGCGGCACAACGGCGCGTCTTGCTTCGCGGGCGGCATCCCAAATCGTCCCCGTCGCAGACGCGAAATCAGTGTTAACAGGCCCTATACATGCCATTAATTCAACTCGATAAAGTTTCTCTCGCCTTCGGCCATGTGCCGCTTCTTGATCATGCTGATCTGGTGCTGGAGCCCGGAGAACGGGTCGGCCTGATCGGCCGCAACGGCACCGGCAAATCCAGTTTACTCAAGATCATCGCCGGTACGGCGCAACCGGACGATGGCCGGGTATGGCGCGCGCCGGGGATGAAGCTGGCCTACGTCCCGCAGGAACCTGAACTCGACCCCGAGCATACGGTGTTCGAAGCCGTGGCGGAAGGCTTGGGCGCGGCACACCAGTTCCTGCTCGACTATCACGAGGTCACCCATGCCATGGGCGACCCGGATGCCGACATGGATGCCCTGCTGGCGCGCATGCACGACTTGCAGGTCGAACTCGAAGCGCACGATGGCTGGAACATGAAGGCGCGGGTGGAAGCCACCATGAGTAGGCTTTCCCTGCCGGAGGACGTCAAGATCGGTGCCTTGTCCGGCGGCCAGAAAAAGCGCGTGGCGCTGGCGCAGGCGCTGGTGATGGCGCCCGACATGCTGTTGCTGGACGAACCCACCAACCACCTGGATCTGGCCGCGATCGAATGGCTGGAAGGCCTGCTCAACGAATTTACCGGCAGTGTGTTGTTGATCACCCACGACCGGCGCTTCCTCGACAACGTGGCGACGCGCATCGTCGAACTGGACCGCGGCTTGCTGGTGGGTTTCGACGGTAATTTTTCCGCCTACCAGATCAAGAAGCAGGAATTGCTCGAAATCGAGGCGGTGCACAACGAGAAATTCGACAAGGTGCTGGCCCAGGAAGAAGTCTGGATCAGGAAGGGCATCCAGGCGCGCCGTACCCGCAACGAAGGCCGCGTGCTGCGGCTGGAGGCCTTGCGCCGCGAGCGCGCCGCGCGTCGCGAGCGTAGCGGCACGGTCAATCTCAATGTCGACCAGGGCGAGCGTTCCGGCAAGCTGGTGGCAGAGCTGGAGCACGTCAGCAAGTCCTACGGCGACAAGACCATCATCCGGGATTTCACCGGCCGGGTGATGCGTGGCGACAAGATCGGCCTGGTGGGCCCCAATGGCGCGGGCAAGAGCACCCTGCTCAAGCTTATTCTGGGCGAGTTGCAGCCCGACAGCGGCACGGTCAAGCTCGGCACCAAGATGGCCGTGGCCTATTTCGACCAGTTCCGCACCCAGCTTGACGAGGAAGCCACACTGATCGATACCATCAGCAAGGGCAGCGATTTCATCGAGATTGGCGGCGAGAAGAAACACGTCATCAGCTACCTGGAAGACTTCCTGTTCGCCCCGCAGCGCGCCCGTTCCCCGGTCAAATCCCTGTCCGGCGGAGAGCGCAACCGGCTTTTGCTGGCGCGCCTGTTCACCCGCCCGGCCAACGTGCTGGTGCTGGACGAACCGACCAACGATCTCGACATCGAAACCCTGGAGTTGCTCGAATCATTGCTCCAGGACTACAACGGCACGGTACTGCTGGTTTCCCATGACCGGACCTTTCTCGATAATGTGGTAACCCAGGTCATCGCCTTCGAGGGCGACGGCAAGCTGCAGGAATACGCCGGTGGCTACGATGACTACGTGCGGGTCAAGCGCGCACGGGAAGCAGTGACGGAAAAGAAAAACGAGCCGTCTCAGAAAACTGCGCCCAAATCCACCAAGTCGACCGTTCGGGCAAAGCTGAATTTCAACGAAACCCGCGAACTGGAAACCCTGCCGGGCAAGATCGAAGCGCTGGAGCGGGAGCAGGAAGAAATCGGCGCAAAGCTGGCCGATCCCGACATCTACCGCAGCGACCCTGCAGAGGCCAAGCATTTGCAGGAACGTGTGAATGTGATCGATGAGGAACTGCTCGAAGCACTGGCCCGCTGGGAAGTGCTGGAGGCAAAGCAGAAAGGGGCAGAGTAGGTGGGGCCGCTTGCTGAAGGATGCCTATTGACGTGCATGGATAGGGCAATGACAATTGAGTCAGAGCATCCTCAATCAATGGTACTTGGAACGGGGACATCAAAATGTTAAGCATCACTGAAATTATTCGTGAAGCGGAATGCCTTCCTGTCGAGGAGCGAGCGCTTGTAGTGGATTCCTTGCTTCGCTCGCTCAATCAGCCAGATGCTGGCATCGATAACAAGTGGGCCGAAGCGGCCCGCCGCCGCAGCGCGGAGTTGCGATCCGGCCAGTTAAAAGGTGTTCCCAGCGAGGCAGTGATGGCCCGGCTGCGCGCACGTTTTCCAACGTGAAATTTGTTTTTCATCCCGAGGCCGAGGATGAGTTCTTCGCTGCTATTGAGTATTACGAATCCGTTGAGACTGGATTAGGCAGCGATTTTTCTCTTGAGGTGCTGAAAACCATCCAGAATGCGGTGGATTTCCCCATGGCGTGGCCTGTATTGGTTGACGATATTCATCGTTGTCTGACAAATCGCTTTCCATACGGTGTGCTATACCGCCTGGAAGGTGAGTTGATTCAGGTGCTGGCGGTGATGCACTTAAGACGTGAGCCAGGTTATTGGCAAGAGCGCCACTAGCCATGCCTTCAGAATTCGACCTGATCCGCCAGTATTTCACGCGGCCCACGCCGAGCGCCTTGCTGGGCGTCGGGGACGATGCCGCTTTGCTGCAAGTCTCTCCGTGCATGGATCTGGCCGTGTCGGTGGACATGCTGGTGGAAGGACGTCATTTCTCGCCCCAGGATGGGCCCGGCACGGTGGGGCACAAATCCCTTGCGGTGAATCTATCCGACATGGCGGCCATGGGTGCGCAACCGCGCTGGGCCACGCTGGCACTGGCGCTGCCTGCTGCCGACGAGAAATGGCTGCGCGGCTTTGCCGGTGGATTTTTCGGCCTGGCGAGCAAATTCGGTGTCGAGCTGGTCGGTGGTGATACCACGCGCGGGCCGCTCAATATCTGCATCCAGATCATGGGCGAGGTCCCGGCTGGAAAAGCTTTGCGCCGTGATGGCGCAAAGGCGGGCGATGAAATCTGGGTCAGCGGCACACTGGGAACCGCTGCACTGGCACTGGCTTTTCGCCAGGGCAGGGTGGAGCTTGATCAGCTGGAAGCCGCCGCCTGCCTGCCAGCCCTCTATGTGCCCCAGCCGCGCGTGGCTCTGGGGCTGGCGCTGCGCGGCATTGCTACTGCCGCAATCGATATTTCAGACGGCTTGCTGGCCGATCTGGGGCATATCCTGGAACAGTCGCAAGTCGGTGCGGAAATCCATTTCGAAGCCTTGCCCCTGCACGAAGTGACTCGCCGCCATATCAATCTTGAAGTGGCGAAAAACTGTGTGCTGGCAGGCGGGGATGATTACGAGCTGTGCTTTACCGCGCCCGCTGATCGCCATGCCGAACTGGAAGAACTGTCGCTAAAACTGGCGCTGCCGCTGGCCTGCATCGGTCGCATTGCCAGTGGGGCGGGGCTGGCCGTGCTTGACGGAAAGGGTGATCCCATGCCGGTGGAAATGAAGGGGTTTGACCATTTTGCGCAATAAACCGGATTCGAAGCTGCTTTTTTCCCACCCCGCCCATTTCTTCTCCCTGGGTTTCGGCTCCGGCCTGTCTCCCTTTGCGCCGGGCACGTCGGGTTCGCTGCTGGCCATTCCGCTCTTCATGGGGCTGGCGCATTTCCTTCCCTTGGCGGGATTGCTGGCTGTGGTAATGCTTTCTTTCGGCCTGGGCGTATGGTTCTGCGGCCTGACCGGCAAGGCGCTGGGTGTGTCCGACCATGGCGGCATCGTGTGGGACGAGATCGTGGCGATGTGGCTGATCCTGGCTTTTACACCGGTGAACTGGCTGTGGTATGGCATCGCCTTCCTGCTGTTCCGCCTGTTCGATATCTGGAAACCCTTCCCCATCCGCTATTTCGACCAGCACGTCAAGGGCGGTTTCGGGGTGATGCTGGACGATCTGCTGGCAGCGGGCTATGCGCTCGCTGTGCTCAAATTGCTGGAGCATTTTTATGGATGAGACCTTGCTTCGTCTCGCCGAAGAAACCGGCCAGGCCCTGAAAGCACGCGGCTGGATGCTGGTCACTGCGGAATCCTGCACCGGCGGCTGGGTGGGGGAGGCGGTGACGGCGGTGGCCGGAAGCTCGTCGTGGTATGACCGTGGTTTCATCACCTACACCAATGCGTCCAAGCAGGAAATGCTGGGCGTACAGCCGGAAACGCTGCAACACAACGGCGCAGTCAGTGAAGAGACCGTCAGGGAAATGGCCGCTGGCGCGCTGCTGCATAGCCAGGCCCATATTTCCCTGGCCATCAGCGGTATTGCCGGCCCCGGAGGTGGCTCACCTGATAAGCCTGTAGGTACGGTATGCTTCGCCTGGAGTATCAAGAATGGGCCGCTAAAAAGTGAACGCCGTGTCTTTGCCGGAGACCGCGAGGCCGTCAGGCAGCAGGCGGTTTTTCATGCCTTGCAAGGTGTTTTAGCGCTCCTGCAACTGTGACATAATCCGCAAGTTAAGATTTAAGGAAAATATATGGATGACAACAAAAGCAAGGCGCTTGCCGCGGCCCTCTCCCAGATCGAAAAACAGTTCGGCAAGGGTTCCATCATGCGCCTGGGCGATCATGCCGCTTCGCAGGATATCCAGGTGGTTTCCACCGGCTCGCTGGGGCTGGATATCGCCCTCGGCGTAGGTGGCCTCCCGCGCGGGCGGGTAGTGGAAATCTATGGCCCGGAGTCAAGCGGCAAGACCACGCTGACCCTGCAGGTGATTGCGGAAATGCAGAAGCTGGGTGGCACCGCGGCCTTCATTGACGCGGAGCATGCGCTCGACCCGCAGTATGCGCAGAAGCTCGGCGTGAAAGTCGCCGACCTGCTGATTTCCCAGCCGGATACCGGCGAGCAGGCGCTGGAAATCGCCGACATGCTGGTGCGCTCCGGTTCGGTGGACATCGTGGTGATCGACTCGGTAGCGGCGTTGACGCCCAAGGCCGAGATCGAGGGCGAGATGGGCGACTCCCACATGGGCCTGCAAGCCCGCCTGATGTCCCAGGCCCTGCGCAAGCTGACCGCCAACATCAAGCGCACCAACACCCTGGTGATCTTCATCAACCAGATCCGCATGAAAATCGGCGTCATGTTCGGCAACCCGGAAACCACCACCGGCGGCAACGCGCTCAAGTTCTACGCCTCGGTGCGCCTCGATATCCGCCGCACCGGCGCGATCAAGAAGGGCGATGAAGTGATCGGCTCGGAAACCCGCGTCAAGGTGGTCAAGAACAAGGTGGCTCCGCCCTTCAAGCAGGCCGAGTTCGATATTCTCTACGGCGAGGGTATTTCGCGCGAGGGCGAGATCATCGACATGGGCGTGGATCACAAGTTCGTCGAGAAATCCGGTGCATGGTACAGCTACAAGGGCGAAAAGATCGGCCAGGGCAAGGACAATGCGCGCGAGTTCCTGCGTGAGCACAAGGACATTGCCTCCGAGATCGAGGCAAAAGTACGCGAAGCAGTCGGTGTAAGCGGCCTGCCGACTGTTGTCGATCCCGATAGCGTGGATGCCTGAACCCAGCCCAACCGAAAAGCGCCGCGAAGCGCCACTCCGTCCCCCTCTCCCTTTGGGAGAGGGCAGGGGAGAGGGGAATGCTCATGTCGGGTAACGACATGAGCATTCGGGAGCGTGCGCTGGGTTTTCTCTCGCGGCGTGAATATTCGCGCCTGGAGTTGAAGCGCAAGCTTTCGCCCCATGCTGAGGATGAGCATGAAGTTGAGTCGCTGCTGGATGATTTTTCCTCACGCGGCTGGCTGTCGGAAGCACGTTTTGCCGAGCAGATCGTGCATACCCGCCGCAGCAAGTACGGCACCCAGCGTATTGCTCATGAGCTGAAGGAAAAAGGCGTCAGTGCGGATGCGGTGGCAGCGATCCTGCCTGGTTTACGGGAAAGCGAGCTGGAAACGGCGCGGGCAGTATGGATGAAGAAATTTGGCACCCCGCCGCAGGATGCCAGGGAACGGGCGAAGCAGATGCGCTTTCTGGCGAGCAGGGGGTTTGGCGCGGAAACGATAACCATGGTGTTAAGACGGCAGGAAGATGACTGACAAAGGAAGATGAGATGGAACCCGAAATTTCACTGAAAAACACCAAGAATGAGATTCTGGAAGCCTACCAGGCTGCGCTCAAGAAGCTGGAAGAATCCAAAATTCAGGATCGGCAGGCGGAAAAGGTCAGGACGGAGAAAAAAGAGGTAGTCGAAACCGCTTTGCAGAATTCAGTGGAAAGGGTCGTCAATCATCTCGCCGAACTCAAGCTGGGCATCGCAAAATCGCTGGACGAACTGGAAGGGAAATTGATCGGCGAATCGAAAAAGCTCAATGGCATTCGCCAGGCGATCGAGGTCGAAAACGGAAATCTTCTGGAAATTCACGAAATTCGCGCCACTGCGGACAGTTTGGCAGCATTGCTGCACACGCAAAAAGAAAAACGGCTGCAGTTTGAAACACAGATCACCCAGGAAAAAAACGGGTTCGAAGCCGAAATGGCGGAGAAGCAACTGCAATGGAAAAAGGAACAGGAAGAATTCGAGCGCCAGAAGAAAGAGCGGGATGAACAACTTAAAAAGGACCGGCAGCGCGAGCAGGAAGAATATGCTTACAACCTGAAACTGGAAAGAAAGCGCGACGAGGACAGTTACGCAGCCAGCAATGCGGCTCTCGAAAAAGAGCTGGAAGAAAAGAAAGCGGTATTTGAAAAAAACTCGGCAGAGAGGGAAGCCGCTCTTGCCTTGCGGGAGAACGAACTGGCCGAACTTCGTGCTCGTGTGGAAGCATTCCCGCAAGATATCGAAAAAGCGCTGCGGGAAACCGAAAAGTCCATCACTGAAAGGCTACAGTTCACCTACAAATTCGAGAAGGAAATGCTGGACAAGGAAGTGTCCGGCGAGAAAAAACTCAGTCAGCAAGTCATCGCTTCGCTGGAAGCCAAGATCAAGGAGCAGGACGAACAAATCCGCCAATTGACGCAAAAGGCCAACGAAGCCGGTGCGCAGGTGCAGAACATAGCGATCAAGGCTATCGAGGGTGCATCCCTGGCGCGACGCAGTTTCGAGCGGGAAGAAGAAGGTGGGCGGTAGGGCTACGGCATGATTTTGTACCCTTTGAATAAAGCCTTGGCTTCCCTCCAGGCCGCACTGGCGCAGCCGAAGAATGAATTTGTGCGCGATGCCGTGATTCAGCGCTTCGAATATACTTATGAACTTGCCTGGAAAATGCTGAAACGCCACCTTGGTGAAAGCGAGGGTGCTGCTGCCATCGATCCGCTATCGCGGAAAGATTTGTTTCGGATGGGCGGCGAGCGGGGAATCATTGAAAACGTGGAAGCGTGGCTCGCCTACCACCGGGCGCGCAACGAAACATCGCACACTTACGACGAGAGCAAGGCAGAGCAGGTTTATGATGTAGCGCGACAATTTGCCGGAGATGCGGAAAAGCTGTTGCGGGAACTGGAACGGCGCAATGCTTGACTTGTCGCCCGAACAGTTGCGCGTGACCCGCGAAATTCTGCGCAACCGCGTACCCGGCTTGCCCGTGTGGGCGTTCGGTTCGCGGGTGACTGGCAATGCGCGGAAATACTCCGACCTCGATCTGGCTGTCGGTGGCGACAAGCCTTTGTCCTTTGCCGTGCTTGCGGAACTGGAGAATGATTTCTCCGAATCCGATTTGGGTTTTCGGGTGGATGTCGTGGACTTGGCAGGCGCCAGCGAGGAATTCAAGGCGGCGATTGCAGGGCAGAGAATGAAAATTCTGCCTCGGGATAAATCCAGCGAAAATGAAGTTTCAGTGGGTTAACAACAGTAGGTTAATCGTTTGAAGTGTGGAGGTTGTACCCCGTTTTTTTTTGGATGCTGTATGCCGTTTTGGGGGGAGTACTTCGTTGGGCGGCGGGCGCTAACCTGCATGATTATGTTTAATTGGGGAATATTGATGCGTCCAATATCGCTGTTTTTATTAGCCTTTGGCCTTCTCGTGTCGTCTCAGTCGTATGGTCTAGATGCGAGTGGTGTGTTCAAGAAAGTGTCGAAAAGCATTTACGTCGTTGTTAGTAAGGACAGCGCTGGACAAGTCATTGCTCAAGGCAGTGGGGTCTTGGTTGGAAAGAGCCTAGTAATTACCAATTGCCACGTAATCAAAGAAGCCGCGTCAATAGTCTTGGTGCAGCAGGATAGACAGACTGCTGCGCGGCTGAAGAATAAGGACGCCGAACGAGACCTTTGCACTTTGGCCACTGAACAGCAAACAACAGCATTACCTGTCGTTGTCTCGACTTCAAGCCAACTGGAACACGGCCAAGCCGTTTACGCCGTGGGCGCGCCGCTTGGTCTTGAACTCACTATCAGTGATGGAATCGTGTCCGGTCTGAGGAAAGCGACCGGCGGCTTCATGATTCAAACCACTGCCGCCATTTCGCCTGGAAGCAGTGGTGGAGGATTGTTTGACGAAAACGGGAGGTTGGTTGGAATAACCACCTACCAGTACGTGAAAGGACAAAATCTGAATTTTGCCGTACCGGCTGAATGGGTACCGCAGGTCAGCATCAGAGAAACCCTTGAGGTAAAGTTAAGGGCACGCCGTGAAGCATATGAGAGAGAATCTAAATCTCTGGGCACCCTTAGTAGCGAAAATCGAGACGGTGTCGAAAAACAAATCAGACTATCAAGAAAGCACCTTCAAGACGATCCCAATCACATTCCCGCTTTATTCACCCTTGGGTTCGCGTTAAGTAAATCAGGAAACTTAACGGATGCTGAGGCGGTTTACGTCAAGCTGCTCGACTCGCCCGCAAATGGAATCGATGATTACTTTCTTATTGGAATTGGCGCATTAGATCTTTCGGGAATCTACGATAGTTCTGGGAGAGAAGATCTCGCGCGAATGGCTGCTTCAAGATCTGCTACATACATCCCGGACAAGTTGGCTCTCGGTAATTATTGGAGCTACTTGAAAACGACCGACCACTATCGCGAAGCGTTACCAACCTATAGGTTAGCAACGGAGTTGTATCCAAAGAGCCCGGAAGCTTGGGCTTATCTTGGTGCGTGCTACAGGAATCTTGATGAAGCAAATAACGCTATACAAGCTTTTAAAAATGCCACTCAACTAAAGCCAGATTATGAATGGGCATGGCTCGGCTACATGGTCTCTTTGCGAAAAGCTGGCAAAGACGAAGAGTTTAAGAAAGTCGCTCGCCACCTATATGACAATCAACGAGACATTTTTAATAACACGGTGAAACTGTTTACGAAGAAGTGAAGGCATTGTCAGATGACAAACGATCTTGTTGCCCAACCCCGCGCTCCAAGCTGCGCGCTCCTGATCTAGCACGTTGAGCCAGCATGCATATGATTCGACGCCTAGTAATTTGGTTCTGGAGAGCTTGGCCAGTCCTCGTCATGTCGGCACTCGCCCATGCTCATTGGTTTGCTCTTGTTAGGTTTCCAGGCGAAACAGTGTTGGTCAACAAACTCACTGGAACGGCTATGCAAGTCGTGGGTGGTCTGATCGTCCTCTATTCGATAGATAGCAATCTTGGGCTATTTCGGAATCAAAGCCTTGCAGCCACCGTTATTGCGTGGATTCGTGCATGTCCAATTTTCGCACGCTCCATCACTCTTTCCGCAGATTGCACTGTTTCCTGTAACGCCTCAGCAAGCATGTCTGCCACCGTAATTCGCGCAGCTACAACGATTGAGGAACGGCTTGCTGCACTTGAGAGCCGGATCGAGGAATTGCGCTCTGAAGTAGCTATACAACATCGGGCGATCCACTCTCGTATCGAAGATGTGAGATCAGAACTTTCGAGTTCAATCGCTTCAAATCAGTCAGCGCTCCGCAAGTTTTCCGAGCAGGTTGAAAGGGCAACAGTTGGAGGTTTTAAGCAGCAGGCTTTCGGCGTAATGCTCGTAATTTACGGTGCTATCACCAGTGTTTTCGCCTAGGCCAACCCCACACTCAATGCGGGGCGGCGCAAAAGCGTGCATTCCACTAGCTTCACTACGTTGTGGAGAAGCTTGCATCAATTAAGCAAAAGGAAGATATTCAATGAAACGAATATGGATGGGTGCCATTCTGCTTGGGCTGCTGCTGTCCGGTTGCGACTATCTGCCTTTCGGCCAGACGCCGCTCAAGGAAATCGTGGAAGCACCGGCTCAGTTCGAAGGCAAGGAAGTACGCATTCGCGGCAAGGTCAAGGATATCGCCAAGATTCCGCTCATCGACCTCAGCATGTATGTGCTGGACGATGGCAGCGGCGAGGTGACGGTGATCGCACACGACAAGCTGCCGGCAGTGAACGATACCGTCAACGTCACGGGCGTGGTGGAAAGCGCCGCGATCATTGGCGGGCAGTCGATTGGTCTGCGCATCAATGAACTGAAGCGAAATTAGAAACTGTGCTTAAGAATGCCAAAATGGAGGGGAAACACAGTGCAGGCTTCCGAAACGAAATTGCAGCAAATTATTGAAGGCGAGAAGCAATATGTTGTTCCGCTCTTTCAGCGTGCCTATAGTTGGGGCGACAAGTGAATGGAAAACGCTTTGGGAAGACCTTGTTGACCTTTATGAGCAGGAATCTCCCCGCCCCCATTTTTTTGGATCAATCGTAACAATACCCACGACCTCTGTTTTTCTTTCACAATTTATTGACTGACCCGGAGCCTTGATCATGCCGATTATTTCCATGTTTTACGGGATCATCATCCGCCTGTATCTCATCGACAACAAACATCACAACTTGCCCCATATCCATGCGAAGTACGCCGAGTTCGAAGCGTCCATTGGTATCGGTGATGGTGAGATTCTTTCTGGAGAACTGCCGCGCAAACAGTTGCGGCTGGTTCAGGCGTGGATTGAGCTGCACCGCGATGAATTGGTGGCTGATTGGGAATTGGCTGTCAGCGGCGAAAATCCCTACAAAATCGCTCCCCTGTGAGGTCGTTATGTACTGGGATGCCAAAATCGTCAAACCACTTTCCGATTACCGTATCTATGTTGAAGTCGAGGATGGGCGCAAGGGTATTTTCGATATGAAGCCCTATCTGGAGCGAGGTGTTTTCCGTGAATTGAAGGACGTACATTACTTCAATCAGGTTGGCATCCTGTTTGGCGCGGTTACCTGGCCCAACGAGCAAGACATAGCGCCAGAAACCTTGTTGTCGGAAATGCTTCCCCCGGAATCGGCAAATGCGTGATGCGCCGCACATTAGATAGCCGCAAAATCTAGTAAATTTAGGACTCAAGTATGAAAAGCAGCGAAATCCGTAAGCAGTTTCTCGATTATTTTGCCTCCAAGGGGCATGCCGTTGTGTCTTCCAGTTCCCTGGTGCCGCACGAGGACCCGACCTTGTTGTTCACCAATGCCGGGATGAACCAGTTCAAGGACGTATTCCTGGGCTTCGACAAGCGGCCCTACACCCGCGCAGCTTCGTCGCAGAAATGCGTGCGCGCCGGCGGCAAGCACAACGATCTGGAAAACGTCGGCTACACCGCGCGCCACCACACCTTCTTCGAGATGCTGGGCAACTTCAGTTTCGGCGACTATTTCAAGCGCGAGGCCATCCAGTACGCCTGGGAACTGCTCACCGAGGTGTTCAAGCTGCCCAAGGACAAGCTTTACGTTACCGTTTACGCCGAAGACGACGAGGCTTTCGATATCTGGACGAAAGAGATTGGTCTGGCGAATGATCGAGTCATCCGCATCGGCGACAACAAGGGTGCGCGCTACGCTTCCGACAACTTCTGGATGATGGGCGACACCGGCCCGTGCGGCCCCTGCACCGAGATCTTCTACGATCACGGCGCGCATATCCCGGGCGGCCTGCCGGGCACGCCGGAAGAGGATGGCGACCGCTATATCGAAATCTGGAACAACGTGTTCATGCAGTTCAACCGCGACGAGCAGGGTGTCATGCACCCGCTGCCCAAGCCTTCCGTCGATACGGGCATGGGGCTGGAGCGGATTTCAGCCGTGCTGCAGGGCGTACATGCAAACTACGAGATCGATCTGTTCCAGGCGTTGATCAAGGCGGCTGCACGCGAGACGAATTGTGCCGATCTCGACAGCCCTTCTCTGAAAGTGCTGGCCGATCACATCCGCGCCTGTTCCTTCCTCATTGCTGATGGCATCATCCCCGGCAACGAGGGGCGCGGCTACGTGCTGCGCCGCATCATCCGCCGGGCCATCCGTCACGGTTACAAGCTGGGCGCGCGTGCTGCATTCTTCCACAGGATGGTGGCTGACCTGGTGGCTGAGATGGGCGACGCTTATCCCGAGTTGAAGGAAAGCCAGGCGCGCGTGACCGAGGTGCTGAAACAGGAAGAAGAGCGTTTTTTCACCACCATCGAACACGGCATGGTGATTCTGGAAGCGGACCTGGCCGAGATGGCCGGGCAGGGCAACAAAACCTTCAATGGCGAGACCGCCTTCAAGCTGCACGACACCTATGGCTTCCCGCTTGACCTGACCCAGGACGTGTGCCGCGAGCATGGCGTCAGCGTGGATGCGGCTGCCTTCAACGCCGCCATGAGCTACCAGAAAGAACAGGCGCGCGCCGCCGGCAAGTTCAAGATGGCAACCAATCTGGAATACGACGGCCCGGCCACCGCTTTCCATGGCTATGACCAACTGGAAACCAAAGGCAACGTACTGGCGCTGTACCGCGATGGGTCGCCGGTCAACGAATTGCTGGAAGGCGAGACCGGCGTGGTGGTGCTGGATGACACGCCTTTTTATGCCGAATCCGGCGGCCAGGCGGGCGACCGTGGGCTGCTGCAAAGCTCGCACGGCATTTTTGCCGTTGAGGATACGCAGAAAATCCAGGCTGCCGTTTTCGGCCATCATGGCGTGGTGCGGACCGGCAGGATCAGCGTCGGCAACAGTGTCGCCGCCAGGGTGGACGCCTTGGCGCGCGCCCGTACCGTACGCAACCATTCCGCTACCCATCTGATGCACAAGGCGCTCAGGGAGGTTCTGGGTGAGCATGTACAGCAGAAGGGGTCTCAGGTGGATGCCGACAAGACCCGCTTCGACTTCGTGCACAGCCAGCCGATGACCGATGAGGAAATCCGCCGCGTCGAGAAGCTCGTCAATGCGGAAATCCTCTCCAACACAGCGGCCGAATGCCGCGTGCTGCCGATTGCTGAAGCCCAGAAACTGGGCGCCATGATGCTGTTCGGAGAAAAATATGGCGATACCGTGCGCGTACTCGATATCGGGACTTCCCGCGAATTGTGCGGCGGCACCCACGTGCAGCGTACTGGCGACATCGGCTTGTTCAGCATGGTGGCCGAAGGCGGCGTGGCAGCCGGCGTGCGCCGTGTCGAGGCGGTGACGGGCGATAATGCGCTGGCCTACATGCAGGGCATGGAAACCGCGCTGGGCGGCGTGGCAGGCACATTGAAGGTGTTGCCAAAGGACGTCCCCGCGCGGGTTGTCGCCGTGCTGGACCAGGTGCGCAGGCTGGAGCGCGAACTTGCTGCGCTCAAGGGCAAGCTGGCCTCGGCTCAGGGCGATGACCTGGTGAATCAGGCCCTCGATGTTCAAGGTGCGAAGGTGCTGGCGGCGAAGCTGGAAGGCGCTGACGTCAATGCACTGCGCGAAACCATGGACAAGCTCAAGGACAAGCTGGGCAGTGCGGCCATCGTGCTTTCCACGGTGGCTGACGGCAAGGTGACGCTGATAGCGGGCGTGACTGCCGATCTGACTGCGAAAGTGAAGGCAGGTGAACTGGTCAATTTCGTCGCGCAACAGGTGGGCGGCAAGGGGGGCGGACGCCCGGACATGGCCCAGGCGGGCGGCACGCGGCCGGAAAATCTGGATCAGGCTTTGGCGGGTGTGGCTGGGTGGGTCAAGGCCAAGCTTTAAGTCGGCGAGCGCTTATTCCTGAGAGAGGTTCTTTAACCGCAAGGGCGAAAAGACGGCTTTCTTTGCGCCCTTGCGGCCTCCTATTGCACTTCCATTGCATTTCAATGCAGATGTTCGGGTTGGTGGATGCTGTAGCCCTGGGCAAAGTCGACGCCGATGGATTGCAGTTTTTCAATCACAACTTGATTCCCGACAAACTCTGCAATGGTCATGATGCCCATTTCCTGGGCAATCTTGTTGATTGCCTCCACCATGCAGAAATCGGTCTTGTTGTGGTCCATGTCTTTGACCAGCGAACCATCAATTTTCAGAAAATCGACTGGCAAGGATTTGAGGTAGGCAAAAGATGACATCCCGCTGCCGAAATCATCGAGCGAGAAGCGAACGCCCAAGGCTTTCAGTTCCGAGATCAGTTCGCTTACCTTTTCCAGGTTGTTGATGGCTACGGTTTCGGTGATTTCGAAGCATATCGATTGAGGCGGGATCTGAAACAGGCTCAGCTGGTCGCGCAGGAAAACCGGGAAATACTCATCGTTGAGGCTGGCGCCAGAAAGATTAATGCAGCACAGCGGCATGGCGGCTTCCTCGCAGTTCTCCAATAGAGTGAATGCGGCGCGCCACATCGTTGCATTGCTGGCGAACAGGGTGCGGATGACCCAGCGGTCGATGAGCGGCATGAGGTGGTATTTTTCAGCCGCCGGGACGAATTCACCGGGTGCGATTTGCTGCCCATCTTCGTCGATCAAGCGAAGCAGAATTTCACGGTGGCTGTAGCAGCCATATTCTGATCCAATGGGCAAAATGTTCTGGTAGAACAGGCGGAAACGATCATTCTCGAATGCTTCCGTAATGCGCGAGATCCATGCCGTTTCACGCTGCATGGAAGAACACTCCGTGCTTTCGGCATAAACGTGGATCTGGTTGCGGCCTTTGCTTTTTGCGACGTAGCAAGCCGCATCCGCTGCGCTCAGGACACAGTCCGCGCCTTCGTTATCGGGCTTGATGCTTGCAATGCCAATACTGACGCCCATGTCAAAGCGCTTACCTTCCCATTGAAAGCGGAAACCCGCAATGGCATCGCGCAGTGTTTTAGCTTTTCCCTGGGCGTGTTCCAGCGTGGCGCCTTCCAGCAAAATGGCGAATTCATCCCCGCCGATGCGGGCCAGAATATCGCAGCTTTGAAGCGTTTCCCTGATTACCCTGGCCAGTCGTCCCAGTAATTCATCTCCAGCGTGATGGCCACAGGTATCGTTGACCACCTTGAACTGATCCAGATCGAGGTAGAGCAGTGCGTGGTGGGTTTGTGGGCGGGTGGTCAGAGCGCTTAGTTTGCGCGTGAATTCGCGCCGGTTGAGCAGGCCGGTCAGTTCGTCATGGTTGGCTTGGTGTTTGAACTTGGCGATTTCGTTTTTATGCGCGCTGATATCGCGCGCAATGGCAATTATTTCCACATCCGGGTGGCTATGTTGCGTACGGTTGAGTGAAATTTCCACCCAGCGCGGCAGGTTGTTCTTGGGCCTGATCAGGCATTCAAACCGAACTGGCGTGCCTGCCAGGGCGATTTCACATTTGTGCACGAATAAATCAATGCTTTCGCCAAGGCCGATCAGGGTGGTGAGAATAGAGCTCCCCGGGGTGAAATTCCTTTCCATCCAGTGGGATAGCGTGGTATTGGCGAAACGGAATTTCATGTCTTCACCAATAATGAATACTGCGTCATGCACATGGTCGAGATAGCTCGAGGGCTGGTTCGAAGCGGGGGTGTTGGTTGCGGTGTGGTCCGACATGGTGATCCTGAGTGAGGCCAAGCAGGCCAGCTAACAACGCAGCTCATCCTGAGCATGAATAGTGTATGAGTATATTACATACTTATAGAATTCAAATATTATGAAACACTGTTTTAATGTGGCGGAACATCAGGCGATGTTGTGGTGATCTGCGAGCAAAGCCTGATAAATCAGGTTTTGTAGCAGGATCGCCTGGCTGCTTTGGATATTCATTAGTTTGACGCCATACTGAAACTGGAATTCGCCCTTTGGATTATCCTGAATGCTGGTATTTTGAATGACGGCTTGAGCTTCAATGTGCGCCTGGTAGTCGTTGGGCTGGACGATGATGTGGAATGACACGCCAATTTCATCATGAACGCTCCCTAATTCCTCTGCTGAATCAATCAGGATTCCACCAGAACTCATATTTGAGATGATTGCCTCAATGGCGGTATCGCCCTTTGCGGTGGAAACCCTGACGGGAAGCCTGGTTTTGACGCGCATCTCGTTTCGCACCGGTATGGTCCGGATAGCATGGGGGTAGGCCAGATGCAGATAGGGAAAAGGAGAGATGCAGACGCGTTCGACCACCGTATCGAAAGAGAAGGTTTCAAGCCCGGAGAAACCGCGCACGATCAGCCGCTCGTGGTCACGCATCGGCAGGGAAAGCCCATCGACCACCGGGTTGCGAACCAGCACGCTGATGTTGCTGACATAACCCACCAGTGTAGTGAAGAAGCGCTGGTCATGCTGGTGTGTGGGGATTTCTATTTGCAGTCGGTCTCCCACATGCAACTTGAGATGCTCGAAAATGTCGCCGTTGTTTTGCATCGCGGATGGCTTGGTCATGTTTTCTTACTGCAAGAGTTTAACAACGCGTTGCGGGAAAGGAATTTCGATTCCTGCCTGCTGGAATCCTTGCCAGATTTCCCAATTGATGTCGGATCTCAGGTTGAGCTGGCCTTCTTCAGGATCGTTGATCCAGATGCTCATTTCAAGATCGATGCCGCTTTCGCCGAAGTTCTTCAGGAAAGCCTTGGGCTCGGGTTCCTTCAGTACACGGGGCTGGTTATTCGCGGCTTTCAGCATGATTTGCGTGGCCTTGTCCAGCGGGCTGTCGTAGCTGACCTGGATCGGAATTGATATCCGTACCTCGTGGTTGGTGTAGGAATGATTGAGCACGGTCGAAGTAATCAGCGCTTCGTTGGGAATAATGGCTTCGGTCCCATCCAGTCCTTTGACGACCACGTAGCGAGAGGTGATGCTGGTGACGGTACCATAGCGATTTTCGACCGTGACCAGATCGCCAATGCGGATGGAACGATCCAGCAGGATGATGAAGCCGCTGATGTAATTGCTGGCGATCTTTTGCAGCCCGAAGCCGATACCTACGCCGAGCGCCCCGCCAAATACAGACAACACAGTGATGTCGATCCCGGCGATAGGCAGCGCGATCAGAATGCCCAGCAGTATCAGCCCTGCCCGGATGAGTTTTGTCAGTACCACGCGCAGGCTCATGTCCAGCCTGTCCACCGCCATCAAGCGCTTTTCCAGGGTCGAAGCCAGCCACATCACGACCAGAAGCGTTACGGCAATAGAAAGGAGGCCGCTCAAAATCATCAGCAAGGAGACTTTCTGCTTGCCGATGCTGAAGCTGAAGTCCTCCAGCACTTCCAGGATTTCCGGCAGGAAGCCGGTGATGTGCAGCGCCACGCCACTCCAGATCAATACTGAAATGAAACGCTCAGAGGTTTGGACCCAGCCTCCGGGAGTGAAGATATGCCTCAGCATATACACGGTGAATCTCACCAGGGCGAGCGAGAGCAGCAGCGGTACGGCAAGGTTCAATACGCTGATGGAGTGCCAGTGGTTGAGTAGCGTTTTGGCCACCAGCACCAGCAGCAGTGCGGTCAGCGGAAAAATGATACGGTCCACACCGCCCATGCCCAGTTTCCATGCGCCTTCCTGCGCCGGGATCTGTTTGCGGATCAGCCGTGTGACCAGCCAGGCCAGGCCCAGGCAGAGTGCCAGTGTGGCGATCTGCCACAGCATCGCAGTCTGTCCGAGATCGTTCAGAAGTTCGAGAAGCAGATTATGAATTTCCTGAGTATTTTGCATTGGCGTTAATCCGCCTCTAAAAGCGGTGAGTCTCAAAGGTTTTCGAATGGCTGCGGTGGTGTTGCCAGTTTTTCAGGTAGGCCAGGGTCAGTTGCGGGTTACCCCGGAAAATCAGCAGGTTTTCCGCATTGCGGTACTGCGCCGCATGGGTAAAGTTGAATGAACCCGTGATAACGGCAGCCTGTGGCAAACCGGCGTCAATCACCATGATCTTGTTGTGCGCGCTGTCATGCTCACGGTCCACGAAAGTCGGAACTCCGGCGGCGGCGATTTCCGGCACCAGGCCGCGCTGCATTCTGCGGATCTGCTCTTCATCGGCAATCAACTGGACATCAATGCCGCGCCGTTTTGCCTCAATCAGCGCCTGGGCGATCTTGCGGTGGGTAAAGCTGAAGGTTTGCACCAGAACCTGCTTTCTTGCGCCATGGATAGCCTGTACCACCAGAGTGCCCGTGTCATCTTCCGGGCTGAAAGCAAGCTGGATCGTGCCGCTGGCCGCAATGGCTGAAGAGGTGGGCGTATCCCTGGGAAAATCGAATGCATTGGCAGTGGCCGCGGCGGTCACTAGTGTCAGCAGCAAAAAAAGTCTTTTCATGTGCCTTATTGTATGTGAAGTCCGGACTTGAATTGTCGCTGTCTGGCCACAAAATTTAAGAAACAGATTTTCTAATTGGAAAAGCAACATGCCTGAAGCAAATGAAGCAAATGAAGCAAATGAAGCGATTGAAGGTGAAGTGATCGAGTCTGCCGGTTCGTCCGAACTGGCGCTGTCGCAGCAGGTGTTGCCCGATACCCTGTATCTGTTGCCGCTTACTGAACGGCCATTCTTTCCGGCCCAGACTTTGCCATTGCTGATGAACATGGGGCCATGGCTGGAGACAGTAGAGAAAATTGGTGACACCGAACACAAAATGGTTGGCCTTGTGCTGGTGCGCCCCAACACGGCCGATGACGTCACCCCTCAGGATTTTTATGCCACCGGGACCGCGGTGCACATGCACCATCCGGTGCGCACCGAGGGCAAAATCCAGTTCATTGCTGAAGGACAGCGGCGCTTTCGTATCGTCAAGTGGTTATCCAGAAAGGCGCCTTACCTGGCACAGGTTGAATACATCAGCGACAGCCGGGGCGCCAACAGCGACGAGGTCAAGGCCTATGCCATGGCGATCATCAATTCCATCAAGGAACTCCTGCCGCTCAACCCGCTGTATAGCGAGGAACTCAAGTTTTTCCTCAATCGTTTCAGCCCGAATGAGCCTTCCTTGCTGACCGATTTCGCCGCTTCCCTCACCACGGCCTCCAAGGAGAAATTGCAGGACGTGCTGGAAGCCCTGAACCTGAAGAAACGCATGGAAAAGGTGCTGGTGCTGATCAAGAAGGAGCTGGATGTTGCGCGGCTGCAGTCGCAGATTCGCGAGCAGGTCGATGAAAAAATGACCAAGCAGCAGCGCGAGTTTTTCCTGCGCGAGCAATTGAAAGCGATCCAGAAGGAACTTGGATTGGCCAAGGACGACAAGACCGCAGAGATCGAGCGTTTTCAGGAGCGCCTGGCCAAGCTCAAGCTGACCGAATCGGCGCAGAAGCGCGTGGATGAGGAAATGCAGAAGTTGTCCCTGCTGGAAACCGGCTCGCCGGAATATGCCGTCACCCGCAACTATCTCGACTGGCTGACCCAGTTGCCGTGGGGGAAGTTTTCGAAGGACAAGCTTGATCTCAAGCGTGCGCGCAAAATTCTCGACCGCGACCATGATGGCCTGGAAGACGTCAAGGAACGCATTATCGAATTTCTTGCGGTAGGCGCTCTGAAAGGCGAGATCGCAGGTTCCATCGTGCTTTTGGTTGGGCCGCCCGGGGTGGGCAAGACTTCCATCGGGCATTCCATTGCCGATGCGCTGGGACGAAAGTTCTACCGCTTCTCGCTTGGCGGTATGCGTGACGAGGCAGAAATCAAAGGCCATCGGCGTACTTACATTGGCGCCATGCCGGGCAAATTCATCCAGGCGATCAAGGAATGTGATACTCAGAACCCGGTCATCATGCTGGACGAAATCGACAAGGTCGGCGCTTCATACCATGGTGATCCGGCCTCGGCGTTGCTGGAAGTGCTCGATCCGGAGCAGAACAGTGATTTCCTCGATCACTATCTCGATGTGCGCTTTGATTTATCCAAAGTCTTGTTCGTCTGCACCGCCAACCAGCTCGACACCATTCCCGGACCGTTGCTCGACCGCATGGAGGTGATCCGCCTGTCGGGTTATATCACCGCAGAGAAAGTGGCGATTGCCAAACATCACCTGTGGCCCAAGCAACTGGACAAAACCGGCCTCAAGCGGGGCGAACTGTCTATCAGCGATGCGGCGCTGAAGCATGTGATCGACGGCTATGCTCGCGAAGCCGGGGTGCGCAATCTGGAGAAACAGCTTGGCCGCCTGGTCAGGAAAACCGTGGTGAAGCGCATGAGCGGCGAGGCTGAATTGGCCCGCATCAATGTCGCCCAGGTCGAGAATTACCTGGGCAAGCCGCTGTTCACCCAGGAGAAACCGCTTAGCGGTATCGGCGTGGTCACCGGCTTGGCTTGGACCGCAATGGGTGGCGCCACGCTGTCGATCGAGGCAACCAGGGTACATACCCGCAATCGCGGTTTCAAGCTGACAGGGCAACTGGGCGACGTGATGAAGGAATCGGCTGAAATTGCCTTCAGCTATGTCTCGTCGCATCTCAAGGAGTACAAGGGCGACCTGAAATTTTTTGACGAGGCCTTCGTGCACCTGCACCTGCCCGAGGGCGCCACGCCCAAGGATGGTCCCAGTGCCGGCGTCACCATGGCGACAGCGCTGCTTTCACTGGCGCGCAACCAGAAAGTCGTCCGGCCGCTGGCCATGACAGGCGAACTGACCCTCACCGGCGAAGTGCTGGCGATCGGCGGCGTGCGCGAGAAAGTCATTGCCGCGCGGCGCGTCAGGATCATGGAGCTGATCATGCCCGAGGCCAACCGGCGCGATTTTGACGAGTTGCCGGAGCATGTGCGCGACGGGGTGAAAGTCCACTTCGCAAAGCAGTTCAAGGACGTGGTGAAAGTGGTGTTTTCGACGGACTAATAAATGGCCCAGTGCACGGGTATACTCTCGCCATGGATATTGTTACCTTGCAGGGCGCGATACTCGATAACGCCGCCTATGCCATTATCGCCACGGAGCCGGACGGTGTAATCACGGTATTCAACCGTGCTGCGGAGCGCATGCTGGGTTATCGTGCCAGCGAGCTGGTCGGGCTTTGCACCCCTGCGATCCTGCATGACCCGGACGAAGTTGTGGTACGGGCGGAGGTTTTTTCCCGCGAATTGGGTATCCATCTCGATCCGGGTTTCGAGGTGTTTGTCGCTCGAACCCGGCTTGGTTTGCCGAATGAGTTTCAGTGGACCTATATTCGCAAGGATGGCTCCCGTTTCCCGGTGCTGCTGTCGGTAACAGCTATATATGACCAATCAGGGGTGATTGCCGGTTTTCTCGGTATTGCGATGGATGTCAGTGAGCGCAATGCCGCCGAGGCTGCCGTTCGCGAAAGCGCGGAGCGCCTCAGCGAAGCCCAGCGCATTGCCCAGATCGGCAGCTGGGATCTGGACCTGGTCAGTAACAACCTGATCTGGTCGGATGAAATCTTCCGCATTTTCGAAATCGATCCCAACCGTTTTGGCGCTTCCTATGAGGCCTTCCTCAATGCCATCCACCCGGATGACCGGGAGAAGGTCAATCAGGCATATACCCGCTCGCTGTCAACGCGAGAGCCCTATGAAATCGCTCACCGTCTGCTCATGCCGGATGGCCACATCAAGTGGGTGAACGAGCGCTGTGAGACTTTTTATGATGAGGCGGGCAGGGCGCTGCGCTCCAGCGGCACGGTGCAGGATATCACCGTGCGCAGGCAGGCCGAGGAAGATTTGCGCCTCTACGCCAGCGTGTTCGAACACAGTGGCGAGGCCATCCTCATCAGTGACAGCACAAACCGTATTCTGGCGGTAAACCCCGCTTTTACCCTCATGACTGGCTACGGCATCGAGGAAATGCGGGGCAAGAACCCGCGCCTGCTGGCTTCCGGTCATACCCCGCCGCAAACGTATCAGAAACTTTGGGCCAGGCTGAAGCAGGAGGGTTACTGGCAAGGTGAAATCTGGGACCGGCGCAAGGATGGCCGCGTTTGCCCGAAATGGATGGGGGTATCGGCGGTACGCGGGTGCGATCAGACCGTAACCCACTACATCGCCAGTTTCACTGACATTACTGAGCGCAAGGCGGCAGAGGCGCATATCACCCACCTGGCCCATCATGATGTATTGACCGGCCTGTTCAACCGCTTCAGCCTGCAGAACCGGTTGGAGCAGGCGCTGTCCATGGTGCGGCGGGAGCAACGCATGCTGGCGGTGATGTTTATCGACATGGATCACTTCAAAATCATCAACGACACGCTGGGGCACGCCGTGGGCGACGAGCTGCTGATCGAGGTGGGAAAGCGCCTGCGCAACAGTGTGCGTGAAAGCGATATCGTGGCGCGCTTGGGGGGTGACGAGTTTGTGGTCGTGCTGACCGAGATGGAGGATGCCACGACGGCCGGGCGCGTGGCGGACAAGATTCTGCGTGCCCTGGGCCAGGATTACAATATCGGCAGCAACGTGCTGCAGTCCACTCCCAGCATCGGTCTTGCCTTTTTCCCGCTTGATGGCGAGGACTGCCGCACCTTGATGAAGCACGCCGATGCTGCCATGTATCATGCCAAGTCACTGGGCCGCAACAATGTTCAGTTCTTCAGCGCCGAAATGAATCGGGACACCGTGGATTTGCCAGTACCTCCGGCAGGCTGAAACGAAATAAAATAAAAGAGGCAGGGGATATATTTCCTGCCTCTTTTTCTTTCAGCCCGGATCGCGGTTTATTACACTTCTTCCCATCCGGTGATCATGGCCTTGATGTGAGCGGTTGGGGTGTGGCCTGCCGTGGTCAGGTAGACGTGTGCGATCAGGAACAGCAGCATCATGAAGGCGCCTGCGGTATGGAAGAACGCCACCCACTCGAGCGAGATGTACTGGTCCACGCCCCAGGCACTCCAGTCGCCGAAGAACAGATAGAACCAGCCCGAGAACCACAGCAGCGGCCCGATGAACAGCAGGACGCCGAGATAGGCCAGGCGTTGCAGCGGGTTATGCTTTTTCAGCGTGGTTGCGCGGAAGGGGTGTGGCGCATGGACGAAGATCCCGACGGAATAGTACTTGACCATGGCGACGACCTTGTCCATGGTTGGGATGTACTGCTTCCATTCCCCGGTGGTGAAGTGCCAGAAGATGGCGAACACCCAAAGTCCGACC
>JAUSBJ010000013.1 GCA_030652035.1 Sulfurimicrobium sp.
CCTTCGCCACCTCTATGGCCAACCTTGAAAAAGCGCTGGATCGGATTCAGCAGGCCTTGGCATAGTTTTCCCTTGCATCAGCCGAGGGTTTTACATATAATTCGCGTCTTCAAAACGCGCCCGTAGCTCAGCTGGATAGAGTACTTGGCTACGAACCAAGGGGTCAGGAGTTCGAATCTCTTCGGGCGCGCCAGAATATCAGGGGCTTACAGCGATGTAAGCCCTTTCTTTTTGTATCATAGATTACTCACCGAAGTGGCTTAACCATTTCCGGTTTTCTCCGGCACACGCGATCCGTCACTCTACTATCAGCATGAGTTAATAGCTGCCTTGCGTGTTCCAATGTGCTTGCATCGCTGGCGCATTTCGCCCTGATATCATCAACCCTTAATACGTCGGCCACAAAAAATAATCACCAATCTGCAGAAATTCTGCACATAGAACAGAAATAAGTCATAATACAGATCATACATCTCTGACTATCTGCGAGATTTCTGCATGTTGATCGAATTATCTGTTAGCAACTTTCTATCTTTTAGAGAAAAACAAACCTTCTCTATGGTCGCAGCACCTCGGCTGCGAAAAAAAGAAAATGTATTCAAGCCCAACGTTAAGGGAGAAAAGCTCCCAGAGTTGCTAAAAGTAGCCGCAATTTATGGACCAAATGCTTCAGGCAAGAGTAATTTGATGAAAGCATTCGAACTGATAAGAACAATTTCTACTCGAGAGCCGAGCGCACAAAATAAACCCTTACCAGTAGCGCCATTTCGCTTTGATCCATCACTTGTTAATCAACCAAGCCGGATTGAGGTTCATTTTATTTATCAAGGACAGCGCTACGAATTCAATTTAGCAGCGACAACTGAGCGAATCGTAGAAGAACAATTATTTTCATTTCCAAAAGGAAAAGAAACATTGCTGTATGAGCGTTTTCACACTCCCAGCGGCGAGACATATACCTTTGGCGATAGCCTTGAAGGCGGTCGAGAAGTTCACGAAGCATGGAGAAAGTTAACAGGCCCTCAGTCATTGTTCATTTCTCAAGCCGTTGCAAATAGTAGTGATGAGTTACAGCAATTGAGGCAGCCATTAAGATGGCTACAACACGGCATAGTAGTAGTTGAAGCCGATATGAATCTTTGGGCAAAAGCATCCCAACGTGTGGCAAAAGATCACCCTACAATTGCCGAAGAAATTGTAACGTTCTTACAAGAAATTGATGTTCCTGTAACAGGAATGCGATTCGAACCTATTGGCGGGGACACAGAAGAAAAAGAAGCCATAAAAGAAAGCGCTGAAACCCCCAGAAAAATTGAGAGTATCAAACCAGAAAAAGGCATCAAAACTACCCTAACTCATAAAAGCGCATTAGGTGAAGCTAAATTTGAATTCGATGAAGAGTCTAGAGGCACTCAAAATCTGTTTGGATTTTGGCTACCGTGGAGATTGAAGGGGGCAGCACCAGATGAACTTCTTGGTACTTTAGCTGTTGACGAACTCGACAGTAGTTTACATCCAAAGATTGTTGCAAGTTTGGTAGCAAAACACCTGAAATTAGAGCAACCTGCTCAGCTAATATTTACAACCCATGACACTCACCTCATGGATACAGGATTGATGCGCCGCGATCAATTCTGGATAACCGAGCGGGATATGAATGGTGCAACTCAGTTACGTTCAATCCACGACTTCGAGGGCCGCGAAAGCGAAGATATCGAGAAAAGATATTATGAAGGCCGCTATCGGGGTCTTCCGCTTCTACGTAGGAATTAATATGGCCCGCTCAGCGATTTCTCTCAGTCGGTCGGGTGCGCGATTTAAGCCGCACCCGTCAATATTAGTGATTTGTGAAGACACTAAATCAGGTAAGCAATACTTGGATGATGCGAGCTTACACTTTCGCGTCGACGCTAAAGTAGAAATATCTCATTGCGGAAAAACCGACCCAAAAGGAATTATTGAATCAGCGCTTCTCCGCCAAAAAAGATTTGATCGTGTATTTTGTGTGATAGATCGTGATGATCATGTCAGTTTTGACGAGGCTTTAATTATTGCCCAAAAATCACCAAAAATATCTGTGATTGCATCATATCCTTGCTTTGAATTCTGGTATCTATTGCACTTCAAATACACGAGGAAATCATACACTTCTGTTGGAAATGCATCTGCGGGAGATCGGCTCATTACCGATCTTAAGACAATACCTGATATGACAAATTATTCTAAGGGTGATAGACAGGGGCTTTTTGCATCACTTCTTGGGGAAAAGTTTGAACATGCTCGAAATGCCGCACCAAAAATACACAAGGAAGCCATAGCCGAAAATGAAATGAATCCAAGCACGACCGTTTATGAACTGATTAACTTCTTTGAGGAATTGTCAGCACCTCAGGAACTAGTCAACAAATAGAACAGACGGGGGATTTTGAACCATAACAACAATTATGGACATTACAAATCAATTGGTTAAATTAATATTGGCAAAATAATCGTGATACCACATTTTAATCATAATGCTATGATATTATTGGCATTTTCTTGCTGATGGATAGTGGCTACGAACCAAGGGGTAAGGAGTTCGAATCTCTTCGGGCGCGCCAGATAAAACAAAGGCTTGCAGAAATGCAGGCCTTTTTCTTTTCCTGCTCTCCGCTGAGCAAGCATGCCTTGCCGTACAGACGTTCTGGGATTTTCAGGATTCTGATTGGGTTGCTCGCAGGGACGACTGATCTGCGCCGCTTGCCGATGCTTCGGCTCCAAGTAGCCGCACCGCCTTGGCAGCCTGCTGCACAACGCGCCGTATGGCGCTTGCCGCGCGCAGGCGGGCATCCATGTCTGCCACGGGAAGGCGGCCTTGCGCACCCTCCTCCAGGAGTTCGGCTTTAAGTATCTGATAGTCCCCTTCCATGCTCTGCACGCCGCTTGCGATATCGCCCCCGTCCGCCAGCTTCTCCTCGGGGTCAATGCGCTCAAGCATCCGTTTGACCTGATCGAGGAAGGCGCTGTCCGCTTCGATCTGCGGCAGCGGCTGGATCTCGTGCTTGGCTGAGGCCACTTCCGCCGACAATTCCGCCACGGTTTCGTAATAGCGGGCCACGCGCAGGATATGCGGCAGGCGCCGGGCGCTGTCCGGGGACATGCCGGCCCGGTTGATGTGTGAAATAAAATCCGCCACCGCCTGATTCAGCCGCGCCACGATTTGCTGGTCCACCGCCAGCTTGCTTCCATCTGCACCCGCCAAGGCCTCGCGCATCATGCGCAGGGCAATGCCGCCCATGCGCCGCACTTCCCGCTCCAGGGCGTCCAGCGCCAGCGCCGGTACTGCGGCAACGTTGGTGTCCAGATAACGTGGCCGGGCTTCGTCTTCCTCGGCGGCACGGAAGCGTTCTTCGAGGAACCGGGTCATGCGGTCGGCGATGGGCCAGATCAGCATCACGCCGAGCAGGTTGAAGGCGGTGTGGAACAACGCCAGCTTGGCAGCCGGCGCCGAACCGAGCTCCAGCGCATCGCCTGCCGCGCCGATGGCCGGCACCAGCCAGGGCAACAACAAGAGCGCCACGCCGCCGGTAAGAATATTGAACAGGATATGGGCCGCTGCGGCCCGTTTGGCATTGGGCGTGGCGCCGATGGAAGCGATCAGCGCGGTGACCGTGGTGCCGATATTGGCGCCGATCACCATGGCAGCGGCGCCCTGGGCCGTGAGCAGCCCTCCCTGGGCGGCAGTCAGCGCGATGGTCAGTGAAGCGCTGGAGGACTGCATCAGCACGGTGAGCGCGATGCCGATCAGCACCTGAACCAGGGTATCGCCGACGCCCTCCCCTTCCGGCAGCTTGAAATCGGCGGACATCCCGGAGAAGGCTTCCTTCATCATGTCGATGCCCAGAAACAGTACGCCAAAACCGGCCAGAGCCTGACCCAGCGCACCGCGGCGGTTTCTCTCGCCACTCAGGCGCAACGCCATGCCGATACCGATCAGCGGTAGCGCCAGCACTTCGATCTTGAATTTCAGCCCCACCAGCGCCACCAGCCAGCCGGTCATGGTGGTGCCGACGTTGGCGCCGAACAGCACCCACATGGACTGGCCCAGCGTGAGCAGCCCGGCATTGACGAAACCGATGGCGGCCACCGTCACGGCGCTGGAAGACTGGACCATGGCCGTCACCAGTATTCCCGAGGCCAATCCGCGCATGCGGGTCTTGGTCGAATAGGCGAGGATGCGCTCCAGTGCCGGGCCGGCGGCAAGCTTTAGGCCGTCAGCCATCAGCCCCATGCCGAGAAGAAACAGGCCGATGCCGCCCAGCAAACCTCCGGCTATTGCCCAGACGTTCATTTCGGGCTTCCTTTGTATTCCGCCGTCTGCCGTGCAGCGCGTTGCGCCTGCGGGCGGGGTCTATCCCTTACGTTCCGGGAGATGGGGTCGACGCCGCTGCCGGGATTCCACGGGAGGGCGAAAACCAAGGTCGGCTGCGTTAATGAGGTTGGAGACATTGCAAAATCCGGAAAACTGGCGTGCAATGACCATGTTAACATCGAACGCCAGGGTCAGCAGTCTATGTCTTACGCGCCTTGGCGCGTATCGCTGGACTTGAAGTCCTAACTGGAAGCGCTGTAAACGACACGCAGGGCATTCTCGTTCTTTCGATGCGGATAGGCCCATCCACACACGGATAACAAGGCGAAGATCGCACTTCTCTGCCATCGCGAACCAATGGAACTCACACCAAGTCCAACGGTAGGATCAAGCTTCGTTGCCATTAGATGCAGACTCGTTCTGAGGGTCTATCCACTTTAAGAGAGGAGAACACCATGCAAGCCATCACTCCTATCGTCGTCGCCACCGACTTTTCCGCCGCTGCCATGCGGGCGGTGCGGCGCGGCGCGATGATAGCAAAACAACTTGGTGCGGAAATGCACCTGCTGCACGTGGTATCCCCTCTGGACCTTTATCCTGGGCCGGACCACGTGGCCGATTTCCGGCTGAATCACGAGCAGGCATTACACACAGCGGTCAAGAACCGGCTCGACGCGCTGGCCGCCAGTTTGCGCAAGGATTTCGCCATTCCGGTTGCGTCCGCCGCGCGTATCGGGCGCGCGCACAAGGAGATTGCCGAGTATGCAGCGGCCAAGGCCGCCGGCCTGGTGGTAACCGGTGCGCGCGGAGAGAACACCCTGCTGGACCTGATGATGGGGTCCACCGCCTCACGCCTGCTGCGGCTGGCGGCCTGCCCGGTGCTGATCGTCAAGAACAGGGAGATTGAACCCTATCAAAGCGCCATCACCGCGGTGGATTTTTCGCCGGGATCGATCAATGCACTGGAACTTACCCGCACCGTCGCACCAGGTGCGCGGATCGAGGTACTGCATGTTTACGATACCGATCATGACGACCGGATGCGCCAGGCGGGCATGGACGAGACGTTCATTCTGGATCGCCAGGCACGCATCCTGAAGGATGCTGAAGCCCGTCTGGATCTCGAGTTGGCTGAATTGAAGGATGCGAATATCACGCGCAACGTCATGGCGGCCTACCCCGCAGCCGCCATCTGCAAGCGTGCCATCAAACTGGACGCTGACCTGATCGTCCTTGGACGGCATGGCAAGAGCGGCATGGAGGAATTGCTGCTGGGCAGCGTCAGCAAGGATGTGGCCAGTGCGGCGATCTGCGATGTGCTGCTGTGCAACTAACCCAGTGTTGCGAGAGGTGCGCAGGCAGGCCAACTGCGCATAGAGATGTCGGAAATGAACTTTGACAAGGCCGTCAACTGGAAAGCACATGGACGCCAAAGAATAGGGTTGATTGCATTAAGCCTGATGTGGATTCTGCTGTCCGGAATCGCGCATTACCTGACAAGTCCGAGATATGAGTTCCATATCCTCTTCCTGCTTCCTGTGGTAGCTATTTGCTGGTATATCAGCATAAAAGCGGGGTTTCTCACAGCATTGCTCAGCGCGATGGTCTGGGTGGTGGCGGACTGGCTGGCTGCGCCTCCGAACCACGATCTCCAGGCGATGCTGGTCAATGATGCCGTCAGGCTGAGCGTGTTTGCGCTGGTCATTGTGCTGGTTGACAGGCTTAGAAGAGTGCACGAGCGCGAGTCCAGGTTGGCCAGGATCGATTTGCTCACCCAGTTGCCGAACAGACGAGCCTTCTATGAGCATGCGGCTGCCGAGATCATGCGGGCACGACGTTATCAGCATCCGCTTAGCGTTATTTCGCTGGACCTGGATAATTTCAAATCGGTCAACGATCTTGATGGACATGACGCTGGAGACAAGGTGTTGCGCATCGCTGCCGAAACGCTCCAGAAAAACATCCGCACAACAGATGTTGCCGGGCGGCTTGGTGGGGACGAGTTCGCGATATTGCTGCCGGAGGCGGGGCGAGAAGCGGCCGGAGCAATCGCTTCCAAGCTGCAACAGCAACTGACGCGACGCATGCAAAAGGATGGCTGGCCGGTAACAGCAAGCTTAGGCGTGGCCACGTTCATGACGCCCCCGGAGAGGGTCGACGATTTGATGAAACAGGCGGATAAACTGATGTATAGCGCAAAGCAGAAAGGCAAAGACATGATATGGCACGAAGTCATCCAGGCACAAAAAAAGGAGAGTGCATCATGACAGCAATGAAACGGATAGCGGCAGCTACCGATCTTTCATGGCATTCCAGCCGGGCCGTGAGCCGGGCCGCCATGCTGGCGCGTGAACTGGGCGGCGTGGAACTCGGCCTGGTGCATGTCATCGGCAGCCTGGCGCTGGAATCGCTGCGCCATCTGCTCACTCAGCCCCCCGAGCAAACCGAGCGGAAAATGATCGATGCCACCCGGGAGCAGCTCACTAAACTGGCAGGCGAACTCGGCGAAGAACATCACATTCCGGTCACACCCCTGATCGAGTTCGGTCACGCCCATGAAGAGATCGTGCGCTACGCCGAGACCATCGACGCCGGATTGGTGGTACTGGGCGCCCACGGTGGCAGTTTCGTGCGCGAACTGTTTCTCGGCTCCACTGCCGAGAGAACGCTGCGCAAACTGTCGCGCCCGGCGCTGATTGTCAAGCGCGAGCCGCGCGGCCCGTACCGGAACGTGCTGGTACCGGTGGATTTCTCCGAGCCATCCCGCCGGGCCTTGGAAATGGCACTGCGCATTGCCCCAGAAGCGAGTATCACTGCACTGAATGCCTTCGAGGTGCCGTTCGAAGGCAAGCTGCGTTTTGCCGGCATGAGCGACGAAACCATCCAGTCCTACCGCATCAAGGCGCGTGAACAGTCAAACCGGGAGATGCAGCAGTTTGCCGCCACAACGGGGGCTGACGGCGGCAGAATATCGCGGCTTGTCGAATTCGGCCAGGCGCCCAGCGTAATTCGGGAGCAGGCGGATGCCATCGAGCCCGACCTGATCGTCATGGGCAAGCACGGCCAGTCCGAGTGGGAAGACATGCTGTTCGGCAGTGTGACCAAGCATGTCATCCGTGAAGCCGCCTGCGACGTGATGGTAGTCAGCGCGGAGCGCTTGAACGCGGCCTGACGATGCAGCGCATCCCGACATCCTCGTATGTATTTCGGCGGGCATTTTCTGCACGCTACACGCCGGAACTGGCCGGACAAGCGTTTGCGCAAATCCTGCTACAGTACGCCGAACAGGATCAATGCGATATGAACGCCTCAGGTACGGTGGTGTTGACCCGGTCTGCTTACCCTCCCACGCAAGCACCTCGGCGGCATCATAAACTGGCCGCGTCCGGCTCTATAATTCCGGATTATCCATACATGGACGCGAGATGATCGAGGGCGGGTTGCGAGACAGTTTTGTTGCCTGCGAGGAGTCCATGCTTGTTCCATGAATAACGACCATGCGGCAAAAATGGCCACCAGCAAACGCTTAGCGCAAAGCGCCGCCTAATAATGGATAATCCGGACTTAATAGCTACACCCTGTATTTTTACGACGGTTGATTCTTTGGAGAACGTTATGCCGGAAAAAGAAAGTAACGATAAAGTCATCGGTTTTCTCAACCGGGTCATCCGCAACGTAGCCAAGGTGATCGCGGTGATCATGGTACTGGTGATCATCTGGGGCGTCGCCGACATCATCTACGTGCTCCACCAGAGACTGATGGCGCCACCCTTCATGCTGCTGGAGATCAAGGACATCCTGGCCACCTTTGGCGCTTTCATGGCAGTGCTGATCGCCATCGAGATATACCACAACATCCTTCTCTATACGGAGGATCACCGCAATCATCACCTCGCCGTGGAAATCGTGCTGGGCACCGCGCTGATGGCGATATCGCGCAAAGTGATCGTGTTCGAATTCAGTGAGGTGGTGCCGGAATACCTTTACGGTTCAGCAGTGGTCATCCTCGCGTTGGTAATCGGCTATTACCTGATCGCGGTGCGAGGCGCAGGGGCTGCGCATGCTTTAAAAACAACGAAAGATATTGATGGAAAACCCTAGCCTCAGTCAGAAAATCGAACCCTGGAGCATCGACGCCGAAGCGGCGCTGGCCCACCTTGATTCCTCTGCCCAGGGGCTAAGCAAAGCCGAAGCGCGGCAGCGGCTGGAACGTCACGGTCCCAACCGTCTGAGGGAGAAAGCGCCGCGCCCGGCCTGGATGAAATTCCTCGACCAGTTCAAGGATCTGCTGGTGATCGTGCTGCTCGGTGCAGCCATCCTGGCGGGAGCCATTGGCGACATCAAGGACGCGGTGGTGATCCTGATCGTGGTGGTATTCAACGCTGGCCTCGGTTTCTATCAGGAGCACCGCGCCGAGGCGACGCTGGCGGCGCTGAAGAGCATGCTGGCGCAGCACGCGCGGGTGCGGCGCGGCGGCGAAGTGCTGGAAATCCCCGCCGAAGACCTTGTGCCCGGCGACATTGTGCTGCTGGAGGCGGGCGACCGGATTCCCGCCGATGCCCGCGTGCTGGCGGCGCACAACGCCGAGGTGGCGGAAGCGGCCCTGACCGGCGAATCCCATGCCGTGGGCAAACGCGCCGACGCACTTGCGCCGGGAGAACACCCCCTTGCCGAGCGCTTCAACATGGTATTCATGAACACTGTGGTGACTCGCGGCCGGATCGAGGCGCTGGTCGCCGCGACCGGCATGGAAACCGAGATGGGGCGCATCACCGGACTGCTGGAAAGCGCAGAGGAAAGTCCCACTCCGCTGCAAGTCCAGCTCGACGGACTGGGCAAGCGCCTGGCCATCATCGCCGGCGTGGTGGTGACCCTGATTTTCGTGCTCGGCATCCTGCGCGGCGACCCGCTGGTGCAGACCGTCATGACATCCATCGCCCTGGCCGTGGCCGCGATCCCCGAGGGGCTGCCAGCGGTGGTGACGGTGACGCTGGCCATCGGCATGCACCGCATGGCGAAGAACCGCGCCATCGTCAAGAAGCTGTCGGCGGTGGAAACCCTGGGTTCGACCTCGGTGATCTGCTCCGACAAGACCGGCACGCTGACGCTCAACCAGATGACCGCCCGCAAGCTGTTCTACCGGGGCAGGCACTTTACCGTCTCAGGCGAGGGTTACTCGGGCGAGGGCGCCATTGCTGCGGAAGACGATTTTCCCGCGCCGGATTACCAGCCGCTGCTGGCCCCCGCCGCTCTGTGCGTGGATAGCCGCATCCGCGCCGGCGAACTCATCGGCGATCCCACCGAGGGCGCGCTGCTGGCGCTCGCCATGAAAGGGGGCATAGCACCGGACAGTCTGTCCGAGAGCCGCCCGCGCATCGCCGAAATCCCCTTTGATTCGGCACACAAGTTTATGGCCATCTTCCACCGCGACGGCGAATGGGTGCGCATGCTCCTCAAGGGCGCGCCCGACGTGCTGTTGGCGCGCGCCAGCCACCATCTTGGCGCAAGCGCCGAGTTGCCTCTCGACGACACCGCACGCGCCGCTTTCGAGGCCGAGAATGCGCGTCTCGCCAGCCAGGCGATGCGTGTGCTGGCGGTGGCCAGCCGCGATATTCCGGCGCAGCAATTCGACCCTGCCAACGACCTGATGGCCTGGGCGCGAGAGCTCACCCTGCTTGGCCTGGCCGGCATCATCGACCCGCCGCGCCCCGAGGCGCGCGACGCGATCCGTTTGTGCAAGCTGGCCGGCATCCAGGTCAAGATGATTACCGGCGACCACGCCATCACCGCCGCCGCCATCGCCCGCGAATTGGGCCTGCAGGGGGCGGTGCTGACGGGCGCTGAGCTCGATCGGCTTGACATCGCCGAGCTTTCCCGTCATATCGAGGAAACCGCCGTGTTCGCCCGCGTCGCTCCGGAGCACAAGGTCAAAATCGTGCAGGCGCTGAAAGCGCGCGGCCATGTCGTCGCGATGACCGGCGACGGCGTCAACGATGCCCCGGCGCTGAAGAACGCCGACATCGGCGTGGCAATGGGCATCACCGGCACCGAAGTAACCAAGGAAGCCGCCACCATGGTGCTCACCGATGATAATTTCGCCACCATCGTCGGCGCGGTCAAGGAAGGCCGCACCATCTACGACAACATCGTCAAGTTCGTGCGTTTCCAGCTTTCCACCAATATTGGCGCCATCCTCCCCGTGCTCGGCGCGCAGTTGCTGGGCCTGTCCACGCCCTTCACCGCGATCCAGATCTTGTGGATCAACATCATCATGGACGGCCCGCCCGCCATGGCTTTGGGGCTGGAACCCGCGCGTCCCGGCATCATGGACGAAGCGCCGCGCAGCCCCAAGGCGCGCATCCTCACTCTGCCGCGTTTCTGGCGCCTGCTCGCCTATGGCGCCATCATGGCTCTGGGCACCATCAGCGTGTTTTTCCACGGCCTGCAAACGGGCGAGAAAACTTACGCCCTGACACTGGCTTTCACCACCTTCGTGCTTTTCCAGTTCTTCAACGTATTCAACGCCCGCGCCGAGCATGGCAGCGTTTTCAACCGCCAGTTTTTCGCCAATGGCAAGCTGTGGTCTGCATTGATCGGTGTGGTCGGATTGCAGGTCGTGGTAGTGCACTGGGGACCGGCGCAGGAGATTTTCCGCACTGTGGATTTGAGCCTGCAAGACTGGGGACTGGCTGGGCTCACCGCCGCCAGCGTGCTATTGCTGGAAGAAGCCAGGAAGCTTCTGCAGCGGCTATGGCAGCGGCAGACAAAACCGGGCGCGCCACATCCATCCCCCTGATCCAGAAACCCCATCCAGGAGGCATCATGCAAGCCATCAACCCTATAGTCGGCGCCACCGCAATCGCCTTCAAGCACATGGCGCTGCTGGCCATGCCGCCCTATTCGTGGCCGCACTTGGCAAGTAGCTTCGGCAACGCACCCTGAGCCATGCGAAGCGCTCTGAATAACGCTCGGGAATATCCGGTCAAGCCACTGATCCGGCGCGCTGTCCTGTTCACCGCACTGTGGTGGATTCTGGCGGAAGGCAATTTCGTCGCTTGGGGCGTGGGGCTGGTAAGCATCATGCTGGCCTTGGCGACTAGCCTCATCCTGCTGCCGCCTGGCCCGTCCCGGCTGTCACTGACCGGATTGGCGGGCTTTCTCGGCTATTTCCTGGTGCAATCGCTCAAGGGCGGTGTTCAAGTGGCCCTCATGGCCCTGCGCCCCCGCCTCGACCTGCGCCCTGCAGTCGTCGATATTCCGCTGCGCCTGCCAGAAGGCCGCGCGCGCGTCTTGCTGGCCATCACCCTGAACCTGCTGCCCGGCACCCTGAGCGCCGGTCTGGAGAGCAGGCATTTGCGGATGCACGTTCTGGACGAACGCAGCCCGGTAGAGACGGAAGTGCGCAAAACCGAGACGCACATCGCGCGCATGCTGGGCTTGCCCCTGGAGGCACGATGACAGACCTTTACCTGACCTTGGCCGTGTTCCTGCTCGTCAATCTGCTGGCGGCGCTGTGGCGGATCGCGCGCGGCCCGACGCCCGCCGACCGCCTGCTTGCCGCGCTGCTGTTCGGCACCACCGGCGTAGCGGTGTTGCTGTTGCTGGCCTACGCGGGGGGCGGGGCAGCCCTGGTGGATGCGGCCCTGGTGTTCGCCCTCCTGGCTGTCATTACCGGCGCCGCCTTCGTTCGACGGATCTGGCGGGAGGAGAGCAATGGACATTCTTGACCTGTTGAGCGTGGTTCTACTGATTGTCGGCGCCGCTTTCTTCCTGGCCGGCACGATGGGCCTGCTGCGCTTTCCCGATGTGTATACCCGGCTGCATGCCTTGGCCAAGGCGGACAACCTGGGACTGGGTTTCACCGTGCTCGGACTGGCACTCCAGGCTCCCGGCGTGGCGGCGGGATTAAAGCTGGTCCTGGTCTGGCTGCTGGCCCTGGCCGCCAGCGCCACGTTGAGTTACCTGATTGCCCGGCGCGCTTTCGCCAAGGGCATCGTGCCCTGGAAACCCGAGGAGCGCGAGCCATGATCTTCGACCTGCTGCTGGCTGCCGCCCTGCTGTGGAGCGCCGTGCAGGCGCTTACCACGCCGGACCTGTTTCGCGCCGTGGTGCTGTTCATCGTCTTTGGCCTGCTCATGGCGCTGGCCTGGGCGCGCCTGGACGCACCCGACATTGCCCTGGCCGAAGCGGCCATTGGAGCCGGTCTCAGCGGGGCGCTGCTGCTTGATGCGGTAGGGCATCTGCGCCAAAAACGGCGGGAACGGTCGCCATGAAAGCCCTGCTCAATATCGCGGTTCTGTCCCTGACCGGCGCGCTTGGCCTGGTGCTTGCCTGGTCGATACTGGATCTGCCTGCGTCCGCCGTGCGCCTGCCGGAGCAGGTGACGGCGCAGCTCGACATGAGCGGCGTGGCGCACCCGGTGACGGCAGTGCTGCTCAACTTCCGCGGCTACGATACCTTGCTGGAAATAGCCGTATTGCTGTTGGCCCTGTTGGGCATGCTGGCCCTGCCGCGCCAAGCGTCCGGCAGCAAACCTCGTCCTGTCCCCGCCAGCCCGATGCTGCAAACCCTGGCCCGGCTGCTGACGCCACTAATGGTGCTGGTGGCAGGCTATGTGCTGTGGGCGGGAGCACACCGGCCGGGCGGCGCCTTTCAGGCCGGAGCAGTGCTGGCTGGAGCGGGGGTACTGCTGCATCTGGCCGGCCTGCTGCCGGCCTGGGCGACGCCGGGGCGGGCATTGCGCGCCGGGCTCGCGACCGGCTTGCTGGTCTTTATCGCTGTGGCGGCAACGCTCATGACGCAAGGCACCCTGCTGCAATATCCGCCCGGCTGGGCTGGCGCGCTGATCCTGGTGATCGAGGCTAGCCTGACTTTATCTCTTGGCCTCATTCTGGCCGGGCTGTACCTCGTACTGGCCGACTCGAAGGTTCAGGCATGAACGCCCCCTTGATTTACGCCCTTACCGGTGCCGCGCTGTTCGTCTTCGGAGTGACCGGCTTGATGTTGCAGGCGCATCTGCTGCGCAAGATCCTGGCCTTCAACGTCATGGGCAGTGGCATTTTCCTGGTGCTGGTGGGCCTGGCTCAGCGCACCGGCATCCCCGACCCGGTGCCTCAGGCCATGGTGCTGACCGGTATCGTCGTCGCCATCGCCGCCACCGCCCTGGCCTTGGCCCTGGCGCGGCAACTGCTGGATCAAAGCGGCGAGATGCGATTGCCGGAAGAAGAAGCGGGCAAGGACAAGCTGGATGTTTGATCCCATTCCCTGGCTGATCCTGTCGCCCCTGATCTGGGCGACCCTGGCCTTCGTGCAGGGGCCGGGCCGGGGTGGCCGGCTGGCCGTGGCGGGTGTGGCGCTGCAACTCGCCCTGGCGGCAACGCTGGCGCAGCAAATCATCGCCGGCGGCGCGCGGGTGTATGCCGTGGGCGGGTGGGGTGCGCCGCTAGGCATCGACCTCGCGGCCGATGGACTCAGCGCGGTGATGCTGCTGCTGACCCAGGCGGTGGCCTTGCCGCTCGCTTTTTACGCACGCGCCTACTTCGCTGCTCATGCCGCTCCCCTGCGTTATTTCTGGCCGCTTACCGGCTACCTGCTGGCGGCCATGAATGCGCTGTTCCTGTCCGCTGATGTGTTCAATATTTATGTCACCCTGGAACTGCTCGGCCTGGCAGCGGTGGGGCTGGTGGCGGTGGCGGGCGGCGCGGGGCCTGTCTCGGCGGCCATGCGCTACCTCCTGGCAACCCTGCTCGGCTCCGGCGCCTATCTCCTGGGCGTAGCGCTGCTCTATGGCGTCTACGGCAGCGTGTCGCTGGCGGCGCTAGCCCCCCTGATCGCGGCGGACGCGCCCACTGCGGTGTCCCTGGCAGCGGCGCTGATGCTGCTGGGACTAATGCTCAAGACCGCGCTGTTTCCCTTCCACTTCTGGCTGCCGCCCGCCCACGGCAATGCGCCGGCGCCGGTGTCCGCCCTGCTCTCGGCACTGGTGATCAAAGCCTCGTTCTATCTTATCCTGCGGCTGTGGTTTGATCTCTTTGCGCCCATAGCCAGCGTCACGGCGGCACAGTTTCTGGGTGCGCTGGGCGCCGGCGCGGTGATCTGGGGGTCGCTGCTGGCACTGCGACAGACCCATCTGAAAATGCTGGTGGCTTATTCCACCGTGGCCCAGGTGGGCTATCTGTTCCTGATCTTCCCGCTTGCCACAGGGGCGGCGGCGGAGGTGGCGGCGAGCGCCTGGCAGGGCGGCGCGCTGCAGGCGGTGGCGCACGGACTGGCGAAGGCCGCCATGTTCGCGGCAGCGGGAGCGATGATCGCCGCCACCGGGCGCGACGAGATCGCCGGGCTCGCCGGCGTGGCTACGCGCCTGCCGCTGACCCTGTTCACCTTCGTGCTGGCCGGCATGACAATCATGGGACTGCCGCCGTCGGGCGGCTTTTCCGCAAAATGGCTGCTGCTGGGAGCGGCGCTGGCCAGCGGGCAATGGTGGTGGATCGTGGTGATGCTGGCAGGCGGGCTGCTTTCTGCGGCCTACGTGTTCAAGGTGCTGCGCCAGGCTTTTCTGCCAGCAGAGGAGGCGGCCCACTTCAAACCCTTGCCGCGCACGTTGGAATGGCCCGCTTTTCTGCTCGCCCTGGCCAGCCTGCTGTTGGGACTGTGGGCCAGCGAGATGCTGAACTTGCTGGGGGCGGCATGAGTCTCAACGAAACCCTGCCCCTGCTGGTGCTGGCCAGTTCCCTGCTGCCGGGCCTGATCATTTTCTCCTTGCCCGAGGAGCGGCATATCCTGCGCAGCCTCTTCAACCTGGCCGGTGCGACCCTGAAGCTGCTGCTAATCGTATACATGCTGTGGGGCGTGTTGCACGGCGAGGAATACGTTTTCCGTTACACCATGCTGCCCGGCCTGGACCTGCTGTTCGTAGCCGATGCCCTGGCCATGCTGTTCGTCACCCTGTCGGCGGCATTGTGGTTTCTGACCACGTTGTATGCCATTGGCTACCTGGAAAACTCACCGCATCGCAGCCGCTTCTTCGGCTTCTTCAGCCTGTGCGTCACCGCCACCGTAGGCGTAGCGATGGCGGGCAATCTGTTCACTTTTTTCATCTTCTACGAACTCTTGACCCTGTCCACCTATCCGCTGGTAGTGCATCGCGGCACCGAGCAGGCCATGCGCGCGGGAAACGTCTATCTCACCTACACCCTCGGCGGTGGCGCGCTGCTCCTGATCGGCACCGTCTGGCTGTACGGCCTGGCCGGACAGGTGGAGTTCACCCAGGGTGGCGTGCTGGCGGCTCTGGGGCCGGAATACGCCGGACAGTTGCAGATCGTCTTTTTTCTGCTCATCGCCGGGCTGGGGGTGAAGGCTGCGCTGGTTCCCCTGCATGGCTGGCTGCCCCAGGCCATGGTAGCGCCAGCGCCGGTCTCGGCGCTACTCCACGCGGTAGCGGTGGTAAAAGCAGGTGCGTTCGGCATCATGCGGGTGGTTTACGAGGTCTATGGCGTGGAGTTCGCCCACGCCCTGTCCCTGCTGCTACCGCTGGCGGTGGCTGCCTCGGTCACGATTATTTGGGGGTCGCTACGCGCGCTGTTTCAGGACGACCTCAAACGGCGCCTGGCCTTTTCCACCATCAGCCAGGTGTCCTACATCGCCCTGGGGGTGGCCCTGTTCGGGCCGGTGGGCACCATCGGCGGCGTCGTGCATCTGGTGCATCAGGGCATCATGAAAATCACTTTATTCTTCTGCGCCGGCAACTATGCCGAGACTCTGGGCATCCACAAGATCAGCGAGATGGATGGCGTAGGCCGGCGCATGCCGTGGACCACCGTCGCCTTCACAGTCGGCGCTTTCGGCATGATCGGCGTGCCGCCGCTCGCCGGCTTCATCAGCAAATGGTATCTGGGCCTGGGCGCCCTGGAGGCGCAGATGCCCTGGGTGCTGGCGGTGCTGCTGGCATCGAGCCTGCTCAATGCGGCCTATTTCCTGCCCATCCTGCACCGGGCTTGGTTCCGGCCACGAACAGAAACCTGGCCGGAGGAGCACATCCCGATGCAAAAGGGACGCGAGACCGCCTGGCTGCTGCTCGCCCCGCCCCTCATCACCGCCGCCGCCACAGTGCTTGCGGGCCTCTTTGCCGCCAGCGCGATTTCGCCTCTGGACTGGGCCAAGCTGATCGCCGCTCGTGAATATCTGCGATGGGTGCCATGATCCTGTCAGCCGTCCTCCTTCTCCCTCTGCTACTGGCCGGCCTGGCGCTGCTCCCAGCGACCCGCCTCATGGGAATAAGACTGGCGCCCTGGGCGGCGTTGCCGGGCTTGGCCTTTGCGCTGGCTGCGCCCGGCACCTACACGCTCGATCTGCCATGGCTGCTGCTGGGCAGCCGTTTCGGCCTGGATGAAACCGGGCGCTTGTTTCTGCTGTTTACCGCCTTGTTGTGGCTGGCAGCGGGGTTCTACGCCCGTAGCTATCTGGCCGGGGACCCGCGCCGGCACGTCTTCACAGCATTCTTCCTGGTCACCCTGAGCGGCAACCTGGGGGTGTGCCTGGCTCAGGATGCGGCCAGCTTCTATTTCGCCTTCGCTGTGATGACCTTCGCCGCCTATGGCCTGGTAGTACACGAAAGCGGTAGTGAGGCGCGGCGGGCCGGACGGATCTATCTCGTCATGGCAGTGCTGGGCGAGGCATTGCTCATCGCCGGCCTGCTCCTGCTGGCGGGAGCGGCGCAAACTCACTTCCTGCCGGAAATGGCGCGAGCGGCGGCAATGGAGATGCCCAGCCTTGCTTATGGCTTCTTGTTTCTTGGCTTTGGCGTCAAGGCCGGGGTGCCGTTTCTTCACATGTGGCTGCCGCTCGCGCATCCGGTGGCGCCCACACCGGCTTCCGCAGTGCTCTCCGGCGCCATGATCAAGGCGGGATTGCTGGGCTGGCTGCGTTTCCTGCCCCTGGGTGAGGCGGCCATGCCGGCACTGGGCACGGTGATGCTAAGCCTGGGCCTGTTCGCAACCTTCTTCGGGGTAGTGGTCGGGCTGGGACAGCGGCAGCCGAAGACGCTACTGGCCTATTCCAGCGTCAGCCAGATGGGCTTCATGACCCTGGCCGTGGGAGCTGGCCTGCTACTGCCAAAGGCCTGGCCCCTGCTGCTGCCGGCAATCGGTCTCTATGCCCTGCACCATGGCCTGGCCAAGGGTGCCTTATTCCTGGGCGTAGGGGTGGCACAACGGTTCGGCCGCAAGGGCTGGGTTATGGCAGGCCTGCTGCTACCCGCCCTGGCCCTGGCTGGCGCGCCGTTCACCAGTGGAGCGCTCGCCAAGACGGAATTGAAAGCCGCCCTGGCTGGCCTGCCCGCGCCCTGGCCGGAACTGCTGCCTTGGGCCCTAGGCTTGGCCGCCTTGGGCACGGGTCTGCTCATGGCCCGCTTTCTGCTGCTGACGCCTCGTGAAAGTAATCAGGAAAACGGCATCGGACTGTTACCCTGGCTGGCGGCGCTGGCAGCGGTGGCGGCACTGGCCTGGATGCAAGCCGATGCCGCTACGGTAGCGGCGGTATTGTCCGAGCCGGGTCTGAAATCTGCGGCCTGGCCGGTGCTCGCAGCCATTCTCCTCGCCTATGCCGCCTGGCGCGGCAGATGGCGCGGCCCAGCCATCCCGCCGGGGGATGCGCTGATGTGGCTGGTGCGTGCGGCGGCATCTTTGCGCCGTATTTCCGCACCGCATCCATTCCAGTCGAAAATTACCTTTACGAGAGCGCCAGTGCATATCTTATGGACCCGCCGAGTGGAAGAAGCCTTACGCACTTGGCCACTGGCTGGGAGCTTGTGGCTGATTGTGCTGATCGCCCTGTTCATCCTGCTGCTAGGTGTGGCCACAACATAATCCGCCACCTCGCAGGCACTGAAAGCCTATGTCCCCCCGGACCGGCCACCCCGCTGCCCTTCGACACGCCAATGGTCTGGAGCAAACCGGGATGAAGGGGAAAATCATGCCTGATCGATATCCGCAGGCGTCTCATCGGCGCGGCCTTTCAGCCTGCGCCGATCCAGCCACCAGGCGAAAAGCGGCAAAAGCAGCAGTCCACCGGGTAGCAGCAGTGCCGCCGCATAGGGACTCAGGCGGGCCAGACTGCGCATCTGTTTCCTGATGAGCCTGCGATCCTGGCTCGTCCAATGCATGCCGTTGCGCTGTTTCATAAGCAGCGGCATCAAACCCCGTATTTCAGAAATATCCGCCAACAGTTCGGCGCGTTGCTGATTTTTCAGAATGCCAAGCCGATCGTATCCGCGCTGAAGGGGATAAAAAAACAATGGAGGACACGGCACCGAGCTGGCGCATCCATTTAGAGGTCTGTTTTGGCACGGAGTGAACGCAGGAAGAATATGATTTGAGCATGCCGCCTGCGTTGACTTCCGCGCAAGGACGGAATTGGGCATGATGTCACCATCAGAGGAACATTCCGGGAGCGGTTGCAGAACATGATTGGATTGATACAGCGTGTCAGCCAGGCAAGCGTGGCGGTCGACTGCCATACTGTCGGGCAAATCGGGCGCGGCCTGCTGGTACTGGTCGGCGTCGAGAAACAGGACAACCAGGCCACCGCACAGCGCCTGCTCGACCGCCTGCTGGCTTACCGCGTCTTCCCTGACGCGGAGGGCAAGATGAACCTTTCGCTGACGGATATCGGTGGCGAATTGCTGCTGGTGCCGCAATTCACGCTGGCGGCGGATACCAAGAAGGGTACCCGTCCCAGCTTTTCCTCCGCCGCGCCACCGGAACTGGGCCAGTCGCTGTTCGATTATATTGTGGCAAAGGCGCGGGAACGCCATGCAAAAGTCGGCACGGGGGTGTTCGGCGCGGATATGAAGGTCAGCCTGATCAACGACGGCCCGGTCACTTTCTGGCTACAGATGGGCGCATCATGAGGCTGGGCATCGACCTCGGCGGCACCAAGATCGAAATTGTTGCACTCGATGACGCAGGCGCGGAACGCCTGCGCCGACGCGTGCCCACGCCACGCGGAGACTACCCCGCCACCTTGCAGGCGATTGCCGGCCTGGTGCAGGACGCGGAGGCCGAACTGGGGCAACGCGGCTCGCTGGGCATCGGCACGCCCGGCGCCATTTCCAGGGCCACCGGCATGCTCAAGAACTCCAATTCGACACATCTCAACGGCCAGCCGATCCTCCAGGACCTGGAAGCCCTGCTGCAACGCCCGGTCAAGATCAGCAACGACGCCAACTGCTTTGCCCTTTCAGAAGCCACGGACGGGGCGGCCGCGGGCGCGGCGGTGGTATTCGGCGTGATTATCGGCACCGGCACCGGAGCAGGCATCGTGGTCAACGGGCAGGTCCTGACCGGGGCCAACGGCATCGCCGGTGAATGGGGACACAATCCCCTGCCCTGGCCGGAGCCCGATGAACTCCCCGGCCCCGAGTGCTACTGCGGCCGCCGGGGCTGCATCGAAACCTTTCTCTCCGGGCCGGGCATGGCGAAGCTGCACCACGACGCGACGGGCGCAACCCTGAGTTCCGCGGAAATCGTGGCGCGGGCGGAAGCTGGCGACGCCGCTGGCGAGCGCAGCCTGCAAGCCTATGAGAACCGTCTCGCCCGTTCCCTGGCGCACGTCATCAACATCCTCGATCCGGACGTCATTGTCCTGGGCGGCGGGATGTCCAATACCGAGCGGCTGTACACGCGTGTGCCAGAAATCTGGGGGCGCTGGGTGTTTTCAGACCGGGTGGATACCCGGCTGGTGAAGCACCGCTTCGGCGATTCCAGCGGAGTGCGCGGCGCGGCATGGCTATAGGCGCTTGTAACGCTGGCCTTGGCGGCTAGCGGGCATAGCCGATCGACTTCAGCTCGGCGAACAGCTTTTCAGCCAACAGCGTGTGGCCTGCGGCATTCGGATGCAGGGGGTCGCCCTTCATTTCCGGATTGGAAAGCACCTCGGCCAGCGCGTCCCTGATCAGGGGAAGCTTGTGCCGGTCGGCCACGTCCTGATAGAAATCAGCTGCCGAGAGGTTTTTAAAAACCGCACCCGCAGCGCTCGGCCTCGGCGTTGCCAGCAGCACCGCCCGCGCGCCATGCGCCTTGATCCGGGCAAGTATCCGATCAAGGTTGGCGATGGTCTCCGCTTGTGGAAGCTGGCGCAGCATGTCGTTGCCCCCAAGCGCCACCAATACCAGGACCGGGCGGTGCTCCTCAAGCAGGGCCGGCAGACGCTGCAAGGCAGCGCCGCTGGTGTCGCCGCTGACACCGCCGTTGACCACCACCCATCCCGTCCTCCCCGCCAGCAGGCTGGGCCAGGCCTGCTCGGGCGACACGCCGTTCCCCGCGGTCAGGCTGTCTCCCAGCGCCAGCACCGGGCTGCCGGGCGGAAGCGCCGCCTCCTTGGCCTTGCCGCAGGCGGCGAGCAGTAACGTGGCGGCCAGCAGCAAAAGCCACAGCCTGATCATGTCAGCGCCCCATTGCTTCAGGGGGGTGGGTTTTCTCGAACGATCTGCCGAATTCATGATGAAATCTTGCCTGTCCTTACTCTTGCCCGATCAGGGTGCGATCTGAAGTTGACCGGGGTCGAGCAGCAGAAAGCGGGCGAAACGCCCTTCTTCCCGGCTGCCGTCATCGCTGACGAAGACGATGCGCTGCCGGCCATTGATTAAAGCGGGGCTGACGCCCTCTGTGCGCTCAAAACCGGCCAGGCCGGGCACGCTGACGCGGCGCGCGGGAGCGCCGCGCTGGCCGCTCCAGAACCAGAGCTGGAACTGGACCTGTTCTCGCGCGACCGGGCCGCTGACGATCAGGTAGCCCTTGAGCGCAGGCAGGTAGGACATGCCGCGAATCCCGTTGCCGCCGAGGTCCAGCGTTTCCAGTACAGGCGAAATGCGGGGCGGCGCGCCCTTATCAAAAACTGCGGCAGGATTCTCCACGCTGGCGATGACGGCCCGCTGGTCGAGCAAGGGGCTGCGAAAGCCGATCATCAGCCGCTGCTGGTCGGGGCTGATCTCCAGCGCCTCGATATTAAGCCCGCCGCCACTCTTGACGTCGCGTATCTGCGCTGCCGCCGCCAGCGCCGGGTGCGCTGCCAGCAAGGCGGGCTTCAGGCCCTTGGCCACTTTCGGCGCCACTGCACGGTTGCCCTCGACCCGGAAGCGCACCAGCTTGTCGCGCGACTTCTTTTCCTCGCCTGCGTTGTTGCGTGAATGCGATGTGATGGCGTAAACATTCCCTGCGCGGTCGAGGGCGAGCCCTTCAAGATCGTCCAGCTTGCGGAAATCGTCATCGGCTTCCAGCGGCATACTGCTGGCGCGGCTTTCGGGGCTAATCGTGACCAGGCTAAAGGGATGCTGCTTCTCATCCTCGGCCACCAGAAAACGCCCATCAGGAAGCTGCTGGATAGCGGAGGGTTCATACACGCCGGTCAAGGTCAGAAACATGATCATGCTTAACATTTGGATTGAGACTCCCTTTGAATCGCCCCGGCTTTACAAGACAATCTCCTGCCGGTTGAAATGCTGTTGTTCGGACTCTACCGGAGAAGTCCGCTTGGCGTAAGCATGACGGCATTTCGGGAGATACAAAAGCCCGATGCAATGAAACACACCGCGCTTCCTTTCGGTTAATGCATATCTTCCGCCGCATGCACTCACGCATGAGGCGCCGGAAGGCGCCTTCGCAAACCAACCCCCTCCAAGCATCCCTTTATCAGGGGAAGCTTGGAGGGGGTTGGTTTAAGGTGTTACTGTGAGCCCCATAACCATTCCTTTTCTTGAAGGTTTTCCTCATGACCAATCCAGTTGCTGCTGTGGGTGCCATTATCTTTGCGTTCCTTGGACTATGGCACTTCTATTGGGCGCTGGGCGGCTCTATTGGCAAGGCCGCCGCTATTCCTGAAATTGAAGGGTGTCCGGCTTTCTCGCCTTCGGCCACCGTCACCGCGCTGGTTGGGGCGGCGCTGGTGACATTCGCCCTCTTGCTCGCCGCCACATCAGGCGCTGTGGCCGCCCCGCTGCCCGACCATGTATTGTCCTGGCTCTGCTACGGGCTTGCGCTCGCCCTATTCGCTCGTGCCGTTGGCGAGTTCAAACTTGTCGGGTTTTTCAAGCGTGTCCGCGGCTCGCGCTTCGCCCGCCTAGACACGTTGGTGTATTCCCCGCTTTGCCTGGCCCTGTCAGTCATAGCCCTTCAAGTTGGACATCGTGGTGTGGTATAAGATTTCGTCCCAGGGGAGCGCTGGCAAGCGGTGCATGCCTGTTCGCTGCGGGCCTCGCCCTCCCTGGAACAAAGCCAACCCCGGTGGGGGCTGTTTTTTCACTCTCGCCATGGCGGAGCGATCCGGCCGTCTGAATTGCTGGGCATCCGAATAACGGAATATAAAGACCTGATAAGCATGAAACTGAAATTCATCGCCCCGAATTCCCATCCTTCCGCCACGCTCGGCGTCCTTTCCCTGCTGCTCGGCATCGCCGGCTCCGGAATCGGTTACCTCGGCCTTTATCTCAAACAGGATATGATGGGACTGATTGCGGTCATCATCATCGGCTTCGCCGTCCTGGGCGCATTAGCCTCCCTCATCTGGAACGTCGTCTGGACAATACGGGGCGGGGGGAAAAGACCGTGACCCGATCTCATGGCGGGTTTGCAAGCATAGGCATGGCGGCGTGTTAAATCAGCCGATGCCCTGATAAATGGAGGTGCTTCATGCGTGTCGCAATCATCGGTTCCGGGCCTGCCGGCTTCTACGCAGCGGAAGCCCTGCTCAAGCGCACGGATGTGGCCGTCCATGTCGACATGTTCGAGCGCCTGCCGACTCCATATGGACTGGTACGGGGCGGCGTCGCGCCGGATCATCAGAACATCAAGGCCGTCACCCGCGTGTACGAAAGAACCGCTGCGCGGCCCACGTTCCGGTTTCTGGGCAATGTACGGCTCGGCAGCGATTTAACGGTAGAGGACTTGCGCCGGCACTATCACCAGATCGTTTATGCCGTGGGAAACGAGGCCGACCGCCGCCTCGGCATTCCGGGCGAAGGCATCGCGCGCTGCACGCCGGCGACCGTCTTTATCGGCTGGTACAACGGTCATCCGGACTACCGCCATGCAAAGATCGACTTGTCGGTTTCCCGTGTCGCGGTGGTGGGCAATGGCAACGTCGCCATCGATGCCGCCCGGATTCTGCTGCGCACCCCCGCCGAACTCGAAAAGACGGACATTGCCGAACACGCGCTGGAGGCTCTGCGCAACAGCCAGGTGCGCGAGGTATTCATCCTTGGGCGGCGGGGGCCGGAGCAAGCTTCGTTCACGCCGCCCGAACTCAAGGAACTGGGCGAGATGGAGGATGCCGAGCCTATCGTCGCCCCAGGCGAGCTTGCGGGCTGCGTCATCCCGGAATCCGCGGGCAATTCGCAGCAGGACAAGAACCTGATGCTTCTCCACGCCTTCGCGACACAGCAGCCGGGCGCGAAAGCGAAGAAGCTCCACCTGCGCTTCAATGTCTCGCCGACCGAAGTGATCGCTGACGCCGAGGGCAAGGTAGCCGGCCTCGCGCTCGAGAAAAACCGCCTTGAGGTTCAGCACGACGGCACGGTTAAAGCACGCGGCACCGGCGAGATCGAAACCCTCGAGGTCGGGATGGTGTTGCCCGCGATCGGGTTTAGCGTCGAGCGCATTGCCGGCGTCCCCTACGACGAAAAAGCGGGCGTCATTGCCAACCAGGATGGGCGGGTCGTAGACCCCCTCAGCCGCAGCGTGATTGCCAACGAATACGTGGTCGGCTGGGCGCGCACCGGCCCGCAAGGGCTGATCGGCTCGCACAAGGCCGCCTCCGCCCACGTGGTCGAACACATGATTGACGATGGCGCCGGACTTGCATCAAGGGCGCTGCCTGAGCGTGAGGCCATCACTGCCTTGCTGCGCGAACGCGGCCTGCAAATTGTCTCTTTCAACGACTGGAAGCAACTCGATGAGGTGGAGGTCGCGCGCGGGGAGCGGCGCGACGCCCCGCGCGACAAAATTGTCGATGTCGAGGCGATGCTCGAGGTGCTTGCCCCGCGCTGAGTGCCCGCATGGAATCAGGCCTCCGCCCCCTTGCCTATAGAGGCGCTTTCATGCTGATTATAAAGGGTTTTTAAAGTAAACACCGTTCCCTCAGAGCAAGGACCGCAAACCTTCCACACAGCCTGCTTTTCCTTGTAGAATGTATTCACCGGGCTGATCCGTCACACTTCCCAGTGTGACCATGAGGCCAGACCCAGATCGGCCCGGACCTGATTATCAATGCGGCTCGCCCACCGTGAGGGAACGTCCATTATCCCGCGGACCCAGGCCGAGCAGCCAGGGCACGGCCGTCTCCGCCCATTCGTCCGCGCTGGGATAATTCCCCGCATCCGCGCCAAAGCAGCTCCTCAGCATGTCGGTATTGATGATGCCCGGATTCAGCGGGATGGCCGCCATGCCTTGCGGAAGCTCCTGCGCCAGCGCCTGGGTGAGCCCTTCTATGGCCCACTTGCTGGCACAGTAGGGGGCGACCAGTGGATCGGTCGAGCGCCCCCAGCCGGAACTGAAGTTGACGATCACCCCGCTGTTCCTGCTCACCATGGCGGGCGCGAAATGCCGGATCAGGCTGGCCACGCCCTTGATGTTCACATCGATGAGGGCGGAAAACTCCTCGGCAGGCACTTCCCATAGCGGCGCATTGCGGTTGATCAGCGCGGCGCAGTTGAGCAGCAGATCGGGCGGGCCAGCCAGCTTCAGGCAGCGCCCGGCCCAGTCGCGGACGGCCTCGTCACGGCTGACCTCCACCACCTCGAAACGGTTATCGGGGCCGTATTTCTGGTTGAGCTCCTGAATCGCCGAGCTGGAGCGGCCGCAGCCGAAAACTCGGTGTCCGAGCCGGATGAACTCGTCGGTCATGGCCCGCCCCAGCCCGCGGGTCGCGCCGGAAATCAGGATCACTTTGCTTGTCATGGGCTTATCCTTGGTTTGGAGCGTTTTGCAAAACCTGCGGCTTCCTCAGAATGGCGGATTATCGCTGCCTTTCAGCGCCAGAAATTCATCCACCAGCCGGGCCAGGACTTCGTCCTCGTCACCGTCTGCCAGGCCAAGAATTTCAGCCACCATTCTAACCTTGCCGGGATTGATCCGGCGGCCGGCGGCGGGCCCGGCGGATGCCTCTTCCCATGGCAGCGTATCGGACGCGCTGGAATTTTGAGCCGGAAGCGCTTCCTCCTTCTTCCTGCGCCGTCCACCTTCTTCGGAAAGAGCTCGATCCACGATTTTCCTGACCAGCTTTTCCCCCTCCGGCAGTTGCTCGATCTGGCCGATCAGCGACTCGGCCTTGGCCTCGTTTTTCTGCGCCAGCTTTTCCAGCTGGATGGCCGCCCCGGTGCTGGAAATCTTGCCCGAATCCAGCAGCGCGGTGATCTTGGGCGAGAGATTGGCCGCCGCGGCGGCAGTCGCCTGCCTGAGCCATGCGGGCGTCCCCCCCAGGTGCTCCGCCGCCGCTTCCCGGCTGCCGAAGCGCTCCGCGATGGTCTGGATGGCGTTCGCCATATCGCGCGGCTCCAGCGGGGCGCGCAGGCCCAGGCCCAGATTCTCGAACACCCGCACCTGCAAAACCTCGTCAGCTTCGCAGCGCCGGATCAGGGCCGGCACCGTTTTCTCCCCGGCCATCACCGCAGCCCGCCAGCGCCGCTCGCCGACGATCAGCACGTGCCGCCCGGAAGCGTTGGCAGGCTGGACCACCAGGGGATGGATCAGCCCCGTCTTCCGGATGGAATTGGCCAGGCCCTTGAGGGCGGCCTCGTCGATCTGCCGGCGCGGACTGGCCCGGTCCGGCTCGATCAGCGTCACGTCGATCATCTGGAATTGGGGCTGGGTATCTTTGAAGGTCATGGCCGCTCCGCCGTAAAGTGGGTATTAGCACGATCCGTGGCATGGCCCGGAAAGAACCGGGCGGATCGCCTGAAGAGGCTGAATGGTCCATGGTTTTGGTCTACTTTTCAAGGTATGTTGCGCGGAAAAGCAGCACTAAGAATGCACTTGTGCATGGGTTTATTGATGCCGGGCTGCCCCCGGCAAGAAAACATTCGCGGAGCGAACAAAGCCATCATTCAAAATGCTACGAATCTTGACCTGACCCTGACGTCCTGACGGAGGCTGTCCCCAACGCCAGGTCATCGCCTGGCGGACCAATTAGGGTTTATTTGCTTGCAGCTGCCATCTCGGCAACAAAATCCTGCTGAATTTTTTGCATCTGAGGCGCCATTCCGGATGTCTGTTTCTGAAACTCCACCATGGTTTTCTGCATCAGCACCGGCATCTTCTGGATCATGGCCTGCCCTGACGGTGTTTTATAGAAGGCCAATATGCCTGAGACTTCCTCTTCGCTGAAGGTCTCCTTGTAGAAACGCAGGTACATCGGCTCAAGTTTTTCCCATGTCAGCGTTCCCTGCACGAGCGTCGTCATCCTGCTTTTCATATTCCCGATGGCCTTTTGCTGGGCGGCATTGGGTGTCTTGCCATTCAATGCCTGCTGAATTGAATTAGTCATCATCGTATCGACTCGCGCGCGCATACCATCCACAAACTTTGCCGCCTCAGTGACGGTCAGCAACTGTTTGATCGTGCTTTCACTCGCCGGCGCAGCCATTGCGGTTGCTGAACTGAACAAAAGAATAACGACAGCGTTTCGAAAAAACCTCATGTGAACCCCTTTAATATGGCCAATAGTTAATATATGAACACCATTGTCCATATAACAATTCATCTTGCAGTGAACCATTATGCTTTTGTAACGGATTGATCTGCAATCCGTTTATTTTTCAGAATCTCAATGACACAGGCCCTTTGCGTCGCCGTCCTTGCCGCGAAGCATCCAGCCTCTCCTTGATACTCTTGCTTGTTTTCAGTTCAGGAATGCGCTTCGCGCAAGATTGATTGGATGCCGGGGCCGCCCGGCAGAGGGGAAATGGGTGGTGGCGCCAAGGTCAGTGAACAAGCCGGGAAAGTGGATCACATGCGCCGAATTCCCCTCGATCCACCGCCGAGCGGCACAGCCAAGCCGGGGGCAGTCGGCGAGGACTGTACAATGCTACGAATCTAGACCTGACTCTGACACCCGTTCACAATGCGCCCCTGCCCCTTTGGCTACGCTCTCACTCCGCAAGCTTCGAAATGATTTCGCGAAGGTTAGCCGGAGCCTCAAAAAGAAACCCTTTCCCAATTTTTTGCTTCCCGAGCAGACCGAGTTCATGCAGCCCCAACAAATCAGCGCGAGCTGTTTGGTAGACAACTGCATGACTACGCTGATGCCCCTCAATCTTATAGCCCTCCCCGGGATGCTTAAGCGCATGGGTCAAAAGCGCCAATTGACGATGATTGAGGCGATTGCGTAGTTTGCCGGAGCCCACCAAGAGCCGCTCTGTTGACCTCTGCTCCGCAACCTTGCGAGCCAGATATTCATGCAGACCCGTAATCGCCTTACGTATAACTTCCAACTGATGGATCAAGAAGTATGTCGTATCATTCTCGTCGGTTTCGGTGTGAAGGTACGCTCGCACATACTGACTTGGCGCTTTTCGCAGATAGTGAGAAATCGAAACAAACTCCATCAACCAATATCCACTTCTAGCAATTGACCAGTAGAACAAGGCACGTGCTGTGCGCCCATTCCCATCCACAAACGGATGATCGTAGCCAATCATGAAATGCAGCAAGATTGCACGGAGCACTGGATGTACAAATGGTTTAGAACCTTCCTCTGCATTAGCAAACGCACAAAGCTTCTCTAGACGAGATTCAAGTTCACCATGACTGGGGGGTTGATGAATAATCGTACCATCACGATTATCGGCAACATGAACGTCATCAGACATACGTAGACGCCCAGAATCCGCAGGATCATCCAACGTGCCTTCTGTCAGAATACGGTGCAACTCAAGAATACGAGCAGGCGATATTGGTTCATCCCTAATAGTTCTTATGCGTTCCATTGCATGAAAGTTATTGAAGATCATGCGTTCACTATGATCCCGAGGCTTCCGTCCTTCTCGCAACATGTCTTCCGCAACCCGACGAGTTGTTGCAGCTCCCTCTAATTGACTAGAGGTAATTGCCTCTTCTATCGTTGATTGAAAAAGATAACGATCCCTGTTTTCGGGTGTTGTAACTCCCACAGATGACTGGATTTGCCCTGCCGCATCCTTGTCTATGTGGTGTAGGTGAATAAGGATATTCTCAGGGATTCCGATCTTGAATGGTCGCCCCCTTTTATCCACTAGAGGCAATGCCTGGAGCATCCCAGTTCGTGCCAGTTTGATAGCAGCCCACCATTGATCTGAAGATATTCCTTCTGGAGGGGCCCTGTGCCTAAGTTGATCCCAATGTAGGTAAATCCCATTCACCGTAGGCGTACTTTCTGAATAAAGCCTCCCAAATAACTCGGGGCTCAAATTGGAAAGAATTGATGCCAGATTAGGCGGCGTTAAGGGAATTTTCATTCTTCCTACTAAAAATATAAACAATTAGTAGAATGGAGTTTAGCTGCCTACGATGGTGGCGTCTACTAATCAAGCTAAAATTAGTAGATAAGTATCTTTCTTGCTACTCAGAGACTCTTCAAGGAAGCATGCTTAACCAAATTTTGTTACTAGTATCCTACTAACTTATAACAACATTAGTAACACATTAGTCAATCTCAGTAGTGTCCGGCAATTTCGCTTGGGCGTCCATGTAACGACTTGATCTAGAATAGGAAACGATGTGTCTAGGGGTGTCACCGACTTGAACATGTTTTTTTTGGGAAACTGGGGTTTTCTCCCTGTGGTTTTCCATCATGTATTCAGGCCAACTGGTGTTCGCACAACTCATGGAGCATTTACCCCTTCACTCGTTTCGCCGCTTCGTGCGACGCTATCCTTCAAAATATCCCACCAAGGCTTTTTCGCATCTCGATCAATTTCTCTGCATGGCCTTCGCACAACTGACCTACCGCGAGAGCCTGCGCGACATCGAAACCTGTCTGCGCGCTCACCAGGCCAAGCTCTATCACCTCGGCATCCGGGGCAACATTGCCCGCAGCACTTTGGCCGATGCCAACGAGTCACGCGACTGCCGCATCTTTGCGGATTTCGCCATGAGCCTGATCCAGGCCGCTCGCCAACTCTACGTCTCCGACAGCTTTGCTGTAGAACTGGAGCAGACGGTGTACGCACTCGACACCACCACCATCGACCTGTGCTTGAGTGTCTTCCCCTAGGCACACTTCCGTCAGGCCAAAGCTGCCGTCAAGATGCATACGCTGCTCGACCTGCGCGGCAATATCCCGACCTTCATTCACATCAGCGATGGCAAGATGCACGAGGTCAACGTACTCGACATCCTGACACCCGAAGCCGGCAGCTTCTACATTATGGATCGCGGCTTCACCGACTTCGCCCGCTGGTTCGTCTTGCATCAAGCACAAGCTTTCTTCGTCATACGCGGCAAATCCAATCTTCAATTTCGCCGTGTCTATTCACGTGCCGTGGACAAGTCCACCGGGTTGCGCTGCGACCAGACCATTGCCTTAACCAGCGTCAAAGCCCGCAAGGACTACCCGCAGCACCTGCGCCGCATCAAGTTCCACGATGCCGAGCACGACAGGGATCTGGTCTTCCTGACCAACAACTTCGAGTTGCCTGCACTGACCATCGCTCAGCTTTACCGTTGTCGCTGGCAGGTCGAACTATTCTTCAAATGGATCAAACAGCATCTTCGTATCAAACGGTTCTACGGCACCACCGAGAACGCAGTCAAAACACAGATATGGATCGCCATTTCTGTTTACGTCCTGGTCGCTATTGTGAAGAAACGCCTCAAAATCGAGCCTTCGCTCTACACAATATTACAGATTCTGAGCCTGACACTTTTTGAAAAAACACCACTTGATCAATTACTTAAAAACACAGAAATGCAATCACCCATGCCTCAAAATGATAACCAACTGAATCTATTCAACTAAATTGCCGAACACTACTGAGATACAGTATGAAATTCAAGAGCAGAGCGGTAGCGCGATTGCTACCGCCGGAGAACGCGGCGGTGGAACGGGTTGCCCGCGAAATTGGGATTGGAGCAGGAACGCTTCAGCGCTGGCGGGATGCCGCGCAGTCCATGCCAGTTAGCGGACGG
>JAUSBJ010000022.1 GCA_030652035.1 Sulfurimicrobium sp.
TCACCCATCACTGCGATATTCTGGAAACAGGTAACGATTCCTTCCGCTTCAAACAGCGCAAGAAATCAGCTTAGAACGATGCTTTTACCCTGGTCAAAATTGGACGCTGACGGGTGGTCAAATTTGAACGCTGATTGACACCCAAAAAAAACATGTTCAAGTCGGTGACACCCCTAGACACATCGTTTCCTATTCTAGATCAAGTCGTTACATGGACGCCCAAGCGAAATTGCCGGACACTACTGAATTTAGAAGTATACGTACGTGGATCTTGACCCATGAGCGTTGGTCACACCGCCATCGCTCAGCTACCAGGAAAAAAGCGGTTCGAGTTTCGGACAGTTCATAAACTGCAACTCCGGACAGATTATTTGTTCCTTACAATGAAAGAGCCTAAGTCTATGCAAAACAGGCCGCTTATGTCACAATCAAGAACAATTCCTATTTAGCATAGCTCGATATCCATGGCCACGGTCAGCCTTTCCACTCTCAAACCCGGCGAATTCGCCGTGATCGCCGCTTTACACACAGATGAAGCACTTTATCACCGCCTCGCCGCAATGGGTTTCCGCATCGGGAAACACATCGAACTGGTCAGACGGGCGAAATTTTCCGGTCCCCTTCACGTCAGAATCGGCACCACCGACATCATGCTGCGGCGCATTGACGCGCAACATATCGACGTTACCCCTTCCAGCACCCCGCAATGAAGCGCATCGCCCTGCTGGGAATGCCGAATACCGGCAAATCCACTTTTTTTAACCGCCTGACCGGCGCATCTGCACGAGTCGGCAACTGGCCTGGCATTACCGTGGAACTGATGAGCGCAAAAGTGCTGCTCGGCGGCGCCATGGTGGAGATCATCGACTTGCCCGGCGTGTATGACATCCACGGCTTTTCGGATGACGAGCTGGTGGTGCGGCACTTTCTTGAAAGCAACCCGGTAGATCTGGTGTTGATCATTCTCAACACCACCCAGATCGAGCGCCAGTTGAGCCTGGCCCTGCAGCTCAAGCAGCTCGCCCTGCCTGCCATGCTGCTGCTCAACATGTCAGATGAAGCCAAGAAATTCGGTGTTACGGTCGATATCGAAAAAATGTCCCAGGCACTGGCCATGCCGGTCGAGTTGCTGTCCGCCAAGTATGGCAATGGCTACGAGCATGCCTACCAGGCCATCTCCATCGCCATCCTCTCCAGCCAGCCTGCAGACACCCAGGAAATCCGCAACAAGCTGAAACTCGAAAACCAGATCGAGGCAAAGATGGAAAGCGTGCTCAGGCACGCCGTGCAGGTGCCGGCCCAGATGACGGACAATCTGACCACCCGTCTGGATGCCTTGCTGCTGCATCCTTGGCTGGGGCTGCCCTTGTTTTTTGGCGTCATGTATGTGCTGTTCCAGGCCATTTTCATTCTCGGCAAGCCGCTGCAGGACGGCGTTGCCTGGGCGCTGGGACTGTTCCGTGGCGAGATTCTGGAACATCTGCTGCTTAACCTGCCCGCCCCTGTGCAGGGCCTGCTGCTGGACGGCATCTACAACGGCGTCGGCACGGTGGCCGCCTTTGTGCCCATTATCGTGCTGTTTTTTCTTTTCATGGCGCTGGTCGAAGACAGCGGCTACCTGTCCCGCGCTGCATTCCTGATGGACGCCCTCATGGCCAAGATGGGGCTGGACGGACGCAGCTTCGTCATGATGCTGATGGGCTTCGGCTGCAACGTGCCCGCCCTGATGGGCACGCGCGTGATGCGTTCGCGCAGCCTGCGCCTCCTGAGCATGCTAGTGATCCCTTTCTCGCTCTGTTCAGCCCGGCTGCAGGTATTTGTTTTCATTACCGCCGCGCTGTTCGCCCCCAGGCATGGGGCACTGGTGCTGTTCAGCCTTTACCTGTTCAGCTTTGCCGCTGCGCTGCTGACCGCCCTGCTGTTCAAGAAACATTACAGCAACAGCGAACCCTTCATCCTGGAACTCCCCCCCTACCGCCTGCCCACCTGGCGTCAGATCGTGCTGCGCGGCTGGCACGAGGTGCGGCATTTTCTCGGCCGAGCCAGCAAATTCATCATTGCCGGCGTAGTGCTGGTATGGATCCTCACCCACTTCCCCCTCCATGCCACGCCGGCAAGCAGCGAAACCTGGGCCGGCATGATCGGCGGCTGGCTTGCGCCCATCCTCGACCCGCTCGGCATCAACCAGCAGCTTGCGATTGCGCTGATCTTCGGATTTGTCGCCAAGGAAATCGTGATCGGCTCGCTGGCCGTCATTTACGGCCTCGAAGGCTCGGCGCTGATGAGCACCATGGCACATCAACTGGACTGGGTGCAGGCCTATAGTTTCATGCTTTTCACCCTGATTTATACGCCTTGCCTTTCCACCCTGGCCACGCTCAAGAACGAGTCCAGGAGCTACGCCTACACTGCGCTGGCGCTGGCCTGGCCGCTCGGCCTGGCGTGGGTGCTGAGTTTTACGTTCTACCAGGGCGCGCGTTCCCTGGGTTTTTAGGGCGTTGCTAACGCCCTAACGGGCATGGCAAATTGCCGCCCAGAATCATGAACCACGTGAAATGTAAAAACATCCACTGATCACGCTTCACAAACGAGTGACTTCACACTTCATAAAACTGTTTCACGTTAATAAAAAAGGCCGCCCGGTGGGCGGCCTTTTCAGTTACCGAACAGGTTTAAGCAAAACTATCGGCCATCAAGGTGGCGAACCATTTCTTCATGTCGTTGAAATTATCCTGCGACGCAGCGGCAGCCTCGATCGGACCTGCACCGGGAACGGCCACCATCTTGTTGTTCACCGCATCGTAGCCATATACCACGGTCAGCCATGAAGCCGTATCGGCAGTGATTGGCGAGTAGCAGGCGGAATTGGTTTTAGGCGCTGGATTTGGGATGAGATCGCCGCGTAGCGCGCGGGTTATGGCATCCGCGCACAGTTTGGCCTCCTGATTGGCGATATGGCCGGCCTTGGGCTGGCCTGACGCAGCGGAATCACCGATGACATACACATTCGGCACGCCGCTGGATTCGTAGCTGCGCACGTCGACCCCCGCCCAGCGGCCGCCGACATTGGCCAGTGCCGGATTGTCGGTAATGATCTTGCCGGCCTTGTGCGATGGAATGACGTTCAGCACATCTGCATACACTGTGCCGGTATTGGTGGTGACCGCATGTTTGCCTCCTGTGGTATTCGCTGTCACGCTGGCCACTGTCTGATTGGGGCGATAGTCAATCACACCGGCGTGAGTCACATTGAATGCCGTTTCGAAACTGTGCTTTTCCGCCTGGATACCGGCATTGGCATCGAGAACGATCACGCGCGCGTTCGGGCCCTTGTTCTTCTTCACCCAGTCTGCAACGATGCAGGCGCGTTCATAAGGCCCAGGCGGGCAGCGATAGGGGGAGGCAGGAATGGTCATGACGAAAGTCCCACCTACAGGCATATTGCGTATTTGCGATGCCAGTTTGGTGGTTTGCGCGCCGGCTTTCCAGGCATGGGTGACATAGCCGTCCTGGAGCGCGGGGGTCAGGCCGGGGACAGCGTCAAATTCGATGCCGGGCGCCAGAATGATCTTGTTGGCCGCAATCGTCGTGCCATTGGCCAGGCGGACAGAACCCATACCAGTACCCACGGGCGGCACAATACCCACCACGCTGCCCTGCACAAAATTGATGCCGTAAAGTGTCTTCAGCGCATTGTAATTGTAGGTCAGCTGGGACATGGTGGTGGAGCCATTCAGCACCAGGTTGCTCATGATGTTGGAGCTGTAGGTGGCATTCTGATCGATCAGCGTTACCTTCACATTACTGCCGCCCCAGAGGCGGAGAAACTTGGCTGCTGTTGCACCGGCCATACCGCCGCCGACCACCACCACGCTGCCGGTCGCACCGGTATCGGCAAGAACGGGGGCTGTGCCGGTGGTGCTTGTCGCCGTACTTGTGCTTCTCCGCTTTCTCTCATCGTCAGCCAAGGCTGCGCCAGGCAGCAGCAGGCTTAAGGCTGAGGCACCGAGCAATCCCACAAATTGTCTGCGTTTCATATTCTTCTCCTTAGGTATTTTAGCGCGACACTTTTGAGAAATAGTCGGCAATCAGCCAGATTTCGTTATCGGAAAATCCTCTGGCATGGGCGTTCATGATGTTTTGGTCCGCGGCTTTAGCCTGCATCTCTTTCATCTCCTCGTAGATGCTTGAAGATGACTTCCCAGCCAGTTCCTCGAATCCCTTCCGTCCATCCGTGCCATGGCACTGGAAACAGTTCGAGGCAAGCAGTCTGCCGGGATGCGGCGGCGCGGCGGTTGCAGTTTGAGAATAGGCAAAAAGCGCAGCCAGTGAAGCTGCAGCGAGAAAACGATACATGGTGACCTCCTTGGCCTCTTGATTGGGCGGGGTTTCGCGAGCCAGACATGGGCCGGGTCTGGCCGGAAAGCAGGAATTGCCCTGCTTATGGGAAGTCAGTGTATAAACAAAAAGGGGAAACACACGTTACGTTTATGTAATTCGGATAAGGCTATGCCACGGAAGCTTTGCCCTGCAAGCCAATCAGATCTTCCAGCGGCTTGGGATGCTCGATGCCAAAACCCTGCGCAAAATCCACGCCCAATTCGCGCAGTTTCGCAAGCACCGCATCGTTCTCGACGAATTCGGCGATGGTCTTCAGCCCCATCACGTGCCCGACCTGGTTGATAGACGACACCATCGCCGCATCCATTGGGTCATCCACCATGTTGCGCACAAACGAACCGTCAATTTTCAGGTAATCCACCTGCATGTTTTTGAGGTAAGTGAAAGACGACAGGCCGCTGCCAAAATCGTCCAGCGAGAAACGGCATCCATGGGAGCGCAGTTCACTGATGAAATCCATCGCCTTGGCGAGATTGGTGATTGCAGCGGTCTCGGTAATTTCAAAACAGACGTGCTGGTACGGCACCTTGTAGATTACAAACTGGCGTTTGATGAACTCGAGAAAATGCTCATCGCACAGCGAAGGGCCAGATAGGTTCACCGTGCAAGTGTTGCACGCTCCCTCCTGCCTTTCCTTGCATTCAGGAAAGATTTTCCAATACAGGCCCAAGGCAGTGCTCACCACCCAGCGGTCGATGGATGGCATGAGATTATAGCGTTCTGCCGCAGGAATAAAGGCCATGGGCGGGACAATCTGGCCATTATCATCAATCAGTCGCAGCAATATTTCGAAATGTTTTCCCTCGTGCGAGTGCGCCTGAATCGGCAGAATGGTCTGGTAAAAAAGCCGGAATCGATTCTCCTCAATTGCGCGAGTAATGCGTGCCACCCAGTGCATTTCCCCTTGGCGCTGAGCCAGATCCCCATCTTCAGCCCGGTACAGGTGAACGCGGTTGCGTCCCAGATCCTTGGCCGCGTAGCACGCGGCATCGGCATGACTGAGCACGACATCAAGCGAGCCCGCATCCTGGTCGATGGCTACCAGGCCGATGCTGACCCCGATGACAAAAGGTTTTTCCTTCCACACAAAATGAAAGTCCTTGACCGTCTGGCGCAACAGCTCTGCGACTATACTTGCCTGTTCCAGCGGGCAGTTATCCAGCAACACTCCGAACTCGTCGCCACCCAGACGCGCCAGGGTATCGGCATCGCGGACCTTGCTTTGCAGTAGCACGGTCAACTGGCGCAACAATTCATCCCCCGCCACATGGCCGCAGGTATCGTTAACAATCTTGAACTGGTCAAGATCAAGGTAGCACAGGGCATGCACACGTCCATCCTCGCGCGCAGTCAAAAGCGCCTTTTCCAGCCGGCGCTCAAATTCTCGCCGGTTGACCAATCCGGTCAGCGCATCGTGGGATGCCTGATAGGACAAGCGCTCTGTTGCCTCGTCAATACGTTCCTGCATCCGGTCCTGGGCCATCTGCAGCGCCGCCGCCATGGAATTCACGCCACGTTCGAGCGTACGCAGCTCGCCCCCTGAATTCTCGCTGACGCGCACCTCCAGGTGCCCGCGGCCAAGCTGGTCAACCGCATCTGCCAGGTTTTTCACCGGCACGGTCACGTCACGGCTCATGCGTACTGCCATGAGCGCACTCGCCAGCAATCCCAGCAGGGAAATAAGCAAGCCATTCAGAATCAGCAATCTCTTGTGATTCTGGGTGCTGACCCGGGACAACTCGAGATTCACCCGGCCCAGAATTTTCCCCTTGGGGGCCTCTGCTGACTGCACGATAGAACTGGTTGCAAAATCATCCACTTCGGTCTGGCTCTGAAACACCGGTGCGCTGAAATTCAGCACATCACCCCGCTCGGCCACCATAATGTAAAGGCCCGCCTGGTTATCGTTCAATACAGGCGGCCCTACGGATTTGCCGCTGGAGGCAAGAATGGCGCCATCCAGATTGCTGATGGTGACTGCCGTGAGATCCGTTTCCTTGATGGCGGAATCCGCCAGATTCTGCAGGATTTCCCGGTTGCCGGAAAAAACCCCGAACTCGCTCGCAGGCGCCAGTTGACGGGCAATGGCCAATCCGCGCTCATGCAGGGACTGCTCCAGGCTTTGAATTCCTGAAGATACAAAATACACAGCCAGCAGCAAGGCGATGCCCGCCGCCGGCATCAAGGCCAGAAACAACACCCGTGTCTTGATGCCCCAGTGCTTCATTGCGACTCGGACGCTCTCTTTAATTTCTGGAGCAATACCGTTTCATCACCAATGCTCAGGCCCAAGGAGCGCGCCACCTGATAATTGACACTTACGGAGAAATATTTCGGATTTTCTGGTGGAGGCAGCCAGGCCGGGCGGCTCCCCAGCGTACGCAAAATGACATCCGCGGCCTGACGGCCGACCTGCTCCGGCATGGTATGAACCGAGGCAAGGGCGCCGGCCTTGACATAGGCATGCGAAAAGCCGATGACCGGATCCTGGTAGCGATACGTGGTCAGCAGCAGGCTTTGCACCGTGCCTTTGTTGAACACCAGTGGGTCAGGCACTGCCAGCAGCACATCACTGTCAGCCAGCACCCTTTGCAAAGCGGGCAACAACTCTTCGGCGGTGCTGATTCTTTCCACGGCCAAGCCCAATTTGGCTTCACTGGCCGCAGCTTGCAGGGATTTCAGCCCTGCCTGAGATTCGGGGCCAAGCACCACCCCGACACGGCTGCGATCCGGTGTTGCCAGACGGACCAACTCCATCTGGCGCGCCAGCGGCTGATCAAGAAAGACAGCGGAAAGAAATCTGAAGTCGCGTTGGCGGGCGATTTTTTCAAAGGCCTGGCGTGGAATCAGAACCGCGAGAATCGGGATGGGTAAATTCTGCGCCGCCAGTTCCTGCGCCGCACTCACGCCAATAGTGACGATCAGATCCGGACTCTCCCGGAGAAAATCGATTTTTCTATCAGACTGGGGGTAAACGCTGACAACCGCCTTTGCACCACTCTGCGCCAATGTCGCACGCAAACTGCCCGCCGTATCCTGATAGGGCGCAGATTCATCGCTCAACACGACGGCAATATTGGCGGGCGAGGCAAAGAGCATGCCGGCCCAACTCAAGGCGATGAGCAGGATAAAACGCGTGATCAAGTTTGATCTAGCCACCTAGCGAGGCCAATTTCCATAAGCAATTGCCGCGGCTCGACTTATCCAGCTCATCAAGGTAAGCGGAATGCGCCGCCAACTCTTCTTCACCTGCTTGCAGAACGCGCAGTTTCACGCGCTCGCGCTGTACTCGCGCAACATTTTTCGCCAGCACTGGCGCAGCCTCAATCATCAGGCTCTCCTGGCCGCGCGTCATGGCGAGATACACTTCCGCCAGCAGTTCGGTATCCACCAGCGCACCGTGCAAAGTGCGCTTGGAATTATCGATCTGATAATTCCGGCACAAGGCATCAAGATTATTTTTCTGACCCGGGCGCAACTGTTTGGCCATTTTCAGCGTATCGGTAATGACCGGACAGTAATGCTGTATCGGCTCCATCCCGAGCAAGCCAAGCTCGTAGTTGAGAAAGCCGACGTCAAACGGGGCATTGTGAATGACCAATTCGCCCCCTGCCGCATAGTTCAGGAAATCCTCAACGATATCGCGGAAAGACGGTTTGTCCTGCAGGAACTCAAGGCTGATGCCATGCACCTGCTGCGCGCCCGGATCGATTTCACGTCCGGGATTGAGATACTGATGAAAATGGTTGCCAGTCAGTTGGCGGTTCACCATCTCAACCGCCGCGATTTCAATAATGCGATGGCCGAGACTGGTCTCAAGGCCCGTAGTTTCGGTATCTAGAATAATCTGGCGCAAAATCTGGGCGCTCCGTTTCATGTCATGTTTTTTATAATATTTAGTCAACCAGCCGCACCGAGTGTCTCGACACCGCGATTTGCCAATTGATCAGCGCGTTCATTCTCTTCATGGCCAGCATGCCCTTTTACCCAGATCCATTCCAAATGATGCTGTACCGCAAGCTGATCCAGTTCCTGCCATAAATCCACGTTCTTGACCGGCTTGTTGTCCGCAGTACGCCAACCACGCCGCTTCCAGTTGTGTATCCATTCGCTGATACCCTTCTGGACATACTGTGAATCGGTGTGCACGCGCGCCCGGCAGGGGCGGCTCAAAGCTTCCAGTGCCTTGATCACCGCCATCAATTCCATCCGGTTATTAGTGGTGTGCAACTCGCCACCAAACAACTCCCGTTCCTGGTTACGGAAGCGCAGCAAGGCACCCCATCCACCGCGCCCGGGATTTCCCTTGCATGCGCCGTCAGTATAGACGTCCACGATGCCGCCGTCATCATTTGTCACAACTTGTCCTTTGATTTAGTAATTTCTGCGCCGCGGGCGCCAGTCCCTTGCGTGCGGCCCGGCCATCGTTCCAGCCCGGCATGATCAGGCGCATGCCCTGCACCCTTTTTTTTGCATGGATAAAATACACCCCGCCCGCCAACGCCCACCAGCGATCCCCTGCGTCTTCCATGAAGCGAAACTTGCCCAGCAGTTGCTCTTGACTGAATGGAGGTTCGTAACAGCACATGCGCCCACCCACCACTTCGAATCCCAGCAAAGCCAGCCAGTCCTTGAGGCGCGACAGACTGATAAAACGCCCGCACCAGGGATAATTCTGCTTATTATTCAGAAGCATCCGCCACAAGCCCCACAAACTGAATGGGTTATAGCCACTGATAATCAGGTTCCCCTCCGGCATCAGCACGCGTTCGGCTTCGCGCAAAATCTGGTGCGGATGTGCGCTGAACTCCAGTAAATGGGGCAACAACAATAAATCGATCGACTGACTGGCAACCGGCAAGAATTCCGGCTCCATCCGTAGCGCCACCCCCACCCCATTGCCTGCCCGCAAGCGAGTCGGAATGCGGCTGGTGCGAAGCAAATCGTGATCCAGCAATCCCAACTGTAGCGCATTGAAGCCAAAAATATTGGCCACCACCTGATCGTGGTACGCCTGCTCACGCCTTAGTAAATACTGGCCGAGCGGCGTTTCAAGCCATGCCTTTTCATCAACACTTGACATTCAGGCGGCTCCGGCCAAAGATAAAACCATGATTGAAATTATTCCCATCCCCGCATTTGAAGACAACTATATCTGGCTGATCCGTAATCAGGCTTATGCTGCCGTAGTGGATCCTGGCGATGCAGATCCCGTCATGGAATATCTGCAACAACACGACCTAAAACTGACTGCCATTCTCATTACCCATCATCACGGCGACCATTGTGGCGGAGCCAAGGAGTTGAGTCTGCATTTCAACTGCCCGGTGTATGGCCCGCGCCGCGAAAAAATCACGGCGACCACGCAAAACGTGGCCGAAAACGATATTATCGCCCTTCCTGATGTGGGTGCCGAGTTTCATGTCATCGACGTGCCTGGCCACACCCGAGGCCACGTCGCGTATTATGGGATAAATTCCCTGTTTTGTGGCGACGCCCTGTTTGCTTGCGGCTGTGGACGCCTGTTTGAAGGCACGCCGGAACAGATGCAGGCCTCCCTCGCAAAATTGGCCGCGTTGCCTGACGAAACCAAGGTTTTCTGCGCACACGAATACACTCTGGACAACATCCGCTTCGCCAGAATTGCCGACCCGGATAACGCTGCGCTGCAGGAAAGAGAAACACGGGAGCGACAAATCCGGGCGCAGGGCTTGCCCACCCTGCCCTCGACCATCGCCCTGGAAAAGCGCACCAACCCCTTCCTGCGCTGGAACGACACACATCTTATCAAAGCAGCGAGCCAATTCGCCGGACGTCCCCTGGGCAGTCCTGCCAGCATATTTGCAGCCATCCGGCAGTGGAAAGACAAGCTCGACTGAGCCGTTTTTCCTTGACCTTGGCACGCAAAACTCATTACCATTCAAGGGTTTTTACCTCAACAAAAAGCCCGATGCGCATGCGATCACGAGCAGTATTCTTCCTTCTTTGCCTGATTATCGGCGCCAGCCAGTCGAGCATTGCCGTCGCCGAGGATAATTACGCAGCATTCACAAGCGGCTTCACCTTCACGCAGAACGAACCTGAAAAACAAGATAAACAGGAAGAACCAAGCAAACTCAACAAGCCTGACGAACAGCGTTCAACCAGCCTTGAGCCCGCAGAGAGGCAACTGAGTCTCCGTCCGGCAGAAAAAATCAGCTCCGACATATTGCCTTTAAAACTCGAATCGCTGAAAAACGACCCCAAGGATCTGTGGGAACGCATCCGTTCCGGCTTTCAGCTGGCCGAACTCAACAGCACGCTGGTTCAGGAGCACGAAGCCTGGTATGCCAACCGGCCGGATTATGTGCAGCGCACCATGGAACGCAGCCAGCGCTACCTGTTCCATATCGTGGAAGAGGTCGAAAAGCGCGGCATGCCGACCGAAATTGCCCTGCTGCCCATTATCGAAAGCGCCTACAACCCCAAGGCCTACTCCACCAGCCATGCCTCCGGCATCTGGCAGTTCATCCCTTCCACCGGCAAGCACTTCGGCCTCGATCAAAACCTGCTCTACGACGGTCGACGCGACATCCTTGCTGCCACAGATGCTGCGCTCGACTACTTGCAGAAACTGTACAACATGTTTGGCAACTGGGAATTGGCGCTGGCAGCCTACAACTGGGGTGAGGGCTCGGTGGGCCGCGCCATTGCCAAAAATCAGGCCAATGGTGAGCCAACCGACTATCTCAGCCTGCGCATGCCGCCGGAAACGCGCAATTACGTACCCAAACTGATCGCGGTCAAGAATATCGTCATGAATCCGGCCGCCTATGGCCTGGCGCTCAACAGCATTCCCAACAGCCCCTATTTCGCTTCGGTAAAACTCGAGCAGCACATGGATGTTGCTGTAGCAGCGCGGCTTGCTGAAGTGCCACTGGACGAGTTTGTTGCTCTCAACCCGGCCTACAACAAACCCCTGGTTGCCGGCATAGGGAAACCCACGCTGCTGCTCCCGGTGGACAAGGTCAACAGCTTCTCTCTCAACCTGGAAAATAACGAGCGTCCGCTATCCTCATGGCAGACCTACACACCCCGGCGCGGGGAAACGCTGGCCTCAATTGCCAAGCGTTTCGATATTTCGCTTGCGCGCCTGAAGGAAATCAATGCCATCAGTGGCCGCAACAAACATGTTGCCGCTCAGACCCTGCTGGTGCCGGTCACCAAGTCCGGCAATGCGCCCACTTTGCTCGCGCATATTCCTCAACCCGAACCGGCCACGGGCCGTAATGTGACGCACATCGTGGCACGTGGCGACACCATACTCAACATCGCCAAACGCTATGGCATGTCCGCCGCCGAGTTGAAATCCCATAACGGCCTCAAGTCCAATAATCTGGCACGTGGACAGAAATTGACCATTCTGACCAGCAATAAGCAGCATATGGAAAAAACCAAGGTTGCCAGGAACCAGCCCGAAGCAGCCAAAGCACTCAAGGTGGCAAAGAATTCCGCTGCGAAAGGCAAGCACACGCGCTATGTCGTCAAGCGTGGCGATACCGTATTCAGCATAGCGCGGCGCTTCGATGTCGCGGTGAACGATCTGCAACGCTGGAACAACATCCCGGCCAGCAACAACCTGCGGCCGGGCAACATCCTGAGGGTGTATGACCGCGAAAGCTGATCAGATCAGCGAAGCGCGCAGCAAAGTGCGAGTGTATTCCTGCTGAGGCGCTTCGAATAACACCTCTGTTTCACCCGCCTCCACTATTTTCCCTGCCTGCATGACGATCATGCGATGCGCCATGGCGCGTATCACGCGCAAATCGTGGGTAATGAACAAATAACTCATGCCATGCCGCTGCTGCAAGCCGCGCAGCAAATCCAGCACCTGCTTCTGCACGGACACATCGAGCGCGCTGGTAGGTTCGTCAAGCAGGATCAGCTTGGGCTCCAGCACCGCCACGCGCGCAATGGCGATGCGCTGGCGCTGCCCGCCGGAAAACTCATGGGGATAGCGCCACAGCATCGATTCCTCCAGCCCGACCTCGTCCATGATCGCCAGAATGCGCTCGCGGCGCTGTCGCCGGTCGAGATGGGGATAGTGGATACCCAAGCCCTCGCCTATGATCTGCTCCACTGTCAGGCGAGGCGATAACGAGGAGTAGGGGTCCTGGAATACCACCTGGAAGTTACGCCGCAAAGGGCGCAACTGGCGCTGATTGAGCAGCGCAATATCCGCCCCATCAAAACTGATATTCCCGGAGCAATCCTGAAGCCGCAGCAGGCACATGCCGAGGGTGGTCTTACCCGACCCCGACTCGCCCACGATACCCAGCGTCTCGCCGCTGCGCAGGGACAAACCCGCATCATCCACTGCACGTACCGATCTCAGCACGCGCCTGAAAACACCGGCCTTGGACGAAAATATGCAATTGACGCCGCTGGCTTCCAGCAAAGCCGGCTTGGCTTCCAGCGCACGGGCTTCTTCGGAAGTGACCAGGCGCTGCGGCTGGCTTTGCAGCAGATGCCGGGTATAGGGGTGCTGCGGCGCGGCGAACAGGTCTGCCACGGGTGCTTGCTCCACGATCTGCCCCTGCTGCATGACGCAGATGCGATCGGCAAAACGCCGCACCAGGTTGAGGTCATGGGTGATCAGCAGCACCGCCATGGAAAACTCTTTCTGCAAATCCTCCAGCAACTCCAGTATCTGCGCCTGTATCGTCACATCCAGCGCAGTGGTGGGCTCGTCCGCAATCAGCAGTTTCGGGCTGCAAGCCAGTGCCATGGCAATCATGACACGCTGCCGCTGGCCGCCGGAAAGCATGTGCGGGTAGTCATCGAAGCGCTTTTCAGGTTCGGGGATACCGGTGCGGGCAAGCAGTTCGATCATGCGCTTCCTGGCCGCCTGTTTGCTCATATTCTCATGCGCCAGCAGGGGCTCCATCAACTGCTCGCCTATGGAATACAGCGGATTGAGGGAAGTCATCGGCTCCTGAAAAATCATCGCGATATCGCGGCCGCGAATTTTTCTCAACTCTGCATCGGCCAAGCCCATCAGTTCGCGCCCCTGAAAGGAGATCGAACCACCCGGATAATGCACCTGGCGCGGATCGTGCAACTGTAGAATGGAGAGCGCCGTTACCGACTTTCCGGAACCCGACTCGCCGACCAGTGCCAGTTTCTCACCTGCATGGACGTCGAAACTCGCTTCCCGAACAGCATCGGCGTATTGCCCCGGGCGCCCAAAAGACACCGACAAGCGCTCCAGAGTCAGCAGGGGTATTGTATTGGATTGCATCTCAACCACGTCGCGTATCCATCGCTTCGCGCAAAGCCTCGCCGATGAAGATCAAAAGCATCAGCGTTCCGACCAAAACAGTGAAGGTGGTCAGGGATAGCCACCAGGCTTCGATATTGTCTTTGCCCTGAGCCAGCAATTCACCCAGACTGGGCGTGGAGGGTGGTACGCCCAGTCCAAGAAAATCCAGGCTGGTTAGCGCCAGAATGGCGCCGGAAATGCGGAACGGCAGGAAGGTGATAACTGGCGTCATGCTGTTAGGTACCAGGTGACGCAGAATGATGGCGCGATTGGACACGCCCAGGGCGCGGGCGGCTTTCACATAATCCATGTTGCGCCCGCGCAGGAACTCTGCGCGCACATAGTCTGCAAGCCCCATCCAGCCGAATAGCGAGAGCAGAACCAGCAGCAGGGTGATGCTGGGCTGGAAAATGGCGGAAAAAATGATCAGCAGGTACAGCTCAGGCATGGAGCCCCAGACTTCCATGAAGCGCTGGAAGATCAGGTCGAAGCGTCCGCCGAGGTAGCCCTGCAGGGCGCCGGCCAGAATCCCCACCAGCGTGCCGACCAATGTCAGCGCCATGGCGAACAGCACCGAGATGCGGAAGCCGTAAATCAGCCGCGCAAGCACATCGCGCCCGCGGTCGTCGGTGCCGATCAGGTTCTGTTGCGATGGCGGCGCAGGATTCGGTAATTCCGCAAAGTAATTGATGCTGTTGAAGCTGTAGCGGTTCAAGGGGAACCAGGCCCAGTTTCCTTCCGAAGTAATACGTTCCACGATGAAGGGATCGTTGTAGTCGGTCTCGCTGGCAAAATCTCCGCCGAACACCGTTTCCGGATAGTTTTTCACGATCGGGAAATAGTACTCGCCCTGATACGCCACCAGCAGCGGTTTGTCGTTGGAGAGCATCTCCGCGCATAGGCTCAAGACGAACAGGATCAAAAATATCCACAGGCTGACATAGCCCCTGCGGTTGGACTTGAAGCGCAGCCAGGCGCGCCCTGCCGGAGAGATCGCCTTCATCGATCCACACTCTCGAACTGGATGCGGGGGTCGATCAGCACGTAGCTCAGATCCGACAGCAGCTTGGCCACCAGCCCCAGCAGGGTATAGAGATACAACGTGCCCAGCACCACAGGATAATCCCGCTTCAGCACCGATTCATAGGACAGAAGCCCCAAGCCGTCGAGCGAGAAAATGGTTTCAATCAGCAGGCTGCCGGTAAAAAAGGCGCCGATGAAAGCGGCTGGAAACCCGGTTACCAGGGGAATCACGGCATTGCGGAAAATATGCTTGTAGAGTACTGTGTTCTCGGAGAGCCCCTTGGCACGCGCCGTAAGCACGTATTGCTTGCGGATTTCCTCGATAAAGGAATTCTTGGTCAGCATGGTCATCACCGCGAAACTGCCCACCACCGACGCGGTGATCGGCAACACCATGTGCCACAGGTAGTCGGTGATCTTGGCATGCCACGGCAGCGTGGCCCAGTTGTCCGAAACCAGGCCGCGCAACGGAAATATATCCCAGAAACTGCCGCCGCCGAACAACACCAGCAGCAGAATGCCCAGAACAAAGCCGGGAATGGCATAACCCACCAGGATCACGGTACTGGAGATCACATCAAACGCGGAGCCATCGCGTACCGCCTTGGCAACCCCCAGCGGAATGCAGGTGAGATAGACGATGAAAAAGGTCCATACCCCCAGGCTGATGGAAACTGGCAGTTTGGAGACCACCAGCTCCATCACCGATTTGTGGTGAAAATAGCTCTCTCCCAGGTCGAAAGTCGCATAGTTCTTGATCATTTCGAAGAAGCGCTCGTGCGCCGGCTTGTCGAAACCATACAGCGCCTTGAGGCTCTCGATGCGCTCCTTGTCCAGTCCGCGATCGCCGCGGTACAGGGTCGACATTGACCCGCTCGCTTCCCCGCCCGCGCCCTGCCCCTTCATCTGGTGAATCAACTGCTCAACCGGGCCGCCAGGCACGAACTGGGTCACCACGAAGGTGATCAGCATCACCCCGAACAGGGTGGGAATCATCAGCAGCAGGCGTTTGAGGATGTAAGCCCACATTATTGGCGGCTCCAGCTAAAGCGCATCATCCACTCGGTCGCCGAATAATGCAGTGGCAGCTGCTCAGGGAAACCGAATTTGTCCCAGTAGGCGATGCGGTGAGTGGGTACAAACCAGTTGGGCACCAGGTATTCGCCATTGAGCAATACCCGGTCCAGTGCATGGGTTGCCGTGACCAGAGACTTGCGATCGGGCGCGTAGACAAGTTTCTTCACCAGCGCATCCACCACCGGATCCTTGATGCCGATCATGTTGTTCGAGCCTTCCTTGTCCGCCGCGCTGGAATGCCACATGTTCATCTGTTCATTGCCGGGAGACTGTGACTGCCCAAAAACATGCACAATCATGTCAAAGTCGAAAGTATCGGCACGGCGCTGCCAGAGCGCCACGTCCACGGTGCGGTAGTGCATCTGTATACCGAGCTTAGCCAGATTGCGCGCGAATGGGCCGGAAATGCGCTCAAAACCTTTCTCCGCCAGCAGCAACTCGAATTCGAAGGGCTGACCCTGTGCGTTGCGCAGCGCGCCATCATGGTAGGTCCAGCCGGCCTCGGCGAGCAAGGCCTTGGCCTGGCGCAGGTTGGCGCGCAGCGAGCCGGGAGGCCGGGTGGATGGCGGCTGCCAGGCGCGGGTAAACACCTCGGGTGGCAATTGAGCGCGGAAGGGTTCCAGCAGCAGCAGCTCATCGCCCTGGGGAATGCCGGAGGATGCCAGCGCACTATTGCTGAAGTAGCTGTTACAGCGCTGGTACTGGTTGAAGAAAAGATTCCGGTTGGACCACTCGAAATCCATCGCCAGCGAGATAGCCTTGCGCACCCGCCGGTCCTTGAACATGGTGCGCCGGGTATTGAAAAGGAATCCCTGCATGCCGGCGTTGTTGCTGTGCTTCAGCTCCGCCTTCTTGATCAGGCCGCGGTTGAATTTCGCCCCCCGGTAATCGCGCGCCCACTGCTTGGAGTTGAACACCGCAACAAAATCGAATTCTCCAGCCTTGAAAGCTTCCAGTTGCACCGTTTCGTCCTTGTAATAAAGGAAGTTCACCATGTCGTAATTGAACATGCCGCGGCGCGAGTTGAGATCCCGCCCCCAGTAGCCTGGGTTGCGTCTGAAAGTGATTTTCTTGCCGAGCTGCACCTCCCCCACCTGATAGGGCCCACTACCCAGCGGAGTATCCATGACCACCTTGTCAAACGGCTTGCCACCACCCCATTTATGGGAAAAAACGGGTATTTGCCCAGTCAGCAGATGCAGTTCCGGATTGACGCGGGCAAATTCGAAACGCACCGTTTGCGCGTCCACTACCACTGCCCGTTTGATGTCCGCCCAATAAAAACGGTATCGTGGGTGAGCAAATTCGCTTTTCAGGTTATCGAATGAAAACTTCACATCTTCCGCCAGCACCGGCGAACCGTCCGAAAAGCGGGCCTTGGGGTTGAGGCGGTAGGTGACGGCCAGCCGGTCGCTTGCCAGTTCGACATCGTTTGCCAGCAAACCATATTGGCTGAAGGGTTCGTCCAGCGACTGCTCCATCAGGGTTTCGAACACCAGTTCGCTCATCCCCACGACCGGAATCCCCTTGAGAAGGAAAGGGTTGAGACTATCGAAATTCCCCCTGGCTGGCAGCACGAGACTGCCGCGCTTCGGCGCATCCGGATTGACATAGTCGAAATGCTTGAAGTCCGGAGGGTATTTGGGCACATAACCCAAGGCGATCGATGGCGATGCGCCCGCGCCCTGGGATGCCATTAGCACCAGGAGGAAAACAAACAGATTGCGCATCAATTTTTTCATTGCCGCAGCAGTGTAGCGTAAAGCCTGTGAACCAGCCAAGCTGCATCACCCTCATTCAAATTGGGTTATAATCCACGCCATTCGAAAAAAACACTTGAGGAATCGAGCATGGGATTTCTGAGCAACAAAAAAATACTGATTACCGGCCTTATCAGCAACCGCTCCATCTCGTACGGCATTGCAAAGGCAATGCACCGCGAGGGCGCAGAACTGGCTTTCACCTACCAGAATGACAAAATCAAGGACCGCGTAACAGAATTGGCCCGGGAATTCGGTGGCGAAATCGTTTTGCCTTGTGATGTGGCGAGTGATGATGAAATCAGCAATCTGTTCACCGAACTGGGCAAGCGCTGGGACGGTCTGGATGGCATCGTGCATTCCATCGCCTTTGTACCAAAACAGGCTCTGGCTGGCGATTACGTGGATGCAGTGACACGCGAATATTTCCAGATCGCGCACGACATCAGTTCCTATAGCTTTGTCGCCCTGGCCAAGGCCGGCCTGCCCATGATGCAAGGCCGTAACGCAGCCCTGCTCACCCTATCCTACCTCGGCGCCGAGCGCTACGTGCCGCACTACAACGTGATGGGCCTGGCCAAGGCCAGCCTTGAAGCCAATGTACGCTACATGTGCACCAGCCTCGGCCCCAAGGGCATTCGCGTCAACGCCATTTCCGCCGGCCCGATCAAGACGCTGGCTGCCAGCGGCATTTCAGACTTCGGCAAACTGTTGAGCTATAACGAGAAGCACTCCCCCCTGCGACGCAATGTCACCATTGAGGAAGTGGGCAATGTGGCGGCATTCATGTGCAGCGACCTCGCCAGCGGCATGACCGGCGAAATCACTTATGTGGATGGCGGCTTCAACATCACCGCACTGGGTAACGCAGACGAAGTGTAAAGCAAGGTCAGCGGTCAGCAAAACTATCCGCTGATAGCTGATAGCTGATAGCTAAATATAATTGAACAGCGACATGCCTTGTGTCTTCTGAAAGGATTTCTGGGCCGCTTCCAGACCAACCTGGTAACGGGTCAGATCCGTAATTGCCTTGGTATAATCAAGGTCCTGTAAAGTGGAAAGCGTTTGGTCATATTGCAACCCAATGTCTTGACCAGTGAACTTGACCGCTTCGACTTCCTGCATCCGCGTTCCCACCGAAACACGTACCGTCAAAACCTGGGCCAGTCCATTATCGAGGCTCGAAAGTGCGTTTGTCAGACTGTTCTGCAACTCTGTCTTGTTGATGGGATTTTTTTCCAGCGCCGTAATAAGATTGTTAAGCGTAGTAAAAAGATTTTCATTTGTGCTGGGCTTTACCGTGAAAGTATCGCCACCAGCGGGCGCTCCCGTAATCGCGAACTCACCGCCACCGACTGCAATGGCGCTGCCGCTGGTATACGTTGCGCCACTGACCGGCGTGGCGATAATGGCACCCCCGGCATCCACCTGATTGATATCGTAAGTCGTTCCACTGGTAAAACTGATCTGGTAGTTGTTGCCGTCATAGGCGGTGAGCGCTGAGCCCGCGCTGACCAGGCCAGTACCTGTATTGCCTGGAGTGGCGGCAGTCACAAACGACCCATTGCCATTCTTGATCTGCATAAAAATATCTGAACCGGAATCGCTCACCGCCATCTGGCGCGTCGGGCTGATCTGGATCAGTCTCTGCCCCTGATCGCCAATATATTTCACATCCCCTGGCGACGTTTGGGAAAAAGGCTGTATCGATCCCTTGAAACCGGAAAACATATATTGCCCATTGCCGTCCGTGCTATTGGCCAAACCCAGCAGCTCCTCGTAACGTCCACGCAGACCAGCAGCCAGACCTGACAGGCTGGTGTGATCCAACAGTGGACCGCGAGCAGTGACGGCAGTCGTATGAACATCCTGAAGAAGATTCGTCACCCCCCCCAGTATCGCTTCTTCCAGCCCCAGGGCACTCGTTGCGGAGTTCGCATTCACGTCATATTGCTGGTTCAACGACTTGGCCTGGGAAACTTCCAGAACTCTTGCCGCGGCTACGGGATCATCTTCTGGCGTAAGAATGCGCCTCCCGGTTGAAATCTGCTGTTGCGCCTTGGCCATTGCCGATGCCTGCTGCTGCATACTGGTCACACCCAGCTCATAAATGGTATTTGTGCTGATACGCATAGCGCGTCTCCTTATCGGCCAAGGCCTAACAATGTGTCGAACATGGTTGAGGCAATCTGCATCATCTTGCCAGCCGCCTGGTATGCCTGCTGGTAACGCAACAGGTTAGCGGCTTCCTCGTCCAGGTTGACGCCTGACAAGGACTGCTGCGCCTGCTGGGATTGTTTCACCAAGCTGGCCTGAGCTTGCGCAGTGACGTTGATGTCGCGCGTCTTGATCCCGATAGAACTTACGATCTGGCTATAGGCGCTCTGGTAGGAGGCTGTGCTGCCCGCCAGCGTGTTTTGGGTCTGCAAGCCCACCAGCAGCAGCGCATTGCGATTATCGGAAACGCCGTTGCTGTTGGGGCCGACGGTGAATGTATCGTTGGCTTCCGGAGCACCGGTGATCTTCACTGTCCAGCCGTTGTAGCTGATATCCGCGCCCTCAATGTAAGGTACGCCGGTCAGGGCAATGGGCGGAACGGAAGACGGACTGGAAACATCGAAAGTGGTGGCACTGGTGAATGTAATGGTAACCGGCTTCTGCAGGTTGGGATCAGTCGGCGGCGGCACGGGAACATTAACGACACCGGCGCTGATCTTGCCTGTACCGGTATTGTTAACAAAATCCGCTTCCGCGATGATAGGCGCCGCGGCGGCAATTTTTGCCGTATCGTGGATCGCCACGCTGATATCCCTGGCCCCGTACCGGGTTGGCTGGATCAACCAGCTGTCCCCATTTACTGGCGCGGTGGTTGGCGCAGCAATCGTCAGGCCATCAGCGGTGGTTTGCGGCAAGGCAACATTGGCGAACAGCACGCTATTGTCAGACAGCTTCGTCAGCGTATAACCTGCCGCGCTGTAGGCAAGGGTGTAATCGCTGGTCGTCACTTTGCTGACATCGCTAAGCGCCACTGTCGGCGAACCCGCCGGGTTCAGGTCGCTATTATTGAGATTGGCAACCACTTTTGCGCTGGGAACAGAAAATGCCCCAGTAGTGCCGTTTGGCCCCATGACATTAAATAAAGCGCCGCCCAGAGCGCCATTCAGATCCTGCCCCAGGCGATGCTGGTCATTCATGGTCTGGGCCAGTCCGATCGCCACCCGGCCAAGGGCGTTTTGCGACGCGTCGAGCGACTCGGCACGAAATGCCAGCAGCCCGCCCAGATTTCCACTATTGAGGCTGTCACGTTGCAGAAACAATGCCTCGTTACCCCCGGTTTGATAGGCCACATCTATACGCGATGGATCGTCCAGGGCAGGCTGCGCTGTCAGGGTATAAGCCTGTTTACCCACCACCAATGCCTGCCCCCTGCCGATGGAAACGTTGTAGGCGCCGTCGCTCTGTTTCACCACGCTGACGTTGATTTCCTTGTTAAGCTCGGCGATCAGGTTGTCTCTCAGGTCGAGAAGATCGTTCGGCTGGCCGTTGCTGCTCGCTTGCGCGATAACGACGCGGCTGTTGAGTTCAGCGATTTGCCGGGCATAGGAATTGATCATGCTGACACTGGCTGTCACCTGCGAGTTGATGCCCTCGCGGATTTCATCAAAGCGCTGGTTCAACGTCTGGAAGCGCGTCACCAGCGCGTCGGCGGAACTGATCATGCTTTGCCGCGATGGCACCGAGGCCGGGTTTGCGGCTACATCATGCACGCCCTGGAAAAACTGCTGCAGCGCGGGCGACAGGCCGGCACTGGGATCGGCCACCATATTATTGAACTGGCTGATCTGGGCAGAATAGATTTCCAGATAGCTGCTCTGGGTTTGCGCAGTCTGCACCTGCAGTTCCAAAAAATCGCTGTAGACACGCTTGACCGCATTGACGCTGACGCCCGTTCCCAGAAACCCTGCACCGGTATTTACCGGTGTGCTTGCGCTCTGCACAATCTCCTGGCGATGGTAGCCGGGAGTAGCGGCATTGGTGATGTTATGACCTGTTGTAGTCAGCCCGATCTGCGCTGCCCGCAGGCCCGAAATACCAACATCTAACGCTCCGCTCATTTTGATCCCCTCTGCCTAATCTTGCTTACTCATAATTACATAACGGCAGGAAAACGCAATTCTTTAAGAAAGCGCCTGACGCAGGGCATCACTATTGATCACACGCGCCAACTTGTCGGCATACATGGGGTCGGTAGCGTAACCAGCCTGTTGCAAACCGCGCGCAAATCCTGATGCATCGAGCGGCTGCGCGAGCATGGACGCGTAGCGGGGGTTGTTTTTCAACAGGCTGGCGTAGTCTTTGAGTCCTTCGGCATATGAGTCATAAGCACGAAACAACTCTGTCTTCTTCTGCGCCACGCCATTGACATACTCAGTTGTCTGAGCCTCCATCACTGCGCCATTCCACCCTTTACCCGCCTTGATGCCAAACAGGTTATGGCTATTATTACCGAGCGCATCGCGAATCTCGCGCTTTCCCCACCCACTCTCCAATGCGGCCTGGCCCAGGACAAAATGTGTCGGGACGCCCAGTTTCTGCGCTGCATCGGCGGCATGGGGCCAAAGCGTGTTGACAAAATCCGCTGGGCCGGTGAATCCCGCTTTGGTACTGGCATTCGATAATATATCCGGCACCCCTCCTGCTTCGGGTGAAGATTGTTCAACAGGCAACTGGCCAGACTGGAAAGGTTTTTCTATCCTATGCGGCAATAACTGCCGCTCAATTTTACCGCTTGCCGCCTTGTCGTCGTTTGCTTGCAAATTATTTGGAATAACGCCCTGTATTTGCATCTGGCGTACCAGCATATCCGCAAGTCCGATCCCCTTGCCCTTACTCAAGCTCTGTGCCAACTGGGAATCCAGCATGCCGGTGTAAAGCCTGGTATTCGAATCGTCGAACAGCCCGTCCTGGGGCGTTGCCTCACGCATACTCTTCAACATCATATTCAGGAACAACGCTTCGAATTGCTGCGCCGCCGCGCGCGCTCCGGCGACAGGATCGTTTTTTACCTGCAGCCGGAGCTGGCCGACACTTTGGGCATCGATTGCCAGCCTTGAAGAAATATCTGAAATTGAAGAGATCATGAGAAAGCTATAGCAGTTTCCATGCCAACTACTTACGCGGCAAGAAGCAGCATCATTGGGTTTGTTTTACCGAACTCACCCCGCCACGGCTGAGATCAATAGGGGCGAAAGGCCGCCAGCTTAAATAATCTCCAGCTCGGCACGCAACGCGCCTGCTGCCTTCATGGCCTGCAGGATAGCCAGCAGATCCTGTGGAGAAGCGCCAACCGCATTCAGCGCCTTCACCACTTCACTCAGCGATGGACTGACCGGCAATGTCACCAGTTCGCCTTTCTGCGCGGTAATATCGATTTGTGCGGTTTGCGTAGCCACCGTTGCGCCCTGTGACAGGGGATTGGGCTGGCTCACCTGGGTTTCGCTGGTGATCGTGACCGCCAGGTTTCCGTGTGCAACTGCACAATTATCGACCTCGACATTCTGGTTCATCACCACGGAACCGGTGCGCGCATTAAGAATGACTTTTGCCGCGCCATTGCCGGCGGTGACCGGAAGATTCTCGATTTGCGACAGGAAAGCCACCCGCTGATTGTTGTCACGCGGCGCCGCCACCCGGATTTGTCGCGCATCACTGGCACTTGCCGTGCCCGCGCCAAAGCGGTTATTGATGGCCTGGACCACCCGGTTGGCTGTTGTAAAATCGCCCGCATTCAATTCCAGATTGATATAATCTCCCTGCCCCAGCGGCGTGTTTACCGCCCGCTCGACGGTAGCGCCTGCCGGAATGCGTCCCACGCTGAGATGATTGACCTGGGCGCTACTGCCACCCGCAGACGCACCCACGCCGCCCACCAGCACATTGCCCTGCGAAATCGCATAGACCTGCCCATCAGCGCCTTTCAGCGGCGCCATGATCAAGGTGCCACCGCGCAGGCTTTTGGCATTACCAATCGAGGACACCGTCACATCGATATTCTGGCCAGGTTTTGCAAATGCGGGCAGGGTAGCCGTTACCATCACAGCGGCGACATTTTTCAGCTGCAGGCTGGATGGAGGCAGATTTACCCCCATCTGCCCCAGCATATTGATGATGCTCTGCACCGTAAAGGGAGTTTGCGTGGTCTGATCGCCGCTGCCATCAAGCCCCACCACCAGTCCGAAACCCGCCAACTGATTGGTGCGCACCCCCTGCACCGAAGCCATATCCTTGATGCGCTCGGCGTACGCCGCGCCGTTTCCGACCAGCAAAATAGTCAGGACCAACGCAAATTTCCACACATTACTCATCACTCATCACCTCTTGCCATGTTCAGAATGGCAACACAGACAGAAAGAATCTTGCCAGCCAGCCCATGGTCTGCGCCTCATCGATGTAGCCGGTGCCTTTGTATTCCATGCGCGCATCCGCCACCTGAGTCGATGACACGCTGTTAGCGGCGCTGACATTCATCGGATTAACCACTCCGGAGAAGCGAACGAATTCGCCACCCTGGTTGATATTCATCTGCTTTTCCCCGCTCACCAGCAGATTGCCGTTGGGCAACACTTCGATCACGGTCACGGCGATGGTGCCGGAGAAGGCATTGTTGGCGCTGCTGTCACCCTTGCCTTCGAATGTATTATCTGAACTGGAAGACAGCGGTGTTCTCAGGATATTGGCGGCGGATAATCCGCCCAACAAGGGCACTTCCATGCTGCTGCTACCCGCGCGGCTGGCGGTGGAACTGGATTTCTTGCTGGCAGATATTTTCTCGTTGATGGCAATAATCAGAGTGTCGCCAACATTGCGCGCACGGCGGTCTTCAAATAGCGAACGGCTGGTGTAACCCGCCTGGTAAATTGATCCATTGCCACCCGGGGCTTCCGCCGTCGGCACCGGCCGCGCCGTCATCGGCTGATGCACTGCGGCTGGAGGCACGGTTGTACAACCTGCCAGAACAAGCGCCATCAACACCACACTTTTCAGCCCATTATGCATGATCAACCTCCTCATCACATCTGCGTCAGGCGCTGCAGCATCTGGTCTGAAACCGTAATCGCCTTGGAGTTAATCTCGTAAGCACGCTGCGTCTGGATCATGTTCACCATTTCCTCCACCACGTTGACGTTGGAGGTTTCCAGATAACCCTGATTCAGCACCCCGAGTCCATTGGTTCCGGGCGTATTCGCCGCTGGCGAGCCGGATGCCGCAGTTTCCTTGTAAAGGTTCTCGCCTTCGCTCTGCAGGCCGGCTGGATTGATAAAATTGACCAACTGAAGACTGCCCACCTGTGTCGGCGCCGCGGCACCCGCCTGCAGCACAGAAACCGTGCCATCTCGACCTACGGTCACGCTCAACGCATCTGCAGGAATCGTCAGTGCCGGTTGCACCGGATAACCGCTGGCGGTCACGACCTGCCCCTGATTATCGACCTGGAAGGCCCCGTCACGGGTATAGCTTGAACTGCCGTCCGGCATCAGAATCTGGAAGAAACCCTTACCCTGAACAGCCAGGTCCAGCGGATTTTCGGTTTTTTGCAAATTACCCTGCATGTGGACACGCTCGGTGGCAATTGGCCGGACACCTGTACCGATTTGCAAACCCGAAGGCACCTGAGTTTGTTGCGACGACTGAGCACCAGGCTGACGCAGGGTCTGATAAAGCAGATCCTCGAACACCGCTCGGCTGCGCTTGAATCCGTTGGTGCTGACGTTGGCCAGATTGTTTGACACCACATCCATTTGCATCTGTTGGGCGTCAAGACCGGTTTTGGCAATCCACAGTGAGCGAATCATGTTCTAACCCTTAATTTAACTGTTCCAGTTGATGATCTGAGCGGCTTTAGCATCATTGCTCTGAGCATTGCTTATCAGCTTGGTCTGCATCTCGAAGCTGCGCGCATGAGCAATCATGTTGACCATCGCCTCCACCATGTTGACATTGCTGCTTTCCAGCGAACGGGAAGCCAGCTTCACGTTGGCGTCTGCCGGTGCGGGCTGACCGCTTTTGAGGCGGAACAGGCCATCATCCCCCTTCACCAGATCCGCCTCGGGCGGATTGACCAGCTTGACGCGGCCCAGCACTGTCACGGAAGTTAGCGTCTGCCCCGTGGGTATGGCTGAAATCGTGCCATCCTTGGCGACCGTGATGTCATTATCCGGCGGAATCGAAATCGGCCCGCCGTCCCCCAGCACATTCAGGCCGTTACGGGTTTGCAGCACGCCGTTCGCGTTAATCTGAAAACTGCCGTTACGGGTATAAGCCTCGGAACCATCCGGAGCCTGAACTGCGATCCAGCCCTTGCCCTGCACAGCCATATCCAGGTCGCGCCCGGTTTGCTGAATCACGCCGGGGCTGAAATCCGCACCGGTGGTCGAATCCACCACGAAGGCACGGGTTTTTGCACCCTCGCCCAACACTGGGAGGGCGCGAAAAGCGTTGGTTTCGGCGCGGTAGCCGGTGGTCGTGACGTTGGCCAGATTGTGCGCGGTCGAAGCCTGTTGCCACAGCGTATGCTTGGCACCGGTCATGGCGATGTAGATCAATCTATCCATACTTAACTCCCCAGCTTATGTGAAATGTGAAGCCACTCGGCTGCGCCTTTGTTGTGAAGCGTGAAATGCAAAATCATCTGCTGCACGTTCTTCACCCTTCACAGCGTAGCGGCTTCACCCTTCACCGCCTTACCTCAGGTTCATCAGCGTCTGCTGAATCGCATCCTGCGTTTTAATGGTCTGCGCGTTGGCTTGATAGGCACGCTGCGCCACGATCATATTCACCAGCTCAGCCGTCAGGTCGGTGTTGGAGTCCTCGGTCGAGGAAGCTTGCAGCACCCCCAGGGAAGCTGTGCCTGGCGCGCCCACCACGGCGGCGCCGGAGCTTGAACTTTCCGTCCACTGGTTATCACCCATCTGCTGCAAGCCCTGCGGATTGGCGAAATTTGCCAGTGCCACCTGCCCGAGGGTTCGGGTCTGCCCATTGGTGTAGCGCCCCTGCACCGTGCCATCGGAACCGATACTGAAGCCAGCCATGCGCCCGGAAGTAAATCCATCCTGGCTCAGGGCATTGACGCCAAAAGAGCTGCCAAACTGAGTGGAGCCGGCAAAGTCATAATTCAGAAGTTGTGGCGTCGTCACGCCCATGGCGGCAGGCCATGCGATGTCATTGGTCGCTGCACTTGGGACATAACCAAGGGGCGGCCCAAGAGGCGCAGTCAGCTTGCCAGTGGCATCAAAAACCAGACTGGTTACCGTCCTGATTTCACCCCCGTCATTGACGCCATTGTCTACCGTCATCAGCACATCCCACGTGTTCGCTGCAGGCGCCGGGGCCTTGACAAAATAAAAGGTCGCGATATGGGAATTTCCGAGGCTGTCATAAACGGAAAGGGAGGTCGAGCTATTGTAACTTGCCGGATTCGGCGCATTAAAATTGGGCGCGACACCGGTCAGGGTGCCGGCGACCAGCGGCGCAGTTGGCGCGGTCATTCTGGAATCCAGGTTTGCACCGATGGAAATCGTGTTGGTAATGCTCGGATCGATATCGGCAGTATTGAGCTGGATATTTCCCAACGCTCCGGTCACCGTACCGGCAGAGTCGGCCTGGTAGCCGGTCAGATTGATCCCGGAACTGGTGACAATATTATTATCCTTGTCCAACTGAAACTGGCCGTTACGCGTATAGCTGATGGCGCCGTTGTCGCTCAGGCGGAAGAAGCCCCGCCCGTTGATCGCCATGTCCAGCGGATTGTTGGTGGCCGAGATATTGCCCTGGGTGAACTGTTGCGCCACACTCGCCAGTCGGGTGCCAATACCCACCTGAGCACCGCCGCCACCCGACAGGGAAGCGGCAAACACGTCGGCAAACTGTGCCTGCGAAGCCTTGAAACCGACGGTTGCCGAGTTGGCCACGTTATGCCCGATCACATCCAGGTTCTTGGAAGATGCATTGAGGCCGCTTAATCCGGTTTGGAAACCCATGGTATTTCTCCTTACAGAATCTGTTTGACTTGCGACATGGCAACCGGACCAAGCCCGATCACATTAAGCGTTGCGCCCTGGAGCCCGAGTGACACACTGGCGACCTGGCCCACTTCCAGAGCGGCAACATCGACTTTTTTACCACCCTGCTCGGCGGCCACCTCAAACGTGTATGCACCGTCAGGCGCCGCACCTCCGCTATCGGTCATCCCGTCCCACTGGAACGGGATGGTGCCCGCCGCATTCTGTGCACCTAGATTAGTGGTGTAAACCACGGCGCCAGAAGCGTCCTTGACCTTGAGCGACAGCTTGTCCACTGCCTGAGGCAAATCCACGCCGCCGTAGGCGACACCATTGGCAAGCTCCAATCTTTTTCCGGGAATCATCACGCCATGACCGATCAGACTCGCCGCCTGAAGAGACTGCCCGGCAAGAAACGATTCCGAAATCGCCTTCACGGCGTCATTCAGCTGGTTGATGCCGGTCACAGTGGACAATTGCGCCATCTGGCTGGTCACCTCGGCGTTATCCAGCGGGTTCAGGGGGTCCTGATTTTGCATCTGCGTCACCAGCAGTTTGAGGAAACGATCTTCCGACTCCTGCGCGGCAGTTCTGCTGGGGCTTGTTGTGGCTGTCGAACTCGAAGCCGCATTAACTGTGGTCATGATTTTCTATCTCCTTATTGACCCATTTGCAGCGTTTTGAGCAACAGGGTTTTTGCTGTATTCATCACGTCTGCGTTGTTCTGATAGGAGCGTGACGCGGAAATCATATTCACCATTTCTTCCACGGCATCAACATTGGGCATGGCGACGTAGCCCTTGGCGTCGGCAAGCGGATGTTTGGGGTCATACATCAACTTCATCGGCGCCGGGTCGTCAATCACCTTGCTCACCCGCACCCCCGCTGCAGCGCCGTTATTACCCCCTAATGGCGTGGCGCTGAACACCACCTGCTTGGCACGATAGGGCTGCCCGGTTGAACTGGTGGCGCTATCGGCATTGGCCAGGTTGCTGGCCACCACGTTCAAACGCTGCGACTGCGCCGTCATGGCGGAGCCGGATATATCAAAAAGGTTGAACAGGGACATGATTATTGACCTTTCAATGCGAGATCAAGGGTCTTGAACTTCCCGCTCACACGATCAAGGGTGAACTGGTAGCGGATGGCGTTATCGATAAACTGGGTGCGCTCCACATCCATATCCACAGTATTGCCGTCAATGCTCGGCTGCGCCGGTTGGCGGTAAAGGGTTTGCGCACCGAAAGGGTTGCTGCCTTTGGGTTGCAGATGTCCGGGAGCAGTCTCATTCAAACCTACAGGCTGACTGGAACCGACCGCCAGCTTCAGCGCACGGGAAAAATCAATATCCACTGCCTTGTAGCCCGGCGTATCGGCATTGGCGATATTGCCGGCCAGCAATTGCTGACGGTGAGCATGCAGATTAAGTGCCTTGCTCATGAATTTGATATCGTCGTCTAACCTGCTGATCATCTCTGCCAACCCGAAAAAAATGGCACACAAACAAATAAGCACGGAACGTGCCAGTCAAGAAGGGTAAAATAGGGGCAGTGAGGCCGCTTTGCTGTGAACAGATTAAACAGGGGCATGATTACTGACCTCGCAAGGCAAGCTGCATTTCTTTGAAATCTTCGGCAACACGATCAAGAGCAAACTGATAGTGGATGGCGTTATCGATGAATCGGGTGCGCTCCACATCCATATCCACGGTATTGCCGTCGATGCTGGGCTGGGCTGGCTGGCGATATAGAGTTTGCACACCAAGGGGATTGCTGCCTATAGGCTGCAAATGGCCACGCACTGTCATATTCATGCTCACAGACTGGCTGGATCCGATGGCCGAATTCAATGCCCGGAGAAAATCGATATCCACAGCCTTGTAGCCCGGCGTATCGGCATTGGCGATATTGCCGGCCAGCAATTGCTGACGATGCGCGCGCAGATTGAGCGCCTTGCTCATGAATCCGATTTCATCGTCCAACCTGCTGATCATCACTGCAAACCCAAAAATTGGTACGCAGGGAAATGAGCACGAAACGTGCCAGGCCAATCGAGGAGTGAAATGTGAAGGGTAAAGCTGCTGCGCTGTGAAGGGTGAAACACCCGCCTTTCACGCTTCGCGTTTCAGAGCGAAGGCAAAGCCGAGCAGCTTCACACTCCACCTACCCAGGCGCAGAGGCGGCAAATATTGCCGCGGCGGCAAAGAAGCTCAGTCGGCCGGCACCACTCGGTTGCGCCCTGCTTCCTTGGCCTGGTAGAGCGCCCTGTCAGCACGGGAGATCATGGATTCAGAGCCTTCTCCTGCATTTCTCAGCGCTACACCAGCGCTGAAGGTGATCAACAGGCGCTGATTGTCGTGCATAAAAAAATTCTTGGTGAGATGACGCTGTACCCGTGTCATCACCTTGACCGCTTCATCCATGCCGGTATCCGGCAGGATGATCACGAACTCCTCACCCCCGAAACGGGCGATGACATCGGTCGGCCGGAGCGCCTCCTTGGTGACTCGCACCAGATGCACCAGGGCTTCATCGCCGGCATCGTGGCCGTAGGTATCATTCAGGCGCTTGAAGTGATCGATATCCAGCAGCGAAACGCAAAGTGGCGCTTTCAGCCGGTCAGCACGCGACAGCTCGCGCCCGAATGCATCCTCCATGCCACGCCGGTTGAGCGTACCCGTGAGATGATCCTCATGCACCAGTTCGCTGACCTGGTTCAACTCAATTTCCAGCTGACGTATCTTTTCTTCGGCATCCTTGACCTGTTTGTGCGCTAACGCCAGCTCATCGCGGGAACGAATCATGTCAAGCTGCATTCCCCGTGTGTCTTTCATCAGATCGCCCAGAATCAGGTTAAGCTGGTTGATGTCCTCGGTCTTGCTGATCGCCGCGGCATACGATTCAATCTTGTTGTGGTATTCGCCGGTACTGGCCGACATTTCAGACATGCGGTCGATAAACGTCGCCATCATGTTCTTGATGGTGGTTCTGGCCTCCATCAGGCTGTGCTTCAAATTGCCCTGCTTGAAAATCACTTCCTTGAAACTACGTTCCGCGTCATACAGCACACGGCTGTCCAGAGGCTGGGAAATAATATCCTGGATTACGGCCATTTGACCAACAAGCCATTTATCATCCAGCAGCAATTCGCTGATATTGTCGACCAGGAGCCTGAGCAGCTGCACCAGCCCATCCAGCACCTGAGCATCGGAATCGTTGCGCAGTTCCAGTTTGATCCAGAACTGTTTGAGCTTTTTCGCAACTCCCTGAATCGCCAACGAGTCGCGTGCTTCTCGCACCTGCCTGGCAAGCAAGATCGCCTCATCACTCAACTCAGGGAACTGCGACAAACGCGGCGCCACTCCAGTCTGAATCGTTAACGCCAGCATTTCCCGCAATGCACCGGGAACATCAGCTAGCGAAATTTCCACGTTTGCGACTGTCTCCACCGTCGCGGCGACCGGGCTGGCCTGAGCGTCCTCAACAGGCTCGGGTCCGTCTACCGGAACGCCCGCCTGAATAGCGGGCTTTTCTCCCCATGAACCAACCAAAGCCTGCAATTTGGTATGCAGTAAAGCGGGATCTTTGGCAAAGTTGCTCAGCACTCGCCCCAAACCTTCTTTCTTGCGCGACGCAGTCACACCGCTCTGCTTGAGATCCCACTGCCGGATCAGCTCCCGGATCAACTCGGCCCAGTTCGCTTCACCCTTACCTTCTGACTTCAGCGGCAATGTCTGTTCACCAATAGGCTGGCGTGCAGGAGGTGCTGTACCGGCGATTTCGTGATAAATGGCCTGGTAATTTTCCGGAGTCGGGGCAATCCGCCGTGTCGCCAGGGCTTTCAGGGTTTCACGGGCGATATCGGTAGGATTTGTAAAGGTAGGCATGTTCAGTTTAGGTCATAGGGGTAATTGCTGGGGCAGTATAGCACCCACACTTTTTCGGTTACAATCGAAGCATGCCGACGCGTTTCTCCACTTTTTTTTTGTTTCTCCTTATCCCTTTTCCTGCGCTTGCCGGAACGCAGTGGCAGGATCTCGAAGCAGTACGAAATGGCGCTATCCAGTTCGCCCAACAGCAAAGTGCAGCACAGCCCGGCACAGTGACCGTCGCTGCCGCACCGCTCGATCCGCGCCTGCGCCTTCCTGCATGCAAAACCCTGGAATATTTCATTCCCACCGGCAACCGCCTGTGGGGCAACAGCAATCTCGGCGCCCGCTGCAGCGCACCTTCTTCCTGGACCGTGTACATTCCGCTCACCGTCAGCATCACCAGTGAAGTCGTATTCGCTGCCCGCCCCCTTGGCTCCGGTCAGAAAATCACTGAAGCGGACATTCTGCTGAAAAACGACGATATCACCCAGTATGCATCAGGCGTCATCACCGACCCCAGGCAGGCGCTGGGAAGAATTGCCACCATCAGCGTTGCGGCCGGATATCCGCTAAGGCTTGATATGCTGCGCGCACCCCATGTGATTCAGCAGGGACAAAGCGTTAAAATCCTTGCCCAAGGCCGGGGCTTCCAGGTCAACGCTGAAGGCAAGGCGCTGACCAACGCGGCGGAAGGACAAATCGTATCGGTGCGCAGCGGGTCAGGGCAGATTATCAAGGGAACTGCACGCGAGGGCGGTATTGTGGAAGTTCCGTTCTGAATGGATTCCAGAGCAATGCGCCTTTAAGCTATTATGGCGACGCATAATTTTTCCCGTGTACGACTAAAGTTTTTTCTACGTATGCCGCTACAACCAATGACAGGATTGCCCTGAACAATCAAGATCAGCGCAAAGGATATATCGTGAAAGTAGAAAGCTCAATCAGCAAGACCGTTGCCACTCCTAACGGAGAGAGCAAGCTTGTGCGCAACAAGGATGCAAATGCACCGGAAAGCACGAAAGCGGGCAACGCGGCCGAGGTAAAACTGACCTCATCCAGCCAACTCCAGGCTCTGGCCGGGGGAACCGGCGAAAGCCAACCGGTGGACAGCGCCAAAGTGGAAGCCATCAAGCAGGCAATTTCCGAAGGGCTCTTCAAAATAAACCCGGAAAAAATTGCTGACGGCCTGCTCAACTCGGTCAAAGATCTACTGGCGAATCGCAGGGCCTAACTTGAACCAGACCACAGATACCGTATTCACTGAACTGGTCAAGGCCGAGCTTGCTGGCTTCAAGGAATTTCACCAGCTACTGCAACAGGAACAAGGCGCCCTGATAAAAGGCGACGTGGATCAGCTGTTGCAGCTTGCCGACCACAAATCCGAACTGGTCGAAAAGCTGGCAGAACTCAACGCCCAGCGTAATCATCACATGAATTCAGTTGGCTGCGAAAATAGCGCCCCCGGCATCGCAGCTTACTTTGACGCCATCAAGGCACACACCGCGACACGCGAACTGTGGGGAGAATTACTGAACCTGGTCCGCGAAGTTGATCAGGTCAACCGTAGTAACGGCATTTTGATTAATACCCGCCTGCTCCACAATCAGCAAGCCCTTTCCGTACTCAAGAGCGCAGCCAATCCGGGTGCAAGCTTATATGGCCCAGACGGCCAGATCAGCAGCGCCGCAAGCGGCCGGCGCCTGGACAAAGCCTGATCAGCGGTCAGCGAAAAATCATCGCCCAACCAACTGAAAGCTGATGCTTCTGACGCACCTCACTGCAACACCGTTGTCTGCACTTTGACGTCCGGCTCTATCATGACGGTCACACGCCGGTTGCGCGTCCTGCTTACATTCGTGTCATTGGGCTCCACCGGACGCTGGTCAGCATAACCAATCGCAGTCAGGCGCGCCGCATCGACCCCATTCTCAATAAATAACCGCACTACGCTGCTGGCACGAGCGGTAGAAAGCTCCCAGTTGGAAGGGTACGCCTGAGTGGCAATTGGAAGGTTATCCGTATGTCCTTCAATCTGCACTGCATTGGGCACCATGGCCACTACCTGCGCCACCGCGCTCAAAACTTGTATGGATTGTTTTTCCAGCGCGGCCTGGCCTGGGGCAAAAAGCACGCTGGCATTGATTTCAATCGACACGCCGAGGGGGCTCTGAGTGACACGCACCTGGCCTTCCTTCACCAGCGGCTCCATCACTTTGAGAATATCGCTGGCGATCCCCTTCATCTTTTCTTCCTGTTTCTTGCGTCTGGCTTCCTGTGCCGGGTCACTTCTGACAGGAATCCGCTGAATGATTACATTGGGCTTTCCGCTCGGGGACAGCGCAGGAGATTCCGTCTTCAGCCGGATCGCATCATGACTGGTTGGCGCACGCTTGAAAGCATCGACGAGGGAATCGCTGAGAACACGATACTTCCCCTCATTGAGAGAGGAAATGGCGTACATCACGACAAAAAAGGCAAACAGCAGCGTAATGAAGTCGGCATATGAAACCAGCCAGCGCTCATGATTTTCGTGCTCTTCGGGTTTCTTTTTGCGGGCCATGGTATAAGCTTTCAGCTATTCAGCCGTCAGCTTTCAGCAAAACCGGGGGTGCTGATAGCTGAAAGCTGATAGCTACAAAATATATCCTTGCAGCTTGGTCTCGATTATGCGCGGATTCTCACCATTGGCGATTGAACCCAGACCCTCGATCAACATTTCACGCATCGTAACCTGGTGGCCGATCAGTGCCTTGAGCTTGTTGGCGACGGGCAGGAAAAACAAATTGGCCGAACCCACACCGTAGATGGTGGCGACGAACGCCACAGCGATACCTCCGCCCAGTTTGGAGGGATCAGAGAGATTCTCCATGACATGAATCAGTCCCATCACCGCGCCCAGAATGCCAATGGTGGGGGCGTATCCCCCGGCCGATTCCCACACCTTGGCGGCCTGGCGCTGGTGTTCCTCATAGGTATTGATTTCCACTTCCAGGGCCTCGCGGATTTTATCCGGTTCAGCGCCGTCCACCAGCATCTGCAGGCCTTTGCGCTTGAAGGGGTCGGATATGCCGTCAATCATCGGCTCCAGCGCCAATAAACCGCCTTTACGCGCAATCTGGCTCCAGCCGAGGACTTCCTCTATCAATCGTGCGGGGTGTGCCTGAGGCGGCAAAAATACCCACTTGAGCAGTCTCATTCCGTTCAGAAATACAGGCAACGAACTTTGCAACATGACCGCACCCATGGTACCGCCAATCACGATAAAAAATGCCGTGACCTGGATCAGAGAGCCGATATGCCCCCCTTCCAGAATCTGTCCGCCTACGATGGCAGCCACTGCCAACAGAAGACCGGCAATACTGATCAGATCCACGCCGCCTCGCATCAGCGGTTCAACCAATCCTTGAGCCGGCTGCGCAGACGCGCCACTGCCTGGCTATGGAGCTGACTGACGCGGGATTCGGTCACACCGAGCACTGCACCGATTTCCTTCAAGTTCAACTCCTCTTCGTAATACAAGCTCATCATCAATTTTTCACGCTCCGGCAGAAGCTTGATCGCCTCGATCAACGCTGCACGAAACCCGCCATCCTCGATTTGCGCCAGAGGGTCTGGCCTAGCATCAGTCACATGATGCTCGAAGAAATCACTCTCGCCCTCGGACTGAAAATCCTCATAATGCACCAGTTGGTGCCCGCGCGCATCCAGCAGCATCTGCTGATATTCCTCAAGCGGCACTTGGAGTTCTCTGGCCAGTTCCTGTTCACCCGGAGATCGTCCCATCCGCTGCTCCAGCTTGCTCACAGCAGCTTCGATCGTGCGCATATTCTTGCGTGCTGAACGCGGCGCCCAGTCAGCCTCGCGCAATTCATCCAGCATGGCCCCACGAATACGCTGGCTTGCATAAGTTTCAAACTGCGCGCCCTGAGTTGGATCGTAGTGACTAATCGCATCCAGCAGGCCAATCAGTCCAGCCTGGATCAGATCGTCCACCTGCACACTGGGCGGCAGTTTTGCCGCCAGGTGGTGTGCGATGCGCTTGACCAGCGGCGCATACTGCACCACGTACTGTTCGTTGCTCTGCAACTTACCGTCTGCCTGATACATATTGCCGCTCAAAGCCGACCCGGCAAGCCTGGCTCGCCTGCGGCGGCACGGCTAGTCTGGATCAGGCGCTGCATGAAAGCGCCCAACTGCCCATCCTCTCCACCTGGAGGCGGCCACTGATCCACTTCTTCCGCCAGATCGCGAAATGTCTGGGCCGCCACAGTAGCTGGAAAAGCGTCCACGACAGCACGCCCAAGTTGAGTAGCACGACGCAATTTATCGTCGCGCGGCACGCATCCCATGTAATCCAGCGTCACCTTAAGGAAGCGGCTTGCCACAGAAGCCACATTTCTGAACACTGCCTCTCCCTCCTCAGGGCTGGCCACCCGGTTCACAATAATATGAAAACTGCGCCTTGCAAAACCCTGGTTAAGCACCTTGATCAGGGCATAGGCATCGGTCATCGAAGCCGCCTGTGGATCCACAACCAACACCAGTTCCTGCGCCGCCAGACTCAGCGGCAGAACATGGCTTGCCACACCCGCCACCGCATCGACCAGTACCACATCGATCGGCTGAGAAAGCTGGCCAAAAGCGCGCACCAGCGACGCTTGTTCCTCCGCACCCAGCCCGACCAGAGACTGCACGCCCTTGCCTGCGGGAACCACCAGAATACCCTCCGGTCCAGTCAACATGACCTGATCCAGGCTACGTTCGCGCCTCACGACATGGCTAAGATCGTAATAGGGAGTGAGGCCCAGCATGCCAACCACACTATGTGCGCCCTGATGCTCATCCAGCACCATCACCTGCTTGCCGCGCTTGGCCAGTGCCGCAGCCAGATTGATCAAGGTGGTGGTTTTTCCCACGCCGCGCCTGCCGCTGGTGAGCGTCACGATGCGCACAAAATCACCGGACAGCAGCCGGCGTAAGCCTTCGGCCTGATCCTGCATGACATCAGCCACGCAAGGTCCCCGCGCCGGATGCACTGTCGTCGCTCGCACCGGCCATCACCAGAGGGAACTCTCCTTCTTCCAGGCTGAATGAAGCATGCGTTTCTGGCGGGCGGAATGCCCGGTCAACCAGATACGATGCATTCGCCAGATGCAGGTCTTCCGGCACGCGCTGTCCATTGGTGATGTAATGCAGTGGCAACTGGTGCCGGATAATGACATCGAGCGCACCGCCAAAGCTGATGGCCTCATCCACCTTGGTCAGAATGCAGCCATCCATTCCTGAACCTTTATAGGCACGCACCACATCCTCCAGCGTGCTCCCTTGGGCATTTGCGCCGATCAGGAGCAAACGCTTGACGCTGCGGCCGCCGCTGGTCAGCAGGGCTACCTGCTCTTCCAGGCGACGGTCACGCTGGCTCATGCCCACGGTATCGATCAGCACCAGGTGCTTGTTCTGTAGATCGGCCAGCGTAAACTGCAAATCGGCTTCATCCTTGACCGCATACACCGGCACACCAAGAATCTTCCCATAAATCCGCAACTGCTCGTGAGCGCCGATCCGGTAGCTGTCGGTCGTCAGCAGCGCCAGTTTATTGGCGCCATGCTTGAGCCGGCAACGCGCAGCGAGTTTGGCCACGGTGGTGGTCTTGCCGACCCCGGTCGGACCAACCAGGGCATACACTCCGCCACGGTCAATGATGTCATCGCCTTCCTTGACCACGCGCAAATTATGGACCAGTGCGGCCTTGACCCACTTCATGCCACGCGCAAAATCACCGCCGGGCGGCAGCTTGCCCAGCAGCTGGCGTGACAGCGCGGGGCTGAACCCAACGGCCAGCATATGACGCAGCACTTCCACCTTGACCGGATCGTTGCGTTGCAGCTCACCCCACGCCAGCCCCGCCAACTGCCCCTCCAGCATGCCGCGCAGGGAGCGGATTTCATGCATCATCTCCTGCACCACGCCATCCATCGCATTAGGTGCGGCAGGCGGTGCGGCTTGGGGTTTGTCAAACGATGTGGCGGGGGAAACCGCGTCCAGCATGGCTTCCTGTCGGATGCGCTGAAGCACGCTGATTTCTTCCCTCTTGATCGGGCGCGGCTCCTGGCTGGCCGCGCTGAAATGCGGCTCATGGATACGCTCTCGTGCTTGCGGCTTGCGTGGCTGGCTGATCACCGGTGCCGAAGCCAGCGCTGGCGTGGCGAGTGAAGCCACATCCATATTGGCCACGGCCATGATTTCGATCATGCCGTCCACAGAGCGGTTGGAAAGAATGATGGCATCCGCGCCCAGGGCGTCCCTGACCTGGCGCAATGCCTCACGGGTATTAGCGGCGCGGAATTTTTTTACATTCATGCTCTGGCACCCAGCACGGCGGTAACGCGAATATTTTTGGAATCCGGAATTTCAGCGTGGGAAATCACTTTGAGCTGGGGCGCCACGCGACGCAGGAAGCGGGATAGCAGCGGTCGCAATGCGGCAGGCACCAACAGAACCGCGGGCAGGCCCATCTGTTCCTGCTGCTGCACCGCCAGGGTCGTCTGCTGCACCAGATTTTCCGCAAGCCCGGGCTCCAACCCCAAACCTTCTCCCATGCCCTGGGCAGCATGCATCATGATCTGTTCGAGATCGGGTTCGAGGGTCATCACCTGCAACTCTGCGGCTCCCGGGTAAATTTGCTGCATGATAGCACGCCCCAGCGCTACGCGGACCGCAGCTGTCAGGCTGGCGGCATCCTGGGTGCGGGCGGCATGATCGGCCAAGGTATCGATAATGGTGCGCATGTCACGAATGTGCACGCCTTCATCGAGCAGATTCTGCAGCACTTTCTGCACCACTCCCAGAGGCAACAGCTTGGGTACCAGATCTTCCACCAGTTTGGGAGACTCTTTGGCAAGGTAGTCCAGCAACTGCTGCGTCTCTTCACGCCCCAGCAGTTCGGCCGCATGAGTCTGGATGATATTGGAGAGATGGGTCGCCGCCACTGTGCTGGAGTCCACCACCGTATAACCAAAAGTCTGAGCCTGATCACGCAGATTGGCCTCGATCCATATCGCAGGCAGGCCGAAAGCCGGATCCGTGGTTTGCGTTCCCGGCAATGTGCCGAGCACGCGACCAGGATTGATCGCCAGATACATTCCGACATAGACCTCACCCAGCCCGATCTCGACGCCCTTCATGCTGATGCGGTAAGCATTGGGACGTAATTCAAGGTTATCGCGGATATGCACCGGGGGCACCAGGAAACCCATATCCTGTGCGAATTTCTTGCGGATGCCGCGAATCCGGCGCAACAATTCACCATCTTGAGCGCGGTCCACCAAAGGAATCAGGCGATAGCCGACTTCCAGCCCGAGCGCATCCACCGGCAACACGTCGTTCCAACCCACCTCCTGCATTTCCGGTTGTTGCACGACTTCTGGCTGCAGCGCCGACGACTGTTCAGGCGCATTGGCTTTTTGCTCCAGATAATAGGCGGCACCCGCCAGAACACCAGCCAGAGTAAAAAATGCGATATGGGGCATACCTGGAATCACCCCCATCAAGCCCAGAATGGAAGCGGTAACATACAACGCCGAAGGCCGGTTGAATAGCTGGCCAATCAACTGCTGCCCCACATCTTCATCCGTAGCCACACGGCTTACCACCATGCCGGCCGCGGTGGAAATGATCAGGGCCGGAATCTGCGCCACCAGACCATCGCCAATGGCGAGCAGGGTGTAGTTATTGGCTGCGGTGGCAAAATCGAGATTGTGCTGAAAAATGCCAACCAGAAAGCCACCGATGATGTTGACGAACAGGATCAGGATGCCTGCCACGGCATCGCCACGAACGAACTTGCTGGCACCATCCATGGAGCCGAAAAAATCCGCTTCCTGGGAAATCTCGGTACGCCGCTTGCGAGCCTCTTCCTCGCCGATCAGGCCGGCATTCAGGTCGGCATCGATGGCCATCTGCTTGCCGGGCATCGCGTCCAGAGTGAAACGCGCGCTGACCTCTGCAATTCTTCCTGCGCCCTTGGTAATCACCACGAAATTGATGATCACCAGGATAATGAACACGATGATACCCACGGTGTAATTGCCGCCCACCAGGAAGTGCCCGAAAGCCTCGATCACCTTGCCCGCGGCATCCGGTCCGGTATGCCCTTCCATCAGTACCACGCGGGTTGAAGCCACGTTGAGGGAAAGACGCAGCAAGGTGGTCACCAGCAGCACGGTAGGAAACACCGCGAACTCCAGCGGTTTCTGGGTATACAGGCTGACCAGCATCACGATCATCGCGATGGCAATATTGAAAGTAAACAGCAGATCGAGCAGGAACGGAGGCAACGGCAGGACCATCATCGCCAGAATCAGGATGATAAGAACCGGCCCCACCAGGCCTTTCATGCCACGGCGGTTGAGCAGGGGCGAGGCATCCACCCGTGCATTCATTTAGGCACCTCTGATTGAATCAAACTGCTTCCCTTACAAAATCCAGTTCCGGCGGCACCGGTAGCTCACTCGGCGCCTCCGGTTGCGTACCGCCATATGTTCGATAGCGGCGCAACTGGTACACGTAAGCCAGCACTTCCGCCACCGCAGTATACAGCTTGGCCGGGATTTCCTGCCCCAGTTCTGCATGCCGGTAGAGCGCGCGGGCCAGCGGCGGCGACTCCAGAATCGGCACCCGGTTTTCTTCGCCCAACTCGCGGATGCGTTGCGCCAGCAGCGCTGCGCCCTTGGCCACCACCTGCGGCGCGCCCATCTTGCCTTCCTGATAGCTCAAGGCTACAGCGTAGTGGGTTGGGTTGGTGACGATCACGTCGGCCTTGGGCACCTCCGTCATCATGCGGCGCCGCGCCGCTTCACGCTGGAGCTGACGAATGCGCGCCTTGACCTGTGGGTCGCCCTCGGTTTCCTTGTTTTCCTGCCGCACCTCTTCCTTGCTCATTTTGAGCTGGCGGCTGTGATTCCACAGCTGGAAAGGGATATCGATGGCGACAATCAGCAGCATGGATCCCGACACTGCCATAAAAGTAAACCCCACCATGCGGGCAAGGTGGGGAAGGCCAACTTCAAGTGGTTCTGACACTAGTGATACAACGCCATCCACATCCTCCCACACCACCCACAAGGCAATGCCGCCAATCAGCGCAGACTTGGCCACCGCTTTGAGCATTTCGACCAGACCTGACCATGAAACAATGCGGGTAAGTCCTTTCAGGGGATTGAGACGGGAAAAATTCGGCTCCAGAGCTTGCGCCGATAGCAGCCAACCGGAAATCACCACGGAAGAAGCCACTGTGACAACCATCATTAGACCCAGAAAAGGCAAAATAGCCAGCAGGATATCCAGAGAATGCAGATGCAACTGCAGGAGCATCTGATCGGGGTTGAAAATCACATTCCGATCCAGCGTTAAACTGTTGCGCATCAGAGCGCGCAGATGTTCCATCAGACTGTCGCCCATGGCGATCAAGCCGCCGCCCGCAGCGAGCAGAAGGGCGACCGTGGTCAATTCGCGCGAATGCGCTACCTGCCCCTTTTCCCTTGCCTGCTCTATTCGCCGCGGCGTCGCAGGTTCAGTACGTTCCAGATCGCTGTCTTCAGCCATTTCAACCCTCTTTGAGAGGGCAGTTTAACATGGCACGAAGCCGGCAAAAAGGCGCCTTCAACCCGGATTATCCATACATGGATGGAGACTTGATTGACTTATTCAGACACGGGCGTTTTCCCTGAAATATTCCTGAATACGCTCAATTGCTTCAGACTGCTCAATTAGCGCATCGACGCAATCCCGATCGAAGGTCGTTCCCGCCATTTCCAGCAGATAATCGAACGCATCCTGATTGCTCCAGGGCTCCTTGTAGGGACGACGGCTGGTGAGGGCGTCAAACACGTCAGCCACCGCGACAATGCGGGCTTCAATCGGAATTTCATGCTCTTTCAGCCCATCGGGATAACCACTGCCATTGACCGCCTCGTGGTGAGATTGCGCGATATTGCGCAGGATATCCACATGCGCCATATTCCCCAAACCGAAGTTGTTCAGAATATCGTCGATAATTTCGCGCCCCTTGGTGGTGTGCTTTTTCATCGCCTCGTACTGTTCCGGGTCCAGTTTTCCCGGCTTGAGCAGGATGCTGTCCGCCACGCTGATTTTGCCGATATCGTGCAGCGGAGAAAACAGGAAAATATGCTCGATCAACTCGTCGTTGAGCTGATATTTATCCGCCACATGATTCGCGATCAGGCGCGAATAATTGGCCATGCGGTCAAGGTGGACGCCGGTCTCGAAATCCCGGTGATGAACGATATCATTTGCCGTTTTGACAGAAGCCAGCAAGGTTTGAATATTGGCAATTTCGCTGATCACGGTAAGCGAAAGCAGATGGCCGAAGAGATCCAGGTAGTGGAGCGCCGGTTCGGTAAAAACGTCCTTGCGGTAGGAGTTAAAAAAAATGAATCCGAAAAAACTGCCGCTCGAGTACATCGGCATGGTGTAGCTTGAGCCAAAGCCGCTGACCTGGATACGCTGGGTATGGAGACTTGATCCGGCATTGAAAATATCCAGGTCGTTGACCACCCTGGGCCGTCCTTTTTTGAGAATTTCAAGCAGGGATGGGGCGCCGCTGAGACTGCTTTCATAGCGCACCAGGGTCGGCTCGTTGTTGGTGTTGCTGTAAATGAAGGTTTTCAGCGTATCCGACTTCTCCTCATGCAAGGCGATTGCAATCCGGTCGATGAAGTCGAATTTATTGCGCAGGAAAGTGTGCAGAAAGCTCAATTTCTCGGAAATGGGAATATTCCGGTTGAGTGCATCCAGAGCATCTTGGTGATCGAACATGGCGCCTCGGCGATTTGGCCTTGATGCGCGCAATCATAGTTATTTCAACTGGCTTCGTCCATCCACGCCATCTGGATGGCTTCGAGAATTTTCTCGTTGGAGCGGTTCGGATCGTCGCTGAAACCTTCCAGCTCCGTCACCCACTTGTGCAGGTCGGTGAAGCGCACGTACTGGGGGTCGGTGTCGGGCTGGCTGTCATACAGCGCCTCGGCGATCTGGTGCACATCGGTCCAAAGCATTTTAGAGCCTCTTTCAGTGGGTTTCATACCCCGCGTTGTGGCCAGAAAGTGATGGCTGCTAGGCGCGGGGCGCGGCCAATGGTCGTTCCATTGGCAAGCCTCGCAACAACGCAGACACACTTTCTGGCCACAACCCGGAGGGCGATAACCATTTGGGGCTCATTGCGGTGTCGCAAGCCGCTTGCAGTGAATGCACTGCGGCGCGTCTTGCTCCTAGCACTGAACCCCAAATGGTTATCGCGCGGGGTATGAAACCCGCTGAAAGAGGCTCTTAGTGGTGCCCTTCCTTGACCATGTTGATGGTGTACTTGGGTATCTCGATCACCAGATCCTGGGCATCCACGATGGTCTGGCAGGAGAGGCGTGAATTGGGTTCAAGGCCCCAGGCCTTGTCGAGCATGTCCTCTTCCAGTTCCTCTGCTTCGTTGAGGGACTCCAACCCCTCGCGCACAATCACGTGGCAGGTGGTGCAGGCGCAGGACTTCTCGCAGGCATGCTCGATTTCGATGCCGTTTTCAAGCAGCGTGTCGCAGATGGACACGCCGGCTTTGGCTTCAATCACCGCGCCCTCGGGGCACAGTTCAACGTGGGGCAGTACTATCAGTTGGGGCATGTTTTAATCTCGGTTGTTAGCAGTCAGCGCAATATCCTGCAAGCTGATAGCTGTAAGCTGTAAGCTATAAATCAATTTTCCAGTTCTTCCAGCTTGTGGCCGGTCAGCGCCTTGTTGACGCTGGCGTCCATACGCCGCGCGGCGAAGGATTCGGTGGCGTGGTTGAGCTTTTCCTGGGCCTGGGTCACCAAACGGTGGTCCTCGCCGGCAATAGCCACGCGCAATTGTGCCACCATGGCAGAGATTCTGTCGCCCTCGCCTTCCTTGAGCAAATGCCCATCCTCATGCAATGCGGCCTCCACCGCCTCGATCAGACGGCCGCCTTCCACCCGCGCTTCCTGCAGCGCGCGCGCCAGCATGTCGTCCTTGGCGTGCTCATGCGAGGCTTGCAGCATCTGGGTGATCTGTTCGTCGCTCAAACCATACGAGGGCTTGACCGTCACCGAGGATTCCACCCCGGTACTCTGCTCGCGCGCGGTAACCGAGAGCAAGCCGTCGGCATCCACCTGAAAAGTGACGCGAATACGCGCAGCGCCCGCCACCATGGGTGGAATGCCGCGCAACTCGAATTTGGCCAGGGATCGACAATCGCTCACCAACTCGCGCTCGCCCTGAACTACGTGGATGCTCATGGCAGTTTGGCCATCCTTGTAGGTTGTGAATTCCTGCGCACGCGCCACAGGGATGGTGGAATTGCGCGTAACGACCTTCTCCACCAGACCGCCCATGGTTTCCAGCCCCAGCGAGAGCGGAATCACGTCGAGCAGCAACCAGTCATCCTCGCTGCGATTGCCGGCCAGCACATTGGCCTGGATCGCAGCACCCAACGCCACCACCTTGTCCGGGTCGAGATTGTTGAGCGGTTCCTGGGAAAAAAACGTCCCCACCGCACGCTGGATGATGGGCATGCGGGTGGAACCGCCGACCATGACCACGCCCTTGACGTCTTCGACCGTCAATCCGGCATCACGCAGGGCCTTGCGCGTTGGCGCCAGGGTCTTGCTGACCAGGCTTTGGGTAATATTGGCAAACACTTCCGTGCTCAAGGTCAGATCCACCATTTCACCCGTGGAAAGCACGGCGGTAATCGTAGCTTCCTCGTGTTCGGTGAGCGTTTCCTTGGCTGCGCGGGCATGGGTCTGCAGCAGACGGGCATCCTGATGACTCAGTCCGGACAGGCCTGCCTTTTCGAGTATCCAGCAATAGATACGATGATCGAAATCATCCCCGCCCAGCGCGGAATCCCCGTTGGTCGCCAGCACCTCGAATACGCCGCGTGAAAGCTTGAGAATGGAAATATCGAAAGTGCCGCCGCCCAGATCGAACACCGCGTACACCCCCTCCGAGCCGTTATCGAGACCATAGGCCACGGCGGCTGCGGTGGGTTCGTTGAGCAGGCGCAGCACGTTGATGCCCGCCAGCCGGGCGGCATCCTTGGTGGCCTGGCGCTGCGCATCGTCAAAATAGGCCGGTACGGTGATCACAGCGCCCACGAGTTCGCCGCCGAGGGATTTTTCCGCGCGCAGGCGCAACACCTTGAGAATATCCGCCGAAACTTCCACCGGGCTTTTAACCCCCGCTACCGTGCTGATCTGCACCATTCCCGGTTCATCCACGAAGCGGTAGGGCATATGCGCCGCATCGGCGATATCCGACAGACCGCGCCCCATGAAGCGCTTCACCGAAACAATGGTGTTTTGCGGGTCCATTGCCTGCATCTGCAGGGCGTGACAGCCGACATCCACGCCATCGGCACGGTAGCGCACTACCGAGGGTAGCAGGGAACGGCCATTTTCATCGTTCAGCACCACGGCAAGCGAACTCCGCACCGTGGCCACCAGCGAATTGGTGGTACCCAGGTCGATACCCACCGCCAGCCGATGCTGGTGGGGCGCGGCGCTCATGCCGGGTTCGGCGATTTGCAGTAATGCCATGAAAATCCTTTTTCAAACCACAAACTAACCCCCCCAAATCCCCCCTTGTCAGGGGGGAGGCCAGACACTCCTCCCCTGACAAGGGGAGGCTGGGAGGGGTTAGGCTTCCATCAACTCCAGGGCGGCATCGATTTCCTCGCCCAGCTTTTCCATGAATTTCAGCTTGCGCACCAGGCCGGACGCGCCCTGGTAGTCCGCCTGCTCGTCCAGCAGGCGTCCCAGTTCCTGGTGCTGCCCGCGCATTTCAGCGCGCAGGCGGTTGTGCAAATTTTCCATATCGGCGACATCCTGCGCCTCTTTCGCTTCCATGATGGCCTCGCGCCACTCCATCTGAGCCATGAGAAACTCCGCCGGCATGGCGGTATTGCTTTCCTCCTGCGTATCCACGCCATGCAGGTGCAGCAGGTAGCGCGCGCGCGCAAGCGGCTTTTTCAGCGTCTGGTAGGCTTCGTTGGCGTGTGTCGCCCACTGCATCGACAGGCGTTTCTCCTGATCGCCCTGATGGGCGAATTTATCAGGATGCACCAGCGTCTGGATTTCGCGGTAAGCCTGGTCCAGGCGCTCCATATCGATGTGAAAAACCGGCGCCAGGCCGAACAGTTCGAAGTGGTTTTTACTAAAATCGAAGTGCATAGATAGAACTCAGCTTTCAGCAATCAGCTTGAAACAGCCGAACTGCCTTGGCTAACCGCTGACCGCTATACATTAAAGCTCTCGCCGCAACCGCAAGCGTTCTTGACGTTGGGGTTGTTGAACCTGAAGCCCTCGTTCAGCCCTTCGCGGGTGTAGTCCAGCTCGGTGCCGTCAAGATAGGGCAGGCTCTTGGCATCGATCAGCACTTTCACGCCGTGGCTTTCGAACTGCATGTCATCTGCGCCGATTTCGTCCGCGAATTCCAGCGTATAGGCCATGCCCGAGCAGCCCGAAGTGCGCACACCCAGGCGCAGGCCCACGCCTTTGCCGCGTTTGGCAATGAAATTGCTGACGTGTTTCGCAGCCTGTTCGGTCATTGTAATCGCCATGATCAGCACGCTCCCTTGCAGGCATCGGCCACCACGTTTTCGCCATGCTTGGCCTTGTAGTCGGCCACGGCAGCCTTGATCGCGTCTTCCGCCAGGATCGAGCAGTGAATCTTCACCGGCGGCAGGGCCAGTTCCTCGGCGATCTGGGTGTTCTTGATATCCAGCGCCTGGTCCAGCGTCTTGCCCTTGACCCATTCGGTTACCAGGGAGCTCGAAGCGATGGCAGAACCGCAGCCATAAGTCTTGAATTTGGCATCTTCGATCACGCCGTCCTTGTTGACACGGATCTGCAGCTTCATCACGTCGCCGCACGCCGGCGCGCCCACCATGCCGGTCGCCACGCCATCTTCGTCCTTGCCGAACGAGCCGACGTTGCGCGGATTTTCGTAATGATCCAGAACCTTTTCGCTGTATGCCATGATAAATCTCCGATTAAAGATGAGAGGGTAGCAAAATAGCTTGTCCCCCTCACGACCTACTAGTTAATCAATGTGCCGCCCACTGCACGGTATTCAGATCGATGCCATCCTTGAACATTTCCCACAGCGGAGACAGTTCGCGCAGCTTGCCGATCTTGTTCTTGAGCAGCTGAATCGCGTAGTCGATTTCTTCCTCGGTGGTGAAACGCCCGATGGAAAAACGGATCGAACTGTGCGCCAGTTCGTCGCTGTGTCCCAGGGACTTCAGCACGTAGGAAGGTTCCAGGCTGGCGGAAGTGCAGGCAGAGCCGCTCGACACTGCGAGATCCTTGATCGCCATGATAAGCGATTCGCCCTCGACGAAACTGAAGCTGATGTTGAGATTGTGCGGCACGCGGTTGTCCATGTCTCCGTTGACGTACACTTCCTCGATTTCCTTCAGGCCGCTGTAAAGACGGTCCCGCAGCATGCGGGCACGCTCGTTTTCCGCCGCCATCTCTTCCTTGGCGATGCGGAAGGCTTCGCCCATGCCGACGATCTGGTGCGTCGCCAGCGTGCC